>NZ_JAABLM010000037.1 GCF_009915155.1 Flavobacterium ichthyis | reverse complement strand
CGTTATTTCGAACTTCTTCAAAAGTTACCGAAGCTGTTCCACAATTATCAGAAGCTGAAAGTGTTGCCGCAACCGGAATTGCATCACAAGAAACGGTTAAATCTATTGGTAAAGTTTCGTTGAAAGTTGGAGCCGAATTGTCTTCCACAGTTACAATTTGCGTATGCGAAACCGTATTGCCACAAAGGTCTGTTGCTGTCCAAGTTCTTGATAATGAATAATTTC
>NZ_JAABLM010000036.1 GCF_009915155.1 Flavobacterium ichthyis | reverse complement strand
TCCGAAGCTGAAAGCGTTGCCGCAACCGGAACTGCATCACAAGAAACGGTCAAATCTATTGGTAAAGTTTCGTTGAAAGTTGGAGCCGAATTGTCTTCCACAGTTACAATTTGCGTATGCGAAACCGAATTACCACAAAGGTCTGTTGCTGTCCAAGTTCTTGATAATGAATAATTTCCAGCGCAAGTGCCGTTATTTCGAACTTCTTCAAAAGTTACCGAAGCTGTTC
>NZ_JAABLM010000035.1 GCF_009915155.1 Flavobacterium ichthyis | reverse complement strand
CGGTTTCGCATACGCAAATTGTAACTGTGGAAGACAATTCGGCTCCAACTTTCAACGAAACTTTACCAATAGATTTGACCGTTTCTTGTGATGCAGTTCCGGTTGCGGCAACGCTTTCAGCTTCGGATAATTGTGGCACTGCAAATGTAACTTTTGAAGAAGTAAGAACTAACGGAACTTGCGCTGGAAATTATTCATTATCAAGAACTTGGACAGCAACAGACCTTTGTGGCAATACGGTTTCGC
>NZ_JAABLM010000034.1 GCF_009915155.1 Flavobacterium ichthyis | reverse complement strand
AGAGTATGTCGCCGCCTTTCTTTAAGATAGCCCGCTCTGAAAAGAGCGGGCTTCTTTTTTTTATAGGTGCGGCGTGTCGACCTTCGGGCTCGATCCGCCGCCTTTCTTTAAAATCCTCATCAGAAATAGACTGCACCCAAAAGTTTAGACAAATTTACAATTAAATTTGATAATGGTGAGCTCGATATTTTATCGGGCTCATTTTGTTTAAATTCGACTTTATTCTATCGTTGTTATAATAGGTTATGTA
>NZ_JAABLM010000033.1 GCF_009915155.1 Flavobacterium ichthyis | reverse complement strand
TTTTAAAAATTATTCTAAAGTTGCTAAATAACGCTCTGCGTCAAGTGCTGCTGTATTTACTTAATTTTTTTTAAAAATTATTCTAAAGTTGCTAAATAACGCTCTGCGTCAAGTGCTGCTGTATTTAATTAATTTTTTTTAAAAATTATTCTAAAGTTGCTAAATAACGCTCTGCGTCAAGTGCTGCTGTATTTAATTAATTTTTTTTAAAAATTATTCTAAAGTTGCTAAATAACGCTCTGCGTCAAGTGCTGC
>NZ_JAABLM010000032.1 GCF_009915155.1 Flavobacterium ichthyis | reverse complement strand
GCAGCAATTCCGGTATCGGTAGTTCCGATGAACCAGTTTCCGTTTCCACCGATTGTTGGCGTTAATCCATCTTGACCATCTTGACCGTTTTGACCGTCTGCTCCATCTTGTCCTGCTGGACCTTGCGCAGCAATTCCGGTATCAGTTGATCCAATAAACCAGTTTCCGTTTCCACCGATTGTTGGCGTTAATCCGTCTTGTCCGTCTTGACCATCTTGACCGTCTGCTCCGTTTTGTCCTTGCGCAGCAATTCCGGTATCGGTAGTTCCGATGAACCAGTTTCCGTTTCCACCGATTGTTGGCGTTAATCCATCTTGACCATCTTGACCGTTTTGACCGTCTGCTCCATCTTGTCCTGCTGGACCTTGCG
>NZ_JAABLM010000031.1 GCF_009915155.1 Flavobacterium ichthyis | reverse complement strand
ACAGAATAATGTTTCTCTAAAACTAACTTAACACATTCTAATTTAAATGCGTAATCATACTTAACTTTTCTTTCCATAAAAAATGCCCCAAATAGTGTCTAACTTTTTGGGGCATGTTCAGAATGATGAGGATTTTTTTATTTGCTCTTTTATTGTCCTAAAATAAGTGGACTAACGATCGAAATCCAGTGGAAGAGTTAATAGGCATTGAAGTGGGTATCAGGCATCGTTCTTTACAAGCCTGCTCAGGAGATGAATTCCATAGGGTTTAAGTAAATTTATCTTGTACATTTCTACGGATTTTTTCCCTTTTGGATGTATAGAAATTTGTAGATTGTTTTTTTTGGTGTGCACTTACTTGCGTGAGGGATTGAAGTGAAAAGCCCACAGCGAGGAGGAACGACGAGGGAGGACTTGAAACGAAAAGCCCGACC
>NZ_JAABLM010000030.1 GCF_009915155.1 Flavobacterium ichthyis | reverse complement strand
AAGTTTGTCTTCATAGGTAAATTTACCATATTTTTTTAACCATTTTGATATACAACTATGCCCAAGAATATTGTAGCGTCTTTGAAGTTCTGCCTTGGTGAATAAACCCCTTTCATATTCACTCACAACTTGACGTTTAAATGCTTCGCTATAATTTTGTGGAGGATTTGCAATTTTTAAAATTTTCTTTTTTGTCGACATATTTACTAAAATTTAGTCAACTTTTTTCAGGACAAGACACAAAAAAAAACCTCCCGAAACTAGACTGCACCCAAAAGTTTAGACAAATTTACAATTAAATTTGATAATGGTGAGCTCGATATTTTATCGGGCTCATTTTGTTTAAATTCGACTTTATTCTATCGTTGTTATAATAAGTTATATAGTTATCAATTTCTTTTTTTAATTGTTCTATCGACTTGAATTTTTGTGTGTAAAACATTTCAGATTTTAATGTGCCAAAGAAATTTTCGATCACAGCATTGTCTAAACAGTTTCCTTTTCTGGACA
>NZ_JAABLM010000029.1 GCF_009915155.1 Flavobacterium ichthyis | reverse complement strand
TTCACCAAGGCAGAACTTCAAAGACGCTACAATATTCTTGGGCATAGTTGTATATCAAAATGGTTAAAAAAATATGGTAAATTTACCTATGAAGACAAACTTACACTTGGCCGTCCCATGAAAGATCCACAACAACAGCGAATAAAGGAGCTGGAAGCTCAATTGGCTAAAAAAGAAGAAGAATTAAAAGTATTCAAACGATTTATCGAAATAGCCGAACGTGAACTTAAAATAGATATCGTAAAAAAGTCTGGTTCCAAGCAGTCGAAGAAATAAGCTCCAGCTGTTCATTAGCTACTTATGAATTATGCGGACTGTTTGGATACACAAAACAGGCATTTTATAAACGAAAATCCGGTATAAAACCATCTAAGTACAACCCGGAACAATTACGAAGTTTAGTTGTAAATATTCGTAAACAATTACCCCGAACAGGTGGTAAAAAACTTTATCTAATGCTACAAAACGACTTTATAAAACATCATATATCAATTGGTAGATAATTTTTTAGACTTTTTAAAAGCAGAATATTTACAGGTTCCAAAAGCTCGAAGATATTATAAAACAACAAACTCAAGACATTGGATGAAACGCTATCCAAATTTAATCAGCGATTTAACCTTTGACAGACCTGAACAAGTCTGGGTAGCTGATATCACTTACCTCCGGACAAAGGAAAAAACGTATTATCTGCCTTTACTCACCGACGCTTGTTCGAAGAAAATAATAGGTTACCAGCTGTCAGATAATTTAATGAGCTCAACTACAGCAAAAGCTTTAGAAATGGCCTTAGTTGATAGAAAAACACAAAACCAGCTCATTCATCATTCTGATAGAGGCTTGCAATATTGCAGTAAAGAATATACCTATTTGTTAAAGAAAAACAACATTTCAATTAGCATGACACAAGAATATGATCCATATGAAAATGCGATAGCTGAAAGAGTAAATGGAATCCTGAAAGAAGAATTTGGACTGCATGAAATCTTTGAAAACTATCAAAACTTATACAAACAAGTCATACAAGCAATTGATTTGTACAACAACTTAAGGATACATATG
>NZ_JAABLM010000028.1 GCF_009915155.1 Flavobacterium ichthyis | reverse complement strand
TAGTTATCAATTTCTTTTTTTAATTGTTCTATCGACTTGAATTTTTGTGTGTAAAACATTTCAGATTTTAATGTGCCAAAGAAATTTTCGATCACAGCATTGTCTAAACAGTTTCCTTTTCTGGACATACTTTGTATAATGCCTTTCTTCTTTAATAATGTCCGATAATGACTCATTTGATATTGCCAGCCTTGGTCAGAATGAAGCATTAGGTTTGTACGGTTTGGGATTCTTTTAAATGCCTTCTTGAGCATGGTTACTACTTGGTTGAATACAGGTCTTTCCGTGAGTTCATAGCTGATTATTTCTTGATTGAACAAGTCTATGATTGGCGATAGATAGAGTTTCTTGCCCGATACATTAAATTCGGTGATATCGGTTGCCCATTTTTGATTTGGAGCTGTGGCTTTGAAATTTCTTTCTAAAATATTTGGCGCTATTTTGCCATTTTCGCCTCGATAAGATTTGTATTTTTTTATCCTGACAATGCTTTTCAAACCTAATAATTTCATTAATCTAAAAACCGTTTTGTGATTGATTCTTAGCCCGCGGTTCTGAAGTTCATCAGTTATCCTTCTATAGCCATAACGTCCTTTATGTTGGTGGTATATGGACTTAATTAATTCCTTTGTTGTCTTGTATTTATCAGGCAGATCCAATTGTTTTTTATGATAATAGAAACTGCTTCGTGCCATATTGGTTTGATTTAAAAGGACTTCTAAATCAAATTTATGCCTTAACTCTATTATGGCTTGGGATTTTTCCTGGCTTGAATTAAGGCGTCTAACTTTTTTAGCAATTCATTCTCACAACGAAGTAGTTCGTTTTCTCTCAACAATTCTTCTTCTCTTGTCAGGGGTTTGTCTGACTTGCGTTTCTTGCGTTTATTATTGCTCATGGATATGGGTCTGCCTCTTTGTTTTGGTTGTAATCCTTTGATTCCAAAGTTAGCAAAATCTTTTTTCCATTTTACAATAAGACCAGCATCGGGTATGTTAAACCTTAAACAGCTTTCCCTCAAAGAAAGCATTTCTTTGCGAATCGTTTGGATTACTGTGAGTTTAAAATCAACTGAATAGCTGTTGTTTCGCCTGGGCAATAATCCGGCAGTTCCGTATTCTTTATAAAAATTAACCCACTTGCGAACGTTGGATTTGCTGATGTTTTTCAACTTTGAAACATACAAAACAGAATAATGTTTCTCTAAAACTAACTTAACACATTCTAATTTAAATGCGTAATCATACTTAACTTTTCTTTCCATAAAAAATGCCCCAAATAGTGTCTAACTTTTTGGGGCATGTTCA
>NZ_JAABLM010000027.1 GCF_009915155.1 Flavobacterium ichthyis | reverse complement strand
TCCCTCTTTCTCCGCCAGCTGAAATGCAAATTGAATTTAAACCCTTAAAATCGTATGATTTTAAGGGTTTTTTCTTTTTATCACATATCAAAATATTCATTCATTCGTGAACCTAAAGGAATAAAATCGGTTACCCTAAACAATCCAAATTTTGGCGATTTTTATTTCAGACTAGTATTCACAAGGCTTTACAGCCAGTTCAACAACCAGTTTAAAAAACTGTACATCTTGTGGATTAGTCATATTTAAGTTAAATTTAATAACAACTAAAAAGGTCACCACGATGAAAACAAAAGTTTCAATTCTCTTTTATGCAAAGAAAGCGAAAGTAGCTGCAAACGGTTTAATTCCTATTTACATGAGAATTACTATCAACGGTAAGCGTATCGAGCTGAGTACAAACCGATTTGTAGAAATATCAAAATGGTCCACAGAGGCAGGTAAAATGAAAGGTACTTCAGAAGAAGCTCGTTCAATAAATAACCATCTTGATTTACTGAAAAGTCAAATAAGAGATGCTGAAATGGAATTAATCCATAAAAAGATAACAATAACAACCGAAATATTTAAAAGCAAGCTATTAGGAGTTGATGAAAGAGCAAGAATGCTGGTTCCTATATTCCAAGACCACAACAATAAAATAAAAGAATTGGTTGGCAAAGAATAAGCTCCAGGAACATTGGAACGCTACACTACTTCACTCAAACATACTATTGAGTTTATGCAATGGAAATATAATATTTCTGATATCGACATTACAAAGATTGATCATGCTTTTATAACGGATTACGAATTTTGGTTACGAAGTGTTAGAAATTGTGCCAATAATACAGCAGTAAAATACCTTAAAAACTTCAATAAAATAATAAAGCTTTGTGTGGCTAATGACTGGTTAGAGAAAAATACATTTGCTAATTATAAATCCAAAGTCAAAGAAGTTGAGTGAGTTTATCTGACTGAGGCTGAAATCCAATCAATCATCGAAAAAGATTTCAAAACAGAAAGACTAACTCTAGTTCGCGATATCTTTCTTTTTAGCTGCTTTACAGGTTTGGCATACATAGATGTCAAAAACTTAACAAAGTCTCATATAAACTTTGGTATTGATGGTGAGAAATGGATTTCAACACAAAAACAAAAAACAGAATCTGCCTCAAAAATTCCAATCTTACCTGTTACTCAAATGATAATAGATAAATACGAAAATCATCCACAATGTAAAAATATTGATAGACTTCTACCAATCCTATCCAACCAAATGATGAACGCTTATCTAAAAGAAATACCCGGAATTTGTGAAATTGAAAAAGAATTAACTTTTCATATCGCTCGACATACTTTTGCAACAACTGTAACGCTTACTAATGGTGTTCCAATTGAAAGCGTGAGCAAAATGTTAGG
>NZ_JAABLM010000026.1 GCF_009915155.1 Flavobacterium ichthyis | reverse complement strand
GGTGCTCCAACCACTAACGCCTTTTCGATGAACACCCCAATTAACAACACTAATTTAGGGCTTGGACTTTCCTTTGTCAACGATAGAATTGGTCCAACAGACGAAAACGCAATTTCGGCAGATATTTCTTACACGGTTCCAACCTCGGAAACCTTTAAACTATCGTTCGGGATTAAGGCAACGGCCAATTTGTTCAATTTGGATGTCAACAAACTCCGAATTTACAACCCAAATGACCCTAATTTACAAAGCATCGACAATGAATTAAGCCCAAATATTGGTGCTGGAGTTTATTTTCATTCCGATAAAAGTTACGTGGGTTTATCGGTTCCAAATTTCTTCGAAACCCACCGTTATGACGATAATACCATTCAGGTAACCAAAGAAAAAATGCACTTTTATTTAATTGGAGGTCACGTTTTTGACCTTTCGCCGGACATTAAATTAAAACCCGCATTTTTGATGAAAGCCGTGGAAGGTTCGCCTTTGCAGCTTGATGTTTCGGCCAATGCGCTTTTTAACGAAAAATTCACTGTAGGTTTGGCCTGGCGATGGAGTGCGGCACTTAGTGCTATGGCAGGATTTCAGGTAAGTGACGGACTTTTCATAGGTTACGGATACGATATGGAAACCACAAGACTGGAAAATTACAACTCCGGATCGCACGAAATTTTCCTTCGTTTCGAGCTCTTCAACCGTTACGACCGCATCATTTCTCCAAGATTTTTCTAAAAAAAAACAGCCATGAAAATACACCATTACCTAGCGGCATTTTTGTTTACCACCAGCCTTTTCGCCCAAAAAGCACAGGTAAAATCGGCCGACAAACAATACGAAAAATATGCCTACATCGATGCCATCAAAACTTACGAACGTGTGGCAGAAAAAGGCTACAAATCAGCAGAAATGTTTCAAAAATTGGGAAATGCTTATTATTTCAATGCCCAATTACCCGAAGCCAACCGTTGGTATGCCGAACTTTTTGCCATGGGAAATCCAGCCGAAGCCGAATATTTTTACCGCTATTCGCAAACCCTAAAATCAGTTGGAGATTATGGCAAAGCCAATGAAATGCTCGAGCAGTTCAACAAGTTAAATACCCAAGACCAGCGAGCAAAATTATATGCTTCAGATAAAGATTATTTGCAAAAAATAAAAGACAATTCCGGAAGATACAAAGTAGAAAATTTCGGGATAAACTCTGAATATTCAGATTATGGCACCACGGTTTTTGGCGATAAAATTTTATTTGCATCAGCCCGCGACACCGGCGGAATTTCCACCCGAAAACACCGCTGGACCAACCAAAGTTTTACCCAAATTTATGCAGCAAAACTCAATGTGGATGGCTCAATTGCCGAAAAACCCGAGAAATTTTCTTCGTCTTTAAATTCAAAATTTCACGAATCAACCCCCGTTTTTAGTCCTGATGGGCAAACCATTTATTTTACCCGAAACAATTACAAAGACGGAAAAAAAGGCAAAAATTCAGAAAAAATTACGCTTTTAAAAATTTACAAAGCCACTCTGGAAGACGGAAAATGGAAAAACATCACCGAACTTCCCTTCAACAGCGATGATTACAGCGTAGCACATCCAGCGCTTTCGCCAGATGGAAAAACGCTTTATTTTGCCTCAGATATGCCCGGAACTTTGGGAGCTTCGGACCTTTGGAAAGTGCAAATTAGTGATGATGGAAGTTTTGGAACACCCGAAAATTTAGGCAAAGGCATCAATACCGAAGGTAGAGAAACTTTTCCTTTTGTATCCAATGAAAACGAATTGTATTTCGCCTCAGACGGTCATCCGGGATTGGGAGGTTTAGATGTTTTTGTAACCAAAATTTTACAAAATAATATTCCCGATACCCAAAATGTGCAAAACGTGGGAACACCTGTCAATGGGCCGATGGATGATTTTGGGTATTACATCAACACCGAAACCAGATTTGGATATTTTTCTTCAAATCGTAGTGAAGGCAAAGGTTATGACGATATTTACCGCTTTCAGGAAACCAAAAAACTCGAATGCGAACAGCTTTTGGCCGGAACAATTATGGACCTTGAAACCAAAGAAATTATTGCTGACGCAAAAGTTACGCTGTCGGATAATTCGTTCAAAGTCATCAAAACCACTATCTCAGACAGCGAAGGAAATTACCGTTTTGAAGAAGTGGAATGTGGTAAAAATTACTACGTAAAAGCTGAAAAACCGGAATACAACACCAGTGAAAACCGCATAACAATCGGCGAAAAATCAGGCGAAACAACACTTGATATTGAACTTGAAAAATCGGTGAAACCAGTAACCGTTGGTTCGGATTTGGCCAAAACATTTGGAATTGAAATTATTTATTTTGACTTAGATAAATGGAATATCCGTCCGGATGCGGCAGTTGATTTGGCTAAAATTGTGGACGTGATGAAACAATATCCAAACATGAAAGTGGATGTAAGATCACATACTGATAGCCGTCAAACCCACCAATACAACGAAAAATTATCCGATAGAAGAGCCAAATCAACCGTGGCTTGGATGGTATCTCAAGGCATTGAAGCCAGCCGTTTAACCGGAAAAGGTTATGGTGAAACCCAACTGGTAAACAATTGTGCTGATGGCGTGAACTGCTCCGAAGCCGATCATCAGAAAAACCGCCGAAGCGAGTTTGTGATTGTAGCGATGTAAGGTTTTTTTGTTTAAAGTCGAAAGTTTGACTTTTGGAACCTAACAGGTTTGTGAAAACTTGTTAGGTTTTTTTATTTTTTCTTGCGAAGGCGGAATCTTTTTCAACCTGAATTTTTTTTGCACCACTAGGGAATGAAGGTTTTATCTCGCAAAGACGCAAAGGTTTTTAACATTAGAACTTTTGAATTAGATTTTTGTCTCGCAAAGACGCAAAGGTTTTAAGCTTGGAACTTTCGACTTTTAATTCAAATCGTTGCAGCAGCGATTGAAGTGGAAAGCCCGGAGGCAGAAAAACTATTTTTTGTGCCCGGAAAAAACAGCGACCAGCGGAAGCTCGTTTTTTGGGCTACAAAAAAAGTTTTTTCTGCCGAGGACTT
>NZ_JAABLM010000025.1 GCF_009915155.1 Flavobacterium ichthyis | reverse complement strand
AAAAAAAATCTAAAAAAAGATTTGCGAAATAGGAAATAAAGGTTGTATCTTTGCCCTCCGCAAAACGCAGTTTTTTAGGGACAAAAAAAGCTTCGGAAAAATAAATAAAATTTTTTTTCAAAAAGCTTGTGAGTTAAAAAATAAGTTGTACTTTTGCACCCGCTTTGAGAAACAAACGCTGCGAGGCTGAAACGCAAGAAGTGACAAGCCGGAGAGATTCGGTAAAAAGTAAGAAGACACGTTCATAGACATATTGGATTGACAGCAAAAAAATAAGAGAGCGTCGATGATTAAAAAAATCAAAGACCAAAATCTGCATCGATTTTTACAACATTAAAAATATACGATGAAGAGTTTGATCCTGGCTCAGGATGAACGCTAGCGGCAGGCCTAACACATGCAAGTCGAGGGGTATAAATAGCTTGCTATTTAGAGACCGGCGCACGGGTGCGTAACGCGTATGCAATCTACCTTGTACAGGGGAATAGCCCAGAGAAATTTGGATTAATGCCCCATAGTATTTTTAAATGGCATCATTTGATTATTAAAGTTCCAACGGTACAAGATGAGCATGCGTCCCATTAGTTAGTTGGTGTGGTAACGGCACACCAAGACGATGATGGGTAGGGGTCCTGAGAGGGAGATCCCCCACACTGGTACTGAGACACGGACCAGACTCCTACGGGAGGCAGCAGTGAGGAATATTGGTCAATGGACGCAAGTCTGAACCAGCCATGCCGCGTGCAGGATGACTGCCCTATGGGTTGTAAACTGCTTTTGTACAGGAAGAAACAGTTCTACGTGTAGAGCCTTGACGGTACTGTAAGAATAAGGATCGGCTAACTCCGTGCCAGCAGCCGCGGTAATACGGAGGATCCAAGCGTTATCCGGAATCATTGGGTTTAAAGGGTCCGTAGGCGGCCTTATAAGTCAGTGGTGAAATCTCCCGGCTCAACCGGGAAACTGCCATTGATACTGTAGGGCTTGAATTATTGGGAAGTAACTAGAATATGTAGTGTAGCGGTGAAATGCTTAGAGATTACATGGAATACCAATTGCGAAGGCAGGTTACTATCAATATATTGACGCTGATGGACGAAAGCGTGGGGAGCGAACAGGATTAGATACCCTGGTAGTCCACGCCGTAAACGATGGATACTAGCTGTTCGGTAGCAATACTGAGTGGCTAAGCGAAAGTGATAAGTATCCCACCTGGGGAGTACGTTCGCAAGAATGAAACTCAAAGGAATTGACGGGGGCCCGCACAAGCGGTGGAGCATGTGGTTTAATTCGATGATACGCGAGGAACCTTACCAAGGCTTAAATGGGAGACGACAGGACTGGAAACAGTTTTTTCTTCGGACGTCTTTCAAGGTGCTGCATGGTTGTCGTCAGCTCGTGCCGTGAGGTGTCAGGTTAAGTCCTATAACGAGCGCAACCCCTGTTGTTAGTTGCCATCGAGTAATGTCGGGAACTCTAACAAGACTGCCGGTGCAAACCGTGAGGAAGGTGGGGATGACGTCAAATCATCACGGCCCTTACGCCTTGGGCTACACACGTGCTACAATGGGCGGTACAGAGAGCAGCCACTACGTGAGTAGGAGCGAATCTATAAAACCGTTCTCAGTTCGGATCGGAGTCTGCAACTCGACTCCGTGAAGCTGGAATCGCTAGTAATCGGATATCAGCCATGATCCGGTGAATACGTTCCCGGGCCTTGTACACACCGCCCGTCAAGCCATGGAAGCTGGGGGTGCCTGAAGTCGGTGACCGCAAGGAGCTGCCTAGGGTAAAACTAGTAACTGGGGCTAAGTCGTAACAAGGTAGCCGTACCGGAAGGTGCGGCTGGAACACCTCCTTTCTAGAGAAAAAAAAGAGATTGTAGATTTCTTTGGTTAAAAACCATTCTCGCTCTCGCTGTTGGTTCAAAAAAAATTAAGAAGAAACAGAGTCTCGTAGCTCAGCTGGTTAGAGTACTACACTGATAATGTAGGGGTCGGCAGTTCGAGTCTGCCCGGGACTACTTTTTCAAACAAATGGTTTTAAACTATTAGTTTGATATTAAAAACGTTTTTACTTAACTAGGAAATTCTGGGAGTTGAGAAGTTGTGTAACTCATAACTCATAACTAATAACTCATCACTAAGAAAATGGGGGATTAGCTCAGCTGGCTAGAGCGCCTGCCTTGCACGCAGGAGGTCATCGGTTCGACTCCGATATTCTCCACCAAGCTAACTGGCAGCTATTAGCTGACGGCTTACAGCTTAAAGTTCATTGACATATTGGGATAAGAAACATTTAAAAAGTAGAAAGCAATTTTCTTTGTAAGAAGAAAAAACAAGCGCAATAAGCAAAATAAGGGCGTATGGGGGATGCCTAGGCTCTCAGAGGCGAAGAAGGACGTGATAAGCTGCGAAAAGCTACGGGGACGAGCACACATCGATTGATCCGTAGATATCCGAATGGGGCAACCCACTATGTTGAAGACATAGTACACCGATAGGTGAGCAAACCCGCTGAACTGAAACATCTAAGTAGGCGGAGGAGAAGAAAACAAAAGTGATTCCGTAAGTAGTGGCGAGCGAACGCGGATTAGCCCAAACCATTGTTGTTACGGCAATAATGGGGTTGTAGGACCACGACATTCTATGTAAACTGAACTGGAAGGCTCTGGAAAGTGCTGCAAAACAAGGTGATAGCCCTGTACAGGTAAAGAATATAATAGATAGTGTAATCCTGAGTAGGGCGGGGCACGTGAAACCCTGTCTGAATCCACCGGGACCATCCGGTAAGGCTAAATACTCCTGAGAGACCGATAGTGAACCAGTACCGTGAGGGAAAGGTGAAAAGAACCGTGAATAACGGAGTGAAATAGATCCTGAAACCATACGCCTACAAGCGGTCGGAGCCCTTTAGTGGGGTGACGGCGTGCCTTTTGCATAATGAGCCTACGAGTTAACGTTGCTGGCAAGGATAAGTGATTAAGTCATGGATCCGTAGCGAAAGCGAGTCTGAATAGGGCGCTTAAGTCAGTAGTGTTAGACGCGAAACCGTGTGATCTACCCATGGGCAGGATGAAGCTGTGGTAACACATAGTGGAGGTCCGAACCGGTTGACGTTGAAAAGTCTTCGGATGACCTGTGGGTAGGGGTGAAAGGCCAATCAAACTCGGAAATAGCTCGTACTCCCCGAAATGCATTTAGGTGCAGCGCTGGAATAAGTTATATAGAGGTAGAGCTACTGATTGGATGCGGGGGCTTCACCGCCTACCAATTCCTGACAAACTCCGAATGCTATATAATGTTTACCAGCAGTGAGGGCATGGGTGCTAAGGTCCATGTCCGAGAGGGAAAGAACCCAGACCATCAGCTAAGGTCCCCAAATGTATGCTAAGTTGAAAAAACGAGGTTTGTCTGCCCAGACAGCTAGGATGTTGGCTTGGAAGCAGCCATTCATTTAAAGAGTGCGTAACAGCTCACTAGTCGAGCGGACGAGCATGGATAATAATCGGGCATAAGTATACTACCGAAGCTATGGATTTACAGTAATGTAAGTGGTAGGGGAGCATTCTAACAGGGTTGAAGGTGTATCGTGAGGTATGCTGGACTGGTTAGAAAAGAAAATGTAGGCATAAGTAACGATAAGCGGTGCGAGAAACACCGCCACCGAAAGACTAAGGTTTCCTCAGCTATGCTAATCAGCTGAGGGTTAGTCGGGTCCTAAGGCGAACCCGAAAGGGACAGTCGATGGCCAACGGGTTAATATTCCCGTACTTGTTTTAATTGTGATGGGGTGACGGAGTGATGAAAGTACCGCGAACTGACGGAATAGTTCGTTAAAGCACCTACCTATAAGTCTTGTAGTAAAATGCGCAGGATTTGGGGAAATGCGATAGTACTCGGAGCCTTCGGGCAAAGAGATAGTGTACCTAAGGGCTTCCAAGAAAAACCTCTAAACTTAGATTAAAACAACCCGTACCGTAAACCGACACAGGTAGTCGAGGAGAGAATCCTAAGGTGCTCGAGAGATTCATGGCTAAGGAATTAGGCAAAATAGACCTGTAACTTCGGGAGAAAGGTCGCCAGCAGCAATGCTGGCCGCAGTGAAGAGGTCCAGGCGACTGTTTATCAAAAACACAGGGCTCTGCAAAATCGTAAGATGAAGTATAGGGCCTGACACCTGCCCGGTGCTGGAAGGTTAAGAGGAGATGTTATCTTCGGAGAAGCATTGAATTGAAGCCCCAGTAAACGGCGGCCGTAACTATAACGGTCCTAAGGTAGCGAAATTCCTTGTCGGGTAAGTTCCGACCTGCACGAATGGTGTAACGATCTGGACACTGTCTCAGCCATGAGCTCGGTGAAATTGTAGTATCGGTGAAGATGCCGATTACCCGCAGTGGGACGAAAAGACCCTGTGCACCTTTACTATAGCTTAGTATTGGTCTTGGATAAGTGATGTGTAGGATAGGTGGGAGACTTTGAACCGGGTTCGCCAGGATTCGGGGAGTCATTGTTGAAATACCACCCTTTGCTTATCTGAGATCTAACCCGCCTATGGCGGGGACATTGCTTGGTGGGTAGTTTGACTGGGGTGGTCGCCTCCAAAAGAGTAACGGAGGCTTCTAAAGGTTCCCTCAGCACGCTTGGTAACCGTGCGTAGAGTGCAATGGCATAAGGGAGCTTGACTGAGAGACATACAGGTCGATCAGGTACGAAAGTAGAGCATAGTGATCCGGTGGTTCCGCATGGAAGGGCCATCGCTCAAAGGATAAAAGGTACGCCGGGGATAACAGGCTGATCTCCCCCAAGAGCTCATATCGACGGGGGGGTTTGGCACCTCGATGTCGGCTCGTCACATCCTGGGGCTGGAGAAGGTCCCAAGGGTTGGGCTGTTCGCCCATTAAAGTGGCACGCGAGCTGGGTTCAGAACGTCGTGAGACAGTTCGGTCTCTATCTACTGCGGGCGTAAGAAATTTGAGTGGATCTGACTCTAGTACGAGAGGACCGAGTTGGACTGACCGCTGGTGTATCTGTTGTCTCGCCAGGGGCATTGCAGAGTAGCTACGTCGGGAAGGGATAAGCGCTGAAAGCATATAAGCGCGAAACCCACCACAAGATGAGATTTCTTTTAAGGGTCGTGGAAGATGACCACGTTGATAGGCTATAGGTGTAAAGGCAGTAATGTCATAGCCGAGTAGTACTAATAACCCGTAAGCTTATGCGCCACTCTTCCCCGATGCAAGTCGGGGAAGGCAACTTTCTAAATAAAAATATTCTTTATCCCAGTATGTTAAAATATTCCTCCTAGCCGGAGATGCTGAAAAACTCAGCATAAAAACCTAAGGTGGTTATTGCGGCGGGGCTCACCTCTTCCCATTCCGAACAGAGAAGTTAAGCCCGCCTGCGCAGATGGTACTGCAATCCTGTGGGAGAGTATGTCGCCGCCTTTCTTTAAGATAGCCCGCTCTGAAAAGAGCGGGCTTCTTTTTTTTATAGGTGCGGCGTGTCGACCTTCGGGCTCGATCCGCCGCCTTTCTTTAAAATCCTCATCAGAAAT
>NZ_JAABLM010000024.1 GCF_009915155.1 Flavobacterium ichthyis | reverse complement strand
CTCCAAGTCAAGCACATCAACAAAAAACAATACAATTAGAACAATGGAAAAAAATAAATCGTAACAGAATTGATCCTGTCACGATTTAACTATATTTGATTTATTAACGAGTCAACCGTTTTTAGGACAACTCATTTTATCAAAAAAAAATTAATCTAATATAAAACTCACACTTACGTTAGAAGTTATTTCTATTTCACCAATAGCCAAAGTTTCGTGAGACATACCTGCATCAGCCATTTCAGCTTTCATGGCATACATTCTTGGCATTGGATAATTAGTTTGAGAATTATCTGAAACCATGATCGCCTTTCCTACTTTTTGTCCTAACGCTATAGCATAATCGTTTGCTTTTGTCTTAGCTTCCACAATAGCAGATTTTCTTGCTTCAGATTCATACTGCGCTAACTTGGATGACTTAAATTCCACTCCATTGATATTGTTAATTCCAGTATCCACAAGCCCCATCATTAAGGTATCGTATTTTGTTAAATCTCGCAAAGTAATCGCTATTTGTTGATTCGCTACAAAATTGTTTTTTTTCTTGTTATAATCATACGATTTGTGCAAATACACTTGTTTAGTTTGATAATCTGCTGCTGGAATCTTAAATCCCTTGATGTACTTAATTACCGCATCCACAATCGCATCATTTTTCTTTTTTGCCTCAGCGGCATCCGCACTTGTATTCTCCACTCCCACTGTAATAATGGCATAATCTGGAGTAACTTTTACTTTACCTTCCCCGGCAACCGTAATTTGAGGATGCGGAACAAATTGATTTTGTTGTGCAATCGTTGAGGTACCCACCATAGTAAGGAAAATTAAGATAGATTTTTTCATAACAATTTATTTTTAAATGTTTTTATTGGTTGAATTTCAAATTGCGTGCCAATAATGTAAAGGCGATTAGATTATTAAAGATTTTCTAAATTTTTAAAGTTTTCCTATTTTAATTAAAATAAAAAGAAGTAAAATTGGTAAAGCTAAAACCGCAACTGTAAAAGTTTCAACTTGAATTAATTGCGGTAACTTAATTAAAGTTAAAACATAACCTCCAATTGCACCACCAAAATGAGCCGTGTGCCCAATATTATCTGCTCTATTTTTCATTCCATAAATAGAATAAAGCAAGTAAATTATTCCAAAAATATAACCCGGCATAAACCAAATTTGTAAATTAGGCTCTACCAAAATCCCAGAGAAAACAACTCCCACTACCGCTCCCGAAGCTCCTACAGCGCGGTAATAATATTCGTTTTTATGAATGAGTAACGATAATAAATTTCCAAATGCCAAACTAAAAATATAAAGTAATAAAAATGTAAAATTTCCTAAATATAAAATTACATAAGGTGCGAACATCCATAAAGTTATCATATTGAAGGCCAAATGCGCAACATCCACATGCAAAAATCCCGAACTCAACATTCTGAATTGCTCGCCCGCACGAATACTTCCCACGTGAAATTCATATTTTCTGAAAAAAATTAAGTCGTTAAAACCCTTAAAACTCACAATACAATTAATCGCAATTATTGCAATCAGATAAATGTCCATACTTTTTTTTCGTAAAAATACAAACAGTTTTTCGCCCAATAAAACCCGAAGCCCATTTATTAACTCAGTAAGCCGTATATTTGCATAAAATTAACCTTAAATGCAATTGCTCGCTTACCTTCTTGCCTACCCATTGTTGTGGTTTCTATCGATTCTACCGTTTAGAGTTTTATATTTCATTTCCGATATCGTATATATAATAATTTATAAAATAATAGGTTACAGAAAAAAAACTGTACGAGAAAATTTATCAATCGCTTTAAAGCACCTCACAGCATCTGAGCGTTTGGAGATTGAAAAAAAGTTTTACCATCATTTTTGCGATACATTTCTAGAAATGATTAAAACAATGAGTATTTCCGAAAACGAAATTGAGAAACGGTTCACTTTTACTAATCTCGATTTGTATCGCCAAATGGAACAACAAGGTAAGAGCATTGCTTTAATGTGTGGTCATTATGGCAGTTACGAATGGCTTATTTCCATGAATCGTCACATAAGCTTCAGAGGTTATGCTGTATATAAAAAAATTGCTAATCCATATTTTGACAAGCTTGTTCGTAAAATACGTTTGCGCTTTAAAGCCTTTCTAATTCATACCAAAATTACTATCGACACAGTACATAACAATAAATTGGAGAATATTTTAAGCGTATATGGTTTGGCAAGTGACCAATCGCCAAAAGCTTCTTCAGCACACCATTTCGGTGAGTTTTTTGGGGTTAAAGTGCCGTTTCATACTGGAGCTGAAATGCTTGCAAAACGGATGAATCTCAATGTAATTTTTGTTGCCGTAAGAAAAATAAAGCGGGGTTACTATCAAGCTACATTCCATAAGATTGTAGATGACCCACAAAGTGTTCCAAATTTTCAAATATCTGACAAATTTATGCAGATGATTGAAAAGCAAATTCTTGAAAAACCAGAGCATTATTTGTGGACTCATAAACGATTTAAGTACCGCCGATAATTAGATTTTCTCATCAAGAAGAAATTAATATTGTGTTGCAACTAATCGTTATAGCTGATAATGACTTACTTAATAAATTAAAAAAGGTTTCTTTTATTTGGTAAATAGATTTTAAATTTATTTTGGACTAAATGTGGGCTATAACTAGAAATAAAAAACCCTAACTAAAAAAATGCTTTTAGTTTTTGCAACTCAATATTGTAGAATTTCTTTAAAATGCGATTACCTCCATTTGGCCTTTTCATTTCAAATTTATAGACCAAGTTGTAATAAATTAGTTTTGAAGTGAATTGTGGTTTTATATCTTTAAAGAAATCAATTTCTTCTGTGTCGGTTTTAAAGCTGGATTTTGTTATGAGTTTTTTTAAATTAGCAATAGAAACCAAAATGACCTTTATTGCCTTTTCATATTTCATCATTTGATTATCTACTTCTAAATCGATAAAATTGAGTTGCTCATTTAGTCCGATGAGTAAAGTTAAAATTTTGGTGTTCAATCTAGTTTCAAATAATATTAAAAATTGTTTAAATCAAAAATTACTTTTCCAATTTAGCCCAAACAAAATTCGGGTGATGCCCATCTCGGCGAACCATTTTTACCCAAAGCAAGGTCATATGTTCCAAGTGCAGAGCTTGGTCTAGTTTTCCTGTATCCAACGTTTCAAAACCCATATCGGTATTTATTTTTGCTACTTTTGATTTGGCTTCGGAATCATTTCCTGCAATCATCATCACAGGTTTTACATTGTAATTGGGATAATCGCTGTTGATGAAATTTTCGAAACCATAAATAGTAAATGCTTTTACTACTTTAGCATCTGGAGCCCATTCTTGCACTTTTTCGCTGCCTGAAATTTCGCTATTTAATCCGTGCGAAATGCCCATTCCAACAGGATTAGTACAATCGACTAAAACTTTTCCGTTGAATTTCAAAGGTTTTAGAATTTCTTCGTTAGCTTGGAAAGGTGTTGCCAAAAAAACTACCTCAGCTTCATCAATGGCTGCTTGAATATTCTTTACCGAAAAGTTAACATTTTGTTCTAATGCTTTTTTAACGGTTACTGAATTTTCATCGTTATTGGCTACAATAATTTCATGACCTTTTTTTTGTAAATTGTTGGCAATGGCAAAACCTACATTACCAATGCCTATAAATGCTATTTTACTCATTTCAATTGTATCTTTAATTAATAGATAATTTCACCCTCAAAGTTTCCTTCTGTTTGGTTGTATAATTTCCAATATTGTTCTGCGATAGCTTTTGGACTGTATTTTTCATCTTCAGGATTAACAAAACCACAAACTGTCAATTGTGCAACATGAACGTTTGTTCCTAGAGTCTTTTTTTGAAATGCCTGAACTAAATTTCTTAATGCTGCTTTACCAACGCTTAACGATGTCCACTGATCATCACCGCCTAACGCAAAACCGCCATTAGTAACAAATAATTTTCCTTTATTTTCTTTTAAGCAAAATGGAACTACCATTTTCATCAAATTAAAATATCCACCCACATTGATATCCATTTCATTTTTTATGGTTTCCCAACTTTGGTCTAAAATATCCATCACCGAAACTGCTGCAGCATTGTATAAAATAACTTCTGCATGTCCTTCTTTTTCTTTAATTTGGAGTAAAGCATTTTTCAAACTTTCCTCATTTCCAACATTGGCAATAGCATAGGTTGCATCAATCCCATTTTTAGCCAAATCCATCACTTGTTGTTGTAATTTTTCTTCAGTTCTGGCAATTAATGCAATTTTAAAACCTTCGCTACCAAATTTTTCTGCTACACCTTGACTTATTCCTGGTCCTGCACCTATAATTGTTATTAATTTTTTCATTGTTCATATAATTTAAAACAAAAATCCATTTTCGGGTTCTAGTTTTGTTGGTAAATTTTCAAAATCTAAAGTCTCTAATAAATCTCTTTCTATAGTATTACACAAAGCAGTTAAAGGCACATCCGTTATTTTGTTTTCAAAAGGTTCTTCATTTACTTCGCCAACTTTTGCCATAGTTGCAAATACAAATGATATTAAAACTGATAATGGGATTACCAAAAAACCAATTTCCATTTTCACAAAATCACCTATTAATGAAAAAGGTAAAATGAACATAAAAACAGATAAAAATAGTTTGGTAAAAAAATGATATTGGCGTAATAATGGTGTATTTTTAATACGTTCACAACCACCTTGATAATTGGCTAAAGCTAATAATTGCCCTTCCATTTGAAAGCTATCAAAACCACCTAAAGTACCATTTGACATAGCTTCATAGATTTTTTCTCCTATTAATGTTTGTAAATAGTTTGGTTTATTGTTAGATTTCATCAATCTGTTATAATCTTCGGTTGAAATATAACTTTTCAATACTTCCCAATTGTTCTCTTTTCTCAAATGCAAACGCAAAGCATGTACGCAAGCAATTTGCATGTAAATAGTTTCTTTCTTGAATTTTTCACTTCGTTCCTTATCGAAATTGGGCTGATTTTTGTGCGAATTTGTAAAAGTTCTTACCAAGCGTGCAAATACTCTGCTACTGTTTACAATACCACCCCAAAGTGTTCTTGCTTCCCACCATCTTGAATAGGAACTTTGGTTCCTAAAGGCAATAAATATGGCTAATGCACTTCCTAATATGGCAGCTATGGAAAATGGTAATGATACTTTATGTATTCCTAATGTGTCATAGGAAACGAAAACTAAACTTGATAAAATAGTACTGATTATTAATTCAGTTTTTAAGTATTTTATCACTGAAATTGGATTAAAAACTTTTCTTAAAATCATAACATTATTTCTTTACTTGATAGCCAAATCCAAAAGTCAAAATACGGTCAATGTTCTTTACATTTTTAACTACAACTTGCTCATTATTAAAGGTATATTGAGCTAAAAAATTAAAATCTTTCCACAATGGCATTTCAATTCCAGTATCTAACTGTAATCTGTTATTTTTTGAATAACCTAATGCAGGTTGCCAATAGGCCGTATAATAAATTTTAAATTTTTCTTCTAACATTTTATGCATACCCGAAACATAAATAGTGCTTCTCCATAATGAAATGTTGTTGCTACCATTATATTCTTCCTGATTAAATTGACTATTTAAAAAATCAGTATTTTCATAAACCAAAGCAGTCGAAAACTTTAAAATTGTGTTTTTATCTTTATAGAATTGCCATGTTCCACCCAATCCAGAAAACCAACGAAAATCAATTTTTCTTCTATAGTTGGTTTGAAAGTAAGCGATTGCAAATGGATATATTTTTTTAGATGGTTTCCAATAAACATAGTTTCTGCTGTTTATATCATTATCAGCTTTAAAATTTCCAAATTCTTGGTATAAAAGATTGTTTTGGGTTTTGTAAACCAAATTTTTGGTAGCGTTTGTGACGAATTCTAATTTTCCACGAATAGTAAATTGTTCAACATTTCCTTTTTGCCAAGTACCAGTTTATGAAAGTTTAAGTTGGAATTTGAGCGTATCACTTTCACTTAATTGAGCAATAGCAACACTTCCTTTAAGAAGCATTGCTACCGTTACAATTAGTATTTTAAAGTTTATGTTCATTATTTATTCAACATTTGCACTAATAGTTCTGCTGCAGCTGCTCCAGAGTTTTGTTGTTGACCTGTAATCAAATTTCCGTCTGCAATTGCATACGAACTAAATGGAGCCGCAACTTTAAAGTTTGTTCCATCTATTTTTCTAGCTTCATCTTCAATTCTGTACGGTTGAATTTTCATACCTACAGCTTGGTCTGCAAATTCTTCTTCTGCATCAGCAAAACCTGTCCATGTTTTTCCTTTTACAAGCAATTCACCATTAGATGTTTTAGTTTCTAATAATAGCGTTGTAGAGTGACAAACAGCAGCACTTGGCTTTCCGCTTTCATAGAAATCAACAAAAAGTTTTTGTAGTTCCGTATTTCCTTTGTAAGTGTACATTGGACCTTGACCACCAACTAAGAAAATGGCATCATAATTTTTGGCATCAACAGTAGTTAACTTTTTGGTGTTTTTCAACATTGCATTAAATTCAGGTTTTTGCATATAACCCAATGTAATAATGTCATGAGCAGAATAACCACTTGCATCAGTAGGATTAGAATAACCATCCATCATTAAATCGCCGCCTTCAGTTGAAACCAACTCCACATCATAACCCGCTTCTTGAAATACTCTTAGAGGATGGGTTAATTCTGCTGCCCAAAAACCAATGGGCCAACCAGTTTGTTGGCTTGTACTTGGTGAACTAGCCACCATTAAAATTTTACCTTTCGAAGGTGCACCATGAAAATGCACGTAATTTTTTACTTCTTTTACTTGTTCCATTTTTGTTTGTTTTTTGATGTTCGATTTTTTAGTTTTTTGTGCTGATGCAGTTCCGCTTATAAGTCCTAAAACTACTGTGCATACAATTGTTATTTTTTTCATTTTTAAACAAATTTTTGATGAGGCAAAGTTACTTTCGGCTTGTGCCACAAAACAATAATGGTTACCTTTGTTAGTAACAAACAAAAATGTAAGTATGCCCGATTTCGTTTCTGATAAACACCTTTTTCACAATCCAGTAGAATTTGTAATGAATAAAATAGGAGGAACGTATAAAATGCCCATTCTTTGGCGGGTAAAAGACAAAGCGTGGCGATACACGGAACTAGCCAACAGCATTCCGCATATTTCAGACCGAATGCTTTCTAAAAGTTTGAAAGAGTTGGTTGATGATGGATTTATCACCAAAGAAATTTTCCCAGAAGTACCACCCAGAACCGAATATAACATCACCGAACGTGGCAAAAAAGCCGTAGTAATCATCACGGCTTTACGAAATTATGGGTTGGATTTGATGAAAGATTTTGGCATTGAAAAACACTAATTATATAGCTTTTGCATTAGTAGTTATAAATTTATTTTTCAATATCTTCATGTCCTCACTAACTTTTCTGTCTAGTACTTTAGCGTAATGTTGGGTTGTATGTAGGTTTTTATGGCCTAACATTTTGCTCACGCTTTCAATTGGAACACCATTAGTAAGCGTTACAGTTGTTGCAAAAGTATGTCGAGCGATATGAAAAGTTAATTCTTTTTCAATTTCACAAATTCCGGGTATTTCTTTTA
>NZ_JAABLM010000023.1 GCF_009915155.1 Flavobacterium ichthyis | reverse complement strand
AGCTGAAAGAGTAAATGGAATCCTGAAAGAAGAATTTGGACTGCATGAAATCTTTGAAAACTATCAAAACTTATACAAACAAGTCATACAAGCAATTGATTTGTACAACAACTTAAGGATACATATGTCTATTAATATGGTAACTCCAAGTCAAGCACATCAACAAAAAACAATACAATTAAAACAATGGAAAAAAATAAATCGTAACAGAATTGATCCTGTCACGATTTAACTATATTTGAATTATTAACGAGTCAACCGTTTTTAGGACAACTCATGATAATAATTGAATTATTTTTGTAACTTTATAATACCAAATCTGTGATATGCTAAAAAATTACATTTATATAATTCTATTACTTTTTTCTTTTGGTTCCGCTGATACTTTTGCGCAGGAATCCAAAGGATCTAACCAACGTTCGCAGGAATTAATTGATGGTCTTAACTTTTACCCAAATCCCGTGAGCAACGGCAAAATTTATATTACTTCAAAGTCATCTTTGAACAAAGAAGTGACTATCTACGATGTTTTGGGAAAAAAAGTATTACAAAGTAACATGACGTCAAAAGAGCTAAACGTATCCTCACTTTCACCAGGAGTTTATATTATCAAAATAAAAGAGGGAGACGCTTCAGCTACCAGAAAACTAATTGTCAAATAGTTATAAAAATATCGTAAATTTACATTTAACCTAAATTTTACACGATTTTTTCTAAAACAAAGATTTTGTTGCTATCTTTGCAACGTAATTTTACTAAACAAAAAACAATTTAGAATGAAAAAACTTTACACTTTATTATTTACTGTTGCTCTTGGATTTGCTGCTACAGCTCAAAATTTAGTGGTGAACCCAACTTTTAATGATGGTTTGAACGGTTGGTCTGCTGGTCCTATTGCATCGTACACTGCACCAACATTAGTGGCAGCTGATGGTAGCGATGGAAGCAATTCAGCTCAATACGTAGCAACCGCAACAACAGGATTTTTCCAAGATGTTCCTGTAACTGCTGGAAATACTTTAAAAATTTCTTTTAGATACAAAGCTACTGGAGATGGTACTGACGCTCGTATTTGGAGTAACTATAAAGATGCTGCTGGAACAATTATTTACCAAGCTGCTACAAATACAGACGATCCATTAAGAAATAATAACGGATATTTACCGGCTGCAACTGATTGGACATTGCATGAAATTACTGTAGTGGCGCCAGCGAACGTAACTGTATTAACACTTGCTGTTAGAGCATATAACGGTGGAACTGTAGCTTTCGATCAATTTTCGGTAGAAGATATGACAATGAGCGTGAAAGAAAACAACATCGCTGGACTTAAAGTATATCCAAACCCGGTAACTGGTGGAAAATTCTTTATCTCTACAGATGCTAACACTACAAAATCTGTTGCTATTTTTGACGTACTTGGAAAACAAGTAGTAAACACTACTGCTACAGAAACTGTAAATGTTGCTAACCTTAAAGCTGGTGTTTACATCGTAAAAATCACTGAAGAAGGTAAAACTGCTACAAGAAAATTGGTTATCAAATAATCTCAAATTTCTAAAATACTAAAAGCTTCGGTAATTGCCGGAGCTTTTTTATTTTATACCTTTGCAAAAAGAATTTGCATTGATTTCACCCGAAGACATTTTCAATATTCAAAATCGCAAACAATTTGAAAAAATCGCCTTGAAAGTATTTCGCTTTCAATACGAAAACAATGCCGTTTACCGCGAATTTTGCCTTCATCTAAATGTGGAAAAGCAATCTGTAAAGTCGCTTACGCAAATTCCGTTCTTACCCATACAATTCTTCAAGTCGCACGAAGTTTTGTCTTCGTCAGAAGCAATTCAGGAAATTTTTACCAGTTCAGGAACCACGGGAACGGCCACATCTCGACACCTGGTAACAAATATTAATTTATACGAAAAAAGCTACCTAAAAGCCTTTTCAGATTTTTACGGAAACATCGAAAATTATGCCGTTCTCGCTTTGCTACCATCCTATTTAGAGCGTGAAGGTTCATCCTTAATTTACATGGTTGATGATTTAATCAAGCGCTCCAATCATCCCGAAAGTGGATTTTATTTGCATAATTATGACGAACTCCTAAACAAATTGATTGAATTAGAACAGAAAAATCAAAACGTAATTCTTTTTGGTGTTACTTATGCTTTATTAGATTTGGCAGAAAAAATCCAAATCCGGAAACAAAGTTCCGAGCATT
Organism: Flavobacterium ichthyis; assembly: GCF_009915155.1. Lineage (GTDB taxonomy): Bacteria > Bacteroidota > Bacteroidia > Flavobacteriales > Flavobacteriaceae > Flavobacterium > Flavobacterium ichthyis. The sequence continues at coordinate 14,009 of NZ_JAABLM010000023.1, read as the reverse complement.
CAAAATTCCCCCTTTGGGGATTAGGGGGCAACACCATCATCATGGAAACCGGTGGCATGAAAGGCAGACGCAAAGAAATGATTCGCGAAGAATTACACGAAATTTTATGCGAAGGTTTTGGTGTAAAATCAATCCATTCAGAATACGGCATGACCGAATTGTTGTCGCAAGCCTATTCTTTTGGTAACGGAATTTTCGAATGTCCAAACTGGATGCAAATTCTCGTTCGCGATACCGAAGACGCTTTAAGTTACGTCGAAGACGGCAAAACCGGCGGCATCAATGTGATTGATTTGGCTAATATCAACTCGTGTTCGTTTATCGCCACCCAAGATTTAGGCAAAAAAAAGCCCAACAACTCTTTTGAAGTATTGGGCCGTTTTGATCATTCTGATATTCGAGGTTGTAACTTAATGGTTTTATAGATTTCAGATTTTAGATTTAGGATTTGTTTTTTTAAACTTGAAACCTGAAACTCTTCTAAATCACTCTCAAAATAAAATAATTTTTCTTTCCTCTTTGCAACAATACAAATTCGTTATTGATTAAATCGTTTGTAGTAAGTGAAAAACCTTCGGCAACTTTCTCACGATTCACCGAAATAGAGTTTTCCCCCAAAGCGCGTCTCGCCTCTCCATTCGACTTTAAAAATCCTGATTTATCGTTCAAAACCTCAACAATATCAATTCCATTTTCAACATCAGCTTTGGCAATTTCCGCTTGTGGAACACCGTCAAAAACCTCCAAAAACGTCGCACTATCTAATTGTTTCAAATCATCCGAAGTGGCGTTTCCAAACAAAATATTCGACGCCTGAATCGCTTTTTGCAAAGCTTCTTCACTATGCACAAAAACCGTAATCTCTTCCGCTAATTTGCGCTGTAAAACCCTTAAATGTGGTGCTGTTTTATGTTCTTCAATTAAATTATCAATCGTTTCTTTATCTAAAAAAGTAAAAATTTTGATGTAATTTTCAGCATCAACGTCACTGGTATTCAACCAAAATTGGTAAAATTTATACACCGAAGTTTTGTCAGCATCCAACCAAATATTGCCCCCTTCACTTTTTCCAAATTTCGAACCGTCAGCCTTCGTAATCAAAGGCGTTGTCATGGCGTAAGCTTTAGAATTTTCGCCACCCATTCTTCGCACTAATTCCGTTCCGGTTGTAATATTTCCCCATTGGTCAGAACCACCCATTTGCAACAAAACATTTTTATTTTTGTACAAATGGTAAAAATCATAACCCTGAATCAATTGGTACGTAAACTCTGTAAACGACATGCCTTCGCCCTCTCCGCTAAAACGTTTTTTCACCGAATCCTTCGCCATCATATAATTTACGGTGATGCGTTTTCCCACTTCACGAGCAAAATCTATGAAAGAAAATTCCTTCATCCAGTCATAATTATTTACCATTTCAGGAGCATTCTCACCGGTAGCGTCAAAATCTAAAAATCGTGACAAAACACGTTTTAAACCGGCTACATTTTTAGCCAAAATTTCTTCGGTAAGTAAATTTCTATCCTCAGATTTCCCCGAAGGATCGCCAATCATTCCCGTTGCACCACCTACCAAAGCGATTGGTTTGTGCCCAAAATTTTTCAGATGAACCAGCAAAATAATTTGCACCAAACTCCCAATATGCAAAGAATCCGCAGTTGGATCAAACCCAATATAAGCTGCAGTCGATTCTTTCAACAATTGTTCCTCAGTTCCCGGCATCGCATCGTGAAACAAGCCACGCCATTTTAATTCTTCTACTAAATTTTTCATCTTAAAATAATTTGCACAAAGATAGCTTTAATAAAAAAAATTCCAATACAGAAATGCCAAATTCAAACAACCCAAAGCAAAATCTGAAATTATAAATTTTATCAGAAGCGAATCATTCCCGCACTTTCAGCTCCCGAAGCGTCGGGACATGTTACTGCTGTCAATCGGGGATTTGGGAAAAAACAAAGAGAATTCTTGCAAAGGTTCACAAAAAAACTCAATTCAGAATTCCCAAATTACAAGAGAAAAAAATTAAAGAAATCCTTTAATCTATGGCAAAAACAAATTCAAATAAAGAAACTCCAAGTCCCAAGCCTTTCCGACTTCGCGCCTTCGCGAGAAACCTTGCGTCCCGAAGCTTCGGGATTGCGGTTAAAAAAAATTTGAACAAAATAAATTTTAAATCTTTCAATCCTAAATCTTCAATCCTAAATCATATCTGAAATCTTAAATTCCTATTTTTGCAATATGATTCTCATCACTGGCGCTACCGGATTAGTTGGTTCTCACCTACTGTTACATTTGCTCGAAAACGGGCAAATGGTTCGTGCACTTTTTAATACCGAAAAAAATATTGCCAAAACCAAGCAACTTTTTGCCTATAAAAATCGGTTGGATCTTTTTGAAAAAATCAATTGGGCAAAAGCCAACATCCTTAATATCCCGGAATTAGAAAAGGCTTTCGAAGGAATCGAGTACGTTTATCATTGTGCGGCATTTATTTCTTTCGACCCAAAAGACGAAGAAAAACTACGCAAAACCAATATTGAAGGAACTGCAAATGTTGCCAACTGTTGTTTAGATTTTGGCGTAAAAAAATTATGCTACGTCAGTTCCATTGCGGCTTTGGGCGATTTACAACCACACGAAAAATTCATTGACGAAACCACTGAATGGAATCCGGAAAAGCCTCACAGCGATTACGCCATTTCAAAACATGGTGCCGAAATGGAAGTTTGGAGAACGCAAGAAGAAGGTTTAAAAACTGTGATTGTGAATCCGGGTGTGATTTTAGGTCCGGTTTTTTGGGAAAACGGAAGCAGCGAAATTTTTCATCGGGTAAAAGATGGTTTGTCTTTTTATACCAGTGGAAAATCTGGGTTTGTGGCGGTTGATGATGTAGTAAAAATCATCGTTCAATTGATGCACTCCGAAATCGAAAAAGAGCGTTTTGTTGTCATTGCAGAAAATATTGAAGTTCGAAAAATAGCTAACACCATAGCTGATGTTTTGCAAAAAAAACGCCCGAAACACAACGCAAGTCCCAAGATACTTTCCGTAGCTTGGCGATTAGATTGGTTTTTGGCAAATGTTTTTGGTACCAAAAGAAAATTGTCTCGTGCCACGGCGAAATCGCTTCACACTCAGGACTTATTTAGCAATGAAAAAATTGTAAAAACATTAAATTTTACGTTTACCCCAATTCAAGATTATTTAAAAAAAGTCACAAAAACTTTGAACAAAAAGTAATTATTGCAACACTTTCTCGTAAGCCCTTCGGGCGCTTCCTCTAAAATAAACTTCACCACAATATTGATAACCTAATCTTTCAAACAAACCCATCATGGCTGGATTGTCATAATTCGTGTCGGCTTTTAAACTGTAAATGTTGTGTTGCAACGCAAAAGTTTCAATTTCTTGCAACATTTTTTTAGCAATGCCTTGTCCTAAAAAATCTTCGGAAACCGCCACTCGATGATATACCACAAAATTTCCTTCGGACAACCATTTGCCCTCAATGGCTTGATAAACGGGTTCGTCATTGATTAAAATAGCACAATAACCCGCAATTTTTCCGTCGATTTCTAAAACGAAACCGTATCCATTTTCAATATCATTTTCTACAACGGAAACATTTGGGTAACCATCTTGCCATTGTTGACTTCCATCAGCTTTTCTTCGCAAAATACCGTCTTGTAAAATTTTCCAAATGGGTAATAGATCGTTAAGTTGTGCTTTTCTGAAAATTGTATTCATTTTTTTGAAATAAAAAAAGAGAGAAAATTCTCTCTTAATTGTTGGTTTGCGGTGTTGCTTGCAATGGTTTCACAGGATTGTTTTTCGCTAATGAATCTACCACCTTTTTTTCAGCTTGTAATTTTTCGTTAACTCGTTTATACATCCGTTCATATTTTTTTAAATCTTTCGCAGCATAATAAGCGTTACTATTTGCAAACTGCAAGCTATCAATTTTATATTTTTGATACACGTAAGTTTTTGGGTCAATTCCGGCAGAGTCCAACTCGGGTTTTGAGGTACTTCGCAAGGCTTGCAACAGAGAAAGATCGTACAAAATTTTCTCCATTTGCTCCATTTCGATTAGATTGTCAGGTTTTGGCACGGCTTCTTTTTTGCAAGAAATAATGAACAAAACCATAATACTCAACAATATTTTTTTCATGATTGAAAAATTTTTATCGGTTGAATTCCAAGCGTTTACCAGCAGGAATATCTTTTACTTTAAAATTGTTGTAAACCAATTCACCATTAACAAAAGTATGCGTAATTCTTGATTTAAACGTAAAATTCTCAAACGGCGACCAACCACATTTGTATAAAATATTTTCTTTTTTCACGCTCCAAGGCAAACCGGCATTGACAATCACTAAATCGGCGAAATAACCTTCTTTAATGAAACCGCGTTTTTCAATCTGAAATAATTTTGCCGGATTGTGTGCCATTTTTTCTACGATTTTTTCGATGGAAATTTTCCCTTGATGATACGCTTCAAACATGGCAACAACCGCATGTTGTACCAAAGGCCCTCCCGAAGGAGCTGAAGTATAAGGATTTTTTTTCTCCTCCAAAGTATGTGGTGCGTGATCTGTGGCAATGACGTCAATTCTGCCGTCAAGTAATGCTTCCCAAAGTGCGTCTTTATCGGCTTGGGTTTTTACTGCTGGATTCCATTTGATCAAACTGCCTTTTTTGTCATAATCTTCATTGGTAAACCAAAGGTGGTGAATGCAAACTTCTGCCGTAATTTTCTTTTCTTCCAACGGAATTTTATTGGTGAAAAGCGACATTTCTTTGGCTGTTGAAAGATGAAAAACGTGTAATCTCGCTCCAGTTTTTTTAGCCAATTCAATTGCTCTTGACGAAGAAATGTAACAAGCCTCTTCACTGCGAATTAAATGGTGAAACTTCACCGGAATGTCATCGCCGTATTGTTCTTTGTATTTTGCCAAATTTTCTTTGATGGTTTGCTCATCTTCGCAATGAACAGAAATCAGCAAAGGTGTACTCGAAAATATTTTTTCCAAAACACTTTCGTTGTCAACCAACATATTTCCGGTGGATGAACCTAAAAATAATTTGAGTCCAGCAACGGTTTTAGGATTTACCTTTAAAATTTCGTCGAGATTATCGTTCGTTCCGCCAAACATAAACGAGTAATTGGCAATGGATTTTTCTTTTGCTAACGCAAATTTTTCCTCCAGCAATTCAATGGTTGTAGTTTGCGGATTGGTATTTGGCATTTCGATGAAAGAAGTAATTCCTCCGGCAACGGCGGCACGAGATTCTGTATAAAGATCACCTTTGTGTGTGAGTCCGGGTTCGCGAAAATGAACTTGATCGTCTATGGCGCCTGGAATTAAATAATTTCCTTCGGCATTGATAATTTTTGTTGAAGACGATTTGGCACTTATAGTTTCGGCAATTTCCACGATGTATTCATTTTCGATTAAGACATCTCCTTCGAAAATTGTTCCTTCGTTGACAATTTTGGCATTTTTAATTAAAACACTTTTCATTTTTTATGGCGGTACGTTAAAAATCTGTATTACAAGGTATTAAATATTTTTTTTATTCTCAACACAACCACTCCAAAAATCGCTTCTTTAATAATAGAATTGCTCATTTTGGATTGTCCTTTTGTTCTGTCGGTAAAAATAATGGGAACTTCGGCAATTTTAAATTTTTTGGCAAAAGCACGGTATTTCATTTCGATTTGAAAAGCGTATCCGATAAATTTAATTTTGTCGAGGTTGATATTTTCGAGCACATTTTTTTTGTAGCAAACGAATCCGGCGGTTGTATCTTGGATTTCCATTCCCGTGATTAAACGAACGTAAACTGAGGCGAAATACGACAGTAAAACACGGCTCAAGGGCCAGTTTACCACGTTTACACCTGTTACGTAGCGCGAACCAATGGCTACATCAGCATTGCCAAAATGGCAAGCGTCAAAAAGTTTGGGGAGGTCTTGCGGATTGTGGGAAAAATCAGCATCCATCTCGAAGAGGTAGTCATAATTGCGGGCTAAACCCCATTTGAATCCGTGAACGTAGGCGGTTCCTAATCCGGATTTTTTTTGGCGAACTTCGAGAAAAAGGTTGGGGAATTTTTGTTGGAGTTCGATTACTTTTTCGCCGGTTTTGTCTGGCGAATTGTCATCAACGATGAGAATGTGAAACGGCTGATTGAGCGAAAATACCGCGGTCACGATGCTTTCGATGTTCTCAATTTCGTTATAAGTGGGGATTATAACCAGCCCGGTTTTCATAGTTTGTTTCAATTACGGTGGCAAAAGTACGTTTTTTAGGGTTTTTGTTTCCTAATAAAATGATAATAATTTTTAGCATGGGGTTGTTTTGCAGCCCAAAAAATTTTAATAAATGGACTGTTTTTTATGTAATTTTGCCAAATGAAAGATTTTTTCTTAGAACCGCGTTTTTTGGAAAGCCAGGATTGGGCTACGGTTTTATTTGTGGGAAGTTTTTTGTTAATTGCTGCAGCGAGAGGAATTTTTGAGCCGCGTTTTAGCGATTTTTCGAAGTTGGCTTTTAGCGATAAATACATTAAAATTTATCGGGATAGCGGAAATGTGGTGAGTTGGTTTACGATTATGCTGTTTGTGGTTCAGGCGGTTTCGTTTTCGTTTTTTATTCAAATTTCGCTGTCGTATTTGGGTGTGGTTTCAAAGTTGGATTGGATTGTTTTTGTAAGAATTTTTACTCTTTTGTCGGTTTTTGTGTTGTCGAAATATTTGATTGAAAAAATTATAGCGACAGCTTTTAATGTAGAAGAATTTACGGAACAGTTTAATTTACAAAAAGTTAGCTACAGAACTTACGTTGGCATGCTTTTATTGCCGATTAATGTGGTGCTGTTTTACCACGATAATATTCCGGATTTATTGGTTTACATAGTAATTAGTGTAATTTTACTAATAAATGTAGCGACATACTTGGTTTCTTTGAAGAATTATCAAAATTTAATCTTAGGCAAGTTGTTTTATTTTATTTTGTATCTTTGCGCTCTTGAAATAGCCCCTTATTATTTCATCTATTATTGGTTTACAAACAGGTAGCAAACAAGTAACAGTTAAGTATGAAAGTGAAAACAATTTTGGTGTCGCAACCAGAGCCTAAAGTGGAAAATTCTCCTTATTTTGAGCTTCAGCAAAAACATAAAGTCAAAATTGATTTCAGGCCGTTTATACATGTTGAAGGCGTTGGGGCAAAAGAAGTTCGGGCTCAGAAAATTGATTTAAACAATTTTACCGCGATTATTTTAACCAGCAAAAACTCGATTGATCATTTCTTTAGAGTTGCCGAGGAAATGCGTTATAAAATCCCTGAAGATTTGAAATATTTTTGCCAATCTGAAGCGGTGGCTTTTTATTTGCAAAAATATGTGGTGTATAGAAAACGTAAGATTTACGTGGGACAAAAGGATTTTGCAGATTTATCGCCTTTGATTAAAAAATATAAAGACGAGAAATTTTTGCTTCCAGCTTCAGACCAGTTGAATGCTGATGCTCCGCAAACGTTGAACAGCTTAAAGGTAGATTGGAAACAAGCTACTTTTTATAAAACGGTGATGAGCGATTTGAGCGATTTGGCCGATGTTTATTACGACGTTTTGGCATTTTTTAGCCCTACGGGAATTAAATCTTTGTTTATGAATTTCCCTGATTTTCAACAAAACAATACCCGAATTGCGGTTTTTGGAAGTACCACGCAAAAAGAAGCTTTAGACCACGGACTTCGTGTGGACATCATGGCTCCAGCTCCTGAAACTCCTTCGATGACGATGGCTTTGGACAAATATATTGCGAAAGCGAACAAGGAAGAGAAGGGTAAATAAACATACTTTATAAAAACCAAAAACCGTTCACAGAACGGTTTTTTTTTAATCCGCCAATTGGCAAATTTCTTCGGGGAAATTAATTTTTTATACTACTTGCGGACCAGCTTTTCTGAGGTTTTTACCTTCTTCGTTGGTCGCATATTGCTCGAAGTTCGCCACGAAAAGCTTTCCTAAATCTTTTGCTTTGGTTTGCCATTCAATTTCGTTTTCATACGTTTTTCTCGGATCCAGAATGTTTGATTCTACTCCTGCCAAAGCCGTTGGAATTTCTAAATTAAAAATTGGTAAAGTTGTCATTTCAGCATTTTCTAAAGAACCATCTAAAATCGCATCGATAATGGCTCTGGTATTTTTTATCGAAATTCTTTTTCCGGTACCATTCCATCCGGTGTTTACCAAGTAAGCAGTCGCATTATTTTGCTCCATTTTTTTCACTAATTCTTCTCCGTATTTTGTAGGGTGAAGTGATAAAAATGCTTTCCCGAAACAAGCTGAAAACGTCGGTTGTGGTTCGGTTACGCCTCTTTCGGTTCCGGCTAATTTTGCCGTAAATCCAGAAAGAAAATGGTATTTTGTTTGTTCCGGTGTTAATTTTGCAACAGGTGGCATTACCCCAAAAGCATCTGCCGTTAAGAAAATGACTTTGGTAGCATGACCTGCTTTTGAAATCGGTTTTACAATATTATCTATGTGATAAATTGGGTAAGAAACACGGGTATTTTGAGTAATAGAACCATCGTGGAAATCAATTTTCCCGTCAGCATCTAATGTTACATTTTCTAAAAGTGCATCTTTTCGAATTGCGTTAAAAATATCCGGTTCGTTTTCTTTACTCAAATCAATCGTTTTGGCATAACATCCCCCTTCAAAATTAAAAACACCTTCGTCATCCCATCCGTGTTCGTCATCCCCAATTAATTCGCGTTTCGGATCTGTTGAAAGCGTGGTTTTTCCAGTACCCGAAAGTCCAAAAAACACCGCAACATCGCCGTCTTTTCCTTTATTTGCAGAGCAATGCATGGAAGCAATTCCTTGAAGTGGTAAGTAATAATTCATCATCGAGAACATTCCTTTTTTCATTTCACCACCATACCAAGTACCACCAATAATTTGCATTTTTTCGGTTAAATTAAAAGCGATATAAACTTCCGAATTTAATCCGTGTGCTTTAAAATCTTTAAATTCCGTTTTAGAAGCGTTCATCACCACAAAATCCGGCTCGCCGAAATTTTCCAGCTCTTCTTCTGTTGGACGAATGAACATATTTTTTACAAAATGCGCTTGCCAAGCCACTTCCATAATAAATCTCACTTTTAAGCGAGTACCTTCATTAGCGCCACAAAAAGCATCTACCACAAAAAGTCTTTTGCCCGAAAGTTGGTTTACGGTAGTTTCTTTTAAAGCGTCCCAAGTTTCGGTAGAAATCGGTTTGTTGTCGTTTACTGCTTTGGGCGAAGTCCACCAAATAGTATCTTTGGTTTGCGCATCTTCAACAATATACTTGTCTTTAGGAGATCTTCCGGTAAAATCTCCTGTCATCACGTTTACTGCTCCAAGTTCTGAAACTTGTCCTTTTTCAAACCCTTCGAGATTGGCATTTAGTTCTTCATTGTAAAGTAAATCGTAAGATGGATTGTAAACCACTTCATCAACATTTTTGATACCGTACTTTTCCAACGAAATCGATTTCGTAAATTGGGCGTAATTGTCCATAAAAATTATAAATTAGTTGTGTTTAATTAACAGTGCAAAAGTAGAAATTAAAATTGTATGTTATTCAATTTGGCAAAAAATTATCCTTTCTTTTTTATTATGTTCAAAAATAACAGCAACCAAGCGAGTATCATTAAGAATCCTCCAATTGGCGTGATAAATCCAATGCATCTAAAATCTATCCCAGTTACCGCTTTTGTGGCCAAAAGATAAATTGAAAACGAAAAAAGTATCACTCCTATAACGGTGAGATAAAAAATTACTTTTTTGGCTTTCGCCAAAATTTCTGCGCGACTTACAAATAGCAAAAAAAATGCATGGTACATTTGATACCTCACTCCAGTTTCAAAGGAAATTAATTGATCCGAACTTAAGTAGGCTTTCAAAGCATGTGCTCCAAATGCTCCAAATACAATTGCCAAAAAACCGAATAATAAAGCTGTTGCCTGAATTTTCTTTTCCATATTAATCAAAAAAAATATCTGTTCAAAGTTAGTATTTAATACTGTTAAATTTCCAATGTAAGCGCGAATTAGTTTGAAAAAACATAACAAATGCCTATGTTTGTGTTTATTTTTCAACAATTTCCCTTTCTATGAGAAACATACTCATTATTGGAGCCGGAAGATCTGCATCTTCCCTAATTCAATATTTATTAAACAAATCTGTTCCTGAAAATCTTTTCATCACAATTGCTGATCTTTCATTCGAACTCGCTCAAAAAAAAGCTGCCAACCACCAAAATGCTCGTGCGATTTCTTTCGATATTTACAATCCGGAACAACGAAAAGAAGAAATTTCTAAAGCTGATATTGTCATCTCCATGCTTCCTGCTTCTATGCATATCGAAGTAGCAAAAGATTGCATTTCGTATAAAAAACACATGGTTACCGCCTCTTACATTAGCAATGAAATGCAAAATCTGGATGCCGAAGCCAAAGAAAATAATTTGGTTTTCATGAACGAAATTGGTCTCGATCCTGGAATTGACCACATGAGTGCCATGAAAGTAATTGATGAAATTCGTGCCGAAGGCGGAAAAATAATTTTATTCGAATCTTTCTGCGGTGGTTTAGTAGCTCCCGAATCCGATAATAACTTATGGAACTATAAATTCACCTGGAACCCGAGAAATGTTGTAATTGCAGGACAAGGTGGTGCTGCTAAATTTATTCAAGAAGGCAAATACAAGTACATTCCCTATAATAAATTATTTCGTAGGACGGAATTTTTAGAGGTTGAAGGTTATGGTCGTTTTGAAGGTTATGCAAATCGTGATTCTTTGAAATACCGCAGCGTTTATGGACTAGATGATGTCTTAACATTATATCGTGGTACGATTCGTCGAGTGGGTTTTTCCAAAGCTTGGAATATGTTTGTCACCCTCGGAATGACCGACGACAGCTACGTGATGGAAAATTCGGAAACAATGACCTATCGCGAATTTGTAAATTCCTTCTTACCGTATCATCCAACCGATTCGGTAGAAATTAAACTTCGTTTGAGCCTCAAAATTGATCAGGATGATATCATGTGGGACAAACTTTTGGAACTCGATTTATTTAACAGAAATAAAATTGTTGGACTAAAAAATGCAACGCCCGCTCAAATCCTCGAAAAAATACTTTCTGACAGCTGGACATTAGCACCAAATGACAAAGATATGATTGTAATGTATCATAAATTTGGCTACATTCTTAATGGTGAACAAAAACAAATCGATTCTAAAATGGTTTGCCTAGGCGATGATCAAACATACACTGCAATGGCAAAAACTGTAGGTTTACCTGTGGCAATTGCGGCACTAAAAATACTAAATGGCGACATCAAAACCCCAGGAGTCCAACTTCCTATTACAAAGGAGGTCTATCAACCCATTTTGGAGGAACTAGAAGATTTTGGCGTTCTTTTCATTGAAAAAGAAGTTCCATATATGGGTTATAATCCCAAAAATGTTTCCAGTTAAAGTAAAAAATCCTTCAGCGACAACTGAAGGATTTCTTTTTTTTAACCTTTTATTTTCTTTAAATTTTCAGGTTTTTGATCCAAACCTCGCTTACGCAAAAGTGGCTCTACACTAGGCTCTTGACCACGGAATTTTTTATATAAAACCATTGGATCTTCGGTTCCGCCTTTTTCCAAAATATTTTCACGGAACATTTTAGCGTTTTCTTGGCTAAAAAGATCGGTAGTTTTGAATGCTTCAAAGGCATCAGTATCCAATACTCCTGACCAAATATAACTGTAATATCCCGCAGAATACCCACCCGAAAAAATATGCTGAAAATAAGTACTTCTGTATCTAGGAATAATTGCGTCAATCAAGCCAATCTTTTGCATTGAATTTTTTTCAAATGTATTCGCATCAATTGTTATCGGCTTCTTCTGAGAATGATAATCCATGTCTAGAAATGACGCTGCTAAATATTCTACAGTGGCAAAACCTTGGTCAAACGTACCAGCATTTTGCATTTTTTTAATCAATTCGTCTGGAATTATTTTCCCGGTTTGATAATGCTTGGCATACATTTTCAATACTTCAGGTTCTGCAGCCCAATTTTCCATAATTTGGGAAGGCAATTCGACAAAATCTCTCGAAACGCTTGTTCCCGCTAGACTTTTATAAGTTACATTGGAGAGTAACCCATGAAGTGCATGACCAAATTCGTGGAAAAATGTGGTGACTTCGTCAAAAGTTAAAAGTGCAGGTGCGTTTCCGGTTGGCTTAGAAAAATTACACACTATGGAAATCACCGGTGCTTTTCTCTCTTTTTCTACCATTTTTTGGGTTCGATAAGAAGTCATCCAAGCGCCACCTCTTTTGGAAGCTCTAGGAAAAAAATCCATGTATAAAACACCCACGTGTTTTCCATCAGCTTCAGTTACTTCCCAAACCGAAACTTCGTCATGGTATTTTGGAACGTCTTGTAATTGCTTGAATTTTAATCCATATAATTTTTCGGTTACCATAAAAACACCTTCCCGAACATTATCTAAACTAAAATATGGCTTGAGCTCCTGTTCATCTAAATCAAAACGTTGCTTGCGAATTTTTTCCGTATAATAACGCCAATCATAAGGTTTTACGTTATCTTTCACGCCATCGGCACTCATCATTTTTTGGATATCTGCCACTTCAATTTTTGCTTTTTCCAAAGCTGGTTCCCACAAATCTGTCAATAATTTATTCACGTTCTCAGGATTTTTTGCCATTGATTCTTCCAGACCAAAAGCTGCGTGAGAATCATACCCAATCAACCTCGCTCGTTCACCACGAAGGTTTGCGAGTTTTACAGCGTTTTCTTTATTATCAAATTCGTTATTTTGATTAGACCTAGATTGGTATGCATTCCAGATTTGCTCGCGCAATTTTCTGTTAGCGCTATATTGCAAAAATGGCATCACGCTAGAATTAGCAAGGGTAAAAACCCATTTCCCTGATAATTTTTTTGCCGTTGCTTCTTCGGCAGCAGCCGTAATTAATTCTTGTGGCAAGCCAGCCAAATCTCTTTTATCTGCAATCACCAATTGGTAATTATTGGTCTCCGCCAAAATATTTTGCCCATAATTTAATTGCAAAAGAGAAATTTCGGCGTTTAATTTTCTCAATTTCGCTTTATCCGAAGTTGACAAGTTAGCACCACTACGAACAAATCTTTTGTAAGTTTTTTCAAGTAATTTATCTTGCTCTGGTGTTAAAGACAATGTAGATTTTTCATCCCAAATTGTTTTGACTCTGTCAAATAGTTTATCGTTTAAATAAATATTATCGTTATTAGCAGAAAGCATCGGCGAAGTTTCCCGTGCAATTTTCTGAATTTCGTCGTTGGTATTGGCACTATTTAGGTTTCCAAAAACCTGATTTACGTTCGACAGCAATTCGCCGGAATTTTCGAGCGCTTCAATAGTGTTAATAAAAGATGGATAAGCGGTATTTGATGCGATTGCTTCAATTTCGCGTTGTTGTTGCTCAATTCCTTTCTTAATTGCTGGTAGAAAATGTTCGTTTTTAATGAGATGAAACGGTGGCACTTCAAACGGCGTTTCATAGGGCTTAAAAAATGGATTCATATTTTGTGAGTCTTGCGCATTCATCGATAACAAATTACTTATCGTCAGGAGAATGAAAATATTTTTTTTCATAAAAATTAATTTGTGGAAACGTAAAGATAGGTTTTTTAAATTGTCTTGTCCTGAAAAAAGTGGACTAAATTTTAGTAAATATGTCGACAAAAAAGAAAATTTTAAAAATTGCAAATCCTCCACAAAATTATAGCGAAGCATTTAAACTTCAAGATGTGAGTGAATATGAAAGGGGTTTATTCACCAAGGCAGAACTTCAAAGACGCTACAATATTCTTGGGCATAGTTGTATATCAAAATGGTTAAAAAAATATGGTAAATTTACCTATGAAGACAAACTT
>NZ_JAABLM010000022.1 GCF_009915155.1 Flavobacterium ichthyis | reverse complement strand
AACTACATAACCTATTATAACAACGATAGAATAAAGTCGAATTTAAACAAAATGAGCCCGATAAAATATCGAGCTCACCATTATCAAATTTAATTGTAAATTTGTCTAAACTTTTGGGTGCAGTCTAAAAGTAGCTTTTTTATTAATCATTCCATCGTCTATTTTTTACCCATTCCCCAGTATCTTCATCTAATTGATAATAGTCTTTAGAAATGTCATCAGTAACTAATATTTCTATTCCTTCAATGAAATTGTCAGAGATTCTGAAAGTGTAATCGCCTAACATATATACTTTTCCATCTTCGTCACAAGCAATCATATAACAGTCTGGGTCATAAAAGGCGAACGGGAATAACATTTTACCTATAATACTTATATCATCATCGTAATCTTCTAAATCTTCGTAGCCTGCATATTCTACCCCGATTTTTAGTTTGTTCACTACTTCAGATTGATAGGATTTAGCATCCGACACGGTTAAATCTCCATATTCATATAGAAACTCCTTTAAAAATTGTGGAAACTCTTTAAATTTTAAAATATTTGAATTTTCGTATTTCTCTTTAATATTTCTGTTTTCATTCCAGCCCGCCTTTCTAAACTGGTTTTGAACTTTTTCAATAAATTTTATAGTTTTCATATTTTAATGTACTTCATTAATGTTAAAATATTTTAATAAGGGATTGCAAGACTCACAAGCTAGCTTGTGCGTTGCGTGTTCAAAAGGTTTTACTTTTTTACTTTCAATTTTTATCGCTTTACTCACCACGCCTTCAAATTCTTTTCTTGCATGCTCTATTTTCATTTTACCTTTTGGGTCTATTTCCCATAGCCATTTTGAAATTGTAGCAGGCTCAGCACATTTACCGTGCGTTCTTCTTGATTTAATTGATGTATCAGCAATTTCGGTTAGCCATTTTTTTACTAAAGGATGGAATCCTTTAGGTATTTCATTGGCTACTAATTTTGCCTTGTTTGAATATGCCAATATATGTTTTCCATTTCCTTCTAAAATAGAAACAACTGACGGTCTTTCCAATTTATTATATCCAGCCACGGCATTATCTGCATATTTTTTTAAAATAATTTCAGCTTCATCGCTTAGCTTTATTATCGTTTCTAATAGCCCATCCGCTTTCCCTTTCTTAAACCACCCTTGAATTATCTCCCAAAGTTCGTCTAAAAATGTTTTTAGGTTTTTAGATTTTTCTCTGAGGTAGGAGAAAAAACTAAGCAGAGTTTCAATGGAGGGTGCTTTGCCTATTACTTTTGGTACTATTTTTTTGGCACCGCTTACAACTTCTTGAAACGACTGTCCAATTTTTGAGAACGCGCTGGCAACTGCTTTTGTCTCTCGGTTGTCGCAGGTTTGCAATCCGTGGCTATACCAAAATCAATTGTCGAAAATACTAAAAAAGCAATAATACGTTGTGCTACTGCTTTGTTTTTAATTGTACAAAAGCACGGATTGCAAATCTGCCCTATCTGGTTTGGCGGCTTAAGTATTACTTAAAACAAGAAGCCGTTTCATATAAAAAATGAAATGGCTTCTTCCTAAAAGTATTTTTGACCAAATTATTAAAATAGTTTAATTTACAAATCGTCGATAGATTCTATTTCTAAAAATTCTTCTAATGAATTTGATATTAAATCTGGCTCTAATTCATCATATCTGAAAAGATAAATCTTAGAATCATCAATATTTATTGTAATAATATGACCAACTCCAGTAATAGCAAATGGAACATAATTTTGGGGAATAATATTTTCATGAACCTTTAAATCGTTTAGCAAACCCTCAATTGTTAACTCTCCATGCTTTATGCTAGCAAAATCGTATGTTCTTGAATCTAAAAATTCCATTTCTCCTCCATTATACTTTAAGTATAGTTGTTTAAGATTGTTTGGAATCAATATATCGTATTCATTTTCAAAACTTTGAATGTCTTCCGAGTCAATTGCTATTTCTGAATTGTTTATTTTTGTAGTTTTCATATTTTATCTTGTTAAATACTTAAAATTAAAAAATTCTTCTATCATTTTTACAGCTCCTATATGAGGATTACACTTTATATGTATTATTGTTTCAACTAATTGCATTGTGCAAGTATTCGTTACTGGATCATAGTCATCTAAATGATGCCAAGTATATTTTAGTGGTCTTTTAATAAATCCGGCTAATTTATTGGCTAATTTGATGTCCAAATTATCATCTCCTGTCAATTTAATTCTCACAATATTCTTCTGCTTTCCTTTTGCAGGATAAAGATACTTGGTATTAGCAAAATCAACACTAAGACCTTTTCCATTTTTTGAAATGGGCAGTTCTACTCCTATCTCTTTTAGTGCTTTTTTACTTGGATTGAATTTCTTACTGCCTTTAATGTTTTTGAGATTAGTTAATATGTCATTCAATTTTACAACACTTGCATCTGTTGACAAAGTGTTTTTAGGAACATTAATTTTAATTCCAAGCTCGTCAATAGCATTGTCTATTGCTTCTAATTCTAATTTTATTAGTGTAACACCGTCAAAAACCTCATCCGCTTTCCCTTTCTTAAACCACCCTTCAATTATCTCCCAAAGTTCGTCTAAAAATGTTTTTAGGTTTTTAGATTTTTCTCTGATGTAGGAGAAAAAGCCAAGCAGTGTGTCGATTATGAAAAAAAGCTACCCGAAAGTAGCTTTTATTTATCAGTCTATTTTAATTGTTATCTTCTACAAATTTTTTAAAATCTTGGAGAAGTTTTATAATGTCCTCAATAGGGACTATATAAAGAGGATTTTCAGAATCATCACCAAATTGGTCATAAATGTAAACCCCTTCTTCTATTTCTTGTTCTTTGTCTTCTAAACCAGCAATAGCCAAAAACCCCGATTCATTAGCAATGATATGCTCTTCTTTTTCGCCTTTTTGCACGGCTATTAATGCGTCTATATTCATCTGAATATTTTGGGGAGATTGATCGAAATTTCCGTCACCTATTTGCCCGACTAAAATATATGGCTTTTCAACTGATATATTTCTATAATTACTTCCTTTACTATTTTTGATTATTTCAAATTTATACTTTAACATAATATTATTTTTTTATTAATCTAATTTGGGAAAAACTGTTTTTATTTCTCCGTTTTTAATACATATAATTAGTTCTTGACCTGTACTTGTGAATCCTCTATAGAGTCCTTTAACTTCATCAATTAAGTTTCTATTCTTCCAAGCAAAAGCAATTTCTTCCATAATTCTATCTTTTGTCCAGCTGCTCGGAAAGAAAGAACTGTAGCCACCGTTATCCATTTTATCAATCCACTGTCCGTTCTTGTACTTTAGTTGGGGCTTGGCTTTGAAAAACGTATCAGGACCATGATGAAGTTTAGGCGGAATTTCTGTATCTTCAATTATACGAATTAGTTTTTTGTTCACACCAAACATACTGTGCATTCCTTTGGCAGAGAAAAACTTCCTTCTTCCTCTTCTTGTAATTCCAAAATCGCCTTCAAAGAGATGCTGTATTATTTCATCTATATTAGCTTTAGAAATTGTCCTAACAAAATCATCGTAAGCCAATTTTCTTAATCCCTCAACTTCGTCGATTTTCCCTTTCTTAAACCACCCTTGAATTATCTCCCAAAGTTCTTCTAAAAAAAATTTTAGGTTTTTAGATTTTTCTCTGAGGTATGAGAAAAAGCTAAGTAGTGTTTCGATTGAAGGTGCTTTGCCAATTGCTTTCGGCATTAGTTTTTTGGCACCGCTTACAACTTCTTGAAACGACTGTCCAATTTTTGAGAACGCGCTGGCAACTGCTTTTGTCCCTCCTGTAAGGATTGTTTCTATGATGAGCTGCACGACAAACCCTACGGTGTACCCCAAATAATACGCCAAGGCGTCGTTATTAGGCATTTTGCTGTTTGTAATTCCTTCAAAAATACGAAAAGGCAACGCCAGTACCAAGGTAGTACATTTTAGGAAAAAAACAAGTAGTGCTTTTATATTTTCCTTGCTTGTAAGGTTGGTTAGCATTTCTCCCATGTTTTCCAACGTTTCCAGAAACAGGCTGAAATAACTGGATAGGTTGTTTGCCACATTTAGGGCTTTACTACTAAGATTTTCTAAGGCTTCACACATTAGGGCGATGAGGTCAAAAAATCCTTTCACAGCATCTACCAAGCTGTTGATGAGCCCTACAATGAAGGCATTGTACATTACAAGAACATCTTGTGCTAACTTTGAAAGTTCCGGGAGGTCGCTTTTTAGAAAATCTTTTACTTTGGTAAGCAGTGGTAAAATGGGATCCAAGAGGTTTCGCATCCATTTTATTTTACCAAGGTTTTTGCGGGAATTTTCTATTTTGTTTTCGAGCTCTTCTATAATTAACAATGCGGGTGCGTTTATTTTTTTTAAACTCAGTGCGTTTTCTTTGTCTGAGGTTTGCAATAATGCAATGGCCGGCAAAATGGGCAGAAAAAGTTCGGGTTTTTTGATGGGTAAACCTTCATCATCATAGTATTGCCAATTTTTGTCGGACAAATGAAGCGAATCACACCAACCTGATATTTCTGTTGCGATATTGCCTACAATGCCGTAGGTGAATTCTGTTGAAATGCTCATGATCTTGCTGCCAAATAACCAAATCCGGCGTTTTACAAAATAGAGCATTCCCGATTTTTCTTCTACGTGTTCTTTTACAATTTCTTGTATTGCTGCTATGCTAATATCGGTTTTAAAAAAATGGTTTAGCACTTTAGCTACCAACTTGTATGGAATCTCTGAAGATTCGGTAATGTTGTCACCTGTTTTTACTCGTACCACTGAACCAAAAAAATTGTTTTTGTCGTTAGTTTCTACAAACATTACCATTTCGTTAGGGTACAGCTCGTCTATTGACTGATAGGCTGTTTCTAACAAAGCTCCGTCGCTGCTGACAAAAACAACCAACGCCATTTCTTTTTGTTTAAATGCGCTGTCTAATATGGTTAATAACGAACGTTTGGGTTTTTTTAAACTCGTAACTTCAATTGAAACTTCATTATGCAGTACTGAAAAACCAATATCATCGGCATCTTGAGTAGTCAACAAGGCAAAATAATTTTCATTTATCTTAACCACGGGAGCTGGTGTTGAAAAAGGACCATTGTAATACACGTTTTGTGTTCCCAGATCTTCCACTTGTGTAACTTGTGTATTAAAAAGGTAATTTACCTCTAATGGTTCCATTGTTTCACCATTTTCTATCAGGTTAAAATTAGGTTCATTGTATGTTACTTGGTGGTAGCGATTTTCTTGGCTGGACGGCTCTTCTTGCGCAATTGCCTCGTCCACAATTTCGTGATTGAACACAAAAAGGTTATGAGGTTCATTTTTGAAGGCATATTGCTTGTAATGGAGCAGTCCATATTCTATTGCTCTCATAAAATTTGTATTAAAAGTTTGGAAAAAATGCCCCGCAAGTTGCGGGGCATCATTAAAAATCTCTGATTGGTTATTTTATATAAGATCTACCTCCAAGCAAAGCATCTTGTTTTTTGAAGTTTTTGAGTACTTCGCCGTCTTCATCTGTTAATGGTTTTCCATCGCTGCTGAAAAGGAGATTGTCGCCACAACTGTTGTCACAAGGCAGTGCCTCTAACACATTGAGTCCTAAGCTTCCTGCCTGAATAACGGTTAAAGAGGTAGGAACGCGGGTTTCCCAAGTTTCATCCACTTCTCCTTCAGTGACACGAAGTTCTTCAACAATGGATAAAAATAATGGGTCGTTAATGGTAGGTACTTGCCCGCCATTCCAAACTTCTCCGGTAGTCAAATACCAGTTAACCGCTTCTTCAAAACCAGGGCGAACCGTAAGAATTACACGTGCCATTCCACTTTGTAAAAACGATCTGAAAATGGGGTCATTTGATTCATTAGGGTTGTAAAGTTTTTCCCATTTTTCTTTATTTGCCCAATAAAACGGATAAAAGTGATAACTCATAATTTCCCATTCAAAGGCTTGCTCTAAAAATCGTGCTTCGGCAGCATAAGTTTCGAGCTGCGCATTGTTCAAGATTTGTAAGTTTTGAACGGTAGATCCCGAAATCATGTTTTGTCCCATTTTGTCGTGACCAATGAGATAAGCAATACAGTTTTTGCGCAATGCCATGTTTTCAATTTGTCGGTAAAAGCCGGGATTGGTTTTAGATTTCTCATCCACAACCGATTTTGCAACCGCTAATTTTTCATCAAATTCTCTTTGTTTTAACTCAAACGCCTTGATAATGGTGTTGAAAGCTTTGATTCTCCATGCTTGTTTGGCACTTTCTGTCAGCCTGCATTTAACCGTAACAGAGATGTCTCCTGCCACATGGTTTCCTAAAGTGAACGATACCGGAACTTCGTTAATAATACCTTCTTCAAAATTTTCTGAAAGCGACATTGAGTGTTGATAAAAACGGCTTCGATAATCGCTTTGTTTGTTACCAATTGCTAAGGACAAAATATTTCCCGCATTATTATTATCACTGCTTGCACTAAAGTTACCTTTTGCACTGTATGCGGCATAACCTTCCGGGATTTTTATCTTTCCATTGCCAGCGTTCGACTCTGTATTTGCAAGTTTTCCTCCTTGAGGGCTACCTACGATATTAAAAGATTCACCTACAGAAATTTCAGTATCAGGAAAGGCTTCAATTTCGGCATTGTAAATTCCGGCCCAATACAAATAAGTGCTGATTGTAGTATTGCCAGGTCTTTTAATTGAAACGATCCGGTTTGTTTTCGTGGATCGATTGGTTTTACAATTGTAGTTGCCAAAGTGTTTTGCTGGTTTAAACCTACAGTGTTGTGAAATGCCGATGGTTCGGGAATCATAAATTCGTACATCAGTCGCTTTCCATAATTTACGACTTTGTTTTTGTAAATTTTATCCACCCACCGGTAAACACCCGAAACATGTTCTTCTCCTTTTCTGTTGTCAAATCCATGCGTGTTTTCTTCAGAATATTCTTCAGTGATTTTGGAAATGCGTTCCTCTTTTACTTTTTGGACTACACGATCTAAAACACGCTCTGTCATTTCTTTGGCATGTGTAACGGCTTGATGATTAGAATTTTCGGAAGCCGTACTATGTGCGAAACTGGCATGTGCATCTCCTCCAAAATTATTATCACCCCAATGAATACCTGCTTGAGCTGCCATTTGCATCTGTTTACTAATGACAGAATTTGCTTCTTGGTTCATTTCGAAACGTTCTGTGGTTGAGGTATCGGTTAAATTTTCACGTTCCATTTCGCTGGTTGAAGAAAAGGTTTCCTCAGTTTTTCTAGATCTGCGAACCGTTTTTTCTTTGAATTCACGAGCCATGATGTTTTCGATATGCGAGACTTCCCCAGGCACGTAACAGCAAATTTCTTGTTCTACTTTTCGATAATCGGTAATACCTAATCTGGTAACTCCATAGGTGGGTTGCAAAACGTCTTCTGGTTCGGCTGGTTGTGGTTCGGGGATTTCTCCAGCAGAGGGCATCATAGATTTTGTATAAATACCCGTTCCTTCTGCTCTTTTCTGTAAAAAGCCAACCATTGTTCGAACTGAAAATACTGTAGCATCAATTTCAAATTCAATTTTGGAGAAATCACTTAATATCAGATGACCTGAAATTGTAAAGGCCGTAAGGTTTCCGTAATTAAAACTTTCAGTGAACAGTGACACCGTTAAATGATTGTTTGCCCAAGAATCTGTGAAAGAATTACCAGTTATTGTTGAACTATTAAATTGTGCCGAATATTCCGCAGAAACCACATCAGTACCTAACGGAAGATTGTTGAAAAGCAATGTGATTTCAGATGCTCCTGTTAAACTTTGGGCTGATAGCATCACTAAATTTCCTAAATGAGTTGTAGGAGGATTTGGTGTTACCGGCAATAAAAGTCCCCCATCATTAATAATTGTTTGGCTTTGCGGAGGGGAAACTGTAACAAGAAAATCAGATTGATTACCTATTTCATTTTCTAAATCCGAAATGGTATCCGAGATAGAAGGATCAGTGATTGGCATTTCTAAGATTAACTCGCGCGTTCTTGCGGAAATCAAATTTGAATTTTTCAAAAAATCCATTTCGGAAATTGGTTTATATTCAAAATCCGGGATTTCAACATATTCTTGATCTGTAAGTGCACGCTCGATTCCAGTATCTTTATCGATATAGAAACGTTGGGTTTTTTTTGCAGTTTTATTTAGGTCGTGCACTTTTTTTGCGTGATCGTTTTTTGCATCGTTGTAGGCAAGAGTGTTTTGCTTGTCGTACTGCTTTTTCAAACAATTTAACTCTCTAACCGCTGATTGCAGCTCAGTAATTTGTTTTTCTGCCACCAAACCATCTAATTTTTTTCGGAGCGTTTTGTCGTTTAGCGCCAATTGCTTTACTGGCACATTGGTGTTCAGTTTGCTTTTTACAAAATATTCCGGAATTACCACCTTTGCACTCGCTAAAGATTTTAATACAGCTAAATCTTCTTTGTCTAATTCTGCTAAACGTGTAAGAAAATTGTCTGCTACCAAAATCGACATTAGCATATCACGAATTGCAGAAGATTTTTTTGTGATAATTTGATAAAAAAGATTTTCCCATAGAAGATTTTTCTGTCCAGGTTTTAAAGGTGCTGGTAAGATTTTTTCTGAAACCAACTCGAAAGAGATTGTACTACGATTAGAAATAAGCCATTTTGAAAAATCATAGATGTTAGAAAAAGATAATTGTATTTCTTCAATTGATTTTATTGAATTTGCTTCAAACGCCGAAGATAAATTTCTTAGAAATTCTTTGTTTGAATCTCCTTGATTTTGGATGATCGCATTAATAAAGTGATTTGATTCGTTTAAACTTTCGTCGAATTTAACGAAGCCAAGGGATGATAACGAGTCATGTAATTGAGGAGCTCTCATTGTTTGAAAGCGAAATAATGTGTTTTTTAAAGCAGTCATAATTTTAAAATGTTTTTAATTATTAAAAGATGTAAATGTTTTTTTTCCGGATAAATTAATCTTTACGATGCAAATATATTAGATAATAATCTTACAAAACAAACAATAATAAGAATATTTTCAAATAAATCTTTAACCTCTTGGTTTTCTGAATATTAATAATCACCATTGATTTTAAATTTATTTTGCTCATTTTTAGGGATTTGCTTAAAGTAATAACGAATTATCTACTTAACCCATTTCTTCGAATAGCTGAATAAAATACCTTGATATATAATAGTTAAAGAATATTTTCTATATTTGCTTAAATATTTGATTGAAATAAATATGGTATCAGAAAGAGTAGGAGAGTATATCTTGAAAAAAGGAATTAGCTACTATGCGTTTGAAAATAGTATCAATGCAAGCCGTGGTAGTATTTCCAAAGCCGTAAAGGAAGGAAAAAGTATAGGGTCCACAGTATTGGAAAATATTCTATTGGTCTATACAGATTTAAATCCAGTTTGGTTGCTAACCGGGAAAGGACCTATTTTTGTAGAAAATAATAATATTCCTGAAAACAAGTCGATCGAGCGATATCAATTGAAAACGGATCGGTTTATAGAAAGTCAGCAAATTCCTTTGTATGATATTGAAGCGGTGGCAGGGTTGGTTCCGCTTTTTCAAGATAGTAAATCTCAAAGCCCGATTGACCATATTTCTATCCCAAATTTACCCAAATGTGACGGTGCTGTTTATGTTACTGGCGACAGTATGTATCCGTTGTTAAAAAGTGGTGACATTGTGTTGTACAAGGAAATACAAGATATAGCTAATGAAATTTTCTGGGGTGAAATGTATTTGTTGGGAATTGACATGAGTGGGGAAGAATATATTACTGTAAAATACATTCAAAAATCTGATATTCAGGGATGTGTGAGATTGGTAAGCCAAAATAAACACCATCAGGATAAAGATGTAGAGATTACTAAAATAAAAGCATTAGCGCTTGTTAAAGCGAGTATCAGAATTAATGCAATGAATTAAATTTAGCATTGCTCAATAACAAAACTGCCCGATACAGTATCACTTTCTTAAATTGCATTTAACGACAATAAACCAATTTTTTATTTTATTCTCTTGAGATTTTTTCGATGAATGTTCTCCAAGAGATGCTTTTCAGATAATTGTTTAGGGCACTATTTTTATCAAAAGCAAATTATTTAAATTAGATTAAATTCAAACTATGATTTTTTGTAACAATTGTTACAATATCGTTTCATAATTTTCGTTTATTTTACTAAAAATATCAACAAATGAAAAAACTAATTGCCCTATTATTCTTAATCTCTAATTTGGGATGGGCACAAACGATAGTTTTCAATCAAAAATTAGAAAAAGCCAAAGCCGAACATAAAGAAATATTGCTCTATTTCTCTGGTTCTGATTGGTGTGCTCCTTGTGTAAAGTTTAAAAAATTTATGGTAAACACCGATGAATTTCAAGCTTTTGCCACGAAAAACCTGATACTTTACAATGCTGATTTTCCGAGACAATCTAAAAATAAATTAGCAAAGGATGTGGAAAATGAAAATAATGCATTGGCAGAAAAATACAATCCTAAGGGATTATTTCCTTTGATTTTATTGTTAGATGCAAATGGTAATGTTGTAAAAAAATGGGAAGGCTATCCTAAAGAATCCCTTACAAAATTTATTGAAAACCTAAAGAATTAATGCTTTACAAAAAGAATCTGAAGTTGATGGGAAATCGATTTGAGATTTCGGTGATTGGTCACGACGAAAAAATGGCCCACCACCAAATAGATTTGGCTGTAAGTGAAATTCAGCGTATTGAAAAACTACTCACCACTTTTTCTAACGAGAGTGTTACTTTCGAAATTAATGAAAATGCAGGCATAAAACCGGTAAAAGTGCCGCAAGAGGTATTTGATTTGATCAGCCGTTGCCAAACGATTTCAAAAATTACCCAAGGTGCTTTCGATATTAGTTATGGTGGAATTGATAAACGTTTTTGGAATTTCGACTTAAAAATGACGGAACTGCCCAATGCAAATGATGCAAAAAAAGCGGTATCACTAATTAATTACCAAAACATTTTGCTGAATCCGGCTGATAAAACCGTTTTTTTAAAGCAAAAAGGAATGCGAATTGGTTTTGGCGGAATTGGAAAAGGGTATGCGGCAGAACAAGCAAAAAAAGTACTCATAAAAGCAGGAATTAAAAGTGGTATTGTAAACGCTGCTGGCGACTTAACCACTTGGGGATTTCAGGAAAATGGCGAGCCCTGGACTATTGGCATTGCCGACCCTAATAAAAAAGAAGCGCTTTTTTCATCTTTTAAAATTACAAACACGTCTGTGGCAACTTCGGGTAATTATGAAAAATATGTAGTCATTGCCGGTAAAAGATATTCGCACACCATAAATCCTAAAACAGGTTTTCCGGTTTCGGGCATTAAAAGCGTAACAATTATAGCTGAAAACGCCGAGATTGCTGATGCACTTGCTACACCGGTTACGGTTTTAGGAATTGAAATTGGATTGGATTTTATCAATCAACTACCGAATATTGGCTGTATTATTATCGACGATTTTAACCAAATTTATCATTCAAACAATATTAATCTTTCTTAACAATGAAAAAAATAATAGTGGTATGTACTTTAATTGCTTTTACCGGATGTGCCGAAGTAAAAGAATACCAAAAAGAAAAAATAAATGATTCAGATATGGAATTGGCTTCTAAAAAATCTGAAAAATTTGAGAATACCTTTATGCTCTATCGCGAAGGCAGTTCGGGAGCAAACGGAGGAAAAACAGGCGGCGGTTGTGGCTGTAATTAATAGTAATTTGCCTACAAAATGAAAAAACGATTAATAGCAGCTGCTTTTATAACTTTGGTATCGGGAACCACTACTAAAGCACAAGAGCAAGCATCCGATAGTACGGTGTATAAAAAAACAAAACTTAAAATAGAAGAGGTAAATTTTATTTCGAGTTATTATTCACAAAATGGCGATAATTCTGCAGTAACCGGAGGATTGGGTACTGAAAAATTAACCGATATTGCCACTACAATTGACGTAAAAGTCTCGAGAACCGATCGCAAAAACCGTAAGCAACTTATCGGTTTTGAATTGGGGGTAGATAGTTATACATCGGCATCGTCTGATAAAATTGATCCCAATACAGTGTCATCAGCTTCCTACCAAGACGTACGCGTATATCCGTCTTTGAATTTCAGTTCTGAAAACGAACAAAAACGTCAAATAATTGCGACTGGTATTTCAGCTTCTACCGAATATGATTATTTTTCGTTAGGTGCCAATGTGGGTTATACCAAATATTCTTCAAACAAAAACACAGAATTTAATGTGAAAGCAATGGCGTTTTTTGATACATGGAAAGTAATTTTACCAATTGAACTTCGGGATAATCCAGACCCTGAATTTAAAAACGGTGATCAAAAACCACGTACTTCATATAATTTAGGATTTACACTTTCGCAAGTAGTGAACCGAAACTTTCAGATGGCTTTTCTGTTAGATTTAGGTTATCAAGAAGGTTTGCTGGCTACGAAATTTAACCGGGTATATTTTAACGATTCTGGTGCAACTGTCAAATCAGAAAACTTGCCCAACACCCGGTTTAAAATTCCTCTGGGTCTTCGCGCCAATTATTTTATGGGTGATCAGTTCGTGCTACGTAGTTTTTATCGATATTATTGGGACAATTGGAATATTCAGTCGCACACTGTAAGTATTGAACCAACGCTGAAACTAACTGCGTTTTCATCGCTTTCTATTCCATACAGATTTTACACTCAAACCGCTGCCGATTATTTCCAACCAATTTATCAGCATCAGTTAGGTGATGAATATTTTACAAGTGATTATGATTTGTCTGCTTTCTCAAGCCACATGATAGGTTTAGGATATAAAATAGTAGATTCCAACAATGGTTTGTTTCATGTTAAACAAATCAATAGTTTAGAGGTTCGCTATGGATATTACAGTCGAAGCAATGGGCTAAATTCGCATATTATTACATTAGCAGTAAAGTTTAAGTAATTTTTAAACCGCCACAAATCAAAACTGCCCCGAATAGCATTATTCAGGGCAGTTTTTTTTATAAAAAATTTTAATTCTTCAAAATTGTACTATTTGCCGGAACCGCGGCTGGATACGTGTTATTGGCTTTATCTACATCGGCCATTTTATTTTCGGGGTCGATTTCGATTTTTGCAATTTGCGACATGCTTCTTTCCACCGGAAATTTTAAGGTAGGATAAGCCCAATCCCAACCTCTGATGTAAGATCTTTTTACACCAGGAAACGGATTTTCTTTTTCGCCTCGCATCATTTGCAATGGCGCATAAAATGATTCTTTGGTTCCATCAGTATAAGTAACCATCACGTCAATAGGCATCGGCATTTTGCCAATTCGTTGTAGTGTGATTTCGGTTTTTCCACCTAAATCTTTTACTTCTTTCACGGCATAATCAATGGTATTGGTGGTTTGTGTCCAATCAACTAAATACCAATCTAAATTCATGCCCGACACTTTTTCTGCTGTACGTTTAAAATCGTTTGGTGTAGGATGTTTGAATTTAAAATCCGCATAAAATTTTCGAATGGTTTTTGCCAAATTTTCTTCGCCAATCACATAACCTAATTGTGCCAAGAAAACCTCGCCTTTGCTGTAAGACGAAATGCTGTAAATCATGTTTTCTTCAAAACGATCTGCATGAGTAGTTTGCGGTTGTTCTCTTCCGGTTTTAATCATGTGGTAATAATTTTCGTACGAATCCATTACCGGATTTTTTCCGTCCTTCGCCGGAAGTACCTTGTGCATCGCCATATCCGAAATGTACGAAGTAAAACCTTCGTCCATCCAGCCGTGTTTTAGCTCATTTGTGGCCAAAACGTGCTGAAACCAAGCATGTGCCATTTCGTGAGCAGTAACGCCAACTAAACTTCCATAGGAACGTTCGCCGGTAATTAAAGTACACATGGCGTATTCCATTCCACCATCTCCACCTTGGATGACAGAATATTGTTTGTACGGATAAGGGCCGATATTTTTATTGAAAAAATCCATCAATTCGGCCGTTTTAGGCTGCATTTTTTTCCAATTTTCTTTCCATTTGGCTTTGTTTTTGTACAAAAAATGAAGTTCCACACCGTTTGGACCCTTGATTTTGTCGTGAATATAATCTTTATCGGCTGCCCAAGTAAAATCGTGTACTTTTGGCGCTAAGAAATGCCAAGTAAGTTTTTTGGTTTTGCGTGGAATTTTTACTTCAACGCCTTCATCTTCATAACCATAACCAATTTCGTTTTTGTTTTGAAGATATCCGGAACCTCCTAAAATATATTTTTTATCGATGGAAATTTTTACGTCAAAATTTCCCCAAACGCCGTGGAATTCACGACCAATGTAGGGATCTGCATGCCAACCTTCAAAATCGTATTCGGCTAATTTTGGGTACCATTGTGACATGGATAATGCCACGCCTTCAGCACTATTTCTTCCGGAACGACGAATTTGAACCGGAACTTGTCCGTCGAAATCCATCGTAAAAGTGGTTTTAGAATGTGGAGCAATTGGTGCGGCAAGTTCTACTTCTAAGATGGTACCAACCGGAGTAATTTTTGCGGAAGCGCCATTTTGCATAAAATTTTTAACGTTGAGATACCCAATTTCCTCAGGCTTTAGCAAACTGATTCGACTTACGTTTTTGTCAACGCCATTGTCCTTTACCACTTTTACCATTCGCTTGTCGGGATCTTTGATGGTTTGTAAACGAATGTCCATTTCACTTCCGGGTTGGAAAGCGTTGTTATAAAGGTGAAAAAAAACTTTTTTGAGCGTGTCAGGAGAATTGTTGCTGTACACCAATTCTTGTTTTCCAGTGTATTTGAAGGTTTTCACATCAACGTCAACCTCCATTTTGTAATCTACGGCTTGTTGCCAATAACCGCTTTGAGCGTTGCTTTCTACAGCAAAGCCAATCAAAGCCGAAAATAAGAAAATTTGTTTCATGGGTTTTAAAAAGTAAAAAAGGAAGAGTTGCAAAACTCTTCCTTTCAGTATTTGTTGAAGATTATTTTTTTGACATTTTTTCTGCCATAATCAAGGCATTGTAGACATTGACCATCCTTCCGGATTTAGAAGCTTGGTTAAATGGTCGTTTGCTTCCGTCTCTTCCACCTACCTGAACTTCGATATTAGTAGTGATTCCAGAGTCCATCAAGATTTGTTTTACTTGTGAAGCTTTTAAATCAGGATAATAAGAACGAATTAAAACAGCAACTCCGGCAACATTTGGCGAAGCCATAGAAGTTCCTTGTTCGTATTCGTATGAATTATCTGGAAAGGTAGCATAAATTTGAACTCCAGGAGCGAAAACGTCAACGTCTTTTGTTCCATAGTTTGAGAAACCAGCAATCATGTCAGAACCGTAGGTTGTGTTTAATGCCCCAACTTTAATCACATTGTCTGTTATTTCTCCAGATTCAATTCTGTCATTCGGGAAACGTTCTGCTGTATCAAGATCCGTATTTTCGTTTCCTGCTGCCAAAACCACTAACACATCTTTTTCTCCGGCATATTTTAAGGCATCGTAAACCCATTGTTTGTTTGGTGAATAACCTTTACCGAAACTTCCGTTGATTACTTTTGCACCGTTGTCAACCGCATAACGAATTCCCAAAGCAATATCTTTGTCATATTCGTCACCATTTGGAACCGCACGAACTGCCATAATTTCTACATTGTTTGCCACTCCGTCGCCACCTAAACCGTTACCGCGAACTTGCGCAATGATTCCGGAAACGTGTGTTCCGTGAGAAGCGCCTTTTTTATCAGGACCAATCACATTGTTGTTTCCGTATTTTTTATCGTTAATATCGTTTACGTTATCGCCAACCACTTTTCTTCCGTTGAATTCCAGGTTGAGGTTGTAGTTAATTTTATCGTCAAAATATTCTTTGGCTTCCTTAATTTGCTTGTCAAATTCCTCTTTGCTTGTCGCCGATAAAATTCTAACAAAGTTAGGCTTCACTTGGTTGATCATCGCGTTAGAAGAATTCAAAGCTTGTAAATCTTCAACGGTGTAATTGTCTTTTTTCAATTCTTTTCGAATTGCGTTATCCGCTGCAGCAATAAAATCAAACTGTTGTTTTTGTGCCAAAGCTTCTTGGTATTCCTGATCAAATTCTGCTTTAGCTTTTTTATATTGCTCAGAACCATCATCACCATTGCGAACAATCCTCGTCATTTCAAGCGTTTCACCATTAATGTCACCTAAAAAGTTCCATCCGTGAATATCGTCAATGTAACCGTTTTTGTCATCATCAATCCCGTTACCCGGAATTTCTTTAGGATTGTTCCAAATCACGCCTTGCAAATCCGGATGTTCAATATCCACGCCTGAATCCACAACGCCAACAATCACTTTTTTCCCTTTTTTTCCTTTGATCAATTCTTTGTAAGCCTTGTCAACACTCATTCCCGGAATTGTATCGGCAAAAATGTCGAGGTGGCTCCAGCGTTTTAAATCTTCTTCCTTAATATCGGCATTTTTGAGCGCGATTTTATCAATACTCGTTACGGGGGAAAGGCTTTTAGTAGCGCTACAACTGGCCAAAACCAGCATCAAGGCAATGCCCGACAACTTAATCAATTTCATTTTTCTATTTTTTAATTTATTATCAATAAGTTAGCAAACCGCCAACTTTGTTACAAACATAAAAATAATTAACCTGAGTTTAAGACCAATCTAACATTTTAATATTTTTTTGGCAGCATTTCCGGCTATCGCTCCAATCCCTCGTCCTAAAAAAATTTTGCACGGGCTTGCAGGAGCTTCTGCGGAAGTGTCAGGAGTCGCTCTGCCGCTCCGGCAAACTTATTTTTAGGACTTCGGGGATTTCCGCTACTATCCGGGCTGCAACTCCTGCTAATAAGAAATTTTTTCTTACAAAATATCGGCACAAGAAAAAACTTCCTTCAACCGAACCCCTTTTTCGGTGTTTTCCACCGTAATTATTTGATTGTGAGCGTCGTGTTCCAGCCATAAATAGTAATTATTTGCAGCAGCTTCCGCCAAAAATTTTGCCTTTTCAGGCAAAGTCAAAAGCGGTCGCGTGTCATATCCCATTACATACGGCAAAGGCAAATGTCCCGCAGTTGGCAACAAATCGGCCATAAAACAGATGGTTTTGTCTTGGTATTGAATCTTTGGAATCATCATTTTTTCGGTGTGACCGTCAACATAAAAAATTCCAAAATTCAATTCTTCCGAAAAGCCAAAATCTGTTTCAGGTCTTTTGATAAAATTCAACTGACCACTTTCCTGCATCGGCAAAATATTTTCTGTCAAAAAGGAAGCCTTCTCTCTCGCGTTTGGTTTAGTAGCCCATTCCCAATGATTTTCGTTGGTCCAGAATTTGGCATTTTTGAAAGCTACTTCATATCCCGTTTTTTCCTTGTTCCAAATCACACTACCGCCACAATGATCGAAATGCAAATGCGTCATAAAAACATCGGTAATATCATCTCGGTGAAAACCCTGTTTTGCCAAAGATTTATCAATAGAATCATCACCCCAAAGCGAATAATACCCAAAAAATTTCTCCGATTGTTTGTTTCCCATTCCGGTATCAATCATAATCAAGCGGTTTCCATCTTCAATCAAAAGACATCTTGCGGCAATATCTATTAGGTTATTTTCATCAGCTGGATTGGTTTTGTTCCAAATGGTTTTCGGAACAACGCCAAACATCGCTCCACCATCGAGTTTAAAATTTCCAGCTTCAATCGGGTATAATTTCATTTTTATTAAAATATTGAAAGGTTACATCTGCTTTTGGATTGCAAATTACTAAAATTCATTTGCTTTTTGTAGGTAGAAATCAACTTTTTCTATCTAAACATAGTTAGAAAAATGTTACTGATTATGTAAAAAACTAAATAAGCCGTATCTTTGCACATTAATTAGACTAAATATAAATCACGATGATAAAGGTATCTGATACAGCAAGCAAAAAAATCGTCAATATGATGGAAGAAGACGGCTTTGACGCAACAAAAGATTACGTTCGTGTTGGCGTGAAAAGTGGTGGTTGTTCTGGATTGTCATACGAATTGAAATTTGATAAAGAGATTGGCGAAAACGATAAGGTTTTTGAAGATAATAATGTAAAAATTGCCGTTGAAAAAAAATCGTTTTTATACTTGGCAGGAACAATCTTGGAATTTTCTGGAGGTTTGAACGGAAAAGGTTTTGTTTTCAATAACCCTAACGCGAGTAGAACTTGTGGTTGTGGGGAGAGTTTTTCTTTATAAAAAGCCCCCTAACCCCCAAAGGGGGAATTTTGGAAAGGCAATAAATTTGAAATAAAAAAAATCCTATTTACCCCTAATAGGAGTTCCCCCTTTTGGGGCTAGGGGGCTGATATGAGTAAATACACAGAAGACGATTTAAAAATCGAGCTCGAAAATAAAGAATACGAATACGGATTTTACACTGATATTGAATCGGAGACTTTTCCTATTGGTTTAAATGAAGACATTGTTCGTGCGATTTCTTTGAAAAAAGAAGAACCACAATGGATGACCGACTGGAGAATCGAAGCGTTCCGAGCTTGGAAGGAAATGATTGAGCCAGAATGGGCAAATGTTCATTATACAAAACCAGATTTTCAGGCGATAGCGTATTATTCTGCACCAAAATCAGTTGACCCAAACAAGACTTTGGATGATGTTGACCCAGAACTTTTGGCAATGTACAAGAAACTGGGCATCTCTGTAGATGAACAAAAAATGATGAACAATGTCGCTATGGATATTGTGGTCGATTCCGTTTCGGTAGCAACCACTTTCAAGAAAACGTTAGCAGAAAAAGGCATTATTTTCTGTCCGATTTCCGAAGCCATCAAAGAACATCCAGAATTGGTAAAAAAATATTTAGGAACTGTTGTCCCACAGAAAGACAATTTCTATGCAGCATTAAATTCAGCTGTTTTTTCTGACGGAAGTTTCTGTTATATTCCAAAAGGCGTTCGTTGTCCGATGGAACTTTCAACTTATTTCCGAATCAATCAGGCAGGAACAGGCCAATTTGAAAGAACACTTGTCATTGCTGATGAAGGAAGTTACGTTTCCTATTTGGAAGGTTGTACGGCACCCTCTCGAGATGAAAATCAATTGCATGCCGCGGTTGTGGAATTAATCGCTTTAGACGATGCCGAAATTAAATATTCAACGGTTCAAAACTGGTTTCCAGGAAATAAAGAAGGAAAAGGAGGGGTTTATAATTTTGTGACCAAAAGAGGTTTGTGTGAGAAAAACGCAAAAATTTCTTGGACACAAGTAGAAACGGGTTCTGCTGTAACGTGGAAATACCCTTCTTGTGTTTTGAAAGGTGATAATTCGGTTGGAGAATTTTATTCGATTGCCGTAACCAATAATTTCCAGCAAGCCGATACAGGAACCAAGATGATTCATTTGGGGAAAAACACCAAATCAACGATTATTTCCAAAGGAATTTCTGCAGGAAAATCACAAAACAGCTACCGTGGATTGGTGCAAATCAGTTCGAGAGCCGAAAATGCAAGAAACTTTTCGCAGTGTGATTCGCTTTTGATGGGAAATAATTGTGGAGCACATACTTTTCCGTACATCGAATCAAAAAATCCTTCGGCAAAAATAGAACACGAAGCTACGACAAGTAAAATTGGTGAAGACCAGGTTTTCTATTGCAACCAACGAGGAATCCCAACTGAAAAAGCGATTGCATTGATTGTGAATGGTTTTAGTAAAGAGGTTTTGAATAAATTGCCAATGGAATTTGCGGTTGAAGCACAGAAGTTGCTAGAGATTTCTTTGGAAGGGTCGGTTGGTTAAAAGGTTTAAAGTTTAAGGTTTAAAGTTGCGAGACGAAATTTAAATCTTGAAAAATGTTTAAAGTTTAAGGTTTAACGTTGCGAGACGAAATAGAAATCCTGAAAAAAGTTTAAAGTTTAAGGTTCAAAGTTGCGAGACTAAATAGAAATCTTGAAAAAGGTTTAAAGTTTAAACTTCGACGTAAAGAAATTAACTTTAAACGTTAAACCTTCCCGAAAAAGAGTTGAACTTTAAACGTTAAACCTTTCAGACACAGAGTAGAACTTTAAACATAGATTAAAAATGGCGACGATTACGAGATTTGAAGATTTAGATATTTGGAAAGATGCAAGAAAGCTGTCAAAAGAAATTTATCTAATTACTCAAAACAATAGTGATTTTAAAAGCGATTTTAGATTTAGAGACCAAATTAGAGCGTCTTCAGGTTCAATAATGGACAATATTGCTGAAGGTTTTGAAAGAAATGGAAATTTAGAATTTAGACAATTTCTTTCTATAGCAAAAGGTTCAGCTGGAGAAACGAGGTCTCAATTGTACAGAGCATTAGATTTTAATTACATAACACAAGAGGTTTTTGAAGTTTTAAAAACAGACAGCGAGAACTTAAGTGGAAAAATAAATAATTTTATAACCTATTTAAATAAAAAAGAATTTAAAGGAACGAAGTTTCAGTAAGAAAAAAGTTCAAGGTTTAAAGTTCAACGTTCTGGACAACTTTAAACTTTAAGCCTCTCCTCAAACAACGTCAACTTTAAACTTTAAACAAAAAGAAATGTTATCAATAAAAAATTTACACGCTGGAATTGAAGATAAAGACATCCTAAAAGGAATCAATCTTGAAGTAAAAGCGGGCGAAGTTCACGCCATTATGGGGCCAAACGGTTCTGGAAAAAGTACACTTTCGGCAGTAATTGCAGGAAATGAACACTATGAAGTTTCCGAAGGAGAAATTATTTTAGACGGTGAAGATTTAGGCGATTTGGCTCCGGAAGAAAGAGCTCACAAAGGCGTTTTCCTTTCCTTTCAATATCCGGTTGAGATTCCTGGAGTTTCGGTAACAAACTTCATGAAAACCGCCATCAACGAAGGTCGAAAAGCAAAAGGTCAGGAAGAAATGCCGGCCAACGAAATGCTAAAATTAATCCGTGAGAAATCTGAATTGTTGGAAATCGACCGTAAATTCTTGTCTCGTTCGTTAAACGAAGGTTTTTCGGGTGGAGAGAAAAAGCGAAACGAGATCTTTCAAATGGCGATGTTAGAACCAAAGTTGGCAATCTTGGATGAAACCGATTCAGGTCTTGATATCGATGCTTTAAGAATCGTAGCAAACGGTGTGAATAAACTGAAAAGCGAAAACAACGCCATCATCGTCATCACGCATTACCAAAGACTTTTGGATTATATCGTTCCAGATTTTGTTCACGTTTTATATAACGGAAAAATCGTAAAATCAGGCGGAAAAGAATTGGCTTACGAACTGGAAGAAAAAGGTTACGACTGGATTAAAGCGGAAAATTAAATTTGTTTAAGGTTTAAGGTTTAAGGTTGCATTCGAGAACTTTAAACTTTTGAAACTTTAAACTTTAAACAAGAAGTTTATGTTAAAAGAAAAACTTATATCGTCTTTTATGGCTTTTGAAGAACGCGTGGATGTCAATGCCGACTTGCACGATGTTCGTACAGAAGCATTTAAGAATTTTGAAGAAAAAGGCTTCCCGACAAAAAAAGACGAAGCTTGGAAATATACTTCGCTGAATGCTATCTTAAAAAATGACTTTAGTGTATTCCCAAAAAATGAAAATACGGTTCAATATTCGGATGTAAAAAAATATTATTTACATGAAATTGACACCTACAAAGTGGTTTTTGTGGACGGTGTTTTCAGTTCGTTTTTATCGTCAACCACACACGACGGTTTGGATGTTTGCTTGATGTCATCGGCATTAACCAAGCCAAAATACAAAATGGTGATTGATGAATATTTCAATAAAATTGCTAAAAAAGATGATAGTTTGACTTCCTTAAATACCGCTTTTGCGTATGAAGGAGCCTACATTAACATCCCGAGAAGCAAAGTGGTGGACAAGCCAATTGAAATCATCAATTTTTCTACAGGAAGCGAAAGTGCACTTTTGGTGCAACCAAGAAACTTGATTATCGTTGGCGAAAACGCTCACGTTCAAATCATCGAAAGACACCAATCTTTGAACGAAAACCCAGTTTTGACCAATGCTGTAACCGAGATTTTTGCCCAAAAAAGAGCCATTGTAGATTATTATAAAATCCAAAATGACAATCTTGAAGCGTCGTTGATTGACAATACTTACATTGCCCAAAAAGAACAAAGTCACGCTTCGGTGCATACTTTTTCTTTTGGAGGAAACCTGACAAGAAACAACCTGAATTTTTTCCACCAAGGTGAACATATCGATTCTACCTTAAAAGGCATCACGATTATCGAAGGCAAACAGCACGTGGACCATTATACTTTGGTGCAACACGCCACGCCAAATTGCGAAAGCCACCAGAATTACAAAACGATTTTGGATGACAAAGCTACAGGCGTTTTTAACGGAAAAATTTTCGTAGAAAAAGAAGCCCAAAAAACCAATGCTTTCCAGCAAAACAACAACATTTTGTTGAGCGACAAAGCTTCGGTAAATGCAAAACCACAATTGGAAATTTTTGCAGATGATGTAAAATGTTCACACGGTTGCACCATCGGACAATTGGACGAAAAGGCAATGTTTTATATGCAATCCCGCGGAATTCCCGCTAAAGAGTCTAAAGCATTATTGATGTTTGCCTTTACCAACGAAGTCATCGAAAGCATTAAAATTCCAGCCCTGAAAGCGAGAATCACCAAGATTATCGCTATGAAATTAGGAGTAAATATTGGATTTGATTTATAAACTAAATAACTTAAAAAAACCTGTAAGATTCAATCCTTACAGGTTTTTTTTTAATCTTGTTTGAACAAGTCGAGATAATCCTTGAAAACATACAATTTATTTCTTTGGGCTCCAGATATTTCCTTTATAATATTTAATTTTTCTAAATCGGCTACTAATTTATAGGCTGTAACCGATGATTTCTGAATAATTTCTTCCACTTTATTAACGCCAACAATAGGTTGAGAATAAAGATAATCTACCACTTTTCGGGCATCTATATTTCTGTTTCCTAATGTTTTCAATTTTTCTTCTAGGTTTTTTTGTAGTTGTAAAATTCCATCAAAAGTAGCTACTCCTTTTTTTGCGGTTTCTGCCACACCTGTTAGGAAAAATTTCAGCCATTGGTTGATGTCGTTGTGGGTTCTGGCCCTCATCAAATTGTCGTAATATAAAGTTCTGTTTCTTTCAAAAAAATCAGACAAATACAATATAGGTTGCTTTAAAATTCCTTTGCTAACCAAATAAATAGTAATCAACAAACGGCCAACTCTTCCATTTCCATCCAAAAAAGGATGAATAGTTTCAAATTGATAATGAATTATGGCAATTTTTATCAAATCAGGCAAACTGTCAATTTCATTATTGGCAAAAAACTCTAAATCTGAAATTAATTCATTTATACTGGTATGAACGGGCGGAATAAAAACGGCATCATTAATACTAGCACCACCAATCCAGTTTTGACTAGTTCTGTACTCGCCTGGTAATTTGTGTTCTCCTCGAACTCCTTGTAGTAAGATTTTATGCGTTTGTTTTATGAGTCGTGAGGAAAAAGGCAATCTATGAAGCAATTTTACAGCTTCATTCATAGCACTTATATAATTTTGAACTTCTTCCCAATCATCTCTTTTTTCGTATGCTATTTCATCTTTATTGAGGAATGCTTCTTCAATGTTGGTTTGAGTTCCTTCAATTTTTGAGGACTGTGTGGCTTCTTTTGCAATATGCATCCTGATGAATAAATCAATATTTACATATTCAGAATACATATCCAATCTTCCAAGTTGTCTGTCGGCCATACTCAAAAGTTGGATTACAGTCATATCGTTAAGTATCCATTCCCTATTGATACCATCAGGCTGAAAACTTTTATAGTAACCCTGATTTACATATTTCCCAGAAATAAATGCTTCCATTTTTTACTGTTTACTTAAACAAATATAATCTTATTTAAGTAAACTACTCGAAAACTTAAATAATATTTTCGCTATTTAAGAAAAAACACAAATAACTTAAATAACGTTTTTAATAATTAAGCTTTAGACTAATTTTTACTATTGCTTAAAAAAAGGTTTGATTATAAAATAGGAGCGAAACGCTTGGGAATAAAATAATCCATGTTCCCGCTTTCCGTTACAATAAAAATGCCTTCCAACCTAGACTGCACCCAAAAGTTTAGACAAATTTACAATTAAATTTGATAATGGTGAGCTCGATATTTTATCGGGCTCATTTTGTTTAAATTCGACTTTATTCTATCGTTGTTATAATAGGTTATGTAGTT
>NZ_JAABLM010000021.1 GCF_009915155.1 Flavobacterium ichthyis | reverse complement strand
AGCTTTTTGAAAAAAAATTTTATTTATTTTTCCGAAGCTTTTTTTGTCCCTAAAAAACTGCGTTTTGCGGAGGGCAAAGATACAACCTTTATTTCCTATTTCGCAAATCTTTTTTTAGATTTTTTTTGCTCGTTTGCCAGTTTGTTTTTAGAACTTGTCGCACTGCCTTTCGGCGTTATTGCGGGTGCAAAAGTAGCTACTTTTTTTACTCTGACAAGTTTTTAAATGCCTTTTTTTGAAAGTTTTTTTCGACTCAAAGTTAACTCGCTGGAAAGACGAGTTTTATGAACGAAAGTTTTTTGCGTGTTGGGGAATAAAAAAACGAATAACGCCGATTTTTGCAGGTTATTACCGCTTCGAATTTATTTTTTGACTAAGCAATAACTTTCATGTTATCTATAAAATGTTAATGTTTTTAACAAAGTGGAATAATACATAAAGGGTCTATAAAGAAGCTTTGATTTTGAATGAGGGATGTTGAGATGTTTCAGGTTTAAGATTTAAGGCATATGGTTTCAGGTTTCAGAATATTTAAAACGTTTGTTCTATTTAAAGTTTGTATTAATTTAATGCAGGGTCGCGCGTGAGGGATTGCAGCGGCATCCTTTTATCAATTGCTTGGGATTTCAATCCTGAGCAATTGATAAAAGATATAGTGAAAAGCCCGACGGTAGTTAAGGAAACAGAAGGCTTTGCCTGAATTTTTCCTAAACTGCCGACACGCCCAAATATTTCTTAATTTAAAAGTGTACATATATATAGGTGCAAATAATTGGACTTTTGTAATTATGGTTATATTTGCACTTCTAAATTTTTAAATATGATTAAGATTACGTTACCGGATGGTTCGGTTAGGGAGTTTGCAAAAGGCACGACTCCGATGGATGTTGCGAAGAGTATTAGTGAAGGTTTGGCTAGAAATGTGATTTCGGCGAACTTTAATGGCACTACTGTAGAAACCGCAACGGAACTGACGACGGACGGAACGCTTACTCTTTTTACTTGGAATGATAAGGATGGGAAGAAGGCTTTTTGGCATTCTACTTCGCATGTAATGGCGCAGGCTTTGGGAGAATTATTTCCTGGTATTAAACTTACCTTAGGCCCGGCGATTGACAATGGTTTTTATTATGATGTGGATTTTGGTAACCAAAAAATCACGGATGCTGACTTTAAAAAGATTGAAGACCGGGTTTTGGAAATTTCTCGTGAGAAGCATGAATTTAAAATGCGTCCGGTATCTAAAGCTGAAGCATTACAAATATATAAAGACAACGAATATAAAACAGAGCTAATTTCTAATCTGGAAGATGGCACAATTACTTTTTGTGATCATGCTACTTTTACGGATTTGTGTAGAGGTGGTCATATTCCCAATACAGGAATTATTAAGGCCATGAAAATTATGAGCATTGCTGGA
Source organism: Flavobacterium ichthyis (assembly GCF_009915155.1). GTDB lineage: Bacteria > Bacteroidota > Bacteroidia > Flavobacteriales > Flavobacteriaceae > Flavobacterium > Flavobacterium ichthyis. The sequence continues at coordinate 24,599 of NZ_JAABLM010000021.1, read as the reverse complement.
GCTTACTGGCGTGGTGATGAAAAGAACAAACAGTTGACTCGCGTTTATGGAATTTCTTTCCCGAAACAAAAAGATTTGACTGATTATCTGGAATTATTGGAGGAAGCAAAGCGACGTGATCACAGGAAGCTAGGAAAAGAGTTGGATTTGTTCCATTTTTCTCAGAAAGTAGGTCAAGGTTTGCCTTTGTGGTTGCCAAAAGGTGCTGCATTGCGTGACCGTTTAGAGCAGTTTTTAAAAAAAGCGCAGAAGAAAGCGGGCTACGAACAGGTGGTAACACCTCATATTGGAATGAAAGATTTGTACGTGACTTCAGGACATTACGCAAAATATGGAGCCGACAGTTTTCAGCCGATTCATACACCAGCAGAAGGAGAGGAATTTTTATTGAAACCGATGAATTGTCCGCATCACTGCGAAATTTACAACTCTCGCCCGTGGTCTTACAAAGATTTACCAAAACGTTATGCGGAATTTGGTACGGTTTATAGATACGAACAATCTGGTGAATTACACGGGTTGACTCGCGTGCGAGGATTTACTCAGGATGATGCACATATTTTTTGTACGCCAGATCAATTAGATACTGAATTTAAAAATGTAATCGACTTGGTATTGTATGTTTTTGGTTCGTTAGGATTTGAAGATTTCACGGCTCAAGTTTCGGTTCGAGATTTGGATAACCCGGATAAATATATAGGTAGCGTTGAAAATTGGGAAAAAGCAGAAAACGCCATTATCAATGCGGCAAAAGACAAAGGATTGAATTACGTGATTGAAAGTGGTGAAGCTGCTTTTTATGGTCCGAAATTAGATTTTATGGTAAAAGATGCTTTAGGCAGAAGTTGGCAGCTGGGAACTATTCAGGTAGATTATAATTTGCCGGAACGTTTCGATTTAACTTACAAAGGTGCAGATGATAAACTTCATCGTCCGGTCATGATTCACAGAGCTCCTTTTGGATCGATGGAACGTTTCATTGCGATATTATTAGAAAACACAGCAGGAAATTTCCCACTTTGGTTGATGCCAGAACAAGCTATCATCTTGTCTTTGAGTGAGAAATATGAAAATTATGCCAAAAAAGTTTTAGAATTGCTGGAAAATCACGAAATTCGCGCCCTAATTGATAATAGAAACGAAACTATCGGTAAAAAAATTCGTGAAGCAGAAGTGAAGAAGTACCCGTACATGCTTATTGTAGGCGAGGAGGAGGAAAAAAATGGTACGATTTCTGTTAGAAAACACGGACAAGAAGGAAAAGGTAATATAACCATATCTATCGAAGAATTTGCATCTATCGTCAATGAAGAAATTAGCAAGACATTAAAAACATTTAACGTTTAACTTTAAATTTTAAAGCCATAGCAATAAGAAACAACAGAGGTTACCAGCCTCGAGTAGAAAAAAAAGATGCACACCGAATTAACAACTTAATTCGTGTTCCTGAAGTACGCCTTGTTGGAGATAACATGGAACCAAAAGTTTACAAAATCTCTGAAGCCTTAAAAATGGCAGAAGAACAAGAACTCGATTTGGTAGAAATTTCTCCGAATGCAGAACCGCCGGTTTGTAAAATAATGGATTACAAAAAATTTCTTTACATGCAGAAAAAGCGTGAGAAAGAAATGAAAGCGAAATCTACCCAAATTACAGTTAAGGAAATTCGTTTTGGTCCCCAAACTGATGAGCACGATTACGAGTTTAAAAGAAAAAATGCCGAGAAATTCCTAAAAGAAGGATCTAAATTAAAAGCATTCGTATTCTTTAAAGGTCGATCGATTATTTACAAAGAACAAGGACAAATTTTATTGCTTCGTCTCGCTCAGGATTTGGAAGAATTCGGAAAAGTAGAAGCAATGCCAGTTTTGGAAGGAAAAAGAATGATTATGTTCATTGCTCCTAAAAAGAAAAAATAAAAGCCCCGTAACCCCCAAAGGGTGAATTAGGATCAGAATACGCTTTCCTCTCCTCTTTTGGAGAAGTCGGGGAAGCTAAAAAAAAAGTAAGTAAGACAAATTAAATACACTAGGAAAAGATGCCTAAAATGAAAACCAAATCTAGCGCTAAGAAACGTTTTAAAGTTACTGGCTCTGGAAAGATTAAAAGAAAGCACGCTTTTAAAAGTCACATTTTGACTAAAAAATCTAAAAAGCGTAAATTAGCGTTAACTCACTCTGCATTGGTTCACCAATCAGATATGAAAAGCGTTAAAGAGCAATTAAGGATTATCTAATAGCCAACAGCCAAAAGCTGCCAGCCTTTAGTTTCTTTAGGTTAAAAAAATTATTTCATAACCTTGGAGTATGGCTATAAGTTCCTTTGATTAAATTCAGGACGCCTGCTACAAAAAAATTAAAAATTATGCCAAGATCAGTAAACTCAGTTGCTAAAAGAGCACGTAGAAAAAAGATAATGAAGCAAGCCAAAGGTTTCTTTGGTCGTCGTAAAAACGTTTGGACAGTTGCTAAAAATGCGGTCGAAAAAGCTATGCTTTATGCATACCGCGACAGAAAGCAAAACAAGAGAAACTTCCGTGCTTTGTGGATTCAGCGTATTAATGCTGGAGCTAGATTAGAAGGAATGTCTTACTCTCAGTTTATGGGGAAAGTAAAAGCTAACGGAATTGAATTAAACCGTAAAGTTCTTGCAGATTTAGCAATGAATCACCCAGAAGCTTTCAAAGCAATCATCAACAAAGTAAAATAAACGTTTTATCAATCAATTTGTCTTACTTACTTATAAAAGAACCATCTCGCAAGAGGTGGTTTTTTTGTTTGAATGAATTACAAAAAAAGAAACCCGGCAAAATTAATTGTCGGGTTTCTTTTTGTTCAAATCTATCTTTATTGAAAAACTTCCACATTTTCTCCATCGAAACTGGCAAAAACCATACTCGGGTGTGAATCTTGGTGAAACATATTTCCGTCTTTATCTATGGCAATCGCTCCGGCGAAACCATCAAAAGGTTTGAGTTCCTGGAACGTTTTTGCGAAAGCGTCTTTCAAAGAAAAACCATCTGTGACGCGGGTCACAATTTTGGCAGCTACCGCTCCACTCACAATATCTTCGCCAACTCCGGTTAGACTTACGCCACAAAATTCATTGCAATAATTTCCGGCAACCGTTGCCGAATCTGAAACACGACCTACAATTTCAAAACCTTTTCCACCGGTAGAAGTTGCCACGGCAATTTTTCCCTCGCTGTCCAAAGCCACACAACCTACGGTTCCAATTCCAGTGGCGGTAAGTTTGGCTTCGTACTCCTTTCTTCGTTGTGGAATTTCGGTAGAAAATTTTTCAAAGCCGTTTTTTCGGGCAAAGTTGGTTGCTCCTTCTCCACTCAAAATGCGGTCGTCAACGTTCATCAAAACTTCCGCAACTCGAATAGGATTTTTTACATCTTCAATATTAATTACGCCACTCATTTTCATGGTTGTCGCGTCCATCAACGAAGCACTCATGCGGATTTTTCCATCACTTTGAATTTGCGAACCAATTCCGGCATTGAACAAAGCATCGTCTTCTAACAACGAAACAGCGTAAACAACAGTTTGTAAAGCGGTATGATCTTTTAAATATTCAAAGGAGTCTTTTGCAATTTTTATCAAAGCCTCTTGCTTGGCAATTTTGGTTTCGATATTAGTGGAAGATTCCGAAAAAAATCCGCCGTGTATGATGATTTTCATATTAATTTACTTCGTATTGTGACGATTGAATGTACATTTTATTGGTTTGCAAATCGTAAGTATCGTCTTTGCTCATCACATGAACCACTAAATTATTGATGGAAACGGGTTGCCCTAATTCTACCTGAGTTAAATTAGTGTCCTTAATTTGTCGGCCGTCAACCAAAATAACCAATCCGGAACCAATGGCTTCCATTTTATTTCCAATAATTAAAAGTCCGGTGTCTTCTCCTAAACCTATTCCTAAAACCTTGGGATTTCCTACAACCGCTTGAAACAAACGACCAATTCTGCCGCGTTGTACAAAATGGGTGTCTATAATTACATCATCAATCAAGCCTAAACCGCTTGTGATTTTTACTTCGCCTTTCAATAATGCTTCAGAACTACTCCCTTGATAAATCATATTGTTTGAAGCAGCTGCTGCTCCAGCAGAAGTTCCTGCGTAAACAAATTCTTCATTTCTATATTTGTCTAACAAAATATCATGAAATTCTGTTCCTCCTAATATTGAGGTCAAGCGTAATTGATCGCCTCCGGTAAACATCACCACATCTGCGGCTTTAATTCTTTCTAAAACTTCTGGTTCTGTGGCTTGTTCGCGTTTTTCGATATGTAAAACATCCACATTGGTGGCATTTAAAAATTGAAATGCTTTTACATATTCCGGTCCAACTTCTCTTGGTATTTTTGATGCAGTGGTAATCACTTCAATACGAGAATTTTCTTGATGTTTTGATTCTAATATCAATCGTTTTAAAATTCCAGTTTCGAAAAAATTCAAATTATTTGCAACATTTACATCAAAACTTGCTTCTGTAAAACTTCCTTTATCAACGGCACCGCCGATAATCATTAACTTTCCTTTTATATTCATTTTTTATGGTATGTGAATTTGTAAAATTATATAAATCTCCCAAATGCACAAGATTTCACTCAAATATATTCGTTTTAATATCAAAAAGTTTATTCATTATCAATTTTCACATTTTTTTAAAAATAATTGCAATTGATATTTCAAAAAAAACTACTTTAGTAGAAATCATTATATTTTTTTAACTAAAAAATAAAAAATGTTCCGATTACATTCTTTAGAACCATTCAAATCCATCAAAAACAACCAAAAACAGCTCTCCTATTTATGAAGATTTTAAAAATACAAGCATTACGAGGCCCTAACATTTGGAGCGTTCAACGCAAAAAATTAATCCAAATGAGATTAGATTTAGAAGAATTAGAACAATTTCCTACCAATAAAATTCCTGGCTTTAAGGAACGAATTATGGAAATGTTCCCTACAATGTACGAACACAGATGCTCTGAAGGCGTGCCTGGCGGATTTTTTTCTCGAGTGGAACGAGGTACCTGGATGGGACACGTGATTGAGCATATTGCACTCGAAATCCAAACACTTGCTGGAATGGAAACCGGTTTTGGACGAACGCGCGAGACCAAAACTTCCGGAATTTATAACGTAGTTTTTAGCTATACTGAAGAAAACGTAGGTCTTTTTGCAGCGGAATCTTCCGTAGCAATTGCCGAAGCTTTGATTGCCGGAACGCCTTATGATTTAGAAGCTGATATTCAAAGAATGCGGGAAATTCGTGAGAGAGATCGTTTAGGACCAAGTACCGGAAGTATTGTGGAAGAAGCTGTTTCGCGTGATATTCCTTGGATTCGCCTTGGCACAAATTCACTTGTACAATTAGGTTACGGCGTGAATCAAATGCGTTTTCAGGCAACCATTACTTGTAAAACCAGCAATATTGCGGTGGACATTGCATGTAACAAAGAAGAAACCAAAAGAATGCTTGAAAATGCTTCCATCCCAGTAGCCAGCGGTTCTATTTGTGTTGACGAAGAAGATTTGGAACTAACTATTAAAAAAATTGGTTTTCCAATTGTGCTAAAACCACTTGATGGCAATCATGGTAAGGGTGCTTCAATAAATGTTACCACTATGGAAGCCGCGAAAGAAGGATTAGTTTATGCCCAAAAATACAGCCGTCGTGTAATTGTAGAAAAATTCATCACCGGATTCGATTTTAGGGTTTTAGTGATTGACAATAAAGTTGTTGCAGCAGCACAACGGGTTCCCGCTCACGTCAAAGGAAACGGTGTTGATACCATCGAAAAATTAATTGAAACAGAAAATCTCGATCCAAGACGTGGTTACGGTCATGAAAATGTTTTAACTGAGATTACTATCGATAGAGATACGACTGATTTGTTAGAAAAAATGAATTATTCGTTAACAACTGTTCCGGCAGAAGGTGAAATTGTTTATTTAAAATCGACCGCCAATTTGAGCACCGGCGGAACCTCTGTAGATGTTACCGATATGATGCATCCCGAAAATATTTTTTTGGCAGAAAGAATTTCAAGAGTCATTGGTTTAGATGTTTGCGGAATTGATATTATGGCAAAAAATCTTACGCAACCGCTCAATGAAAACGGTGGCGTAATTCTAGAGGTCAATGCCGCACCAGGATTTCGAATGCATTTGGCTCCATCCGAAGGATTGCCAAGAAATGTTGCCGCTCCAGTTATTGATATGTTATATCCTCCCGGAAAACCGAGCAGAATTCCAATCATTGCCGTTACAGGAACTAACGGAAAAACCACCACCACCCGACTTTTGGCTCATATTGTAAAAAATAATGGTTATAAAGTAGGTTTTACCACTTCTGACGGAATTTATATCCAAAACCACATGTTGGAAAAAGGTGACACCACCGGACCAATGAGTACAGAATATATTTTGAAAGATCCCACGGTTGAATTTGCCGTTTTAGAAACCGCAAGAGGAGGAATATTGCGTTCTGGTTTAGGTTTTAGCCGTTGTGATATTGGAATTATTACCAACATTAGCGAAGATCATTTAGGATTGAGCGACATTGAAAATTTGCAAGATTTAGCTCGTGTGAAAAAAGTAGTGGTACGAAGTGTAAAAAAAGACGGTTGGGCTATTTTAAATGCAGACGACGAAGAATGTGTAAAAATCGCATCGGAGTTGAGCTGTAACGTGGCTTTTTTTAGTATGGATGAAGAAAATCCGTTGATTAAAAAATTAGGCAAAGAAGGCAAAACCGTGGCTATTTACGAGAATGGATTTATTACGATTAAAAAAGGTGATTGGAAAATTCGAGTGGAAAAAGCGATGCATATTCCATTAACTTTAGGTGGAAAAGCCAAATTTATGATTGCCAATGTTTTGGCCGCAACTTTAGCTTCTTATTTATATGGATTTAAAACCGAAGACATCAGCCTTTCGTTACAAACTTTCATTCCAAGTGTGGCACAAACGCCTGGACGAATGAACATTTTTGAATTTAAAAAATTTAAAATGATGATTGATTTCGCCCATAATCCGGCGGGATACAATGCTATTGAAGATTTATTGGCCAATATTGAAGCTACTAAAAAAATTGGAATAATTTCGGGAGTTGGAGATCGACGAGACGAAGATATTCGCGAATGCGGAAAAATTGCCGCCAGAATGTTTGACCATATTATTATCCGTCAAGAAAAGCATTTACGAGGCAGAACCGAAGAAGAAATTATTGATTTAATTAAAGAAGGCATCCAATCGGTTGGGAATAATACTACTTTTGAAATTATCCCGAAAGAAACAGAAGCATTAAAACATGCGATTAGCATTGCCGAAGAAGGTTCTTTCATCACAGCTTTGAGCGATGTGGTAACCAATGCTATTGAGTTGGTACAAAATTATCTAGATAAGGAAAATGAGGAAAATTTGGTTTAACTCTTTGGTAAATTAAAATTATAAAGCCCTAACAAATAAAACGTTAGGGCTTTTTTTTATGTTTTCAATTTCTTTTTCTTTGCAGCAGGAAACAAAACATTGTTCAGAATCAATCTATAACCGGGAGAATTAGGATGTAAATCCAATACCGTTGGCGGATCTCCCACTTTGTGTTCATAATCTTCCGGATCGTGACCTCCATAAAAAGTAAACATTCCTTTTCCTTTGGTTCCATGAATGTATCGGGCTTCGCCATTTACTTTATTTTCGCCCATGACCAAAACATTCGATTTGATTAATTGGCTGTTGAAAGCAGTGGTTTGTCCCATAAAACCTTTGACTAATTGTGTATGATTTTGACATAACATTGAAGGAATTGGGTCCCATTTTGCTGAATATTCCATCAAGGTAAAATAATCTTTTTCGGGCATCATGTTACGAGTTCGTGTCATATCAATATCGGAAAATTCGTACACAACCGGATTTCTTTCTAAAATATAATCTTTAAAAGCAAAACCATTTTCATATATAATTTTCGATTGGTAATTGGCTTCGCTTGGATCACCGTCAAACATCGGCTCACAAATATCAACTCCCTCTGCTGCTAGAGAAATATCGAAGCTATCCGTTGCAGAACACATGGCAAACATAAACCCGCCACCAATTACAAAATCTCTGATTTTTTTTGAAACCGCTAATTTTTCTTCGGAAACTTTTGCATAACCTAATTTTGCTGCCAAAGCTTCAGCTTCTTTTTTTTGCTCGATGTACCAAGGTGCATTTTTATAAGCACCAAAAAATTTTCCGTATTGTCCTGTAAAATCTTCGTGATGCAAGTGTAACCATTCATATAAAAGCAATTGATCACTCAAAACTTCTTCATCATAAACAGCGGTGAACGGAATTTCGGCATAGGTTAAAACCAGTGTTACCGCATCATCCCAAGGTTTTTTGCCTTTTGGAGTATAAACCGCAATCTTGGGTGCTTTTTCTAAAACAACGGTTTCCATGTTTTGTGAAGGACTGGAAATTTCGTCTAAAATAGCATTGGCTTGACCATCTGACAATACTTCAAAACTAACACCTCTAATTTGACATTCTTTCCGTATTTCTGAAGCATCTGGCAATAAAAAAGATCCGCCTCTATAATTCAAAAGCCAACTCACTTTGTACTGTTTGTCGAGAGACCAATAGGTAATTCCGTAGGCTTTTAAGTGATTTTGCTGCGAAATATCGTCCATTGGTAATAAAATAAATGAAGCTTTCGCCGAAAGAGCAATCCAAAATAGTAAGATGAATATGAGATATTTTTTGTGCATACTGTGATGAAGCATTTTTTCAAAGATAACGGAATTTTACGACATCAAATTGCTTTAACATCTAACTCAAAGAATTATTTTACTAAAATTAAATAATTCTCAATCGCTCTTCCTCTAAATCTAATTGGTACAAGTGCTGTCTGATAATTTCTTCGTCAATTGTAGGGTCATTGTTAAGCTCGCTGAGATATTCCCGTTGGCGTTCGATTAATTCTATAAAAATTAATTTGGTTTTGTCATTCATCCAAGTATCTTCTTCCATAGATTTAGCACGTTCTTCCCATTGTTTCAAAAATTTATCCATTCCCGCAAGACCTATCAAATCGCTTTCATATTTTTCTTTTAGAAATTGGTGAACGTGTCGTTTAAGACCTTGCTTCATTTTTTTGCGGGTAACTTCTTCGTCTTCCTCACTAAAAATTCCGTCAAAAAATCCCGTCTTATTTATAATGAAAGGTAATGTCAAACCTTGTACCAAAAGGGTAAGCAAAATAGCAATGAAAGTGATAAACAAAATTAAATCGCGCTGTGGAAATGGCATTCCATTATCTAATTTTACCGGTATTGCTAAAGCGGCTGCAAGTGAAACCACGCCACGCATTCCAGTCCACCCTAAAAGTAGAGGCATAAACCAGCGTCGTTTTGCGGAACTTGCATGTGGTAAATTTTTCCTTCTAAAAATCATTGTGGCAATAAGTGCAGCATACGAACTAATCATTCTGGCGGAAATTAATACAATTGTTACAATGATTCCGTAGCCAATAGCTGTACTTAACGGAATTCCCTGCGAACGTATTCCGGAGACAATTTCAGGAAGATCTAGCCCAATTATTAAAAAAACAATTCCATTTAGAATAAAAACGAAACTTTCCCAAACGCTATAACCCTTAATTCGACTAGTGCTATTTAAAAATGTGAGCCTTTTTACCGACATCAACAATCCTCCAGCCACAACCGCCAAAACTCCTGAAGAATGAGCTTCTTCGGCAACCCAATACATAAAATAGGGACTAATCAATGTAAAAACAATGTCTGAAGGAGCGTCGGTTGGTAATCTTTTATGTATTTGAATAAAAATCCAGCCTAACAACAATCCGATTCCTGCTCCACCAAATACCATCCAAAGGAAACTTACAGCAGCTTCTTGCCATATGAATTGTCCAGTTCCCACTGCAACTAAAGCAAATCTGAAAATAATGAGTGAGGAAGCGTCGTTGAGTAAACTTTCGCCTTCTAATATTGCTGTTGTGGATCTTGGGATTTTTACAAATTTAGTAATGGCTCCAGTGCTCACAGCATCTGGAGGTGAAACAATTCCTCCTAATAAAAATCCTAACGCAATTGAAAATCCGGGGATATAATAATTGGCTACCAAAGCCACTGATAATGCTGTAAAAAATACCACCAAAAACGCAAAACTTGTGATGATTCGCCACCATTTTTTCATTTCTTTAAATGATGCTCCCCAAGCGGCTTCACACAAAAGCGGCGGCAAGAATATGAAGAAAATTAAATCGGGATTTATTTTAAGAATGGGTAATCCAGGAATAAAACTAATTGCCAAACCGCCTACAACTAATAAGATTGGATAAGCAATTCTGAGTTTTTTGGCCAGCATATTAAGGAAAACGATGACAACAATCATCGCTAAAAAAAAGGGTAACAGTGTATGCATTAAAAGTGTTTTAAAAATCTAGCAAATGTATAAAAAACCGAAAATTATTAAAATTAAAGTTTTGTTTAAAACAAAGGATAATTTTCAAAACACCTTGTAATGAATATTTATTGACTGCTTAAAGATTGGCGATAATAAACTTTTTCATTCCCATCATTTTTTTGAATGCGCCAGGTTTCTTAGTTAGTTCTTCCCAATTTTCAGGACATATTTGCCAACTTAAGCCGTATTTATCTTTTAGCCAACCACAAACACTTTCTTCACCACCATTTGCCGTAAGTTTTTCCCAATAATAATCAATTTCATTTTGGTTCTTGCTAGGAATCATAAAGGATACAGATTCATTAAATTTAAAATGTGGTCCTGCATTTATAGTAATAAAACGCATTTCCAAAATTTCAAATTCGATTGTGAGAATTTGTCCGGCAAAATCTTTTTGAAAATCAGCTAAACCGTCTGCTTCAGTTTTTGGATAATATGAAGTGTTGATTATTTTTCCGTCTTTAAAAACCGATAAGTAAAAGTCAACTGCTTCTTGAGCGTTACCATCAAACCAGAGATTTGGGATAATTTTATGTAAAGTAGCCATAATATTTTTTTAAAATAAATTTATAAAAAAAACAAAAGCACTACTTAGTAAGTTTTAATAAATTAAAATGGAACATCGCTATCATCGTCAAAATCGTTCATGTTACTGCCAAAAGCTTCATTAGGTGAAGGAAGATTTTTGGGCGTAAACGGGTTGTCTTGCATATTCATTTTAGATGGAAGATCATCAAATGTATTGCCAAATTCGTCGAGATTGTCAAATTTACCAAGACTTCCGATAAATTTCAACCGAACGTTTTCTAAACTTCCGTTACGATGTTTTGCAATAATAAATTCAGCTTGACCCTCTGTTGGAGAATGTTCATCATCATCCCATTCATCTATTTTATAATATTCTGGACGGTAAATAAACGATACGATATCGGCATCTTGCTCAATTGCACCCGATTCACGAAGATCGGAAAGCAACGGTCTTTTGCTTGAACCGCGGGTTTCCACAGCACGCGAAAGCTGAGAAAGTGCAATTACTGGAACATTTAATTCTTTTGCCAAAGCTTTTAAGTTTCGGGAAATGGTAGAAATTTCTTGTTCACGATTTCCGCCTCCTTTACCTCCACCTCCGGCTGTCATTAATTGCAAATAGTCGATAATGATTAATTTGATGCCGTATTGAGAGGCTAATCTTCTGGCTTTTGCGCGAAGGTCGAAAATTGAAAGTGATGGTGTATCGTCAATGTACAAGGGTGCCTTTTCTAGGTTTTTTACTTTGATTGAAAGCTGTTCCCATTCATGTTTTTCGAGTTTTCCGGTTCGTAATTTTTCTGAGGAAAGTCCGGTTTCAGAAGAAATTAGACGTGTAATTAACTGAACTGAGGACATCTCTAAGGAAAAAACGGCAACGGGATGACCAAAGTCGATGGCGATGTTTCGTGCCATTGAAAGTACAAAAGCGGTTTTTCCCATCCCGGGTCTTGCGGCAATAATAATTAAATCCGATGGTTGCCATCCGGAAGTAACTTTGTCTAATTTTTCGAAACCAGTTGCCACTCCCGAAAGTCCTTCTTTATTCGCAATTTCTTCGATTCTTTTTTTGGCTTGGATCACTAAACTTTGCGCCGTTTCAGAACTTCGTTTAATATTTCCTTGGGTTACTTCGTAAAGTTTTGATTCGGCTTTGTCGAGCAAGTCAAAAACATCGGTGGTTTCATCGTAAGATTCCTCGATGATTTCGGAAGAAATTTTGATTAAACTTCGCTGAATAAATTTTTGTAGAATAATTCTGGAGTGAAATTCAATATGTGCTGAAGAGGAAATTTTTTGCGTAAGCTGAATTAAATTAAAATCGCCTCCTGCGGCATCAAGTTTGGCGTTTTTTTTCAATTGTGCTGAAACGGTAAGCAAATCAATTGGTTGTGAATCGTTGAACAATTGAACGATGGCTTCAAAAATGTGTTTGTGTGCATCTTTGTAGAAGGCTTCGGGCTGAAGAATATCAATTACTTCATCGACCCCTTTTTTATCAATCATCATGGCACCTAAAACTGCTTCTTCCAAATCAGTAGCTTGAGGTGGCAATTTTCCTTTTTCGAGATTGATAATGGTTGTTTTATCGACTTTTACGGGATTGATATTTCTTAGATTTTCCATATTGCGAAAGTAGCCAAATTTTAAAAAAATTAAAGTTCAACTTGTGAGCTTCGAATGTTTATAAATTGTAAATTTTTGTTAATAACGATAAAAAAATCCGAAACCACAAGGCTTCGGACTCATTGATTTTTATGGTAAAAAAATAGTGGCTTATTCTTTAAATTCGCCCATATTGCTGTATTTATCCATTCTTTGGGATACTAGTTGTGCTGTTGATAAGTCTTTTAGCTCATTGTATCCTTTTAAAATAAATTTTTCAACTTCTTTAAAAGTAGCTTCTCGGTCATAATGCGCTCCTCCAAGTGGTTCAGGAATAATATCATCGATTAGCTTTTGTTTTTTCATGTCATAGGAAGTTAGTTTTAAAGCTTCTGCGGCTTGTTCTTTGTATTCCCAACTTCTCCACAAAATTGATGAACAAGATTCTGGCGAAATTACAGAATACCAAGTATTTTCTAACATATACACTTTATCACCAACGCCAATTCCTAAGGCTCCTCCCGAAGCTCCTTCTCCTACAATAATAGTGATGATTGGCACTTTTAGACTGATCATTTCAAAAATATTTCGCGCTATGGCTTCACCTTGTCCACGTTCTTCGGCTTCTAAACCTGGATAAGCTCCCGGAGTATCTACTAAAGTTACGACAGGTATATTAAACTTTTCGGCCATTTTCATTAATCGTAAAGCTTTTCGGTAACCTTCCGGATTAGCCATTCCAAAATTTCGGTATTGGCGTGTTTTAGTATTGTATCCTTTTTGTTGTCCTACTATCATAAATGATTGGTCGCCAATTTTACCCAAACCACCAATCATGGCTTTGTCATCTTTAAAATTTCTATCGCCAAAAAGTTCTAAAAATGAGTCCCCACAAAGTGCCCGAACGTGATCCATGGTGTAAGGACGACTTGGATGTCTTGAAAGTTGAACACGTTGCCACGCTGTTAGATTTTTATAAATTGATTTTTTAGTTTCTTCTAACTTTTTTTCAATTTTTTTACAAGTTTCTGTTACATCAACGTCAGATTCTTGGCCAATAATTTGACATTTATCCAATTGGTCTTCTAATTCTTTTATTGGAAGTTCAAAATCTAAATATTCCATAGGACGATTCCTTTTATATTTTGGTTCAAAGGACAAAGATAGAATTTTCATTTATAATGATTACAATAAAAAATACATTTCTCGCTTGGGCTAGCAAACTGAAATTTTTGTTGTGAATTTAACTTTTATCTATCTTTGCAAAATGATTTTCCCTAATTATATATCAAATCTTATCCTAGTTATTTTAATTTCCCCTGTATTGGCTATTTCTCAGGCTCCAAAAACAGAGGATCTTAAAAGAATGCTCGTAAATGCTCGAGAACTACTGTATTCTAATCACGAAAATTGCGAAAAACTTTCGGAAAATATTTATGAATATGCTTTAAAAACTAACAATCAAGAAATTGCTGATTATAGCTTGTTATTTATCCTTAAATCAAACTTTTATCAAAGAAATTATGAATTGGTAATTAAGGATATTGGTAAATTACGATCAAATGCTATCAAACATAACAATTTAGAAATTTTGTGTGATGCTCATTTATTAAAAGCAATCACGCTAAGTAATTTAAATGATTTTAATGGTGCGGTCAATGAAATTCAAGAAGTGGCGAATATAGTTAATAAGATGCCAAATCAAAATTCTCGTATTATATATACGGGATTAATGCATCAAAACCAAGCGATTATTTATTACAATAATCATTCAGGTCGGGAAGTGGTATTAAGGTATCTAAAATTAGCATTATATCAATTTAAAAAAATTCAAGTTTTACCCGAAACAGGATTTGTGATGTACCCCAAAAATGATTTGCTTCGTGCCAACTACGATTTTATTGCTAATGAATATGTGGCTTTAAAGATGACTGATTCTGCTAAATATTATTTGGCAAAGACTTTGGCTACAAAAGCGCGTTATCCGGATCCTCGAAGAACGGTTATGACCTATAATAATTATGGGTATATAAGTTATTTAGAAAAAAATTATTTAGATGCTTTAAAATTTTATAGTAAAAGTGAAGCTGTTGCCAAAACTTCTGATGACTCCCGATTGCTTCACGGCGCTTATGAAGGATTATCGATAGTACATAATAAGTTAGGAAATTTTAAAGAAGCTAATCATTATATGTATTTAAAAGTAGCAATCGACGAGCAAAATCGTATCATTAGCCAAAAATCCGTAGCAAATTCTCTTGATGACATTTTTGACGAAAAAAATAAGACGATTAATGAGAAAAACAAGCAATTGTCAAATTTACAAATAGTGTTAGGCATCGGAGGATTGCTTGGAGGCTTGTCGTTAATTTTATTATTTAGAGAATTTAAAAAGCAGAAAACTACCAAAAAGCAATTACAGTTTTTGGTAAACCAAAAATTAAATAGAGTATCTTCACGAAAAAACAACAGTAAAGGTGTGGACTTGGAAAAACTCGTAGAATTAGCGATTCAAAACGATGCTGCATTTTACCCGAAGTTTCGAGAGTCTAACAGAGATTTTATTTCAAAATTGATAACATTGGCACCAAGTATTAATACATCTGAACTTAAACTGGCAGCTTATCTTAAATTAGATTTTTCGGCAAAAGAAATCGCACAATATACTAAAACTACAGTTCGCTCCGTGGAAGCTAAAAAATACCGCTTGAGAAAAAGGCTAAACATACCAACGGATCAAGACATTCACCTTTGGCTTTCACAATTGTAGTTTTTATTTTAGTTTCTCTCGATTTTTTAAAATACCGTTTAAAATCACTGTAGTTAAGATGATTATTGCTCCAATATAAAACCCAAAACTCATCTTTTCTTTTTCCCCTAAAATAAAAAATGCTAGCGCAATTCCGTAAACCGGTTCAAGATTAGTGGTTAACATTACGGTATATGGTGACAATCTTTTCATTACATTTACTGAGGCTGTAAAAGCATAAGCCGTACAAATACTAGCCAAAACAATGATTAGCAACCAGTCGTTAAGGCTAACGTTAAAAAATTCTGGAGTAAATTTTTGGGTAGCCAAAAGATAAATACTGATGAAAGCAGCACCTGCAAAAAATTCGTATAAGGTAATTACAGATGGATCGTATTTTTGGATTAATTTACCATTAAACAAAGTAAAAATTACCCCTAAAAATACGGAAAGTAATGCATAAGCCATCCCCAAAATGTAGGTTTGCTCCACTTGAAGAATCATTAACAAAGCACCCACGATAATGATACCAAAAAAAACTTCGTACCAAAGCATTTTTCGGTTAAAAAAAATAGGTTCTAAAATGGATGCAAAAAAAGCTCCTGTGGAAAAAACTGCCAGTGTAATCGAAACATTTGACACGTTTATGGCTTTGAAAAAAAACACCCAATGAAGTGCAATTAATAATCCTACTAAAAACAATCGGATTAATGATTTTGGCGAAAGCCTCCAATCTTTTTTAGTAAGCAATATAAAAAGGAGCATAAAAATTCCCGCCAAAAGCATACGGTACCAAACAACAGCTTCTTCTTTGACTGAAATTAAATCGCCTAAAATGGCTGTAAATCCCCAGATAAAGACAATTAAATGTAGGTGGAGATAACTCTTGAGGTAATTAGCGTTTTGCATTTCGGAGCAAATAAATAGCTAAAATTCCAAAAACAATATTAGGTAACCATACTGCTAAAAGTGGTGGAATACTGGATTTTTCGGCTAAGGTTCCAAAAATTTTATCAAAGAAAATAAAAGTAAATGCCAATCCAATCCCGATGGCAAGATTGATTCCCATTCCTCCTCTCCTTTTCATCGAAGAAACTGCCACGGCAATGATGGTAAGAATAAATGCAGAAACGGGCAAACTATATTTTTTATACAAAACCACTAAATATGTGTCAATATTTGAGGAGCCACGTTCTCGTTCTTTGTCGATAAAATCATTTAATTCACCAACGGTTAAAGTTTCGGCAACGTAAATAAGTGGCGTTAAATCATCCATTTCAAAATTAAAAACCGTGTCTTTTTTCTTTTCGGATATTAATACATCTCCATACTCGCCAACTTTTCTTTTGGTATAATTAAATAAGGTGTAAGTACTGTCTTTCTCATTATACTTTAATCGATTGGCCGAAATCACAAAGTCTAGCTTATTGCCGGTAAATTTTTTTAGTGTAAAATCGTGGGCTATTTTATTATTGGTATTAAAATTACTAACGTATAGAAATTCTCCGGGTTTTATCTCGCGGTAAACATTGGTGGTTTCGCGTGTTTTTTTATTTCCTTTGAGGTAAGTATATCTAAAATCATTATAGCCTTTGCTGGCATTTGGAACCAAATAAAATCCCATAATTAAAGCAAAAATGGAAATTATGGTAGCTCCTATTAGATAAGGTCTTAGAAATCTTGTAAATGAAATTCCAGAACTTAATATGGCGATAATTTCGGTATTATTGGCTAATTTTGAAGTAAACCATATTACTGATAAAAATAAAAATATAGGAAACAACAAATTAGCAAAATAGATTGTAAAGTCTAGATAATATTTAGCCACTTGCCAAAAATGTACATCATTGGCCAGTATTTTATTGATTTTTTCAGAAACGTCAATTACTATTCCAATAGGTATAAAAAGAAACAGCATCACGAAAAAAGTGGTCAAGTATCTTTTTAAAATATATTTGTCAATAATTTTCATCCGAAATTTTTTGTTTCTTGTTTGTATTAAAAATTATAAACGTTGGCTCATTTGTTTTACCATCATGTCTTTCCATTGACGGAAATCGCCTTGAAGAATATGTTTTCTTGCTTCGCGAACGAGCCACATATAAAATCCGAGATTGTGAATCGTAGCAATTTGTTTACCTAAATATTCATTTGCGGAAAATAAATGGCGTAAATAGGCTTTTGTATATTCGGTATCCACAAATGTAATTCCCATTTCATCAATTGGCGAAAAGTCATCAGCCCATTTTTTATTTTTGATGTTGATAGTTCCGTTTGCCGTAAAAAGCATTCCGTTTCTGGCATTACGAGTAGGCATAACACAGTCGAACATGTCAATTCCTAACGCTATATTTTCTAAAATATTAATTGGCGTCCCAACTCCCATTAAATAACGGGGTTTTTCCTTTGGCAAAATAGCCGTCACAACTTCGGTCATTGCATACATTTCTTCTGCCGGTTCTCCTACCGAAAGTCCACCAATAGCATTACCTTCTGCACCAGCATTGGCAATATATTCTGCAGATTGCTGACGTAAATCTTTGTAAGTACTACCTTGCACAATTGGAAAAAAAGTTTGTTCGTAACCGTATTTAAAAGGCGTTTTTTCTAAATGATTGATACAACGATCAAGCCATCTGTGTGTCATGTGCATGGATCTTTGTGCATATCGATAATCACATGGATAAGGCGTACATTCGTCAAAAGCCATAATAATATCGGCACCAATTGTACGTTGGATTTCCATTACATTTTCCGGAGTAAAAACATGATACGAACCGTCAATATGTGATTTAAATTTTACACCTTCCTCCTTAATTTTTCTATTGGAAGAAAGGGAATATACTTGGTAACCGCCAGAATCGGTCAAAATATTTCGATCCCAATTCATAAATTTATGCAACCCACCTGCTTTTTCTAAAATATCAGTTTGCGGACGAAGGTATAAATGGTAAGTATTTCCCAAAATAATATCGGGATTAATATCGTTTTTCAACTCTCGCTGATGCACTCCTTTTACCGAAGCAACTGTACCAACAGGCATAAAAATAGGCGTTTCAATTACGCCATGGTCAGTTGTAATTTTCCCGGCACGGGCTTGACTTTGTGGATCGTTTTGTAATAGTTCAAATTTCATTCTTAAAATGTATTCGCATTTTTTTTATTTGCGAAACGCTGGCAAAGATAATCCATTTCGTAATTTTCGGGTTGACAATTATGATTTAATTTGATATTCATTGTAGTGGTGTTTATTATCTTTGAAATAAAAAGATGAGATATTTGTTGTTAATACTACTTTTGTACGCAAGTAATTTTTATGGACAGGAGATGAAAAATGATTGGGCAAATTTTTCCAAATATAAATCAGAAAATATTTCACTGAAAAATCCTACTGAAAACCGTGTGGTATTTATGGGTAATTCTATAACTGAAGGCTGGAAAACGGCAGACCCCAATTTTTTTTCCGAGAATAATTATATTAACCGTGGCATTAGTGGGCAAGTTAGTGCTCAAATGTTAGCACGTTTTCGCCAAGATGTGATTTATTTAAAGCCTGACAAAGTGGTGATTTTAGCTGGCACGAATGATATTGCACAAAATAACGGTGACATTGCTATTGAAAATATCTTTGACAACATCGTATCTATGGTTGAACTAGCCGCAATTCATAACATAACGCCCATAATTTGTTCAATATTACCCGCTTTAGACTTTCCTTGGAATCCGGGATTAAATCCGTCACAAAAAATAATCGAGCTGAATATGTTATTGGAAAATTATGCTCTGAAAAACAATTTCATTTTTGTTGACTATCATTCGAATCTAAAAAATTCTCAAAATGGTTTGCCAAGTGAGTATAGTACTGATGGTGTTCACCTTAATAAAAAGGGATATCAGGTGATGAAAAAAATTTTGTTTGAAGCATTAAATTAAATGGGCATCTATGTTTTGCAGATATTGATATAAGTCTACCGTAGCATCGAGCGAAAGTCTTTTTCTCAGCCTGCTTTTTCTACTTTGAATGGCTTTAATTGAAACTTGGTTTATTTCTGCAATTTGCTGAGTTGTAAATCCTAGTTTTAAGTAAAAACTAAATTTTTGTTCGGGTAATGTGAGACCAGGCTGAATTTGGTTAAGCATGGTAAAAAAATCTGGATATAACTCTTTACCACGTCCTAAAAATAAAGGAGAATCAATTTTAGCTAACGAATATAATTTTTTTAAATCTTTTTCTTTTACTTTTGAGAGTGTATCCAATTCTTTCTTTTGTTTTGATATAATCTCGGCTTGTTGTTCAGTAAAATGTGTAGTTTGGTTATATCGCTTTAATAAAAATAAAATAATGATCAGTAATAAAATAGTGGATACAAATATCACATAGACTATGATTTTTATATCAAAATACTTATTCGCTGAACCTTCAGTTGACTGTTTAGTTAATAATTTAATTGTTTCTTCTCGAGATTTAGCTTGTATGGGAACTAATTTTTCGGCTAATGCTGTTTTTTTTTCCAAAATTTCATTGCCTTTTATTATTTCCCCCATTTCAAAATAAGTATCTGATAATGATGTATAAATGTAATGAAGCAAAAAGTCATTTCCATAGCCTTTTAGTCTATCGATAGCTTTTTGAAAGTGCTTTACAGCATTTTGATCGTCATAATTTTGATAAAAATAATTCCCAAAACCACATTCTGCATATATTATCCCAAAGGTGTTTTGATTTGCTTCAGCAATTTTAAGTGCTTGATTAAGATAATAAACTGCTGAATCATTTTGCTTTTTTAAGGCATAGCATTCTCCAAGTATTCTGTATGATTCACTTATAGAATTGTATCTCTTTTTGAATGAAAATTGTTCAAATAAACGTACACTCTTTTTAATATTACTATAAGTAGAATCAATTGGCATTATTGAATCTTGAAAAAAAACTAAAGCTTTGGTCTGGTATAGATTCGCTTGTATTAGATTACGATTACTTAATTCCTTTATGTTTTGAGACTGAGCAAAAATATCCTTAAACATTCGTCGGCTTTCCACAAATGAATCCGCATAACTGATGGCGTAGGCTTTATATTGTAGCGCAGAACAGAGGTAGAAAAAATTTTGGTTTTTCTGTGCAAGATCTTGTAAGATTAACACGTGTTCTATTACTTTGTGATTGTTATCTAAACAATTATAACTGATTACTAGCTGTAATTGCGCTTGCATCATAGCTAAATCATCCGATGCATTTTTAGCTTTCTCAAAAATTTGTTGATGTTTTACAATGGATAACTGAGGGTTATGCTTCGTTAGTTTATAGGCCTCATTTAATTCCATTGCAAATGCACCTTTGGTCTCCTGTGTAAAACCAAAAGTAAAATTCATCAATAAGCTAAAAATTATAATTTTTTTTAACATATTTGTTAAAACAAGTGCTAAACTTATATTTGTTCTAAATTTTCCATCCATTGATAGATGTTTTCGTCGGCATCTATTCTTAACCGTTTCCTTAATCTACTCT
This sequence comes from Flavobacterium ichthyis, assembly GCF_009915155.1. Classification (GTDB taxonomy): domain Bacteria; phylum Bacteroidota; class Bacteroidia; order Flavobacteriales; family Flavobacteriaceae; genus Flavobacterium; species Flavobacterium ichthyis. Next base: position 3,720 of record NZ_JAABLM010000021.1, on the reverse strand, counting down.
TCCGGTTTTGGACTGCTTTAATAGTAGTACCATAGAACTCCGCAATTTCTTTTGTTGAAAATTGCAGTTTAATGTATAGGCAAAACTTTTGCTCAGTTTCGGTTAAGGTAGGTTCAATCTCAAGTAATTTTTTAAAAAAATTTGGGTATTGTTGTTGTGCAGCCGCAATGCAAGTAGGATCATCACTTCGGGCATACTTTAGTAATTTTTCTAAGCTGTGATTTACTTGATTACTAAGTATATCAAGTTGATTTTGTTGTGCCGCCAATATCTGCAATGTTTCGTCTTTTTCTTTGTCATCTTTTTTAAATCTTTTATAAATTAGAAAAATACTCAATCCACAGACTAGGATAAGGAATAATCCTAAGATTAATAATCTAATATACTGCTTATTTTGTTGCTCATGAAGATTGGCTTTTTGCGCAAGCATATCTTTATAAACTTTTGCCATCGCATCATTTTTTGCAAACTGTAAACTGTCTAACAATTTAGATTGTAATCGTTTGTAGTGTTGAGATTGCTCTAAATTATTACGCTCTAACCATATTGAATAATCTAAGTAAATTAATCTTAATTCGTCTAAATATTGGTTTTCCTTAGCAAATTCGATAGCTTGTTGATAGGCCAAATTAACTAAATGGACAGGCTTAGTTTCTTCTGAAATCTTTGCCGCTTGCCATTCTAAATATAATTTACTTTCTATAGAATTTATTTCAATTGCCAAAGCTTTCGCTCTATTATGGTTTTCCAAAGCTTGTGTAAAATTCTTTTTGGCAATGTGATAATTTGCAAGTAAAAGATATGCATTTGTGAGGTGTAATTGTTGATCGACTCCTGTCTTGAGAAACGTGATGGCATTTTGACAATATTTTAAGGCGTTATCATAGCTAGAATTTTCTAGCGATAACTCTGCTGCTCCAAAGAATAAAATGCCCTTAGCCGTGTTTTTTAATTTTTCGTCTTTAGTAAGCTCTACATAGTCAAGTGCCTGAAAAATTTCTTGCAATCCCAGCATTTTATTACCCAAGGTATAGTTGATACGAGCCTCCACCACGATTGCTTCGGCATATTTATCGGCATATTGATTTTCCTGAGCTGTAAGTTTACATTTCTCAATATATTTTAAGGCCTGCTCGGTCATCCCTACCTGAAAATATTTTTTTGCTAATTTAAGCTCGCTGTGGGTAACGGCTCGCATATTTTTTACTTCCTGCGCTTTTTCAAGTACCTCAGTGTAACTTTTTATCGATTGGTCTAAAGCATATACATTTTGATGATCAAGTAAACTTAATGTTGCATCAATAGGCGTTTCGTAAGATTGTGCAAATGTTTTAGAACAAAACATTAGAATGATGATGAAATAAAAATTTTTCATCAAACAATGGATCAGAAGATGATGCTTAGATTTGGGGTGGCACATACTCGAAAAATTAACAATTTACTAAAAATTATTTGATTGCAAAATCAAATAACGTAACTGTTTATAGCAAAGATAGGTTTTATTTTGTTTTGCAAAAAAGAAATACAAGCTTAACAACCACTTGTAAAACCCATTATAATAAAAAAATAGATTTTTTAGACCCAAAATTATTTAATCATTCTCACGGTTGATTTCTTTAAAAATGGAAAATAACTCATTACATTTGTAACCGTTTAACTTTATCACTAATAATGAAACCCAACACACAACAATTAAACAACTTAACAATTCAAGTAAGAAGAGATATTCTTCGAATGGTTCATGCGGTAAATTCAGGCCATCCAGGAGGCTCTCTAGGTTGCACGGAATTTATGGTAGCGCTTTATCAAAACCTCATGGATCGCAAACCAGGATTTGATATGGACGGAAAAGACGAAGATATTTTCTTTCTCTCAAACGGACACATTTCTCCTGTTTTTTACAGCGTTTTAGCAAGAAGCGGCTATTTTCCTATTTCAGAATTGGCGACGTTTCGCCACATCAATTCTAGATTGCAAGGACATCCTACCACTCACGAAGGTTTACCTGGCGTTCGCGTGGCTTCAGGTTCTCTAGGACAAGGAATGTCCGTTGCCATTGGTGCCGCACTTTCAAAAAAATTAAATAACGATTCGCATTTAGTTTACAGTTTGCATGGAGATGGCGAGTTACAAGAGGGACAAAATTGGGAAGCCATCATGTATGCTGCTGCTTACAAGGTGGATAATTACATCGCAACCATTGATTTAAATGGAAAACAAATTGACGGTCCAACTGATGAAGTTTTACCCATGGGAAGTATCAAAGCAAAATTTGAAGCTTTTGGTTGGGATGTTTTAGAAATTGAAAAAGGAAACGATATAGAAGCTATTATCTCCGGAATGACTGCCGCCAAAGCTCTTACAGGAAAAGGAAAACCTGTATGCGTTTTACTTCATACCGAAATGGGGAACGGTGTTGATTACATGATGTACAGTCATGCTTGGCATGGAAAAGCGCCAAATGACGAACAATTAGCAACTGCATTAACCCAAAATTATTGCGAAGGAGAAAGCGACTATTAATTAGGAATGATGAATTATGAGTTATAATTTTCTCTCGTAATTTTTTAATTCTTAAATCTTTCAATTTTTAAATTCATTATGAAAAAATACATCAATACAGGAAATAAAGATACTCGTTCAGGTTTTGGAGCGGGTTTGACAGAATTAGGTCAAAAAAACGAAAATGTTGTGGCACTTTGTGCGGATTTAATTGGCTCGTTAAAAATGGACGATTTCAAAAAAAATCACCCAGAACGTTTTTTTCAAGTAGGAATTGCAGAAGCCAATATGATTGGAATTGCTGCCGGAATGACCATTGGTGGAAAAATTCCTTTCACAGGAACATTTGCGAACTTTTCAACTGGAAGAGTTTATGACCAAATCCGTCAATCAGTTGCTTATTCTGATAAAAATGTAAAAATTTGTGCTTCTCACGCTGGTTTAACTTTAGGTGAAGATGGTGCAACTCACCAAATTTTGGAAGACATTGGTTTGATGAAAATGTTACCCGGAATGACGGTAATCAACACCTGTGATTATAACCAAACTAAAGCCGCAACTATCGCAATTGCAGATCATCACGGTCCAGTATATTTGCGATTTGGTCGTCCGTCAGTCCCAAATTTTACGCCGGAAAACGGTACTTTCGAAATTGGAAAAGCAGTATTATTAACTGAAGGAAAAGATGTTACAATCGTAGCAACCGGACATTTAGTTTGGGAAGCTTTAATTGCTGCTGAAAAATTAGAGGCAAAAGGTATTTCTGCAGAAGTAATCAACATTCACACTATAAAACCTCTTGACCAAGATGCGATTTTAAAATCTTTGGCAAAAACAGGTTGTGTAGTTACAGCTGAAGAACACAATATTTTAGGTGGTTTAGGCGAAAGCGTGGCTCGTGTTTTGGCTTTAAACAATCCTGCTCCACAAGAATTTGTAGCGGTAAACGATAGCTTTGGCGAATCTGGAACTCCGGATCAGTTAATGGAAAAATATAAACTAAACAATCAAGCCATTATTGAAGCGGTAGAAAAAGTAATCCAACGCAAAAAATAATTCATCGTTTTTATAAAATAAAAAATCCCGTTCAAATAGACTGCACCCAAAAGTTTAGACAAATTTACAATTAAATTTGATAATGGTGAGCTCGATATTTTATCGGGCTCATTTTGTTTAAATTCGACTTTATTCTATCGTTGTTATAATAGGTTATGTAGT
>NZ_JAABLM010000020.1 GCF_009915155.1 Flavobacterium ichthyis | reverse complement strand
ACAAAACAGAATAATGTTTCTCTAAAACTAACTTAACACATTCTAATTTAAATGCGTAATCATACTTAACTTTTCTTTCCATAAAAAATGCCCCAAATAGTGTCTAACTTTTTGGGGCATGTTCAAAAGTTAAAACTGAACGGGATTTTTTTATTGTTTTGCCCTAAAAATTAATTACAACTCGGGTCTAAATATCGCTTTAATCCACCAGTAGTTCCCTGACAATTCGGGATATTTTCAAAAGAATAAGGATTTCCAAAAGTATCACGAATTTCTATTCTCGTAAGAACGCCATCACCATCATCATCAGCATCTAAAAAATCTGGAATACCGTCACCATCAGTATCATCGTCATAAAAATCACCATTCCCGTTTCTGTCTTCATAAATTGACAAAATACCATCATTGTCATTATCAATTCGCTTCAAAGCGTGAACATTGAACTCAAATACTAATGGCGAATAAGAACTTAAAGAAGATGATGCTGGCGAAGAATTAAAATACCCTAATCCCGATGGCAAAAACATAATTCCAACACCATGATTAGTAAAAATTGTTCCTCCAGGATTAGCTGGATTTTCAACCGCGTTTCCGGTCTTAAACTCTTTGATGATATGTTTAAAACCTGCAACCGTGGCATTTTGCACTAACCAAATTGGGTTTGGAGAATTTTCAAAAACCTTTTGATTTAAATCACTTCCTCTTAATGACACAAAAACCGAATCTACCGTAGAAGGTTTTTCGCCTAAACCTTCACGAATGTTCAAATAATATACCTTGTATTCCACAGGATCATCAATTACAGTTCCTACCAATGGATTTGCAGCAGTAAAAATTCTTGAATCGTTTTTTAACAATTTATATTGTAACGGATATTCTGTTTGGTTCCAAATAGAAATTTGTGTCCCACCAGCCGGAATCGAATCAATTTGAGTCACCGGATTCCCATTAGCATCAGTCGTTACTGTTAGATAATGCGTTTTTAAATAATCTTCAATATTTTCAATATCTGTAGCATATTGCTCCGCACGATCACGAGGTGGCGCAATCGATACATTGTCGTCATCTTTTTTACACGAAAATAATAACGTAGCCGTAAGCAAACTTGTTAAAAGAAGGCCGAATCTTTTCATTTATCAATTTTTTTAGAGCCGCAAGATACAATTTTGATTTATTTTTGTAAACAAATTAACTTACATTTTAAACCACTAAGATGAGGATTGACAAATATCTTTGGTGCATCCGTTATTACAAAACTAGAAACATGGTTACAGAAGCTTGTAAAAAAAATCATGTTACTGTAAATGGTCAGGTGGCAAAGCCATCTCGCGAGGTTTTCCCAGGTGACAAAATCACGTTCAGAAAAGATCAAATCACTTACATAATTTCAGTTTTAGACATTCCGCAAAACCGTGTTGGGGCGAAATTGGTGGACATCTATCGAAAAGATGAAACGCCAGTGGAAGCTTTTGAACACCTTGAATTATTAAAACTTTCAAAAGAACATTATAGAAAACATGGCGAAGGTCGTCCTACAAAAAAAGACCGTCGTGACCTTGAAGATTTTGCCGAAGATGTTAACTTTGAAGACTGGGATTAATTATTTTACAAAAAAGAACCTCATACAAAGCAACTCAATATGAACCAAAATATAATTTTAACGCATCAAGAAATTGAACATAAAATAAAACGAATTTCTTATCAAATTTATGAAACATTTGCAGATGAGAGTGAAGTAATTATCGCCGGAATTTCAAAAAGCGGATACATTTTTGCCGAAAAAATTGCTTCAAGCTTACTTGAAATTTCTGACCTAAAAGTGTCGCTTTGCGAAGTAAAAATTGACAAAACAAATCCTGCAAACGCGATTGAAACCTCTCTTGACAAATCGCAATATGAAAATCGTGGGTTAGTTTTAGTAGATGATGTTTTAAACTCGGGAACCGTTTTAGCGTACGGTATTCGACATTTTTTAGAGGTGCCGTTGACCAAATTCAAAACGGCTGTTTTGGTTGATCGCAATCATAAAAAATATCCAGTTAAAGCCGATTTTAAAGGAATTTCATTGTCAACATCTTTACAAGAACACGTTCAAGTGGTATTTGAAGAAAATAATAATCACGCTTTTCTAAGTTAATTTCGAAATAATTTCTGCCGATATTTCGTCTAAAGACTTTCCGTCGACAGTAATATTATAGGTGGCTTGGTTGTAAAAATAACTTCTATCAAATAAGTGTTTGGCTATAAATTCCTGCAATTCATTTTCATCTGAGATATTGAGCAATGGTCTTTTATCAGTTTCGTGATAAAGTCTATCATAAAGTGTTTTAATGGAAGCTTTCAAATAAAAAGACACTATATTTTCGCCATTTAAAAATTGGTGGTTGTTAGCATAACAAGGCGTTCCACCCCCCAAACTCACTATTAAAGATTCTGGGCTTGACAAAATTTCTTTTAAAATTTGGTGTTCAATTCTTCTAAAATAAATTTCTCCACGCGTTGCAAAAATGTTTTTAACCGAATTGTTTTCTCGTTTTTCGATTAAATCGTCGAGATCAGTTAAGGGAATATTTGTTTTTTCTGACAAAATTTTTCCTACACTTGTCTTTCCGCACCCCATATATCCCAACAAAACTATTTTATGCGCCATAATAACTTCTTATAAATTAATACGTTATGAATTAATAACGAAAAAACACAAATTTAAAATAAAAATACTTTGAAAAATAAATAATAAGGACGTATATTTGCACCCGCATTCAAGAAATTAAATGACTCGATAGCTCAGTTGGTAGAGCACAACACTTTTAATGTTGGGGTCCTGGGTTCGAGCCCCAGTCGGGTCACTAAGCGATGCTTAAATTTCTTGAGATGCCTGACTCGATAGCTCAGTTGGTAGAGCACAACACTTTTAATGTTGGGGTCCTGGGTTCGAGCCCCAGTCGGGTCACAAAAAGTTATTCGCTTGCGAGTAACTTTTTTTGTTTATCGGCCACGTGGAGAAATTGGTAGACTCGCCATCTTGAGGGGGTGGTGTCGCAAGACGTGTCAGTTCGAATCTGATCGTGGTCACAAAAAAATGAATCAAATCCTACAAAATTTTGTAGGATTTTTTTTTTGATAAGAACTATACTGCTTAAAGAATTGTTGGATAAAAATAAACCAAAAATTATATTAACATTTTCATAAAAGGCATTATCATATCGTGATATATTTCTTATTTTTGGTAGAAAAGTTGCTAATTGCCACTTCTACAAATGAGTAAAAATATAAAGATTATCGGATCAGGCTTTGCCTCATTGTCTGCGGCTTGTTACTTAGCTAAAGCGGGACACTCAGTAACTATTTACGAAAAAAACAATACGATTGGCGGACGCGCCAGACAATTTAAGCGAGAGGGGTTTACCTTTGACATGGGACCTACTTGGTATTGGATGCCTGACGTTTTTGAGCGATTTTTTGCCGATTTTAATAAAAAACCTTCAGATTATTATCAGCTCGATAAACTCTCGCCTGCGTATTCCGTTTATTTTGGAAAAGACGATAAAATTACCATTGACGATTCATTAGAAAAAATTGTAAAAACTTTTGATAGTATTGAATCCGGTAGTGGTAAATCTCTGGAAAAATTTATTGCTAATGCCAAATCTAATTACGATATCGCAATAAAAGATATTGTATATCGTCCCGGAATTTCACCTTTAGAATTAATTTCGCCCAAAACTATTGTAAAACTTGACCAGTTTATTGGTACCATCGCCTCTGATGCAAAAAAATATTTTACCAATAAAAAACTTCGGCAGGTTGTGGAATTTCCAGTACTTTTTCTTGGTGCAAAACCTTCACAAACGCCTTCCTTTTATAGCTTTATGAATTATGCCGACTTTGGCTTAGGAACTTTTCACCCTAAAACCGGAATGTATGCGGTAGTTCAAGCGATGGAAAAATTGGCACTTGAATTACAGGTGAAAATCGTAACCAATGCCAATGTAGAGAAAATTTTAGTAGAAAATAATAAAGTTTCGGGGATTGTGATTAACGGTGAAAATCATAAAGCTGATATTGTAGTGAGCGGTGCTGATTACCACCATTCCGAAACATTGCTAGACAAAAATTTTAGGGGTTACTCCGAAAAATATTGGGAAAATAAAACCTTTGCGCCTTCATCCCTACTCTTTTATGTAGGTTTTGATAAAAAAATTGAAAATGTAAACCATCATACCTTATTTTTTGACACCAATTTTGATGACCATGCTGCGGCAATTTACGATGTCCCAAAATGGCCTGAAAATCCAATGTTTTATGCCAGTTTTCCCTCAAAAACTGATGCTTCAACAGCACCGGAAGGTAAAGAAGCAGGTATTTTTTTAATTCCAATTGCTCCGGGAATTGATGATTCTCCCGAAATAAGAAATCAATATTTTGATAAAATTATTGCACGTTTTGAGCAAATCACGAATCAAGATATTAAAAAAAATATTATATTTAACGAATCCTTTTGTGTAGATGATTTTGTAAATGATTACAACTCATATAAAGGTAATGCATACGGACTAGCAAATACCTTGTTACAAACAGCTTTTTTACGACCAAAATTAAAGAGCAAAAAAGTAAAAAATTTATTTTTTACCGGACAACTAACCGTTCCGGGGCCAGGCGTTCCTCCTGCGTTGATATCAGGAAAATTAGTTGCAGAACTTATCTTTAAGCAATAGAAAACTTTAAGCATTCCCTCATATGAAAGCTATTTTCGACTCAGTATCTAACCATTGTTGTACCAGCGTAACAAGAGCTTACAGCACATCATTTTCTACGGCTGTAAAAATCTTGTCGCCGTCAATAAGACAAGACATCTACAATATTTATGGGTTTGTAAGACTTGCAGATGAGATTGTAGATAGTTTCCATGACTATCCGAAAGAAATTTTATTTGACGATTTTGAAAAAGATTTATACAACGCTCTTAAAAATGGTATCAGTTTAAATCCTATACTAAATGCCTTTCAATCTACTGTAAGAAAACACAATATTTCGCAAAATTTAATCGAATCGTTTATGAAAAGTATGCGAATGGATTTGTCAAAAACTGAATATAAAACTACACAAGAATATTTAGACTATATCTATGGATCTGCAGATGTAGTGGGACTTATGTGTTTACAAGTATTTGTTGGTGGCGATGAAAAAGAATATGGGAAATTGAAAAACAGCGCCATGAAATTAGGTTCTGCATTTCAAAAAATTAATTTTTTGCGAGATTTAAAAGCAGATTTTGAAGGCTTAAGTCGGACTTATTTTCCCGAAACTAACCTGCATGAATTGGATGAAAACGCAAAAAAGAAAATCGTTGATGAAATTGAGCTTGACTTGCAACAAGGATATGAAGGAATTTTACAACTTCCCATCGAAGCAAAATTTGGAGTATATACAGCATACATTTATTACAAAACACTCTTATCCAAATTAAAAAAAACGCCTTCTGCCGAAATAAAAAATGCACGCATCCGCGTTTCTGACTATCAAAAAGTAGGTTTGTTTGCGCAATGTTATTTTCGTTACAAATTAAACATGATTTAAAATGAACATTTGGATTCACATACTGGCTTTTACTCTCACATTTTGTTTTATGGAGTTTATGGCTTGGTTCAGCCACAAGTATATTATGCATGGATTTTTATGGAATTTACACGCAGATCATCATAAAAAAGACCACGATTCCTGGTTTGAACGCAATGATGCTTTTTTCATCATTTATGCCGTAATTAGTATTGGTTTTTTCTTACTTTGGCAAAACAATATTCTCGAAATTGGTTTAGCTATTGGCTTAGGAATTTTTGCTTATGGATTTACTTACTTCTTAGTGCACGACATATTTATTCATCAACGATTCAAATGGTTTCGAAATGCCAATAATCGATATGCAAGAGCCGTAAGACGCGCTCATAAAATGCATCACAAACATTTGGGAAAAGACAAAGGAGAATGTTTCGGAATGTTACTTTTCCCTTACAAATATTTCAAAGAAGCAGCAAAAAAGTAAGTTTTTCTTTTTATTTTTTGCCAAAATAAAACTAAAAAGCATAAATTTACGTTTATACTTAAAGTTGTAAATTCTTATTTTTTTATGAAAAATTTCCCAAAACTACTTGTGCTTTTCCTGAGTTCGTACTTGTTCTTATCCTGTCAAGATGATTTAGATGATATTGAAGTTCCAAGTGACGTTGCGGTAAAAGATTTTATTTGGAAAGGACTTAACCTCTATTATTATTGGCAAAGTAGCGTTCCAGAATTAGCTGACGACCGATTCGCCTCTCAAGCGGAATTAAATGAATATTTGCGTGGCTTTGAAGATCCTTCGGATTTATTTTACAATCAATTACTTTTTAATTATCCGATTGAGGATCGTTTTAGTTTTATTACCAGCGATTACTCAGTTTTAGAGGCAACACTTAGTGGTGTCACAAAAAATAATGGGGTTGATTTTCGACTGTTTCGTGACAATAACAACCCCAACAGAATTTTAGGTTATGTAAGATATATTTTGCCAAATTCTGATGCAGCTACCAAAAATATCCAGCGAGGAGACATCTTTTATGCCGTAAATGGAGTGGCTTTAACCGAAAATAATTATACAGAATTGTTGGCTCCAGAAGTTTATTCTTTAAACTTAGCCGATTACGATGGTGGCAATTTTACACCTAATGGTGAAAGTGTTTCCCTAACCAAAACACAATTAGCGGAAAACCCCATTTACCTTCACAAAGTTTTAGATTATGGCGATAAAAAAATTGGATACTTGATGTATAACGGTTTTTATAATGAATATGACAATGAATTGAATCAGGTTTTTGGACAATTTTTAGCGGAAGGTGTTAACGAGTTGGTTTTGGATTTGCGATATAATTCTGGTGGTTCGGTGCAAACTGCTACCTATTTAGCAAGTATGATTACCGGAAGTTTTGATGGACAAATTTTCGCTAAACAGCAATGGAACGAAAAAATTGAAGCTTTTTATGCTGATAATCAGGAACAATTAATCAATAGATTTACTTCCAATATAGGCAATAACTCCATCAATCATTTAAATTTACCAAGAGTTTTTATCCTTACCACAGGAAGTTCAGCTTCAGCAAGCGAACTAGTCATCAACGGCTTAAAACCACATATTAATGTAATTACCATTGGAACCAAAACTACAGGAAAAAATGTGGGCTCGGTTACATTATATGATTCTCCAAATTTTAGACCGCAAGGACGATCAACAAGACACAAATATGCCATGCAACCTATCTGCTTTAAAATTGTAAATTCTGTTGGTTTTGGCGAATATAATAATGGAATTGACCCAACAGGAACACCTTTACCTGAAGATTTAGGTAACTTGGGAATTTTGGGAGAAGTTAATGAACCATTGTTACAACAAGCGATTTCGCAAATTACAGGTGAAGGAAGGTCTCAATTTTCTGCTCCTAAAGAATATATACAGTTAAAAGATCGAAAACAAATGTTGCGTTTCGGAACTGAAATGTATCTTGACACTCCAGAAATTTTAAATAAATAATTTTATACAAATAATAATCGCTATTCTTTTGACGTTTTCATCTTTAACAAACCTAAAAACTTAAGCAATGAAAAAAACATTTAAATTTCTTGCAATAGCACTTTCTATTGGATTGATGGCGTTTTCAACAAAAAACAACAAAACTTTCACTGTGGTAATCGATGCTGGACATGGCGGAAAAGATTACGGCGCAATGGTAAATAGCGATTCGGAAAAAGCAATTACTGAAAGAGTTGCAAAACAAATTGCAACATTGAACCAAGATGAAAATGTTGTCATTCACTTCACCAGAAATGACGATAATTTCGTGAGTTTAGAAGAAAGAACAAAGCAAATCAATAATTTAAAGCCAGATTTAGTGGTTTCAATCCATGTTTCTGCGAATGCGAGTGAAGCACCTTCGGGAATGGAATTTTATGTTTATGAAGAAAACAATTTTTCAGAAAAATCTAAAGAATTTGCTTCAAAAATTGAACAAAAATTTGTGAGCAACAACTACAAAAGTCGCGGTGTAAAAAAGGCGCCTTTTTATATTTTGAAAAAAAGCGAAGCCCCTTCGGTATTAGTGGAACTCGGCTTCCTTTCAAATACAAATGATTATAAGTACCTGACTAATAAAGCTGAACAAGATAAAATAGCAAGTATCATTTTAGATTTCATCAAAGAAAATAAATAAATAGAAGGGCTTTCAAATTTTTTGAAAGCCCTTTTTAGTTTTAGTCATTGAAATAAATTCCGGTTGGTGTAACTCCCGTTACAATTTCATCGATATACGTTCCTGATGTTGAATAAACGTAAACAGATCCATTAGAATTATAGTCTTTAGCATCGCCTACATAAATTTTTCCATCTTCTACTTCAAAACTGTAAACGCCATAAACTCCTTGCGCAGTTGTAGAAAATAATTCTTGCGTTGGCAAAACATCTCCAAGATTTTTTACATAAATTTTTTCATTAACCGTGTAATAAATTTTATTGTCTTCAATCTCTAAATTTGAAGGATGTTGTCCAGGGCCAAAATTATGGGTTACTTTAGTATTATTGCCCAAATTAATTTGGTGCAAAGAACCACTTGTAGAAATAGCCTCAGGACTCCACGCCTGAATTCCGCCACAAAGAACATACAAAATTCCATTTTCAATTTCTAAAGAATTTGGAACATCACCAACAATCATATTGGTTAATAAAGAATCGTTTGCGGCAGAAATTATTGAAATAGAGTTACCGTTTCCATAGCCTCCTTTATGAGCCACATACAATTTATTATCGTCTTCAATAATTCTTTCTGGACCTTCAACCACCGAAATATTTTTGATAATCTGATTTGTGACCAAGTCAATTACTGCAATATAATCATCGGTTGCAACCGAACCATTTCCCCAGTTTGTCACATACGCTTTGTTGTTAGCAAAAGTAATATAACGTGGATTCAACAATCCGGAAGATATTGTGGTTACCAATTTAAAATTGTAACGGTTTACTACATGAATTTCATGAGAACCATGCATTACGATATAGGCTAAATCATCATGAAACCCAATATCTTGTCCGGTATCACCCATATTTTCGCCATTAACAGCCGAAAAAATATTGGCTTCTTGAGTTTGAAAATCTTTGGAAGAAAAAGTAATTCCGGAGTTTGAAGCCCCAAAATTTCCTTCGCTTAATATTAAAATGCCGTTGTCATAAGCTCCTTGAGGAACATTGGGATTTGAATCATCATTGCTATCACAGGATGTAAAAAACAATGAACCCGAGAGTAAAATAAGTACTAAGTGTTTAAATTTCATAGTGGTTAAATATTAAAAGTGAATGTAAAGTGGTAATTAATTCCAGGCATTGGGCGGTTTAAGGTACTTTGATAATATTCATCAAAAACATTATAAACCGCAAAACCAAGATGATATTTTTTATAAAACTGATAGTCTAAACCTACATTAAAAAGGTTGTAACTATTTAAAACAACGACATTATCACTAGAAGTAAAAACTTCCCCATTTCCTAAATACTGAAAAAATCCTGAGAAATTTTTAAAAGCATAGCTTCCGGAAACAGTAGCTTTGTGATACGGAACGTAAACCAACTGTTTATCGATTTTTTCATCAATAGCTTTAGTATAAGCGTAGGTTGCGTTTGCCGAAATTTCATGATTTCCAAATTTCTTTTGGTAACCCAAAATCGCTTCTGCACCATACGTTTTCACATTTGCCACATTGTTCGGAAACCAAAATCCTCCAGTTCCCGGCGTCCAACGCAACATATCTTTGATATCGTTATAAAATGCTGTAACCGTAAATTGTAAATTCCTCAGGGTAAATTGGTTGCCAATTTCTCCTTGTATAGAACTTTCGGGCAATAAAGTAGCATTTCCGCTACCTTCCCAATACAAATCATTGAAAGTTGGAACTCTGAAATTTTTTGAAAAATTGAGTTTTATTTGGTAAAAGTCGAGTGGGTTAACAATTGCTCCCGCAGAAAACAAAACCGGACTTTCGTAAGCTTGCGTCATCTCTTTTCGAATGGCAGTTTCGTAGGAAAAAAATTGTGATATTTCATGTTTAAATAACAAAGCAGCCACGCCAGTTTTTCTAGTAGTTTCTGTAATGCTACTTCCAAAACCTTTGGTTTGATTATATTCTAAAAGCGAATTAACTTGCATATTTTCGTTTAAATTGAAAACAAAATCATGCCTAATTAATCCTGTTTTGGCTTCGCCGAAAGTAAAATTATTCAAACTAAAATCTTCAAAATATTTATATTTTTCAGATAAATGCACCAACTTTATTTTAGAAGAAAATTTTTCACCCGAAGCAATCCATTCTAACATGTTTCGTAAATTCAAATCCTGATATTTGTTGCGAGAAATCACCCCAATCGCACCCGAAAAATGCCTTTCGGAATCAAATGTTTGGCTGTACAATTTTAAAGTATGACACTCGTTAATTCGGTAAGCTACGTTCGCAAAAAGATTAATATTGTAAAAATTTCCGTTAGTATTTTTTCTTTCGCTATTAGGAAAAGGATAATCATTATCTGAGGAAATACGGGAGATTCCTCCTTCAACCGAAAAATTTTTTGTAGCAACTTCTACCTTGTAATTTCCCTCATAAGTATTGAAACTTCCATAACGCAATTGTAATTTGTTTTTGAAAAAATTCCCAAATTTTAAAGTGTTATTCAAATGCACACTTCCGCCAATTGCACTACTTCCATAAATTGCACTTCCACCACCAGACCTTACCGAAATTTGATTAAAACCAGCCGTATTGAAAGTATTAAAATCTGTTTGACCATTAAATTGCGAATTGATATTAATTCCGTTCCAAATTACAGCGGTTTGTTGAGCTGTTGTTCCGCGAAAAGACGGCGAAGAAACCATTCCTAAACCATTTTCTTTAAAATATATTACAGAATTGTAATGAAGTAATTGCGTTAAAGACGAACGATTCTTTTCTATCACCGAATCATTAAACACTGAAACCTGTTGTGATTTTGAATTATTTTTAAGTTGAAAATCCGAAATTTCAATGACGTCTAATTGTAACAACGGATCATTTTGTGCCATAACCGAAAAGCTTGCACAACCGAAAACTGCCAATAAAAGAAAAATTTTACTCATGATTTTTTAAAACTTTTATCCCGAAAGTTTTTTAAAAATTAGAGAAAAAGGCAGGTCTCCTGGCTTGCATTTCGTTGTTAACCTTCCCATTTTTTACAAAACAGTGGCATTGTAGATACAACGAATTTTATAGCTTACAGTTGCGGGAACAGCTTTGGTTTTACACCAAATTCCCTTTTAATGTGGCGATTTACCACAACCTTAATCTACGACAAAGATAATTGTTTAAAACTAATGACAAAGCATTAGCTAAATTTTCACTCTTGAAAGTTTAAAAATTTAAACGTTATCTTTGTGCGGCTTATAAAATTTGTTCCAAATGCAAAAACTTTTGCTTACATTACTATTGACAGTCAGCCTTTCGGTGGTTTTTTCATGCAAAAATCAAAAAGAAACTCATCCCGAAATTACTCAAATTAAAAAGCAATTGGTGCAACACGCCAAAGGCTTTCAAATTGAGGAATACAGTGATTATTCGGTATTGACAATTTTACAACCTTGGCCCAAAGCGACCAAAAATTTTACATACATTTTAAAGAAAAAAAATGCGGCAGTTCCTGAAAATTTACAACAATATCCGCAAATTGATGTTCCCATAAAAAATTTAGTGGTTACTTCTACCACACATATTCCATCGCTAGAAATGTTGAAATCCGAAAATAGGTTAATTGGATTTCCAGGCACAAATTTGATTTCTTCATCTAAAACCAGAAAACTAATTGATACTAAAAAAATAGTGGATATTGGCATAAACCAAGACCTCAATACCGAATTATTGATTGATTTACAACCGGATGTCTTAGTAGGTTTTACCATTGACGATCAAAATAAAACCTATGATATTTTGGCAAAAAGTGGCATTGAAATTTTATACAACGGAGATTGGGTTGAGGAAACGCCACTTGGAAAAGCCGAATGGATTAAATTTTTTGGAGTTTTGCTAGACAAATCTTCAGAAGCGGATGCTATTTTTAATTCAATAGAAAAAAATTACAACGATATTAAAGAAGCCGCACAAAAAGCTTCGACCACGCCAACAGTTCTAAGTGGTGCAATTTATCAAGATCAATGGTATCTCCCGGGCGGAAAAAGCTGGGCATCAATTTTTTTAAAAGATGCAAAAGCACAATATTTATGGGGCGAAACAACGGAAGTTGGCAGTTTGTCACTTTCTTTTGAAACCGTTTTAGAAAAGGCAGAAAATGCCGATTTTTGGATTGGTCCTGCGCAATTTGTATCACTTGAAGAAATGATCCAAAATAATCCAAACTATAAATTTTTCAAATCATTTAAGGAGCAAAAAATTTACAGTTTTAGTAATAAAAAAGGCAAAACTGGCGGTGTTTTATACTATGAACTAGCACCAAACCGTCCTGATCTTTTGTTGAAAGATTTAGTATCAATCATTCACCCGGAAATCTATTCTAATCACGAATTGTTTTTTTTCGAAAAATTAAAATAAATTGCGAAACAAAATACCATTATTAATCATTCTCTCGCTTGTTTTAATAGCGGTTTTTCTGCTCAATCTTTGTATTGGATCAGTAAAAATTCCATTAAACGAAATTGTGGGTTCGGTTGTTGGTGATGATTTTTCAAAAAAAAGTTGGGAAATTATTTTATGGAATTATCGCTTGCCCAAAGCCTTAATGGCAGTTTTAGCCGGAGGCGGTTTAGCAGTTAGCGGATTGTTAATGCAAACTTTGTTTAGAAATCCTTTAGCAGGTCCAGATGTTATAGGGTTAAGTTCTGGCGCAAGTTTAGGAGTGGCAATTGTGGTCATGGGTAATTCGCTTATTCCAGAAATTTTTGCAACTTTTTTTCTGTCAGGTTACGGTTTAATTTTGGCTTCGGTTTGTGGAAGTTTTTTGGTTTTATTAGCAGTTTTGGCGGTTTCCCAAAAATTACGCGATACAATGTCCGTTTTAATAGTTGGGATTATGTTCGCGAGTTTCGCCAGTGCTTTCATCGGAATTTTAACTTATTTCAGTACCGCTTTTGAATTACAAAAATTTGCTTTTTGGTCTTTCGGAAGTTTAGGAAATCAATCATTTCAAGAAATTTTGATTCTTTTTAGTGTTATTTTTATAGGATTAATCTTAGCTGTTTTTGCATTAAAATCATTGAACGCATTGCTTTTGGGCGAAAATTATGCCGAAAGTTTGGGAATTAATTTAAAAAAAATGCGTTTGCTGATCATCATTTCCACTAGTATTTTGGCGGGAAGCATCACCGCTTTTACCGGTCCAATTGCGTTTATCGGATTGGCGGTTCCGCATTTTGCAAGATTAATTTTTAAAACAAGTAATCACAAATTACTTTTTTGTGCCACCCTACTTTTAGGAGCCATAATTTTACTGGTTTGTGACACCATTTGTCAATTTCCAGGAAAAAATTTCACGTTACCCATTAATGCCGTAACATCAGTTTTTGGTGCGCCAGTTGTGATTTGGCTTATGATTAGAAACCGAAAAATGATGATATGAGCGAAAAAAAAATCATATTTTCAACCGAAAATCTTACGGTTGGTTATCCGGATAAAATAGTTGCCACGGAACTAAATTTTCAATTGACGGAAAGTAAATTAATTGGCTTGATTGGAGCAAATGGAATTGGAAAATCAACATTGCTCAAAACCATTTCCGGAATTTTAAAACCTATTTCCGGCAAAATTTTTATCGAAAATCAAAATCTTAATAATATTAGTCCAAAGCAATTATCAAGAAAAATAAGTTTGGTTTTAACCGATAAACTAACCTTGAGCAACTTGACTGTTTTTGAAGTTGTGGCTCTGGGACGACATCCTTACACTAATTGGTTAGGGACACTTTCTGAAAAAGATTTGGCACAAACAAATCTCGCTTTACAAATCACTCAAATTGAACATTTGGCTCAAAAAAAATATTTTGAAATTAGCGACGGTCAACTTCAAAAAGTATTAATAGCCAGAACTTTAGCCCAAGATACTCCACTGATTATTTTAGACGAACCTACCACACATTTAGATTTTCAGCATAAAATATTAACGCTAAAATTGCTTCAGAATTTGGCAAAAAACCAGCAAAAAACCATTCTTTTTTCTACTCATGATTTAGAATTAGCGATACAAATGTGTGACGAAATTATGTTGATGACACCGGAGTTCTTCGAAATAAATTTGCCTAAAAATTTAATTGATAACAACCACCTGAATTATCTTTTTAAAGACGAAAGTATTTTTTTTGATAAAGAAAAAGAAAAATTTGTGTTCAAAAACTTTTAAAAAATTCACCGTTCATTTATCTTTATAAGAAAAAGGAAAATGAAAATATTCACTACGCTGCTATTTTTCTGGAGTGTTTCAATCGCTGCTCAAACTACCGTTTCGTTAACGCCAACAGGGTTTTCACCAAATCCGGTAACCGAAAATATTCCATTAATGAGCAACGAAAAATTTATGGACATTACAAGATTGTGGATTGAAGAATTTACTCGTGGAACCGGAACCGTTTCGGAACTTACAACTAATTCTCTCACGCTCGACGCTTACCGTGATAACGCTTTTTACATTACCAATTTGGGCGAAACTTTTTATTATAAAGTTCGGTACCAACTGAAAATTGCGAAAGAAGGAAATACCTATTCCGCCACTTTTAATGTCACGCAAATTCAGAACACCCGTTCCGTTTTAGAATCTTCGATTACGAATTATTTCTTGCCAGACGGCACGATGAAAGAAGGTTTCGAAGAAGTAAAACCATCGATGGAAAAAACGGCAAATATAATTTTGGGCTCATACTATCGTTACATCAATCGAAATTAAATTCGAGCTGTCGTCGCGCTTCGCCAATGGCAAACGCAACCGAATTTGCCAAATTATAACTTCTTACCAAAGGTGAAATTGGGATAGTGAGGTGATTTTCGAAAAGCTGCATAAATTCTATACTTAAGCCTACCGATTCTTTACCAAAAACCAGCCAATCACCTTCTTGAAATTTATTTTCGTAAAAGGTTTTTTCGGCATGAGAACTGAACAAAAAAACCCTTGATTTATCAGTAATTTCTTTCAACCATTCCTCAACATTTTGGTATTGTTTCCAATCGAGATGAACCCAATAATCTAAACCCGAACGTTTTAGATTTTTATCAGAAATTTCAAACCCAAACGGATGAATGAGATGCAATCTATTTCCGGTTCCAACGCATAAACGACCAATATTCCCAGTATTGTTAGGAATTTCCGGTTCGACCAAAACGATATTTAACATTTTTACAAATTAAAATTTTCTACTTCTTTTACTTCGCCAGATTTTAAATTTTCTAACCGAATATTTCCCACCCGAACCCGAACCAGTCGTAACGTAGGAAATCCAACTGCCGAAGTCATCTTCCGGACTTGGCGAAATTTTCCTTCGGTTAAAGTTATAGAAATCCAGCTTGTTGGTCCATGACGTTCGTCGCGAATTTTTTTGGACCGCGGTTCAAAATCTGGATCTTCAATTTTTCGGGCTTTGCATTTTTTTGTGATGTATTTTTTTCCGTCAAAACCAATCTCAACACCTTTAGTAAGTAAATCAACGGCATCATTGGTAATTTCGCCGTCAACCTGCACAAAATATTCCTTTTCCACTTTTTTGCTCCGCACAATTTCGCTCATCATGCCATCAGTAGTAAGCAAAAGCAAGCCTTCGGAATCTTCATCTAAACGACCAATTGCCATTGTAGCTTCGGGGAAATCGAACAATTCTCCTAACAATTTTTTCTTTCTTTTTAATTCATACACAAACTGGCTCAAAAATCCGTAAGGCTTGTGAATGATGAAATGGCGATGCTTCAATTTTTTTTGGGCAAAGTTACCAATGTTAACTAATTAAAGCAATGTTAAAGCAGTGGCTTTTGAGTATTTTTTTGAGTAATTTAGAAATAAAACACTTATGGAAAAAGATAAAAATCCGGGCGATAAAACTTGGAACAATGAACAGAAAAACACCAATGTAAATGAAGGTTTTAGTGGAAAAAATATTCCGGAAGATTATGATCCTTCGGATGGACAGTTGAAACCCGAAATAGAAGTAGATGATGAAGGCAATAAAAAAGAAGTAAAAAGAGCTCGAGATTTAGAGGATTATTCAACTGAAGCCCAATCGTCTGGAGAAGCAATAAAATCTCAGAAAAACCAGGAAAATCGGGATAAAAATTCGGATCTTGAACCCAATCGCTATCCGACTTCTCATCCTGAAAATCATACAGATAGAGGAAATAATAATGGAACATAAAGAAAAAAACCGGATGAAAATCACATCCGGTTTTTTGTACTTTTAATCTTCTTCTTTGTCAAATTCTATATTGGCGTGAATTTTTATTTCTTCGCCTACTACTAGATTTCCCACTTCATTTTTTTCATCGTGAAGAATGTTGAAATCTTTGCGGTTAATGACTCCTGAGAGTTCAAATCCTGCTTTCACTCTGCCAAAACCGTCTTTTGCCTGACCTCCAAATATAACGTCAAAAATAACTTCTCTTGTCACATCTTTAACCGTCATTTCTGTAAAAAGCTGGTAATTGTCTCCCTTTATTTTCTTTAATTTTTTAGAAATAATTGTGATTTCCGGGAAACGGTCAGCATCAAGAAATTCTGCAGATTTAAGATGTTCGTCACGTTCGATGTTATTTGTATTAAAACTATAAACGTCTATGGAAACAGCCATTTGAGCGGTTTCAAAATCGTCATTTTCGGTTCTCATTTTTCCGTTAAAAATGGTAAAATTTCCTGTGATATTGGAGATTAAAAGATGCCTGACTTTAAATTCTATACTTGAATGATCTGGGTCAATGTTCCAGTTTGATGTAAATTGCATAATTTATTTTTTAGTGGTTTTTATTTTTGATTGATTAAACGCGTTGATGATCAGGTTTCCATTTTTGGATACTTTTTTTTATGGCTGAAGCTGAAAGATTTTCTGAAATAGCGCGGTTGGTAAGGGAAACCAACTCTTCATCATGAGCAAATCTAAGGGCGAAAATTTGTGATTTATTCAATTTTTCTTCAAATTTTTCAAATCTGTTTCCTGTTATTACGAAATAACGGTAGCGAATTTCCAAAAATATCAACCTATCTTGTAACGTTAAAGCATAATGCTGTCTTAACATATAAGAAACCCAGATTACTAAAAATATAGAGGTAGCAATAAATGTCCACACTATGTTTTCGTTGCTTGAAAATGCGAAGTAAATAGCAATTATTAGTAGCGAAAGTGTCAAAGGATAAAACACGAAGTGATGCGGTTTGTAAAACCTAATGTGGTTATCGACGTTTTGCTTTTTCATAAAAAAATTGAATTTTAAAATACTTTACTCTAAAGTTAAGCAATTTAAAATTCAATTTCAATGTCTTAGTCAGAAAAAAAAATACTTATCCGAAAGCTGGTTCGGAATTATTGAATTGACGTTTTTCTAGACAAAATTTCTCATGATCACTTTCGAAATCAAGTATGAAAGTTCTTTTTTGAAAAAATCCGTAAACTGTTAATTCTAGTTTATCAAACCTTTCTGGACGTTGAATAAGCAAATGATTTTGCGTGGTTTTCACATCACCAATTTTGTAATAAACCGCATTTTTAAAGCGAAAATTTATCGCAACCATATTGTTACCAAAAAAATGTTTATCAGAATGATTAGTGTAAATTTTTTTGATTTTTCGATTAGAACGAACGGCCAATTTACAGTATTTTAAAAAGACTGTAACAAAAAAATCAGGGTTAAAGATTGGAGTGGTGACCTTATCTTTAGATAATTGTGGTATCATTATAATTTAAATAATAGGGAAGTGCAATAATAAAAACTTTTTCTTTTCAAGTCAAATTTTGAAACGAAAATAACAGAGGCTAAAAAGTTAAATTGTATTTTTACCTCTAACACATTTGAACTTAATCAAGATGACTTTAGAAAATTTGCCCTTTATACCATTAATTATCTGTATTACAATAGGCTTTTTATTCGGATATTTTATTCAAGCGATTCGAAATAATGGTAAAATTGCGGTTTTTAATGGAAAGATAGAAACCATGGAAAAACGCATTTTCGATTTAGAAAAAACCATTTTGCATGAGCGAAATTTGCATCAAGACAAATTAGAAAAATGGCAACACGATCGAGAAGCCATGACTATTTTACTAACAAAAAAAGAAGCAGATTTTGATAATCTATGGGAAACTAATAGGGTTCAAAAGGCTGAAATTGAAAGCCTTCAGAAGAGATTCTCCATAGAATTTGAGAATTTGGCACAAAAAATATTTGAAGAAAAATCGGTTAAATTCACCCAACAAAATAAGGAAAATTTACAGTCGGTTTTGCAGCCACTTCAGGAAAAAATTTATTTTTTTGAGCAAAATGTGGTAAGAACGCACAAAGAGAGTATTGCTTATCATGCCACTTTAAGAGAACAAATTGGAAATTTAAAAGAAATGAACGCTCTTATGAGCCAAGAAACGGTCAATTTAACGAAGGCTTTAAAAGGTGATAGTAAAATGCGTGGAAGTTGGGGAGAACTCATTTTAGAGCGTGTTTTGGAAAAATCAGGTTTGCAAAAAGGGAGTGAATATGAAGTGCAAAAAGCAGTAACTTCGGAAGACGGCA
Organism: Flavobacterium ichthyis; assembly: GCF_009915155.1. Classification (GTDB taxonomy): domain Bacteria; phylum Bacteroidota; class Bacteroidia; order Flavobacteriales; family Flavobacteriaceae; genus Flavobacterium; species Flavobacterium ichthyis. Next base: position 14,255 of record NZ_JAABLM010000020.1, on the reverse strand, counting down.
AACGATTTTTTCCTGATGTGATAATCAACCTTCCCGATAAGAAAAAAATAATCATCGACTCAAAAGTTTCGTTAATTGATTATGAAAAATATGTGAATGAAGAAGATGAGCAAACACGTAATTTTCATAAAAAAAATCACACAGTCGCTGTAAAACGCCACATCGAACAACTTTCTATAAAAAACTATTCCGAGCTTTACAATATGGATAGCCCAGATTTCGTCTTGCTTTTTGTAGCAATAGAACCTGCATTTGCATTGGCGTTAAACGAAGATTCAGAAATTTACAACCAAGCGTTTTCTAAAAATATCGTAATCGTAACGCCTTCAACGCTTTTGGCTACTTTGAAAACTATTGACAGCATGTGGGCCAATAAAAAACAACAACAAAATGCGTATGAAATCGCGCGACAAGCTGGCGCTTTGTATGATAAATTTGAAGGATTTGCGTCCGATTTAATCCTAATTGGAAAAAAAATTGGCGAAGCCCAACACAGTTATGACAATGCCATTCAGAAATTAAGCTCTGGAAAAGGAAATTTGGTTTCAAGTGTAGAAAAGTTAAAAAAATTAGGAGCAAAGGCAAAAAAATCACTTCCTAACCAATTGATGTCTGAAAGTGATTAAAACATTTATATTTCAAACTAAATTATTATTATACAATATTTAAAATGGATAACAATTTTTAATTATTAACCATTATTTATTATATATTTGCTTTTTTCTACCATAATTTATTATTAGTTTGATAATGAAACGCAAATATTTTTCTTACTCCTTTCTATTGGTAATTTTAACTGTTTTTGCAACATCTTGCGGCAATGATGATGATAATTATCAAAATTTACCAGAAGAAACCACTCCAGTTACCGTTGATTTGGCTTTAGTACCTTACCCTAAATTATCTGACTACCATTTTTTCAAAAATGAAATAAAAGATAAGAATTTGTCAGATGAAGTACTTTTATATGAACCCGCAAGTTCACTTTTTACAGATTATGCACATAAACAACGTTTCGTGTGGATGCCTGAAGGAACACACGCTACTTATGCTGGAGATGAAAATGCACTGAATTTTCCCTTAGGAAGTGTTTTAGGAAAAACCTTTTATTATGAACACACCGGTAGTGACGGCCAACCCAGAATTATGGAAACCCGCTTACTCATTAACAAAGCTGACGGATGGAAAGCCTATGTGTACGTTTGGAATGAAGCGCAATCAGATGCATTTTTGGAAACCACTAATAACGGGGTAAGTATCCCTATAACATTTACCGAAAACGGGGTACAACATTCCATAAATTACAAAGTACCATCACAAGGCGATTGCTTAGTTTGTCATAAAATTAATGCAAATCAAGAAACTGGAGGCGAAAGAACTATTCCAATCGGCCCAAAACCACAAAATTTAAACACCATTTTAACCTATAACGGTGTTGCACAAAATCAAATGGCAAAATGGCAAAGCCGAGGATTTTTAGCAAACGATATTCCGACTGAAATAGTTTCAACAGTCGATTGGAGAGACACAAGCAAGCCGCTTGAAGCAAGAGCAAAATCATATTTAGATATTAATTGTGCACATTGCCATCGTGATGGCGGTCATTGTGATTATGTTCCGGTTCGATTTAATTTTAGCAATAATAATAGAGAAAAAATGGGAATATGTATGGAACCGCTGTTTCAAGTACAGGATGCTCCATTTGTAATCAATGCCGGAAATGCCGATCAATCCGAAATTATTAGAAGAATTAATACTAATGAACAATCTCTAATGATGCCTATTATAGGCAGAACTATTGTACATGAAGAAGGTGTGACGTTAGTTAAAGAGTGGATTAATGCTATGGAACCCATTTGTCGATAACTACTAAATATACAATAATGAAACAAAAATTACTTTTCTTGACAGGTCTTCTTAGCGGATATTTTTTATATGCTCAAGACGACTGCGCATCTGCACCCGAAATCACGTTAAATAGCCTTATTACCGTAACTGCTATAAACGGTAGCCAAGTTCCCCAACCTATCTGCGCTCCAAATGGTGCAATACAAAATTCAAGTCCTGCTGGCGAATGGTATAAATTTACTGCAACACAAAACCAAAATTTAACCTTAACCACAGATTTACAACAAAATTCTGGTAAGGATACTCGTGTACATATTTATACAGGAAGCTGTCAAGGCTTAACATGTTATGCCGGAGACGATGACTCAGGTGAAATTGGAACGGGATATTTATCTATATGTAATTTTACTGTTTCGGCAGGCACAACATATTACATTGCCTTTGATAATCGCTGGAACTCTTCTGGATTTGACTTTATATTGATTCCACAAACAACACCTGTTACTCCCGTAGTTTTTACACCACAAACAATTCCAACTTCCGCAACCATTTGTTGCGTAGCAGATATGAATGGAGATTATTTAGATGATATTGTTACCGTTCAAACAAACGGGATGACTATTTTACACCAGCAAGCCAACGGAGGTTTTACAACTTCTAATTATAGTTTACCTGGATTAACGACACAACCGGGATGGAGCATAACTGCAGGAGATTTCGACAAAAATGGATATAACGATTTAGTGTTTGGAGGCGGAAGCAGATTGTGTGTAATCAAAGCAAATAGCACCGGCACTGGTTACACCGAAATTCCTTATCCACAATATATTTTTACACAGCGAGCAAATTTTATTGACATTAACAATGATGGTAATTTAGACCTTTTTGCCTGTCATGATACCGCACAAAGTCATGCATACAGAAATGATGGAAATGGTAATTTAACATTAGATATTTCGTTTTTCCCAACCTTAGCAGTAGGCGGAAATTACGCTTCAATCTGGACAGATTTTAATAACGATGGTTATCAAGATATGTATTTGGCAAAATGTCGTGGTGGAGCACCAGTTGGAGACCCTCAACGGATAAATCTTCTTTACAAAAATAATGGAAATGGAACTTTTACAGAAGTTGGCGCAACTGCAGGTGTTAATGACGGTTCGCAATCTTGGTCCACCGCAATTGAAGATTTTGACAATGATGGCGACATGGATTTTTTATTGTCAAATATTTCTGACACCAATAAATTATATAGAAATAATGGCGATGGCACTTTTACAGATGTTTACGCCACAAGCGGAATTAGCCCTCAAGTAGGCTCTTGGGAAATTCAAGCGGTAGATTTTAACAATGATGGTTGGGTAGATTTTCTATGGCAGAATGGAAAAGAATTATATATTAATAATGGAAACATGACATTTAGTTCGTATGACTTACCTTTTAGTGAAGGTGGAATTGGCGATTTAAATAATGATGGTTTTTTAGATGTCCAAATGGGCAATACTGTGTACTATAATCAACCAAACGGCAATAATTGGGTAACGATAAACTTACAGGGAAACACCAGCAATCGAAACGGAATTGGGGCTCGTGTTGAATTAATTGGAGCTTGGGGAAAACAAATCCGTGAAATACGGAGCGGAAGCGGATTTAGCCACCAAAGTACGTTAAATGCTCATTTTGGTATTGGTACCGCAGATCAAATCACCCAAGCCGTAATCAAATGGCCTTCTGGAATTGTAGATCGAGTAGATAACCCAGCGATTAATCAACAGCGTTTAATCGTAGAAGGTTCAACTTTAGGAGTGACAAAAATTAATTCTGATGCGTTTAAAATTTATCCAAATCCAGCAAAAGACATTCTAAATATTACGATGAAAAACGGTCAAGCAGAAATTGTTTCGGCTGAAATTTATGATTTGCAAGGTCGAAAAGTTTTGACTTCAACTCCACTAAATAATAGCGTAAATGTTGAAAATTTAACCACGCAAACTTATGTTTTAATCCTAGAAACTGCAGACGGAATCAGGCATTCACAAAAATTCGTTAAGAATTAAAAACAAAATAGCCTCCTGAATTGGGAGGCTATTTTTTTATTTACTCAAATACATTTTTCTTCGAGAATACAATTCATAAAACTGGTCGTCTTTTAAATCGTCTATGAACAAAATGCTTTCTCCTGTAGATTTCATTTCAGGCCCCAAAGCTTTATTGACACCCGCAAATTTGCTAAAAGAAAACACAGGTTGTTTGATGGCGTAACCATTTAGTTTCGGGTTAAAAGTAAAATCAGTTACTTTATTTTCGCCTAACATAATTTTCGTAGCATAATTTACATAAGGTTCGCCATACGCTTTCGCAATAAAGGGAACCGTTCTTGACGCTCTAGGATTAGCTTCAATGATATACACGATATCGTCTTTTATGGCAAATTGAATATTGATTAAACCAACAGTTTTTAGTGCCAAAGCAATTTTTTTAGTGTGGTCTTTAATTTGTTGCATCACAAATTCGCCCAAGTTGAACGGCGGCAAAGTAGCATTCGAATCGCCAGAATGTACACCACAAGGTTCAATATGTTCCATAATCCCGATGATGTAAACATTTTCACCATCGCAAATAGCATCTGCTTCGGCTTCAATCGCACCATCAAGGTAATGGTCTAATAATAATTTATTACCAGGAATGCTTCGTAATAAATCAATTACGTGTTCCTCCAATTCTTTTTTATTGATGACAATTTTCATGCCTTGACCCCCTAAAACATAAGACGGTCTCACTAACAAGGGAAAATCCAATTGGTCTGCTAAAGCTGAAGCTTCATCGGCAGTTTCAGCAATTCCAAATTTTGGAAAAGGAATTTGTAACTCTGTCAGCAATTCAGAAAAACGACCTCTGTCTTCCGCTAAATCTAAAGCGTCAAAACTTGTCCCAATGATTTTTATGCCGTATTTCGACAATTTTTCAGCTAATTTCAATGCAGTTTGTCCTCCTAATTGTACAATGACACCCTCAGGTTTTTCGTGTTGAATCACATCGTAAATATGTTCCCAAAAAACAGGCTCAAAATATAATTTATCAGCCGTATCAAAATCTGTGGAAACCGTTTCAGGATTACAATTGATCATAATAGTTTCATATCCACATTCTTTTGCCGCCAAAACTCCGTGAACACAAGAATAATCAAACTCAATTCCTTGCCCAATTCTATTAGGACCAGAACCTAAAACCACGATTTTCTTTTTATCCGACACAATACTCTCATTGTGAACAAAAGTTTTTCCGTCAGCACTTTGAATTTCGGCTTCAAAAGTAGAATAATAATAAGGTGTTTTTGCTGTAAATTCTGCCGCACAAGTATCTACCAACTTATAAACACGATTGATGTTTAACTCTTGTCTTAACTTGTAAACCTGACTTTCCAAACACTTCATCATGTGGGCAATTTGCCTGTCGGCGAAACCTTTTTGTTTGGCTTCAAGCAATAATTCCTTCGGAAGATTTTCAATGGTATAATTCGAAATTTCTTTTTCCAACACATATAATTCTTCGTATTGTTTCAAAAACCACATGTCGATTTTTGTGATTTCATGAATTCTACTTAACGGAATTCCAAGCTGAATAGCATCGTAAATTACAAAAACACGATCCCAACTGGCGTAAGTTAATTTCTCTATAATTTGGTCGTAATTGGTATAACTTTTTCCGTCAGCTCCTAAACCATTTCGTTTAATTTCTAAAGATTGAGTGGCTTTGTGCAACGCTTCTTGAAAAGATCTTCCAATTCCCATCACCTCGCCTACTGATTTCATTTGAAGTCCCAAAGTTCTGTCGGCTCCTTCAAATTTGTCAAAATTCCAACGTGGGATTTTTACGATTACATAATCTAAAGTGGGTTCGAAAAGTGCTAAAGTAGTTTTGGTGATTTGGTTTTGAAGTTCGTCTAAAGTGTAACCCAAAGCCAGTTTCGACGCTATTTTTGCAATTGGGTATCCCGTTGCTTTTGATGCCAAAGCCGATGAACGCGAAACTCTCGGGTTGATTTCAATTGCCACGATGTCTTCTTTTTCGTCAGGCGAAACGGCAAATTGCACATTACAACCTCCGGAAAAATTTCCAATGCTTCGCATCATTTTAATCGCCATGTTACGCATTTTCTGAAATGTTGAATCAGATAATGTCATGGCTGGAGCAACCGTGATGGAATCTCCCGTGTGAATTCCCATCGGATCCATATTTTCTATTGAACAAATAATGACTACATTGTCATTTTTGTCTCGCAAAAGTTCCAATTCGTATTCTTTCCAACCGAATAATGCTTTGTCAATCAGCACTTCGTGAATAGGCGACATTTCTAAACCGTAGGTTAATTTGTCATCAAATTCTTCTTTACTATGAACGAAAGCGGCTCCTGTTCCACCTAATGTAAATGAAGGGCGAATTACCAGCGGAAATCCAAATTCTTGAGCGATTTCTTTTCCTTGTAAAAATGAAGTGGCAATTTTTGCTGGAGCTGCCGGAATATCAATTTTTTCTAATAAACGCTTAAATTGTTCACGGTCTTCGGTAATGTTGATAGCATTGATATCTACTCCAATCATTCTCACACCAAAATCTTCCCAAATTCCTTTTTCGTCAGCTTCCAAACAAAGGTTTAATGCGGTTTGACCTCCCATTGTTGGTAAAACCGCATCAATTTGTGGATGCTCTTTTAAAATTTCGATGATGGATTTGGTGGTTAACGGCTTCAGGTAAACATGATCTGCCATGGATGGATCTGTCATGATAGTTGCCGGATTAGAGTTGATGAGAATGACTTCGATTCCTTCTTCTTTGATGGATCTTGCAGATTGCGAACCGGCATAATCAAATTCGCAGGCTTGCCCGATTACGATTGGTCCGGAACCGATAATTAATACTGACTTGATTGAAGTGTCTTTTGGCATTGTGTGTTTTTGTTTAAAGTTTAAAGTTTTAAGTTGTGGTAAAACTTTAAAAAGTAGTTAGTGGTATTTAAAAAAAAGAACGTGATGTGGGCAGTTTTTTTAGCCCCGATTATAGCGGAAATTCTTTTTTGTTTGGCGACATTTTTTTGCTGCCGAAAAAAAGCGACCAGCGGAAGCTCTTTTTTTGGGTTGCAAAAAAGGAGCAAAACAAAAAAGATTGCAGCGGAAAGCGGGAAAAAGCTCCATAAAAAATTGAAATGACAAGGTATAAAAAAAGGCGGTACTAATTGAGTAACGCCTTTATTTATGTTCAGTCAAACATTATTTTTTGTGTCTTGGTTCGCAAGAAACTGTCAATTTATGTCTTCCTTTTGCTCTTCTTCTAGCAAGCACTTTTCTTCCATTGGCAGAAGCCATTCTGTCCATAAATCCGTGCTTATTTCTTCTTTTTCTTTTCGATGGTTGAAACGTTCTTTTGCTCATTGCTTTGTATCTTTAAAAAATCTTGTTGAAATATTTTTACCAGGTTCGAAATCAATGCTGTTTCAAAACCGAGTGCAAATATACAAAGGTTTTTTTTTCTGACAATAGGTTTTTAAAAAATATTTTTAATTGATTTTATTACCTTTGCCGTCATAAAAATTATTTGGACTATGTTTCACAAAAATATTAAATTATTTCTTGCTTCGTTATTGATGGGTTGTGCAATTTGGCAGTTTGCTGATAAAAATATCGGGAACGGTATCTTTTTAATTTTACTTTCGCTGATTGTGATTTTGTTTTATTTTAAAAATGAGATGATTATTTTGGCGTTCTTAAAATTGAGAAAGCAAGATTTTCCGGGGGCTCAAAAGTGGCTTTCTAAAATTAAAAACCCGGAAGGTGCTTTGGTGAGAAAGCAACAAGGTTACTATAATTATTTGCAAGGTTTGATGCTTTCGCAAACGAATTTAACGCAATCTGAAAAATATTTTAAGAAAGCAGTAGAGCTTGGCTTGAACATGAATATGGATTTAGCGGTTGCAAAATTAAATTTGGCGGGAATTGCTTTGTCTCGCAGAAGAAAAATTGAAGCCACAAATTTGTTGACAGAAGTTAAAAAATTAGACAAACAGGGCATGCTGAAAGATCAAATAAAAATGATGAAAGACCAAATGAAGAAAATTTAATTCAGTTTATTCTTGTGGTTTTTCAAAAAAAAAAAGAGGCTATTTCGGTATGAAATAGCCTCTTTTTTATTAAAAATTGTGACCAATCATTAATAACCTTCCGTAGGAATTTCCAAGGTGTAACGTTTTCCGGCAGCAACGGTTAATTTTCTGTCGCGCAACCAAGGATTGTGGATTTTTAAAATTTTATAGTTAATCCCCTGCGATTTTGCAAAAACAGCTAAGTCTTGAATGGTAGAATCTACCTCCACTTTTTTTACGGCAATAGGATTGTAAAGTTCTGACGGATTTACGTTAAAACCGTATTGCAGTTGGTTTTTCATAATTTGTTTCAAAGCCAAAATCCTAAAAACGTAACGTGCGGTTTCGTCAGTTAGTAATAAATCATAATAGTTATTTTCGCCTTGGAATGTAATTTGTTTATTCACGCCTCCTGCTCCACCATTGTAGGATGCAGCAGCAAGAGTCCAGCTTCCAAATTTTTTATAAGCACTGTTTAGATAACGACAAGCGGCTTCAGTAGAAATTTCGAGATGGTAACGTTCGTCCACAATATCATTGACTTCCATGCCATATTCTTTGGCGGTTGCCGGCATAAATTGCCAAAAACCTTTTGCTCCCGCGGAAGATGTAGCGTTCATCAGAGCACTTTCGGCGACAGCCAAATATTTAAAATCGTCCGGAATATTATTTTTTTTCAAAATAGGTTCAATTACTGGAAAATAACGGTTTGCCCTCTTGATGATTAACAAAGTGGAAGCATCGAGGTTAGCATTTACAATTAATTCACGGTCTAATCGCTCTTTTACATCAGAGATTTGCAACGGGACTTTTTCACCACAAAAATCCAGCTCTGTAGGAAAAAAATAATTATTTACAATAGGTATTGGCGTTTTTTCATTGGTAGAAACCGCGTGAATCAAAGTTCCGCTTACTAAAATGACGCCTGCGATAATGCTTGTTTTTTTTATCAAATTCATGTGCTCTTTCGTTTAGATGTATTTTCGTAAACCTACAAAAAATAGTTAATGCATGGTTAGATAATTTATTGTTTTTTTAAAATAATTTCGGGTAAATTTTCATTCAACCACTTGTATTTATTGATAATCATAATGTGTGTTCCACCGGGAACAGCGATATAATTTTTGATATACCTCACCGGAAAAACCTCGTCTGAATCTCCGTGAATGTGAACCACGGATTCATTTGGAATGGTTCTATCCCAAAAAATAATTTGTTCCAAAGCCCAATCGAGATAACTCTTGTCGCGCATGTTCATGAACTTTTCGTAAAGCCTTAATCTCTGCGCAAACTTTTTATTGGTAAACGAAAACCTTGCCAAAAATTCTACATTTTGCATCATCCCGGTTGGGATAATTTTGTAGGCTTTAGTTTTTTTGGCAAATTTCATTCTTCGTGGAAATTCTTCGTTACATTTTACGCTTGAAATGATAATTACTTTTCGTGGTTTTAAAAATTCTGCCATTTCTTGAACCAAAACGCCTCCGAACGAAACCCCTACCAATACGGGATTTTCGTGCTTTACTCCTTTTGAAATTCGCTTGGCATATTCTTTTAAATTTTCTTGAGGCAAAGGCAAAAGCCAATCAAGAAGATGTATTTCAAATTGATTCTCGGGCAATTTTATATTTTCAAAAATAGCCGAACTTGCCGCCATTCCAGGCATAAAATAAACGTGAATTTTTTCCATCACACTGCTTTTAACGCTATGATAACAGCGAGTTTGAGTTTTTATTACGAAATTTGCATAAAATTATGGTTTTTTACGTAAGTTTTTTCTACTTCAAATTTAAAAAATCAACAAATTATGTAATAGCAATTGTTTCCTGAAAACAAAATAGAAACCGCACAATTTAGCTCTCTTGAGACATATCTTTCTATTTGGTTTGGAAATTTTTGGTTTGAAAAACATTTTATTTGTGCGGTGAAAATTCCGGTTAACGGATTCAAAACCTTAAATGAAAGATAGCGGTATGGAAATTAAAGACAATACTTTTTCACGACAATTTGAAACGATTTCGGACGATAAACTGTTAACTGTTGAATATTCTTTTCAGGAAAGAAAGATATTTTTAACGAAGTTAAATGTTCCCGAAGAGTTTGAAAATGACGAATATGTTTCTGATTTTTTAAAAGAAATTTTAACTATTGCCGAAGAACGCAAACTGAAAGTTGTACCAACTCATCCGAAAATTGCAGCTTTTTTTAGAAAAAATCCAATTTACAAGGAATTATTGCCTCCAGGAATCAGGATTTAAATTTTTCAGTCGAAAGTCGAAATTAAAAATTGGCGTCAAAAACCTTAAATCCTAAATCTTTTATCTTATATCTTTCATCTTATATCTTATATCCTAAATGAGCGAAGAAGTTAATCTAAAAATCCTTCAATTTTTTGAAAATATCGAAAAATATTATGGCAGCAAAACTGAAATTACGGAGGGTTTGTATAGCTTAACACAAAGTTTCGACAGTCATTCCACAACTTGGAATTTATCAGAATTTAATTTAGTTCGATCAGGATACCGCAAAATTGGTGAGCGATTAATGCTCGAAGGCGAAAAAATGTATTATGAGATTTCGGCAGCATTGTTGGTGAATTTTGAACAAAAAGGCAGAAATACATTTGAATTTATTGAAAAATATGGCGACTCAGTTTTGAGAGTAACTAAAATTAAATTTCATTATAAATATTGATGTTAGACTTCTTAGAGTTTTAGAAAATTATACTACTTAGATTTTGCGCAAGATCTAATTTTGCCAAAAAGTCTAAAAATCTAACGTTCTAAATGCCTATACTTCCACATTCAAAAACTCCATTCTAACCAAACCATCCTCGTCAATTTTTGTCAGGTTGATTTCATGCAAGGTATTTACCAATTCTGGATTCCAAGGTGTTTTTACTTTCACATAATTTTCCGTAAAACCATTTATGTAACCTTCTTTGTTTTCACTTTCAAACAACACGGTTCGCGTTTTCCCTAATTGACTTTCGTAGAAAGCACGGCGTTTTTTTACCGAAAGACCTCTTAACATCTTGCTTCGCTTGGCTCTCACATTTGCCGGAACCGGATTTTCCATGTTTGCCGCTTCGGTATTATCTCTTTCAGAATAAGTAAAAACGTGTAAATACGATATTGGAAGTTGGCTCAGATAATTATAAGTTTCTAAAAAAAGTTCGTCGGTTTCGCCCGGAAATCCTACAATAACGTCAACCCCAATGCAAGCATCCGGCATTACTTCGCGAATTTTTGACACTCGATTAGTATAAACTTCTCGCAAATAGCGGCGTTTCATTTTTTTCAAAATGGTATCGCTTCCAGATTGCAACGGAATATGAAAATGTGGCACAAATGTTCGGGAATTCGCTACAAATTCAATGGTTTCGTTTTTCAACAAATTGGGTTCAATTGAAGAAATTCGCAAACGTTCAATTCCCGGAACGGTATCTAATGCTTGAACGAGGTCAAAAAAAGTATGTTCGTGTTTTTTATTTCCAAATTCGCCTTTGCCATAATCCCCAACGTTTACGCCAGTTAGCACGATTTCTTTTATATTTTGTTCCGAAATTTCTTTGGCATTTTTCAATACATTTTGCAAAGAATCGCTTCTAGAAATTCCTCTTGCCAAAGGAATTGTACAATACGTACATTTATAATCACAACCGTCCTGAACCTTTAAAAATGCTCGGGTTCTATCTCCTATTGAGTAACTTCCTACGTAAAAATCAGCCTCTTGAATTTCGCAAGAATGTACTTCGCCAAAATCATTTTTGGACAAATCATTGATATAATCGGTAATTTTAAATTTTTCTGTCGCTCCTAAAACCAAATCCACGCCGTCAACAGCCGCTAATTCTTCAGGTTTTAATTGAGCATAACAACCAACAGCTGCCACAAACGCTTTGTCGTTGAGCTTCATTGCTTTTCGAACCACTTGCTTAAATTGCTTATCAGCATTTTCTGTAACCGAACAAGTATTGATTACGTAAATATCCGCAACTTCCTCAAAATCAACCCTATCAAAACCTTCATCTTGAAACGAACGTGCAATAGTAGAAGTTTCTGAAAAATTCAGCTTGCATCCGAGTGTATAAAAAGCAACTTTTTTTCTGTTATCTGTTATCATTAAAATCCTCCGAAAAAATTGAAAAACAACCTTGTTTATCTATATTTACATTTTGCAAATAGCCTGCAAATTTACGTACAATATTTTTCAAAATGAAATCATTAATTCGCTATCTATCAATATTTTATATTAACCTAATATTATTGTCCTGCGGAAAAAATACCACAAACGACCGCGATAAACAGGTTTTCAGGTTTAATCAAGATGCTAATGTAAGTTCGTTAGATCCTGCTTTTGCAAAATCGCAAGACAACATTTGGATGTGTAACCAAATTTTTAATGGTTTGGTTCAATTGGATGATAGCCTGAACGTAAAGCCTGATTTGGCAAAGTCTTGGACGATTTCAGACGATGGAAAAACCTATACTTTTTTGTTGCGAAACGACGTTTTTTTTCATCAAATTTTTGTTTTTGAAAAAAAATCAAGAACGGTAAAGGCACAAGATTTTGAGTTCTCTTTTAACCGAATTTTAGACGAAAAAGTGGCTTCTCCCGGAGGTTGGATTATGCAAAATGTAGAAAGTTTTTCTGCGGAAAATGACTCGGTTTTTAAAATAAACTTGAAAAAATCTTTTCCGGCTTTTTTGGGTTTGCTTTCGATGAAATATGCGTCGGTTGTTCCGAAGGAAGCATTTGTTTCCGGGCATGATTTTCGAACAAACCCGATTGGAACCGGACCTTTTCAATACAAACTTTGGGAAGAAAATGTAAAATTGGTTTTAAGAAGAAATCCTTTGTATTTTGAAAAAGACGAATCCGGAAATCAATTGCCTTATCTTGAAGCGGTTGCCGTGACTTTTTTGCCGGATAAACAAAGTGGATTTTTGCAGTTTGCTCAAGGCAAAATTGATTTTGTTTCCGGTTTGCATCCCAGTTATAAGGATGAAATTTTAACGCAAAGCGGAAAACTACAATCTAAATACGAAGAAGATGTTAATATGATTACGGGTTCGTATCTCAATACGGAGTATTTAGGTTTTAGAATGGATGGCGAGAAAAATCCGGCGAAAGACAAACGTATTCGTCAGGCGTTGAATTATGGTTTTGATCGAAAAAAATTAGTCACCTATTTGCGAAATGGTATGGGAACTCCGGCGGTTAACGGAATTATTCCAGCGGGACTTCCGGGTTTTGACGAGTCGAAAATTTATTATGATTTTGATTCGGCGAAAGCCAAAAAATTAGTTGCCGAATATAAAAAAGAAACAGGTGACAATAACCCGAAAATCGCGTTGAGTACGAACGCTACCTACTTAGATATTGCCGAATATTTGCAGCGCGAATGGAAAAAAATCGGCTTAGATGTTTCGATTGATGTGAATCCGCCGGCGACTTTGCGTCAAGCGATTTCAACTGGAAAATTTTCTTTTTTTAGAGCAAGTTGGATTGCGGATTATCCGGATGCTGAAAATTATTTGTCGCTTTTTTACAGCAAAAATTTTGCACCGAATGGTCCGAATTATACGCATTTTTTTAATCCGGAATTTGATCGATTGTACGAACAAGCTTTCTTGGAAACGAACGATACCAAACGGATTTTATTGTACCAAAAAATGGATGCGTTGGTGATGGAAGAATCGCCTATTATTCCGCTTTTTTATGATAAAGTGGCGCGATTTACGAGAAAAAACATAACGGGTTTAGGGATAAATCCTTTGAATATGTTGGATTTACGTCGGGTGAAGAAATTGGATAATTAGATTGTTAGATAATTAGATTGTTAGATAATTAGATTGTTAGATAATTAGATTGTTAGATAATTAGATTGTTAGATGATTAGATGATTAGATGATTAGATGGTTAGATGATTAGATGATTTGAAAATTGAGTAATTTGAAGATGTTGTGAGAACTGACGATTACAAAAATGCCTAAAAATTTGTCAATTAGCCCAGTCCCAAAGTTTCGGGAGCAAGGGAAATCCTTTTGTTCGTTTTTGCCAAAAACAAAAACATTGAACAGGAAAGCGGGAAAATGTTCCAACACTTCTGAATCGCTGTAAAAAAAAATCCGAAACGTATTGAACATGCCCCAAAAAGTTAGACACTATTTGGGGCATTTTTTATGGAAAGAAAAGTTAAGTATGATTACGCATTTAAATTAGAATGTGTTAAGTTAGTTTTAGAGAAACATTATTCTGTTTTGTA
>NZ_JAABLM010000019.1 GCF_009915155.1 Flavobacterium ichthyis | reverse complement strand
TTTAAGATAGCCCGCTCTGAAAAGAGCGGGCTTCTTTTTTTTATAGGTGCGGCGTGTCGACCTTCGGGCTCGATCCGCCGCCTTTCTTTAAAATCCTCATCAGAAATGATGAGGATTTTTTTATTTGCTCTTTTATTGTCCTAAAATAAGTGGACTAACGATCGAAATCCAGTGGAAGAGTTAATAGGCATTGAAGTGGGTATCAGGCATCGTTCTTTACAAGCCTCAGTTCTTTTTTGATTGAGGATTTATTTGCTTTAAATATTTGTAGTATCTAATAAACGGTTAAAATTATAGCGTAAGTAACATTGTATAAAGTTTTATTTTAGCCATAATAATGGTGCATTTGCCCCATTTTATTGCCTTGTTGTTTTAAATAATATTGCATAGTAACAATTTAAAATATACAGCAATGAAAACTAAATTACTACTTTCGATGGCAGTTTTAATGGGAATTTCTACCGTAAATGCTCAAACTTTAGGCGATTTTAAGCCGGGAAAAGCCGGTCCTGTAAGTTTGGAAAAACCAAAATTTGATAATAAAAATGTGTATATCGCAGACTTTGCGGTGCATTATCAGGTGTATAGCGAGAAATCTGCTTCCAAGAAAGGCGGTTCGGGCATATTTGGTGCCGTGATGGGTGCTGCAAAAGCCTCATTGGCGGTTGGTTTGGATATTTCAGAAAAAACACTGCAAAACATTACAAATGATGCGTATGCACAATTCATATCAGATTTAAAATCAAAAGGCTTTAATGTAATGGCAGCAGAAGAAGGAAAAAACACAGATTTCTATAAAGGATATCAGTACAGTACCAACTTAAATATGACTCCTTCAAATATTCTAGAAGGTGCTGTTACGGTCCATCCGCAAAACGTAGGTTTCTTCTACAAAGAAAAAGGCTCGACTGAAAATACCACAAAACTTTCTAAAGAGCTGAATGATGCAACTGTGGTTCGTGTAGATTTATACGTAGAATTTGTAAACACAAGAGCTTCAAGCAAAAGCGGTATCGGAGCCAATGTGGTAGCCAAAACAAATCTGGTATTGTCTGAAGATAATACAATTGCCCATTTCATAGTTGGTCGTAATAAAATCGGTGGTTCTCCTTTGGCAGAATATCAGGGTGTCCTGAAAAAAGATTTAGATATTGACGGTGTAATCAAGGAAGAAAAAATCTCCAATTACGTAGCTTCTGATTACGACAATTGGGGAACAAAAACAGCTTTCGGAACATTGTATTCGGCAAAAAACAAAGCCACAGCTAAAGCTGCAATAGTTCCGGTGGATGCTCAAAAATATGAAAAAGGAGCTGAACAGGCTATTGATATGTTTCTAAAACATCACCTCAACGAATTTCATTCAAAATATTATAGATAGTGGATCTGATTTTTTAATTTTAGATTAAAAACTATTTACGATGTCACTGCAATCTAGCCTCAACCATCAAATAAAAAGTTACAGAAAGTGGGATCTCGTTATCTTTCTTAGCCTTACTTTATTATCTGTACTTAATGGAAAAACTACTGTTTTTTACCTTATTTATTTCTTTTGGTGGAATGCTTTGGTGCAGTTGGCAGTAGATTTTTATTTCAGAAACCGAAATGAAAATGCAATTTGCGAAAACAACGAACGATTTGAATTTAGCAGTTTGTTTTTGATGGGAATTTACTGGGTGTTTATTGTGGTTTTTTTCGGATTTATCGCAGGATCAGGCAATCACGATATCATTTTTACCAATATGGAAGTTTTGTTTTTTCAGAATTGGTTTTTCAATGGCAATCTTATTTTTATTTTAATTGAAAGAATTTTGCTGCATAAAACCAAACAGCCCATATCCATTTATTTAAGTGCTTTCAGCCCCAATGCTATTGTTTTGCACATTTCGATTATTGTTGGCGGTGTGGTGATGTTTTTTGTGGTGAGAAATTATCCCGAAATATTCACGCCCGAAAATCGCTGGGGTTCTGCATTGATAGTGCTTCCGTTTCTGCTGCTGAAAATAATGATACAGTATTTAACAAAATCAGACAATCAACTTCAAAAAAACTAAGACAATGAAAACTACGATCCTATTATTGCTGATTTTTTTCAATATAAATCTTTCAGCACAGACTATCGACTGGAAAAATGCCCCGCTCAATCCTGCCGCTGTTTTTTATACTACCAATCATTTCAACGTTAACGGACCTATTAAGGAGTTTAGTGCTAAAAGCAGAGGTGGTGAGATTTTCTATTTGCATTTTAATGAATCAGGAAAATTGGTGGAAAAAATTACCTCGCAAGCTGCGGGAACAAACAAAATACAATTCACTTATCAATATGATGCCAAAGGAAAACTGATAAGTGAAATCACTGCATTCCTTGACAGTAAAGGGGCAAAAACCTACGAAAGCAAAACATCAATAACAGTAAATGATAAAGGTTTGGTGACTAAAAATGGTTCGATGATTTGCAGTTATGACAATAATGACCGCCTGATTTCAGTCATAAATAAAGATAAAAACGGTAAAGTAATTTACCGGCAGGAATTTGTTTACAATACACTTGGTCAGGTTATCTCCGAAAAAATTACTGATCCTCACGCTGCTACAGGTGTAATGGAAACCGAAGAGTTTAAGTTTACATATACAAAAAATAACCGAGGAGGTTGGGATGTTGCGATGCACATTTATAAAGAAGGAAAACTGGCAACCAAAGGAAGTATTCCGCTGATTACCTCTTCATTTGTCCGACAAAAAAGAGAACAAATATCTAATAACCCGAAGAAGTTTTCTTTTGATGAAGCCGGTTTGGAGGCATTTGATCCAAATATTGTCAGCGTAATGGTCGATCAATATAATAATCTAAGAGGTCAATTTGTCATTCGGTTAAAACAAGATTTCTATCCGGTAAACATCACATATTACAACAATATTCTGAGTGTGGCTAAGCCAAAGAAACCAAAGGAAAGTAATACTGTTCAAACTACTTCTACAATAAAAACGACTGAACTAATTAGTCAGACTACGGAGACAAGATTGTACAACGGAAAATACAACCAGGAAACAGCACTCACTGCAATTAATAAATATATCGACAACCTCAAAAAGCTGGGCACTTACAGTTTTGTGGGCGGAGCAACCAAAACCTACCAAATTGATGGAATATGGACACAAAAAATTTCGGAGCAAGATAAAGGCACTTTAAACATCAGGTATATTATTGGAGATAATCATTTAACTATTGAGCTAATTAGCGCTATACTGAATAAGAATGGCAAAGCCATTATGCTTTACCCACAATCTTCCGATGAAACAATAAGGAAATTATACCACAACCAAGTTGGGATGTTTGTAAATGGTCTATTCAGTTATTTGGGTATTAACGATAATGCCTCCACCATAACTAAAACTTCTACAGTAAATAACAATATTACAGTACAAAACAACACAAAAGTTGCCAATTCAACGGTTAATAACGTTGATCCTTACAGCGGTTTATCAGCCGAAGCCGGAGCCTATATGGCAGCTTACCGAATGAACCTGAATGGTTTGAAAAGTTACTTGGAGAATCAACTGAAAAGTTGGGAACAAAAAGGTTATGCTGCTGATCAAATCATTCAGTCTTACACCGCGATATTTAAAGAGGTTTACACAAAAAGCCCAGATGCCGCTTTTGAATTACTAATGAAATTGCCACAGCGTGTAGCTTTAACAAAGTTATTACCCAACCTAACCGATGAACAAAGAGATTTCGTTCGTAAAAAATCGAAAGAACGGCTTCAAAAATACAGTGGCTCTTATAGCAGTAAAACAAATTAATTTGATTGTAAAATGAAACTTGTACTAAAATATAATTTGCTTGTGCTTCTCTGTGTCTTCGGCTTGACAGCCAAAGCACAAGAAAGCATCAAGCCCGAAGATTTCGATTTACCAAAAAACACGGTGAAAGCAGTTATTCGTTATGCCGATTTTTCTATTCCGCAGCAACAGTTTTCTGTACGACCAAGTTACTCTGTGTATACTTTTAAAAATGATAAAATCGTCAGTTTACGATATGAAGACAGTACCACGATGGTTAAAACAACAGTAAATTATCAATACGAAAACGACAATCTGAAAAGTAAAGAAACCCACCAAAGTTCCAATGCGGGAACGGAACGCAAAATCAACACTTACCGTACCGAAAAACAGGGCTACAAAACCACATTTTATAGAACTTACCCTACAGAAGGAACAGACAAAACGATTTCGTTTTACAACGAAGCGGGCGAACTGCGAGGCAAATCGTTTTACAATGTACACGGAAAACGCACCGAACAAATAGAATATAACGGAAAGGAAGGTTACCGCCTGAAAAAATATTACGACGAAAAATTGATGTCTGATATCAGCTACGTGAACGATAGCAACGGAAAATTAACGAAGAGCGAAACCCTTGTTTTGCCCGGAGAAGATGAGGAAGTAAAGGTGCTCACACTGTATTACTACAACCCAAATGGCGACTTGAAACAAGTGGTGGATTTTATAACCGAGGCGAAAAATTCTGGTAAAAAAATCTCAAGACAAAAACAGTATTCTTATTTGTACGATGGCGATGTATGGGTGGCTCAAATTGAATACAGCCTGGCCAACAATAAAAAAAATAATCTAATCGCTACCATTCGAACCATTGAAACACCTGATAAAATATACAATGCGCCAAGCGATGAGCAGCTAAAAGTTTTCTTTCAGGAAACCTATCAAAAATATTTAAAATTATCAAGATGAAAAAAATAAAAAACATTAGCGCAATTTTACTTTGTATGGTTGCCGGCTTTGCAACTGCCCAAGATTTCATTCCCTATTATCCAACCGAATGGGAGTTTCGTAACCACGTGGATTTGATTGATTTTTCACAGGTAAAAAGTCTGACTACGAAGGAAATTGCCATTGATGAAAACGAAGAATTTCCCATTTTGGAAACCTATTTAAGTTGGAACAGCACATATCAATTAACCGATTATCAGTTTGTTAATTATAACAACAGTTATGCTGATTTTGATATCCGGTTTCAATACACCGATGCGTATTCCAACGAATTAAAATCGGTAAAAATCATTAATCCCAACACGCGGAAAACTATTGAAGAATGGCAATATACTAATGGTTCTTTTGATGTGGAAAAAATAAAAGTAACGCGTTATTTATTAAATGTTGCGCAACCAGATGTTTTTGAAGTAAAATACGAAGGGAATGATAACGATTATACCAAAGAAACCGTGTTCACGCCTGAAAATAAAGAAGCTAAGAAAACAGAATTTTGGTTTCAATCCGCTGCCGATGCTGCCACACTTCGCATAAAAAAAACATATCTGGATGGTATTTTAGATCAAACCGATCGTTTGCAATTAGATCAAACTGGAAATAAATTAGAAAAAACAGTGACCAACTTGGGAATTAGCAGCCTTACCAAATATCATTATAAAACCCGGAAAGTGGATGTAGCGGGAGATGAATTCGACTACAAAGATTTGGAAAAAATTCAGGAAGACGGTAAAGATAAAAAACGTTTTGAATATACTTTTGATGCAAAAGGCAACTGGACAGAACGAAAAAACTACAAAATGAAAAATGGCAAATGGGAATTTTCCACCATTACCAGAAGAACGATTGAATACAGAAACTAAAAATCTAAAATGATGAAATTTATTGCAACTTTATTTTTTATAATCATTTGTTTCGGCTTAAAAGCTCAGGAAGCCGAACACCTTTCAGCTCCCAAGACCTATTGGCAATCTTATGGTTTTCAAAAGCAGCCCGATTTTGCTAAAATTGCTTATTACAAAAGCGATAGTTTGGGGTATGAACCGGTGATGGCGGAAGTGATTTCGTTTAATAAGGAAGGGTTTATCATTCAAAAATATATGCGGATTTATGGTAAATACGCCAGTGAAACCGCTCATAATTATGTTTATACAAGCGGTGTTTTGGACAGCATCAATACTATTGCTTCGTCATCAAATTTTAATTCGAAGCAAAAACTGCATTACGGTGCAAATGGTGTTTTAGAAAAAGTGACAGCTTCAGGCGTTTACACCAATTTTACCGACACCTATCAGTATGATAAAAACGGAATGGTCAGTTCCATTCAAAGAACCTACCAAAACGGAAGCAAAAAAGAAGCTTTCTTTGACCACCTAAAAAATACCGTTACGGAAAAAGAAACCAGCGCCAAAGGAACGGTGACGGAAACCATTTTTGTGTACGATGGTGATGATATGTTGGCTTCTTTTCAAAAAGATGGTAAAAATAAAATTCGATTGAAAGACAAAGAGCGCCGCATTGAATTTACTGTAAAAATATCAGAAAATGATCCGTTGAATTATGCCTTGAACCTGCGAAAAATGAAACAGGAAGATGCCAAGAAATTTCAGCAAACCATAGGTGATTTAAGCGCAAATCCGAGTGCAATCATTACCTTCGACATTCCGGCTGAAAGTAAAAATGAAAACGGAGATTGGACAAAAAGATTACAAATTGACAAGCAATTGGGTGTTCAGCGAAGAATGGTTTTTAGAGAAATTAAATACAGCGACGGCAGCCAAAGCGGAAGTACAGAGTTTGATTTGATTTTTGATATGAAAGTGAAACACATCCATTAGTAAAAATTTTTATGAAAACGAAATTCATTATTGCAATAGTTGGGATGCTCAGCATTCAAATGTTGGGATTTGGACAAAATATAGATTGGAAAAATGCTCCTTTAAATCCGATACCTCGCGGGGCGGATTTGAAATATAAAGATCTGAAAGGAAGTGTGTTGCAGGAAAGCATTTTGGATTATTACACCCGTGACGGAAAGTGGTTTTCGTTTGATGGAAATGAGAAAATTAAAAAGGACGCACAAGGTCGGGTAGTGGAATTTGTGGATAACAGAGGAAATGTTTACGGATACAAATATGACAGCAAAGGAAATTTAGTGGAAAGTTCATACAATTCTACTTCTGTGACCACTTATGTTTATGACGCAAAAAACAGATTGATAAAGGAGAGTTATAAAGATGCTCAAAATAAGACCAGAAGCAATGATTATACATATTCTACAAAAGGAGATATTTTGGTTTTAAATCTTTATAGAATTGATATCGGAGGCACAAAAATAGAAAGTGAAAAACACTTTAAAAACGGACTCGAGATACTTGAAGTTTTCAAAGAATATCCGTCCGTAAAATATGAATATCAATTTGACCAAAAAGGAAATTGGATATCCAAAACATTTTTGGACGCATCTACCAACAAACCTAAAATAAGCGAATACGACAACAAACCGATAAAACCCGTAACGCGCGATATTATTTATTATGACGAATACGATAAAGGATTAAACAATTATTCTCTTGTTCTAAATGATATTTATGAAGGAAAGAAACAAACGCCCTTTTTAATACCGAGACAATACATAAATGGAAAAGAACTTAAAATACAACTTTATACACGATTTTTTGATGATTATGTATTTTATGATCCTTTTTCAAATAATTATTACAACGCCCCAAATACCTATGCGAAAACACACAAAGACGGCGATAAAATCCCATTTGAAAAATTGGTGAATAGCAATGAATTGATATTGTTGTACAACGGAACAAACATCAAAGTATTTGAGCCTTATGATCGGGAAGGGAATTTTGAAGATTGGAAAACCACCAATTATACCCGTGATTTAAATGCATACATTTCCGTTCACAAAAAAGATGGACGTGCATTTGTTTTTGAAAATTTACCGGTAAAGAATGATACGAAATTAAGCGCTGTATCGGGGAAATCCATCTCAGGACCATGGTATGTGACGATAGGTGGTAGTTCAACCATCTTTTTTGAAAATGGTAATTACGTGGAAGGACCGTATGAAATTTCCGGTTACATCGCCAATTCCGCCACTTTTGACCCCGTTATCTCTGTAAAAGGAGTCAATACCTATGTTTTGACCAATTATGATAGCGAGAAACTGATTTATAAAAAATTCTATCAGGCAAGAAAATTTAATCCTTCAACCGATAAAATTCAATCAAACTCCAATTCTGAAATCAATCAGAAAACCCCTGCCAATGATAAAACCGATTCTGAATATGCCAAAAGTTTTTCCATTTCGAAAAATCAGGACGGTACGATGAATTATTTTCAAAATAACCAGAAGATAAAGGAACCCGATGGATATATAGAAGACCATTATGGTAACGATGTTTTTTATTACGATCCGGGTGTTTATTATTTTTTTGATAAGGTGTACAAATCATTGATAGACGGTGGTAAAGTATTGCCTGGTTTTGTCTATCAAGGTGAAACAATCATTAAATACGTAGGAAACGGGATGGATGTTTACTACAAAGGTAAAAAACTAGCCCAGACGGAATATTTATATGTTTGGAATCCAAATGCCGGAAAAAACATCCTCATTCCTTCCGCACAAAAAACTTATACCGAAAGATCCGGAAAAGGAAATTTTTACAATTCGTATTATTTTACTGATGCAAAAAACGGCATAAATTATTTAGAAGTGGATCAGGATAAAAACTATAAATTAATTGTCAATGCAAAAAGAATTCCCAATGCCGAGTTTGAATTAAAAGTCAATCCTGCCAATTCCAAAGAAGGATTTGTTTACCAAAACGGAAAGAAAACATTTAAAATTTCCAATTTTGACAAACTAAATATAAAGCCGGATTTAATTCCTTTGATTCCCCTTTAATTATTCAATTTTAAATTTTCACAAATGAAAAACCTAATTTTTGTCTGTTTACTTTTCTTTTTGAAAAATGCTTCCGCCCAATCCCTGCCCGAAATCAGCTACCGGGATTATGGCTACAAAAAGCAAGTGCAAAAAGTAGAACAAATTTATTACAGCTTTGACGACGAAAGCGTAGAAAAGGTCGAACAACTAATCCGTGTTTTCAATACCGATGGAAATCTGGAAAGCTACGAAAACCAAAGTTTTCTGGACGAAAGCTGGGCGAAATCAAAAACGGTTTACAAAAAAGGTCGTTTGCATCAGGAAATTTGGGAGCACAGCAATCCGTACCTGAATCGGACTTATACCTACGAATACGACAGTGAAAACCGCATAGCCAAAGAAAAAATTCGATTTAAAGATGGTGCCAAAAGTTATATCGACTTTCAATACCAAAACAAACAATTAAATTTAATCAATGCCGAAATTGATGGCGTAAAATCCAGTACAGAAAGGCATTACAGCCAGAAGGGAAATTTATACAAAGAAATCCACCGCCAAAAAGTTCCGGGCGAAACCGATATTATCACTAACTATTTTTATCTCGAAAACCGTGAAATTCTGTCTTTTGTAGCACCGCAAAGCTATTTCTACGCAACGGTTTATTTGAAAGACGAAATGGATGAAATTGGAATGGAAATCAAATTTAAACTCATCGAAGACAGCATCGCTCAAAGCAAACTGTTGAAAGGCATTCAGCGTTTTGAGGCCGAAGCGCCAAAAGATAATTTGCCCTTTGATTTGCAGGGGTATTCTGATCAAACTTTGCAGGCGTATGCCAAAAATCCGGAAGAATTGAAACCTTATCGAATGTTGGTATTTCTTCGCGATGAACATAAAAACATCATTGCCGAAGCAGAAGTGGATGTAAAGACTAAAAAGATTGCAGGAATTGGCTTTTTTCAAATCACTTATGCCGATGGAACCGTCACGGGAAATACCGATTTTCAGCATAAAAAGCGACACATTTTTGAAGCAATGTTAGACAAATACCAACTTCCCTAATTCCCATTGATATGAAAATTATTTTACAAAAATACCTGAACTTATTACTCCTTTTTATCAGCATTTTTTCGGTGCAGAAAACCTTTGCCAATGCTGCGCAACCGGGCATTTGGAACGCCGGAGGAACGGTTTTTACGATGTTGTATCCCGAGGACAGTCTGAGTTTCAAGAAAGTGCAGATGCAGCAGGAACGCATTTACATTCAGCTTTACAAAGGTTTTGCCGTGGTAAAAGGAAGCTATGTTTTTAAAAATACGAGCAACGAAAACCTGCAATTTAAAATGGGTTATCCGGTAAACGGCATCTATTCGGGTGGCGAAACGGATCTCAACCAAATTACCCTCGATAGTTTAAGTCAATTTAAAATCAAAGCCAAAGAACGTTGGTTAGATTTAATCAAAGAAAATCATCCGGAACTCAATCACAACGATCGAAATGTAAATCCGTTCAGCGACAATTGGATGGTTTGGCAAATGGCTTTTGCACCCAACGAAACACAAACAGTAGAAGTATATTTCATTGTGAATACCAATGATGCGCAGGTACGCAAAGGTTACAATTTAGAAAACCGAAATGCTTTTATCTATCTTTTGGAAAGCGGCAGCGTTTGGCAGCAACCCATCGAGAACGGAAAATTTTATGTGCAACTGAAAGACGGATTAACACCCGAAAATTTACAAGGTTTGTCGGAAGGATTTAGCTTTAAATTCAATGAAAAATACCAACTATTTACCGGAAACAAAAGTCATTTTTCGCCAACTCCCGCTGACAATCTGGTAGTTGCTTATTACGAAAAAATAGAAAATTTCGACTTTGCGAAACATACCGCTCAGTCAGAAAAACTATTCAACGCCATTGATGAACTCAGCCGAACTCCGCTCGATGAACTTAATTATACCGAAGCAGAATTAGGCAATCCATACGAAGTGAAAAGCACCATTGGCGGAGCTTTGCCGGGTTTGCTGACAATCTTTATGATTGTGGCGCCCGTTCTTATCGTAGTATTGCTTGTAGGAGTTTTAATTTGGGGATTTGTGAAATGGCGGAAAATAAAAAAGCAAAAAGGACAATAAAATGGTGGCATTAGCTTTGTTTTTTATCGTGATCATTGGGTTGATATTGCTGCTCATTCCTTTATTGAAAAAGGTTTTAAACGATTATGCACTCACGCTGGAAAGTCGTTCGGAAAAATTTACAGAAGAAAAACCAAACCCGCTTCAACAAGCGTTGAACCAATCGGTAGATCAACGCTGGCAAGAACTGGACGAACTTTTGACCCACTCAGAAAACTCGTCCTCCATTTCGCCAAATTCAACAGAAATACTGCAATCCCTTCAGATTTATTTGCAATCCATCCTGAAAATTTTCAAATCCGAAGAAAGTTCTGCTTGATTTTAAAGTGGTCAGGTTACACCACTTTAAAGGACTTAATACTTGCCGTATATTTTTGTAACGGTTTCTTTGTGGGGTAAGTATCAAGGGATTTGCTTTTTACTTAATCCATCAAAGTATTGATTAAACAATGAGTGATTTTCTCGGTTTGAAATTTTTAAATATCCAAAAGAAGTCGTGATGAGACTATAATTAAAATATTCCTATTAAAAATCAAATTGTTCAAAGAAAAAATAATGATAAGAATTGCCCGAAAATTGAATAGAAAGTTATAAATTGAAAAACACTTATAAAGATTTAGAATCCCATTTACGCATTTTCCCTCCGAACCAACTTGCTAAATTTAGCAAGAATAAAAATGAAACTCAAATCCTTACTAAAATTCAAATCATATAACATTTTCAAAATTCCGTTTGCTGAAACAAAAAAAAATACTAACTTTGTTGCTTATAGTCAACAACCAAAATGGTAAAGAAAGCGATATTGAACAACCTTATTTCTAATCAAGACCTTACAAGTCTTGAAAAGCATTTGGTATGTCATTATCTGAACAATAAAAATGTTGACTTTACCAAAAGTCCAATGTTGAAAGAGTATCTGAAAGGTTTTGAACAGAACACCGATTTGTTTTTTGGAGTTTCTGCTTTGGAAATTGAAACAATAAAAGACCTTGAAAATCATTTAGAGCTTATTATTCCACAAACGGACAGAAAACTAAATGGTGCATTTTTTACGCCCGACTATATTATTGACTTTATCATTAACGAGGTTAAACCACAACCAACCGACAAAAATCTTGACCCAAGTTGCGGTTGTGGAGCATTTTTAATTGGCTTGACAGATTACTATAAAAACACTTTTGGAAAGTCTATAAAATCAATCATAAAGGAAAATATATACGGTTCGGATATTCTTGCTTACAATATTCATCGCACCAAACTTTTGCTGACAATTTATGCATTACAGCACAATGAGATTTTAGAAGAAACAGACTTCAACTTATTCAACCAAGACAGTTTAAAAGCTGAATGGAATTTGCAGTTTGACACAGTTGTCGGAAATCCGCCTTATGTAAAGTTTCAAGACCTTTCGGATGAAAATAGAGCATATTTAGTAAAGAATTGGACAACCGTTGAGGGCGGAACTTTCAATCTTTATTTTGCATTTTTTGAATTAGGTTACAAATTATTAAAACCAACAGGACGTTTAGGGTTTATAACACCAAACAATTATTTCACATCGCTTGCAGGTGAAGCAATGCGTAGATTTTTCCAACAGAAAAAATGCGTTTCACGCATTATTGATTTCACGCATAAGAAAGTTTTTGACGCTCAAACCTATACAGCCCTGACTTTCTTAAACAAGAAAGAAAACGAAGCCATCACGTTTGATAGACTTAAAAATGGTTACACACCGCAGGACTTTTTACCCATAGCAAATGGTTCGCCAAATTATTTAAAAGATTTGAACGTAAAAAAATGGCGTTTACTCAAAACAGACGAACAAAAAAACATCAAATCCATTGAAACAATAGGAACGCAAATCAGCAAATTGTTTGATATTTGCGTAGGTATTGCAACACTTAAAGATGATGTTTTTTTTATTGACGGAACGAACGAGAAAAATGGTAATTTCATCAAAACAACCGACAAAGGAACATTTGAAATAGAAAAAGAAATTACAAAACCTGTTTACAAAATTTCTGACTTCAAAACACAAGAAGAAGCCGAACAAAATACCCGAAGAATTATTTGTCCGTACACAATAAAAGGAAAAACGGCAACACCAATTTCCGAAATGGAATTTAAAAAGCGGTTTCCGAAATGTTACGAATATTTTCTTTCTGAAAAAGAAACACTTTTGGCAAGAGATAAAGGCAAAGTAAAATTTGAGCCGTTTTTTGTTTGGGGAAGAACTCAAGGTTTGGCAAAAACAGGAAAGAAAATTTTAAATCCAACTTTCAGCCAGACACCAAGATTTTTATTGATAAACGAAGAAGAAGCTTACTTCACAAACGGTTACGGTACATATTTTAAAGAACCCGAATTAGACACATTATTTGCAGATACGGTAAATCCAATTTCTAAAATCGAAAACATTGACGTAATACAAAAGATTTTGAACTCAATCGTAATGCACTATTATGTTAGCAAAACGAGTGTTTCTATTGAGGGTGGTTATCCTTGCTATCAGAAAAATTTCATTGAGAAATTTACAATTCCTGAATTTTCGGAAAGTGAAATTGAATTGCTTCGTTCGTTAAAAGACACGAATGAAATTGACGATTTTTTAATTGAGAAATATCAATTGTCAATACAGATACCTAAAAATGAAATATTAACGTAATTATCTAACCAATGTATATTGATTACTCTTCTTGGGAAACTTTTGAATACACATTAAGTTCTTTACAACTTGATGTAAACAACCCTCGTATTAAATATAGAGGAGAAAATCTCAACCAAACCCAAATAATGAAGTTTCTCATTCAAAACGAAAGAGTGTATGAGTTGGCCAAGAAAATAAGCGAGGAAGGGTATTTTGTAGGCGAAGAACCTATTATTTGTATTGAGGGTAACAAAAAAGTCGTACTTGAAGGCAATAGACGAACTGCCGCTTTGAAACTTTTACAAGACCCGAAGAAGTATTTATCAACTGCGAAAGCAAACACATTGTTACAGAATATACTCAAAAATAATTTTCCTGTTGATAAAAAATTGAGATGCTATATAGCACCTAATCGTCTATTGGCAAATCCAATTATATACGAAAGACATAACGGAGCAACCCTACAAAGGTGGAAAACAGGTAATCAATACTCATTTGTGGCTGAAATGTATTATGAAGACGGCTTGTCTATTGATGATATTTGTGATGTTTTAAACGAAAGCCGAGCAAGAATACTAAAACCTTTAAAGGCTTACAACTTGTTTTTTGAAGGTAAAGAAATTTTGGAAAAAGAAGAAAATCTTACCATTGATATTGCCAATTTTGACTTTACAAATTTAGAAAGATTTTACACTTACGAAGATGCAAGAATCTTTCTGGGAATTGACTTTAATAACGAAAACGGAGAACTTTTAATTCATTTACCCCAAGAAGAATTTGAAAAGAGAATATTAGAAGTTTTCAAAATTTTAATTGATGCTGAAAGATTTTCAAGAGATTTCAATAAAGAAGATGATAAGAAAAGATTTGTTGATGATTTGAAAAATAATCCAAAATTTGATTTTTCTGTTCCCACAGAAGAAACAACAACAGAAAGTAAAACTTCTACACAAAAATCATCTTTAGAAGAAAAGAAAAGTCAGATAACACCAAGAAGAAAAAGTAAGAAGCGTAAACCTCTACTTGATAATCGTATCATTTCGGGAGATAAAGAAGTAATTTTTGACAATGATAAATTAGACGGTTTATTTCAAGAGTTAAAAAATTTACCGATTGATAAAGTTTATTCTTTTGCAGTTTTATTAAGAACTTACCTTGAACAATCTTTATATTTTTATTTAAAAGAGAACAGCTTATTAGATTCTTTATCAACTAAAACCAATGAAGAAAATGAACAAAATAGTTTAAAGAAAGTTACAACCCTTGTCACTCACATAAAAGGAAAATATGGTGTTACCGCAGAAATAGATTCCACACAAATTATGTCCATTTTACGTTTTAATTCTAAAAAGGACTATTCAAATGCTTCATTGAAAATTATGCTTGATTATGTAAAAAACAATGAATTAGATAATCATTTAGATACAAATCAATTAAAATCCTTGAAACATTATATTGACAGAATCAAAGACGGATTAGATTTAGCGGTTCATAATTTAGAATTTATTGTTGATGCAAATCAAAATAAGACTG
Source organism: Flavobacterium ichthyis (assembly GCF_009915155.1). Classification (GTDB taxonomy): domain Bacteria; phylum Bacteroidota; class Bacteroidia; order Flavobacteriales; family Flavobacteriaceae; genus Flavobacterium; species Flavobacterium ichthyis. The sequence continues at coordinate 19,622 of NZ_JAABLM010000019.1, read as the reverse complement.
CGTGGAAAAATTTAGAGCCACTCTTTGATATATTAAGTAATAATATAAATCGAGAAGAATAATATGATTTTTTATTCGCCATTAAGATATCCAGGAGGAAAAAATAAACTCGCTGTATTTATTGCAAAGATTTGTGTTGACAACAATATCAAAGGGCATTATGTTGAACCATACGCAGGAGGAGCATCTGTTGCTCTTTTTTTACTAATGGAGGGATTTGTCAAAAGAATTACAATTAATGACAAAGACAGGTCTATTTATGCCTTTTGGCACTCGGTTTTGAATAAGTCTAAACAACTTTGTGAATTAATAGAAAATACAGATATAAGTATTGAAGAATGGAGAAAGCAAAAAGAGGTACAAAAAAATAAAGAAAAAGCAGATTTACTTGAATTAGGCTTTTCAACACTCTTTCTAAATCGCACTAATCGTTCGGGAATTATCAGTGCAGGTGTTATAGGAGGCTTGAAGCAAGAAGGAGATTATCTGTTAGATTGTAGATTTAATAAACAAGAAATTATAGAGAGGATTAAAGCAATAGCAAAAAGGAAAAAATTTATACGACTATATAAAAAAGATGCAGTAAAATTAATTGATAAAATACAATCAGAATCTGAAAATTCTGATACGATTTTTTATTTTGACCCACCTTATTTTTTAAAAGGAAGTTCTTTATATATGAATCATTACAAGAATAATGACCACGAACTTGTAAGTAACAAAATAAAAGAAATCCGCAATATTCGTTGGATTGTATCTTACGATAACGTTCCCGAAATTAAAGAACTTTATTCTTCATTTTATAAAAAAGAATATTCATTTAAACATACTGCTTATACTGCTCGACTTGGCCAAGAAATTCTGTTCTTTAGTGAATCGCTAAATTGTCCTGATATTAAAAATTGGAATCCTCTGAATTTTAAATTTAGGAAAAGTGGAGATGAAAAAACTATCCAATATATCAGTTAAATCTTTCATTATAGGTTTCCAATAAATCAGGTACGAATTTATTCCAAGAAAGTTCGTTAATATCTATGGTTGAATTTTCGGGAATTAGTCCAGCTTCTTTCAGCTCATCGCTTGTATTATAAATTTTGGCGGGAGTTTGGCTGAAATCAACAATCAGTAAACAAACTTTTTCGTATTTGTAGAAGTTCTTTTCCGTCCCTTGTCTATTGTTGATTGCCTGAAATGACTTTATGTATTTCAGAACCGTTGCCTGATTAGGCTTCTTAAAAACAATCTCGTTATTTTTAACTTCTTTGTCGTCATACTCAGGAACGGCAATCATATAGACTTCACCTAAAACCATTTTAGGGCAACGGTCGTGTAAGTTAATGGCTTCCGAAGTTGTTCTTTCGTAAAGCGTGTCAAAATTTTTCTGAATACTACTTATCTGACTTCTGATGTTTATGGAAATGGTTCTTTCTGTAAACTTTTCACCATATTTATCCACGACATCTTGCAATAATCCCTCTTCTAAAATTTCTTCTGCTTTATCGAGGTTTGAAACAACACAGACATCTTGATTTTTTTGTTTACGAGAACCAGCAAGTTTTAATTCGGGAGTTCGACTGTTTAACGGAGGAAAAATCAAATCTTCATTTATTCCTGCTTCAATCAACTCAATTTTTACAGCTTCGTGAATATTTAAAATCGGACGAGAAGACCTAATCATTGCTTCTTTTCCTTTTGCACCATTCTCAATTATCGAAGTTTCAATTAATTCTTTAAAATTATCTACCGCTTTTTGTATGTTTTTCAAACTCATTATCGTTAAAAAATTCTTTAAGCGTTACATTTAACGCATTGGCAATCTTCTCAATATTGACAATAGAAACATTACGTTGTCCATTTTCAATACTTGCGATATAACTTCTATCCAAGTCAGCAGTATAAGCCAAGTCCTTTTGAGACATTTCGGCTTTTTCTCGTAGTTCTTTTATTCGCTGGCCTATTTTTAGTTTTATATCCACGATGCAAAAGTGAGAATATGTTGACTATAAATCAAAGACTATAAGTAACATTTGAGATTAATTTTAAGGAATAGAGCAGTAAGAAAGCTAAATTGTAAGAGTGAGATAGACTTCGTATCAGTATGCAAAAGTGACAACTAAACACTTTCTTTTGATTTTTTTTAATAAATTTGAACATTCTCGTTTTCATTGAAATATAGTGCTAAAATCTATTATGTTACCTACTTATTAGAATCTTAACATAACCTATATATTTTATAAAAATTGCTAAATGTATCTTAGAATAGGAATTGAAATAATGCTACATTTTTGTTTTAGAAATTAGAATTTCTTTAACTAAATATTTCTTTTCAGGTTTAGATTTTCAATTTGCTAAAAAATAATATTTATTTATTTATTTATGCTGATATTTACTTTAAATAAAGTTGGATAAAAATATAAATTAGGGGATATTATTTTTTAATGGATAGAGAAAAAATAACAAAATCAAATATTAGAAATTGAATAGTAAATCGGCAAAAACAGCTTCCATAGATTTACTAGTTCCGATTGTAATTTCTATAATACAAAGCGAGAGAAAAAAGTACATTTAAGGGATTGACAAATTGCGAATAGAGAACCAATTATAAATACCCATTTTGCAGAATGTAACCAATAAAAATTTATTGAAATAATTGAAACGGATGAAAATTAAGTACACCATTTACCTTGCATTTATCAGTTTAATTTCGGTAACTGCATCCGCCCAAACCCAAAAAACGGTTGACAGCATACAGCAAATTGTGCAACAAGAAAAAGCGTATCCAAAGAAAATTTCGGTGTTGCAGGATCATTTGAAAAAGATTTACCAAAAAGATTTTGATGCGACCATACAGCTTTCGAGATGGGGTTTGGAATTGGCAAAGGTCGAAAACGACAAAGTGAATCAGGGTGACTTTTTACGCTACATCGGGCTTTCTTATGGTAAAAAAGGGAAAATAGACAGTGCATCGGTTTACTATTACCAAGCACTTCCGTTGCTGGAAAAGTCGGGCAACAGCGAAAAATTGGGTTTGCTCTATGATGATATGGCGAGAATGTACCGCAAATTAAAACAACCGAAAAGATCGTTGGAATTTTACGACAAAGCTTTGAAATTGTATGAAGATGAAAACGATCTTGAAGGAATTGCCCGCATCAACAATGAAAGTGGCGTGGTTTTCAGGGATGATTTTCAGAATTATAAGGAAGCAAACATTCGGTTTGAAAAATCATTACGCATTCAGCAACAGCGGAATGACAGCGTGGGAATTGGCTACGCATTGGAGTTTTTGGGTTACAATCAATTGTTGATCAAAGATTATAAAAAATCGGAAAATTATCTGAAACAGGCGCTCGAAATCCGTAAAAAACTGGACGATGACTTTGCTTTGATGCTCAATTATACGGCTTTGGGTGAATTTTACAAAGAAACCAAACAGCACCAACTTTCCAATGAATATTTTGAACTAAGCAATGCTTTAGCCCGAAAAATCAAATTTACCGACATTCAAAAATACAATTACGAACAGATTACGGGCAATTACGAAGCGCTGGGTAATTATCAAAAAGCTTTTGAGAGTTTGAAATCGTTTAACGTGCTGAATGACAGTTTGTACACGGCTCAAAAACTGAAAGATGTAGAAGAAATTTCCACCAAATACGAAACGGCAGAAAAAGAAAATCAAATCCTGCAACAACAGGCAAAATTGACCAACCGTAATTTCTGGATTTTTGGTTTGGCGGCTTTGGCGGTGATCATCGGTTTGATGGGTTTTCTTTTTTACAAACAACAGGTGCTGAAAAACCTTCGCCAAAAACGAGACAACGAACTGAAACTGGCACTTCAACAAATTGAAAATCAAAACAAATTACAGGAACAGCGTTTGTCGATTTCACGGGATTTGCACGACAACATCGGGGCGCAATTGAGCTTTATCATTTCTGCCATCGACACCATTAAATATTATGTGAAGGACCAAGACGAAAACCTGATCGGACGATTGAGCAACATTGGTTCCTTTGCCAAAGAAACCATTCAGGAACTGCGGGATACCATTTGGGCAATGAACAAACAAGGCATTACCATCAAAGATTTAGAAAGCCGAATTGCCAATTTCATCGAAAAGGCGAAACAATCGCAAAGCGATACACAGATTGAATTTCAGGTTGCCGATGATGTGTCGGAAGAAGAAGTTTTTACGGGCATTCAGGGCTTGAATATTTTCAGGATTATTCAGGAAGCTACCAACAATGCTTTTAAATATGCAGACGCCAACCGGATTGAAATTCTTATTTCCAAAGAAAATTCTGCCCTTCAATTTCAGGTGAAAGATGACGGAAAAGGTTTTGAGGAAAGCGAAATTGAACCCGGAAACGGCTTGCTGAATATGCGAAAACGAGCTTTGGAATTAAACAGCGAATTGCAACTGCAATCGGAAATGGGGAAAGGAACGAAGGTTTGGTTTAATGTTCATAATAATTAATGGAATAGATGAAAACAAGAATCGCCATTATCGAAGACAATAATTTTCTTATCAAAAGTGTTAAGGATAAATTATCATTGTTTGAAAATATACAGATTTCTTTTACGGCAAATGACGGCGTGCAATGTATGGAAAAACTGCAGACAGATAAACGCACCGACCTCATTCTGATGGACATCGAAATGCCCAATCAAAACGGCATCGAAACGACAAAGTTGGTCAAACAAAAATACCCACAGATTAAAATCATTATGCTCACCGTTTTTGACGATGACGAAAATATTTTCAATGCCATACAAGCCGGAGCCGATGGTTATTTGCTGAAAGAAACACCGCCAAAAGAACTTTATGATGCCATTGCACAAACTTTGGAAGGCGGTGCGGTGATGACGCCGTCCATTGCAATGAAAACCTTAAAATTACTGCGTCATCCACTGATCACGCCACCCGAAAATCAAGAGGAAATTACCTTGACTCCTCGGGAAATTGAAGTATTGGAACAGCTTTCCAAAGGACTTCCTTATACCGCCATTGCCGAAAATTTATTTATTTCACCGTCCACCGTTCGGCGGCACACCGAAAATATTTACCAGAAACTGCAAGTGCATTCAAAAATGGAAGCGGTGGAAACGGCAAAGCGAAATCGGTTGATTTGATTATCAGAATTTAATTTGACATGATTGACGATATTTTATACGAAACTTTTAAAATTCTTGATTCTAAAAATTTCACGAAAAGAGGAGTGTTTAGATACAATTGTTTGCAAAATTTACATAAACGAGTGAAGTAGCATTTAAGGATCAACCTAAAAATTCCTACGTTAAAACAAAACTAAATAGCTTTTATTTGCCTGATAATTAGGCTAACTTTATTTCACTACTAACCAAAAAATTAAAATTATGAAAAAGAAGATAGTTTTAGGTGTTGCTTTAGGTTTGTTTTTTACAGCTCAAAATGTGGCGGCAAACGTGATTCCGATTCCAAAATTAATGGAAATTCTACAGAAAGAATATAAAGAAATTACGCCTGCGGAGGTGAATAAAGAGGCGTTGACAAATATTCAGGCGAAGTATGGCGATTACCAGATTACGCAAGCGGCGGTTGCGGCTGACGGCGAATATAAACTGACGCTGAAAAAAGACAATGCGTCCATTACGGCGCTTTTTACCTCAGCGGGAGATTTGATTAAAATTTTGTAGAAAATGGCGACTTGTGATCGCCATTTTTTTAATCTTTAAAATCTACTGAAAGCGAATTAACGCAGTACCGTTGCCCTGTTTTAGTGGGTCCATCATTAAAAACGTGCCCCAAATGACTGCCGCAAGTAGCGCATAAAATTTCGGTGCGAATCATACCGTGAGTGGTGTCGCGCAGGTATTCTACTTTACCAGGAATGCTTTCGTCAAATGAAGGCCAACCACAATGTCCGTCGAACTTGGAATTGCTTTCAAAAAGCGGTTCGCCACAAGCGCCACACACGTAAGTTCCTTTTTCGAAATGTAGATTATATTTACCCGAATGTGGAAATTCGGTGCCTTTTTCGCGCAAAATTTTATAGCGTTCGCTTCCTAATTGCGTTTTCCATTCGGCTTCAGTTTTGTTGATTTTATAGTCCATAATTATTGGTTTTCGGGAATAAATTCTATGGAAACGGAGTTGGTGCAAAAGCGTTTTCCGGTGGTTTCTTTCGGGCCATCGTCAAAAACGTGACCGAGATGTCCGTCGCATTTAGAACATATAACTTCGGTTCTTTCCATGCCAAAAGTTAAATCTTTTTTGTAAATCACGGAACCGCTAATGGCTTGGTCAAATGACGGCCAACCGCAGTCGGAATCAAACTTGGCATCCGAATTAAAAAGTACGTTTCCGCAAGCCGCACAAATGTACTTTCCTTTTTCGAAATGGTCATAATATTTTCCGCTAAACGGGCGTTCTGTTCCTTTTCTGCGTAAAATTTGGTATTGTTCAGCAGTTAATTCTTTTTGCCATTCTTGGTCGGTTTTTACCACTTTTCCTGAAGTATTTTTAGGAGTTTCGGCTTTTTTATCCTGACTTTGGCACGACCAAAAACTACAAATCGCCCAAGTCATCATCAACATTTTTCTCATCATTAATCTTTTAAAAATTCAACCATTTTTTTCAGCACTTTTGTATCGCCTAAAATTTTGCGATGTCCCAAACCTTTGGTAAGGAACAGTTCGCCGTTTTGTAAATTTTTTTCAATATTTATTGCAGCCGTAACCGGAACATCGTAATCATCTTCATCATGCATCACCAGCACGGGAATTTCCACTTTCTTCGCATTTACATACGTGGAATAATCGCTCATGGTTTCGCCAATTTTTTGCTCAAAACTTTCCACCATTTTTTTGGCAACCTTTGGTTGAAGTTGGATTTTTGCCACAAAATCTTCAAAAATATCTTGCACCACATCGCCACTTCCTATGATTACTGCTTTTTTGAGCTGCAAACCTCTGGTCAACGCGTTCATCACGGTCATGCCTCCCAAAGAATGCCCAACGGCAAATTCAAACGGACCAAATTTTTGATCCAATTCCAAAACCGAAGCGATAAATTGTGTCATATCGCTCGATTTTCCCGGAGATTTTCCGTGAGCTGGCGCGTCAAAACTCACCGTTGCGTAACCTAATTTCAATAATTCATCGGCAATTTTTACCAATTGCGTTCCGCGACCCGACCATCCGTGAACCAGCAACACTTTTTTGTCCGATTTTCCGTACTCGTAAACCTTGATTTTTGTGTTTAATTTTTCAACCAAAAAATCAGATTTTACGGCGTTTTCAAACATCTCAAATTCGCGTTTTGGCAATTTGTGTTTGATGGGAGTTGTAAATAATTTTGCCGCAAATTTTACCGCCAATCCGGTTGATAATTGCTCTAAAACCTTCGCCGTTACTAAGATTCCCTTCGGAATCCTGAGCGATTGCTGATGCATTTTTTTGTTGGTCATTACACATAAAAATTTACCGCAAGTTATCACTAATGTAAATTTTTTCTATCTTTATTCGTCATAAAATAAACCTAAAAAATGTGTTTTTTTGGGAGCCAATCGTCAGGCATTTTTTAAACCATTTTCCTGCTTTCGCTTTTATCCACGCCAAAAAAGTTTGTGTTCAGGCTTGGAATATCGGCTCTATCAGGGCTATTGAAATACTTTTGGGATTTTATAATTTTTGGAAAAAGCACCATGAACGAACATCTCATTTTATTGCGAGGCGTCAATGTTTCGGGCAAAAACATCATCAAAATGGAACGTTTGCGCGAAGTTTTAAGTCAAAATGGATTTGAAAATGTAAAAACCTATATTCAAAGTGGGAATATTTTGCTGGAAAGCGACGAAAAAAATCCGGATAAAGTAGCAGCTGAAATCGAACTGTTGATTGCCAAACATTTTGATCTAAGCGTTTCTGCCATTGCGGTAAGCAAAAAAACATTAAAACAAGTGCTGGAAGAAAATCCGTTTCTCGACCAAAATTCGAACTTGAAAAAATGATACGTAGTATTTTTAGCCGTCATTCCTTCGGAAAAAAATAAAACGAAATTGCTGGAAACCAAACTCGAACCCGACAAATTTATAATTGCCGAAAAAATCGTGTACCTCAATTACCACGACACCGCCGGAAATTCGAAACTTTCCAATAAATTAATCGAAAACAAACTCAAAGTCAACGGCACCATGCGAAACTGGAATACGATTCAGAAATTGATGGAGTTGTGATTAAATCCCGCCGAAATTTTTTCGCTTGCTTTCCGCTTCATTCCATAGATAAATAGTCGATCCGATGATTGGAATGATGGCAATTAGTAAGATATAAAATAATTTTACTAAAAAGGATTCATTGCTTTTTGCTAATTTGGCTAAAGCAAAAACGACAAAACTTACATAAGCTACAATTAAAGCGAATAATAATAATGTAGCGAAATTTTCGGTAATGGTAAAATTCATTTGTAAGTCAATTGGTTTGTACAAATATAAAAAATGTGTGTTAAAGTTAATGCAAATTGAAACTGATTTCCAGACCGTTTTTGTAATTTTAGGTTTCACCAATCAACCAAAAAGATAATTATGAAAAGAAATGCAACAGCAGTCTGGGAAGGCTCATTAAAAGAAGGAAACGGAAAAATTTCAACGCAAAGTAACGTGTTGAGCAACACACAATATTCATTTAAAACCAGATTTGAAAATGGTAATGGCACCAATCCTGAGGAATTAATTGCAGCAGCTCACGCAGGTTGTTTTACGATGCAATTAACGGCTTACATTAATGAAGCAGGTTTTGACGTAGCGTCAATTGAAACTAAATGTGATATAGACTTTCAAGACGGAAGCGTGGTAAGTTCGCACTTAAGCGTGATTGCACGTGTTGACGAAATATCTACAGAAAAATTTCAAGAATTGGTTAAAAAAGCCGAAACCAACTGCCCAATTTCAAGATTACTCAATACCGAAATTTCATCTAACGCCACTTTAGTTTTAGCATAAAATTTTTGTACCGAAATAAGAGTCCCATTTTCGCATCCGGAGAGCTGGTTGAGGAAATGGGATTTACGTTTTTATCAATTTACGATAACGATTGATTTTGCCATTTGCTTTGCCTATCTTTGCCAAAACGGATGATTTCTCTCCGAAAGAAGGAATAAATTGAAAAGAATAAAATTTAGTTTTTTATGTCAGTTATCGAAAAAAATAATGCAGCACAAGCCATTGCACTCGAAGAAAAATATGGAGCCCACAATTATCATCCACTTCCGGTGGTGCTGAGCAGGGGAGAAGGCGTGTTTGTTTGGGATGCCGATGGAAAAAAATACTACGATTTTTTATCGGCTTATTCTGCTGTAAATCAAGGACATTGTCATCCAAAAATTGTAAATGCGATGATGGAACAAGCACAAACGTTGACCTTAACTTCCAGAGCTTTTTACAACGATAAATTAGGTGTTTACGAAAAATTTGTAACCGAATATTTTGGTTTTGACAAAGTGTTACCAATGAATACGGGAGCTGAAGCCGTGGAAACTGCTATTAAAATTTGCCGTAAATACGCTTACGAAAAAAATAATATTCCAGAAAACGAAGCTAAAATTATCGTTTGTGAAAATAATTTCCACGGAAGAACCACCACAATTATTTCGTTTTCAAACGATGAAAATGCCCGTAAAAACTTCGGGCCTTATACGGGAGGATTTATCAAAATTGCCTACGATGATTTAAACGCTTTAGAAGAAGTATTAAAAAACGAAAAAAATATTGCCGGATTTTTGGTAGAACCTATTCAGGGTGAAGCCGGAGTTTATGTACCTTCTGAAGGATTTTTGGCGAAAGCCAAATCACTTTGTGAAAAACACAACGTACTTTTTATTGCCGATGAAGTGCAAACCGGAATTGCCAGAACCGGAAAATTACTGGCGGTTCATCATGAAAATGTACAACCCGATATTTTAATTTTAGGTAAAGCACTTTCGGGAGGAGCTTATCCGGTTTCGGCAGTATTGGCAAATGACGACATTATGAACGTGATTAAGCCGGGACAACATGGGTCAACTTTTGGCGGAAATCCTGTAGCAGCCGCGGTTGCTATTGCAGCGTTGGAAGTAGTTCAAGAAGAAAAATTAGCCGAAAATGCGGAATATTTAGGAAATATTTTTAGAGAAAAAATTGACGAATATATCAAAACCAGCAACGTTGCCACTTTGGTTAGAGGGAAAGGTTTGCTAAATGCAATTCTGATTAACGACACGGAAGACAGCGACACTGCTTGGAATATCTGTATGAAATTGTCCGAAAATGGCTTGCTTGCCAAACCTACACACGGAAATATTATTCGTTTTGCGCCACCATTAGTGATGACAGAAGAGCAATTGCTGGATTGTGTGGGAATTATTATTAAAACGTTAAAGGAGTTTGAATAAATAGAATTTTGATAGCAAAAAGCCAGCGAAAACGCTGGCTTTTTTTTATTGTCGTCTAATTTTATTTCTGCCAATTATCTGCTTTAATTTAAGTTTCAAATCTTCTCCGGTGTCAAAAACCATTTGTTCATTGCTTGGAAACGGAACAACGCGGTTATTGAAATATTGAAAATATGATTCGTCTGCAGCACGTTTGTCGCCTTTGTAATTCGAGTAAATATTTTCGAAAATAAATTCGCTTGTCAGCGGAAAACTTGACATAAGCTGGTTGTTTACGTAATCTACATAATCTACTTTGGCCGCAACTTGAACGGCTTTGAACTGGGTAAATTCGTAAATATCGATTTTAACCGTTTTCATATTGTCCACTTTTATCGCGTTACCCAAACTGTCTTTTACAATGTTTCCGTTTTGGTCAAGCAGGTTTTTCACGCCATCTTTAATTTGTTTTTCTTTTACAAATTGCTTTTCGCGAATTTGCTCTGGCGAAATATTTATCTGGCGGAAATTCACAACCACACCATAATCATATTGTCGGTTGCGTTGTTTGGTAGAGTGGTAAACTGTCCATTGGTCATTCAACCCTAAAGTGCTGAAATCCAATAAATCATTTTGTAAATCTCTAGGAATCATCATGTTGGTTTCGTTTTTCAGTAAAACTTCAACATAATCCGTGCCTTTTTCCAAAGCTTGGTTCATTAAATTTTGAACATCTTTGTAATTAGGATTGATTTGATTTAAGTACGACAAATCGTCAAAGGCACGACGAATCACCATCTTGTCATTGGTCATTAAAAGCGCTTTCGCATTATCGTACAAATATTTTGACAATAATTCTTTGCTTTTAATAATTTCGTTTGAATAATCTTCGAAAGGAAAAATGGCGTTTCGGTTTTCTTTTATCAAAAACAATGGCAATAATGGTCGTATTTTTTCCTGACGGTTTTGTAAATTAAGATACGTATTGAAAATTGTTTCAAAATTTCTTGGATTGGCATCTTTTTTCATAAAAGTAACCTCGCGCAAATCACGTTCTTTGGCCTTTGCAAATGCTTCTTCTAACAAATAAACGTATTCTTGCTTGCCTTTTGCATTTTTATTGGAACGTAAATTATTCACGGCTTTGTCAATTGCAGCATCGTAATCACCACTATTGACAAGATTTGTGGTTTGTTTTACCCCACAACTCATCGCAATTAACAATAAAATAAGCGTAATTTTTTTCATAAATTTTTCATATTTCGGCGCAAATATAGATTTTTTATGATTGGCTTTTCGCAAATTAAAGAAAATACACTTGCAACTGTTGCACATTTGCTGGAAATCAAAAAACATTCCAAAGATTTTCACGCAGGCTTTTGAGAAATTTCTCGCAACTTTGTATTTTAAAAATTTATCAAAAATGACTCATAATTATCATATATCAGGCATGACTTGCGAGGCATGCGAAGCCAAAATTGTATATTTATTCAAACAAATTCCTGATGTGCAAAATGTTTCGGTTGACCTTAAAACCGGAATTGTTTCGGTTGAGATGCAAAAACACGTTCCAACTGTAACTTTTCAAGAAGTTTTAACACCTTATCCAAAGTATCGATTATCGGAGCCAAAAGACAAGAATACGGTTTTAGGTAATAGTAATTCACAAAAATCATGGTTAGAAACTTACAAGCCTATTGTATTAATATTTAGCTATATAAGCGTTGTTTCTTTTATCATTACTTTCAATAATTCTGACTTTGAGTGGATGTTGTTTATGAGAAGTTTTATGGCTGGATTTTTTCTGACATTTTCGTTTTTCAAAATGCTCAACCTCAAAGCTTTTGCCGAAAGTTATGCAATGTATGATGTAGTAGCGCAAAAAATTCCGGTTTGGGGTTATGTTTACGCTTTTTTGGAATTAATTCTAGGAATTGCTTTTGCTGTAAATTTCAATCCTTTCGTTACTAATTTAGTGACATTGATTGTAATGACAGTTAGCATTATTGGCGTTTTAAAATCTGTTTTGAATCAAAGAAAAATTCAATGCGCTTGTTTGGGAACTATTTTTAATTTGCCCATGAGTACTGTAACCATCATCGAAGACGCCTTAATGATTTTGATGAGTTTGGCAATGTTGCTAATGCTTTAATGAATATTTTTTGGCAAAGAAATTCTTCTTGAGATTTTTAAATATTCGCTATTAATCAAAATTAATTTGCTTATTTTTGAGCCTTAAAACATCAATAAAATGGCAGAAATAACATTAGGAGGAAATCCTGTTCATACCAATGGCGAGTTACCAAAAGTAGGTACAAAAGCACCAGATTTTAGACTGGTTAATAAAGATTTAGCAGAGGTTTCATTAGCAGATTTTTCAGGTAAAAAACTAGTATTAAATATTTTTCCGAGTGTTGATACGCCAACTTGTGCAGCATCTGTAAGAAATTTCAATAAGCAAGCAAGCGAATTGCAAAACACAACCGTTTTATGTATTTCACGTGATTTACCGTTTGCACAAAAAAGATTTTGTGGAGCGGAAGGATTAGACAACGTAGTCAATCTTTCTGATTTTAAAGACGGAAATTTCGGAAAATCATACGGTTTAGAAATCGCAGATAGTGCTTTGGCTGGATTACATTCAAGAGCAGTTGTGGTTTTAGACGAAAACGGAACTGTTCTTTACAATGAGCAAGTTTCGGAAATTGCCAATGAACCCGATTATAAAAGCGCTTTGGCTGCATTATAATTTTTTTAAATGAAAACCAACGATTCGTTCATTGCCGGAAGATTGAAAAGTGTAAAATATGCTGTGGCTGGTGCAATAAAATTAATCACCACCGAACACAGTATTATGGTGCAATTTTCAATTGGGATTTTAATGACAATCGCTGGTTTTTATTTTCAAATTTCTACAACCGAATGGCTTTTTCAAATCCTTGCCATTGGGCTGGTTTTGAGCATCGAAGGACTTAACACAGCCATAGAAAAAATTGCAGATTTCATTCATCCGGATTATCACAACAAAATTGGATTTATAAAAGACATTGCCGCAGGAGCCGTATTTTTTGCAGCAATTTCGGCAATCATTATCGGATTGCTTATTTATTTGCCAAAAATTTAATTTAGAAAAAAACCATTATTTTTACGCACTAACTTCGGTATAAATGGCCAAAACAACTAAAAATACAAACAAAAAACCCGAATCTGAAACGAAAGAAAAAAAACCGTTTAAATTCAGCAGACAACATAAGGTAATTATTGGTGCATTGCTGGTTTTGTCTTCAATTGCGTTACTTTTAGCATTTATTTCGTTTTTTCTTCACGGACAATTTGATCAAAGTTCAGTTCAAAATTTAACTGACAGATCTGAAAAAGTTCAAAACTGGCTCGGGAAATTTGGTGCTTGGTTGGCCGATTTTTTCTTATATCGCGGTTTTGGCGTAGCTTCGTTTTTAATTGTACGATTGCTTTGTATCACAGGATTGTATTTGGTTTTAGACCTTCCAATTAGAAAACTCAAAAACACTTGGTTTTGGGATTTTTTCGCCATGATGATCATTTCTATTTTGCTCGGATTTTTTGCTGAGTCACTTCCGGAATTAGGAGGTGTGATTGGTTTCGAAATGAATTTGTTCTTGCAAGATTATCTTGGAAAAGCAGGAACCTTACTCTTATTGATTTTCGGGTTGATTATTTACTTGATTTTTAAGTTAAAATTATCTCCTGACGGTATCAAAAACTATTTTGAAAGAAAAAAATTAGCAGCACATCTCAAGGCCGAAGCCGCTGCTATGAATGCACCACAAGAAGTTCGAGAAGTTACAGAAGATTTGCTTGAGGATGATCAAGATGTGGTACGGCAAAATGTGAGTAATGATTTTTATGATGAAACCGAAGACGAAGAAGTGGAAGAACCTTTTTTAAAGCCGGTTTCGCAGTTTGAAATTAATAAAGAAGCGTTAAAACCTACCATTCAAAATGCGTCGAGTATTAAGATGGAAACTGTCGTAAAGCCAGAAGTTCCTCCCGTTCACCATCATGCTCCAGAAATTATCGCTACAGATGATGAGGCTTTTGTGATTGAAAAATTCGCGGACGAAGATACTGTTGTTGAAAATTTGGCAGCAAAATTAGTAGCAGATTTTGGAGAATTTGACCCAACTTTAGATTTATCCAACTATAAATTTCCAACTTTAGATTTACTCAAGGACTACGGTACCGGTGGAATTACCATCAACCAAGAAGAATTGGAAGAAAATAAAAATAGAATTGTAGAAACGCTTCGCAACTATAAAATAGAAATTGCACAAATCAAAGCCACTGTTGGTCCATCAGTAACATTGTATGAAATTGTTCCCGAAGCCGGAATCAGAATTTCAAAAATTAAAAGTTTAGAAGATGATATCGCTTTATCACTTTCGGCTTTGGGAATTCGTATTATTGCCCCAATTCCGGGCAAAGGAACTATTGGAATTGAAGTTCCGAACAAAAATCCAACGATGGTTCCTATGAAAACTGTAATTGGATCGGCAAGATTTCAAGAAGCAGAAATGGAATTGCCAATTGCTTTAGGAAAAACAATTTCGAATGAAACTTTTGTGGCAGATTTGGCAAAAATGCCGCATTTATTAATGGCTGGAGCAACAGGGCAAGGAAAATCAGTTGGGTTAAACGCTGTTTTAACTTCGTTATTATATAAAAAACATCCCGCAGAAGTAAAATTTGTTTTAGTTGATCCGAAAAAAGTAGAATTAACGCTTTTCAATAAAATTGAACGCCATTATTTAGCAAAATTACCCGATGCAGAAGATGCGATTATTACAGATAACACAAAGGTAATCAATACGTTAAATTCTTTATGTGTGGAAATGGACAACCGTTATTCTTTGCTTAAAGATGCAATGGTGCGAAACATTAAAGAATACAACGAAAAATTCCGTAGCCGAAAATTAAATCCAGAATTAGGCCACCGATTTTTGCCTTACATCGTGTTGGTAGTCGATGAGTTTGCCGATTTAATCATGACCGCCGGGAAAGAAGTAGAAACGCCAATTGCTCGTTTGGCACAATTAGCGCGAGCCATTGGGATTCACCTGATTATTGCTACACAAAGACCATCGGTGAATGTAATTACAGGGATTATTAAGGCGAATTTCCCTGCGAGAATAGCATTTAGAGTTACCTCAAAAATTGATTCGAGAACGATTTTAGATACACAAGGAGCCGATCAATTGATTGGTAGAGGAGATTTGCTTTATACTAACGGTAACGACGTCGTTCGTGTTCAATGTGCTTTTGTTGATACGCCAGAAGTGGAAAAAATTACCGAATTTATAGGAAATCAAAAAGCATATCCTGATGCTTATTTGCTACCGGAATACGTTGGCGAAGAAAGTGGCACTAAACTTGATATTGATATTTCCGAAAGAGATTCGATGTTTAGGGAAGCTGCCGAAATTATTGTAACGGCACAACAAGGTTCTGCTTCGCTTTTGCAACGCAAACTAAAATTAGGCTACAACCGTGCTGGTAGGTTGATTGATCAACTAGAAGCCGCCGGAATTGTTGGTCCGTTTGAGGGTAGTAAAGCCCGAAGCGTGAATATTCCTGACTTGGTTTCTCTTGACCAATTTTTCAACAATGAACAAATCGATTAAAATGAACAAGATTTTATTATTTATTTCCGTATTTTTTATAACCTTCAATCTTTCGGCACAAAACAGTCAAAAAGCTAAAAACTTGCTTGATGAAGTTTCTTCCAAAGTGAAAAGCTATCAAAATATTTCGATTGAATTTAAATACGCGATTTCTAATCCAAAGGAAAATTTAAACCGAGAGAGTAAAGGAAATGTGGTGATTCAAGGCAATAAATATGTACTGAATTTTATGGGCGTGACTAAAATGTATGATGGAAAAAAAGTATATAATATTGTTCCGGAAGATGAGGAAATCACGATTTCTAAGTCAGATGAAAACGATGAAAACAGCATTACGCCTTCAAAAATGTTGACTTTTTTCAATACAGGTTACAAATATTCTTGGGATATTTTGCAAAATATAAAAGGACGAAAAATTCAATATGTGAAATTGGTCCCAACCAGCGCAAAAGATGATCGCAAAGAAGTATTTTTGGGAATTGACATCCAAACGAAACACATTTACAATATGATGGAAATAGGCAAAGATGGCTCAAAAATCACTACCACTGTTAATTCTTTTAAAACCAACCAGCCATTATCCAAAAATCAGTTTACCTTTGCCGAAAGTAAATATCCAAATTACTACATCAATAATTTAGACTGATTTTTTACAAGTGAAAATTCTTGACCGGTACATTTTAACCACATTTTTACAAACCCTTGGAACGGTTTTTATCATTCTCTATTTTATATTCATCCTGCAAGGTGTGTGGATGTTTATTGCTGAATTAGCGGGGAAAGACCTAGATTTGTGGGTAATTGCCAAATTCTTATTTTTGTATTCACCAAGGATGATGACTTTGGTTTTACCATTATCAATCTTATTGGCCTCGATAATGACTTTTGGTAATTTTGCCGAAAATTACGAGTTTGCTGCTATGAAATCTTCAGGAATTTCGTTACAGCGTGCCATGAAAAGCCTCATTTTTTTTATATCATTTTTGAGTATCATATCATTTTTCTTTGCTAATAATGTGATTCCTGCTGCTGAGTACGAATTTATAAAATTAAGAGGTGACATCGTACGGACAAAACCTGCTATGGCGATAGCGGAAGGACAATTTAGCGATGTGGTGGATTACAATATTAAAGTGGATAAAAAGTCCGGGGAAAACGGAGAAAAACTCGAAGGAATCACCATTCATAAAAAAGCAGTAAGTGGCGGAAGCAACGTTTTTATAAAAGCTAAAAGTGGACTTTTACTCTCTGACGAAAATTCTCCCATGTTGCAGTTAATTCTTTATGACGGTAATTATTATGAAAATATTATTCCAAAAAAGTACGAACAACGATCAAGGGTACCATTTGTAAAAGCCGCTTTTAAAAAAGACATCATTAACATCGACCTTTCAAAATTAAATACGGAAGATGCAGAAATAGATGTAGCGAATACAAATAATATGTTGAATATAAGTGAGTTGAATTATACGATTGACTCGTTAGAAACAAATTTTGAGAAAGACATTGTTTCCTTTTCAGATAATATTTATATCAGAACCGGAGTATCGGCTTTGCCGAAATTAGAAGATAGTTTGCCAAAGGCAAAAGAACTGCCACAAGATTTATTAAAAATTATTCCAATTGCAAAGCAATCCAATGCGCTGGAAATCGCTAGCAGTAACATTTCGAGTGCTAAATTTTCTATCAATGGGACTAGAGCCGAAATCGAACAAAAGCAAAAAAATATCAATAATCACTGGTTAGCACTTTATGAAAAATTCATGATTGCCTACTCGTGTTTGTTAATGTTTTTTATTGGAGCACCTCTAGGAGCTATCATCCGAAAAGGAGGTTTAGGATTGCCAATTGTATTTGCAGTTCTAATCTTTATCACCTATCATTTCATCAATACTTTCGGAAAAAAATTAGCACAAGAAAATGGGATTCCGCCTATTTTAGGCTCTTGGATGTCTTCTATCGTCCTCACGCCGTTTGCCGTAATGCTTACTTACAGAGCAACCAACGACATTGGGCTAATTAATATGGATGTAGTTTTGATGCCGATAAATAAGGTTATAAAAAAAGTTTTTCGAATCAAATCTAAAACATAATGACTCAAACTGCTACACAACTTAACACCATAGAAGAAGCAATTGAAGATATCCGTCAAGGAAAAATAATCATCGTAGTAGATGATGAAGACCGCGAAAATGAGGGCGATTTTATTGCTGCTGCAGAAATGGTAACACCAGAAATGATTAATTTTATGGCCACTCACGGTCGCGGATTAATTTGTGCGCCATTAACTGAAAAAAGATGCAAAGAATTGAATTTGCATCCGATGGTGACTAATAATACCGTTTTGCACCAAACGGCTTTTACGGTTTCGGTAGATTTAATTGGACATGGTTGTACCACCGGAATTTCTGCCTATGACAGATCTAAAACCATAGAATTTTTAGTAAAAGAAGATACCAAACCGGAAGATTTAGGACGTCCCGGACATATTTTTCCATTGATTGCAAAGCAAGGAGGCGTTTTGAGAAGAACCGGACATACTGAAGCAGCGGTAGATTTTGCGCGTTTGGCAGGTTTACAACCCGCTGGAATTTTGGTAGAAATTTTAAACGAAGACGGTTCGATGGCGAGATTGCCGCAATTGATAGAAGTAGCGAAAAAATTTGACCTTAAAATCGTTTCGATTGAAGATTTAGTGGCATATAGAATGCAGCACGATTCTTTAATTCAGAAAAAAGAAGATTTTGAAATAGAAACAAGATTTGGTAAATTTCGCTTAAGAGCTTACCTTCAAATTACCAACAAACAAGTGCATTTAGCATTAACAAAAGGAAGTTGGAACGCTGGTGATGCTGTTTTAACCAGAATAAATTCCGTTCAAGTTACCAACGATATTTTAGACGCTTTAAGCGGAAATGCCTCTCAAAAGTTAGAATTGATGTTTAATAAAATAAATGAAGAGGGGAGAGGAGCTATACTTTTTATCAACCAAGAAATACCTTCGGCTGAGTTATTAGGAAGAATATCCGAACTTAGATCACTTCAAGACAAAGGAATTTTTAAAACACCACAAGTGAAGATGGATAACAAAGATTTTGGAATTGGGGCGCAAATTTTACATGATATTGATGTGAGTAAAATAAGGTTAATGTCTAATTCACAGCAAACGAAACGAGTGGGAATGATAGGCTACGGATTAGAAATCACGGATTACGTAAATTTTTAATCGAAAAAAATAATTGGTAAACAGAAGAAAATGAAAGGCTTACCAAAGGAATGAGAAAATAGTTTTATTTTTAGTAGAAAAATATTTTGAAACTCGAAAAACCTTGCTATATTTGCACTCGCAATCAGCAAATGATTGCAGACATATTGGAGAAATGGCAGAGTGGTCGATTGCGGCAGTCTTGAAAACTGTTGACTGTAACAGGTCCGGGGGTTCGAATCCCTCTTTCTCCGCCAGCTGAAATGCAAATTGAATTTAAACCCTTAAAATCGTATGATTTTAAGGGTTTTTTCTTTTTATCACATATCAAAATATTCATTCATTCGTGAACCTAAAGGAATAAAAT
>NZ_JAABLM010000018.1 GCF_009915155.1 Flavobacterium ichthyis | reverse complement strand
ATTTTATTCCTTTAGGTTCACGAATGAATGAATATTTTGATATGTGATAAAAAGAAAAAACCCTTAAAATCATACGATTTTAAGGGTTTAAATTCAATTTGCATTTCAGCTGGCGGAGAAAGAGGGAATTGTACCTCTTCTCTTATGCGTTGATATATAAGGATTATATATTTTTTTCCTATTTTAGGGTCTCGCTTTTGCTCCTCTATTTGACTTGCAAATTTTCGAAATCTTATTAAGCAAATATAATGAATTAAAAATTACTATCAAAATATGGGTAAAATTAGATGTTCAATGGTTGAACTTGATAGTTTATATTTTTCAATTTTGCTTATAATTTTTCAACCCATTTACCGATTTCAGCAAGTAGCTCATTAAAATCAGGTTGACCTTTATAATACAATTTTGCCGTTTTTTTATAGCGTTCAATAAATCGCTCCCTAAGTTCTGGATTCTCTAGCAAAAAAGCTTCATTTTCAGCGATAGGTATTATATAGTCTTTTGGTGGAAAGCGAGTTTCTTTATGTTTTTGATACTCTTCTGTGTCTATAAATACTTTTACCGTATCATCTTGTAACAAACTATAGACATCATAATACTGACGCATTAAATTTTGCCGTTCTTCATTGTCTTCCTGTTCCTGTCTAAATTTAGTCGCAATAGTCTGTAATTTTTCAACAAAAGTGTAGCCAATGTGATAACAAGCAATATCTATAGCCCGATTGTCGATTATATCAACACCTTGCTGAACTGCTTTGTCATATGCCCAAGATGATATTGTTAGTGGATTATTTGGTGTTACTGTGTCAAATCCAACCTCCAATAATATACCTTCTTTAACTCCGTCAATGGCATCCGTTTTACTTTCATAGTGTAATCTTATCCCACCGCTACGATATTGTCTTTGGTCGTCAAAAGCTTCGTCTCTTACTACTGATATTATACCATCTACTTTTATATCGTTTGCTAAACCATCATAAAAGTCTTTTCTTTTTTGAATATTCCTAGGCTTATTGTTGTTTGGATTTTCATTGATTTCCATTTCAACAGGTGGTTTGATATGGATATCGATGTCTTCGGAAAAACGATGTATTATTCCATAACCCTTGGATAAAGATGTTCCTCCTTTGAGTTCAAATTGAAACCCTTGCTGTTTTAGACCATAGAGTACATGCATAATCCAATAGTCTTTTTCCACAAGACCAGGTTCAATATTTAATTCTGCTCCTACAATACGGAGCAGATCACGGAAGTTTTTATGATTGTGTAAGTAGTCAGACATATTATACTGTGAGAACAGGTTCTAACATTTTTTTTGCTTTAACACTACCATACTCCTGAAGTGATTTTTTTAGTTTTTTAGCATCCATTGCTTTTGCTTTAGAACGCACTTTCGACACAACTTCTTTTGGGTCTTCAGCTAGTTGATCTAAGTTATTTAACAAATCTACCAATAAAAACTCAGGCGTTACTTTATTTGGAAAATGAGGTTTTACCCTAAATGAAAACATCATACCACCAAGGTTAAAATCCCCATGGCGTTTGTGGTTGTAAACCGTTTTGCCATTGTATAACTGAGTAGTTCCTACTCCTAAAGAATTATAAGCATTTAAGGAAGTTACCAAAAAACGTTTGTCTTTGAGAAAAGAACGCACTAACACTTCTTCTTCGGGAGGTGTCTCTCCAAAGACAGTTACTTCAGGATAATAGTATAAACCTTGTGACAGTTTTTGTAAAATGCCTTCCTGTACTAGTTCATCTAAATGACGGTCAACAGATTTTGACCACTTAGATAAATCAGCCCTACGGTATACTTTTCCTCGCTTTAAGTGTTTTTTTAATTCTTGTAACTTATTCATAAGTACAAAGTTAGTAAATAATATTTAATTGCATATATTTTTATTGAAAATTCATGCAAAATATATAAATAATTTAATCTGTTTATTTATTCATTTAAAAAGTAAATTATAATTTATCCCATTTTTTCATTTCTTTTTCTTTTACCGAATCAACAATTTTTGCATAAACTTGAGTTGTTCGAATATTTGTATGGCCTAACAGTTTACTTACAACTTCAATTGGAATTCCTAAAGAAATTGAAACAGTGGCAAACGTATGTCTTGCAACATGACAGGTTAGTTTTTTGTTTAATTTTAAATTAGCACCAATATTTTTCAATACTTTATTTGTTACTTTATTACAATATACTCTAAAAATAATATCGTCATTGAAATTAGCTTCAGGAAGAAATTTTTTTGCCTTGTTACTTAAAGGAATATTCACTAAATAACCTGTTTTATGCATTCGAAGATGTATAGAACTATTAATAATAGTTTTTTTAGAAAGAGTTTTTAAATCAGAATATCTAAGTCCTGTGTGACACGCAAATAAAAAATAACTAAGAATCTCTTTCTCTATTGGTTTTGAAAAATTATTCATTAGATAATAATTTGTAAGGCTATTTAATTCTTCAATTGAAAGAAAATCTCGTTTTCCATCAACTTTTTTAATTGAAGTGTACTGAAAAGGATTACTTTTTATGTATCCAAATCGAATTGAAATATTGACAAATGTTCGTAACACTCTAAGACTTTTACTAGCTGTATTTTCATTATTTTCTAGAGTATTAAGCATATAGTATCTATAATCGTTTATGAACTTCTCATTAATGTCTGAAAAGAAAATTTCTCTTTTAAATTTTAAAATTTTAGAGATCTGAGACTTATATCCAAACCAAGTTTCCTCCTTAAATTTTATTCTATTTTCTTCTAAGTAACATAAGATATAATTGGTAAAGTTTCCTTCTCCTTCTAATAAATTATGATTTAAACCAAGTAATCTTTCTTTAAATTGCATTAGACTCAATGGAAACTCATCATTAGTAAAATTATTTACCAACAACTTGATTGCTTTCTTATCGATTGCATCCAATAGTGTATTATGGCGCTCATGATTCTTATTTTGAATTTTTACTCTTTGATTTCTTAAAGACCAATCTCTTAAAGGAATTGCGACAGATGTAACAGTCTCTATTTTCTTTCCTTTTAAAAAGGCTCTTAAATAAACTGGATATAATCCATATTTATTTTTATCTTTTTTAATTACAAAACGATAGCTTATTTTTATGCTCATAGTAAGTGAAGTATTTGTGAAGTGAAATCATTAATAATTTGCAAGTTGCCATTTTTAAAGCAATAGAAATCAGGAACTATTAACTTAATTTATGGAGATTGGAAAACCTATGCCTCTATTATCCAATAAAGGAAAGAGTTTTCAGGGGAGTATTGTTCTTGGAAAGGGATTTATACTAACTACTGAAGAAGCTGAAAATCTAATAAAAAATGATCCTCGAAATAAAGACGTGATATTTCCTTATCTTAACGGTGATGATCTAAATAATGATTCAGAACAAAAGCCATCAAGATGGGTCATTAATTTTTTTGACTGGGATGAAGAAAAAGCTCGAACTTACCCTGATTGTTATCAGATAATTGAAAAATTAGTTAAACCAGAACGTCAACGATGGAAGATTGATAATGAAGGAAATGAAATAGTTGGCACATACGCTTTAAGAAAACCATTACCTCAAAAGTGGTGGATATACGGAGAGAAAAGACCTGCTTTGTATAATGCCATATCTGAGTTAGACCAGGTAATGGTTTTGAATCGTCACGCAAAACATTTATTAATATCCATTTGCAAGAATAATATTGTATTTTCTGAAGCAACGGTTGTATTTGCTCTTAATTCATTTTCAAATTTCTCTATCTTATCTTCCTCTATTCATGATGTATGGGCTTGGAAAAATAGTTCAACCATGGGTACTTCCACTTTGAGGTATTCAGGTACTAATGCTTTTGAAACTTTTCCTTTTTCATCAATATCATCGGATCTCTTAAATAGTTTAGGTAGTAAACTTCATCAAATACGCCTTAAAATAATGAAGGAAAATAAGATTGGTTTAACAGAATTACAAAATAAATTCCATGACATCAATATTAATAATGAGGCTGAAATATATTACCACATAAAAGAATTAAGAGAACTGTATCGAGCAATTGATAATGAGATTATTAAGTTATATAAGTGGACTGATATTGACTTAAAGCATGATTTTTATGAATTAGATCATCTTCCTGAAAATGATCGTTTAAGATTTACAATTTACCCCAAGGCAAGGAAAGAAATTTTAAAGAGGCTATTAATAATTAATTTACGGCAATATGCTGAAGAATCAAAAACTAATGTAATTCATACAAAAAATAATAAGAAACTTCAGAAAGTTTCTAAAATTAAAACTTCAAGTAGTATTTTGTTCCCTGAAGATTAAAATAACTTCAGGGAATTATCTGCTACTTTTTTATTGCTTACCTTTTTAGATTTGGAATTAGTATTAGAACTTTTTGATGCATCTTCTTTATAAATTTTATGATTAAGTAAAAGTAATCGTTTCAAAACTTCTCTACGAGCATCTGGATGGATGGAAAAACGTACTCTATCATTTTCTGGTAAATATTCGAGATCGTAAAAATTGTGCTTTAAGTCAATATCGCCCCATCTATATGATTTGATTACTATTTTATCAAGTTTTATAGCAATTTCTCTAAATTCCCTGATATCATTAATTAATTCCGTGATTTGGATATTAATTCCAACTTTTATTAAATGTTTCTTTATTAAATTTAATTGCTTGTCTTTTTCATTAATTTTTTCTTGTATTCCTTGAGAATGAAATATATTATAAAATCTTGTTAAGCCGATTTTATATTTGTGCATAATTAACTTTCTAATATTGTAATAAGTTTCACCAATATCATTAAGTTCTTTTTTATTTTCAATAGAAATTTCTTCTGGAAAAGGAAACGTTTCAAAGACTTGTGTTGGAGCGTAACTTAAATCTGCTTTCATAGTACTAGAATATTTCCAAGCCCAATAAATGTGAAAGTTTGATTGTAAAAATGCAAACATTGTGAATGAATTATTTGCAAATACATTTAATTTAGCGTCCAATACCTTATTTGGTTCGGTAAAAGCAAATGCTGTAGTTTTGGAAACTTGCGCAATAACCATTACCTGGTCTAACTCAGATATGGTAGCGTAAAGTTCATTTCTAGGTCTTAAAAACTGCCACCATTTTTCTTTACCTCCTTTATCTTTTTGAATTAACCTCTCAGGCTTAACTAATCGTTCCACTATATCAAAGCAATCTGGATAAGTTTTTGCCTTCTCTTCATCCCAGTCAAAAAAATTAATGACCCATCTTGATGGCTTTTGTTCTGAATCATTATTTAGATCATCACCGTTAAGATAAGGAAATATCACGTCTTTATTTCGAGGATCATTTTTTATTAGATTTTCAGCTTCTTCAGTAGTTAGTATAAATCCCTTTCCAAGAACAATACTCCCCTGAAAACTCTTTCCTTTATTGGATAATAGAGGCATAGGTTTTCCAATAACTTCGGAATCATCTAAATAAGACGTTATTCTCTCTACAAATTTATTATCTAGAGTAAAATTATTTTTCCATTCACCTTTATGGATGGTAATTAAAGAAACTTCAACAGCAGCTTGACCTGGCCACTTCATAGAACGAATAGCATGATTAATTATACCATTATTTGAGCAAATAAAATCTAGCCCCCCTTCACGAGCAGATCCTTGAGCAATAGTATTCGTGGAAATCAACGACTGAAATCCATTTATTTTAATTACATCAAAAATTCTTCTAAAAAAATAAGTTACCAAATCTACAGCTCCAATTGGCTGGTAGTAGTATTTTAGAAATTCAAGAAAATCAGTTCCGTAATTACCACTCAATTTTTGGCCTCCTAAAAATGGTGGATTTCCCAAAATACAATCAAAACCACCATTTTGAAATACTTGTGGGAATTCTAAAAACCAATGAAAAAAGTGTTTTTCAGAGCTAATTCCCATTGCTGCACCACGATCTATAATTTGAGCTTCGGTTTTCAGGTAACTCATGTATTGGCTGTGAGTGGTGAGTTTTTCTTTATTGTCTTCTGTTTTTGGTATAAAGAATTGTGCCACTTGCAAATCGGCAATTTGTTTTAGGCGAAACCACTTTTTGCCTTGGGTTAAATCGTGGTATGCCTTTTCTTTTTTTGCAATTTGTTCGGGTGTGTTTTCTGGTAGTTGAGAAAACGTAATAAAATCTTTCTGGATTCCTTTTAAATCATCATCCACATTGGTGACATTGTATGTACTAAGCTGGTCTTTTGTTTTGCGTTCTAAATCATTTCGCTTTTTAAACGCTGTGGCAATTTCTTTATCATCACCTGGTAAAGTTTTAAAGGCTTCGCTGGCAATACCGCTTTCTAATTCTTCAAAATGTGCCAACCCTACAATGGCATTTCCGTTTTTAATGTGGTGGTCTAAGAAGTTGAGTGGTTGTCCCGGTTCGTGAGCTTCTAACCAAAGGGCAACTTTACACAATTCTACGGCTAATGGGTTTAAATCGACACCATAAATACAGTTTTTAATCACATCACGAACGGCTATTCTCAAAGCCGAAGGTGTAGGTTGGTCTTCTTTTCTACGAACACGCGCTAATTCAAAACCAATACGTCGGGCCGCTGAGAGCAAAATATGTCCGCTACCACAAGCTACGTCGCAAACCGTAATACTTAATAATGCTTGTTCCGGATCTGCTTCTTTTAGTTTGTCTGCAATGATGTAATCTAAAGAGTGAACAATTAATGGTTTTACTAATTCTTCTGGTGTATAGTGCGATCCTGATGAGGAACGATCGTCTCCTTGTTTAAAACGAAATTCCCCATTTTCTACTACTGGTTCAAACTCCAGCAAACCTTCATACACCGAACCAAATTCTTCTACATCCAAATCGGCATAGTTGACACGGATGGTTTGTTTGTTTTCGTTTTCAAAGGTTACCAAGTATTTGAATACTTCTAAAACAGATTTGTTGTTTAAAACAGTATTGTCTAGACTTTGAATTGCATTGTTGCTAAAAATTCCAGAACCCAAGGCATCAATCCCTAAAGCCTTTCCAGTGTTGGCATCTTCAAACAAACGGAAGGTCATTAGTAACGATTGCCAAAGATCTGTTTTCTTTGGGTCGATGTACACCGCTTTGTCTACCAAATAGGTTAAACGCTGAATGCTGTAGAATTTATAGTAAATGTCTTTGAGTTTCTTTTCTTCATCGGTTAAATTATCTTTGTAGATAAGGTTACGTTCTTCGATCACCAATAAAAACAACACCCTATATACCGAACGAAGAATGTGTAAATAATACTGCTTAGCGTTTAAAGTATTATTTTCTAATGCATGCTGTAACTCTTGGTTTTCGGATTGTTTTAATAAGCCATTAGCCAAGGTTAGTATCGATCTTTCTACCGCTTGACTTAAGCGTTCCCGAATACGTGAACCGGATGCTAAGGCTTCGTTATGGTAGAATTCTATGATTGCATCTTTTGCTTCTTCTTTAGTTTCTTTTAAACGCGAAGCATGCAACAAACGATAGAAAATAGCAAACTCGGCATAATGACCTTCTTCTACCATTTGCTCTAAGTTGAACTCCAAATAACTCAAACGCGATAAACGAGTGGCATCACGCAACACTCTGAAATGGATTCCATTGGTTACAAAACCATAAATATGCTCTGTAGAATTGATGTATTCCTGCATCAAGGCATGAGGGGACAACCTCGGTCCGCTCTCTGCTTTTCTGTCTAAAGATTGTTCTGAACCTACAATGTGAATAGGGAAGCCATCTTTGTTACTGGCTCTATGCGAAATGGCATACGACTTTCCGTTGACAATTTCAGCATTTGATAATGCTACTTCATATCCTAACTGGTTGAGTAAAGGTAAAATCCAATATCTACGAGTTTCAGTAACACCATTATCGTTAGCTTGAAAAGCATTGCGTTTTTGCTTGAAAATTTGCCAATGTGTATTGATTAAACTCCAAGCATTACTGATTTCATCACGCACCAATTCATTTGGCTTTAATCCAAAATCTTGTGGCTTTTGATAGCTAATATTATCTTGGCGAATTCGATCCAGAATTTCGCTCGTAAAAATATTTCCTTGTATGTTTATAGTAGTAAACTTCATGGCTTAAAAAAGGTCTTTAGGTTTTGGCAATAAAATATAAACACCCATGACATCGGGAGGCAAAACGGGAGTCGATTTTTCATAACTTCTACCACCAATTAATGCTTTGAATCTTCCGTGTGCTTCTACTAACTTATCAGCTCTTTGTGTTGCAATTTCTATAAAAGCATCTTTTTTATTTTCAAAGGAATGTAATTCATGCTCTAAAAATTGTTGTTGTCTTTCTAGTGGTAAATTGCTCAGCGGAATTGCTTTTGCGACTAAATCCTGAGCCATTACAAAATCAACAGGCTGTAACGCTCCATTTTGCTCTGAATAACCCCATAGGCACATTTCTTCTGCTACCGATTCGTTTTTAGAACGTACTTCTTTTACCACGTTTCGAACACGAAACATAACTAAAGTAGTTTTGCTTTCTACGCTTTCTGTTTGAATAACACTGGTACGGGCTAAATTATAATTATTTCCTTCTTCTTCAAATGCATTACTAATAACATAATGACACAATTGTTCTATAAAACGATGATTTCTCCCAATATACTGATAGCCTTTGGGTGTTGGAGAATTGAAGGCTATTTTTGTTTCTGTTTTTCCTTTAGCTTGTTCTGTTGTGGTTAACAATGCTACTTGTAAATGCTTAGGCAAATTGGTTACTTGTACTCTATAGCCTTCAAAATCTTGTGTTAGAGAAGCTCCTAGTAATTGCAATGCATAAGTAGCAAAGCTTTCCACTACTTTGGGATCTCCAATGGCTTCATCTACTTCTTCTAAATCTTTTTTGATAGCTTCAGCATCAACTGACTCTTGTGCAAATATAGAACGTAAGTTTTCTCCTTTTTTTCTCGCCAGTTCTAGCTCATTATCAATCTTAATTTTATCCTCTTCAAACAGCGTTAATTGATCAGCTTCTGAGGTGGTTTTTAAGATTTTCTGCGTTAGTTCGGTCATTAGTGATTTGTTGTTTTCACCAATAGGAATGGTAACTCCAATACTTCTTTGAATTTCTCGTACTTTTCGAATTAACACTTCTAAAATGAATTTATCCATTGGGTTGTTTTCACCATAAAGCATGTAGGTTTTTATCTCTGAAGAAGTTTGACCAAAACGATCTACACGACCTTCACGTTGTTCTATACGGTTGGGATTCCAAGGTAAATCATAATGCAAAACGGCATTGAATAAGTCTTGTAAATTAATCCCTTCACTCAAACAGTCTGTTGCTATTAAAACACGTTTTTCATGTTCGCCCATTCGTTGAATTTCTTCTTTACGTTGCTCATCAGCTAATTCTGAAGTAATCGCCTGTATCAAAACACTTTTAGGAAGTACCTCTCTTAATTTTTCTTCTACATATTTTGCCGTTGCTATGTAATGGCAGAAAATAATGGGTTGGAATCCTGCTTTTAACCATTTTTGAATGATATCAATTGTATGTTTTATTTTTAAATCGGTTTCAGGATTTTCAATTAGTTCTTCAGCCTTTCTTAATAAGTTGGTTAAACCTTGTAATTCATTTGCTTTATAGTCTACAGCATTTAACAAATCATTTCTAGAAAAATCTACTCCAAAGTCATTTTCTTCAAATAAGGTATTTTCAACAGCTTCTGTTCCTATCTCAACAGATTCTTCATCTTCAGAAGTTACTTTAGCATACCTCTTTTCAAGCATTTCTTTTGCCATTACTGGACTAGACATAGCGCCTTTAATTAATGCAATAGCTGCCCATGAACGTAAGAGTTTAGTATTCTCATTATCGGTTTCTACTTCGGAAATACCTCGTGCAAAAGCTACCAAATCATTATAAAATGATTTGGTTGTCTCGGATAGTGTAAATCCCACCTCTTTAGAATCTCTCTCAGGAAATAGTGTTTCTTCATTTAACCATCTGCGAATATTTTCTCTTTTACGTTGAATGAAATATTTAGCTATTTTTTTTCGATCAGATTGCTCTAATTTTTCAAAATTAAGTTCTTTAAAACTTGATTTTAACAAACCTAATAGAGACAAAAACTCTTCGTCTTTTCCACTATGAGGAGTAGCTGTTAACAATACTAAATGACGTTTTTCTTGTTCTGCTATATCATGAATTAGGTTATAACGCTGTTGTTGATTCTTTGAAGTTGAGCCTTTAGGCAAAGTACATGTATGTGCTTCATCTACAATCACCAATTCAGGGCAATCGTTTAAAAAAATGCCTCTGCGTTTATCTGTTTTAATAAAATCTACCGAAATAACTTGATAAGGCAAATGATGGAAAACCGAACGGTCATCTGGTACCATTCTATCTAACCTAGAAGCTGTACTGGAACGAACAATCTCTGCATCAATATCTAATTTATCTTTTAATTCTTGCTGCCATTGTTCACAAAGATGAGGAGGACAAATCACAGCGAATCTTTTGATTTCACCACGCTCCATAAGTTCTTTTATAATTAATAAGGCTTCAATGGTTTTACCGATTCCAACATCATCAGCAATTAAAAGTCTAGTAATGTCCTGTTTTAATGCCATTACTAAAGGAACCACTTGATAGGATCTAGGTCTAAACGATAATTTACCCATGCTCCTAAATGGTCCGGCAGCATTCCTTAAAGAAAGACGTGAAGCATTATATAATAGTTTAGCCGTTTCAAAATTTCCAATCTGATTAGGAGTTGGTTCTTTGAAAGTAGCTTTATCAATTTTTTCAAAATCTTTAGCTAATGGTAAAAAAATACCTGTTGTTTCTTCATCAGATCCACCGAGTGGTTTTACCATGACAAGCAATTCTTCATTTGAAGGCAGAACCATCCAATCGCGATTTCTATAACTTACTAAATTCCCAGGTGTATATTTGTTATTCATTCGATTCGCTATTTCACTTTTCTAAAAATATCTTTTCGCCTTGTAATCAATTCTTCAATTGGCTCCGTATAATGCCAACGAATGACATCACAAGCTCCTTCATTAAGAATTTGATTGATCTTTTGATCCCGTTTTTTCACCTCATCTTTATCATGAACAGAGCCATCGCAAAATACAAGTGTATTTCCAAAGCTGTTTTTATAGACAAAATCAGCACTGATGTAATAATGATCTAAATTAACTTGTGCTTTGTCAGGAAGTGTATATCCATTTTCATAAAGATATTTTATGAGTTTAAACTCCGTACTGCTATTTTTGTCGTAAGCAGTCAATAGATATTTGTATTGCTCTTCTCTGTCATTTTCATTTCCCTGAACGATTTCGACTTCACAATCCATTAAATTTTCTATAGTTTCTTTAATATCATAACGATTTAATTGTTGATGATATATTTGATTGTAATAGCTTAATAAATCCTGATAAGTCGCATGAGGTAATTTTTTTCCTTCTTCTGTTTCCTCTCTTGTATCTGCATTAAAATGAAGTATTTCATA
Organism: Flavobacterium ichthyis; assembly: GCF_009915155.1. Lineage (GTDB taxonomy): Bacteria > Bacteroidota > Bacteroidia > Flavobacteriales > Flavobacteriaceae > Flavobacterium > Flavobacterium ichthyis. The sequence goes on along the minus strand of NZ_JAABLM010000018.1, from coordinate 26,398 downwards.
ACTAGCTCTAAACCATTCTTTCATTTTGATTGGATCAGAAATCAATTGAGATAAGATCCCGAGAGAGCCTTCAGAAGACTCATTAATTAGAATATTAGGTTTCTCCGGATCACCCATGATATTAACAGCTATTTCGCTCTCTTCAACAAGGAATAATTTTTCTATTCCTCTCTTTAAAGCATAACTTAATGAAACCACTTGCTGAGGCGTAGTACCAATATTTCCTAAAGGTTGTATGTATAACACGTCTGAAGTGTCCTTAGTGTATAACATTATCTCTCTAGTATTTTGCTCTAATTCCGAGTTATTTTGAAAATTCCTTTCTTGAACCCAAACTCCATTTCTTTGGTCTATTTTAAACCCTTCGTTTTGAGATCTTCTTGCTTTTTTATTTACTTTAACAAGATTAGCCGTTTTACTGAAATAGAGCTGTAATAGTTTTTCACCTCCTTTTTTTAGTAAGACAGATTCTGTATTTTCGATACCCTGAGGGAAGTTAAAATATGACAAAATTTCATAACCAGATCTACTTCTTTCTTCCTCGATACAAGAAATTTTTTGCAGTGGAATTCCTTCACACTCTGAGAATTCAATGATATTTGAATATACACTTATTGCATCTCCTTTTAACTGACTTTTGCTAATGGGATCAATATTGGCTGCTTTAATTTCTTCGTTAAAATAGGCATAACCTGTTTTATTTGAAACCAAGATTTTCTCAGTGGCATTATCCAAATCAGAAACCATCATCCTATTAATTCTAAATTTACTACCAGAATGATAAACAGTGTTGGCAGGGCCAAATTCAGATAATGCTAAATTTCTTGGACGTGAAAGTACCTCAACGTCGTCTCTATAACTTTTTCCTAATACAGCTCTTACCGGTAAACGTGTAAAATTATAACCAGGTAAAAAACCTTCTGCTGCTAAATATCGAAACACATAGAATTCGGAATTACTTGAATTTTGCTGTGCCTCATTTTTCAACAATGCAATTTGTTTCCTTGCAAATCGTTCTTGTTTAGAAGCCTCTTTTCTTTCTTCACTATCTGCTTTATAAGTATGATTATCTAAAATTGCTTGCGCTTTATTTCTTAAAAAACAAGCATTTTGAAACATTCTAATCCATCTCGTAAATGTATTGGAAAACTGTGAAGGGAATTTTTCAATTTTACATTCTATCCATCGTTTGGTAAACCAATTGGTGTTTTTTAATTCAGGTAATAATGATAATGTAATTTTTTCAAACTCATCTAACAAGTTGGCTTTGTTTATTGAGCATAAATGTTCTATTCTTTCTTGGATATCTTTTTTAATGAATATTTTTTGTTCATTATTAAGATCTAAAACATCGGCTACAGATGTTTTTAATTCAGTGATCTCTAAATTCATTAGTAGAAAAGCATTTAAATGCGAGGCTATTAATTCTTCATTAATAAGATCTATTCGCGGAGGCTGGACAGTTCCCGCAACCATTTCGGTTGAATTTTTAAAATAATTTACATCATGAGGAGACATTGTTGAACAATATGTAAATACTAATGCGGTTTGTCCTCCACGACCAGCACGACCGCTTCTTTGAGCATAATTTGCTGCATTAGGAGGCACATTTCTCATGTGTACAATATTCAGATTAGCAATATCAATACCTAACTCCATAGTAGGGGAACAAAACATAGTTGAAATTTCTCCTTTCCTAAAAGCTTCTTCTCTTTCAATTCTTTGACCAGAACTAATTTGACCTGTATGTTCTTTTGCTATTAGTTCTTTATTGATTTTTGTAAAGTCAGTTTTATATAGATTTTGAAAATAGACATTAGGTTTTAAATCTGTCAATTCGGTTTGAAAGTTGAATCTTGTATGATCTAATCTGATCGTCACTTGATCACCTTTCACCCATAATAATTGATCGGCTCTAAGTTTATAATAACTTATTTCTGGATTTCTTTTATCTTGTTCTACTGTTATGAAATTTGTATTGTGTAAAAGATTCAATAAACTTTGAATAAATACTTCATAATTTTCTCTGTTCAATTTGTCCAGTCCTTCTTCAACTAGACAACGATTTATATACTTTCCAAGATTAGAACGATGTCCCATGGAAATTATATACTTCCCTTTGGGTCTTGGGGAAGGAATTGAAACAACCATTTCGGTTGGTTTATCTAATTTCTCGTTATAATCAAGTGACCATAAAGAATCAGGATGAAGTCTATCTCTCATCAATGATTCATTATTCGCAACATCTTTGAAAAACTTATGATCCAATGCAAAATTGGTTCTAAAATAATCTAAAATATTTCTTAGAAACTCTTTTCGTTTTTCTTTAGATATACTAGTTAAATATTCAATACTTTCAAATCGATCATCTAAATCTACTAATCTATCAAGATTTTTATAATCAATTTCTAAGAGAGCTACTTGTTCTAAGTTTGGCAAGGTATAACGCCAACCTCTTTTTAAATCTTGAAAAATTCTATACTTTAAATATTCTTTTAACGCTTCAATGTTTCTTTCGTCTGGAAAACTTTCATCTTTAGAAGGATACAACGCATACTGAATTTCTTTTAGATTAAGACTTTGAAATAAAGACTCTGCAATTTCGAATATTTCTAATGGTTTACCAGAATTTTGCAAAGCATTAAATAAAGCTGCTCTTAAACGGATAGTTGCATAAAAATCATTAAAATGACCTGCTTGCAAAGAAGCATCTTGTCTGTTATCTGTGAAACTTAATAACTTTTGATCTTGAACTGATTCCGCTTGATTTGCTAAACTTTTCACTACAGCATAAGATATTACAGATGTGGCGGTACTTCTGCCTTCAGATCCTAATCTTGATAATTTTGTGAAGTCACTGGTTTTACTGTCTTCATATATAATTTGAGCTGTGGGATCAATTCTTAATTTTGCCGGAATAAAATAACCTTTAATTGGATAATTTGGTTCAAATGAAAAATGTCCATCACTATTAAAATATATTTCATGAGGCATCAGCATTTTATAATATGGCTGTAAGTCTGTACCCTGTTTATTTAACCATTCTGAAGGCACCAAATCCCTATAATCAAGATTCCAAAATTCTTCTCCTTCATCTAACAAAATATATCCATACTTAAAGTCTCTGATGTCTGGATTTTTTTGATTTATATCTTCTTTCTTCTTATTAACAAATTCTTTGTTTGGTATTACAGGTATTAATTCACCTTCATCTATATTTAATTCCACACAAATAAAATCATAACCTGAGTAACGAGAAAATAAAAGAGGATATAACTTTTTCTCTTTTCCTTCTATTTTTAAAAATGGTTCATCTGATGAAGCAATTGTTCTGGTGTTTCTTGGTTCAAGTGTTACTGAAATCGAACCTGTTTGTGAAATAAACTGATGGAAACGAAATGGTAAAAATGATTTTCGAGTACCTTTTATCCTATTTTCTTCGTTGATTCGCTCTGCCCATCTTAAAAGATTAATTAAACTTAATTTAATTTCTTCTTTTTCAAGCGAAGTTTCAAGGTTTATTTTTTCCGCAATTTGATCAATATTAAGCGGCTTTCCTCTTTCTAATATACCATGATTAGATTTTAGGGCAACATTTATCTCAAGCCAATTTGCTAGATCATTAATCACAAAATCATCTTCATTGCCTTTTAAATCAACACCTTGTCTTACAGCATTTGCAAGCATAAACGGATTTATCTCTTTTGCTTGTGTACAAGGTTCTAAATACTCATTGATTATATCTTTTGAATTAAATTCTTGTCCAAAAATCTGAGTTGCCACTGCAGCCACTTTTTCCTTTTTCTCTTCAGGTGATCCTTGAGAGGCCATTGTTGCAGATGTACCGATAAATATCAGTTCATTTTTAGCTAAAGCTTGAACTCTTCGATTTAATAAACTAACATCTGCACCTTGTCTTCCTCTGTATGTATGCAATTCATCATATATCAGATATTTAAGATTCTCTTTCATCGAATCTCTTAACCATTTTTCTGACTGACGCGTCATGATTAATTCTAACATCATGTAATTAGTCAAAATGATATCTGGCTGATCATTTTTAATTTTTTCTCTTATATCGCCTGCCTCTTGGCCTGTATATTGAGCAAACGAGATTGGAAAATCTTCCCCATAAGCATTTGCATATTTTTTAATTTCTTCAAATTGAGAGTTAATTAAAGCATTCATTGGATAAACCAAAATTGCTTTTACACCTTTCTTTTTTTCAGAGCCAATTTTGAATAAATCATTAAAAATTGTAGCCAAAAAAGTTAATGACTTTCCTGATCCAGTTCCAGAAGTAACCACAAATCCTTTGCCTTTAACACCCAATTCAATAGCCTCAACTTGATGTTTATATAATCTATAAGATCCTAATGCTTTAGTTAGATTTGGATGTAATACTTTTTCATTGATTAGCTCTTCGAAAGTCTTTCCTCTTTCAAATGAAGGATTAAACTGAATCAAAGGATCTGGTATAATATTTTTAATCAATGTTTCATTTTGAATATAATCTAGTATTCTTGAATCATTAATATTTATAAAAGATTGAAGATATTGCTTGTAATCATTTATTACATTGGCATGTGTAATGAATGCATCCATTGAGTTAGTTCTTAGTATTTATTTAGAAAAAATGTTAATCTGTAAAACTAAATCTTTTTTTAAGAAAAACCTATAAATTTGTTAAGAGTTTACACCATTATTAAAATGGTTAATATATGCATTTATTACATCTTAATTTTAACAAAAACAACATTTTAAGAATTAATATCGCATATCGCAATATGCAATATTAGAACTTTAGTCATGTATTAAATAATACAAAAAACCGCATCACATCTCTGCAACACGGCTTTCCCAATCAACCCAAATCAAAAACTATTTCTTTGCTTTTGCTTTCACAACTTTACCACCTTTGACGTAGCGATAACCCTTTTTCAGAGTTCCATCTTTTTTAACACCTTCACGTTGAATTACACCACTACAAAGCTTTTTAGCTGAGATTCTTTTTTTACCTTTTGATTTTACTTTTTTTGCTACCATGATTTATGATTTTAGTTATTTGACTTTAAATGATAATTTCTTCTTTTTGGGTTCATAGACTACTTTTTTATAGAACATTGAATATTTTAAAGTGAGGTCATTCCCTCTGTTTTTTTCAAGTGAAGCAAACCTCTGTTTAGGATCTTGATGTGAGGAACAATGAATTACTGAAGTTGGGTTGTGCGCCATTTTATTACCGCCGTACATCGCTCCGTTTTCCTTCACTTGAGAAATGAAACACCAAATAATTTTCGGGTATTTTGTTCTCAAATAATTTAATTGATCAGCTGTAATTTTTAAATCCGTAACCGAATCCGCAATAATGACTTTAACCACCTTACAGAATCCTTGTAATTCCTCAAAAGGATTTTCTAAATAACCTTTTATAGCTATGTATTTTCTCCCTGTTTCAGTAGTATTCCGGTTGATGTTATCTACGGTATCCTTACTCTCAATTCCTCCTTGTTCATAATCGATATAAGCGACTGGCGTTTGTTGTTCTCCAAAAGCATTGGCAATCTGCATAGCCAATTGCGATTTTGAACTGTGCTTGTTGCCCTTTATCAGAATTAGAGCTTTATGAGGCTGTTGTTTTTGTAAAAACTTACCAATCTCGCCACCAAGAACAAATATATCTTTAGCCTGTTGTGGAGCTGAATTAGCAGAAATAAAACCAAGCTTTTCAAGTTCATTAAGGCTTTTATCCTGATTAGAAACAACTGTCTTTTCTCTTCTTTTTACAACAGCTGGCACAGTTCTTTTTCTGTTTGATTCCCTATTTTTACTTACCACAACTGAGGCTGAAAGTCCTGCTTTTTTAGCTTTGGTAACTTTAGGTTTTACCTTTTTCTTTCCTGGTCTTTTTGATGCAACTTTTTTAACCTCTTCTTTCTGTATTTCCGTTCATTCACTTTCTGTATTCCTGCCTAATATGTAATTGACAGCTTTTTGAGATTGTGCAGAAGCTTTCAAGAAAAAGCGGTTATCATTTTCTAATTCGCTCACCAAAACTGTATTCCAATTTTTAAGATACTTAGCCGAGTTCTCTTTAGTCTGAAATAATATTCCTGATTCGGAACACATAAAAACCGCTCCGAGTTCCGCAATGAGTTCCTCAAAAGCATAAGGCTTACTTCCAAAAGTTCCGGTCATATCCCTGTTCAACCTTTTTTTCGCTCCAGTTGAATGTGTCAACTCATGGAAATAAGTGCAGTAATAAGAAGCTTCCTTTTTGAAAGCCTTGATATTTGGCATATATTAGTTTATCCGTGGAAGGCTGATAATAAGCTCTATCTCCAACAAAAGTGTAAGTAGGTGGGTCTTTATAACCATCTATAAGATTTTGAGCCTGCTCAATTGGATTCACATTTTTATTGCCTGTTGCTTCAGGAAATTTCAATCCTGTACAATCATCTGCTCTGAAGACATTGTAATATTTAATTACTGGAATCTTGGTAAGATGCTCTCTTAAATCTTCTTTAGTTAATCCATTGGCTTTTACAAACTCGGCAAACTTTTCCCTATCGGTAGTTTTGAACTGTAAAACACCGTTATCAAAGCTGAAAATCATTGTGTAATAAATCACACGTCTTGCTTTGCTGTCTTTCTTTAAACTTGCGCCTGTTTCTTTGATCTGATTAAATGTTAAGTAATAAGGCTGAATAAACTTAATTGGTACTAAATAGCCTTTACCTTCTTTATCAAACTTTATGTCAAAATTGAGTAGAAAGTTTGCTCCGGTATATTCTTTCTTGCTAACATAATTTTTAGCTGCACCATCAGAACCTGAACCAACCCAATCTTTTTGCCAAGGCAAATGCCCGACTTTATCAATTGTATTGATAATCAAGTCTGTGATATAACTGTAAATATCATCAGGAGAAACTCCATTTAGTCCACCTTCTGAATCTTCTTCAGATATGTATTCTAGTGTTGGAAGAATGATTCTTTGTTCTGCACCACTAAGTCCAGGAGGTTCTATTAATTGCGTTAGCTCAATAGTAAAAAGTGTATCATTATTTTGCTGTAAAACTTTACTAATCCGACTTGCAATAATCGAATGCCTCTGCTTTTTAGCTCTTGTTAAAAGAGATTTCAAAACGGAACGTTTTACAGTTTTACCGTTAAGATTATTGAATGATGATATTAAATCCATGCTTACTTTATTATTGAATACTCTTTACCTAAAACTCCCAAAATTGTTTCGGTCTGAACATCATTTACACTTCTTATCTGTGAGAGACTTTGCCAATTGGAAATATTCTCCAGTATTGGAATTTCTACAATCAGATCCTTCAGTACATGTTTTCCTTTGGCAGGAATTGATAAAAAGGATTTATTGACTGTGATGGTAGCAATTCGCTTGGCTGTTTTATCTTTGAGAATAATTCGTTTAACAGTCGCAATAACTCCATCAGGACTGAAATTGTCTCCTGTAGGGTTGTAGATTGTAACATCCAAATTAAAGCGCATCCGTTTGAAATTAATATCGAAGTTTCTAATTCCCGTTGGTAATGCTTTTAGTTTTTTCATTATTTCTTTCCACTTATTGAATTTACTGGTGTACCATAATGCACCAATGCCTAATAAAGCCCCTGTGATTACGATATGTTTTGCTCTTATATCCATACACTTGATTTTTTTCTGATGTAAAAGACAATCCTAAACCCGATATAGAGTAATGCCAAAATCCCTAATCCCATTAAAAATTTTTCCAATTTTGATAAGGGTTTTTCAACCACAACAGGAATTTTTTTAACCTGGATAATTGTCTTTACTTTTTCATCATTAACCGCCATATTTTCATTTTTGGTTTGAGCGATTTGTACATAAAACTCTAATTGCTTTTTAAGTTTGTCGTAAATGAGTTTATAGCTGTTATCTCCTGAATTTTTAGCAGTATTCAGCTTGGATAAAATTTCATCTACCTTGGCATTTACCAAACTATCAAAAACTGCATTTCCTGTTTGACTCTGCACAATCGGAGTAACTAACTTATCATCAATTGCCTGATTGATAACAGTATTTTTGATACTGTCTCTTTTCTGAATTTCATTTTTGAGCAGCGTGTTTTCCTGCTTTATTTTTTTAGCCGAAGAACAACTTGTAAAAACCATACTGGAAATGATAAACAAGGCGATATAGTGGATTGATTTTTTCATGGTTTTGATTTTTTTAAATAGACTTTTATAACAAAAAATAGTAGTTCCGAAACCTCTATTACCTGAATCAAATCGACTTCATAATAGACACTGAGAATTGCAATAATTTTGTCAAAGGTTTTTCTTTTCATTTCCCTTGTTATTCAAACAGCCAGAACATCGCTTTTGATATTCCTGCAATTGTTCTTTAAGGTTTTTAATTTCAATAGTGTTTTCATCAATAATCCGCTGCATTTCTTCAAACTTCTTGTCCGTAACAATTGACATTTTGGTGTAAATCGAATCGATGGCTTCTAAAGCTGAAGCTTCATTTTTTTTCAGTTCTGAATTCCTTGACCTCCAAGCAATGTATATTGAAATCAGGGTTGTTGAACCCAAGAAATAGTTTAGTATGGTTTCTATCGGTAACATATTTTATACTTTATTTAGTTTTAGAACCAAAATCGAGCACCCTAGTAAAAGGGTTGTAGAAGCTATAAACAGATTTACTCTTCGATTTGACCGTTCTCGGACTCGCTTTTTTTTTTAATATCCCAAGTGTGTCAATGCCTGTGTAATAATTTAGCTGTTTGACCCGCTCAGAAAAATTGGTAAGACCACCGTTGATTTTCTTGTTAATTGATGTGATATTATTGGTGTCTGCAATTGGATTAAGCTTGAATCTTACACTCCAAAACCAACCTGCAATATCAATTGCAATGTCAGGGCGTGAAGCCAAATCAGGGTTTGAAATGACATCGACTCCTGAATAATCTTTATAGGCTTGATAGTTTGCCCTACCTGTTAACTGAATTAGTCCACGTCCTCTAAATCGCCAACCGTCACCAACTTGTGTATTACCTAAATTAACTTTTCCCCATTTTCCACCATACACAATATTGGCGATGGCTTCCTGATTGGCTTTGCGTTTAGCTGTTCTCCCGTAAAGGTTAGCTTGAGCAACCGAAATCTGATTCGTTCCAAAAGTTTCAATAAGTCCAGCAGGTGTGTAATTCAAATTCTCTGATAGCTTTATAAATCCGCCCGTTTCCTCGTGAAGTTGTGCTAAAAAATGCGCAACACGTTTGGGAGTATTAATCGCATACTTTTTAAAAGCCTTCAAAAAAGGGGTACTATTTGATAATAAAAATTCCATTACAATTGTACTTTTTTGGGTTCAACATTGGGTTTAACATTGGGTTTTTCGTTTGATTTGGATTCTATTTTAGGTTTAGATTCATCACTCATTGAAGCGATAATGATTGCGCCCAACACGCCTAAACCAATCCATACTCCTGTACTTGTATTCATTATCTCCAGTCTTTAAGTCTAATTTGTTTTATTCCTTTTTGAGTGAAAAGAGCATTCTCAGTATTTCTTCCAAAATCACCATCCACCTTGACTTTTAATAAAGCTTGGAGTGTTCTTACATCCATGCCTTTACTACCTTTTTTAAGAAGCATAGTTTTATCAATTCCTGATGTCTCAGTTACCGCTTGAATAGTTGGTAAAATCTTTCCAACAGGCTTTATTACGCTGTGGTCAGCAATCCAATAGATGGCATTTAAAAAAGTTCCATCTCTTTGAGCTACATAGCGATATGTTCCATCAGGTCTTTTGCCAACCCAAATAATTTTACCGATTTTATCGCCTTTTTTAAAAGTGGCTTTTCGAATTCCCTCACTGGTATAATTTCCGTCTGCCATCTTCCTTGCATCATAGGTTTTTGTTCCATTAAATCCTGAAGCCATCACTTCCTGACCTATGCTGTATCTAAATGCATCAGCACTTCTGACAGGAGGTTCTGATATTGTTTTCACAGGAACAATAGGAGCGGTTGCCAATGTTGGAGTTCGTATAGGCTTCGGTGTTGCAACAGGTAAAGATTCATTGCTTAAATCTGCTTCAATTTCTTGACTGATTTCATTATCATTCTTATTTTTTTGAACGAAATAATAAATGCCACCACCAATAGCAAGAGCGATACCACCACCAATCCATATTTTATCTTCTGTGGTCATTCTTATAAGTATTTTGGATAATTTGATTTCAATAATTTATAATCGCTGTCACTTAATTCCTCTTTAAGCCAAACCTTCAAAGGATGCTTAACTGGTGTTTGCCATAATGCGAAATAGGTGTTACCTGTTAGAGTGTTATAATATCTGCTCCCAAAGGCTTTAATGACCCATGAAAACTGTGCTTGGCTAACTCCTGTGAGCGTTGTAAAAATGGTTTTTCGCTTATCGGTATTTGTAAAATTGGCTTCTTTCATAGCATCATAAAGCACGGTGGCTATTTCTTTTGCATTGAAGCTATTTTCTACCGTTCCTTGATTCAAATAAGCATTTCCGTTTTTATCTTTATTTGCTTGAGCTATGGCAAAAAGCAATATTCCCAATCCCGCTACACTAATCGAGATAGGCAGTAATTTTGAACTGTCCATGATTAAAAAAAGTTGGGAATTAAAAAGCGTAACTCCATTAATTCATTTTGGCTGAATTGGTCTCCAAACCATTCAATCAAAGTCATTTTCTTGGATAAGGGATTGATACCTTTTCTAAGTCCGAAAGCATTATGAATCCTCACAAATCCGTTCGGATTAACACCCATAAGATTTTGCTTTACCGATTTAAAACCATTTCCCATTCCATACATCGCACTATAAATCGCTTCGGCTTTGTTCTTCGCCATTCCTGTTGAGATATTACTTGGTTTGTCTCTTCTGTTTTCTTTGAGTGGAGAAAATCCGTTGAAAATCTTCTTGTAAGCAAAGTAACCCACACCTAAAAAAAGTCCCATTTTCAAAACCCCTTTTACTATCGAGACAGTAGCATTTACTCCTGCACTTGTATTTTCGAGGGTCGTTGCAATCGCTTTTTGTCCTTGTGGAGAAGAAGCTACTGCGGAAATTACTGCTGGATTATGTAAACCTTGTCTTTTCATGCTCGTTTCTTGGCTGTAGTATTGCTCCCAATTTCATTTTTACTCCAAAATTTCATTTTGAGCCTTCTAAAGGGTTTTCCCAGTAGTTGGCTCAACTTACTCTTATTGTTTCATCTTTACTTTCTTAGCTTGGAGCAATGCCTACACCTGTGTTTTATCATTGTTTCGCCCGTTCTGTAAATGGAGCATACAAAACGGACTACTCCAACTTTCTACATTATGAACTCTTTAATTGTTTGCCAGCTCTGCGGATCGGTAACCATTGCAATGGCTTTTTTGGATTTCTTCAGCTCCACCAATTTTTCTAAAACCTCATTATCCAAATCGGATAATTCCTGTACTAGCTTAGTTTTCTTTTGCAGTTTGAAAGGATTGGTCTCCTTTATTTTTATACTTATTGTACTCATACTAACATTTGATGTTTTTGTAATAACCCGAATAGTTCCTGTGAAAAAATATTGTTTTCGTTTTTTTCATGGATTTTCTGATAAATAACTGATAACAATGTTATGGTGTCATCGTCAAGTGTTCTGGTAATATCCAAGAAAGCCTTTTTAGCATCCGAATAATTTTCATCTTCCAAATCTTCAGGCGAAGCCATTGCTAAACCGCCACTTTCTACCGGAACATTAAACCCTAATCCTTTTAAAATAATTGGAGCTTGTTTTACTACTCCTAAAAGCATGTTGTTCAAGCTATCGTTACTCTCTTTGGTATATTTTCTTTGTAATTTTTCCTCTGTGAGTTCTTCGTTTTTAGCTTTAAGTTCCCGATTGTATTTTTCAGATTCTTCCAATTTTTTAGCCAGTTCATCCCGATCACGAGCTTGTAATTTCAAGTCGAAGATGTCTGCAATTCCCAAACCCATCAGACCAGCACTTTTTTTCTTTTTCTTCTTCTTTTTTGAAGCTGGCATTGGCTCTTCTTCAGTATCTCTCGATTTAGATTGAATCTCTCCAAAAGTCACATCAAAAGAGTCGCCTTCAATTTTGAAAGCATTTACTCCATTCTTACGCTTTTCCTGAATGGTGAGTTTAGTAAACCCATCACTATAAAGTTTCTCAAAGAATTCTTCACTTGTTCCATACTCATTTTTTATCTGCTCATGGGTAATGTTTCGGAAAATTGGCTTTGAAGTAGTCCTGTCGTAAACCGTTACAGCGCAAAATTTATCGCTTGCCAGTTTATCCATCAAATCATCTAATTGCTCCATTTTAAATTAGTTTTTTGTAGATAAGTAAAATCCTGTTTCGTTCCATATCGCTGGTAATTCCCTTAACCAATCTTGGATCAAAAGTTGATTCGCTTGTCACATAATTGACTTCTAACTTTACCCTTGAAAAAGTGCCATCGGGTGGAATTAATATTTGCTTCTGTGTTGGATAAATAGTAACACCGTTGATAATTGCAATTGTAGTTCCTGTGTTTACAACCGAAAGGCAGGTAACTCCCTCTAAAATGGGAATTTGTTCTTCCCTAAACTCTCTTGTTATAAAAGCAGATTCTACAAACATGCTATACTTTATTAATGTTATTGTTATATAAAAACACTACATGGAATTTTAATGGGACATCACTTTTTAATGGTTCGTCCAAAGCGAAAATGAGTGAATAATCTTTGTTCCCTGTATCGAAATTTAAAGGCTTAAAACTCTTTTCATATTCGCCACCGTTTGATTGTCGCCAGTTATCAATATGAACTGATGGAATGATAGCAATACTGTTATCGTCTTTCATTTCAATAGATATCATTGCACTGATTTTTTTTTCAATTCCATTAGTGTACACTGCAACACCAGTTGTAAAACCAATAGGAAGCTTAAAATTCTCAGATGTATTACTTTCTCCTGGCTTTATGATTGCCTTAACTACATGTTGAATTTGTCGCATACTTTTTAAGATTTAAAAGCCTCAGTTGTTATAACTTCGGCTTTATTGGTTCACTTATTTTTTTGCCTCAGTTACTCTAAATTCTAGTCTTAGAAACATTCCAGAACCTTCTTTTGAAATAGGAACTGTAACACCTTTTGGAAATTCTAATTCTAATTTGAACTCCTCTTTAGCTCTTAAAAGAGGTGTTGTTGCAATAGGTCGGTAATCTTCGTTTTTGAAGTTTTGAACATCGGTAAGTGGCAAATCAATAAGCATGTCATTAGTTTGAATCAGCCTTAAATCTGCGTTTTGTAATTCCGCTGGAAGTGTGTCTCTACTTTGCCAGTCAGCACTTTCAATTTTTAGTCCTCTTGTAGTGAACTGCACTCGGATAGCGTCAATTACAACATCTCTTCCTGAGTTAAGTAGGTTACCATCAAAATTGGTAATCCCGACAACTTTTTTAGTATTGGCATCAACAAGTTCATTAATCCCACTCATTCCATCAACCTTTACATTCAGGTAATAGGTTTTATCTACCAACTTTGTAGCTTGTGGTCTAACAACTTGATTTGTTTGGCGTTGTCTTGCTCCTAAAACTTTAATTGCTCTTTGCAATTGTGGATTTCTATTTTCCATTTTTCTTTATGAATTAAATTTTATTTCTTGTTTTGGGTTACAGAATGTAGTTCCCGTTTTCGTCAATGTATGCTCCTAGGCCTTCATCTTCATAAGCACCTAGACCATCATCTTCATAACCGCTTAAGCCATCCTCAACATAGTTGCCATTTACATCGATATAGCCACCCAAACCATCTTCGTGGTAGTTTCCTGCTTCATCAAAATAGCCTTTTAAACCTTCTTCGTCATAACCGCCCAAGCCATCACCACCATCACCACCATCATAAGCATTCAAACCATTTTCTACATAGTTACCATTGATATCAATGTAACCGCCTAAACCATCTTCGTGATAGTTGCCGTAAGCATCAATATAACCTTGTAATCCATTTACCGCACCCGAAAGACCAGCTGTCTTTTGCATAAATCTTCCGATGGTTGTTTCAGGATTTAGCTTGGAAGCTATTTTTTCAGACGAAAAAATATTCTTTACTAATTCCAGACCATGAGCAATGGAAACTCCGATTGCCGAACCTCTCAAAAGTGAACTTTTGGTATCACTCCCGTTTACTTTTACCGCTAAAAATCCAGCACCAATAGCAACCGCTCCATTAACAACACCTTTTACCGTGTTGGAGGATGTCTCGGTCATAGTGCCTGTAAGACCTCTTGAGAGAGCACCTACAACAACGGCTGAACTGATTGTTATTAATTCTTGTTTCATTTCTATGTTTATTAATTACTTTTTGAACTTGTTGCTAAAAGAATCGCTCCCACAGCTCCAACACCGATAACAATTGGAATAGTATAATTAGGCTTGTCTGTCGTTGAAGTTCCACTTTCGAGTTGTGCTGTTTCTTTTTGTGCTTGGGCTTCTTCCTTTAGATTTTGCACAGGAATATCCTTGACTTTGGAAATTGTTTTAAGCTGTGCATCATTTGGAACTGCCTCACCAGCTTCTGTTGTGCCAGTAGTTAAGGATTCCGCCGTAACTCCTTTTACTTCTGCAATGGTTTCCAATTGAGCAGGCGTAGGAGTCGCATTTGGCATTACTTCTGCTGGTTCGGCAGCTTCAAATGACTGTGGATCACTGATGGTTTGTGGTTGATTACTAATTTTGGAAATAGCATTATTAACCGCAGGTTTTACAATATTGTTTAGTGCAAACTGTCCGACTTTTGTCCCTGCAATTTTTTTAACTTTCATTGCAATTTTTCCAATCTTACCTGCTTTTGCTGCAATTTTGGCCAGTTTACCCGCTTTGGCAATCTTTGAAGCAACTCCAATAGGGGCTGTAGCAGGGAAAAAGCTCATTGCTGTTGTAGCAATAGGAACTACCGCTTTACCAACTTTCACAGCATTTTTAATACTAACATTTTTTAGACGGACATTTTTTTTGAGCATTTTACCGATTTTAAGTCCTCGATTCAATCCTGCATTTAATCCTGTTTGTTCTTCTAATATTATCATAATCAAATTATTTAAAATGGAAATCTTCTACGGGATTGAGTTGTCTTTTTTACTATTCCTTTGAGTCCTCTTTTACTGCCATAAACACTATTGCTTTTGACATAGATATTATAAGCACCGCCTTCACTTGTTGACTTATGAGCAATTGCATCATTACCTAATGATTCTAACATATTCTTTGCTTGTTCAGCACTTCTCGCAAAATCATATAATTCATAAGCTTTTTTACAAGGCTTCTTGGTTACATACCAACCGCTCTTTTTTGGAACAGGACAATTCAATCCTATATGTGGTAATTTCTGATCCATAAAAACATCTTTTTTATCCGTATAACTTGGTTCTTTATTGCTCTGTATTGTGCCATCGACAATGCAATGACCTTTATCTAACATTCCGCTTATTTGATTAAAAGGCACAACCACATAAACATGGGTGAATTGCTTTGGATTAAATTTGGGCTGTTTAATTTGCCTTATGTAATGCTTGATTCCTAAATTCATCAAGACAGAACTGGCGAAAATCGAATAGCTTTTACAATCAATTCCTTCTCTGCGGTTAAACCAACTATTAGCAGGGCTTCTTAAATTCTGTGTTATCCCATCAGCTTGATACTGGATATCGTAATACAAGAAATAATGAATCTTATCGCAGGTCTCCTGAATCGTTTTTCCTTTTAGGATTTGTGATAATTTGGCAACCTGCTTGTAGAAAGTTTCTACCCACACTTTCATCATCGAAACCGAATAAAACGTATCTCCTTTTTTGAGTTTTACCTTTTGTCCTTTAGGTTTTTCGATTAGATGATTAAACTCATCGCCACTTTTTATCCTTCGCTTTAGAATTAAGTTGATTTCATCTTTAGTCATTTTCATTTCATAACTTTCATGAGCAAATTTTTGAAATAAAAAAAACTCGCCTTGAAGTATGACGAGGTATAGTGAAGTATTGAAAAGGTTTATCAGGTATTCAAAAGTATTATCAGATATCATTGCAATTCTATTGCAATGTTATAGTAACCCAATTGCTTTTAAACAAATGAAAAAATTAGAAAAGGAATGAATAATTTGAATTAAATTATTATTTTTGTCTCAGGTATTTTTGGTATGCCTGCTCGTTCGTGCAAAGATTTTATCAACCAATAACCAGATAATATAAACCTTCAAGGCTTATTATCCGACAATAGTATACGAACGCAAACCTCAGGATAATAATCTTTGAAATAAAAGGATTTATATTATGATACCTATTGATTACTTCAAACTTCAAGCAAAAAATCTACACAAAGATTTTAAAACAAAAAGTCCTGTTTTGGACAAAACCACTACTGATTTTCTATACAAATACACACCAAAGTATTTTGATATAGAAATGATTATTGCGGACTTTGGCATTGATGAAGACAATTTCAGTCTTATGAATGCTCAGCATGTCATTGCGAAAATTGCAAACTTTGATAAATGGGCTGATCTATTAAAAGCATCAGCAGCTGAATTGGAGCTTGCAAAATTAATGTATGACTATCAAAACAAAGTTGATAAGGTTGGGTGGTATTTTTATATTCAAAATGCACAATCAATGAATGAAGTCGAGCTTGATACAGAAATTCAAGTTGACATTTTTAAACAGATGGTTATCGAAGAAAACATTTTTGATGATGTGGAAATAGAAAGCTATTTATTGAAGCATAAATATTAGTCATCAAGATAATATCCTTTTGGCAATCCATAAGTTTCCACAAACTCCATGAACTCCAAATGGGGAATTATTTTTGTGTCTTTGGAAATGTTCTTTTCCTTTAGGATTTCATTAATTTGATTTCTAATTTTAGTTTCACTGAACTGATTGCAATACATTGCAATCAGTTCAGCTTTAGTTGCCGAATGCGGAAGTGGTTTTTTATTTATTTTACTCATTTGTTGCCTTGTTTCTGTTAAGTATTCTTTCTCAAATCATTTATTCGGAATAAAATTCTAAAAACCTTATCCTCTAAATATTTCAGTATTCTATTTTTGCCTTTGAAGATAAAATCTAAAAATTGCAATGGAGAGGATATAATGATTGAAAAGCATATTACTATTGCCAATAAATTAAGGCAAACTATTTTAAAGCGATTTTTTACTTTCATAATTTTTGATTTAAATATTGACAAGTTTTTCGTGAATTTTATCAGAGATGGTTTGCATTACAATTCCCTGCTCTTGGGTTCGTTCTTTTCTTTCCCATTGACAACAATAAAGTAGAATAACTGATTGTGTTGGAGTTAAGCTAATATTTGAATCTGCTTTTTTGCTTTCAATTTTTGTTCTAAAAATGTAGAACATACTTTGTAGCGTGTCAATAACAATAATATCATTGCAATACTTTTCATAATCCTTGCAATGATGAATATTATCAACCTTGTTTCGGATGAATTTTAGCAATTCAGATTGTATTATCTCAAGATCTATTTTCTTAATTTTCTTTAAGTTTATTTTCATATTGGTTTTAGTTAGCGTTTGTCTGCTGTACTTCTATCAAATGCAATGAGGTTCAGCATTCCTCTTAATCTTGACCTGATTCGATTTCCGTAAGCTGTTTCTATTTCTGAAGCCGAGAGGTTGGTTGTCAAATGTGTTTGCACTTTTCTTGCAATAAATAGATCATATCTCGAAAGGGTAATCTCAGCCATTACGTTACACTCATTGCCATAGTACTTTAAGTTTTGCTCAACTCCTAAATCATCAAAGCAATAATTTTTATATTCGGTTTGAGAATAACTTCCACGACTGTAGCGGTGTATAATTTCATATCCTTCTTTGATAAATTCAAAACTTATATCTCTGCATGTCTTCAGATAAAATCTATTGTTCTGTTTGGTAACATATTTCATCAAAGTCATTAAAGTTGTCTTTCCACAGCCTACAGGACCCGATAATAGAATCCCTTTTGTCAAATCGATGCCATACTCATTAGTTTTTGTTTCATCTTTCAAAAAATAGGCTACAAGCTTTGTGATATTGAGTGTGTCCTGTTGTTTAAAATGAAACTTGTCTCCATAGTCTTGTTTGCCTTTTTGTTCCAACCAAGCTAGAATTTCCGGATAGTTGTATTGTAAATTCATAGTTGATTCTCTTACAATGGTTCTGCATAATCTTTGTCTTCTTGGATGTGTAAATTATTGGCTCTTGATTGCACTTGGTTCTGAGGTGCATTGATTGAAAATTTAGAAGTCGTAAGTATCCAATTTCTTGCAGCTGCGTTCCAATCTTTCATTTTAGCTTTTCCACCAATTAACCAGCCGTTACTTGTGTAATAATTAAAAAATCGTTCCGCTTCAATCTCAGGGTAGCTTTCAAGTTTGAAAAAATTCTTTGACTGATTCTAAGCTTGGGCTTTCTTTTTTTTTCGCGGAACTTTTTTTTTCTTTTTCAGCGGTTTCTAAAAATTCTTCTTCAACTGAATCTTCTAAATTGTTTTCATTAGATATGTTTTCATTGTTTTTAAATGTTTGTTTATTATTATATATATGGGGTTCAATAACATGTTCAGTAACCTGACCATTAACGTGTTTAATTATTGGCTTTGTCTGTTCATTCATTGAACTACTATTAGGTTTTTTTCCATCAGAAAGATTATGCATTATTACCTCTGTACCATGATACGGATTATAGGATGGTAAGTATTCTATAAATCCAAGCAATTGCAATTCTTTAATACACTTGTGATAGGTTGCTTTTGAGGCAATCCTACTGGCTTTCATCATTTCTTCCCTAGAAATGGTAATCGGGTTTTTAAACCGATTTACATTCCAGCTTTGAAACAATGCTAAATACAAGCTGATGTGAGTAGGATAAATGATTTCTTCATTGCCGATGCAATTAAAAAAACCTGTCAGATGTTTAATGTAATTCATTCAACGGGATTACATTACTTGAAAAGTGTTGAGCCCCTTTTTTGAGTATTACCATTCAGAACTTTTTCGATGTCTGAATAGCTATAATACATTGTACCTCCAATTTTGGTAAAAGTAAGTGTACCATTGATACGGAGGTTTTGCAAAGTGCCTGGGGAAATATTAAGCAATTTTCGAACTTCATTGGATTTGAGCCATTGCTTTACTTGTTGAGAATGAGGTTGAATGAGTTGTTTTAAATCATTCAAAAGGAGACTTCTGAATTCGTTTAAGTCTTCGCGAGTGATAACTTCGATTGCCATAACATAAGTTTTAGATTGTTATGGTACAAAATTGTTGTATTTGAATAGTTTTATTACCCAAGTTATACCCAAGTTGGGTAATATTTTTTATCAAATTGGCTTATCTGACCAATAAAAAGTGAGCCCTTCAATGTCCTCTATAATTACGTGAACATCGTCATCTAAATATTTAGAATATGGACTATCATAGTAACTTTTACCTGTTTTACTACAAGTAGCTTTTTTAATAAAATATGTCATTGTTGGTACAATTCTATTTTCTATAATGTCATCGTAATTTCTGCCATCATTTGGGATTTGTAATTGACATACTAAATTTTCATCTTTAATTATTGGCATTGGATTGTATAGAGTCTCAATAATCTTTCTTTTTATATAAATTACTCCATCATATTGGCAAATATCTTTCAATGCAGGCTTATTTATAAATTGCTCATAATTATAATTAAGATATGTTCTTTGATTCTCTAGCCATAATTTAAATTCAATGCGTTTAGTTGGAATGTTTGTAAATGTATTCATCCATTTAATTAAGTCACTAACATGACCAAAACAACTTAATCGAACTTCTTTTTCTTCTATATTCCATGCAAGTGTGAATGAAATAACAGAATTCAGTTTTCTTTCCACTAGTTTATTAAAAATATTTTTTAGTGCTTCAATTGTTATGTTTAAGTCCTCTATAGGCTCATCAACACTATGAAATATGCAAGGAATATTCCAATATTCGTCTTTGAAATCCCCATATAGAACATCATTTTTTATGAATAATTTTTTACCTAATCGTTCAATTGCTTTTTTGACTTCGATTATATCTTCTTCTATGGCATCCATATTACCATCTCCATTATCAACTACATCATAAATAGAAACGGCATGAGTATGCCCAGAAAAATTATTGTTTTTTTCATGATATGATACTAATAATTTAATTCCCTCATTTTCATCGATTTTTTGAGGAACCAATTCTTCCATTAAAGAAATATTTTCTATTGGTTTTTCAAGTTCAGATTTTGGTTTTTCAGCATTAAAATATTCATAAATAAGAGGATTACTTTGCATATAATGTGTTATCAAACTTTTCCAATCATTAATTTCAATTTTTCCATCTATTCTGAAGAGTTTTTTGTATTGACTTCTTCTTCCAAACTCAGTCATTTTTTGGTCAATTCTTTCAAAATATAAATCGGAATCATATCCTCTTATAGCACCATCAAAGTGGACAAAAGTTGATTCGTTAGTGTCATAAATTGAATGTATGTATCTGCAACCATAGAAATCTTCGAGAGTTGGAGCTTCACTTTCTTTTAACTCTTCTAGTTCAAATTCTCTCAAGTTTTTGTTTATTTTCCAAAAGAATTCTGTTGAAGATAACTGATAATAGTTTCTTTCAAATTCATTTGTAATATGTTTTGTTAAACCGGGTTCAATTTTATCAATCTCGTCAGTGTATTTTGGACCAAACCAATAGTCAAATTCCATTGTTGGTAAAAGTGTTGGAGCATATCCAATTAAGTCCCAATCGATAGCTATTTTCAAAACAACTTCCTCATTATCCTTGAATAACATGAACTTGTCTAAAAAATTATAATGAAAACAGTTGTGTCTTGACAATGATCTTCTGAAAAAACTATCAGCATATATACACAATGGAAGTGTTTTATGAATAAAAATACCCTGAAATTTATAATCAAAGTCTATTAATAAATCTTTAATTGGAATAAGATCATCTTTTACTTTTAAGCTACTTAAATTTTTAAAAACTTTGCTAACAATATCTTCATCAAGAATAGCTAGAGTACTTGAATCTAAATATTTAAAACTATCACTTAAATTATCCTTTAGAATATCATGTAAAGCACCATTGTTAGAGTCAATATCTTCTTTTATATTTGAATAAGCTGAAAATTTTTTGAAATTTAAAATTTGTTTGTTTTCTTCGTCTGTTTCTGGAATTAATGATAAACCTAAATTTCTGACTATTTTAGGTTCAAAATATAAACCGAAAGGAATTATACAGCCAATTGGTCTATGCATGTCATGACCAAGATGCATTGGAACTGCTTTAGTAGATTTATCCCAAACTATATCTTCCATTGCGGAAATAGCAAAGCAACTACCATGTTTGTTTATTTGATCGGAGTTAAGAACAAAAAGGCTTTTTATCATAGTAGGTTATTTTTCATCAGCGTCATCCATTTTTTTGATTAAGCTATCTGTTAGCGAAGATAAGAATTTTGTACGAGAGGTTTTTCTCATTCTTAATTCTAAAAAAGTTCTATAATAATCGCCTAGGTCTATATCAAAAACATATTCTAAATAGTTTGCTATATCTTTAATGTCTGCATTACCATTATTAAAAACTGCCTCAGAGTTTAAAGCATATAATAATTCCGTTAATGAAACTTTGGAACCTGTCCATAATAATTTAATATTTGGTTTTCGTTGTGATTTTTCAGAAGAGTCATTATTCTCAATCATAATTAATTGATTTTCTAAATACAATTGAATGAGATCATTTGCTAAAATTTGAGCAACTTTAAAATCGTGTGAAGTACTAAATGTCGTATCAGTTTCAAAATAATAATTATCTAAGGCTAATTTAATATCAAACTTTCCTCTTTGAAAATATTTATAATCAAGATAACTGCTACCAGAACGGTAATATTGGTAAAATTCTAATTCATTATCAAAGAATGCTTTTAATTTTTGTAATTCATTGTGATAGTATTTCTTTAATATTCGATTTCCTCCATTAGGTCTTTTCATTTCTATTTTAAAGACCATGTTGTAATAAATCAATTTAGAAGTAAATTGTGGTTTAACTTCTTTAAAGAAATGAATTTCTTCAGTATCTGTTTTAAAGTTATTTTTAACAATCACCTTTTTTAAGCTAGCTATAGATGTTAAAATAATTTCTATTGCTTTTTCACTTTTTTTTATTGGATTATCAACTTCTAAATCTATAAAGTTTAGTTGTTCATTTAATTCTATTATTAATTTAAATATTCTTTCGTTCAAAATTTAACACATCTACAGAAATAATAATTATAGATATATATAAATTCAATCTATAAATATTTATTTCTTTATACTTATTTAATATTTTTTGAAAAATGATTCTCCAGATACCGAAAATAAAAAAAAACAGTGGTAAACATTGTCTACCACTGATAAATTTAAAACTATTTTGAATGAATTAAATGCTCAATGCATACAGTTAATATCTAAGTAAAAAATGTAATTACTAAAATAGTTTTAATTATACAAAAAAATCAAGAGTTCATTTTAATTCAGCACTTGTATTGTGCAAGATTTTCGCATCTCTTTTTCAATATTTTTGAGAAATATAAACAGATAATAAATTTAAATTTTTATTTAATATCTGTAATTTTTCAAAGTGATATTATAAAACGTGAACATTTATTATCGTTTTAATTATTTTCTTTGAAAAAAGTTAACATATCTTTGCTCAATTCTTCACAACCTTTACCAAAACTGAAAAAACCATGTGCAGCACCTTCATATATTTTAAATTTCACATCTTTAAAAGACTTTGAAATATGCTCTGCCCAAATTTTGGACGACCTCAGTAGTTTATCTTTTCCTGCACCGACAATAAATAAAGGTGGTAAATTTTTAATATGTTCAAAATCCATTGGCACTATTGGAATATTTGGTGTTGTAGTATTTTCTACATACACTTTATTAAACAATTTTGCACTTGGAAAACCATCTTCAACCCAAGAAACGGTATCATTAACACCGAAAATATCTACTATACTTTTGACTTTGGGCAAATTATTCAAATCAACAGCATCAAGTATTTTCAATAATTCAGGATTAGACAAATATATCCCCAACATCATTGCCAAATTTCCACCAGCAGAATCGCCTATTAAATGAATGGTATCATATTGAGGATAATTTTTCTTTATCCAAACAAATGCTTTTAACAAAGAACGCAATAAAAATGGATGCTGTTGTTCGGGTGCTAATGGATAATTCAAACTAAAAATTGGATAACCAGCATCAGAAAATTTCATCAAAGGTTTTGAATAAAATCCACCTTTACTTCCTGCAACCCAAGCTCCACCGTGAATGTGAACAATTGCCAGACGGTTTTCTTTTATGCTATTTGGTGCTATAAAATCTAATTTTTCATCTTTATGATTTCCATAGGCAAATTCTTGAACTTTCCCTTTTGGAAATACTTTTCCGCCAATTTTTGCAATAAAAGGCATCATCAAATTTCGCCAAAAGAAAACGCCTAATTTATCTTTGAATGTGATTTTTGTTTTAACCATTTTAAAGTATTTTAAGTTAGTCTTGGGTAATCTGTGTAACCTTTTTCTGTAGGAGTATAAAATGTTGATGGATCTAATTCATTAAATAATTCCTTTCTCTCAATTCTTTTATCCAAATCTGGATTTGCAATAAACAAGCTACCAAATGCAACTAAATCATAAATACCTTCTGATAAAACCTTTTCAGCAGAATCTGGGTTAAATCCATTACAGATGATTATAGTATTAGTGAAATTATTTCTTATTGCCTCCATTGTTTTTTCTGGAATAGAAGGATTTATACTTAAATGCAAATAGGCAATGTTTAGTTTGTCAAGTTCCTCTGACAAATAAGAATAGGTTTTGTGAACTTCTTCATTATCATAAACAGGCATATCATTAAAAGTTGAAAAAGGAGAAAATCGTATTGCAACTTTTTCATTTCCAATTGCATCTGCTATTTTTTTAACAATTGATATTGCAAAATGGGCTCTATTAACTACAGAACCGCCAAATTCATCTGTTCGGGTATTTGAGTGAGGATTGAGAAATTGCTCAATTAAATAACCTGTTGCTCCGTGAAGCTCTACACCATCAAAACCTGCCTTGATTGCATTTTTTGATGCTTGTACATATTCTTCAATTACTTGATAAACTTCTTCGGTAGAAAGTGCTTCTGGAGTTGGATACTCTTGCATTCCTTTGGTGTCCGTATATATTTTCCCTTCAGCTTTAATCTTTGAAGGAGCTATTATTTTACTATTGGAAGGAAGATTATCAATATGACCAATTCTTCCTGTATGCATTAATTGTACAAATATTTTGCTTCCATTTTTATGGACTGCATCTGTAACTTTTTTCCAAGCTTCTATTTGTTCGTTAGAGTAAATCCCAGGAATACGGCAGTAACCAAGTCCACTTTCAGAGGGTGAAGTTCCTTCAGTAATTATTAATCCTGCTCCGCTTCGTTGTTGGTAATATTCAGTCATTAAATCATTTGGTAAGTTGTTTATGGCTCTGCTTCTTGTCATTGGAGCCATTACTAAGTGATTTTTTAACGAAAGATTACTTTTATTAAACGGTTTTAATATAATGTTCATTTTTTAAAATTTTAGATTATTCAATTTTTAGTACTACTTTTCCATTCACTCCACCATTCGAAAGAAAATCTTGAGCCTGAGCAGCCTCCTCCAGCTTAAACAACTTGGTTACAAAAGGTTTTAACTTCCCATCTTTTACTAACATTAATCCGTTCTCCAAATTTTTGGATGATAAATCTGAAGAAATAAATCGTGCTTCTATGTTGTGCATTTGTGCCAATTCTTGAGAGGGAGGTTGAGCTATACTCAATAATTTACCTCCTTTTTTCACCACTTCAAACAACTTAACTTGCGTTGGTCCACCAGCACAATCTGCAACTAAATCAATGTCATTTAGTAAAGTAGAAACATCAACCAACTTGTAATCAAAAATTTCATCTGCTCCCAATTCTTTTACTAATTCTAGTCCTTTTCCAGTTGCAGTGGCGTATACATAAAGACCTTTTTCCTTTGCCAGTTGCACCATTGTCGCACCAACTGCACCTGCTGCGCCTTGAATGAGCACTCTTTGTCCTGCTTCTAACTTGCCTTCGGTAAATAAAATACTTTCAGCAGTACCAATGTTTACTGCCAACGAAGTCGCTTCTTCAAACGAAATATTGGTAGGTTTATGCGAAACAAAATACTGATTAGCTATCACAAATTCTGCATAAGCGTTTGCCATAGTAACCGCCATTACTTCATCGCCTACTTTAAATTTTTGCACATTCTCACCTACAGCCACAACAATTCCGGCAGCATCTAAGCCCGGTATAAAAGGCAACTGTACTGGTCGCATTTGTTGCATATAACCTAAACGAATTTTAATATCCAGTGGATTGACACTTGCGGCTTTTACTTGAATTAAAACATCGTCTGCCGTAGCAATTGTTGGTTGAGGAATATTATTGAACGCTATCACGTCCGATGCTCCAAAATTTTGATATTGTATTGCTTTCATTATAAAGTTTATTTAAAAATTATTCGAGAATGCAAATTTATTACCTTTGCCTAAATATTTTATATTGACAAATAATTTGTGTATAGACTAAAATATTAGACTAATGGAAAATAAAGCAATTAGAAAGACAAAAGAATTTATGCCGGGTAATTGTCCGGTGGTATATTGTATGAATATTATTGGTGGAAAATGGAAACCAAGTATTATTCATATGATACGAACAGACAGAAATCGTTATAGTGTTTTACTTAAAAACATAACAGAAATTAGTAAACAAACTTTAACTAACCAGTTAAGAGAATTAGAAACAGACGGAATAATTGAAAGAATTATTTTTCCTGAAATTCCTCCAAGAGTAGAATACAACATAACTGACTATGGAAAAACTTTGCTGCCAATTATTGACAGTATGTATCAATGGGGGCGACAACATATGAAAACAGACAATAAAGGATATTGTGATGAAAAATAAAACTGATTTTAAATTTTATTAGACTAATAAATCTTAATTGAAATAATTAAATCAATTACCAACATTTTTCATTAATTCTTTTGTTGTACTTAGATTAAATTTACTTTTTAAAATTTTCATATCTTCACTAACTTTTCTATCCAAAACTTTTGCATAGTGTTGGGTAGTTCTTAAATTTTTGTGACCTAACATTTTGCTCACGCTTTCAATTGGAACACCATTAGTAAGCGTTACAGTTGTTGCAAAAGTATGTCGAGCGATATGAAAAGTTAATTCTTTTTCAATTTCACAAATTCCGGGTATTTCTTTTA
>NZ_JAABLM010000017.1 GCF_009915155.1 Flavobacterium ichthyis | reverse complement strand
ATACAAAACAGAATAATGTTTCTCTAAAACTAACTTAACACATTCTAATTTAAATGCGTAATCATACTTAACTTTTCTTTCCATAAAAAATGCCCCAAATAGTGTCTAACTTTTTGGGGCATGTTCATTAATCGAAGGCATTTTTATTTGGCTTTTATAGGTTATTATGGATTTACTGTCCATCCTGCAGCCCAAGTAGGCACTCCAGAGCCGTTTCCCGCTCCAGTTGCGGTATTGTCTTCTGTGTAAACTCCAGATACATCAACCGTGTTTGCAACTGGCGTAGTACTATCTGTACCTTTAGATTTTGTGGTTACATCCTCAAATCTAACTTTTGTTGCTAATAAATCAACTCCAACATATGATAATGTTTCATTGTGTTGTACATCAAATCCGGTTTTGAATCCTTTTAATACTACGTTGTCAAATTTTCCTTTGGTACCCACTCTTAATTTCATCGCTTGAGATTCTGCACTAGTATCAGATCCTGAACCCATTCCTACCAAAGTAAGGTTTTTAATTATTGGGAATGAAATTGGAGAAGCCAAGTGATTGTTAGAATTGTTGTCTGCTTCAATTCCTCTGTTTCCAGCGTTTGTTCTTACGCCATACCAGTTTTCACCGTTACCATTCCAGCCTTCAGTCCAGTCAAATAAATCATCACCTACGTTAGTAGCATTTTTGTTGGTAACCACTAAATATTTAGCGTCAACAGTTCCACCAAACCATTCGAAACCATCATCAGATCCCTCGTAAACTTGAACATATTCGACTTTAGTACCTTTACCTACACCAAAAAATGAAACACCGTTAAATTCTTTGTCAGAATTGTAAGAATAACCAGAATATTCGATTCTTAAATATCTAATTGAACCTGAATTATCCATGACATCCGTACCACCGTAAGTTAAGTCAGAAACTTCTGCCGAAGCTGTTGCGCCTTTGTTAATTGGAGCCCTTCCGCAAATTACTAAACCTCCCCAAGCTGACGGACGTTCCTCTTCAGCAGTCATTACAACTGGGTTTGTAGCCGTACCTTGAACGTCGATTTTTCCACCTTGAGCAACAGCGATGTATCGAACTTCTTCAAACTGGTTAGGTTGCAATTGGGTGGCTTCGATTTTAACTCCTGGACGGATAATTAATGTAGCGTTGTTACCTACGATTAATTTTCCAGTTAATTTATAAGTTCCTGATTCGAGAATAACTTCTCCATCGTTAATAGTTCCTGTAAGATTATTTCTATCTACCACAAATGTAGAATCTCCTCCATTATTGTTATTGCTGTCATCGCTTGAGCAAGATGTTGTTAAAGTAGCAAGCGATAAAACTGCTAAACCGAAAATTTTTGAAACTGTTTTTTTCATTATTTAATTAATTAGTTATGTTTTGACAAAAGTGAGAACAATGGCGGAAATAAAAGTTAAGCGGGTGTAATGAGTTTGTTATTAGTTTTTTAGTTGATTGTTAATTTAACGATAAGTCATTTGCATTAAATTAATGTTGAATTAAAACTGATAATTCACTCCAATAGCAAATGAAACCCCCCGTTTGTAGGTCAATACGGGAATGTCAGCATCGGCATTTTCCTGAACTCTTTTGAAAGTAGGGTTTAATAAATTTCTGGCACCCAAATCAATCCCGAAGTTTTCGCTCAATTTCGTTTTTACAATTAAGTCTAATGAACCAATGGCTTTGTCCACCAAGTTTCCTTTTTGTTCAATTCCCAAAGCGTATAACTTATCAGAATTGTAGGTGTAGGCCAAAGTCGTCATGATATTTCTGTCGTTAGAAAAATCTTTTGCGTAAGTCAAATCAGCATTAAAAACAAGGTCAGAAGCACCTGTAAAACTCGATGTATTATCTGTTGGGTTGATGTTTAATCTTCCGTTAGTTTCAGTTCTAATTTTTTCAGGGTCGATGTCTTGATGCGTTTTCATTACCGAAGCATTAATCCCGAAAGAAAGTCGGTTCGTTAAATCTCCATCTAAGTCAAAAATATTTTTTCTGGCTTCAACTTCTGCTCCAAATACATACCCTTGATCACCAATGTTTACCCATGAAATATCGTTAGTAGACGATGCCAAGTTCACTTCGTTTATGGGATCCATGATTAATTTTCCAAAAATAGTTGCCGAGAAAATTTCATCTTTTTTCGGGAACATTTCCCACTTGATATCTACGTTGTAGTCTTGCGAAGGATACAAATCAGGATTTCCAATTTTAGTTTCCAATACATCTTCGTAAATAAACAAAGCTCTCTCTTTAAACTGTGGCAAAGTGTAGGTTTTACTGGCTGCAAAACGTAAATTTTGAGTGTCGTTTAATTCGTATTTCATAATTAAACTTGGCAAAAATTCATTTCTGTCAAAGCTATTTGTTCCGCCACCAGCATCAAGTTGTGTTCTCCAGTTTACAATTTGTTCTACTTTTTCAAAACGCAAGCCCACGACAGTTGATAATTTTTCCGAAATTTTATATTCCAAAGTTCCAAATCCAGCGTGAATGTTTTGTTCTCCGTCATAAGTTTGCGGCGTCATTCCTGCAAAAGAACTGGTGGTAAATAATCCAGAACTGAAATTTTGTTGGTTAAAAAACGCGTCTAAATTATTTGGATTTACGGGCGTGTTTTGAGCTGTTTGACTCAAATTGAAGTTAAACTGAATGGCTTCGAAATCTCTTTTTTTGAATCTTCCATTATAACCTAAACTTATTTTTCCACGCGAATTTCCCATTGCATTTTGTGGCAATTTGTAGCTCAAAATTAAATTGGCTGCAATTTCATCTTCCACTAAATTTTGAAAATATCTCTGATTATCAGTTGGTGTTCTTTGTGCCAAAATACTTTCGCCCGAAATATTATTTCTAAATGATTTATTTTGTACACGATCTGGCATATCGCCTTCTACTTTATTATATGAAACACCCCAGTCTGCTTCAATTTTGTCAGTTAATTTATGGTTACCCAAAAGTTGGTTGATCATCAAGGTGTTTTGAATGAAAGTGCCACGTTGCACAAAAAGATTAGCATCATCATTTTCAAAATCACGGTCGAAACCAAAATAAGTTTCACGACTTTGATCAGAAGAATTTACAAATAAAAAGTTGTAACCAATTTTATGGGCATTATTAATTCTGTAATTGGCATTAAACATTCCCGTAGCATTGGTTTTGTAAGAATATTGGGCTTGCTCAAAATCTTTCATTGGAGCACCCTGAGCATTTACAGTTCTACCAATTCCATCACGGTATTCGTAACCCGAATCAAATCCTGCCGTGGCAAAAAGACTCAATCTTCCGTCTTCGCCAATGTCAAAAGTTTTTCCGGCTTTTAAACCAATGTTTCCGCCAAAAGGTTTTTCTTTTACAGGATTTAAGCTGTTTTCAAAAGTATAAGCGGTTAAAGGATTGGCAGGAACTCCGTACGACACAAATCCGGTTTTGTTAGGACCTTGTTGTAAATAAAAATCACCAGCTTTTGCTAAAGCATTAGAGTTGGCTCTTGATCCAATTGAAATTTCTAACATGCCGTTTCCACGGTAATCTTTAGAAACAATATCTACATTTCCGCCAGCAAAATCACCAAAAAGTCTTGGAGAATATACTTTGTCAATCGAAATATATTCTACAATATCAGTGGTAAATAGATCTAAAGCCACATTTTTATTTTGCGGATCGTTTGATGGAATTGGCAAACCGTTCATTGAAGTCGAATTATATCGGTCGCCCAATCCACGAACGTAAACATTGTTACTTCCTTCTTGTTTAGAAACGCCTGAAGTTTTGGCAACAGCCGTAGCCACATCACCAATTCCCTTTCTCGACAATTCTTGTGCACCAATATTTTGCTTGATTTCAATAGATTTTTGTTGTTCCATCAATAAAGCCGTTTCTTTTTGACGACTTTGAATCGATTCAATCACCACTTCTTCTACAGTAACACTTCCAGAACCTAAACTTTTATTTATAACTAAATTTTGTCCGGCCGTAATCGTAATTTTTTCTTCTTCTGATTCATATCCCAAAAAAGAAAAAACGAGCGTAAAATTCCCGGGAGTAATTTCAAGCTCGTATTTTCCATCTAAATCTGTTTGTACCGAAGTGGTAGTTCCTTTAATAGTAATGGTGGCAAAGGGGAGGGTTTCGTTGTTGAGGTCTTTATCGGTAATTAGTCCCGAAACTGTAGCTTTTTGGGCAAATCCGGCTATACAAAACAGCAAAGCAACGATTAATAATTTAATTTTCATTATGTTGTTCTTTTAAATTTGGTGCAAATAAACAGCCGAAATGTAAAGGTGGTGTTAGCCACGAGTTACCTTTAAGTTTCACTTTCTTTAATAAATTGTTATGATATTAAATTACGGTTAACAGAGTTAAAACCTTTTGTTTTATATTTACATTTACAACCGGAAACCGACTAATTCCTCAAATCATGAAAAAGAAAGACATTAAAATTTTACTGGTAGATGATGAGCCGGACATCATAGAAATCGTAGGCTATAATCTTTCGCAAGAAGGTTACCAAATCATTACAGCAAACAATGGCAAAGAAGCTATTGCTAAAGCAAAAAAAGAACTGCCTCATCTTATAATAATGGATGTGATGATGCCAGAAATGGATGGCATGGAAGCTTGCGAAAACATCAGAAAAATGCCCGAATTAAATAATGTAATTATCACTTTTTTAACCGCCAGAAACGAAGATTATTCTCAAGTAGCTGGTTTTGACGCTGGCGCTGATGATTATATTGCCAAACCAATCAAGCCAAAATTATTGGTAAGCAAAGTCAAGGCATTACTTCGCAGGTTGAAAAAAGAAGAGCAAAATTCCGAAACTTTAAACGTAGGTGGAATTGAAATTAACCGCGAAGAATATAAAATTATTCAAGACGGCAACGAAATTATTTTGCCCAGAAAAGAATTTGAACTTTTTTACCTTTTAGCGTCTAAACCTGGAAAAGTTTTTAAAAGAGAAGAAATTTTGGACAAAGTTTGGGGCAACGAAGTAATTGTTGGCGGAAGAACCATTGATGTTCACATCCGAAAATTACGCGAAAAAATTGGTGAAGATTTATTCAAAACCATCAAAGGAGTTGGCTACAAATTAGAAGTATAAATGGCTATCAACTTCAAAAAAACATACCGCTTTGCGGTGAAATCGTCGTTATACATTACGCTTTTCGCAACTGGAATGGCGGCAATCTTAACGACATTTTTTTTTGAGTTCTCTTGGCAATTCTGTCTTGCTTTTGGATTTACCATTTTAATTTTTTCGTTCTTCGTACTGCAATACCGCGTGGAAAGATTTATTTATCGAAGGGTGAAAAAAATCTATGACGATGTTTCCCTACTAGAATCAACCAACTTTAGGTCACAACCCATCACAACGGATATGGCAACGTTGACCAAACAGGTGAAAAAATTTGCCACCGATAAAAAACTCGAAATCGAAACTTTAAAAGTCCGTGAAGAATACCGTCGTGAATTTATTGGCAATGTTTCACATGAATTGAAAACGCCACTTTTTACCGTTCAAGGTTATCTTTCAACCTTGTTAGATGGCGGAATGAAAGACAAAACCATCCGCAAAAAATATTTAGAACGCGCCGAAAAAGGTGTGGAAAGGCTCATCGTCATCGTTCAGGATTTAGATATGATTACCAAGTTAGAAGCTGGAGAACTGCATTTGGTTAACAGCCGTTTTGATATTTTAGAAGTAATTCAAAATGTTTTCGATTTACTCGAAATGAAAGCTTCTGAAAAAAATATCATGCTCATGTTCGATCAAAAATACGTGAAACCCGTTTTTGTATATGGCGATAAGGAAAAAATTCAGCAGGTGGTGACTAACCTGGTCATGAATTCCATCAAGTACGGAAAAGAAGACGGAACCACTGAAATTAGCGTGGAAGATCTGGTTAACAACAAAATTATCGTTCGCATCATGGACAACGGTGGCGGAATCGAAAAACAACACATTCCACGTTTGTTCGAAAGATTTTACCGCGTAAACAAAAGCGGCTCTCGAGATGAAGGCGGTTCCGGTTTAGGCTTGTCAATCGTAAAGCATATTATCGAAGCCCACGATGAAAAAATTTATGTGGAAAGTAACCCCGGAAAAGGTTCGGAGTTTTCATTTACCTTGGAAAAGACCAAATAATTTATTCCAGGTAATGACGCAACTCAAGTTTTTTAAACCCTTGTAAAGCGCCACTTCTTCTAAATTTTCAATCTTAAAATTATTTTGCTTAGCATAAGGAACTAACAATTCGCGCTTTAATTTTTTTGCCAAATATACTTGTTCATATTGTCCCGGAGTGGGGATAAAAAAAGCTTTTTTACCTAACTGTGCCAAATCCATGATAGTTGTGTAACCTGATCGACAAAGCACCATTTCGCTTTGATTGAAGGCGTTTTCAAGCTGTTCTGTATTCATATAGTTGTAAAAAGTAACATTATCTTTTATTTCAAAAATTTGTTTGGATTCGATTTTTCCTTTCACAAATAAAATTTTTCCAGGATAACGCTGGATTTCGATAAGTAATTTTTCCTCTAGTAGGGTTCGCTGAGGTTCCGGACCCGAAAGTATAACCATCAATTGGTACTTTATTTGCAGATTTTTTTTGTGCAAACGGCTCAACGGTCCAATATATTTAACGTTGAAAACTGGTTTGTCCAAATGGCCTAATTTTCCCGAAAGATTAGGCTTGGTTTCCACATCTGGAATCCAGCATTCGGTGAATTTTTTGATGATTTTTTGGTGGACCAAACTCGTAAAAGCCGTAGTATTTCCAGTTAGTACATTCAGTTGATGTGTGATAAAAACCGAAGGTATTTTTTTAGAAAAAACACCCAAGCGATTGTCAGAAATAATACCCGAAAGTTCGTGTTTTTTGATGAGTTTGGTGGTTGTTTTTTTTTCTCGAATGGTTGCCAAAATCATTTTGGGCATATTCACAATCATTTTCCATTTAAAAAACACACCCTTTTTAGCGTATTGAATTTTATACGAAGGCAAAACTTCGGTTGGAACGTTTGGAAATTCTTTTTGAAGCATTCGCAACGCTTCGCCATCGGAAGCAATGATGGGATTAAAACCATTGTCTTGAAGCGCTTGAATGATTGGGATACAACGAGTGGCGTGACCTAATCCCCAGTTTAACGGTGCAACTAAAATATTTTTTTTTAAGTTTTTCAAAATGGTGGATGGCTTTAAAAATTAAATGTAATCAATTCTGGTTCTTTAAATCGTAGAATATTGCTTTTTTGTTAAGTTTTGGATTTTTTTCCAGATGACTCCAAATACAAAACCCACTTTTTCCAATAGCCCCGACGGAACGGAAATCCTTTTACCACGCGCTTTTTGCGTGGGAAAAGATTGGAGGGAAGGCGGGAATTGCCTTTGCCTGCAATGCCCGAACCTTTCGCTCCTCATTTAAAAGAACATGATCGAAAGATAAAAGTATTTCTCAATCTATATATTTCCTTAATTTTACCAAAATTTTAAATTTAGCCGTGGGAAGTAAAAATAAACTCAAGCGTTTTAAGGAAAACGCCACTTTTGACAATGTTTTTCAGCCAACTCGTGAAGAAGTGGTGGGAAATGAATTTGCGTTGAAAGGTAATTGGAACAAAGATTTTTTTAAAAATAATCAACCCATTGTGGTGGAATTAGGATGTGGGAAAGGGGAATATTCGGTAGGTTTGGCCGAACGTTTTCCGGACAAAAATTTTATTGGTATTGATATCAAAGGAGCGCGTTTTTGGCGTGGTGCGAAAACGGCTGTGGAAAATAATTATACCAATGTGGCTTTTGTGAGAACGCAAATTGAGTTGATTAACCATATTTTTGGCGAAAAAGAGGTGGACGAAATTTGGATTACTTTTCCGGATCCGCAAATTAAATATAAGCGTACCAAACACCGTATGACAAACTCGGATTTTTTACAACTTTATAAAAAAATTCTCAAACCGGATGGGATTGTGAACCTGAAAACAGATAGCGAATTTATGCATGGTTACACGCTTGGTTTGCTACATGGCGAAGGTCACGAGGTGTTGTATGCCAATCACAATGTTTACCATAACGAAGGAAGTCCGGAGGTGGTAACCAGCATTCAAACTTTTTATGAAAAACAGTATTTAGAAAAAGATAAAGCCATAACTTATATTAAATTTAAAATTAAGTAATATGGTGTTTGTGATGGCTTTTTTGTGGGGTGTTTTGTTCTCCAGTATCGGAATTGCACTTCCCGGCCTGATCAACATGACGGCTGCGAAAACCAGTGTTCGGGATGGGAAAACTCGGGCTTTGGTTTTTACCGCTGGAGCTTTGGTAATTATTTTTATTCAGGCTTACATTGCGGTTGCATTTGCAAAACTCATCAACAGCAAGCCCGATTTAATTATGATGTTGCAAGAAATTGGGCTTGTTTTATTTTCTTTATTGACGATTTACTTTTTTTTCATCGCCAAAAAACCAAAACTTAAAAGCGAAGAAGAGCCGAAGGTTCGTACTAAAGTGGGACGATTTTTCTTAGGAATGTTGCTCTCGGCTTTAAACTTTTTCCCAATTCCATATTTTGTGTTTGTCAGTGTGAGTTTGGCGAATAACAAGCATATTATTTTTGCTCCATTGAACAATTTTTTATTCGTAATAGGAGTAACCGTGGGATCATTTGCGGTTTTTTACCTTTATATTATTTTCTTCAAAAAAATTGAACATAAAACCGAATGGATGATGCGAAACCTCAATTATTTTTTAGGAACGATTACGGGAATTGTAGCTTTAGTCAATTTGATTAAAATTTTCCGCAATTAACTTTTGCTGATGAAAGAAGAAAATTTTTTCGAGCGCGTGTACGAAGTTGTGGTGCAAATTCCCTTCGGAAGAGCCACGAGTTACGGCGCCATTGCCAACTATTTAGGTTCTCGAGGTTCTGCCAGAATGGTAGGTTGGGCCATGAATGCTTCGAAAAAAACTGAAATTCCGGCACATCGTGTGGTCAATCGAAACGGAATGTTATCTGGCAAACATCACTTTGACGGCACCAATTTAATGCAACAACTGCTGGAAAACGAAGGGATTTTGGTGCAAAATAATCAGATTGTAAATTTCGCCGAAATTTTTTGGGATCCATCGAAATACTTGCCTTTAGTGAAGTAATGAAATAGTAAAAACCGTTTTCCCTTCTTCAAATTTACATTGAAGATAACCGCCGTGAGCTTCCACAATATTTTTAGATAAAGTAAGCCCAATTCCCGCGCCATCTTTTCGGGTGGTAAAAAACGGAAGAAAAATTTTATCCTGTATTTCTTTTTCAATTCCGTTTCCAAAATCCGTAATCGAAATCAAAACCCGATTGTTTTTAAGTTCAGCATTTACCACAATTTTTTTGTTTTCACTGCCTTGCAAAGCATAAATACTATTGGTAAAAAGATTGATAAATACTTGCTCCATCTGGGTTTCGTCCGCAAAAATATACAGTTTAAAATCAAGTTTGTTTTCTACCACAATATGTTCTGCGGCAAACGAAGTTTCCATTAATTTCAACGAAGAATTGATGAGGGAATTCATCTCAATTCGTTTTTTTTCGGGGTTGGGCAACATCGCCAGTTTTCGGTAACTTTCTACAAAATTTTGTAAATGATTGCTTCGCTTGATGATGGTTTCTACGCTTTCTCGAATGTCACTCAGGTCGTCTGGTTGTAAATTTTCCTGTTGAACTAACTCGTGTAAATTTTGCGTAAGCGAACGAATTGGCGTGATAGAATTTAATAATTCGTGCGAAATTACTTTCATTAAATTTACCCAAGCTTCTTTTTCTTTTTTCTCAATTACCTTTTGAATCGAATCTACCATGATCACGTAGTATTCTTTTTGATAAGCCGTGGTTGTTGAGGCCTGTAACATATAGTTTTGGGCTTCTTGATGGTCAAACTTTATCTGAACCGTGGTTTTTATTTCGCCAAAATCTAAGCCTTCAATTTTTTCGCAAAAAGCTGGAAATTGTTTCTGCAAATAATGCCAGCGCGATACTTTTGGCACTTGAAAATGCTCCGAAAAATAATCGTTCATCAAAAATACTTTCCAATCGTCTTGGTCTTTTTGAAGAATCAAAACTCCGGTTTCAATGTTGTTTAAAATGGAACGGTAAATGAGATCGCGCGACACCTGGTCGTGCTGTTTTTCTTTTAATCGATTGTAAAGTGTGAACAATAACCGATAATTTCCGGACTGTGATTTTTGATTGAAATCTGCCGTGAAATCATTGTTTAAAATGGCATTAATGGTTTTTTCGTAGAAATAAAATGTATTGTTAATTTTTGAAAATAAAGCAATTAGCAATAAAATTGTGAGTAACGCAAAAAATAAAGCCGTATAAATTAAGTTATTGAAAAATGCAATTCCAGAAATGGAAATAGCAGCGAGAACGGCTACAATTTGCAAAAAAATATTTTGATAAATACTCAGTTTCATGATTAATTTTTAAGGTCAAATTTTTCCATTCTGCGGTACAAAGCCGCACGAGAAAGTCCTAATTCTTCTGCGGATTTGCTGATGTTAAAATGGTGTTTCTGCAATATTTTTTCTATGGCAATTTTTTCCATTGCCAGTAATTGACCTTCTATTTCTGTGTCTTCTCGGGTTATTTTTAAGTCTAAATCTTCAGCTTCAATCTGGTTTTCGGCTAAAATTACGGCGCGTTCAATTTTATTTTCCATTTCGCGAATGTTACCTTTCCAAGGATATTGTTGCATTAGTGGCAAACATTCTGCAGCAAATTTTAGTTCAGTCCTTTCATATTTCTGAACCATTTTTTGTAGTAAAAATTTCGCCATTGGCAAAATATCCTCTTTTCGTTCTGCAAGCGAAGGCAACTTAATTTCCAAGGTATTAATCCTGTAAAATAAATCTTCTCTGAAATTTTTTCGCGAAATTTCATCAGTTAAGACAGCGTTAGTTGCGGTAATGATCCTTACGTTTATTGGTCGTGGTTTTGTTTCTCCTAATCTTATAACTGATTTATTTTGAATAACTTGTAATAATTTTGATTGCAAATGAAAAGGTACGTTTCCTATTTCGTCTAAAAAAATGGTGCCGTTATTGGCAGCTTCAAATCTTCCAGCGGTATCAGTTTTGGCATCGGTAAAAGCACCTTTTGCATAACCAAAGAGTTCACTTTCAAATAAATTTTCACTCAACGAACCCAAATCTACGTGAACAAATGCTGCTTTTTTTCGGTTGGATTTTTCGTGGATGAATTGTGCCAATATTGATTTTCCGGTTCCATTTTCGCCTAAAATTAAAACATTTGCATCAGTTTTTGCCACTTTTTCTGCTAAACTAAATGCTTTTTGAATACTCGAAGATTCGCCAATAAAAATTTGATTTTCCGAAAAATTCTCAGCGTGGATTTTTTGTTTTTTCTCCAATTTTCTTGCAGCTTCAACCGCTGATTTTACAACGTTTATCAGCTTTTCGTTATCCCAAGGTTTTAAAATATAATCGAAAGCGCCTGATTTTAAACCTTCAACCGCAGTTTCCACTTTGCCAAAAGCCGTCATTAAAATTACAACAGTCGAAGGCGAAAAAGTTTTGATTTCCTTCAGTAAATAAATGCCTTCACGACCATCTTCAAAACCAATTCTGTAATTCATGTCGAGTAACACCACATCAATTTTATTTTCCGACAAAATTTCTAACGCTTTTCTCGGATGATTAAGGGTAAAAATGTGTTCGAAATGTTTTTTCAAAATCATTTTCGAGGCAAAAAGAATATCTTCCTGATCGTCAATGATTAAAATGTGGGCATTGGTCTTTTTCATGATTGTTCGCTTTCGGACAAAAAGTGTTCATTTTCGGACAGTTGTAATTTTTGTTAAAAACCATAAGATGCTATAAATCAGTTTATTAAATTTTTTAAAGCTTTGGCACAAAAATTCGTATTATTCTTACAAAGATTTATAAAATGGACACAGTTGTTCCTCGTAAAAGTAGAAAAAATAAATATTTATTGATTGGCATTCCAGTTTTTTTGCTTTTCGGCTATTTCGTTTTTAGCTCGATTACCAAAAAAAGAAGTTTGACGGTAAAACGCGAAGAAATTTCAATTAAAACAGTGGAAAATAATTATTTTGAAGATTTTATTGTGTTTCAAGCGAAAGTGGAACCGTTAAATTCAATGCTGTTGAACGTGGTTGAAGGCGGGTCAATTCAGGAAATTTTTGTAGGGAATGGTGATTTTGTACAAAAAGACCAACCCTTAGCAAGGCTTTACAATCCAAATACCGAATTAAGTTACATGAATCAGGAAACCGCGATGATTGAGCAAATCAACAATTTGAATAAATCAAAACTCGATTTGCGAACGCAGGAATTGAATTTAGCGAAAGATTTGGTGGCAATTGAACACGATTATACTGATGCTAAAAATTTGTATGATTTAAATGAAAAATTGTTTAAAGAGGAAATTTTGAGTAAAAATGAGTGGGAAAAAACCAAGGAAAATTTCCGCTTTCAAAAAGAACGAAAAAATATCATTCAGCAAAGTATTCAAAAGGAAAAACAAGCCAACCAAATTTTGATTTCGCAAATCAATCAATCGCAAGGAATTATGCAGAAAAGTTTGGAAATTTTACGTAGTAACAAAAAAAATTTCCTTGTGGTTGCACCTCTTTCCGGGCGTTTGTCTTCTTTTGAACCTGTGTTAGGAAAAAATTATACGGCAGGAGAAAGCATCGGAAAAATTGATGTAATGAAAGGTTATAAACTACTCGCCAATGTGGATGAGTTTTATTTAGAAAAAATTTCGGTGGGACAAAAAGGTGTAATCGAGCATCAAGGAAAATCAGTAGAGGTGGAAGTGCAAAAAGTAATTCCGGAAGTGAAAGAAGGTCGTTTTTTAGTAGAACTGAATTTCCTCGAAAATAAAGATCTCGATTTGAGACAAGGTTTGAGTTTTGGCGTTCGACTGATTTTATCCGGGAAGAAAAAAACCACCGTTTTATCGAAAGGTAGTTTTTACGAAACCACTTCAGGGAAATGGATTTTTGTGGTAAAAGACAATGTTGCCGAACGCAGAAATATAAAAATCGGGAATGAAAATCCTTTGTATTATGAAATTTTGGAAGGACTAAAACCTGGTGAAAAAGTCATCACATCAAACTATAAAGATTACGAAAAAATAGAACAAATCAATTTAGAATAAAATGAAAAAAATAATCGCAATTACAACATTGTTGTTCACCTTTTTTACTGTTTCGGCACAAAAAATTAAGGATCATCAAAATGCTCATCTCCAGAGTAATGGCACTCATTTTTCTCAAACGGTTACGGATAAATCTTGGGCAAATAAAAACGGAAATTCTTACACTACAGCGTCATTTTTTGATTATTCAGGCGAAAGTTTTGCTGTTTTAATGCCAACGGAAAATATCGACACACATTTTGCCATCAATATCCAACTGAAAAAAGGCGAAATTGAAGTCATTTTGGAAGATGTGGAAACCAAGGGAAATCTTTACCAGAAAAAATTTGGCGAAAGCCAAAAAGACATGGTCATTATTTCTTTAGAAAAAAATAAAACCTATCATCTAAAATTCGTTGGCAAAAGCGCAAAAGGCTCGTATTTTAGCCAATGGACGGAACAATAATTAGCAATCAATCATCAAAAAACGAATAATATCATGATCAAAATTGAAAATTTAAGCAAAATTTTTAGAGCGGAAGAAGTAGAGACCAAAGCATTAAACGAAGTTTCGCTTACGGTAAATGAAGGCGAATTTGTGACGATTATGGGAGCTTCGGGTTGTGGAAAATCAACTTTGCTTAACATCGTTGGGCTTTTAGACGATACTAATGGCGGAAGTTACCAGCTTTTAAATCAGGAAACTACAAAGTTAAGCGAGAAAGAAAAATCGAAATTGCGTAAGCAAAATATCGGCTTTGTGTTTCAAAATTTTAATTTAATCGATGAACTTTCGGTGTATGATAACATCGAATTACCGCTGATTTACAACAAAGTTTCGGCAAGCGAACGCAAGAAAAAAGTAGAAGCCATCGCCGAACGTTTGGCCATTTCACACAGGTTGAAACATTTTCCGCAGCAACTTTCGGGAGGTCAACAACAGCGTGTTGCCGTGGCAAGAGCCTTGATTAACGACCCAAAAATAATCCTTGCCGATGAACCTACTGGAAATCTTGACAGTAAAAACGGAAACGATGTGATGGAATTGTTGACGGATTTGCACGCCAATGGAGCCACAATTTTAATGGTAACACATTCTGATTACGATGCTTCATTTTCGCAAAAAACTATTTTTATGAAAGATGGAATGATTCTTTCGGAAAAAATGAATAGCCGAAATGTAGATGTGTTAATTTCAAATTCATAGCACCATGATAAAAAATTGGGCAAGGCTTTTTATTCACCACTTTAAAAATCACAAGATTTTCGCCATACTGAATATTTTGGGTTTGGGAATTGGGATTGCCGGAATCATTTTTGCCATTTTGTACTGGAATGACGAACATTCCTACGAGAGTTGGAATCCTGATAAAGATAAGGTGTACGTTTCGGTTTCGACCATTGCTGATGAATTTGTTTGGGCTTCGAACGTATCTGGTTTTGTGCCATATTTTGAGAAAAATTTCCCGGAGATTGAGTCGTATTGCTATTTTGAAAATTGGTATGATGAAAATGTGTTGCAAAGCGGTAATAAAAGGACTATTGCCAAAGTAATTGCGGCTCAAAAAGATTTTTTCGAGATGTTTCCGTTTCCGTTTACACACGGAAATTCGAAAACGGCTTTGCAAGACGAAAATAGTGTGGCGCTTCGGGAAGACTTGGCAAAAGCTTTTTTTGGCGAGAAAAATCCTTTAGGTAAAACAATTCTTTTTAGAGATAAAAATTACTTGATAAGAGGTGTTTACAAAATTCCGGGCAATACTATGTTAAAACCACAAGTGGTAATTAATAACATGGAAAAACGCCTTACCGATGACGTCAATAATTGGGGGAATTTTAATTATGGATTGCTGATTAAATTAAAAAATACGGAGCAAAAACAAGCAGTTGAACAAAAAATGACACAAATTGTTTTTGAAAACCGCGACGTAAAACGCGCCAAAGCCGAAGGTGTTTCGATTGAAGAATGGAAAAAAAGAAAGGAAAATCAATTTTCGATTAAGCTACAACCATTGTCGCAATTAAGGTTAGATTCTTCCGTGGAAGCCTTGCCGGAACACGCCGGAAATTATCAGTTTTTGATGATTATGGTAGGAATTTCGGTGCTGATTTTAATTTTGTCGATTGTAAATTACATCAATCTTGCTACCGCAAATGCAGTAAAACGCGCTAAAGAAGTTGGCGTTCGCAAAATTTTTGGCGCTACAAAATCCAACATCGTTTCACAGTTTTTATTTGAAACGGCGATTATTACAGGTATTGCCATATTTTTTGCTTTATTGTTAGTAGAATTGACTTTGCCATACTACAATGATTTTTTAGGCAAAAATTTAGTGATTGAAGGTAGTCAGTTTTATGGGCAATTGGTATTAATTTTCGTGGTGGTTATTGTTTTAGCAGGAATGCTACCGGCGATTTATGTGGCTAATTTTCAAACGATAAAAGTTTTAAAAGGAAATTATTCGCGAAGCAAAAAGGGTACTTTCACCCGAAACTTCATGCTCGTTTTGCAGTTTGCCATCGCCACATTTTTTATGGTAGGTTCTTATATTGTGTACCAGCAAATTGATTTTGTGATGAAAAAAGATTTGGGTTTTAATGGTGAGCAAATTTTGCAAATTGTGTACAACAATAATTATGACTACTTGATTGACCCTGATTTTGAAAAAACCGTAGCCCAAAAATATTTTAGTACCAAAGAACAATTGTTGCAAATTGACGGTGTGAAAACCGTTTCGGCAGGTTCTTTTTCCTTTGGAAACAATGTTGGAGCTTCCTCGAGTTTTGAGTATGGCGTTCATTCTGTGCAAAGCAAAAATATGCTGATTGATTTTGGCATGCTCGAAATGATGAAAATAAAAATAAAAGAAGGCAGGTATTTTTCGTCACAATTTGCGTTAGATACCGTTTCAAGTGTGATACTCAATGAAACCGCGGTGAGGTTGATGAAGGAAAAAAATCCTATTGGAAAAGAAATTCGTTGGAACGACAAAATGTTGAAAATTGTGGGTGTTGTCAAAGATTTTCACATCAATGGACCTCAAGAGGAAATTCCGCCGATGACCTTTTTTCATCCCAAAACGATTCCCTGGATGATTCTCAATGCCAATACCATTTATTTAGAGGTAGAAGCGGGAAAAATCGAAGAAGTTTTGGCAAAAACCGAAACTTTGTGGAAAACCAAAGTAGATCCCGAATTTCCGTTTCAATATGATTTTGCCGATAAAAGTTTTGCCAGGTCTTATCAAAATTATGTGTACCAACGCAATTTGTTTTCCCTCTTAAACATCGTTGTAATTCTGATTGCGTTGTTCGGTTTATTTGCCATTTCTTCGTACTCAATTCAAAGACGAATGAAGGAAATCGCCATCCGGAAAACACTTGGAGCGGAAACCAAATCGCTGTTGCAAAATCTTTCCAAACAATACATTTGGTTTTGCGTAACTGGTTTTATCATCGCCGTAATTCCGGTGTATATTTTGCTCAACAAATGGCTTGAAAATTTTGTGTACCGCATTGAAATTTCTGTTGTACCGTTTGTATTAGGTTTTTTAATTTTGATGATTGCCACGCTTTTTGTGGTATTGTCAAATGCGTTTAATGCTACCAAAGTCAATGTTTTACAATATCTTAAATACGAATAATAATCCCGCAAAATTAAATATCATGATCCGATTTATTTTTTACACCCTCATCTTAATCACAGCAACAATCGCTA
This sequence comes from Flavobacterium ichthyis, assembly GCF_009915155.1. GTDB lineage: Bacteria > Bacteroidota > Bacteroidia > Flavobacteriales > Flavobacteriaceae > Flavobacterium > Flavobacterium ichthyis. The sequence goes on along the minus strand of NZ_JAABLM010000017.1, from coordinate 28,221 downwards.
CTGCGCAAGTTTCTGAAAACCGTACCGTTGGAAATTTTTCTAAAATAAAAGTGTCACAAGGAATTGAACTTTTTTACACGCCAAGTGCTACGCAAAGCATCAAGGTGGAAACGGATGACAATGAAAAATTGAAAATGATTAAAACTGAAATGGAAGGCAATACACTTAAAGTATTTATCGATGCCAATAGTGTTCAAATTGGTAGCGATGATAAAAAACGCAAACGAAGAAATAGAAATTGGAACAATAACGTCAATTTCAAAGTTTTAAAAGTTTGGGTTTCCGCACCAAATGTAGATGGTTTTAAAGCCAGTTCCTCAGGATCAATAAAAGTAGAAAAGCCGGTTTCTGCCAATGAATTTTCTATTGATGCGTCATCAAGCGGAAGTATTTCTGGAAATTTTTCTAGCAAAGTAATTCACGTTGATATTTCGTCAAGTGCTGATGCGAATTTGCAGGTGGATACCGAAAAAATAAATATTCAAGCCAGCAGTTCTGCCGATGCTGATATTTCCGGAAAAGCGACAGAATTGTATGTAAAAGCCAGCAGTTCTGCAGATGTTAATGCCGATAATTTGCAAGTGCAAAATGCCAAAATTGAAGCCAGTAGTTCTGCAGACGTGGATGTTTTTGTAACAGAAAATCTCGATGCAAAAGCGTCTTCAAGTGCTTCAGTTGATTACAAAGGAAATCCAAAACAAGTGAATGCTGAAAAAAGTTCTTCGGGTTCGGTTACAAAAAAATAAAAAAAGCCTCATCAGCTAAATAAAGTTTCAATCATCAAATCAAAAAATCAAATGTTTAAAAACTGGCTAAAAATTTATTTGCACCAAATTAAAACCAACAAGCTGTTTACGGCTCTGAATGTCTTAGGTTTGAGTTTGGGAATATCAGGTGTGATTTTCGGAATTTTGTACTGGAATGACGAACACGAATACAACGCGTGGAATCCCGAAAAAGACCACGTTTTTCAGGTAGTAAACGAAGTTTCTCCGGGAATGTTTTGGAATACCAATGTTGCCGCATTAGATTGGCATTTGGGAAGTTTCAAAGAATTAGAAAGTCATTGCTACACCCGAAATTATTATTTTAATGAAGTTATAAAGTACAATGGCAAAAAAGCGCAACTAGCCATTTTAGACGCACAAAATACTTTTTTCAGGTATTTTCCATTCGAATTTACGCAAGGAAGTCGCGAAAATGCGCTACAAGACAAAACGTCAATTGCATTGTCACAAGAAGCTGCTGCGCAACTTTTTGGCAAAGAAAATCCCATTGGCAAAACAGTTGAATATTCCGGAAGAAAATTAGTGGTAAAAGGTGTCTATAAAATTCCATCGAAATCATCTTATGCTCCAGAAGTAGTGACCAATTTAATTGATGAATTCATCAAAAAAGAAGGTCCAGATAACTGGGGAAATTACAGTTACGGTTTACTGGTGAAATTAAAGAATCCCAATCAGGCGGATTTGGTGAAACAAAAAATCAGCAATCTTTTTTTTGAAAATAGCATCAAAGTTTGGGCAAAAGAAGAAGGACTTTCGCCAGAAAATTATATTAAAAAGTACGGCAGGATTACTCCGATTTTAGAACCTTTGGCAACCGCCAGATTACATTCGGTAACCAACGGTTATCCGGAAGGCAGAGGAAATTACCAATTTCTTTTAATCATGATGGGATTGAGTATTTTAATTTTGGTTTTATCGATTGTTAATTATGTTAATCTTGCCACAGCCAATGCGGTAAAACGTGCAAAAGAAGTTGGAGTTAGAAAAATTTTAGGCGCTTCGAAGAAAAATATTGTGTATCAATTTATCTTCGAAACTGTTATGACTACTTTGTTTGCCATTTTGTTAGCCTTGTTAATTGTAGAGCTTTCACTTCCGTATTACAATGATTTCCTCAATAAAAAATTAGTTTTATTTGGCAGTGAATTTTTCATTCAATTAATCATCATTTTTATTATTGTGGTGATTGTTTCGGGAATTTTTCCAGCAATGTACGTATCTAATTTTGAATCGTTGAAAGTTTTAAAAGGCAATTTCGGAAGAAGCAAAAGCGGAATTTGGCTTAGAAATTCGATGTTGGTTTTGCAGTTTGCCATCGCCACGTTTTTTATTGTGGGTTCGTACATTGTATTTGAACAAGTCGATTTTTTAACCAAAAAAGATTTAGGTTTTCAAGGCGAACAAGTATTGAATATTTTTTATAGAAAGCCCGATGAGAGTTCCGCTGACATCATTTATTCCCGCTATCATACCATCAAGCAAGAAATGCAGAAAATTAAAGGGGTTCAATCTGTTTCCGCGGGTGCTTTTAGTATCGGGAATGGTTCAGGTTCGTCATCAAGTTTTAGGTACAAAGAAATCAATATTCAAGGGCAAAATATGGCGATGGATTTTGAAATGCCGGAAGTTTTGGGAATAAAACTGGCTTCGGGGAGGTTTTTGTCAGAAAAATTTGCTTCGGATACCCTCAATTCCATGATGATCAACGAAACTGCGGCCAAAATGATGGGTGAAAAAAATCCGGTGGGAAAAGAGGTAGATTGGAACGAAAACAAACTCAAAATTGTAGGTGTTGTTAAAGATTTTCACATGTATGGTCCGCAAGCCGAAATCCCGCCAATGGTATTTTTTCATTTTAAAACCATCGATTGGATGTCATATAATCTAAATTCAATTTATGTAAAAATCGATACTGAAAATATGCCGGAAACCATCGCCAACATTGAAGATTTTTGGGGTGAAAAAGTCGATCCGGAATATCCTTTGCAATACGATTTTGTCGATAAAAGTTTCGCCAGAACTTACGAAAGTTATGTCAAACAGCGCAATTTGTTCAGCTTGCTGAACTTCGTGGTCATTTTAATCGCACTTTTTGGACTGTTCGCTTTGGCGTCCTATTCCATTCAAAGAAAAATGAAAGACATTGCAATTAGAAAAACTTTAGGAGCCGAAACCAAAACGTTGCTCAAAGAACTTTCGGTACAATACATCGTGTTTTGCGTGATTGGATTTATCCTTGCCGTCGTCCCTATTTATGTTTTGCTAAGTAAATGGTTAGAAAATTTCGCTTACAGAATCGAGATTTCTGTAATTCCATTTATTGTTGGTTTTTTAGGATTAATGTTGTTAACGCTAATCGTGGTACTTTCCAGAGCGTTTCAAGCCACTAAAGTTCAGGTGTTAAAATATCTCAAATACGAGTAATTTTTTACAAAAATCATTAGTTAAAAAATGTCACTTTCCATCAAAAAAATAATTTGCTGTTTGGTTACAGTTCAGAACTTTTTTGCAATTGGCCAGGAAAAAACCTGGTCATTGCAAGAATGTGTCAATGTTGCCATGCAAAATAGTTTAGAAATAAAAGCCGGTCAATTAGCCATCGAACAAGCCAAAAAAAATTATACACATCCCTTGCTGGAATTGGTTCCAAATGTGTCGCTTACCGGAAATCATAGCTATAATTTCGGTTCTACGATTGATCCTGCCACCAATAACCGTGTGAGTTCTGATATTCAATGGGATAATTTTTATTTAAATGGCAACAGCAATTTACTCGATTTTTCATCATTGGCATTGGCCAAAAGAAACAAACTGGCGATTGATTTGGCGAAAGCCGATAAAGCCGTGATCGAAAACGACTATAAAATGCAGGTTTTGCAAAAATATTTCGACGCGCTTTTTTCGCAGGAATTGGTGAAAATCCAAAAAGAACAATTGCAAAATTCTACCTTTAATTTGCAAAGAATTGAAAAAGAAGTACAAATTGGTAACAAAGCCCAAAGCGATTTGTACGACATTCAGTTTAGTTTTTCCCAAGATCAAAAACGTCTTTTAGAAGCCGAACAATTATTTGAAACTCTAAAAAAAGAATTGTTTCAGTTGATGAATCGAAATGATGAGGTGGCAAAAATTCAGTTGCAAATGGAGATTGCTCCAGTTGAAGTAGTTCCGGTTTCGGAAAATCCAAAAATTGAAGTAGCGAATCTTACCTTTGAAATGGCAAAAAAAGAATGGGCTGTGGAACGTGGTTTTAATTTGCCGTCGCTTCGCGGATTTTACGGTTGGTCCACCTTTTATTCCACGCCAATTAACCAGCCGAATATCAATATACCTAGTTTCAATCAACAATTTACCGATAATAAAAACCAACAGGTTGGGTTGCAGCTCGACATCCCAGTATTTACAGGATTTAGAAAAAATAGACAAATTGCTGCCGCCAAAATTAACACAGAACGTTTAAAAGTACTTTCGGAAAACGAAAAAATAAAAGTGGCGCGAACCATTGAAATTGAAAAATTAAAAAAACAACAATACGAACAATTAGTACCAAGCATTGAAAACACGCTCAAATATGCACAAGAATCTTTTAGAACTTCGCAGTCAAAATTCAGCAGCGGATTGATAGAAGCCGTGGTTTTTATTGCGGTAAAAAATCAACTGCTTTCTTCACAATACGATGCTTTGAAAAATAACCTTCAAATTCAGTTGACCACATTTAAAATCAATTTAATTTCAGCCAACCAACTTTAAAAATTTGCATTCCTAGAAAACTATCGGGTCATAAACTTTTTCAATCTATTAACTTTACTTTATTAAGTTTTCATACTATCTTTGCAATTTAAAATCAGTCTAATTTAAAGACTTGAAAAAGAGCGAAATACAAAAATGAAAATCGACAGAAAAGAAGTCCTCAAAGCATTAGAAACCATTACTATTGCTGGCGAAGGAAAAAATATGGTAGAAAGCGGAGCCGTTCAAAACGTATTAACTTTTGGTGACGAAGTGGTGGTAGAATTGATAATGTCAACACCAGCTATGCACATTCGCAAAAGAGCAGAAGCTGATATCATCAAAACCATTCAAGAAAAAATTTCGGCGGAAGCCAAAATAAAAGTAAACATCAAAGTAGAAACGCCCGAAACTCCTACGGAAATCAAAGGAAAAACCATTCCCGGAATCAAAAATATTATTGCGGTAGCTTCAGGAAAAGGAGGCGTTGGAAAATCAACCACAACCGCCAATCTTGCCGTAACTTTAGCCCGAATGGGATTTAGCGTTGGGGTTTTAGATGCCGATATTTACGGACCTTCAATGCCCATTATGTTCGACGTAGAAAACGAAAAGCCAATTTCTGTAAACGTTGACGGCAAATCGAAAATGAAACCCATTGAAAGTTATGAAATTAAAATTCTTTCCATCGGGTTTTTCACATCTCCAAGTCAAGCTGTAATTTGGAGAGGACCAATGGCTTCAAAAGCGTTGAACCAAATGATTTTTGATGCAGATTGGGGCGAACTCGATTTTATGTTAATCGATTTGCCACCAGGAACCGGAGATATTCACCTTTCCATCGTACAATCGTTGCCCATCACTGGAGCCGTAATCGTTTCCACGCCTCAAGCCGTCGCTCTTGCCGATGCCAAAAAAGGAGTGGCGATGTTCCAAAGTGACGCCATTAAAGTTCCCGTTTTAGGCATCATCGAAAATATGGCGTATTTCACACCAGAAGAATTGCCAAATAACAAATATTACATTTTCGGACAAGAAGGTGCGAAAAATTTAGCCCAAGATTTAGAAGTACCGTTTTTAGGCGAAATCCCAATCGTACAATCCATTCGCGAAGCCGGAGATTACGGTCGACCAGCAGCATTGCAAACCGCATCACCACTCGAAAAAGTGTACGAAGAAATCGCTAGAAATGTAGTGTCCGAAACCATTGCCCGAAACGAAAACCTCCCGCCATCCGAAGCCGTGAAAATCACAACCATGGCAGGATGTTCGGCAGTTAAAAAATAAAGACTTTCTTAGACCTCTTAGACCTTTTAGACTTGCTCTAGAAATCTAAGAAGTCTAAAAATCTAAAAATTTAGAAGATGACATCAGAAGAAATCAAACAAAACGTACAAAAAGCGCTCGACGAAATCCGACCGTTTCTCGAGTCAGACGGCGGTAATATTTCACTCATCGACATCGAAAACGACAAGCACGTAAAAGTGCGTCTCGAAGGCGCTTGCGTAGGTTGCAGCGTCAACCAAATGACGTTGAAAGCCGGAGTGGAAACCACCATAAAAAAATACGCGCCACAAATAGAAACCGTGGTAAACGTAGCTTAAAATGAAAATAATTGGGGCGTGCCCTTTGGCAAAAAAGTTTTTTCTACCGAAAACTTTTTTGCCAAAGGTCGGGCTTTCCGCTGTATCTTTTATCAATTCCCCTAGGATTGAAATCCCGGGCAATTGATAAAAGGATGCCGCTGCAATCCCTCACGCAACCCCGTTTTCATCATAACTTTTTGAGATAAAGTGACAAATGTCATAAAAAAAAATTGTGCTTTCTCTGACCTTTGAATCACAGAACCCAATACCTTGAACCTTACACAATGATTGAAACAGATATTCTCATCATAGGTGCCGGACCAACCGGACTTTTTACCGTTTTCGAAGCCGGACTTTTAAAATTAAAATGCCACATCATCGATGCATTGCCACAACCCGGAGGGCAATTGGCAGAATTATATCCTAAAAAACCAATTTTCGACATTCCAGGTTATCCATCGGTCTTGGCAGGAGATTTGGTCGATAATTTGATGGAACAGATCAAGCAATTCCAACCTGGATTTACCCTAAACGAAAAAGCCGAAACCATCCAAAAGTTAGAAGACGGTACTTTTATAGTAACAACCGACAAAGGAACACAACACGCTTGCAAAGCCGTTGCCATTGCGGGAGGTTTGGGAAGTTTCGAACCCCGAAAACCCATCATTGAAGACATCGAATTTTACGAAGATAAAGGTGTAGAATATTTTGTAAAAAACCCGGAACTTTTCCGCGATAAAAAAATTGTAATCGCCGGAGGAGGAGATTCAGCCTTGGATTGGAGTATTTTTTTGGCAAATGTAGCCAGCGAAGTTACCCTAATTCACAGAAGAAATGAATTCCGTGGCGCTTTAGATTCCGTCGAAAAAGTACAAGAACTCAAACACGCTGGAAAAATTAATCTAATCACGCCAGCCGAAGTAACCGGATTAAACGGAGCCGAAAAACTCGAATCCATTGACATTGAAGAAAACGGAGCCCACAGAAACATCAAAACCGATTATTTTATTCCGCTTTTTGGGTTGACGCCAAAGTTGGGAGCCATCGCCAATTGGGGATTAGAAATTGAGAAAAACGCCATAAAGGTGAACAATGCACTCGATTACCAAACTAACATCGAAGGGATTTACGCCATTGGCGATGTCAACACTTATCCCGGAAAATTAAAATTGATTTTGTGTGGTTTCCATGAAGCAACGCTAATGTGTCAAAGCGTTTACAACAAACTCAATCCCGGAAAAAAATATGTGTTGAAATACACCACCGTTTCAGGTGTTGACGGATTTGATGGGTCGAGAAAAGAAGCCGAAAAAGCCGTAGTAAAAGCAATAGAGTAGTAACAACATTATAGTTTCAAGTTTTAAGATTTTTTAAAAGCCGATTCTCGATTCTCAATTTTCATTACTTATATGGACATCACAATAAAAATTATCGATCGCGAGGGGAATTCGCATCAAGTGGAAGCCCCAACGGACATGAATATGAACATCATGGAACTCGTTCGTGCTTATGAATTAGCTCCAGAAGGAACCATTGGCGTTTGTGGAGGCATGGCAATGTGTGCTTCGTGTCAATGTTATGTTTTAAACGACGTCACTTTGCCCGAAATGCAAGACGATGAAGAAGCAATGCTTTCGGAAGCTTTTAACGTAAAAGATAATAGCCGATTGGGTTGCCAAATCCACATCACGGAAGAACTCAACGGACTCGAAATAGAATTGGCTCCGGAGTATTAAAAATTTAATTTCCGAGGATTTTTTGTTTCAAATTGCGAGGTCGAATGATTAGGTTTTTTTAATAGCGAACGAAAAAAAATCCGATCGCGCGGATTTGCAATCCGTGCCCATTATCTACATCAAAATAAATCTAATAAAATGATATCTAATTTATGCCCGCGCTATCGGGGTTTGTTTTTGTGGACATGGCGTTTAAATTTATTTTAAAATATATGAAATATATACCTAATTTATTTGATTTTCAATTCATTGCGGGCACGGATTGTAAATCCGCGCTATCGGGTTGCAAATCCACGCTATCGGGGGTTGTGGAAATTACTAAATTTTACAGACATACATTAATCAATTACATAAACTTCTTTCGAAAATAGACAATCACTAGTTCTTAACTTTACTTCATCTAAAGGTGTATTTTTATCTGGCTTTAAATACATATAGTCACGTATAGCTATGTTAAGAGTTTGTTGTCCTTTTTTTTCAAAAACAGCATAAAACTTAAATTTACCGACAGATAATGAATCAACAAATGATAATAAACGATTTCTGTCAATATCCTTGTAATCTGCTAATTCTTTATTAATACTTGTCGATAACAGAAGTTCTAAGAATCTACTGCTTATCGAATCGGAGTCAAAACCGATATTGTTAACATCGTATTGTAGACTACCCTCAATAACTTTATTTATTTTCACAGTATCTGGAAAAGTATGCGATAAAATTTTACTGTTATTTAAATGCTCCTCATGTATTTCAGTTGAATCCTTTTTTCCACTAGTATGACAAGAAATTAAAATTAGAGCAATTAAAAAACACTTAGTTATCTTAAAAATTCGTTCCATTCTTTTTATTAAATTTTTTAACATCTTCATTTTGTTTACTTTTAGCATCATTAACTACTTTGGCTGAATCAATTTTCTTAACAGTAGTATCTTTGAAATGATGATTCGCTGATTTTAAATTAGGGCTAATATAAAATGTTGATTTAGGTATTTTCACTTCAATTATATCGCTTTTTTCTGAAGTTGTCCCTATGCTTTCTTTGGGGTTCGGCGATGATTTTTTATTTCCAGAACTTGAAGAAGAACTACTGTCACCACCTTCAAAGAAAGTTTGATATATGTCAACAAGAAATTGCGCTCCTTCTGGAACTCCAGAAAAATCTGGTCCGTAAAGGTCTGACAAAGTTGACAAAGTTTCACCATCTAAAGTCCCACTTGCCATAGCACCTTTCGCTTCATTGAAGAATCCTGTGCTTCCTGCAACGCCTCTTTTGTTTCCAGATAAATTATATCCATCTTTTTGTTCAATCTCCAAACTACTGATTGCATTTGAAACTCTATTTACAGCACTGCTTACTGCTCTATTAGTTTCATAAACAGCCATATCGAACTTGTTTTTTATATAACTCCCAAATTTATTAATAGGATTTACTGGAACACCCTCAAGCCCTTCAAGTTCATAATGGTCAATAACTTTGTTTTCAGCGAAAGCATATGGAGATTGATAGCTATAGTCCTCTGCTAAAGGGTCAATATTCATAAATCTCCCAATCGCATAGTCATAATTACGCCACTTAAAGCTGTCCCAGTTAAGCCCCAACTCGTCTTGGCGCTCCTGACCTTGGAACTTATAATTATACCCCGTAGAAACTGTTGGGTTTAAAATTAAAAACTCGTTGTCCAACTCGTGTTTGTATTTTTCAACATTATAATTTTTATGTTTAAGCCCAAACGGATAATAATGGTTTTCTTCCATTATTGTTGCGGTTTGCATCAATCCATCAGCTCCATAGGAAATCCTTACATTTCCTAAATGATCTAAATAATTAAAAACATAAGGATACCTAAATCCCGTTCTTGAAGGTATGACTTTCACATATCCTTCGGTAGTTGGAAAAAACTGCAAAGTTTCATCAACATATTGATAACCTGTTATATAATCTGTTGTGGTTTCTTCACCATTGGCACCTACTTGTTTTCTCACCTTCGTCCCGGCGGCATCGTAAAGATACTTAATAGTATTCCCATTTCCAAAAGTGATGGCAATTGGTAAGTTGAGATGGTTGTAGCTGATGTTTGTAATGTCTTTGTTTTGGTCACTTATCATGTTGCCGTTATCGTCATAATGATAACGATTTTCTGTATTGGGCCCGGGTTTAAATCCCTCAGGACTTGCGTTGTCATCTACTATCTCTAATTGGTTGGGTTTGGAGTTGGAATAACCGTATTGGAGGTCGTCAATCATCATGCCTGTAGCTGCGTCTCTAGCACCGTTTCTGTTTAACCGGGTAATATTCCCATTTTTATCATAAGAAATATCCTCATCATAAGCATTTGTAATACCATTATTTTTAGCGTAAAAAGCTTTGTTCAGCCTGTTTAATGCATCGTATTGATAACCATAGGAACGTTTGATGTTGTCACTGTTGGTGCGCCAGAAGGTCTCGGCGATGTTGCCGTTATAAAGTTCGCAACACTCTCCGAAATTTTTCTTTCATAGCAATTTGCTCTGCGAAAGTCTCCTGACCTTGCAGGCTAATTTTTATCATAGATAAGATTTAATCATTGTAGAAATTAATGCTGTTATTTCACTATTACAGTAGTCGTTTTCCAAAATATTTTATATCGAATACAATAACTTAAAATAGTTTGATTGCTGCGAGGTAAGGAGACTTTCGCAGAATTTTGTTTAATTTTGAGTTTAAATAGTAGGTGGAGCGAAGGTAGAATTAGTTTCGGAATATAAAAACAATCCCGACTCAACTGAATCGGGATTGTTTTTTGTTGTAGAATCACTTCTCAACCGGTAATTCTCCATAACCGAAATTGTACAGCGTAAACGCCATGATATCGGCAATTTCTTCAATGGTTTTCGAAACTGGTTTTCCAGCTCCGTGACCTGCATTAGTTTCAATTCTAATCAAAACAGGATTGTCGCCTGATTGTTTCGCTTGTAATTCTGCAGCAAATTTAAAACTATGTGCCGGAACCACTCGATCATCGTGATCTCCCGTAGTTACTAATGTTGCAGGATATTTTACTCCTTGTTTTACGTTGTGAACCGGAGAATATTTCAACAAATAATCAAACATTTCTTTTGAATCTTCAGAAGTTCCATAATCATAAGCCCAACCAGCTCCTGCGGTAAAAGTATGGTATCTTAACATGTCTAAAACACCAACGGCTGGCAAAGCCACTTTCATCAACTCTGGTTTTTGCGTCATCACGGTTCCAACTAAAAGGCCACCGTTTGATCCACCTCTAATCGCTAAATAATCAGAAGACGTATATTTTTCTTTAATCAAAAATTCTGCGGCAGCGATAAAATCATCAAAAACATTTTGCTTTTTCTGCTGAATGCCACCTTCGTGCCATTTTTTTCCATATTCTCCACCACCACGAATATTGGGTACTGCATAAATACCACCTTGCTCTAACCAAACGGCATTGGATATTGAAAAAGCTGGCGTTAAACTCACATTAAATCCTCCGTAAGCATACAAAATCGTTGGGTTTTTGCCATTCAATTCTATGCCTTTTTTGTAGGTAATAATCATCGGTACTTTTGTACCGTCTTTCGAAGCGTAAAAAACCTGTTTGCTTTCGTAATCGTTCGGGTTAAAATCTACTTTCGGTTGTGCATAAACGTTGGAATTTCCACTTTTTGGGTCAAATTTATAAATGGTTCCCGGAGTGGTATAATTGGTAAACGAATAATATAGTTCCTTGTCTTCTTTTTTGCCTCCAAAACCACCAGCAGAACCAATTCCCGGCAATTTAATCTCTCGAACTAATTTCCCATTATAATCGTATTGTTTCACTTGCGAAACGGCATCTTTCATGTAATGGGCAAAAATGTATCCACCACCTTTATTGGCTGAAAGCACGTTTTCGGTTTCAGGAATCAGGTCTTTCCAGTTGGCAACACCAGGATTTGTGGCATCAACCGTGACAATGCGTTGATTTGGCGCGTTCAAATCGGTGTTGATGTAAAGTTTTGTGCCAACATTGTCAATTACGCTATTATCGCTATTAAAATTATCGACAACTTTCACGATTGTACTGTTTGGAACTGATAAATCTTTTAAATACAACTCGTTTCCATAAGTAGCATTTGCAGCAGAAATTACTAAATATCGATTGTCTTCGGTAACTCCGGCACCAACGTAACGTCGTTTTTCATTTTGCCCAAAAATAACTTTGTCCTCTTTTTGCGAAGTACCTAATTTGTGGTAATACAATTTATGTTGGTCGGTTTTTGCCGAAAGTTGACTTCCGGTCGGTTTGTCATAACTCGAATAATAAAATCCGTCGTTGCCAAACCAAGCGATGCCACTAAATTTTACATCATTAATTTCAGTTTCTATTTTTTCCTTTGAAACGGCATCAATAATCACAATTTTGTTCCAATCACTTCCAGCTTCGGAAATGGAATAGGCAGCAATGGCACCATTTTTAGAAAATTCAATTCCAGAAAGTGAGGTGGTTCCATCTTTAGAAAATGTATTTGGGTCGATGAAAATTTCTTCTTTGCCGTTGGCGTTTTTTCTATACAAAACCGCTTGATTTTGCAAACCGTCATTTTTAAAATAATAAGTAAAATCACCTTCTTTCCAAGGAGCGGAAATTTTTTCGTAATTCCACAATTTTTCCAAACGTTTTTTCAAATCGTTTCGATATTTTATTTTTTCTAAATACCCAAAAGTCACCTCGTTTTGTGCCTTTACCCAAGCTCCGGTTTCGTCCGATTTGTCGTCTTCTAACCAACGATAAGGGTCTTTGATTTCGGTTCCAAAATAATTGTTAACCGTATCCACTTTTTTAGTTTCCGGATATTTAAGCGTTATTTTTTCCTGCTTCACAACTTCTTCTTTACATGATAAAAATGCAGCTGCGGTAATGATTAATATTACTGCTTTTTTCATTGTGTTGATTTTAAATTTCACCAAATTTAACGATATGCTTTCAGAAAAATAAAAAACGTTTTTAAAATTAATCAACAATTTTAATGCTGATTCCTTTCAAAGTGGACCAACCGTTTGCATCCGTCACTTTTATTTCCACATGGTAATCTCCGGTGTCAATGTCATCCGGGATTTCAATATTGTGTGTTGCAGTATATTCTTGAAGATTTTCTGGAATGTCAAACGTAAAAATTTCGCGCCAATCATTTACAGCAGTTTTAACCGGATCAAGCGGACAAGCGTCAATTTCAGTGTCGTGTGAGTGATGGTCGAAATTAGAATGGAACCCAATACTATAGGAACCCAATTGGTCATTGTCAGAAAATTGGGCTTTAAACGGAAAAATGCTTCCACGTTGCACCACCGCACAACTCGTAGGAAATCCGCTTTCAATATTTAAATTAATCACTGGTTTTGTGGTGTCTTGAGCATCGTCATTGCCACTACAATTTGTTAAAATAACCGCAGCAATTAAAGCCGAAAAGATTTTTATTTTTTTCATAATTAAAATTTTAAATTTAAAATATCGGTTGCCGAAAATTTTCCAGCAACCGATTTATTTTGAACATTATTCAATTGTAAATTCGTAATCAAATTCCTGGCTGTTCCCTTGATTGTCACTTACCGTGAAATGAACGTGGTAATCACCAGTGGGCTGATTAGCAGGGATCAACAAATGTTTGTGAAAATTCACATTTGTTTGTCCGGCATAATCTGTGTAAACTGCTTCAATATGTGGTGCTGAAGCGTTAGTTTCATGATGCATTTCGATAGAAATTGTGCTAATTGGATTAACTGATGTAATAACGCCTTCAATGTGCAAATCCTGACCCGGATGACCATGATAATTTCCCGGAGTTCCATGGCCAAATTCAGTTAAATTAACCGAAAACAAAGCAGAAGCAGAAATGATTTCTACGTCACGATCTACACTTTCGCTGTTTCCATTTTGGTCCACAACTGTAAAATGCAAATGGTAATGACCAGCGGGTTGATTCGCCGGAATCAAGATATGTTCATGAAATGTAGCATTTAATTGACCATTATAATTGGTGAAAGTTTGCGTAATTTCCGGAGCATTTGTATCCGTTTCATGATGTAATTCAACTACAACGGTAGCAATTTTTTGACTTGCCAAAATTTCGCCTTCCAAGTGTAAATCTTGTCCTGCTGTGGCTTGTCCAGAATTTGCCGAACCCACTTCGGTTAAATCTATCTCAATGTTGTTGGCAATCATATCATTATTGTCATCGCTGCTACAAGAGACAAAAAAAGTTGATAATACGACTGCGAATATTCCTAAAAATTTAGTGGTGTTTTTCATTTTTTATAAATAAAGATTTTGAATTTTTTAATTGAATTTTCTAAGGGTCGAAAAACAAGGGAGGAGCTCGTCCTTTTTTAGCATAAACATTCTTTTCAAGATACTCAAAGTGGAAATGGGTTATTGATTTTTTTATTTCCGAAGAAATTTTTTTTAGTTCAAAAATGTAAAATGATTGGTCAAAATAATGAACCTGCAATTCGCAAATAGGACAATGCGGTTCTTTTTCACTCACAAACGTTTTGTTAGGGGAAATTTTATTGTATTCGAAGTGATGTACAGTCAACTCGTGCAAAGGTTTCAGCGAAACCGTGAACATCACAAGTATCGCTAAAATTGCAGCTGTAAAAACAGACAGGTTGACTTTTTTCATCATCGATTAAAATAAAAATGGAATTTTTACATTCATTACAAAATTGCGTCCGGGTTCGGGAACACCGATTAAACGGTAAAAACTGGTATGGTTGAAATTCTTCGAGTTGAGTAAATTTTGAACCTGAAAATAAACGCCTATTTTTTGTTTTGACAAGAAAAAATCGGTGCCAAATTGAAGGTTAATCAATTGATAATCTGGAGTTTTGTTTTCAGGTGGAACGATGAGATTTTGAGCGGCAACATATTTAAAATCGATTCCGGCAAAGGCATTCGGGAAGTTTTTGCCTAAATTTCCGTTATAAGAAAAATTAAATAGTACCGAAGCTGGAGGGGAAAAAGGCAACGTGAATCCCTTTTTTGCGCCAGATAATTGTTCGGAATAAATATATTCGCCAATAATTTCTGCGGAATAATTTTGCGTAAAGCGATAATTCAGCTTCAATTCCGCACCATATTGCATCACTTCACTTTGGGTATATTCGTAAATCTGGTTTCCGGCTCCGTAGGAATAATCGAAATTTGCGGTAGGGTTGAGGTAAATATAATTGGTAAAATAATTAAAAAACGGACTCAAATCTGCGGAAAAATTATTTTTTTCAAAAGTTAAGCCTAAGTCAAATTGATACGCTTCTTCTGGGTTGAGGTTAGCGTTTCCTAATTCGTAACTAAATTGATGGTAATTGACACCATTTGAAGCCAATTCTTTGGCAATCGGCATTCTAAAACTTTTACCTACGTTGATTCTGTAGCTAAAATTTTCCAGATTATAATTAGCACCAATTCCCCAAGAAATATTGCCGAAATTTCGTTTCAAGGCGGTTGCTCGTTGTAAAAATGCTTCGGTATCATTAATTGGCGAAGCAAACCAATCGAAATAATTTCCGGTAGTGATTTGCCCAAAATCATACCGAATACCTGCATTAACCAATAATTTTTCATTGATTTTAAACTGATCTAAGGCAAAAATTCCCGCATTAGTTTGTTCAAATTCTGGGATTACAAAACCCCAACCATCGATATTATTATCTTGATGTTCGCCGTTGAAACCCATTGTGATTTGATGATTTCCAGCCGAAAAAATATCTTTGGCATTAAGCGAATAGACATTTTTACTGAAACCTCGCTCCAGCGTTTCTGGATACCGTAAATTTTCCGGATAATTTGAAGGCATAAAACCATGCGGAATGTAATCGGAAAATTCTTCCCGAAAGTTATTTTGGTAACCCAACTCCAGTTCTAAACGGTGTTTTTCAAAGGTAAATTTGGTTCGATTAATGACTTTAAAATGATTCACATCTTGATACGGATTTTGAATGTCTCGCGGAGAAAAATCGTGTAAATCCGTGTCCACATTTCGAGGTTCCAAGCCGTGAGCATTAGCGAAAAGTCCAGATTTCATTTTGAAATTACTCACATAAAAAATGGACGAAAAATTGTCTTTCATAACTCCAAAATTAAAGTGGAGATTGAGCTCTTTTCCGGCCGTATTTCGCATTCTATTCTTAAAAAGTGGTGCTTGATACGAATAAATGTTGATAAAATCCACGGGAACTTTATAATCCGCATAATCCATTGAAGTAATCCTGGCATCGAAAAAAAGTGAATTTTTTCTACCGAAAAGGTTTAGAGATCCGCCATACAAATCATTGTTGGTTTTGGTCGTGAGGTCAAGATTTCCGCCAAAAGTATTTTTTTCTGGTGCTTTTGCTTTTTCAATTTCAACTACACCACCAATCGCATCTGAACCAAATGCCAGAGATGAAGGTCCTTTGACAATTTTTATTTTATTGACCGAAAATTGATCAATTTCCAGTCCATGATCCGAACCCCATTGTTGGCTTTCGTGTTTGACACCGTTTTCCGCCACGACCACTCTGTTAAATCCTAAACCCCGAATGATGGGTTTCGATTGTCCGGAACCTATGGCAATGGTGCTGATACCTCCAACTCTTTCGAGGGTTTGCATGAGGCTTCCGCTGAGATTTTTTTTCAGAAAATTTTCAGTTACAACCTCAATACTGGTGGAAGTTTTGTGCTGTAATTGTTTCGGTTGATTTTCTGCGGTAACTGTGACGGATTCGAGGATTTTTGTTTCAGGAGTTAAAACGATTTTTACATTTTGATTGGAATTGATGGCAATGTTTTGCACTTTTTTTTGGTAGCCGATAAACGAAACTTCTAAACGGTATTTTCCTGAAGCAATATTGGTAAACTGGAATTTTCCGTTAGTTTCAGTAACCGTTTGGTATTGACTAAACGTGACTATACTTCCTGGTAATGGCTGGTTTTGTGCGTTTACAACCATACCGGAAAACGTAAATTGTGCAAAACAAATACTTGGTATTCCTAAGCAAAGGAAACCTAAAAAAATAAAAAAGCGCATGATTTTCAGGGTCTGAAAAATGATAATTGCCGACAAATTCAAATATGGAATTGTCGTAAAAAAAGTTTTTCTAAAAAAATTAAATTATCAGCAAGACGGCGGACCGCGATGGGAGGGAAGGGTTCCTGAAAAAGTAGAAATTTTTTCGGGGAGTGTGATTTTTGGCTGTTTGGTAATGTCAATAAACCTAATGGTGGTAAATGTTTGTAATTGTGGCAATGCTGCATTTGTAAATGCAAATTCGCACACAAAACATTTTTCGTGGTTGTGGTGCTTTTCTTGAATTTTTTTAAGGTGAAGAGCCGTTTCCGTATTGTTTTCATCGTGATGATGCGAATGCTCAAAAGCGTGCATGGCCTGAAATGCTATGGTAAACAGCAGCACAACAGCGATGGACAAACTTATGATGGAAATTTTTTTCATACGAATTGCAAATGTAGGGATGTTTTTTTGAAAAGGCTTCTGGATTAAGAAAATATTTGGATTGTAGCAGGGTTCGTGTTAGGGATTGCAATGAAAAGCCCACAGTGAGGAGGCACGACGAACGAGGACTTGTAATGGATCCCGAAGCTTCGGAACAACCCAATTTTTGCAGTTACTTTCTATTTTGCAGGTTGGTGCTAAATTGGGGAACGTCCAAAAAAAAACGGCTGAAATTTCAACCGTTTTTGTGTTTTAAACTAAATTATTTTTGACGAGGTATTCGGCAATTTGAACGGTGTTTGTGGCGGCACCTTTTCGAAGGTTATCGGCTACAATCCACATGTTGAGAGTATTGGGTTGCGATTCGTCTCGACGGATTCTTCCTACAAAAACATCATCTTTTCCTTTTGCATATAGCGGCATGGGATAGGTGAAAGTGTCGGTGTTGTCTTGTATGGTCACGCCTTGGGTTTCGTGTAAAATTTTTCTTACTTCTGATAGGTCGAAATCGTGCTCAAACTCAACGTTTACGGCTTCGCTATGTCCGCCAACGATAGGCACGCGAACGGCTGTTGCACTTACAGCGATGGTGTTGTCCGAAAGGATTTTTTTGGTTTCGCGCACGAGTTTCATTTCTTCTTTGGTGTAGCCGTTATCCTCAAAAACGTCGCATTGTGGGATGGCGTTTTGGTGAATTTGATATTTGTAAGCCATTTCTCCTTTGTTTCCAACATATTCGTTTTCAAGCTGTTGAACGGCTTTTACGCCTGTTCCTGTGATGGATTGGTAGGTAGAAACAATGATGCGCTTGATTTTATATTTTTTGTGCAAAGGAGCCAATGCGAGAACCATTTGGATGGTAGAACAGTTGGGATTTGCAATGATTTTGTCTGTTTTTGAGAGTTGGTTGGCGTTGATTTCCGGGACAACTAATTTGTTGTCAGGGTTCATTCGCCAAGCGGAAGAATTGTCGATTACTGTGGTTCCGGCTTGGGCAAATTTTGGAGCCCATTCGAGAGAGGTTTCGCCTCCGGCGGAAAAAAGAGCAATATTCGGTTGCATTTTTACGGCAGTTTCGAGGTTTACTACGGCGTATTTTTTACCTTGAAATTCAATTTCTTTTCCTACAGATTTCTCGGATGCGACTGGGATTAATTCGGTTACGGGAAAATTTCTTTCGGATAATACTTGAAGCATTACTTCGCCTACCATTCCGGTGGCGCCAACAACTGCAACTTTCATTTGCGATTTCTGTTTTGGATTTAGAATTTTTTATTTCAGATATATGATTTTAGATTTCATAAGATTAAAACTTGAAACTTGAAACTATATCTTTTGCAGATGCAAATATAATTGATATTCGAGGATTTTTTTATATGAATAAAAAAAAACCGCTCTATGTGTAGAACGGTTGGGTTAGAATATATAATGTAGCGGTATTAAGGACGGTTTTTTAGTGCGTCGCGAATTTCCATTAACAATTTTTCTTCATTAGAAGGTGCTGGTGGAGCTGCTGGAGCGGCTTCTTCTTTTTTACGCAAAGAGTTGATTCCTTTCACAATCATAAATAAAACGATGGCAACGACAAAAAACGAAATTACGTTTGATAAGAAATTTCCGTATTTAACGCTGTTCCATTCTAGCGATGCAATATCTTTTACACCGGCGGCTTCCAAGGCTGGATTTAAAATTAATGGTGTGATAACATCATCTACTAGTGATTTTACTATGGCACTAAATGCGGCACCAATCACAACTCCTATTGCGAGGTCGATAACGTTTCCTTTTAATGCAAATTCTTTAAATTCTTTTATTACTCCCATAAGTTTATTTTTTTGTTTTGGTTACAATTGCTAAAGTAAAAAATATTTTAACATTTATATTGTTCTTATTGTTTATTTTTCTAACATATCTATATATTGAGATGGTGTGAAGCCGGTATGCTTTTTAAATACTCGGTTAAATGTTGATTGTTGTTCGAAACCTGCTTCGATGTATAGATGTTCTATTGTGAATTTTTTATGGGCTGACTCATTAAATTTTTCAACTACGTAATTGACGCGATATTCGTTTACGAGGTCTCGAAAACTTTTACCAAAGGCATCTGCCAATACTCGTGAAAGATAATTGGTATTGGTATTGAGATCTTTAGCCATAATAGAGAGGTTGAATTCGGGGTTTTTGAATGGTTTTTTTTGAGAAAAGTAATCGGTTATGTTTCGGGATAGCTCTTCCACCTTTTCTTTTGAGAGATCTGTTTTTAGGTTCAATTTTTCAATAAATTCTGTGTCCTTTGCGATTTGATCTTCACCAATTAGGTCAATTTGAGTTTGAATTTTATTAAATTGATTACTGAAATAAAGGATTAGAAATGAAAAATATGTTACAAATCCTAAAATTGAATAGTCTTGAATTTTATTTAGGAAGATATCAGTTTCGGAATATATTATTGGTTTTCCGATGCCTAACATTTTTGATATTGTGGGGGTTAGGTAGCATAAAAATAATAGTGTTAATGCCGTTATCGTTGCTCTTTTTAAATTAGTTAGCATGAGTACTAACATTACTATTGGGATATAGTAAAAATAGATTATAATTGATGCATGACTGATAAATAAGCTGAAAATAAATACGATAATTGTAATTGAGATGGTAATAATCCTGTAAATGGTTTTAAACTCAAAACTTGTTTTTGAAATGATGTAACTTGTGTATGAGATGACGATAAACGTGAATACTAAAAGTTCAATAGGCACTAACAATTTATACCCAATTGTTGGGAGGTACAATGACAACGCCAAAAAATATATAATTACTGCTAAAACCGACCAAACGAGGTAAAGTCCAAATTGACGTTGCTTATCATATAGATGTTTATTGAAGTTCATGGTTGTTGGTTTTTTATTGAGCAATCAAAATTAATCAAGTAAAATGATTAAGTCCATTTTGTTCTATATGCAGTACATATTCTGACGGTGTTTTTCCTGTGAGTTCCTTAAATCGTCGATTAAAGGTTGTTTGTTGTTTAAATCCCGCACTTTTATATAATTCTTCAAGCGTTCTTCCATTACGAGCTTCAATTTCTTTAATAACTTTTTTTATTCGGTATTCTTGAATAAATTCTGGAAAATTCTTTCCGCCTTCTTGGTTCAATGCTCTGGAAATGTAGGTAGGATTAGATTTGAGCTTTTGCGACAGCAGTTGAATTGAAAAATTTGGATCAGTGTACGGCTGTTTTTCTTCCATATAAGAAACGATTTTTTCAAATAATTGCTGCATGGCATTCATCTCAGTAGTTTGTGGGCGCTCATTTTTGTGCAATTTAATCATTTCCTTGGTTTCTATGATATTATCAATCTTATTTAAGACATTATAATAATATAATATTAGCATAGAAAGGTAGGCTGTTAAAACTTGAATGATATAACTTAAATATTCTAGCGTTTTTTTTTGTTCCTCTGATAGGATCATTGGTTGTGAGAATTCAAAAAATTCAGAAATTGATTCAACGAAAAAACAAAATATTAAGGTAAGTATTGAAAGTATTATGTTTTTTACCAATGGTGCTTGCATCATTCTCATTAATATAATGGGCACATAAAATAAGCAAGGAATCATTGATTTATGAGCTGTTACCAGTGCCAAATAGGTTACGAGAATATATAACCCAACAGTTATGATTTTAAAAAGTGGCCAAAAATCATATTTTTTTCTAGTGGTGAGAAAACAGAAGTATGAGGTGATGATTAAACTAAAAAAAACGGTAGGCTGGTCAATTGAAAATTTGTAATCGCCAAAAAATTTTAGGGTTAACATCAATAAGTTATAAAAGATGAATATACCCAAAAACGAGAACATTAATTTTCTACCAAATTCATTTCGTTTTATTTTTTTTTCGTTAAAATAATTTTCCATTACGGTAAAAAGTCTTTGTTCGAAATTATTAACTATTTCTTAAAAAAGCACAACTGATAGACAAATTTTGTCTCGCAAATATAGCCAAAATACCTAAAAATGTTAAGCTAAAACGTGAAAAAGTCCCTTATACCTACTCGTAATAATTATGTAAATATTTGAATGTTAATAAATTATATTTTTAAGTAAGTTATTTTAAGAAATGACTACCTGTGTCGTCTAAGGTGTGTATAAAAAATGCCAATATTTGTTCCTATAAAGTTTTGATACTTTAAGAAGACTTTCAGTTTTCTTATTAGTGTCTTCCAGCTTTGAATTTTAAAGAAATCGCCCAATCTACTATTTTTTCTAAATCTTGAATGCATATGAAAGTGAAATTATTAACATTTTCTAAAAAAAATGCAATTATGATGAAAGTAAATTGAATATAGCTGCGAAGTTATTTGTACGCTATCTCATGCCCAATATCTCCAAAATAAATCCTACTATTTTAAAAAGCACAAGCCTACAAGCTTGCTTTTTGTGTCTATGTTATTTTTAATTATTGGTAAAACATTTTAATGAAGTGAAGCGTGTCTTTACTTAAAACCAAAAACAATGAAACAAAAAAACTATCTAAAAATCTTTAACAAGTGGCAAATGCTATTAATGTTTGTGTCATTTGTTCATTTTTCTAGTGTTGCTCATTGCGCGAACGAGAAGGTTTGCACCCACCAGAGTTTTCTCTTAAGACCATCGCATGCGACATACGTTGCTAATATGGATTTTGTTCTAAAAACTACTGGCATCGACAATTTAAATGCAACAGTTCTCAAAAAAAATTCTTCATTTCGAACGCAATTGTCTGAAGAACTTTTTAATGAGTCAAATAGGGGTTGTCCTACAATACAACAAGTAAAAAATTCTCCCACTGTTGCTTTAACGAGCTTAAAACAATCAGTTTTTTTAATTAAAAACAACTACAGATGGAAAAAATGATATTCAATCGTTATACAAATAGAAGGCCAAGTTCCTATCTAATTAACAACAAGCTCAAAAGTTTGATGTTATTTTTGCTTTTATTGGTGTCGAGTAACGTTTTTTCGCAAAGCGGTTGTGATGATCCGGGAAGTGTTAAATCTTCAATCGTAACTGTACCTAATAGTTGTGCAGGTAATGGAAGCATTACAGCAACCTTTAATACGGTGGATCACATTACGATACAGTTATTGCTGAACGGATCCGTTTTGCAATCAACAGTTAATCCTACGAGTCCTTTTACGTTTTCAAACTTGCAGGCAAGTGCTAATTACCAAGTGCGTTTTGTATGCTCGTTAGATAATAGCGTAGTGTATTCAAATACATCAAACATCAATGTTGCAGAAAATTATGTACCAATAACGGATGCAAATATTAGCATATCTAACGTTTGTACAAATTTTACAGCAGGTGGAACTTTTACTATTAATAGTGTTACAGGTGGAAATGCACCATATCAATATTCAGTAATTCTAAACAATAATCCAGCATATGACGACGCTTTAAGTTCATATTCATCGAGTAATGTTGTGAATGTTACATCATTTGGTACTTATCAAATCCGTGTTAAAGATGCTTGTGGAAATTTTTCAACGTTTACAAGGACTATTTCGGCTGCTTTACCGGCGTTTAATATTTACTTAAAACCACGTAAAGCTTGTGATGATGGCACAGGTATTCTTAAAATCACGGCAGATTTATGGTATGCTTCGTCTCCTTCTACAGGATCTATTGTTGCTCCTTCGACATTTTTACCTTTGGGAGCCAAATTGGTAATCAGGGATACTAATGCTTCTGGAGCGATATTGTTTGATGGTTTTTATACCGGATCTACCCTCGATTTAATAAAAAGTTCTTCGGGTATTTATCATATTACAACTACGAATGCTTGTGGATTGACATCGACAAATGTTATTAATTTTGCATCGACAGATTATCCGGAATTTTTAGATATAAATCCGAATGTTAGAACACAAGGATGTGCTCCGAGTGAAACAATGACGATTTCGTCCTATTCAGCGCAAGATTATTATTGGACTTTTCCAATAAATGTTACTGTTAGAAATGCTGCCAATGCTGTTGTTTATAGCTTAACAAATTATAACGATCCTGGAAGTTGGCAAACGCCACAATTGCCATTAGGTGATTATACGGTAACCTATGTTGACGCGTGCGGACATACGCTTACTCATACAGTAAATAATCCAACAACGCTTGGAACACCAAATTTAACGTTTCGTGAGTACAGATTATATGAGTGTAATGCATCAATACCAGCACTAACCCAAACAGGCACAACACAAGTAGTAGTGCAAATAGACGGATATTTACCAGACCGAAACAATGCGGTTGTAACAATTACTGCAGGGCCTTCAAATGTTGGTGTGAATGCTACATTATTAAACCTACAGTATTATGGCTGGTCTAACATGCTACCAGGAAATTATACAGTTTCTTACTCTTCGTGTGGAACTACCTATACTGGAAGCTTTACAGTTGCGCCAACACAAGCGCAAATGCTTGACCAAAGACTTAGCTCAACAGCAACTTCTTTTTGTTCTGGAGGAGGAACCATAAACTCTGCCAGAGTTTACAACGGTTCATATACTAATGTGGTTGAACTTTTAGATAATTCAGGAACTATAATTGCAAGTAATTTTACGGGTACATTTAATAATATTCCTGTAGGAACTTACACTACAAGAATGCGTATAGATACTTGTCTTGGAAACTTCTATTATGTTCCAGGCTCAACAGTAACGATTACCAACCAATCTACAGGTCCTATTATATCTTCGTCGATAGGTGTAGTTTGTGAAGACTCTATGGGGAATCCATTATCTACAGGATCTGCAAACGTAGTGTTGAATGGGGTTGCTCCATTAACGCTAAATTATAGATTGCAAGGAGCATCTACTTGGACGACAATAAATAATGCTTCTACTAACACTAAAATTGAGAATTTAACGGCAAATTCCCTATATGAGCTTCAGTTACTCGATGCTTGTGGGGGAACATTTAATTCGTCAGTATTAATAAATACTATCGGAGCATTAGTTACATCAAACACTGAACATCCATGCGAGAATGAAACTTATACTCTTGAAATTCCATTTTATGCAGGTGCAACTTATGAGTGGACAAATCCTCAAGGTGTTGTTGTTTCTAATATAAGAAGTTATTCAATTGCCAACTACACGCCTTCGTATAATGGCCTGTACGTGTGTAAAATTACTTGGGACGATTGCGTCACGAGATATGTTAATGTTACACTCAATTCTCAGCAATGTAATGAGCCTCTTGCTATTACCGCAGTAGATGATTTCTTCGATCCATTAAATACTCCAAGTACAGCAACTGTTGTTGGAAACGTGTATATTAACGATACATTGAACGGTGTAAGTTTTGTTCCTACTCAAGTGACTTTAACTTCTACACCAACTGCTCAACTATCTATTGATTCAGCTACTGGAAATGTAACAGTTGCTGCCAATACACCTGTAGGAACATACACTATCGACTATACTATTTGTGATGCGACCAATCCATCGATTTGTGATACTGCTACAGTTACTGTTGAAGTGCTAGTGCCGTCAATTGTTGCAAACGATGATACTAGTCCAAATTGTGTAATTGGTTCGGCAGGAGGTAATACTGATTTTAACGTTTTAACAAATGATACAACATTTGGAAATCCTTTAAATCCAGCTCATGTTGTCATTACATCTACTCCAACTGCTTATTTGACAGTTAATCCAAATGGAACTGTGACTGTAGCTCCAAATACACCATCAGGAACTTACACAATAGATTATACTATTTGTTTTGGTTCTTCAAGACAAACAGCTATTGATAAGGAAGGTAAGGGGCCGAATGCCAATACAGAACTATTAGTTGATGATAACTGTGATTCAGCAACCGTAACTGTATGTGTTGTAAATTCTGAGGTTTCAGATATTTCATGTTCAAACAACGGAACATTTGAAGATGCTACCGATGATTACGTGATGTTTCAATTAAATCCTGCTACAGAATCTAATTATAGCGTAACAGCAACATTTGCAGGAAATCCGGTTACTATAACAACCCTGGATAATGCACCAGCAACCAATGTTTTTGGTGGCGTTCCAACCTATTTTAAAATACCAAATGGAACTCTTGGAGCTGGTGATTTTACAATCACAATTTCACCAACTACTGGCTCGCCAGAAACAGTAACTGTGACTAATACTGGCACTTGCTCTGTTGCTTGTAGTACTGCTTCTACTGGAAATGTAATTACATACAAATTCTATTCACCATTTTTAACTACAGATTTATTTACTTCTGGGTTAGTTCCGCAGTTTGATCAAGGTACAAATAGAATATTAACTAATGTAAAAGTAGATTATGGAGTGCGATTTAGTCATAGCCTTTCTTTTGGAATAGATTCACCAACAGGCTCTAATGTCTATTTTAGAACATTCTCAACTATTAATTTTGATATTGCTGGTAATACTTATAGCAACACGCTTGAGTTAGTTAAAAATCCTAATTTTCCAGGAACAAATTTTTACCCAACAGGTAATTATGAGTTTGGAAATGATAACTTTGTTTTTGGAGGTTCAGCAACCTATTCTACACCTGCTGAAATTTCCAATTTTATTGGTACAGGAAATGTAACTAATCAAATGTATACATTAACGGGTTCATCAACAAGTTTAGGAAGTCAAGATCAGACTACCAGAGCAATGTATTACTATGAAGTTGAATATACGTATGATTGTATCAACCCAATCGATGCAGTAAACGATACCGCTTCAACACCAGTTAATGGAGTTACAGGTGGTAATGCGGGAATTAATGTTTATGGTAATGATACATTGGGTTCTAATCCGGCAACACCAAGTAATGTAACGTTAACATCAACACCAACGGCTCAATTATCAATTGATCCGTCAACAGGTGCTGTAACAGTTGCTCCTGGAACACCAGCAGGAACTTATACTATAAATTATACAATTTGTGAAATTGCTAATCCAACAAATTGTGATACGGCTACGGTTTCGGTAACTGTTTTTGGTCCAATATCATGTGGTGATTTTATTGAAGGGAATAGCACTGTACTTACTTCAATTAATTCAACTTCACTTGCTAATGACTATGCAACTCAAATTTTAGATGGAACATCAAATCTTGGAACAGAAAGAGATATTTCAATAACCAA
Source organism: Flavobacterium ichthyis (assembly GCF_009915155.1). GTDB lineage: Bacteria > Bacteroidota > Bacteroidia > Flavobacteriales > Flavobacteriaceae > Flavobacterium > Flavobacterium ichthyis. The sequence goes on along the minus strand of NZ_JAABLM010000017.1, from coordinate 1,775 downwards.
CAAATCTTCTTCGACAAGTTTAAATAGTATTGTTGCTAGCGTTATCAGTTCAACACACGAAGTATCGCACGGATCAGGTAACCGTTCTTTGGTAACTATACAGTATGATGGTGTCGATGGTGATGCTCAAAACTTAAACCCAACAGGATTGGGAGGTTTAGATTTTAGTGGAATTGATGGTTTTTCTTTAAAGGCAAATAAAGATGCAACTGTAATAAAAGTAACTATTGAGTTATGGTCAAATGCTGGTGCGGCTTCAAGCTATACTAAAACGTATCCTGCGTTACCTAATTTAACAAATCAAACAGAAACTATCAACTTTAATAGTTTTACGCCGCTTGTAGGTACAGGAGTTAATTTATCTAATATCGGAGCAGTTGTGTTTAAGTATGATACAACAATGGCTACGGGTAGTCCAGATTTTTCATATACTGATATTGCTTTTGCATGTAATAATCCAATTGATGCAGTAAATGATACTTATGGTCCAGCTCCAGTGGCTACAACATCTACTGTTGTAGGTAATGTATTTACAAATGATACACTTAATGGAGCACCAGTTGTGCCATCGGATGTAACATTAACTTCTACAGCAACACCACAATTGTCTATCAACCCAGCAACGGGAGAAGTAACAGTTGCGGCAAATACACCTGCTGGAACTTATACAATTGATTATACAATTTGTGAAGTTGCTAATCCAACCAATTGTGATACGGCTACAGTTACAGTAATAATATTTGATCCATGTGTTATCTCTGCTACTAATCCTGACTCTGATGGAGATGGAATTAGCGATTTTTGTGATAATGATGATGATAATGATGGTGTATTAGACACAACAGAATGTAGTAATACTTACGATGACATGGTTACTGCTTTTGGTAGTGGCTTAGCTATCGATATTGCACCTTCTCATTTTGGTCTTACACCTGGTCAAAGAAATCAAAATGTATCAGCTGATTTAAGTAATCTTTATGGCTATCCAGCAAATTCTGGAGCTGTAATTGTTTCGATTACCAATGCTTCAGTTCACCCAACAGCAGATGCTTGGTGGACTAAAAATGGTGAATTACCTTCAAATTGGACAATTACGGGAAGTGTAAGTGCCTTTGTAGCTTTGTCTCATGATCCAAGATTTTATGCAAACGATACAAAAACTTTACATATTTATGATGGTGCATCTGTAACACCTGTTACAATTCCTGGTCTTACAAATCAAGCACCAGTAGCAGGTCAATGGAGTACTTCTGAAACACCAAATCAAAAAATATTAAGCAATCTAAACACAGATGCTTCAACAGAAGAGTTTGGAAATTGGAGATTTGTAAACACTAATTTTGGAGCAAAATCATTTGGTTTTTCAACAACAGTTGCACTCGCAGAACCAACGTATGCAATCAACATGTATTTGGAGTGTGATGCCGATATGGACGGAATTCCAAATCGAGTTGATTTAGACTCTGACAATGACACATGTTCAGATGCTAATGAGTATTACAATTCTGCAATTGCAGATGGTGGCGATGGCGGAATGTATGGTGCAGGTACACCAGCAGTTTCAGCTAACGGCCAAGTAACAGCAGCTTCTTATACAGGAAATTACGCAAATGCAATTAATAATGCAGTTTCAACTGCTTGTTTAGCTCCATCTATTGCCATCACCAAAGATGGAAGTTTAGACTTAGGAGCGGACAATACAGCAAGTGTAGGGGATATCATCACTTATAACTTTGTGGTAACCAATACCGGAAATGTAACTTTAAGCAATGTTC
>NZ_JAABLM010000016.1 GCF_009915155.1 Flavobacterium ichthyis | reverse complement strand
ATACAAAACAGAATAATGTTTCTCTAAAACTAACTTAACACATTCTAATTTAAATGCGTAATCATACTTAACTTTTCTTTCCATAAAAAATGCCCCAAATAGTGTCTAACTTTTTGGGGCATGTTCAGCGTTCTCTTTTTTCATTTTGGGATTACCCAAAAAAAAACCTCCACAAAAGTGAAGGTCTTAATGATTTGTATTAACACACAATTTACATAGCTGAAACGTGCTTAGTTAATTTAGATTTCAAATTTGAAGCTTTATTATTGTGGATGATGTTTTTCTTAGCCAATTTATCGATCATAGAAATTACACCAGCCAATTTAGAATAAGCATCAGATTTATCAGTTGACAAACGCAAAGCTTTAATAGCATTACGAGTTGTTTTGTGTTGATATCTGTTTAATACTCTTTTCTTTTCGTTACTTCTGATTCTTTTTAAAGCTGACTTATGATTTGCCATTTTCTTTTTAATTTAATTGTAATTGATAAAAAATACTAGTTAAAAAAGAAAAACCTCCCACAATTAAAAATCACTTTGGTTTTAACTAATAAAACAAAAACCGAGACACTGATTTTTGTTTTATAAAACTAATTTACAACTAATTTTGTAGTCCGTAGGGGAATCGAACCCCTGTTACCAGGATGAAAACCTGGCGTCCTAACCCCTAGACGAACGGACCTTGCAATCTTTTTAAAGTTATAAAAATTTAACTTTGTAGCCCGTGGGGGAATCGAACCCCCCTTACCAGGATGAAAACCTGGCGTCCTAACCGATAGACGAACGGGCCATGCTTCTTGATTGCGGATGCAAAAATACAACTATTTTTTATTCGCACAATAGTCAGATGCATTTTTTTTATTTTTTTTTAATACGCTTTCGCAAAAAGCACTCTCCCAGACGATGGTTTGCCTGTCAACACGCAGCTTCCCGCCTCTTCTACTCTATCCAAAGCAATACATCTGATGGTTGCTTTTGTGAGGTCTTTAATCTTTTCTTCCGTCTCAGGGGTTCCATCCCAATGAGCCGAAATAAAACCTCCTTTATTCTCTAAAACATCCTTAAATTCCTCAAAAGAATTTACCTCCGTAATGTGGGAATCTCTATAATTCAATGCTCTACCAAATAAACTCTCCTGAATTTCATCAAGTAAGGCCTGAACGTGATTCACGATATTGTCTTTGAGAACAACTTCTTTGGTTAAATTATCTCGTCTTGCTACTTCAAATGTTCCATTTTCTAAATCTTTCGGTCCAACGGCAATTCTTACCGGAACACCACGAAGTTCATGCTCTGCAAATTTAAATCCAGGTTTATGAGTGGTTCTGTTGTCAAATTTTACTGAAATTTTTAGTTTTTTGAACTGAGAAACTAAAGTATTGGCTACTTCAGAAATGGCTTCAAATTCTTCATCTGTTCTGTAAATGGGAACAATAACAACCTGAATTGGCGCTAAATTTGGAGGTAAAACAAGACCATTATCATCAGAATGGGTCATAATTAATGCCCCCATCAATCTAGTTGATACACCCCAAGACGTTCCCCATACATGCTCTTGTTTTCCTTCTTGGTTGGCAAATTTCACGTCAAATGCTTTCGCAAAATTTTGACCTAAAAAGTGAGATGTCCCAGCTTGCAAGGCTTTACCATCTTGCATTAACGCTTCAATACAATAGGTTTCTTCAGCTCCAGCAAAACGTTCGGTTTCAGTTTTTAAACCTTTTACCACCGGTATTGCCATAAAATTTTGAACAAAATCAGCATAAACATTCATCATTTGCTCAGATTCTGCAATCGCTTCCTGTCTTGTTGCATGAGCTGTGTGACCCTCTTGCCAAAGAAATTCTGCTGTTCGTAAAAACAATCTGGTTCTCATTTCCCAACGAACTACATTTGCCCATTGGTTAATAAGCAATGGTAAATCTCTATAGGATTGAACCCAACCTTTATAAGTTGACCAAATTATCGCTTCACTTGTAGGACGAACAATTAATTCTTCTTCGAGTTTTGCGTTAGGATCAACCATTAACTTACCCGGATTTTGCTCATCGTTTTTTAAACGATAATGCGTTACAATTGCACATTCTTTAGCAAATCCTTCAGCATTTTTTTCTTCAGCTTCAAACATGCTTTTCGGAACAAACAAAGGGAAATAAGCATTTTGATGTCCTGTTTCTTTAAACATTCTATCTAATTCTGCTTGCATTTTTTCCCAAATTGCATAACCGTATGGCTTGATTACCATACAACCTCTAACGCCCGAATTTTCGGCAAGATCTGCCTTGACAACCAGTTCATTATACCATTTTGAATAATCTTCTGATCTTTTGGTGAGATTTTTACTCATGTTGAATATTTTGGCACAAATATTGTTTAACTTTATTTAACGAAATAGTTCAGCAAAACTAACTAATTTTGTATTGTCCAACAATAAAATTGCTCGCGATATGAAAACTAATTACTTTTCTTCGAAAACAGTCTCCACTTATTCATTGATTGGACTACTGACAATTTTCCTCACTTCTTGTTCATCTTACCAAAACGCATCGTATTATGATACTGATGGAATTTACCAAAGTAGCCGTCCTAATGAAGAAAGAGTTGTGGAAACTTCAACCGGAAATTATCAACCTGGGTACTTTCAATCTTTACAAGAAGACCCAGAATTTTTTACTGATGTAGATAATTACCAATCCTCTTATCAAGATAATGATAGCGTATATGTTTCCCAACAAGGTTATCCTGCATGGGGAAGCTCTTCGGATAATGTTACCGTAAATTTTTATGATAATAGCTGGGGATGGAACGCCGGCTGGGGACTTGGCTGGAATAACTGGTACGGTCCTGGATGGGGGTGGGGACTTGGTTGGAACAATTGGGGTTGGAACAATTGGGGTTGGAATGGATGGTATGGTCCAAGTTGGGGCTGGGGTCTTGGCTGGAACAATTGGTACGGCGGTTGGGGTTGGAACAACTGGGGTTGGAATAATTGGCATGGAAATAATTTTTACCGCCACTCTACTTACTCATACGGAAGACGTGGTAATTACATCAACAATACTGCTGGAAGAAATAGAAATTCTTATTCTACCAATGGTAACGTGAGATATAGAAGTAACTCTTACAACACCGGCCGAAGAAATGATGGTTATAACACTAATAACGTGGGAACCCGTTTTAATTCTTCAAATACCGGAAGAAATTCCAACTACAATTCTAACACAAGACCGGCGAATACTAATCGAAACAACTCAGTTACCCCCTCAAGAAATTATAATAATTCTACTCGAAACACCCCTACGCGAAACTCAGGCACAAGAAATCAAAATGTAACTCCTTCAAGAAGTTACTCTCCAAGTCCATCTTCTGGTGGTGGAAGCCGGGGAAGTTCTGGTGGTGGTGGCGGAAGATCTGGTGGCGGAGGTCGCAGAGGTTAATCCAAAATATTTAGATATACCTATACTGTTTTCAGCATGGGTATTTTTTTGAACCAAATTGAAAATTTTGTTATGAAAAAATATTTATTCCCTTTAGTAACAATTGTTGCAACCTTTGTAGCGAATGCTCAAGAAGTGAACGATGCATTGCGCTATTCTCAAGACAATCTCACCGGAACAGCACGTTTTCGAGCAATGAGTGGAGCTTTCGGCGCTTTAGGTGGAGATTTTTCTTCCTTAAACGTAAATCCTGCCGGTGGTGCGATTTTTACCACCAATCAAATGGCGGTTACCTTAAGTAGTATCAATACTAAAAATAAGTCGGATTTTTTTGGTACCAAAACTGAAGACAGGGAAAACGCTTTTGATTTGAACCAATTAGGTGCCATCTGGGTATTTGAAAACAGAAATTTAGAAAGCAATTGGAAAAAATTTAGCGTTGGTATCAATTATGAAAACGCCAATAATTTCGATAACCGTCAGTTTTCGGCTGGATTGAATCCACAAAATTCGATTGCTAATTATTTTTTAAACTACGCAAATGGTATTCCGTTGCAGAACATCACGGGAACTCCGTTTGAGGCCATGACTTTTGCTGAGCAACAAGCTTATTTTGGGTACAATGGATTTCTCATTAATCCTTCAACCAATGTAGGGAATAACACCGCCTACGTTTCAAATGTTCCGGCTGGTGGTAATTATTTCCAAGAAAATACAGTTTTTGAATCGGGTTACAATGGAAAAATTTCCTTCAATGGAGCATTTCAATATACAGACAAATTTTATTTTGGATTAAATTTAAATGCGCATTTCACGGATTACACCAGAAGAACCAGTTTTTACGAAGATTATCTCGACACTCCAGGAAGTTCTCCAACAACAGGAGTTCAATCACTCAGATTTAACAATGAATTATACACTTACGGAAGCGGATTTTCGTTTCAATTAGGAGCCATCGCAAAAGTTACTGACGAATTACGACTTGGTTTGGCTTACCAATCTCCAACTTGGATGACTCTTTTTGACGAAGGTTACCAAAATATTGTAGTTGATTGTGCTGATTGTGGTGCCGGAATCATTGATCCGGGTACAATTATTATTTATCCGGAATATCGCTTACAAACGCCTGGAGAATACACAGGAAGTTTTGCTTATGTCTTCGGTGACAAAGGTTTGATTAGTGTTGATTATACGATGAAAGATTACAGCAGTGCTAAATTTCGCCCGAATGATTCTTTTTTTAACACCAGAAACAATGAAATCGAGTCAATTTTAGATGCTACTTCTGAACTTCGTGTTGGTGCCGAAGCGCGAGCAAAACAATGGAGTTTCCGTGGTGGTTACAGATTTGAGCAAAGTCCCTACAAAAATGGTCGAACCGTTGGTGATCTTCACGGATTCTCTGCCGGTTTAGGATATGATTTCGGCGGAACAAGATTAGATTTGGCTTATGCCTATTCAAAAAGAGACTTCAACCAAGGCTTTTTTTCGCAAGGTCTTGTTGATGCCCCAACGATTGAAGCCATCAACAATAATGTGTCGCTTACCTTATTATTCAGTCTTTAATTTTTTCAAAAAAAATATACTAAGCCGGAAACATTCCGGCTTTTTTTATGGTTTATTATACGATTTTCCTTCAGCCAAAAATTCAGTTTTCCCTGATATAGTTTCAAATTTCGTTTTTAGCGATTGCCGTCCTGTTTCAATATTTGGAACAAAAACAAAAAAATGCAAATGTGGTCCGGTTGACCAACCTACGTTACCACTCAAAGCTACAACCGTTCCTGCCTCTACCCGATCGCCTTTTTTCACTCGAGCCGAATTAGTGTCAATGTGGGTATACTCAGCAAAAGTGCCGTCATCATGAAAAATGACCACAAAATTATTAAATTCCGCACAAGCTTTTTTCGGGCAAGATTCAGTGTTTTTATCTTCAACATCTACCACAATTCCGCCACGAGATGCCAAAACTTCTGTTCCAATTGGCATTGAAAAATCCAGAGCAAATTCTCCCTGATGCGAAATTTTTCCGTTATAACCCTGAATTACGGCGAACGATTTCCCAGACTCGTAAGGCAATTGGTAAGGAAAATCCGCATCATATTTTTTCAAATTGATGTCACCTAAAAAAAATGAACTTTGGTATTTAAAATTAAAGGCTTTTTTCAAATTTACAACGGAAAGATTCGTGATAGCAAAGCGTTTCGCTTGAGCTGGAACCAAAATATAACTTTCTTTCAAACTGCTTTTCATGTTTAGCAATTCGCTTCGGAACAAAACCGAAACCGGACAAAATTCATCATTATCCGCATAAACTACCGTTTTTCCTTCCACAAATTCGTGGTAAACTTTTACATTTCTTTGCTGCGAAAATACCGAAACCGCATTCAGAAAAAACAGCAGTAGCCATGTGTTTTTAATCATTTTCAACTTTAAAAAATAAAATTTATTGATTGCAATTTAAACAAAATTTAAATAACAAAGTTTTTATTAAACTATTCATTTAAAAAGCGTAATTTTGCACCCTTATTTCAATTTTATCGGATTATAAATCTATGAGAACCAAAACGTTAAAGAAAAATAAAATCAATGTGATCACTTTAGGTTGTTCTAAAAACGTGTACGACAGCGAAGTTTTAATGGGACAATTACGTGCCAGTGGCAAAGATGTGGAACACGAAGCTCCTGCGGATCGTGAAGGAAATATCATTGTGATTAACACTTGCGGTTTTATTGACAATGCGAAAGAAGAATCGGTTAACATGATTTTAAATTATGTCGATAAAAAAGAACAAGGAATTGTGGATAAAGTTTTTGTAACCGGATGTTTATCAGAACGTTATAAACCAGACTTGATTAAAGAAATTCCAAATGTGGACCAATATTTTGGCACCACAGAATTACCCGGATTGTTGAAAGCACTTGGTGCGGATTACCGCCACGAACTTTTAGGCGAACGCTTGACGACTACGCCGAAAAATTATGCGTATTTAAAAATTGCCGAAGGTTGTGATCGTCCGTGTAGTTTTTGCGCGATTCCGTTGATGCGAGGCAAACACGTTTCGCAACCGATTGAAAAATTGGTGAACGAAGCAAAAAGGTTGGCAAAAAACGGCGTGAAAGAACTTATTTTAATTGCCCAAGATTTAACGTACTACGGTTTAGATTTATACAAAAAAAGAAATCTTGCCGAATTGCTGGAAAACCTCGCAGCCGTTGAAGGAATTGAATGGATTCGTTTGCATTATGCTTTCCCAACAGGTTTCCCGATGGATGTATTGGATTTGATGAACCGCGAACCGAAAATTTGTAATTACCTCGATATTCCGTTGCAACACATTTCTGATTCTATTTTAAAATCGATGCGTCGTGGAACCACTCAAGCCAAAACCACAAAGCTCATCAACGAATTTCGTGAAAAAGTTCCGGGAATGACCATCAGAACTACTTTGATTGTGGGTTATCCTGGCGAAACTGAAGAGGATTTTCAGATTTTGAAAAATTGGGTTGAAGAAATGCGTTTTGAAAGATTAGGTTGTTTTGCTTATTCTCACGAAGAAAATACCCACGCTTATCTGCTCGAAGACGATGTTCCAGCTGAAGTGAAACAGCAACGTGCTAACGAAATTATGGAATTACAATCTCAAATATCTTGGGAGTTGAATCAAGAAAAAATAGGGCAGATATTCCGTGTGATGATTGATAGAAAAGAAGGAAGTCATTTCGTTGGAAGAACGGAATTTGACAGTCCTGACGTGGATAACGAAGTTTTAATTGATGCTTCAACTGTGTATTTAAAAACCGGTGAGTTTGTGAATGTTCGTATTACTGATGCCGCAGAATTTGATTTATATGGCGAAGCCATTTTAGAAAAATAATTTTTAATTATCTTTACAAAATCAGGTTTCGGCTTGATTTTTGTTCAAATTTTTAGAAAATAATTTACAATGAAAAAAATAATTCTTGTCTTCATATCATTTGCTTTTTTAGGTACGTTTGAAGGTTTTTCGCAAGTTGACAGACGGATTGGTGCAGAACAACGCTACAATAATCCACGCAAAAAAAATGCGGTTAAAAAAGATCCCGCTGAAGTTTGGGCAGATTATATGAAAAAAGAATTAAAATTGGACGATTTGCAGTACGCGGTTTTTAAAACAACATTTGAAGATCATCAGAGCCGTATTGATCAAATTATGAACAGTAACGCCAAGATTCAGGAAAAAAAAGACCAGTATAAAGTAGTAACTAACAGTATTACTGAAAAAGTTACGCTTGTACTTTCTTCAGAACAACAGAAAAAATACCAAGAATTATTAGACGAACAGGAGAAAAAAATGTTGACTAATTAAAGTACCAATAATCCTGATTCTCGGAGTTTTCGTACATTTTTTCCGTACCAAAATAATTCAAAATCTTCTAAACCGGCTGTCTCAAAGTCGGTTTTTATTTGCGCAAAAGTATGATTTTTTTCTTCCGATACCGAAATTTTCGTTAACAAATTCGCCATCCACAAACCTTCATCTTTAGAAAATTGTACCGAAATAAAATCTTTTTTAGTATGAAAATCCAGCGAAACCATTTCCCACGTTTGTCCTTTTTTGGATTTTGTAAAAACAGAGATTAATGGCTTTCCTCCTAACCAAACCACTTTCGCCGAAGGTTTTGCTTGAAGCGAATCTTCATCAGAAATCGCATTGTAAATAAAATCTTGCGGCACTTTTGTCCTTGGAATTTTAAAGTCAAACCAATCCTGAAGCGGATAGTCGAAACAAATTCCGTGCATGAAATTAAACAACGATTTTTTTAGACCGTAACTAAATTTATCATAATTAATCCCAGTTTTATCAATATGAATAATATCGTTATTGGCAAAACTACCCATAAGTTCTGTTTCCTTTAAAACACCAAATTTTTCCGGATACATCCCAACCGGACTATGAGCTGTCATAGCAAACTGATGCCAAAAACCTGATTGCAAAATTCCGGTTTCAAACATTTGCCTTACCATTTCAAGCGAATCAACGGTTTCCTGAACCGTTTGCGTAGGAAAACCGTACATCAAATAAGCATGAACGTTAATTCCTGCTTCGGTAAAATTTCGGGTCACTTTTGCCACTTGTTCAACCGTGACACCTTTTTGAATCAGTTCTAACAGCCTATCTGACGCCACTTCTAAACCGCCAGAAACAGCAATACAACCGGACGCTTTTAACAATAAACATAAATCACGGCTAAAACTTTTCTCAAACCGAATATTGGTCCACCACGTAACGGCTAAATTTCGGCGTAAAATTTCTAAAGCCAAAGACCGCATCAAAGCTGGAGGAGCAGCTTCGTCCACAAAGTGAAAACCGTTTTGCCCCGTTTGCGCAATCAATTCTTCCATTCTATCACACAAAATTTTGGCAGCAATCGGTTCGTAAATTTTAATGTAATCGAGGGAAATATCGCAAAAAGTACATTTTCCCCAGTAACATCCGTGAGCCATTGTGAGTTTGTTCCACCTGCCATCACTCCACATTCTGTGCATGGGATTTACGATTTCTATTACCGAAATGTATTGGTCCAAAAGCAAATCAGAATAATCTGGCGTACCAACTTCTGATTGTTTGTAATCTTTTTTTAGAGAATTATTTTGGTAAACAATTTCTTGATTTTTAACTAAAAACGTTCGTTTATATTGTTGATAATTAAAATCTTGAAGGTTTAAAATTATTTCTTCTAAAGGAACTTCGCCATCATCTAATGTAATAAAATCAAAAAATTCCATCACTCTAATATCCGCCAATGACCGAAGTTCAGTATTTGGAAATCCGCCTCCCATGGCAATTTTTAAATCAGGATAATTTTGTTTGATAAATTGTGCACTTCGAAAAGCACTGTATAAATTTCCCGGAAATGGAACCGAAAAACAAACCAATCCGGGTTGGATTTTTTGCATTTTCTGATGGAGGATTTCGAGCAAAATGTTGTCAATGTACGTAGGTTTTTGCTGAAGCATTTTATACAAATCGTCAAACGAATTTGCGGAACGTCCCATTCTTTCGGCATAACGGCTGAAACCAAAATTGTCATCGACACATTCAATAATTAAATCTGAAATATCTTCGAGGTATAAAGTTGCCAAATGTTTGGCTTTGTCTTGGGTTCCCATTGTCCCGAAAGCCCAATCGAGTTCGTCGAGTTGTGAAAAGCGGGAAGCTTCCGGCAAAAAATCTTCTTGGCAAATGAGGTGCGAAAGTGTAGGATTTTTTCCTTGTAAAAACAAAATAACCGAATCTATGGTTTTAAAATATTCTTGTTTCAAAGAAAGTATGCGTTGTGCGTTTTCTGATTTTGGATGCTGATTTTTTTCTGCTTCGAGAAAAAGTTTTTGGAGGCCTGTTTTTGAAAAAAGTGCCAAAATCACTTCTATTCCTAAGTCGGCTTGAAAGGAATTGATGTTTTTTGTATTGAGAAAACCCTTAATATAAGCCGTGGCCGGATATGGCGTGTTGAGTTGCGTAAATGGTGGCGTTACGAGAAAAATGGGCTTCATTTGCATTTTTTATGAATTGCAAAATTACCGCTTTTTTTTGATTGGTTTGCAGGAGATTTCCAGTAAATTGGGTTGCAGCCCGGATGGAAGTGTAAAGCCCCGAAGTGGGGAAAACCATTTTTTTCCTGACACAAAAAAGCGACTCTCGACTTTTCGGGAGAAGCTCTTTTTGTGGTATTGGAAAAAAGGTTTTCCCAATGAGGGCTTGAAGCGACAGCCGGAATTGCTGCCAAAATTATTGATTAAATCACATCTGACGGGAAAATTTCGTCTTGATTTGTATTGCGAATTTGTTGTTCTTTGAGGTATGTATTGCGGATGTATTTTTCAACTGAAAAGAAAATAAGTAGCACTAAAAATAAGGAGATGGCAATGTAATATGCGGTTCCAAGCTCAATGCTAATCATGCCGCCAAAGCTTTCCATAGCTGAAGCTGCGGCTCCAATTTCGGAATTTGAGGCTTTGATGATGAAGCCGTAAATGAGCAATGTGAGGAAACCGATGCTGGCAAAAACGATGTGCAGTATTTTTTTGTAACGGCTTTTGACGAAGCTAAAAATGAGTCCGGAGATTGCCATTAAAAACGGAATGGACATCAATACAAACATCAAAATTTTCGCTCGTTTTTCGTCTTCGGTATCGGCAGGAATTGGTGTTTCGGTTGCTTTTTCTTCGGATGAATCTGCCACATCGTTGTTCAATTCGTCGGTTTCGTCACCATAAAGATTGTCTTCTTCTTTTTCCTTTTCGGTGTCAATACCAAAAAGACTATCGGCTCCCATTTTTTTCTCTAATTCTTTGGCAAACGGACTGTCTTTCATCTTGGATTTGGCATCGTTCATGATGATATAGTCAAATCCGGAAAGGCTTACCAAATCGGTTGTGCCACATTTTATGGTAAAAAATGGTAGGAAAAAACAGATTAAAATAATGGAATATCCTGGGATTGGAAGGATGTCTGAAATGATTTTGAGTGCTTTCATAAATGGTTTGTTGAGGGTTCAAATTTATATTTTTAGGTTGAAAATCAAAGCGTTTTGTGTAAAAATTTTCAGATTAATTTCAACTGGCAATTTCGTGGTATTTGCGTATTTTTACAAAAATTTCAAACTATGCCAACTGACTGTATTAGCTATCAAAATTCGGGTTATTTTTCAAAATTAATTGTGGATTATCTCAATCAAAATCCGAAGTTACAGTCACTTTATCACAGGTTTCCAACGCTCGTGAATTTTGGCAAACAAATTATTGAAAAACAAAAAAATTTTAATCAAAGTGACAACCAAAACAGATTAGATTTGGTGGCTGTTTTGAAAAAACAATACCAAAATTTGGAGGTTTCGGAGTTGGTGAAAAATAATATTGAGTTGCTGAAAAAACCCAATACTTTCACGATAACCACGGGACATCAGCTCAATTTATTTACGGGACCTTTGTATTTTTTGTACAAAATTATTTCTACAATTAATTTAACGAAAGAACTGAAAACGGCCTATCCGGATTATAATTTTGTGCCGGTTTATTGGATGGCGACGGAAGATCATGATTTTGAAGAAATCAATTATTTCAATTTGCGCGGAAAAAAAATTCGGTGGAACAGAGAAAGTAATGGGCCTGTGGGAAGGTTGTCAACCGAAGGTTTGGAGCAAATTTTGGAGATTTTTGCGATGGAAATTGGCGTAGGAAAAAATGCAGATTTTTTGAAAAATGTATTCCGAAAATCGTATTTGGAGCATGATAATTTAGCTGACGCTACGCGATTTTTGGCCAATAAAATTTTTGGCAAAAATGGTTTGGTCATTATTGATGCTGATGATGCGCAGCTGAAGAAATCATTTGTACCTTTTGCCAAAGAAGAACTGCTGAAACAAACCTCGCATCAGAAAGTTTTGGAAACTTCGGAAGATTTAAAAGACTACAATATTCAAGTAAATCCTCGAGAAATTAATCTTTTTTACATTGAAAATGATTTGCGAGAACGAATTATTTTTGACAATAATTCTTACTTCGTAAACAACACTGACTTAAAATTTACTGAAACTGAAATTTTAAATTTATTAGAAAGAAATCCGGAAAAATTTAGTCCGAATGTGATTATGCGACCGCTTTATCAAGAGGTGATTTTACCCAATTTATGCTACATTGGCGGTGGCGGCGAATTGGCGTATTGGCTTGAATTAAAATCTTTTTTCGATTCGCAAAAAGTAACTTTCCCCATTTTATTATTACGAAATTCTGCATTGTTGGCGACTGAAAAACAAGCACTAAAAGCGGATAAATTAAATTTGAGTTGGAAAGATTTATTTTCGAAACAAGAAAATTTGCGGAACGAAAAAGTGAAGGTTTTTTCGGAAATATCTTTGGATTTTTCGGAGCAGAAACGGTTTTTGAAAAATCAATTTTTAAAATTGAGCGAAATGGCGCAAAAAACAGATAAATCGTTTACAGGTGCTGTACGAGCACAAGAAGTAAAACAACTAAAGGGTTTGGAAAATCTGGAAAAACGTTTGTTAAAAGCTGAAAAAAAGAACCACGAACAGCAACTTATAAGAATCACGAATTTACAAAATGAATTGTTTCCGAACCAAAGTTTGCAGGAAAGAACTGCGAATTTTTCGGAGTTTTACTTGGAAAGCGGCGAGGAATTATTGACGAAATTATTTGCGGAATTAAAACCTCTGGAGCAGGAATTTTCTATTGTGGTGGTGTAGTTTTTCTCCGCAAAATAGACACTGATGACTACAAAAAATCACTGACCTTTCCTCCTAACCCCGATTGAAGCGGCAATCAAAAAATTTTTTATTTTAAAAATTTTTTATAGAAGCGGAAAGCGGGACGGACGAAAACTGATGATGCGGTAATTTTCTGTTTCTAATTCTTATAAAAAAATTTTCGGCGTGTGTTAAAAAAAGACTACTTTTGCGCCAAAATAAAAAACAAACAAATGGCAACAAATAGAACATTTACAATGATTAAGCCGGATGCTGTGGAAAACGGGCACATTGGCGGGATTTTAAATATGATTACCGAAGGTGGTTTTAAAATTGTTTCATTGAAATTGACGCAGTTAACTGTGGCTGATGCTCAAAAATTTTATGCGGTTCACGCGGAAAGACCTTTTTATGGGGAATTGGTAGAATTTATGTCGAGAGGTCCGATTGTGGCTGCAATTTTAGAAAAAGAAAATGCAGTTGAGGATTTCAGAACTTTGATTGGTGCGACTAATCCGGCGGACGCTGCTGAAGGAACGATTCGTAAAAAATATGCGAAATCTATTGGTGAAAATGCAGTTCACGGAAGTGATAGTGATGAAAACGCGGCTATCGAAGGCGCTTTTCACTTTGCTGGTAGAGAGCAGTTTTAATTGATGATTTAAGATTTTCTATAATAAAAATCCCGTTTTTCAATCGAAACGGGATTTTTTTTATCTTAATATTATTTCAGTAACAAGCTCTCGGCGAAATTCTTCGTTAATCATTTTGATGATTTTTTGTTTGCCGTAACTTAATTCTTCTCGCAAAACTGCGGAAGTGAGTTCTACGTAAAGCGTATTTTTTTTCAAAACTACGTTTCTTGTATAACTTTTTACGCCATTTCCCATTAGCGAACCCCAAGCTTCTTGGATGTTGACCTGATCAATTCCGGCTTGAAGCTTGTTGTTTTCAATGATGTGCTTGAGCACTTCTCCAAGGGAGTTTTCGTTACTTAATCTCTTCGCCATCTAAAAAAGGTTTTGCTTTTTTGTAATGATATTCGATGTTTTGCTGGTTTATTATAAGCATATTTTCGTCAGAAATTGATTTTAATTCTTCCTGCCACGTGGCGTAATCTGTTTTGTATTTCAGGAAAATTTTTCCGTCGTTTTCAATTATCTCAACAGATTCCGATGAATCGTCGGTTAAAAATTTGCCGTTAAATTGTGGACTGACTTTTTTACGAAAACCTTTGTAATCAGCGTTTATTTGAAAAAAATCATAATTAGTGTTAGTCTGATATTCTTTCTCAGAACCGTCTGCCATTACAACTTTTTCGATTTCCCAGTAACCGTTAAGCTTTTGAGCGTTTTCTTTAGAAACCTTATGGCATGAAAGCATTAAGAAGAAACTAAAAAAAAGGAGGAATATTTTTTTCATTACAATAATTTCAGAGCCGATTACTTTTTAGAAACGGCTGTTTTTTTTTTCGGAAATTTTGGTTGTTTTTTTTCTGTTGAAAAAATTTCTCGCTGCCATAAAAAAAGCCAACCAACCTAAAATCGAAAACAAATAATACACTGGTTGAATTCTTTTTTCAAACAGGCACGCCACAAGAATCAAAACTACAAATAAAATGTAGAGATGTAACGGTTGTATGTTTTTGACGGAGAATGGCATTATTTATTTAAAAAACGAATCTACAAATTCATATTTGTTGAAGACTTGCAAGTCGTCAATGCCTTCTCCTACTCCAATGTATTTTACGGGAATTTGAAACTGATCAGAAATGCCGATTACAACGCCACCTTTTGCGGTTCCGTCAAGTTTGGTAACGGCTAAAGCTGAAACTTCGGTTGCGGCGGTAAATTGTTTGGCTTGTTCGAAGGCGTTTTGTCCGGTTGAACCGTCGAGCACTAAAAGCACGTCGTGTGGTGCATCGGGAATTACTTTTTGCATCACGCGTTTTACTTTGGTCAATTCGTTCATTAAATTTATTTTGTTGTGCAAACGTCCTGCTGTATCGATGATGACTACGTCAGCATCTTGAGAAACTGCGGATTGTAGAGTATCAAAAGCTACGGATGCGGGATCGCTTCCCATTTGTTGTTTGACGATTGGCACGCCAACTCTATCGGCCCAAATTTGTAATTGGTCGATTGCCGCGGCTCGAAAAGTATCTGCTGCTCCAAGAACTACTTTTAATCCGGCTTTGTTGAATTGATGTGCGAGTTTACCGATTGTGGTGGTTTTTCCTACTCCATTTACGCCAACAACCATGATGACGTATGGTTTTTTATTTTCGGGAATTTCGAATTGTGTGGCTTCTCCGGTGTTGGTTTCGGAAAGCAATCCTGCGATTTCTTCGCGAAGGATTTGGTTGAGTTCGTCGGTTCCTAAATATTTATCGGCGGCAACGCGTGCTTCGATTCGTTCGATAATTTTAAGTGTGGTGTTCACGCCTACGTCTGAGGCAACGAGGATTTCTTCGAGGTTGTCGAGTACTTCGTCATCTACTTTTGATTTTCCGGCAACGGCTTTGGTGAGTTTTGAAAAGAAGGAGGTTTTAGATTTTTCTAATCCTTTGTCGAGCGATTGTTTGTCATGTTCGCTGATTTCCTTTTTTTCTGACGAAAATAGTTTCTTAAAAAAGCTCATTTTGATGGATGTTAGGTATTTCGGATTGATTGGGTGTTTTATTTTTTTGACAATCTTGGTTCCAAAAGTTTAAAGAAGGCGAAGGCGTTTTTTAAATAGCCCCGATTAAAGCGGAAATCCTTTTTATTAATTGACCCGGGAAATTTGGGGTAATTGATAAAAAGATTGTAGCGGAAAGCGGGAATTGCGTTTAAAAAAATGCCTAATGATGGGCTTCTTAAAATTTTAGGACAAATATAAAAATAAAAAAGCTACTTCCGTATGAAAGTAGCTTTTTGATATGCTCTGTTTGTGAATTATTTCTTTTTTAAGAAATCGTCAACAAGTTCTGGAGCCATAACGCTTTCTACGAAAGTGTATGCACCAGTTTTAGGAGATTTTACCATTTTAATGGCTTTTGTTAATCTCTTTGAAGCGGTTTGTAGGGTTGCTACGGTTTTCTTTGCCATGATTGAAATAAGTTTATGAAATTTTTACTAAATAAAAATTCCTTATTATTTAATTTCTTTGTGAACAGTTACTTTTTTAAGGATTGGATTGAATTTTTTAATTTCTAATCTATCCGGAGTATTTTTTTTGTTCTTTGTTGTAATGTATCTTGATGTACCTGGTTGACCACTTGTTTTGTGCTCTGTACATTCTAAAATCACTTGGATTCTGTTACCTTTCTTTGCCATCTTGCTGTATATTTATTAGGAAGGAATTATTTGATAAATCCTTTTGCTTTAGCTTCTTTCAAAACTGCCGCGATTCCATTTTTATTGATAGTTTTTATTGTAGATGCAGCTACTCTTAGAGAGATCCATCTGTCTTCTTCCGGAAGATAAAAACGTTTTTTAACTAAGTTTACAGAAAATTTTCTCTTAGTCTTGTTCATGGCGTGAGAAACGTTGTTTCCTACCATCGCTCTTTTACCTGTAAGGTCACAAACTCTTGACATTATGCTTTTCTTTTATCGTTATTCAAAATCAGGGTGCAAAGAAACAAAAAATAAACGTTTGTACAAAATAATTGTTAGAGATTTTTTAAAATTTCTTCTTTGAGCATTTCGAGGGCTTTGTTTGTGGCTCTTTCGATGACTATTTCTCTGTGTTTTCCGAAGTTAAATTCTTTTGAAATTGTTTTTTCGGGGGTTGATAAGGCGATAAAAACGGTTCCTACTTCGGCATCTGAGTCTCCTTTTGTGGGACCTGCATTTCCGGTGGTTGACAAAGCGTAACTGGATTGGAAAACTTTTTTGGCGCCATTTGCCATTTCTTCTGCTACTTCTTGGCTTACAACCGATTTTTTTTCGATGGTTTGCGGGTTTACGGCTAAAACAGAAATTTTACTTTCGGTAGCGTAGGTTACTGCGCCACCTTTGAAAAATTTTGACGATCCGGGAATGGCGGTTAATTTTTGAGCCAATAATCCGCCGGTACAACTTTCGGCAACAGCAAGGGTAAATTTTTTGTCGGTTAATAAAGTGGCAACGCTTTTTTCTAACGAATCATTGTCGTTGTAACCGATGATGATATCGCCAATGATTTGGTTTAAAGCGGAAATTTGTTGGTTCAAGGCTTCGTGAAGGGTTGTTTCGTTTTCGCCTCTGGCAGAAAGTCTTAGTTTTACTCTCCCTAAACTTGGTAGGTATGCGAGTTTGATGAAATTTGGCAAATTATTTTCCCAGTTTTCAATGCGTTCTGCTACTAAACTTTCGCCTTGACCGTAAGTAAGAATATTTTTGTGAACAATAAAATTGCGTTTGTATTCCCGACTAATTTTAGGGATCACTTCGTTTTCCATCAAATATTTCATTTCGTATGGTACTCCGGGAAGTGAAATAAATACGGTCTTTTCTTTTAGCATCCACATTCCGGGAGCTGTTCCGGTTGGGTTGTAAAGCACGGTACACTTTGATGGTACTAATGCTTGATCAATATTTAATTGTGTGATGGGACGCTTGTAATATCCTTCGATGAGTTGGGTAACATGGTCTAAAACTTTTGGATCCGAGATTAATTGGTCTTGGAAATAATCGCAGAATGTTTTTTTGGTGACATCGTCTTTGGTTGGTCCTAAACCTCCGGTAATTAACACTAAATCTGTTTTATTTTGAAGGCGATTAAAAGTGTTTAAAATCACATTTCTATCATCGCTAATGGATAGCATTTCGGCAACCTCAATTCCTATTTTATCTAAAGATTTTGCTATAAAACTTGAATTAGTATCGACAATTTGACCGATTAAAATTTCGTCGCCAATGGTTACAATGGTTGCTTTCAAAACTTAGAATAATCTATTTACAAATTAAAATCTTTACTTACTTCTTTCACGGCTTTTTCGATTCTATCTTCGAGAGATTTATAAGTGTCTTTAATTTCGCGTTTTTTTCCTTCACGTTTGGTCCAGGCTTCGATGCGTAACACTTCTTCGTAACCTTGTGTCATGCCAAGCAAATCTAACGTGGGCTTTATTTTATGAGCAAAACTGTAGGCTAATTTAAAGTCTTTTTCTTTAATCCCTTGCTTCACATTCTTTAAATCCGCAGGAACTTCACTCACAAATAAATCGATAATACTTTTTACGAAATCATCGTCATTTTCGGAAATTTCGTACACTTTTGAAAGGTTGTAATGAATTGCCATTATTTCACTTGTAATCTAAATAATTTTTTTCCGTTTAAAAATCCTTCAAGAACATCTTCGGCTTGAACGGCGGCAACGCCTTCCGGAGTTCCGGTAAAAATAATATCGCCTACTTTTAAAGTAAAATATTGTGAAACATATTCAATAATTTCGTCTATTTTAAAAAGCATATTTGCCGTATTGCCTTGCTGAACGGTTTTCCCGTTGGTGGTCAATTCAAATTTAATGTTTTCTAACGAATCTATCTCTGTTTTTGGCAAAAAATCACCCACAACTGCCGAACCGTCAAATGCTTTGGCTTTTTCCCAAGGCAATCCCTTGTCTTTTAATATTTTTTGCAAATCTCTGGCGGTAAAATCTATCCCTAAACCAATTTCGTCATAATATTTATGCGCGAATTTTCTGTCAATATACTTGCCTACTTTACTGATTTTAACCAAAACCTCCACTTCGTGGTGTACATCTTTACTGAAATCAGGTATGTAAAACGGAAAATTTTTCGGTAAAACTGCTGTATCTGGTTTTAGAAAAACAACTGGTTCAGAAGGTTTTTCGTTTTGTAGTTCCGTAATGTGTTCGGTATAATTTCTGCCGATGCAAATGATTTTCATTTAGAATTTATGATTGAAGATTTATGATTGAAGAACTAGACTTTGCCGTCTTATTTTTGCGGTTTTGTACTCGTCTTTAGTTTTTAATTCTATGTTCTATGTTCTTTCGTCTATCTTACCTTGTATTTAACTTTCTTAATTTTATTGCGGTTAACACTTTTTTGGTGTAGAGCGGAAAATCAGCGTTTTGAATCCAACCGAAATAACCTGGCTCATTTTCAAGGACTTTTTCTACTTTTGCTCCTTTATGTTTCCCAAAAGTAAAAATCTCATCATTATCTTTATCTAAAGCAATAAATCCAGCGAAATCAACTGTTTTTTTTCTAGTGGTGTATTCCGAAAGGGATTTTATTTCTTGTGGTAAATCGTCATATCTTTCCAGTTGAGCTTTTAAAATTTCGTAAGTGGCATTAGTGTCAGCCTCCGCAGAATGAGCATTTTCGAGACTCAAACCGCAATAAAATTTGTAAGCAGCACTTAATGTTCGTTCTTCTTTTTTGTGAAAAATAGTTTGAACATCTACCGAAACTCTGTTTTTCATATCAAAGTCTAAACCAGCTCTCAACATTTCTTCGGCTAAAAGGGGAATGTCAAAACGGTCAGAATTAAATCCGGCTAAATCCGAGTCTTTTATCATATTAAAAATAGTGTGAGCTAATTCTTTGAAAGTAGGTTCGTTGGCAACTTGTTCATTTGTAATCCCATGAACTGCGGTAGTTTCCGCTGGAATTGGTCTTTCTGGGTTTACTAAAAAAGTTCTACTTTCTTTATTCCCATTGGGAAAAACTTTTAATATTGAAATTTCAACAATTCTATCTTTAGAAATATCTGTTCCTGTGGTTTCTAAGTCGAAAAAGCAGATTGGCTTAGATAATTTTAGTTCCATTGTGTAGTTTTTGTATGGAAGGCAAAGATAAAAAACCTTTCACCTAAATGTTGTTATTTTACATTGAAAGGTTCTTAATTTTAAATTAAATTTTAATTGAAAAAAGTTTTGACGTTTTCTGATTCTAGTCTTTTTTCTAACCATTTTTGAATGCGAGACCTGCTTTCTGCTGAAATTCGGCGTTTATCGGTTTCCATAATCACAATTTTTATGGGAGCGGTTTTAGCACTATCTAAAAAAGTAATCGATTCGGAGTAACTGCAACTTTTTATTTCTGGAAAAATAGTTTTAATTTCGGCTAATAGCTTCCCTCCTATTTTTGGACGGGATTGAATACTGTCAACCCATTTTTGTTCTTGCTGCAATTGTAATGATAATCTATTGATTTCTGTTTTTAACTTGTCAATTTGGTTGACATTTTCTTTTCCATCGTTTAAAGAAAAACCTTGCCTAAAAATTAATTTTGCCTCCTGAAGTTCAAATGCAATAGCTCTTTTGACGATTTCTTGCTTGTCGGCTTTTTCTAAAACATTTCCGCCGTAAATTAAAGTAACGTTATTATTTCTGGCATCAATTTGGCTGTTTAACAAATAACTTCCTTTAAAAACGCTCACATCTGCAATTAGTTTAGTTGCTTTTTCAGTAAATCGTTCGGCTTTTACCAAAGCATATCCAAAATAAATACTTGGAATTACCGTAGCAGCAATGATTATTGAAATCCATCTTACCACATTTTTTTTCTGGCCATCTGCAACTAAATTGGTAATTGGAAATTTTAAGAATCTAGAAATTAATATAGAGGATATTCCTATAAAAACGGTGTTAATCGTAAATAAATAAAGTGCTCCTAAGAAAAAAGTGGGGTTTGCATTTGCCAATCCGAAACCCGCTGTACAAAGTGGTGGCATTAAAGCCGTAGCAATTGCCACACCAGGGATTACATTCCCTTTTTGGCGACTGCTGATGGCAACAATTCCCGCCAATCCACCGAATAATGCAATCAAAACATCGTAAATGGTAGGACTTGTTCTAGCCAATAATTCAGAATGGGCGGTCGAAAGCGGACTCATTAAAAAATAGAGTGTTGATGCTGATAAACTGGCCAAAACAGCAAAGGCAAAATTTTTGAGTGCTTTTCTAAATAGCGGAAAATTATAGGTAGCAATGCTGTAGCCCATCCCATTAATTGGTCCCATTAACGGCGAAATTAACATGGCTCCAATGATGACCGCGGTAGAATTCATGTTCAATCCGATGGATGCGATGAAAATGGCAAATACTAAAATCCAAAGATTAGTCCCTTTAAAAATAATATCCCTTTCAATATTTTCGTGGATCACATCGTAATCCACCATTTCTGATTGTAGATTGGTATATCTAAGAAACTTTCGCAGTAACGACATATTTTTTTTGTTTTAAAGATAATAAAATTTCAAAAAAAACTCCCGGAATTTCCAGGAGTTTCAATCGCTTCATCGACATATTAATTTTAGTAATCTCTATTGCTATCGAACGCCTCTAAATATTCTGCCACACGTTTTACAAAACTACCTCCTAAAGCACCATCTACCACTCGGTGATCATATGAATGGGATAGAAACATTTTTTGACGAATTCCGATAAAATCACCTTCTGGAGTTTCAATTACCGCAGGAACTTTTCTGATGGCTCCCAAAGCTAAAATTCCCACTTGAGGTTGGTTAATAATTGGAGTTCCAAAAACGCTTCCAAAAGTACCCACATTTGTAACAGTATAAGTTCCACCTTGTGTATCATCTGGTTTTAGCTTTCCGGCTTTAGCACGATTTCCAAGGTCGTTCACCGCTTTTGCCATTCCAACTAAATTCAGCTGGTCGGCATTTTTAATTACTGGAACAATCAGGTTTCCATTTGGCAATGCAGCCGCCATTCCTAAATTAATGTTTTTTCTTTTGATGATATTTTCGCCATCAACCGAAATATTCATTCCCGGGAAATCTTTCAATGCTTTTGCTACTGCTTCCATAAATATTGGCGTAAACGTTAACTTCTCACCTTCCCTTTTTTCAAACGCATTTTTAACTTTATCTCTCCATTTCACAATATTGGTAACATCAACTTCAATAAAAGATTGGACATGAGCAGAAGTTTGAACTGATTCTACCATGTATTTGGAAATCAGTTTACGCATTCTATCCATTTCCACAATTTCGTCGCCACCGTTTAGAGAAACTGGTGCAGAACTTTGAGCTTTAGGTGCAGGACTGGATTGCGGAATTGAAATGTTTGTTTCTGGTGTGGCACTTTCGCCTTTTGACTTTCGGCTTTCCACAAATTTCAAAATGTCATCTTTTGTAACTCTTCCGTCTTTTCCAGAACCCGAAATTGACTCTAATTCATCGACAGAAACGCCTTCTTCTCTGGCAATATTTTTTACCAAAGGAGAGAAAAATTTATCCGAAACTGAAAAATCTGTAACTACCGGAGTTGTCACAGTTTCTTTCACGGCTTCAATATTTTTTTCGATTGTTGCCGCAATCGATTCCTCTTTTGCTGAAGAACCGGCATCTACCACCACGCCACCTTCGATATCAATATAAGCAATGGTTTGTCCTACTTTTACAACATCATCAACATTAAAGAGAATTTCTGATAGTACACCGGAAACTTCCGAAGGAACCTCAGAATCTACTTTATCTGTCGCAATTTCTAAAACGGCTTCATCAGCTTGAATAGAATCGCCCACTTTTTTTAACCAATTGGTAATAGTTGCTTCTGCAACGCTTTCTCCCATTTTTGGAAGTTTCAACTCAAATTTTGCCATATTGATAACCTGATGGTGAATTTTTATTTTTATTGTGTAAAATTAATATTAATTTCGATGTTACACTACGAATTATATAATTTTTAGATGAATTGTTTTTATTTAAATTTAAAACACAAATTTAAAATAATTTTAAGCCAAATAGAAATTATGACCTAATAAGTTACTGATAAATTGGTATCCTCTATTGTCATTTGTAAAATTTTATGATATTGCCTTTGCTTTCACTGTGATTGCTTCCAATGATAAAATTTTGCCCGGAAAGTGCGATTTTAAAACTCACATTTAGATGTCGCCATTGTTCCATCAAAGTTATCATTTGCTTGAAAGAAAGATGACTTTCGTCAAATATTATTTCGGTTGGCATATCTCTCGAAAACGTTTGCGAAATTAAATCTTTTTCCGTACCGAAAGTGGCTAGTGTAACATTTTTTTTGAGCGTAATTGCTATTTTTTTTTGTAACTGCTGATTTTCAGATAACAAAATATATTGTGAAACATTTTTATTGTGGTTTTGATTGCCTTCTACTGTTTTCAATAAAGAAAAAGCAAAACTGCCAACTTTCATAAATGTTTTGAAAAAAACCGAAGGTTGAAAATGTTTTTGGTAAAACAAATTCATGCCTTCCTGAAAATGCCGTAAATATTTTTTATTGCGAGCCGTACTTTCTCCTTTATAATGAATCACGGTAGTTTCTGGAAAATAAAAATTATTTTTTTTTATTTTTAACACACTGTAACTCAAGTCAATATCTTCTCCATACATAAAATATTGTTCATCAAACCCGCCTATTTTTTCATAGGTTTCCTTTTCTAAAAACATAAACGCACCAACCAAAACATCCACTTTAGCCGTTTGATTCTCAGCAATTTGAGAAGCATAATATTGACCAAATTTTTTGTTCTTGGGAAAAAATTTATACAGCGAAAATATTTTAGCAAACGCAGTAAATGGCGTGGGAATGCCACGTTTGGATTCAGGTAAAAATTTTCCGGATCCATCGATAAGTTTGCAACCTATGACTCCTAGTTCCTGTTGATTGTTAGCAAATTGTATTAATTTTATAAAAGTATCTTCGGCAACAACAGTATCTGGATTTAAGATGCAAATGTATTTTCCGGAAGCTTGCTGAACTCCTATGTTGTTACCTTTTGGAAAACCGAAATTTTCTTTATTTTCGATAAGCTTAACTTCTGGGAAATGTTCCCGAACCATTTGGCAACTGTCATCTGGCGAAAGATTATCAACCACTATAATTTCCGCATCAATGTTTTGAATCGCTTTTTGAACGCTAGATAAACATAACTGCAAAAAATATCGAACATTATAATTTAAGATAACGACAGAAAGCTGCATGCTACAAAGTTAGACGAATTTTGATAAATTTTTAGGCTTGATTGCTTGGTTAAATGTTGACTAACCAAGGGTTAATTTTCCGGATACAAAGTCTTGGTGTGAGCGATGCAGTTGCTCAGCATTTTTTTGAGAATTTCTATATTAATATCGGAGAGTTTTTTAATGTAAACACAGCCTTTGGTAGCTTTGTGTTTACCAAGTTGCGAAAGTAACATTTCTTTTTCGGGGAATTCTGGTAAAAGATATAATGCAAATGCATCTTTACGTGGAGAAAAAGCCACAAGTGGTGTATCACCTTCGTGTCCAGAATTATATTTATAATGGTAGCTGCCAAAGCCTATTATACTTGAGCCCCACATTTTTGGCGAAAAACCACTTACCTCATTAAATATTTTAATAAATTCGAGACTGTCATGGTATTTTTTTTCGCGCTCCGGAGCATTTAAAAAATCAGTAACTTCTACATCGGTTTCAATGGTTTTATTTTGTGCCATATTTTTTGATTTAGAGCGAAGGTACGAAAAAATAAAACTCATTTCTAGCGTAAATTTTTTGGCAACCTAAATTGCCAATTCAAAAGCTTTGTCTATCTATTATTATTTTTTTTTCAATCGCGGGTTGCGTGAGGGATTGAGCCATTGTTTGAGCTCGTTTTTAGGGTGGAACGAAGTGGAACCGAAAAAACAGCGAGTGGCGAAAGCCCGACCCGAAGGGACACGCCCATGAAATATAGAAAATATGGATTTAGTTAAAAAAAACGAAAAGCGCTCCCGGAAAAATTTCTATTTTTGCCAAAAGAATTTATTATAACACAACTTTATGCTCATTATTGGAATTGCCGGAGGTACCGGAAGTGGAAAAACTACTGTGGTTCAGCAAATTATGAATGAACTTCCGCAAACTGAAGTCGGGATTATTTCGCAAGACTCTTATTACCGCGAGAACCACAACTTGTCTTTTGACGAACGCGCTTTGATTAATTTTGACCATCCTCGGGCTATAGATTTTGAACTTTTGGCACAACATCTTAAAGATTTAAAGGCCGGAAAAACCATTGATCAGCCGGTTTATTCTTTCGTTACTCACAATAGAACTGATGATACGGTTTTGACACATCCGCGAAAAGTGATGATTGTAGAAGGCATTTTAATTTTGGCAAATCCGGAACTTCGGGAAATGTTTGACATTAAAATTTATGTTCAAGCAGATTCGGACGAACGCCTCATTCGCCGCTTGAAACGTGACATTGCCGAACGTGGCCGTGATATGCAAGAAGTTTTAAACCGTTACCAAAATACGTTAAAACCCATGCACGAACAATTTATCGAGCCTACAAAAGCTTTTGCCGACATCGTGATTCCTAACGATAAATACAATACGGTTGCCATAGATGTGGTTAGAGCTGTAATTAACCAACGTATTTTGTAAAACCGCTTCGCCATGAAAAAATTGTTCAAAAAATCGACCGAAAAAAAAACTTCTTGGCTCAAAATTATCTCTAACCGATACGTGCTCGTGACGGTTTTTTTTGTGATTTGGATGATTTTTTTAGACAACTATTCTTTTGTGGACCAAAAAATTCTCAATAAAGAATTAAAGGAACTTGAAGACAACAAAAAATATTATCAAGACGAAATTAAAAGCGACCAGCAGAAAATAAAATTGCTCAAAAACCCTGATCAAATCGAGAAATACGCCCGAGAAAAATATTATATGAAACGCGACAGCGAAGACATTTACATCATTGAATTTGATGAAGATTTACCGCCGGACGAAGAAAGTAAAACGCTTTAATTTTTTATTTCTGGAGCAATACTTCCGGCATTTTTTTAAATTTGGGTTCCCGCTTTCCGCTACAATCTTTCATCAATTGCCCCGGATTTCAATCCGGGCAATTAATAAAAGGATTTCCGCTACAATCGGGGCTAAAGGAAAACATCAGGCATTTTTTAATCGCAAGTAAAACGAAAACGTAATTAAAATGGAAAACCAATTATTCAACGAATTTAGTCACGTTTCTTCCAAACAATGGAAACAACAAATTCAGTACGAATTAAAAGGAGCAGATTATAACGACACCTTGGTTTGGGAAAGCCCGGAAGGCATCAAAGTAAAACCATTTTACCACAAAGACGAATTTGAAAACCCGCAGAACATTGCCACAAATTCTGAAGTTTTTATAATTACGCAAAACATTTTTGTTTTCGATCTCGAAAAATCTGTTTCACGAGCCCTGGAAACCCTCAACCGTGGAGCCGAAAGTCTTCGGTTTACCATCACAGATGAAAATCTAGATATTCACAAACTGCTTGAAAAATTACCTTTAGAAAACATTACGATATTTTTTAAATTGCAATTTCTATCAGTAAATTTTGTCCAAAAAATAAATGCAATTGCTCAAAATAACAACGCAAAATTTTTTGTGCAACTCGATCCAATCAACCAATTAGCAAAAGACGGAAACTGGTTTGACAATCTCAATCCCGATTTTGACGCCTTGAATACCATTGCGGTTTCCTGCCAAAATATTTCTTTTTTAAATATTGATGGAACACTTTACCAAAACGCGGGAGCCAATATGATACAGCAAATAGCATATATTTTAGCTCACGTTACAGAATATTTTAATAAAGTGGCAACCATCTCAAAACCAATTGTTTTAGAAGTAGCCGTGGGTTCTAATTATTTTTTCGAAATAGCTAAAATTCGGGCAATCAAACAACTTTTTAAATTAATTGCTTCAGAATTTGACCACCATTTGCCTTGCTATATTTTGGCAACTCCTACCAAGAGAAATAAGACGTTGTACGATTATAATGTAAATATGCTTCGCACCACAACTGAATGTATGAGTGCTATTTTAGGTGGCGCAAATGCCGTAAGTAATTTGGCGTATGATGTTTTGTACCACAAAGAAAATGAATTTGGCGACAGAATTTCACGAAATCAATTGTTGATATTAAAACACGAAAGTTATTTTGATAAGGTTTCAAATCCTGCTGACGGAAGTTATTACATCGAAAATTTAACGAAACAATTGGCAGAAAAAGCGCTGGTTTTATTTAAAGAAATTGAATCAAATGATGGTTTCATTACCCAATTGATTGAAGGAAATATTCAGAAAAAAATACAGGAAAGCGCTAAAAAAGAACAAGATTTGTTTGATTCAGGAAATGAAGTTTTGTTAGGAACGAATAAATTTCCAAACAAAAATGATAGAATGGCACACGATCTAGAGCTTTTTCCTTTTGTAAAAATAAAGCCTAGAAAAACTTTAATCACACCTATTATAGAAAAACGTCTCGCCGAAAAAATGGAACAAGAGCGTTTAGCCCAAGAAAAATTGGGTACTGAATAAATTTATTTTTTAAAATATTTTTCAAGTAATTCATTAGCTGCTACAAACGGGGAAATTTCATTTTTCTGAACAGCAAGTAGTTTTGTTGCTAACAAACTTTTAATTTCCGGATGGTTGAAAAAGTTATTTTTTAATTGTTCGTTTATTGTTTCTAGCAACCAAAATTGATTTTGTTCTTGTCGTTTTTGAGCGAAATAACCATTCGATTTTGTAAGCGAAACATACTCGAAAATAAGTTGCTCTACCTCATCAATTCCGTCTTTGGTTAAAGAACTTGCTGTAACTACTTTAGGTTGCCATCCCGAATTTTTTGCCGGAAAAAGATGCAACGCCCTATTAAATTCAGTTTTGGCTAATTTTGCTTTTTTAATATTATCGCCATCGGTTTTATTAATCACAATCGCATCTGCCATTTCCATAATGCCTCGTTTGATACCTTGTAATTCATCGCCAGCTCCTGAAATTTTGAGTAAAAGAAAAAAATCAACCATACTTTGAACGGTGGTTTCACTTTGTCCCACGCCAACGGTTTCAATAATAATCGTGTCAAATCCGCAAGCTTCGCAAAGAATAATTGTTTCACGGGTTTTTCTCGCCACTCCTCCTAAAGTTTCGCCAGATGCTGACGGACGTATATATGCATTTTCGTCTTTCACTAATTCTTCCATCCGGGTTTTATCTCCTAAAATACTTCCGTGAGAAACAGTGCTACTTGGGTCAACTGCTAAAACCGCAACTTTTTTTCCTTTTTGAGTCAAATGTTTTCCGAAAGTTTCGATAAAAGTGCTTTTTCCAACTCCAGGAACTCCAGTAATTCCAATTCTTACAGCGTTATTAGAATATGGCAAACAAGCGTTTATAATTTTTTCGGCTTTTTCTATATGCCGAAAATTGGTACTTTCTACCAAAGTAATCGCCCGAGACAAAGCGATTTTGTTCCCCGATAAAACACCTTCAATCAACTCATCTACAGAAGGTTGCTTTTTTCGAGAGTCAATAATTTTTGCCACCGAATTTTTTCCCACAATTTCTGGCGGATTAATTCCTGCTTTTTCACTTAAAGCCGATTGATGATGTGTTTTTTTTGCCAATGTGCAATTCTTTGAACAGTAAAATTAATGAAGAAGTTACAAAGTAACAAAGATGTAATGTGCAAAATCAATAATTTACATAATGACTTAAAAACGTTACTTTTGCACAAAAGTTATGGTCGAGCAACTCATAACTCTTAATTTATAACTCATAACTCAATTAAGTGAATTATTTATCAGTAGAAAATATATCGAAATCGTTTGGCGAGAGAACGCTTTTTAAGGACATTTCGTTTGGAATCAATAAGGATCAGAAGATTGCATTTATCGCCAAGAATGGTTCGGGGAAAACTTCGATTATGCGTATCATTAACGGCGAAGATGAACCGGATTCGGGACAAGTGGTGGTGCGGAAAGAGATTAAAATGGCGTTTTTGTCGCAGGACAATAATTTGCAGGAAGAGTTGACGATTGAGGAAAGTATTTTTGCGAGTGATAATGAGACACTAAAGGTGATTCAGGAGTATGAAAAAGCATTGGAAAATCCTGATCCCGAAGCTTCGGGAGCGGAGGCTTACCAAAGAGCTTTTGACCGAATGGACCAACATAATGCTTGGGATTTTGAGACGCAGTTCAAGCAGATTTTGTTTAAATTGAAGCTGGAAGATTTTAAATTGAAGGTTAAAAATCTTTCGGGTGGACAGAAGAAAAGGCTTTCGTTGGCGATTATTTTGATTAACCGACCGGACCTTTTGATTTTGGATGAACCTACGAATCACTTGGATTTGGAGATGATTGAATGGCTGGAAAGTTATTTTGCAAAGGAAAATATTACGTTGTTTATGGTAACGCACGACCGTTTCTTTTTGGAGCGTGTTTGCAACGAAATCATTGAACTCGACAACGGAAAATTATACCAATATAAAGGAAACTATTCGTATTATTTAGAGAAAAAAGAGGAGCGAATTGCTTCGGAAAATTCAAGTATTGACAAGGCCCAAAACTTGTTCAAGAAAGAACTGGAATGGATGAGAAGACAGCCGAAAGCGAGAACGACCAAATCGAAATCGCGTCAGGATGATTTTTATGTGATCAAGGAAAAAGCCGAGAGCCGACGAAAAGAAAATGTTGTGGAACTGGAGATCAATATGGAGCGAATGGGTAGCAAAATCATTGAACTTCATAAAATCTCGAAGAAGTTTGACGATAAGGTGATTTTGGATAATTTCAGTTTTGATTTTCAGCGTGGCGAACGTATCGGGATTATCGGGAAAAACGGAACGGGGAAATCTTCGTTTTTGAATTTGCTGACGGGAACTATTCCGTTGGATTCGGGGAAAGTAGTTGTTGGTGAGACGATTAAGATTGGATATTATACCCAAAGCGGTATCAATCCGAAACCGGGACAGCGTGTAATTGAGGTAATAAAGGAGTTTGGCGAATTTATTCCATTGGCAAAAGGCAGAATAATTTCGGCTTCACAATTGTTGGAGCGTTTCCTTTTTGACAGCAAAAAACAATATGATTATGTAGAGAAATTGAGTGGTGGGGAGTTGAAACGACTGTATTTGTGTACGGTTTTGATTCAGAATCCGAATTTCTTGATTTTGGATGAGCCAACCAATGATTTGGACATCGTGACGTTAAATGTTTTGGAGAGTTTTCTTTTAGATTATCCAGGATGTTTGTTGGTGGTTTCACACGATCGCTATTTTATGGACAAAATTGTGGATCATTTATTTGTGTTTCGAGGCGAAGGTGTGATTGAGAATTTCCCTGGGAATTATTCGGATTTTAGAGCGTATGAAGACAGTATCCCCCCAACCCCCAAAGCGGGAGGAGTTGAAGAAACACCGAAAACAAATTGGAAACAGCAGAATGTTTCGGCAGGATTGTCATTCAACGAACAGAAAGAATTTCAGAAAATTGAGCGTGAGATTAAGGATTTAGAAATTGAAAAAGCCAAGATTGAAGCGTTATTTTCGGAAGGAAAAGTTGCTGATGGAGAGATTGAGAAACGAGCAAACGAATTGCAAAAAGTGATTGAAACTTTGGAGGCAAAAGAAGAACGCTGGTTTGAATTGAGTGCGAAAATGGAGTAGTCAGACCCCTACTCAAAAAAGGGGAAATTTCTCAGATTGTGGTAGATATTTTTATCATTTAATCTGTGGAATAAAAAAAACAATAAATATTGCAACACATCATAAAATCATACCTAAAATTCCTTTGGAAATCAACGAATGCTCACGGAGTACATTCGCCATTTGTATTTGATTTGGTCAGGAAATGTTTTTATGACAAGACAAATTATCCTGAATATAAAGTTTTGGATGATTATCGAAATTCTCTTCTACAAAATAAAAACACAATAGAAGTTACTGATTTTGGTGCGGGTTCAAGGGTTTTTAAATCAAATGTTCGGGCGATAAATAAGGTTGCCGAAAACGCAGGGATTTCTCCGAAAGATGCACAACTTTTATTTAGAGTTGTACATTATTTCCAGCCCGAAAAAATTTTAGAAATCGGGACTTCTTTGGGTTTGGCGACTTCTGCTTTAGCACAAAATAATGTCGCAGAAATCACCACTTTAGAAGGTTGTCCGAATACAATGGCAATTGCAAAAAATCAATTGCAACTTCAATTCCCAACGTTTGAGAATAAAATCAATTTTGTAGTAACTGAATTTGAAAGTCATCTGCAAACTTATCCCGAAGTATCGGGACTTAAACCTCAAACCTTAAACCTTATTTACTTGGACGGCAATCACTCCAAAGAAGCAACTTTGAATTATTTTGAATTATTGTTGCCAACTATTTCCAATGAAACCGTTTGGATTTTCGATGATATTCATTGGTCCAAAGGAATGGAAGAAGCTTGGGAAATCATAAAAAAACACCCCAAAGTAACGGTCACAATCGACACCTTTCAATGGGGTTTTGTTTTTTTTAGAAAAGAACAAGTGAAGGAAGATTTTATCATTCGAACTTCAAAATCGTTCTTTTTAGACCAAATTTTAGGAATCAAAAACCTTTGGGGTTTACTTCATTAGTTATTTCGCAAGGCTTTAATTAATTCGGATTTACTCATTTTAGACCGTCCTTCAATTCCCACTTTTTTAGCTTGAGTGTAAAGTTCTTCCTTCGTTTGGTTTTCGTATTTATCAGCTTTGCCCCCACGTTTTTCGGCTCCTTTGCTGTTGGCAATTCTCGCAGACTTTTCTTTGCTATAGCCTTTCTCGCGCAAGGCTTGGTATTGGTCCTTGTCTTTAACTTGTGGTATCATTTCATTTTTTGGCATAACATATTTTTTAAAATTTATAAAAAAGAAATGGCTGTTATAGAACTATAACAGCCATCTCCATTCAAACACAAAAATCAGTTTTTATTGTTTTGCATCTTGGTTTTCTTCAGCTTTGGCACCCATTCTTTCCCATTTAAATTTAGGAGCAAATTCAAGTTTTAAAGCTGCAATTTTTCTATTATCTTCACTAGATAATCCTTGCTTTTCAACTGTATTTTTGTGCGCGTCTAATGCTTCATACATGGCCTTAATTTCGTCAAAATCTTCTCTAGAATAACTATCCTTGTTTTTGTTGAAAGTATCTACAAAATTTTGGTACACTGACAAGATGTTGTCTTTATTAACCCAAGCAAAACTCATGTCTTGCCCGATTTTTCCAGCGCCAAAAAAAGAATCTCTTAAATTTTGAACGCGATCACCCATTGCAGCGTCACCTTCTGCCGGAGCAGGCATACTTGCTTGTGCCTTTGTTTTTAATTCTTCATATTGAGTACGAGAATCATCTAACCTTTTTTGGGCATTTTCTTGATCTTTCATATTAACAAGAGCGGCTTCCGCTTCTGCCATTCTAGTGTTATAATCCGCCTCAATAGCTTGCCAATTAGCCTGAGCTTCTTCGGCAGAAAAATTACTTACTGAATCAACATAATTCTCGAACATGTCGAAAGATTTTTCTGCACGTTGTTCCGTTTCGCTTTTACAAGAAGTCATTCCCAAAGCAATGATTGCAGCACCTGCAAATAATTGAATTTTTTTCATAATGGTTGGTTTTAATTAAAATTGTTACTTAAAATTAATTTAAAAAATATAATCATTAAAGTTTAACTTAATAATTTGGCAATATTTTAATATTCTTTAAACAAACATTAACTTTTTTAATAATTCGTCAACAATATTTATTTCAAAAATCCTTACATTTAGCACAAATTATTAAAGATGGCATTGATCGATATTAAAGACATAAAACGCGATTTTATTTTAGGCGATGAAACTATAAATGTTCTAAAGGGTATAGACCTTAATATTCAAAAAGGTGAATATGTTGCATTGATGGGACCTTCAGGTTCTGGAAAATCTACATTAATGAACCTATTAGGTTGTTTAGACACGCCAACATCCGGAACATATATTTTAAACGGCAAAGATGTAAGCCAAATGAGCGATAACGAACTGGCTGAAATCCGCAATAAAGAAATCGGCTTCGTGTTCCAAACCTTCAACCTTTTACCACGAACCACCGCACTAAACAATGTTGCTTTACCCATGATTTATGCCGGATATTCAAAATCCGAACGAACCAAACGAGCCGAAGAAGTATTGACACAAGTAGGTTTAGGCGACAGGATGGATCATGAACCCAATCAACTTTCTGGAGGACAACGCCAGCGTGTTGCCGTGGCAAGAGCATTGGTCAACCGTCCCTCGATAATCTTGGCCGACGAACCCACGGGAAACCTCGACAGTAAAACTTCTGTAGAAATCATGAATCTTTTTGACGAAATTCACGCTAACGGAAACACCGTAATTTTAGTTACCCACGAAGAAGACATCGCCGAACACGCTCACAGAATTATCCGACTTCGCGACGGCTTAATTGAAAGCGACGTTCAAAATCCGGCAAAAGTTTTAAGCAAATAATTTTTTTTGGGGAGCCAAACGACAGGAATTTTTTTAAACGTATTTCCCGCTTTCCGCTGTAGCTTTTTTTTAATTACTAGATTAAATCCGGACAATAAAATAAAAAAAAAAGGCTACTTGCTTCAATCGGGGCTAATTAAATTCTTCAAGCATCTTTTAGAGTTTAGCGTGAGAACTTCTGAGTTTGGAGTTCAACCCCAACCCAACTTGGAATTTACAATTTATTTATTGGAAATTTACAGTTCAACTTTGCGATTCTTTGCATAAATCTTTGCGTCCCGAAGCTACTGGATTGCGGTAAAATTCTCAAATTCACAAATCAAATATCATAAATCCTAAATCAAAAATCACCATGAAAGTATATACCAAAACCGGTGACAAAGGTACAACCGCATTATTTGGTGGAGATCGTGTCCCGAAACACCACATCAGAATCGAAAGTTACGGCACCGTTGATGAACTCAATTCTTACATCGGACTGATTCGTGACCAAGAAATCAATCATCATTACAAGCAAATTTTGATGAAAATCCAAGACAGGCTTTTCACACTTGGCGCCATTTTGGCAACACCACCCGAAAAAGAAATTTTAAAAAACGGAAAACCACGGTTAAACATTCCTAAAATTTCCGAACAAGACATCCAACTTCTTGAAAACGAAATTGATGACATGGAAAACGCTTTGCCGCAAATGACACATTTTATACTTCCGGGAGGTCACACAACCGTGTCATATTGTCACATAACACGTTGCGTTTGCCGTCGAGCAGAACGACTTTCTACCCATTTAAACGAAGAAGAACCCGTTGACGAGTATGTTTTAAAATACTTAAACCGACTTTCTGACTACCTTTTTGTGCTGGCACGAAAGTTGTCGTACGACCTAAAGGCTGACGAAGTGAAATGGATTCCTGAAAAAGAATAATTTTAAGAATGATATTTGCAACTTCAAAGCCAAAAATTTAGCGATTGAGCCGTAAAATTTTAGATAACAAATCAAAAATCAGGTATCTAAAATCCTCAATTCTAAAACACGTTCTTGGTTTTTTGAAAATAAAATAAAATTTACTTGACTTTCTCAGTAAAAAAATTATTTTTGCATAAAATATAAAATCGATATCAGATGTATTGGACATTAGAATTAGCATCTTATTTAAGTGATGCACCATGGCCAGCAACCAAAGATGAGTTGATCGACTACGCCATTAGAGCTGGTGCTCCATTGGAAGTTGTAGAAAACTTACAATCTATAGAAGATGAAGGTGAAATCTACGAATCTATGGAGGAAATTTGGCCTGATTATCCTACTGACGAAGATTATCTTTGGAACGAGGATGAGTATTAAAAAATAATAAAATCACATTAGAAAGTCTCGGTTGAGGCTTTTTTTTTGTGTAAATTTGCAACCCTTATATAATAGAAAACAACAAATTATGAGTTTCATTAACAGCATATTAAAAGTTTTTGTTGGTGACAAGTCGGAGAAGGATGTAAAATCCATCATGCCACTCATCAACAAGATCAAATCTTATGAAGAAGCTTTAGCAGCACTTTCACACGATGAACTTCGCGCTAAGACCATTTATTTTAAAGAAAAAATTAAAGAAGCAAGAGCCGATAAAGATGCCAAGATCGCCTCTTACAAAGAAGAAGCAGAAAAAACTGCCGACATCGACGCTCGCGAAGATATCTATGCTTCCATCGATACTTTGGAAAAAGAGGCTTACGAAATTTCTGAAAAAACTTTGATGGAAATTCTTCCGGAAGCTTTTGCAGTGGTGAAAGAAACTGCAAGACGTTTCAAAGACAATACTTCAATTAGCGTAAAAGCCACCCCTAAAGATTTAGAATTTTCGGCTACAAAACCATACATTCAAATTGAGGGTGACCAAGCTATTTGGGCAAATACATGGAACGCTGCGGGAAAACAGATTACTTGGGACATGATTCATTATGATGTTCAATTAATTGGAGGAACTGTTTTGCATCAAGGAAAAATTGCCGAAATGCAAACTGGTGAAGGAAAAACATTAGTTGCAACACTTCCGCTTTATCTAAATGCTTTAACTGGAGAAGGTGTCCACCTTGTAACCGTAAATGACTATTTGGCAAAACGTGATAGCACTTGGAAAGCGCCACTTTTTGAATTTCACGGATTAACAGTAGATTGTATCGATAATCACCAGCCCAATACTGCCGGAAGAAGAAAAGCTTATAACGCTGATATTACTTACGGAACCAACAACGAATTTGGTTTTGATTATTTGCGTGACAACATGGCTCACACACCAGAAGAATTGGTTCAACGACGTCATAATTATGCGATTGTCGATGAGGTTGATTCAGTATTGGTAGATGACGCTAGAACGCCTTTAATTATATCTGGCCCAGTTCCTCAAGGTGATCGCCATGAATTTAACGAATTGAAGCCAAAAGTCGATCATTTGGTAAACACCCAAAGAAATTTAGCAAATTCATTTTTGGCCGAAGCTAAAAAACAATACAAAGACGGAAACCATAAAGAAGCCGGATTTTTATTATTAAGAGCTTACCGAAGTTTACCTAAAAACAAAGCATTGATTAAGTTTTTGAGTGAAGAAGGGGTTCGTCAATTGCTTCAAAAAACCGAAAATCATTACATGCAAGACAACAATCGCGAAATGCACAAGATTGATGAAGCTTTGTATTTTGTAATTGAAGAAAAAAACAATCAGGTAGAACTGACGGACAATGGAATCAAATTCCTCTCTGGTGATACCGATAATGATTTTTTCGTACTTCCAGAC
Source organism: Flavobacterium ichthyis (assembly GCF_009915155.1). Taxonomy (GTDB): domain Bacteria; phylum Bacteroidota; class Bacteroidia; order Flavobacteriales; family Flavobacteriaceae; genus Flavobacterium; species Flavobacterium ichthyis. Next base: position 11,733 of record NZ_JAABLM010000016.1, on the reverse strand, counting down.
ATTGGAACTGAAATTGCCCGAATCGAAAAAATGGGTCTTGAAAAAGATGCGGAAGCAGAAGAAAAAGAAAAACTTTTCCAAGATTTCAGCGTAAAAAGCGAAAGAATTCACACGCTTACGCAATTGTTGAAAGCCTACACGCTTTTCGAAAAAGATACAGAATACGTAATCATCGACAATAAAATTTTGATTGTGGACGAGCAAACGGGTCGTATCATGGACGGTCGTCGTTATTCTGACGGTTTGCATCAAGCGATTGAAGCAAAGGAAAACGTAAAAATTGAAGCCGCAACACAAACTTTTGCTACTGTAACGCTTCAAAATTATTTCAGAATGTACCGCAAACTTGCCGGAATGACAGGTACAGCGGTAACGGAAGCTGGAGAACTTTGGGAAATTTACAAACTGGACGTTGTGGAAATTCCAACTAACAAACCCATTGCCAGAAAAGACAAAGAAGATTTAATTTATAGAAGTACACGCGAAAAATTCAACGCAGTAATTGAAGACGTAACGCAACTTTCCAATGAAGGTCGTCCGGTGTTGATTGGTACAACTTCTGTTGAAATTTCTGAACTTTTGTCGAGAATGTTAAAAATGCGAAACATTCCGCACAACGTTTTGAACGCAAAAATGCATAAGCAAGAAGCACAAATTGTGGAAGAAGCCGGAAAACCTGGCGTGGTAACCATTGCTACAAACATGGCGGGTCGTGGAACAGATATCAAACTATCTCCAGAAGTAAAAGCTGCCGGAGGTTTGGCAATTATTGGTACAGAACGTCACGATTCTCGTCGTGTGGATCGTCAGTTGCGTGGTCGTGCAGGTCGTCAAGGTGATGTGGGAAGTTCACAGTTTTATGTTTCTTTAGAAGATAATTTAATGCGTCTTTTCGGTTCTGAAAGAGTGGCGAAAGTGATGGACAGATTAGGTTTGAAAGAAGGTGAAGTGATTCAACATTCTATGATGACAAAATCCATCGAACGCGCTCAGAAAAAAGTGGAAGAAAATAACTTTGGCGTTCGTAAGCGTTTGTTAGAATATGATGATGTAATGAATGCGCAACGTGAGGTGGTGTACAAACGTCGTCGTCACGCTTTGCACGGCGAAAGACTGAAAGTGGACATTGCCAACATGATTTATGACACTTGCGAAGTAATTACTGAATCAAACAAAGCTACTGGAGATTTTAAAAATTTTGAGTTTGAATTAATTAGATATTTCTCCGTTACTTCCCCTGTAACTGAGGCAGATTTTGGAAAAATAAACGTACTTGAGTTAACCCGAAAAGTGTACAAGGCAGCTTTTGATTTTTACAATGAAAAAACTGCAAGAAGCGCTAGAGAAGCATTCCCAATCATTAAAAATGTTTTTGAAAACGAAAATAACCAGTTTGAGCGAATTGTAGTGCCATTTACGGACGGAATCAAAACACTTAACGTAGTTACTGATTTGAAAAAAGCTTACGACACTGAAGGTTCACAACTGATTGGTGATTTCGAAAAAAATATTGTTTTAGCAATTGTTGACGAAGCCTGGAAAAAACATCTTCGTAAAATGGATGAATTAAAACAGTCAGTTCAGTTGGCGGTTCACGAGCAAAAAGACCCATTGTTGATTTATAAATTTGAAGCGTTTAATCTCTTCAAAAATATGATTGACAGCGTGAATAAAGAAGTCGTTTCGTTTTTGTTTAAAGGTGATTTGCCACAGCAACAACAAGCTCCGGAAATTCAAGAAGCAAGAGAAATTCCTCGTCCAAAGGAAAACTACCAAACTTCTAAAGACGAAATTCCAAATACGGATCAAGCAGTAGCTAAAAACAGAGAAGCCTCTCAAACCCAACCGTCTCATGTTACAGAAACCATTGTTCGAGATATGCCAAAAATAAATCGCAATGATAACGTTACGGTAAGACACATTATGACTGGGAAAACAGAAACTATGAAATTTAAAAAAGCCGAAAGTTTAATTGCTTCAGGTGAATGGGTTTTAGCCAACTAATAATTTTCAGTCCTACATAGAATCAATCCTCAACAGCAATGTTGGGGATTTTTTTTTGCAACATCCCATCAAACTTCTTGGAAAAAAAGTCGTTTTTTGTTATTTTTGGAAAAACGCCAAAATTCTCGATTTTTTATGGAGTTGTACTACTCATTTTCTGTTCTTATTGTTCTCGCCTCATTTTTTGCCTACCTCAATAATCGCTTTTTAAAACTTCCCGCAACTATCGGGATTATGATTATTGCGATGATCTCCTCAATACTATTAGTAATTTCTGGTAATATTTTTCCAAAAGCCTTTCAAAATTTTAGCAAACTCATTGCCAACTTCGATTTTACCGAAGTGCTTATGGGTGCCATGCTTAACTTTCTGCTTTTTGCAGGAGCCGTTCACGTAAATCTTCGGGATTTAAGGGAACAACGTGGTCCAATCATGGTTTTTTCTACGATAAGTGTGCTGATTTCCACATTAGTCATCGGATTTTTATTAGATTACATCACCACTTTTTTAGCGATTGACATTCCTTTTATTTATTGTTTACTTTTTGGAGCATTGATTTCTCCAACTGATCCTATTGCAGTTTTAAGTATTTTAAAAGATGCCAAAGTACCCAAATCTTTAGAAACAAAAATTGCCGGAGAATCATTATTTAATGACGGCGTAGCAGTAGTAGTTTTTGCCGTAATTCTTCAGTTAGCGCAAGATCCAGCAAGCGATTTTTCCCTGCCTCACGTATCCTGGTTATTAATCAAAGAAGCTTTTGGAGGATTTATCTTAGGAATTTTATTAGGGATTACAGCAGGTCGCGCCATGAAAAAGATTGACGATTACAAAACCTCAGTGCTCATCACGCTTTCGGTGGTAATGGGTGGTTATCTCATTGCTCACGCCATGCATATTTCTGGACCTTTGACAATGGTTTCCGCCGGATTAATAATTGGTAATTTTGGAAGAAAAAAAACACTCATGTCACCTGTTACTAAAGATTATCTCGACAAATTTTGGGAGTTAATCGACGAAATTTTAAATGCAATTCTTTTCCTTTTCATTGGCTTCGAATTATTGCTCATTCCCGATATTTGGAGTTACTGGAAAATTGGAATAATATGTGTTGCAGTAGTATTGTTTGCACGTTTTGTCTCAATTTATATTCCCACGAAAATTATTCCGTTTAAGAAAAAATTTGAGGCCTCTACTGTGAAAATTTTGGTTTGGGGTGGTTTACGAGGTGGTGTTTCAATCGCATTGGCATTGTCTATTGCCGAAAGTCCAAACAAGCAAATTATTTTAGCAATAACTTATTTTGTAGTGGTTTTTTCAATAATTGTGCAAGGATTGACCATTGGAAAATTAGCCAACAGATTACTTCCAAAATCAAAAAAAGCGATTTTAGAAGAATCTTTAAGGTCCGGAAAATAATCTTTAGTTAAAAATTATCAGGTAAAACTTTTCCGGGATTCATAATATTTTTAGGATCGAACAGCTCTTTGATTCCTTTCAATAATTGTAATTGAACCTTGTTAAAAGCAATGTCCATGAAATTTTTTTGCACAAAACCAATGCCGTGTTCCCCAGAAAGTGTTCCTTTTAAAGCAACCGTCAGTTCAAAAATTTCGCGGATACCTTTGGGAATTTCAGTTTGCCAATCGTCATTGCTCATCTTACCTTTAATAATATTTACATGAAGATTTCCATCGCCAGCATGACCATAGCACACGGATTTAAACCCATATTTTTTTCCAATTTTTTTAATCCCTTCTAGCAAAGTTGGCAACGCATATCTTGGGACAACTGTATCTTCTTCTTTATAAATTGAATTGGCTTTTACGGCTTCACCAACTGCACGACGCAATTTCCAAAGCGCATTTTTTTGATCGTCGGTATCGGCAAAAAGTATTTCATCAATATTAAAATCTTCTAAAACTGTGGCTATTTTTTCCGCTTCCGCAAAAAGTATATCTGAGAAATTTCCATCCACTTCAATTAATAAATGTGCCTGAACTTCATCTTTAATTTGAAGATTTACACCCTCAACATATTGCAATGTCCAATCAATTGCATCACGTTCCATAAACTCTAAAGCACTTGGAATGATACCTGCTCTAAAAATTCTTGAAACCGCCTCGCAAGCTTCTTTGGCATTAAAAAAAGGAACCAGCATCAATACTTCGTGATAGTGTTTGGGTAGTAATTTTAAAACAATTTTAGTTACTATTCCTAAAGTACCTTCGCTTCCCACCATTAACGCAGTAAGGTTGTATCCCGTTGAATTTTTAAGTGTGTTTGCTCCAGTCCAAATAATTTCTCCATTAGGCAAAACCACTTCAAGATTGAGAACGTAATCTTTTGTAACGCCATACTTTACAGCTCTCGCACCACCGGAATTTTCAGCAACATTTCCACCGATAAAACAGCTACCACGACTGCTGGGATCTACCGGATAAAAAAGATTTTTTTCGAGTAAAGTGTCCTGAAGCGTTTGGGTGATAACTCCTGGCTCGACAATAACTTGAAGATTTTTTTCGTCAATTTCCAAAATAGAATTAAGGCGTTCCATGGCAATCGCAATTCCGCCAAAAATACTTAAAGCGCCACCACTCAAACCTGTTCTTCCGCCGATGGGAATCACGGGAATATTATTTTGAAAAGCAATTTTTACAATTTCCGAGATTTGAAAAGAATCGGCTGGTTTTAAAACAATTTGGGGCGGAAAAAGTAAATCTTCCGTTTCATCGTGACCGTAATGGCTTGTTGTTTCGGTATCCTCAAAAAAATGGGAAGCGCCAACAACTGCCTTGAGCTGTAATTTTATTTCGGGAGAAATTTCGTTATTCATCGGATAAAAACTAATGGGAACAAGTGTCAAAATTAGTCTTTTTACCGAAGAAATTTTAATAATGTGTGGGTTTTGTTTTTTTGTAAATCAAATGATCAATAGAATATTTTCCTGGTCCAGCGATTAAAATAAAGACAAAAATCGTTAGGTAAAGCGCGCCAATTTCTTGCATTTGAAAACCATCATTTGCATGAACGATAAAAACTGCGATAAACATGGTAATAATTAACGGTATAGTAGCCAAGCGTGTTACAAAACCGATAAGAATTAAAGCGGCACAGATAAATTCCGAAAAAATTGCCAGATAAAGCGTTGTAGCGCCACCAATCCCTATTACATCTGGAAATTCGGCAGCACCGCCAGATTCTAACATTTGTAATTTTTGCCAGCCGTGAACCATCATACACGATGCAGTTGAAACCCTTAAAATGAACAGACCTAAATTGGTCATGCTCTTAATTTGCGCGAAGTATTAAATAAACGTTTCATGGGTAAATTTTTACTAAAATTAACAAAAAAACCTTTATGAAATATTTGGGCTAAGAATTTTTCTTTTTAAGATTAGGAAGAAATAACGCAATAATTCCAATTAAAGGTAAAAATGCACAAATTTTATAAACACTTTCAATACCGATATGATCTGCTATATAGCCTAAAAGTGCAGAACCTAAACCTCCCATTCCAAAGGCAAAGCCATAGAAAAGTCCGGAAACCATTCCTAATTTTTTAGGCAATAATTCTTGTGCATAAACCAAAATTGCTGGAAATGCTGATGAAATGATTAACCCAATTATTACGGATAAAACACCTGTATAAAAAAGTGACGCATATGGCAACATTAAAGCAAAAGGTGCGGCTCCTAAAACCGAAAACCAAATCACGTATTTTCGTCCAAATTTATCTCCCATTGGTCCACCAGCAAGCGTTCCCAAAGCACATGATGCCAAAAATAAAAAGAGATGAAATTGTGCCTCTTGAACCGTCAATTGAAATTTTTCCATCAAATAAAATGTGAAATAACTCGAGATTCCGGCCATGTAAAAATATTTTGAAAAAATCAAAACTAGTAAAATGACAACCGACCAAAAAATTCGCTTTTTAGACAAATCAGGCAAAATGATGACTGGCGTTTTTTTGGCTCTCAATATTAAATGCCCCGCATACCAATTGGCAATGTGGCGTAAAACAAATAAAGCTAATGTGGCGACTAAAACAAAAAATAAAATGTAACGTTGTCCATTTGGCACTACCAAAAGCGCTACTAACAAAGGTCCGATTGCGGTTCCGGCATTTCCGCCTAACTGAAAAACAGATTGCGCTAAACCTCGTTTTCCGCCGGATGCCAAAAATGAAATACGAGAGGCTTCGGGGTGAAAGATAGACGAGCCAATTCCTACTAAAATTACGGAAAGTACAATCACGTAAAAATTAGCGGCAAATGAAAGCAAGACAATTCCTGTTAAAGTGAACAACATTCCGAAAATCTGCGAATAGGGCTGTGGTTTTTTATCGGTGTAAAATCCTACAAAAGGTTGCAAAATCGAAGCTGCCATTTGGTAAGCAAAAGTGATCAGACCAATTTGCGTAAAGCTCAAATCATATTTTTCTTTTAAAATTGGATAAGCTGACGGAATTACCGACTGCAGCATATCATTTAATAAATGAGCAAATGCGATGGCAAATAAAATGCGGTAAACCGTTTTTTGAGCATTATCGGTACCAACCGAAGCTTCGACAGAGGGATTGATTTTCATCGTGGTTTTATGCCGGATTGGTTTCTAACTTCCACTTTTTGATTTTTGAATTTAAAATCATAATGATTAAAAAACAAATGCTTCCGCAAAAAAACATACCGAAGACCATTGGAAAAATGGTTCCATTATGTAAAACGCTTACCAATCCAGAAATACTGGCTCCTGTTAACATTTGGATAAAACCAATTAATGCAGAAGCACTTCCAGCATTGTAAGTAAATGGAGCTAAAGCCAATGCAGTACAATTTGGCACTAATAATCCTAAAGAAAATAAATAGAAAAATAAGATTATAATCAGTAAAAACGGACTTAAAACGTTAGCTAAAAATAATCCAAAAATTAAAAACGATAAGGCCATTAAAAGTACACTGGAACCAGTAATTACTTGAAGGGGTGAAAATTTATTTAAAAAAATTCGGTTTAATTGACTTCCCAAAATAAACCCTAATGCATTTCCTCCAAAAACCCAACTGTATTCTTGCTCGGAAAATTTAAAAAAATCCATAAAAACAAAAGGCGAACCGCTAATGTAGGCAAACATTCCAGCCATGGCAATGCTACTTCCAAAGGCATAATAAAGGAACGTTTTTTCTTGTAAAACATCAGCATAATCCCGTATGACGTCTTTTGCTTTTAATGATTTAGCACGATTTGGATTTTTGCTTTCAGGTAAAAATAAGGCAACGCAAATAATTAGGATAAAACTGAAAGCCGTTAGGAAATAAAATATACTTCGCCAAGTAGAATGTGCCAAAACCCAACCACCAATTGTAGGTGCCAAAATTGGGGCAACCCCAACGATTAACATTAAAATAGAAAATATTTTGGGAATTTCGCTCACCGGAAATAAATCACGTACCACAGCTCTACTGACAACCATTCCTACACAACCGCCAAGTGCTAAAATGACTCGCATGGCAATCAAAAAATCAATTGAAGGTGATAAAGCACAACCAATTGAAGCGATTAGAAATAATGAAAGTCCAAAAATTAACGGTTTTTTTCGTCCAAATTTATCCGTAATAGGGCCATAAAATAATTGTCCTATACTAATTCCTATAAAATAACTGGTAAGCGAAAGTGCAACGTGGGAAATATCGGTTTGGAGTGATTTAGCAATTGAAGGAAAAGCCGGTAAATACATATCGATAGAAAATGGTGCCAATGCCGAAAGACCACCGAGTATAAACAAGATAGAATATTTTTGTTTTGAAGTCATCATAAATATAAAAACGAAGCTGCAAAATTAAGGCTTGAAAATTAGTTATTAGATTCTTAAGTCTTAAATAAATGTGAATAGTTATTAAATGATAATATGATGTGGACAACTGGATTTGATATTTCTTCTTGAACTTTTACCTATAACTACCACAAAAGATTTTATACAAAGAACACATTTTTAGGATTTTTCTTTACAAAAGAATGGATTAATTGCATGAGATAATGATTGCTTTTCTGTATTGTCACATAATCCTTAATTTGGGAAATATCTTGTAAACCAATGTCGTTTGGTATATAACCCATACCATAAAAATGGCCTTTTTCTACCCAAATACAACTTCGTTCGTCTTGGGTTCTACCTTTGTCAAAAACCGCAAAACTAACTTTATTTTCTTCTAGCGAAGCAACAGCAGCTGTAACATTTTTATTGTGTTCTTTAATATCTGGTAAATTTTCGGAATCAAATTTTTTGAATAAAGAATCATTGGCAATTCCAAATTGGCAAAACCTGTAATCAAGATTAAAATCCTGCATTAGTTTGGACAATTGGTTAACAGACTCTTGTAACGAATAAAAATTTTGCAATACGTTTGATTGATTTTTAGCCAATTTTCCAGCCGCAAGATATTGGTAACCATTTCTGGCTTCGTATTGAAACAAGCCAAAGTTAGCTTCGTATTTTTTTAAAGCACGATTGTATATGGGCCACAGTTTTCTAATTTCGCAACATTCCATCACTAAAGCCATTAATTCCGAACCACAAATTTCAAAGGAAATTCCGTGAATATCACGTAAGAAATTTTGTCTTTGCGATGTAATTTTGTGTCCTCCGAAATGTTGGGCTACGCGTTTTTTTAAATTATTGGCTTTGCCCACATAAATCACTTTTTTTTCTTTGCTATAAAAGTAATAAATACCCGGTTTTTCGGGTAAATTTTCAAAATCTTCGGGTGGTAAATTTGGCGGTAATCGTTGATCTTGCGAAGTTTTTTTTATCATTTTTTCAATTATACCATCTTCATCACTATCTAACAATTGGCGCAATAAAATAGCCGTTGCATTAGCATCTCCCCCAGCCCGATGACGATTTTCCAAATTAATAGAAAGCGATTTACAGAGATTTCCCAAACTATAAGATGGAAATCCCGGTTTTATTTTTCGAGCCGCTCGAACCGTACATAATTTGTATTTTGCGGTCCAATTGAATCCGGAGTTTTTTAATTCGTGTTTTACAAAGGTATGATCGAAATTAACGTTATGAGCCACGAAAACCCTATTTTCTAGCAGAGAAAAAACTTTTTGAGCTACATCGTCAAAAATTGGCGCATCACGAACCATTTCGTTATTGATTCCGGTTAAGGCAAAAATGGGAAGTGGAATTTCTTTCTGCGGATTTATTAAAGTTTCAAATCGATCTAAAACCGTGATTCCGTCGTGAATGATGATAGCAATTTCGGTAATACGGCTTCCGCTTGCGTTTCCACCAGTCGTTTCAATATCTACTATGGCATATTCTGTCCGTTTCATTTAAGTCCTTTCTTTTTGTAGAAAAAGTGCTGATTGCCACAAAGATAATACCAGAACCGAATCCCTAAAAATGAAAAATGTTAATTAACCGAGAATATTTATTGCAAAAAATATTAAACCGCTTTTTCGAGTGTAAAAAGCGTAATTTCCGGGCGAACATTAAACCTTATTTGAAACGAATGTCCCAACGCACGATTGATGTAAAGCGTTCTGCCGTCTTGCAAATTGATTTCGCCTTGAGCATATTTTTTATTTTTCACGGGTAAAATTGGTGCTGGCAAAAACGGTGGTTTGCATTGCCCGCCATGTGTGTGTCCGGCGAGAATCCAGCCTTGATAATCATTCCAAACATATAAATCACAAACATCGGGATTGTGGCAAAGCACTATATTAGCCTTGTCATGATTTAAATTTTTCATCACGCTTTCAGGATTAAAATTCAAGCCCCAAAAATCATCGAACCCTATAATATTGAGACCATCAAATTCAACTTCATCATTTCTGAGCATCTGAATGCCGGCATCGTTTAATTGTGCGGTAATTTTATCAGCAACCTCTGGTTCTGCCCAATTTTTTCCATAATCATGATTTCCGAGAATGCCAACAGTTGCAATTGTACCTTTTACGGTATGTTTCAGAACTTCGTCCAATTGTGAAAATTGTTCTTCATCTTTGTAACTCACATAATCCCCAGTGTAAACTACAAAATCAGGATTTAATTTTTGTGCTTCTTGAAAAGATTCGATGATAAAATTATAATCAAATCTGTTACCAACGTGAATGTCACTGATTTGCATCAAAGTTTTGCCAACTAAATGATTTGGTAAGTTTGCAATAGACATTTTTTTGTTTACAAATTCTAACCAAAAAGGTTCAATTTGCCAAGTGTAAAGTCCGGTAAAAACGCCTAAACCGAGGGTTCCCCAAAAAGTTCGTTTTATAAATTTTCGTCTGTTCATATACAGCGTTATGGCTTTTAAAAGCAATTTTAAAGGTAACGATTGTTTTGAATCTCTAGTATTAAAAAGTATTTCTTAAGAGAAAATTTTGCGAAAGCAGCAATACAATTTATTTGCAAAACATAAAAAAAACCCGCAGACAAAATCTACAGGTTTATTAACTAAAGTCGGGGTGGCAGGATTCGAACCTGCGACCTCCTGGTCCCAAACCAGGCGCGATGACCGGGCTACGCTACACCCCGAATTTGTGAGTGCAAATATACTCCTATTTTTATTATTTGCAAATATTTTTTTGGAAATAACGGTTGCTTATTTTTTTATAGTTAAAACTAATTTGTTGGGCTTTACTTTCAAATTAGAAAACCTTATTTTTGCTTACTTTTTAAAACAAAATTTAATATGTCTGATACGATAGAAAAAATAAAATGCTTAATCATTGGTTCTGGTCCCGCAGGATATTCTGCTGCAATTTATGCCGCTAGAGCCGATATGAAACCTATTATGTACACCGGAATGGAACCTGGAGGACAATTAACTACTACTACAGAAGTTGATAATTTCCCAGGTTATCCTGAAGGAATCGATGGTCCAACGATGATGCTTCAATTACAACAACAAGCCGAACGATTTGGTACCGAAGTGAGAATTGGCATGGCAACTGCCGTAGAATTTTCTAAAGAAAAAGGCGGTCTTCACAAAGTGATTATCGATGGAAATAAAGAAATTCATGCGCAAACGGTAATTGTTTCTACAGGAGCAACTGCCAAATATTTAGGATTGCCAAGCGAACAAAAATTGCGTGGCGGTGGTGTTTCGGCATGTGCAGTTTGTGACGGATTTTTTTACAAAGGGCAAGATGTAGCAATTGTTGGTGCGGGAGATACCGCTGCTGAAGAAGCGACATATTTGGCAAATATTTGTAAAAGCGTAACAATGCTTGTAAGAAAAGATGTGATGAGAGCTTCGAAAGCGATGCAACATAGAGTAGAAAATACACCTAATTTAAAAGTTTTATTCAACACCGAAGTAGATGAAGTTTTGGGAGACCAAGTGGTGGAAGGTTTACGAATGGTGAATAATGTAACAGGCGAAAAAGAAGAAATTGCTATCACTGGCCTTTTTATCGCTATTGGTCACAAACCCAATACTGATATTTTCAAAGGTCAATTGGATATGGATGAAACCGGTTATTTAATTACTGCGGGAAAAACGACAAAAACAAATTTGCCGGGTGTTTTTGCGGCTGGAGATGTTCAGGATAAAGAATACCGTCAAGCAATTACTGCTGCTGGAACAGGATGTATGGCAGCACTTGACGCAGAGCGTTATTTAGCAACTTTAGAATAATTTTTAAAAAAAATTAAGTAAATACAGCAGCACTTGACGCAGAGCGTTATTTAGCAACTTTAGAATAATTTTTAAAAAAAATTAA
>NZ_JAABLM010000015.1 GCF_009915155.1 Flavobacterium ichthyis | reverse complement strand
TACATAACCTATTATAACAACGATAGAATAAAGTCGAATTTAAACAAAATGAGCCCGATAAAATATCGAGCTCACCATTATCAAATTTAATTGTAAATTTGTCTAAACTTTTGGGTGCAGTCTACTTAACGGTGGATTTTTTTTATCTTTTATTTTTTAAAAACCCAACTTTCCCGCCTTCTTTAAATGCAATTCCTGCTGTCCTTCCAAAAATTTTTGGCCGAAAAAAGCCAAAAATGTTTTTCCCTCCCATCAGGGTTAAAAAAAAATTCCATTTTCGTTTTCAGAAACTTTTGAAAACATTGGCAACGGAGAATATAATTATTTAGTCAAAAATAAAAGCTCAACAATAATTTCACCAATCAACAAAAACATCTTCCATTAAACTAGATTTCCACATTTGAAAAAAATCTTGTTTTAAATAAGGTAGTAAAGAATTATCTTTGCACACTTAAACATCAAATTCAAATGAAAATTTCTTATAATTGGCTGAAACAATTTATAAAAACGGATTTAAAACCTGAAGAAGTTGGCAATTTGCTCACTGATTTAGGTTTAGAAGTAGAAGGAATTGACAAATTTCAGTCAGTAAAAGGTGGTTTAGAAGGAATTGTGGTGGGACACGTTTTAACTTGCGAACAACACCCCAATGCCGATAGATTAAAAGTTACCACCGTGGATATTGGAACCGGAACGCCAGTTCAAATCATTTGCGGAGCGGCAAATGTTGCAGCCGGACAAAAAGTTCCTGTGGCAACCATTGGAACTACATTATACGACAAAGACGGAAACAATTTTCAAATAAAAAAAGGCAAAATCCGTGATATGGAAAGCTTCGGGATGATTTGTGCCGAAGACGAATTAGGTTTAGGCGAAAGCCACGATGGCATCATGGTTTTATCCGAAGATTTAAAACCCGGAACACCAGCTTCTACCGTTTTTAATATTGAAAATGATGAAGTTTTTGAAATTGGTTTAACGCCAAATCGTGCGGATGCCATGAGTCATTTGGGAGTTGCGAGAGATCTTCGTGCGGGAATGTTGCAAAATAGTTCGCATGCAGAATTAATCACACCTTCGGTTTCAAATTTTAGAGTGGATAAACGCACCTTAAAAATGGATATTAAGGTTGAAGATACTAAATTAGCACCAAGATATTGCGGTGTAACCATCTCAGATATTGATGTAAAACCATCACCAGATTGGTTGCAAAATCGATTGAAATCTATTGGGTTAACCCCAAAAAATAATGTGGTAGATGTTACCAATTATGTGATGCACGAATTGGGACAACCGCTTCACGCTTTTGACGCTGGAAAAATTAAAGGCAATAAAGTAGTAATAAAAACCCTTCCGGCTGGTACAAAATTTACCACTTTAGACGATGTGGAAAGAACCTTGCACGAAGAAGATTTGATGATTTGTGACGAAAACGGACCGATGTGCATCGCAGGTGTTTTTGGTGGCAAAAATTCAGGAGTAACGGAAACGACTAAGTCAATCTTTTTAGAAAGTGCCTACTTCAATCCTGTTAGCGTTAGAAAAACCGCTAAACGACATGGTTTAAATACGGATGCTTCGTTTAGATTTGAACGTGGAATTGATCCTACCATTACAGAATATGCGCTAAAACGTACAGCACTGTTAATTCAAGAAGTTGCAGGAGGCGAAATTACATCAGATATTGTGGATATTTATCCAAAAAAAATTGAAGACTTTACTGTGTTTTTAAATTTTTCTAAAGCCAATAAAATTATCGGTCAGGAAATTTCTAAAGAAACTATCAAGAAGATTTTGGTTTCGCTTGATATAAAAGTGAATAGCGTTTCCGATGTAGGTTTAGGATTGACAATTCCGGCGTATCGTGTTGATGTTCAAAGAGAAATTGACGTGATTGAAGAAATTTTGCGTGTGTACGGTTATAACAATGTGAATTTCACAAAAAAGTTGAACGCAACTATCTCAAATTCCTCAAGAACAGAAGATTATAAAATTCAAAATATCATTGCCAACCAGCTGAATTCACTTGGGTTTCACGAAATGATGGCCAACTCTTTAACTTCGCCAGAATATGTGAAACTAACCGAAACGTTGAAGGAAGAATTTAACGTGATGATGCTAAATCCTTTGAGCAACGATCTATCGGCAATGAGACAATCGCTTTTATTCTCTGGTTTAGAAGCGGTATCTTACAACATTAATAGAAAAAATTCTGACTTAAAATTATTTGAGTTTGGAAAATCTTATCACAAAATGCCTTCAGGCTATGACGAAAACAAGCATTTGACTTTGTTTGTAACCGGAAATAAAAAATCGGAAAACTGGACAGGAAATCACCAACCTTCAGAATTTTTCTATTTTAAAGGATTAGTACTAAGCGTTTTATCAAGATTAGGAATTAACAAAACTTCTAATCAATTGTTAGAGAGCGATTATTTTGGCGAAGGAATAGCATTGCGTTTAGGAAACGAAATTTTGGTAGAAATGGGAACTGTGAAAAAATCGGTGTTAAAACATTTTGACATTAAGCAAGAAGTGTTTTTTGCTAATTTCAAATGGGATGCTGTTTTGAAAGTGATTTCGACCAAATTAAAGTTTACAGACATCCCGAAATATCCTGAAGTTCGACGTGATTTAGCGTTGTTAGTAGATGAAACAGTAGCATTCGAAAACATTTATAAAATTGCCAAACAAACCGAAAAAACTTTGCTGAAAGAAATTAGTTTGTTTGACGTTTATACAGGAAAAAATTTACCCGAAAATAAAAAATCTTATGCGGTAAGTTTTATTCTTCAAGACAATTCTAAAACGCTAACTGATGTCCAGATTGAGAAAATAATGAGCAAGTTGCAACACAATTTTGAAACTGAATTAGGAGCTACTTTAAGATAATGAAAATCCCGCTGATGCGGGATTTTTTATAATTTTTAGCTTCTTTCGAAACACTAAAAGACACTGTAAATTAAAAATATTCCTATTAATGCAGAAAAAGGCGCAATAAATTGGAAATATATTGGTTTTATAATTGCCGCCGCTTTTAGTGAGAAATTATGATGTAACTTCCTAGGTACAAAGTAAAGTACTAATGAGGTCAATAACATAAAATAACCAAACACTTTTAACAGTTCCGGATACCTTGAACTTTTATCTACAAAAATAAGCCCAAGAGCAGGAATAATTCTTATGGTAATTTCGGCATAATTAATAAAATTAGTGCTTCCTGCTTTTTGCAAAATTTCGTTGGCTTTTTTAGGATTTAAAAGCATTAAAAACGCGGTCCCAATAAAAAATACGCCAAATGCCAGCGTAATCCATTTTGCTATTATTTCAATCATTTTTTAAAATTGTTATTTAAGACAAAACATTTTAATTGCTTCAAAAACAAGATGTTAAAAAGCAGAATTAGGTTCATCACAATTTATTTTTAAATATTCACTTTTTTTAAATAGTTTTTTATAGTTTTTTCTGTGTAGTAAATAGGAAATTGCCTTTTTTTTATTTTCAGTTTTGTTATAATATTCCTGAGCAATTCGATAACCGATATAATATCCTAAATCAGCTGGTCGATTTTTTGATTTGTTTCCATTATAAAGCCAATTTGAAAGGTCAAATTTGTTTTGATAATAATCGGCTACAAATTCTTTTTTTAAACTACAATCATTAGCTACTCCGTATTTAAATGATGTTTTGTTAATGGTTAAACTACATATTTTTTCACTTAAAAAATCAGCTACTCCCTCACTAATTGAATGTTCGGCTAAATTGCGCAACTGACCTTGCTGTTGCGTATGTATTGTTTCATGCGACACCATCGATACTATATCCCCAAAAGTACCCATAACACTTTTTAACCATTGTGATAGTTCAGATTTTTCTGTTTCGGGAGTGGATGCGGCTATTTCGGTCCCAATTAAAATTAAATTGTCACTAATTGTGCCTCCTGTTCTTAAACATCCTATTGCAAAACAAACGTTAGGTCGTTTAAAATTGGTGATTTCTTTTTCGTATTGGTCTAAAATATGTTCAACATCTTCTTTTCTATATTTTATTTGTTCGGTTTCTTTTCTAATCGAATGCCAAAATTTTGGATATTGACTAATTAAACTGATATATTCTTCTGCGGTAAAGTTTCGCACTTTTATAAATTCTTTGAATAATTCAGTAGCTTTTTCAATATATTGGGTTTGTATTATAGTAATGCTATCCTGTTTGTTGGCCGCAAATTGTAATTGGTCAAATGCATTCCAAAAATGTTCAATGTCGCGTGTTTCGATTACTTGTTTATATTGGCAATTAGAAATATTAAAAAATAGTAAAACAACAATAAGGCAAGGTATTTTATTCATATTGGCGTTTGTAAAAATTGTTGTGTTATTGTTACTATAAATACTAATTTATAACGGACATTAGACATATTTGACAAAGGTAGTTAATGCCAATTTTTTTTTATATTCCAAAAATTTCTGCGGTAAACCTCATCAGGGCTATAGCCTGTGAATCTATAAAACAATTTTTACATTTCGCATACATCATCATACAATCAATAAAATCAGTTAACATGTGAAATAATAATCCAATACCAATTATATTAAAAGGTTTTTTAAAAAACAATAAAAAAACGTAAACTATCATAGCGTAATACGTATGTAGCAGATGAAAGTTTATACTACATCTATTGGCTTGAAAAATGGGGTTGGCAAACAAGTGATCTAAGTCAACTAACATGGTGGCCAATAATATCAAATACACTTTTTTCCAATCATTTTTAAAAAATCCGCAGGCAATGAAAAATGGGAATACCAAATGTAAAAAGTAATGTATAAAAGTTTGCATGATTTTACAATATTGCGTTCTTATTCAGTTTTTGGAGGACTTTATTTTAGGTTTGTAATCAAAACTTATCAGGCTATTGTAACCCAACCAAAAATATAAAAATTAAACCTATAAATTGAAAGCGAAATCTAAACCCAAAGGCGTGATGCTACTTTACTATAATTTACAGTATTACAATACTTTTTTTAAATAAAATTTTTTATTAGAGAGGAATTATTTTGTATGAATTACGGAAACCCGTAAGAGTGTATGGAGAGTGTTTTGTAGGTTTGGAGAAATGAAAAAATAAGCAAATTAAACTTAGAAATTGTTAAAAAAATATTTAAGTTTGAGAACTAAACTTTCCAATTGTAAGATATTTACTGTCTTACGATATAAATATTTTAACTCACTCAAAGAGTGGCGATTAGCCATTGTCTATTGTAATTTAGTATATTTTGAGCAAATCGAAATACTACATTGTAATTGACAAGTAACTCGCTACATCCTTTTTCTAAAACAAAAATACATTACATGGCAACGAAAAAAGCTGCGAAAACAAAAAGTACCGAAGAAATCTTATGGGATTCTGCCAATAAATTACGTGGTTCTGTAGAACCGTCTGAATACAAACACGTGGTTTTGAGTCTCATCTTCCTCAAATTTGCGAATGATAAATTTCTAAGACGAAGACAGGAACTCATCAACGAACATAAAGAAGCTTTTTTGGATATTCCCGAATTTTATCAGGCGGAAAATGTGTTTTACCTCCCGTCAGCCTCCCGTTGGTCTTTTATCATCGAGAACGCAAAACAGGAAGATATTACGTTAAAAATTGATTCTGCACTAAAAACCATTGAACGCACCAATAAATCTTTGGAAGGCGCTTTGCCCGACAATTATTTTTCACGCTTAGGTTTGGATCAGTCTAAGTTTTCGGCTTTGTTGGATACCATAAACAATATTGATACGCTAAAAGATGAAGCGCAAGATATTGTGGGGCGTGTGTATGAATATTTCCTGAGCAAATTTGCGATAGCCGAAGGAAAAGGAAAAGGTGAATTCTACACGCCAAAAAGCATTGTGAACCTGATTGCCGAAATGATTGAACCTTACAAAGGAAAAATCTATGACCCTTCTTGCGGTTCGGGTGGTATGTTTGTGCAATCGTTGAAGTTTATTGAAAAACATCAGGGAAACAAAAAAGATATTTCCATTTATGGACAAGAACTAACCAATACCACATTTAAACTGGCAAAAATGAACCTTGCCATTCGGGGCATTTCTGCTAATTTAGGCAATAAAGCGGCAGATACTTTTGGCGATGACCAGCACAAAGAGTTGAAAGCCGATTACATCATGGCAAATCCGCCTTTTAATTTAAAAGATTGGCGTGCTGAAAACGAATTAACAGACGATGCACGTTGGGCAGGATACGAAGTGCCGCCAAAGTCTAATGCTAATTATGCGTGGATTTTGACCATGATTTCAAAGTTGTCTCAAAATGGAGTTGCCGGATTTATCTTGGCAAACGGTGCACTTTCTGGCGGTGGCGAAGAATATAAAATCCGTAAACAGATTATTGAAAATGATTTGGTGGAAGCGATTTTAATCTTGCCTGGAAGTATGTTTTATTCGACAGACATCAGTGTTTCAATGTGGATTATAAATAGAAATAAAAAAGAAAGAACTGTTGAATTAAATGATGTTATAAAGGATTATCGAGATCGTTCTAATGAAGTTTTGTTTTTTGACTTAAGGAAACAAGGTGTTCCGTTTGAAAAGAAATTTATAGAATTTGATGAAGATTCAATTTCAGAAATTGCTCAACATTATCATCAATGGCAACTGCAAACTTGGCAAGAAAAATATAAAGATATAGAAGAATACTGCAAAAGTGTTTCCTTGGATGAGATTCGTAAGAAAGATTATTCTTTAGTTCCAAGTAAATATATAGACTTTAAAAATATCGAAGAGGATTTCAATTTTGATGAGAAGATGATTGGTATCACATCAGAATTAAAGGTTCTTTTTGACAAAGAATCCTCATTAAAAGTTGAAGTTGAAAATGTATTTAAATCATTAGGTTATGAGCTATAAAAGACTTGGTGATTATATCATTGAAAAAGTGGAGTTCAATGATGGGGATAAATACAAATTGTTACAAGGTGTAAGTAATAACAAATATTTTCAAAAGGCGAAAACCAATATCATCGGGATTGACTTGTCGAAATATCGGGTAGCTCATTACAATCAATTTGTTTTTAATAGAGCAACCACACGTAATGGCGATAAGATATCAATTGCTTTGCGAAAAGGTGAAAGTTGTATTGTTTCTCCATCGTACAGAATTTTTGAGGTAAGAGATGAGAATGTATTGCATCCTGATTATTTGCAAATGTGGTTTACACGACCAGAATTTGACAGATATGCACGCTTCAAATCTCACGGAAGTGCTCACGAATTCTTCGATATGGAAGATATGTGCGAAGTTGAATTACCTATTCCTTCAATTGAAAAACAGCGACAAATAGTTGCGCAATACCAAAGTGTAACAAACAAAATAAAAGTCAATGAGCAGATTTGCGAAAAGTTGGAAGCTACTGCGCAAGCTTTGTATAAACATTGGTTTGTAGATTTTGAGTTTCCAAATGAAGAAGGGAAACCTTACAAATCTTCTGGAGGTGTGATGGTTTGGAATGAAGAACTTGGGAAGGAAATTCCTGAAGGTTGGGAGGTGAAGAGTTTTACTGAAACGGTTAAATTAACAGGCGGAGGTACTCCAAGTACTGAGGTTTGGGAATATTGGAATGGAAATATTCCATTTTTTACTCCTGCTGATATTCAAAAATCCTATTATTCAATTAGTACTCTTAAGAATATTACAGAATTAGGATTAAAAAAAAGCAGCACTAAATTATATCCAAAAAATACAGTATTTATTACAGCAAGAGGTACAGTTGGCGCAATTGGTTTATCATCACAGAATATGGCGATGAACCAAAGTTGTTATGCTATTAAAGATAGTCTACCGTATTATATTCATCAAAAAACTTTAAATGTAATTGAAAAATTGAAAGACGAAGCGGTAGGAGCCGTATTTAGTGCTTTAGTTACAAAAGATTTTGATCAGCAAAATGTTTTAGAGCCTAATGAGTTTATTAAAATAGATTTTAATAATGGCGTAAAAAATATATATGGCTTACTCTTATGTAAATCCCAAGAAATCCAAAAACTCACACATCTTCAAAGTTTGTTGTTGTCTCGTTTGGCGGTTGGGGAGGAAATTAATAATAATAGATTATGACTTTTAAAATTACCGAGAAGAAAAAAAGTAGTTGTGGAAATTACAGTTTTTCTATTTATGAACATTCTTTAACATTTGCAGATTTAGATAGCTACATACTTGATATTCTTTACAATGAAAATAATCTAAATTACTTGTTTCAAAAAGATAAACCATTATCTGGAAAAGATAGGCTTAGACAATTACGAAGGTTTATAGAAACTTCATTTGAAAATAGAGAACAGGATGTCGATGATGATGAAATAAACAAATTTATTGCAGATAACAATAACGAAACATATTATTCTTTTTTTGCTGAGGCGTTATTAGCTAGATTGAATATAGATTATATTGATAAAGATTTGATTACTGGTGTGATTGCCGTAAATGAAAATTTAACTAAAGTTTCAACAGGGGCAGATGTTTGTATGTTTTCAGATAATAGTTTAGTTCTAGGCGAGGCAAAATTTTATAGTGCATTATATGGAGGTATAGGCAAAATAATAAAGGATGTGTCATTCAAAAGTAAATTAGAAGATTATATAAAGAATATATTAAATTCCGATAGCGTAGTAATACTAAAAGGTATAACAGGAGAAATATCTGAAAAGACTTCGGATGAGATTAAAAAGATGCCTCTTATATTATCTGGATTTGTACTACATACAAGTGAAACTGATGTGAAAAAATATAATTCGTCCTATAATTTAATTGATAAGGTCACTATTGCAAATTTTCCAAGTCATTACAAAATTCATTTATACCATCTCCCTATAAAGTCTAAAAAAGAATTGATTTTTAAAGCGCAAAGAAAAGCGTTGGATTTAATAATTAAAGAAAGAGGATTATGATAAACTCTGAAGAAACAATACTTAATCAGGATAATCGTGAAGTCATTATAAAAATTCTTGATGACAAAAAAGAAAGAGTAGAATTAGAAGATTTATTCCTTTATGATTTATCTCCATACTATAAAGAAAATTTAGACGATTCTTTTTTTTCTAAGCAACTTGAATTTATCCAAGAAAAGAATCGGTTGAGTCATAATCCAGAAATTTCATTTACTTCTGAACAAATCAAAATTTATCAAGGAATAGTTGAGAGTAATCGAAGTATTGTATCTGCACCTACCAGTTTTGGTAAAACTATGCTGATTAAGGAATATATTTTCAATTATCAGCCAAATAAAGTTGTTTTTATTGTACCAACAAATTCCTTAGCAGACGAACTGTTAGATGGTTTTAAAATACTTTTTACAGATTATGATTATGTTATTTTTGATTCGATTAAAAATTTAGAAGTGATTTCCGAAAAAAGTATTTTTATCGGAACACAAGAAAAGTATTATAATTTAAAAGGTTTTTATCAAGATAAAATTGATCTTTTTGTAATTGATGAAGCTTATAAACTGACAGATTCAATTAAAGGAAGTAGAGAAGTTATTCTGAATCGGTCATTTATTGATACTTTAGAAAATTCTGAAAAGATAATATTGTTAATGCCTCTAGTTAATTCTATTATAGGTTTAGAAAACTTTAATTTTCAAATTCTAAAATCGGATTATGCTCCTGTAGCTAAAAACTTCAATAGTATAAAAAATTTAGATCAAACAATAAATCAAGAAATTTCAAAAAATGAAATCACAAATCTGATTTATTTCAATTCTCCCCAAGAATTAGAAAAAGTTTATCTGAAAAATTTAAAGTCAATAAAAAATTCAGTTGAATTAAATGGTAAGTGGGTACAAAGAGTAGAAGAAGACTTTCATTCAGAATGGATACCAATTCAAGCTCTAAAATCAGGTATTGGTATACATTATGGTCCTATGCCGAAATTTATTCAGAAAAAAGTTATTGATCTTTTTAAATCAAATCAAATAAAAAGTGTTTTAGCAACGAATTCTATCATTGAAGGAGTTAATACGCCTACAAAAAATATCTACATATACAGTTCAAGAGATTTATTAGGAGGAAAAAATTTAGTTAAATACAAAAATCTAATTGGTCGTGCAGGCAGATTAGGAGAGCATAAAGTTGGAAATATATACTATTTTGAGAAACATCAAGCACAATTCGACAGTGCTAATGTTTCATATAAAGATATTGATATTCAATTTTTATTAGAAAATAAAGCTGAAATTATTGAAATAAATCGAGATGAAAACTTTGATAAGGAATTTGCATCCGAAAGTAGTTCTTCCCATGAAGATAAATTACAAAAGCATTTAGAAAATTCAAGCTATTCTAATGTGCCTTCAAAAGAAATTATTAGTCTTCTTAATAATCATGGATTTACAGTTAATAAATTTACAGCTTTACTTGATTATATTGCATCTAATAAAAATGTAATGCTTTTAGGTATAATTGGAAAACTTGTTGGAAGAACTGACTTAAACAGTTTGAAAGTAATTTTGAATTCCAGATTTAAGTCATTTAGTGTAATGGTCGATGAACTGCATTCAAAAAACCAACAAAATGATAAATCTAAAATCATATCTACTTTAATTGACATGATATATAATTTTTTACCCTTCAAAATAATACCATTAATTAATTTTATCATAGATGTTGATGTGTTATACCATAAATATGCTAATGAAAATTTACTTCCAACCCAAGTAATAGTTGAAGCAAAAAGAAAAAAAGCACAGTTTTACTCTAAATTTATAGGTGTAGATAATCCTACTCATGAAACCTTAGTAATTATGAATAAGCTATTTGAATATGGAATTCCTTATCAAAGAGCTAATCCATTTTTAGAAATTATTACTAGCAATCTACCGGATAAATTTTCTATTCATGATATTAAGAAAATTATAATTGAAAATGAGGGTATGAATGATTTACGAGTTTATTTTGAATAATACCGGTATGAAATACACCGAATCCCAATTAGAAAAATCATTCATCTATCTTCTGAAAGAAGAAGGCTATGAGTACGTGAATGGCAGAGATTTATTTGGGGAAAAGGCAAAAGATTTTTCGCCCCAACGGTAACGTAATAAAAACGATAAATTAATTATGAATAGATACAATCCCCAAAAACACCATCGCCGTTCGATACGTTTACAAGGTTATGATTATAGCCAAGAAGGATTGTATTTTATCACGATTTGTTGTCAGGATAGAGCGCATTTGTTTGGGAAGGTTGTAAGCGGAGAAATGATATTGAACAGTTATGGAGAAATAGCACAAGAAGAATGGCTAAATACTACTGAAATTAGAGATAATGTTTTGTTGCACGAATTTGTCGTGATGCCTAATCATTTTCATTCAATCATAGAAATAAAATTTCAAAAAGGAAATAATGAGATTGGAAAATTTCAATCGCCATCACAAACGGTGGGAGCAATTATCAGAGGATATAAAATAGCAACGATAAAAAAAATAAAAGATTATATTTTAAATATAGGCGAAAAATCTTCAGGAAGGACGAACGAAAAAATAAACAGTACGGGCGAATTGCAATTCGCCCCAATCGCCCCAATCGCCCCAACAGAAAAGATAAAAGAATTAGATTTTAAGATTTGGCAAAGGAATTATTATGAGCATATTATCAGAAGCGAACAGGCTTACGAAAGAATATCTGATTATATTAGAAATAATCCGAAACGCTGGAACGATGATAAATTTTATGGAATATAATAATTTCGTAGTTGGGGCGAATTGCAATTCGCCCCAACGATTCGCCCCAACGATTCGCCCCAATTAATTAAAAAAAATGAAATACACCGAATCCCAATTAGAACAAGCTTTTATTAGCCTTTTGGAAACAGAAGGTTATCAGTATATCAACGGAAAAGAATTGGTTAGAACTTCCAATCAAGAAGTCTTAATAAATGATGATTTACGATCTTTTTTGTTGACTCGATATCCAGATTTAGAAGAGATTGAACTGGAAAGTATCATCAATGAAATTGCTTTTCAATCGGCTTCTAATTTATATGAATCTAACAAATACATTTGTAAATTATTGGCTGAAGGCTTGGTATTTAAACGAAATAATCCGTCAAAAAAAGATGTACATATTCGGTATATCGATATAGAAAATATCAAACAAAACTCGTTTAAAATTGTCAATCAATTAGAAATTCAAGGTTCGGAATTGCGTATTCCCGATTTAATTTTGTACATCAATGGCATTCCAGTAGTGGTGTTTGAGTTTAAAACCGCTATTGAGGAGGAAGTTACCATTTACGATGCTTTTAAACAATTAACAGTTCGTTACCGCAGGGCTATTCCGGAACTGATGAAATACAATGTGTTTTGTGTGATTAGTGATGGGGTAAACAATAAAGCAGGAACGGTATTTTCTCCTTACGAATTCTTTTATGGTTGGAATAAAATTACAGGCGATGAGAAAAAAGCGTTGACAGGAATTGACACCACAACTTCGATTGTTCACGGAATGTTGAACCAAAGACGATTGGTGGATATTATTCACCATTTTGTTTTATTTCCGGATACTTCAAAAAGCGAACTTAAAATTCTGACACGTTATCCGCAATATTACGCATCGAATAAATTGTATCAAAATATTTTAAAACACCGCAAACCGGAAGGTGATGGTAAGGGTGGAACGTATTTTGGCGCAACAGGCTGTGGCAAAAGTTATACCATGTTATATCTTTCGAGGTTATTAATGCGTTCAACCGATTTTGCAAGTCCGACGATTATCATTATTTCAGATCGTACCGATTTAGATGACCAATTATCAAAGGATTTCACAAATGCCAAAAAATTTATTGGCGATGAAAACATCATCAATATTGAATCAAGAGCTGATTTAAGAGATCGATTGCGAGGGATTGAAAGTGGTGGCGTGTATTTAACAACGGTACAAAAGTTTGCGGAAGACGCCGAAATTTTATCCGATAGAACCAATATCATTTGTATTTCAGATGAAGCCCATCGTTCGCAAGTCAATTTAGATTTGAAAGTAAAAATTGACGAAGAGAAAGGTGTCACGAAATCGTATGGTTTTGCCAAATACCTGCACGATTCTTTACCCAATGCAACCTATGTAGGTTTTACCGGAACACCAATTGATAAAACGTTGGAAGTATTTGGTGAAGTTGTAGATCAATATACGATGTTTGAATCGGTAAATGATGAAATTACGGTTCGTTTGGTGTATGAAGGTCGGGCTGCAAAAGTGAATTTAGATTACAATAAAGTTCAGGAAATTGAACAATATTATGAAAATGCGGTGGCAGAAGGCGCTTCGGAATATCATGTAGAAGCCAGTCAAAAAGCCATTGCCAAAATGGAAGTCGTTTTAGGCGATGGTGACCGTATAAAAGCTATTGCGAAAGATTTTGTGGAACATTATGAAAATCGTTTGGAAGAAAACGCAACGGTAGCCGGCAAAGTAATGTTTGTTTGTGCATCTCGTGGTATCGCTTACAAATTATTTAAAGAGATTTTAGCTTTACGACCTCAGTGGGGTGAAATGATGCTTCCTGAAGGTTTAACCGAAAAAGAACAAAAGGAAATCAAGCCTATAGAGCGTGTAAAGTTGATTATGACACGTAATAAAGATGATGAAAAGGAATTGTGGGATTTATTAGGTAGTAAAGAAGATCGCAAAGAATTGGATCGACAGTTTAAGCAAATCAACTCTAATTTTAAAATTGCCATTGTGGTGGATATGTGGTTAACAGGTTTTGATGTTCCTTTTTTAGATACGATTTACATTGACAAACCTTTACAAACGCATAATTTAATACAGACTATTTCGCGTGTAAATCGTAAATACCAAGGAAAAGATCGTGGTTTGGTAGTTGATTATGTCGGCATCAAAAAGAATCTGAATCATGCCCTAAGTATGTTTAATAGCCAAACTGCCGATGATGATTTTGAAGATATTTCGCAGGCGGAAATATTGGTTAGAGACCAATTGGATTTATTAGGCAAATTTTTTCATCGCTTTGATACAAAAGATTATTTCGAAGGCTCGCCTATTCAGCGTTTAAACTGTTTAAACAGCGCTTCGGAATTTGTATTACAAACCGAAGAATCAGAAAAGTTTTTTGTGAACCTAACCAAAAAGTTAAAATCTTCCTACAATTTAGTCAGCGGTTCAGAATTGTTTACAGAAAAAGAAGTAGATGAAATTCATTTTTATTTTGCCGTAAAATCAATTGTGGTGAAACTAACAAAAGGCGAAGCACCCGATACAGCTCAGATGAACCTTAAAGTTGCTAAGTTGGTAGAAGAAGCCATTATTTCAGAAGGAGTCGAAGAGATTTTTAAATTAGATGACAATAAAGCCAATGCCATTGATTTGTTCAATGATAAATTCATCGAGAAAATAGCTAATTTAGAATTACCCAATACAAAAATCAAAATATTAGAACGCTTGTTGAAGCAGGCAATCAACGATTTTAAAAAAGTAAACAAAGTAAAAGGACAAGATTTTTCCGAACGATTACAATCCATCATTAACCGATATAACGAACGCAGCGAAGGCGATATCTTAGATTATGAAGGCATCCAGTTTGATACCGCCGAGCAAATGCTGAATCTCATCATAAAACTACGAATAGAAATGGATTCTTTCCAAGATTTAGGGATTGATTACGAAGAAAAAGCCTTTTATGATATTTTGGATATGATCTGCAAACAATATGGTTTTGAATTTGAGAAAGACAAAATGCTGGAACTTGCCCGAGAAATCAAAAAGATTGTAGATAACAACGCTAAATATCCCGATTGGAGTGATCGGGACGACATTAAAGCGCAACTAAAAATGGACATCATCATCAAGCTACACGAGTTTGGTTATCCACCCATTACACAAGAAGACGTATATAAAAATGTACTGGAACAAGCAGAGAATTTTAAGAAGAATAGGTAATAGAGTTTTGATAAAGTTAAAACTTTAGCAAACTGTAAAACCAATTGTAAAACAACACCACAAAATGAACTACACAAAAGAACAAATAGCCGAAGCATTCTCTACGGGAGCATTTGAAAAAACTTACGAATTCATTGCCGAAAATGCTGAATGGATTGTGGTGGAAGAAAATCACTTTAAAGGAAAGCAAGCTATTCTTCAAAACTGTGAAAAAGTGGCAGCTTATTTTAAATCTGTTACAACCGATTTTAAGACTTTTAATATTATTGCTAACCAAAATAAAGTGGTGATAAATGGAACAGCCGAATTCAAAAAAAACAATCAGCGTGTTGCATTTGTTTCTGCCTGCGACCTGTACGAATATAACCATGACAATAAAATTCAAAAAATAACGTCTTATTGTATTCCGTCAAAAAGATAATGAACAATTGTCCCATAAGTTTTAAATTAATACCTCGCAAGAAAGACTATTATAAAATTGATTGTAGTCTTAACTTCCCTACTTCTCCACTCTTTTAAATTTTAACAAAAAAAACATTTCACAATAGTATGCGTGCATACTATTTTTTTTATATATTTGAAGTAACGAATTCATTTTATGAAAGATAAAACTATAGATTATATTTTACGAGCCACATGGCAAGCGGTTTCAAGAATGTACAATGAGGAAGCCTCAAAATATGGCGCAAGCATGTCAACGGGATTTGCTTTGCTAAGCTTGGATCGTGACAAAGGAACACCCTCAACCACTTTAGGTCCCAAAATGGGAATGGAAGCTACAAGCCTTACCCGAACTTTAAAATCGATGGAAGAAAAAGGATTAATCATCCGAAAAAAAAACCCGGAAGACGGACGAGGTGTTTTAATACACCTAACGAAATTTGGAAAAGAGAAAAGAGAATTGTCAAAAAATACAGTAATCAAGTTTAACGAAACAATCAAAGCGCATATTTCCGAAGAAAAATTGCAGCATTTTATAGAGGTTTCGGAGAAAATCAACGAGCTGATTGCCGAGAAGAAAATTTTTTAGGCTTCATAAAAATTACAACTTAGAATTAAAAACTTAACATACTATAAATGAAACGACTCATAAAAAAAGTTGCGGTAATTGGTTCAGGAATCATGGGATCAGGTATAGCCTGTCATTTTGCCAATATCGGTGTAGAAGTATTGCTTCTCGATATCGTGCCTCGTGAACTCACTGAAGCCGAACAGAAAAAAGGATTGATATTAGAAAACAAAGCTGTTAGAAACCGAATCGTCAATGACCATTTGGCAAACGCTTTAAAATCAAAGCCCTCTCCTATTTACCATCAAAAGTTCGCCAACCGAATCACCACTGGAAATACTACTGATGATTTGGCAAAAATAGCCAATGTAGATTGGATTATAGAAGTAGTTGTGGAACGACTCGACATCAAAAAACAAGTCTTTGAACAAATTGAAAAATACAGAAAACCAGGAACCCTCGTTACTTCAAACACCTCAGGAATACCCATTCATTTTATGAGCGAAGGCAGAAGCGAAGAGTTCCAGCAACATTTCTGTGGAACGCATTTCTTTAATCCGGCTCGCTATTTAAAGCTTTTCGAAATCATTCCAGGGCCTAAAACTTCTACAGAAGTATTGGATTTCTTGAATGAATATGGCGAAAAATTCCTGGGAAAAACTTCGGTCGTAGCCAAAGATACTCCGGCGTTTATCGGTAACCGTATTGGTATTTACGGCATTATGAGTATGTTTCATTTGGTAAAAGAAATGGGATTAACGATTGAGGAAGTAGATAAATTGACTGGACCTGTTATTGGTCGACCAAAATCAGCTACATTTAGAACCGTTGATGTGGTAGGTTTGGATACATTGGTACACGTTGCCAACGGTTTATACGAAGGCGTTCCGAATGATGAAGCTCATGACTATTTCAAACTCCCGGATTTCATCAGCAAAATGATGGAAAACAAATGGCTGGGAAGCAAAACGGGACAAGGTTTTTACAAAAAAGTCGATAAAGACATCTTGTCTTTAGATTTAGATACATTAGAATACAGAAGTGCAAAAAAAGCTTCTTTCGCAACTTTGGAATTAACTAAAACCATTGACAAGCCAATCAATCGCTTTAAAGTTTTAGTAAAAGGTACAGACAAAGCGGGAGAATTCTACAGAAAAAATTTCGCAGGAATGTTTGCTTATGTAGCCAATAGAGTTCCTGAAATCACAGACGATTTATACAAGATTGACGATGCGATGAAAGCTGGCTTCGGATGGGAAAATGGCCCATTTGAAATCTGGGATGCCATCGGGGTTGAAAAAGGAATCGAATTAATGAAAGCCGAAAATGTAGAACCTGCAACTTGGGTGACTGAAATGTTGGCTTCTGGAAACAAATCATTCTACACCATTAAGGAGGGAGCGACTTATTATTATGACATCGCTTCGAAATCCCAAAAGAAAATTCCAGGGCAGGATTCCTTTATTATTTTGAATAATATTCGCGAAAGCAAAAAGGTTTGGAGCAATTCAGGTGCTGTAATTACTGATTTAGGTGACGGCATCTTAAACCTTGAATTTCAGTCAAAAATGAATACAATTGGTGGTGATGTCTTACAAGGAATCAACAAAGCCATCGACTTGGCTGAAAAAGAATATGCAGGTTTGGTCATTGGAAATCAAGCAGCAAATTTCTCTGTTGGAGCCAATATCGGAATGATTTTTATGATGGCTGTCGAACAAGAATATGACGAGTTGAATATGGCAATCAAGTTGTTCCAAGACACAATGATGCGAGTTCGCTATTCCGGAATTCCAGTTGTAGTAGCTCCACACGGAATGACTTTAGGTGGCGGTTGCGAAATGAGTATGCATGCTGATAAGGTTGTTGCTGCAGCGGAAACCTATATTGGTTTGGTAGAATTTGGCGTTGGAGTTATTCCAGGTGGTGGTGGTTCTAAAGAAATGGCGTTGAGAGCTTCTGATTTATTTCGTAAAAACGACGTGGAATTAAACGTTTTACAAGAATATTTCTTGACAGTTGCCATGGCAAAAGTATCAACTTCTGCACATGAAGCTTTCGATTTGGGCATATTGCAACACGGAAAAGACATCGTAGTCATCAACAAAGACCGTCAGATTGCCGAAGCCAAAAAACAAGCCTTAACTTTAGCCGAAGCCGGATATACACAACCTATCAGAAGAAAAGACGTAAAAGTTTTGGGCAAGCAAGCCCTGGGAATGTTCTTAGTAGGAACTGACCAAATGCAAGCCGGAAGCTATATTTCTGAACACGATAAAAAGATAGCAAATAAGCTAGCTTACGTTATGGCTGGTGGTGATTTATCCGAAGCAACTTTGGTAAGTGAACAATATTTATTGGATATCGAAAGAGAAGCGTTTTTGTCACTTTGTACAGAAAGAAAAACTTTGGAACGCATTCAGTATATGTTAACGAAGGGGAAGCCTTTGAGGAATTAGTATCAAGATTGGAGTATTAAGTAGTAAGACAATTCAGAAGACCATATTTAGATATGCATAATTTCGAAAAACTAAAGATTTGGCAAAAAGCAATGGACATAGCAGTTGAAGTTTATCAAGTTTCTTCGCTTTTGCCGAATGATGAAAAATTCAATTTGATTCATCAGATTAAGAAATGTGCGGTTTCAATTCCGTCAAACATAGCGGAGGGTTCAGGTAGAAATCATAATAAAGAATTCATCCAGTTTTTAGGAATCGCTAATGGCTCTACATTTGAATTGATTACACAACTAATTTTAGCCAAACGATTAAAACTAGCAAGTGAAGAAATAGTACAACCAATCATTAATCAGTTAGTCGAAGTTTCAAATATGAATTTCGCCTTTCAAAAAACACTAAACACAACAAATAATAAAGACAAAGATTGAAGTCTTAATTTTTAATACTCAAATCTTAATACAAGAATAGATTGAAAGTCTTAATTTTTAATACTCAAATCTTAATACAAGAATAGATTGAAGTCTTAATTCTTAATACTCAAATCTTAATACAAGAATAGATTGAAAGTCTTAATTCTTAATACTCAATCTTAATACTTATAAATTATGAAAACAGCATACATAGTAAAAGCATACAGAACCGCGGTTGGAAAAGCTCCAAAAGGACTTTTCCGATTCAAGCGTCCGGATGAGTTGGCGGCAAAAACCATTCAATACATGATGGAACAATTGCCAAATTTAGACAAAAAAAGAATAGACGACGTAATGGTCGGAAATGCAATGCCCGAAGCCGAACAAGGTTTAAATGTGGCACGATTGATTTCGTTAATGGGATTGAAGGTTGATGATGTTCCGGGTGTTACCGTCAACCGTTATTGTGCTTCGGGATTGGAAACTATCGCCATGGCAACTGCCAAAATCCAATCAGGAATGGCAGATTGTATTATTGCTGGTGGTGCCGAAAGTATGAGTTTTATTCCAATGGGAGGCTACAAACCTACTCCAGATTATGCCGTAGCAAAAGAAGGCCACGAAGATTATTATTGGGGAATGGGATTGACGGCAGAAGCAGTTGCAAAACAATTTAAAGTTTCTCGTGAAGACCAAGACCAATTTGCTTTCAATTCTCATCAAAAAGCTTTGAAAGCTCAAGCAGAAGGCAAATTTGACAAGCAGATTGTTCCCATTACCGTAGAGCAAACTTATATCGACGAAAACGGAAAAAAAGCCACAAAATCATACGTAGTTTCTAAAGACGAAGGTCCAAGAGCCGATACTAATTTAGAAGCATTGGCAAAACTAAAACCAGTTTTCGCAGCCGATGGAAGCGTTACGGCTGGTAGTTCCTCTCAAATGAGTGATGGTGCTGCCTTCGTAATGGTAATGTCAGAAGATATGGTAAAAGAATTAAACTTGGAACCAATCGCCAGAATGGTAAGCTATGCTGCAGCTGGAGTTGAACCAAGAATCATGGGAATAGGTCCTGTAAAAGCCATTCCAAAAGCCTTACAACAAGCCGGATTGTCTTTAAAAGATATAGACTTAATTGAATTGAATGAAGCTTTTGCATCACAATCATTGGCAGTTGTCAGAGAATTAGGCATCAACCCAGAAATTGTAAATGTAAATGGTGGAGCAATCGCACTTGGACATCCACTTGGTTGTACAGGAGCAAAACTTTCCGTTCAATTATTTGACGAAATGAAACGCAGAGGAAACAAATATGGTATTGTAACGATGTGTGTGGGTACGGGTCAAGGTGCTGCTGGGGTTTATGAAGTATTCTAGCCCCCTAACCCCCAAAGGGGGAATTGCAATATGGATAAAAATGTTTTAAAATATAAAGTTTAACAATTTACACCCTACTTACCCCTAGTAGGTATTTCCCCTTTGGGGGTTAGGGGGCTGATATGAGTGAAATAACACGTGGTGGTCAATTCCTAGTGAAGGAAACAAAAAGCGATGACATCTTTACTCCGGAGGATTTTTCCGAAGAGCAATTGATGATGAAACAAATGGTCAAGGAATTTGTGGACAAAGAAATCTGGCCGAACAAAAACCGTTTTGAAAACAAAGATTACGCTTTCACCGAAGAGTGTATGAAAAAAGCAGGTGAACTCGGACTTCTTGGGGTTGCCGTTCCAGAAGAATATGGTGGACTTGGAATGGGATTTGTTTCTACAATGCTGGTTTGCGATTATATTTCAGGAGCAACAGGTTCGTTTTCAACAGCGTTTGGAGCCCATACTGGAATTGGAACAATGCCAATCACCTTATATGGAACGGAAGAACAAAAGAAAAAGTACGTTCCAAAATTAGCGTCTGGTGAATGGTTTGGAGCCTATTGCTTGACAGAACCTGGAGCGGGTTCGGATGCTAATTCTGGAAAAACAAAAGCAGTTTTGTCAGAAGATGGAACACATTACCTCATCACAGGACAAAAAATGTGGATTTCCAATGCAGGTTTCTGTAGCCTTTTCATTGTGTTTGCAAGGATTG
Organism: Flavobacterium ichthyis; assembly: GCF_009915155.1. Classification (GTDB taxonomy): domain Bacteria; phylum Bacteroidota; class Bacteroidia; order Flavobacteriales; family Flavobacteriaceae; genus Flavobacterium; species Flavobacterium ichthyis. The sequence continues at coordinate 38,772 of NZ_JAABLM010000015.1, read as the reverse complement.
GCGACGATAAAAACATCACTGGTTTCATCGTAGAAAACGATCCGTCAAACGGAATCTCGATGAACGAGGAAGAACATAAATTAGGAATTCGCGCCTCCTCTACTCGTCAGGTTTTCTTTAACGAAACCAAAGTTCCGGTTGAAAATATGCTTTCGGAAAGAGGAAATGGTTTTAAAATAGCCATGAATGCTTTGAACGTGGGACGAATCAAGTTAGGTGCCGCTTGTTTGGATGCACAACGAAGAGTTACTTCTGGAGCTATAAAATATGCCAATGAAAGAATCCAGTTCAATACTGCAATTTCAAATTTTGGAGCCATCCGTGCTAAAATTGCCGAAATGGCAACATCCTGTTATGCTGGCGAAAGTGCTTCTTATCGTGCTGCAAAAAACATCGAAGAACGAATTGATGCACGAGTGGCAAACGGCGAAAGTCATCAAGAGGCAGAATTGAAAGGTGTTGAAGAATTTGCCATCGAATGTTCTATTTTAAAAGTAGCCATTTCAGAAGATATTCAAAATTGTTCGGATGAAGGGATTCAAATTCTTGGAGGAATGGGGTTTTCGGAAGATACTCCGATGGAAAGTGCTTGGAGAGATGCGAGAATTGCTAGAATTTACGAAGGAACCAATGAAATCAACCGAATGCTTTCGGTAGGAATGTTGGTAAAAAAAGCCATGAAAGGTCACGTAGATTTATTAGGTCCTGCGATGAAAGTACAGGAAGAATTGATGGGAATTCCCGATTTCAATACTCCTGATTATTCAGAATTATTTGCCGAAGAAAAAGAAATGGTAGCCAAATTGAAGAAAGCTTTCTTGATGGTTGCAGGTGCTGCCGTTCAAAAATACGGCCCAGATTTAGATGCTCATCAACAATTATTAATGGCGGCGGCTGATATTTTAATCGAAATCTACATGGCCGAATCTACAATCCTGAGAACTGAAAAGTTGGCAAGATTAAAAGGTCAGGAAAATGTAAAAGAACAAATCGCAATGGCTCAATTGTATTTGTATAAAGCTGTTGACATCGTAAATGCCAAAGGAAAAGAAGGAATTGCTTCGTTTTCCGAAGGCGATGAACAACGCATGATGTTAATGGGATTGAAACGTTTTACAAAATACACCAATCTTCCAAACGTAGTTGCTTTGCGAGAAACTATCGCTTCCAAGCTGATTGCTGAAAACGAATATTGTTATTAAGCTAATAATAAAATAATTTAGAAAGTAAAAAACCGCTGATAAATCAGCGGTTTTTATTGTTTTTGGTTGAATATTATCAGTATAATATCATAATGGTTTTCTACCAGATATTACTCTCAATAGCACAATAATTATTGCAATTACTAGCAAAATATGGATTAATCCACCAGTTGCAATTCCTTCTCCTAAAATTCCGAAAAATCCCAATGCCCAGATAATTACCAGAATTACTGCGATAGTATATAACAAATTTCCCATAATGTAAAATTTTATTGGTTAGTATTGTATTTACAAATATTTAACTTTAAAGCGGTTTCCTTCCTTGAATTATTCTTAAAAGTACAACAATAATTGCAATTACCAAAAGAATATGAATTAAACTTCCTGTTACAAAACCTCCAAGAAAACTAATTGCCCAAATAATTACTAGAATAACTGCAATTGTATATAATAAATTTCCCATGAGTTAATTTTTAAGTTATTTAATAGTTTCTTGTAGTGCAACAACTTTATCATGATGAGCTTGCAAAGTAGTAACTTTTCCCATCAACCAGTTTTTCAATTCTACATCGGTAGTTTTCTCAGCGTTTTTACGATAATCGTCTATCGCATCTTTGTGGTCTTTTGCAATTCTATCTAAATATTCTTTGTCAAAGTTTTTAGCTTCAACTTTATTTAAACGATCATACTCTTTTTGTCCGTCATCCGTTAAGGCAGTTGGAATAGAAATTTGTTTACTTTGCGCCAAAGTAGAAAGTTCATTAAATGATTCGTTATGTTCATTTTCAACAGTTTTGGCCAAGTCTTTCACTGCTTGTAACATCGCTTTTACTTGTGCTACTTTAGCTAATTCTCTTTGCATTAAATCAAATTCAGCTGCATCAACAGCAATTTCGGCGTTGTCTTCTAATTTATCTGACTCGTCAAATTTTGCCTCGTTTGCTTCCTCTGCTACTTCTTTAGGATCTTCTGCTTTGTTCTCATCTTTACAGGAAACTGTTCCTAAACTTAACGCAATTACGCCAAGACTCAAAATAGCTTTTCCAAAAATTTGTGGTTTTTTCATAATAATAATTTGTTGGTTAGTTAAAACTTTTTTTTCTACCATAAAATTACTTTAACGTTAAAATTTAACACTTATAAAATTAGTTCATTATGTTACAAAATTTTAACAGTAGCCTTTTTTGGATTAAAAAACTATCGTTCAAAAGAAAAAAGTGGTGCATCAGGGTTGCTTTTTCCCAATATTTCATTCCTTATCATTTCGGCAGCAATAGTACTAAATGTAATGCCATTTCCGCCAAAACCTAATGCAAAATAACTATTTGGCAATGGCTTGTAACTACCAATATACGGTAATCCATCTTTGGTAGCACCAAAGGTTCCCGTCCATGAAAATTCCTTCTTAAATGGAATATCCGGAAATAATTTTTTAAAGTCGTTAACTAATCCCTCAGCTTTTTTTTCCAGCAATGCGTCTCGCTTTTTAGGATTTTGAAAATCTTCATCTCTTCCACCAATCAATATTCGGTTGTCTGGTGTGGTTCTTAAATATAGATAGGGATCAGCAGTATTCCATATTAATACGTCATCTTTCCAAAATTTTCTTTCATTAAACTGCTCACTTACCACCGCATAAGTTGAAAGGAGATCCACAACTTTTTTATCTATAAAATCAACTACTTCATAACCCGTAGCATAAACGATTTTTTTTGCCTTGATGGTAAATCCGTTTTCTGTTTTGGCATCAATCCCTGAATGTTTCGTTTTGATATCAACTACTGGACTGCGATCAAAAATGTTGGCGTGTTTACTTTCACCATTATATTGGAGCAATTTATGCGAAAATGCGTAGGCGTTCGTCTCTGCCGCTAACGATGATAATATTGCCGCAGGCGCTTTAATGTTAAATTGTTTCTCAATGTCTTTTTCAGTCAAAAATTCCACATCAAAACCGGCTTCCTTTCTCGCTTTAAATTCTTTTTCGAGCATTGAAACGTCCTTTTTGTATGCGGCAAAGAATAAACTTTTGCGTAAGCAAAAATCTTTTATCTCAAGATCCTTTGCAATTTCTTTTAATGTCAAAATGGCTTCGCCACAAAGTTGGTAAGCTCTTTCTGCATTTTTTTTCCCAACCATGTCAATCAGTTTATGAAGTGGCGTATCAATCTCGTATTGCAGTAATGAAGTACTGGCAGAGGTACTTCCTAAACCTATTGTTCGGGCGTCAATTGTGGTACAATCAACTCCTGCTTTAAGCAAATAGTACCGTACTAAAGCACCGGAAATCCCGGCTCCAAGAATTAAGACATCCGTTTCAATATTTTTGTCGAGTTTTGGAAACGTGTGTGGCAAACCATCTTTAATTAACCATAGTGGCATTCCTGATTTTAAATTCATAGCTGTTTTTTACTCTAAGTTAAAAACATAATAATTAAGCTCATTAATTTTAGGACAACTTTAAGTCGTGTCTTGTTATTAATTTTATTTAAATTAAAAATATTTTAGCTTTGCACAAGTATTTTCCAGGTTATGATAAATCCTTCAGCATCCGGTTGGATCGATAAATTTTTTATAGAACAGCACCATTTGCAACTTCCGGTGGTGATTTATCCGCGTGAATTTTACGAAAATGTTCGCGCTACAGGATTTATATATGGATACGTGACGCATTTCGACACACCTGTGGATATTGATAGTAAGGGTTGGATTTCTGAAGAATTTTCTAAAGTAGCACTCCTCAATACCTTGTACGGAATTTTTGGTTTGGTTACTCACGAGACAGACCCAGCCAATTTTATCAATAAATCGATTGCTTTTTACGAACAAATGCATCCAAAGGGCTTTAGTTTTTTAGACAAAATGCTACCAGAAAATCCACCGAGTAACAATTTGGAAAAGATTATTGCAAACCGAGTACAGACTAACGAAAACATCATCAGCAAAAATTTTTCGCATATTTTAACTAATGCGCTACTTTTTATTGATGTTTTAGCATTTTATCATTTTTTACGGCAAGGAAATATTCCCGAAAATTATTTACGGAAGCTAGAAGAAACTCTCGTAAATCTTGTTTCAAAAGCACTTGAGGTAAAAACCTTAAAGTCCGATTATGACAAATTAATAATAAAATTGTTCGAATCATCAGTACGTTACACAAAATTTTCCAAGACCGAAGCCAAAGACATTAGTTCACTGGAATTAGATAATTTTAAAGAAAATCTCGAAAAATACTATTTGCTGGACTTAGCAGGCTTGGCAATGTGGACGGACAATGAAATGGAAGAAAACGAAAAAAGTTTCTTATTTGAATTAGCTAAAAATATGAATATCCCGGCGGAATTCGTAGCTAATAGCATTACGCAAACGAACCTTTTTATTCAGGCACATCAAAAGAAGATTCCTTTTTTTAATTATTCTAATCCAGTTAAACATTTTTATGACCACGCTACGCAAAATGTAAAAGTACTCATTACCCGAAACAGCCACCGCCTGAAAAAAGAATTGAGCAACAACGCCGAGTTGATGATGCTTCTTTCTAAATCAATAAATCAAAATTTAGATTCAAAAGAAAAGAAAAAAGTCAAAAAACAGCTACTTGAAATATGTAAAACCGTCCCGTCATTGACCATTTTTTTACTTCCGGGAGGTTCACTTTTATTACCAATTTTAGTAAAATTTATTCCGCAACTCTTACCGTCCGCGTTTAATGAAAATAATAGCAATTAGCAATTAATACTTCGTAACGTTGACATTTTTTCCAAAATTAATTTAAAGAAAATATTATCTTATACTTCTTGCTGGTATCCTTTTTTACGACTGTACACTTTCAACAAAATAAATCCGATAAGTCCGGCCAAAACTGATGCCACTAAAATGGAAAATTTGGCTTCAGTTTGTAAAAAAACTTCGTCAAAAGACAATAACGCAATAAATATAGACATGGTAAAACCTATTCCTCCTAAAAGACCTAAACCTAATACATGAATAAAATTAGTATTCACAGGTAATTCACAAACTCTTCCCTTAACTGCCAAAAATGACATCAAGAAAATTCCAATTGGTTTACCTAGAAACAATCCTAAAACAATTCCTAAACCTAAGCTGCTAGTCAACCCTTCAACCATACCACTTTCAAAAGTGATATTGGTATTGGCTAAGGCAAAAATAGGCATGATGATGAAATTTACAGGTTGGGTTAAAGCGTGTTCTAAAATTTCTAATGGTGATTCTTTATCAACATCATTGGTGGGTAAAGTAATAGCGGTCAAAACCCCAGCAATAGTAGCATGAATACCAGAGTGATGAATTAAATACCACATTACAACACCTGGAACGAGGTAGCAAAAAATGTTTTTCACCCCTAATCTATTGAGGATAATTAAAAAAGCAAAAACACCTGCAGCATATCCTAAATAATCTAAATGCAACTCTTTTGAATAAAAAATAGCAATAACCAAAATAGCAATTAAATCATCTACGATAGCCAAAGCTGCCAGAAAAATTTTCAATCCCGTGGGAACACTTTTTCCTAAAAGCGATAAAATGGCTAATGCAAATGCTATATCTGTTGCCATAGGAATTCCCCAACCGTGAATTGTTTCAGGTGAATTGTTGTTGAAAACTGTGTAAATTGCCGCTGGAACTACAACTCCTCCAATAGCAGCTAAAACAGGTAAAGCAGCCTGTTTAAGTGTTGAAAGTTCACCTTCAACCACCTCACGCTTAATTTCTAATCCTACCAAAAGGAAAAATATTGCCATTAATCCATCGTTAATCCAAAGTAGAATTGGGTAACGAAGTTTTAAACTTTCGGTTTCAAAACCTAATGGAATATTAAGGATTTCGGCAAAATCATCAGCCCAGTTTGTATTAGCAATTATCAAAGATATTGCAACTGCAAAAAGAAGTAAGATTCCACCCGCTGAAGATGATTTAAAGAAATGTGGAAAAATTTTTAAGTTGATTAACTTAGTCATCTAATATTTTTTTTAATGAAAATTGACAAAAAAAAGGCCGTCTCAAAAAAAGACAGCCTGTAATCAAGCATAAATAATTTAAGCTGATTTTTCTAGTTTCTTTTTAGCTTTTCTTTCTTTGTACAATTCTGTTAAAGCACCTCCAACCCAATAAGGAAGGAAACTTACCAAAAAAATCATCAACCAAAAGCCCATGGTTAAAATGGTAAGGAAAAGTAAAAAGCCTAAATACTGCTGAAATTCAAACATGTTTTCCGGAATTTTTTGAATACCTGCCAAAGATAAGGCTTAAAATTTTTTCTACCAATAAAATTCATTCAAAAAAAAAACAAATGTTTCTCTTTTTATACCTTAATATAATGCTTATTTTTGGGCAGTAAAAAATCAAAGTCCAAAGATGATATCTACCCATCAAACCATTTCTATTCCATTAAGCAAAGGTAAAATGCTGATTTCTTTAATATTGGCTTTAGGGTTTGTAGGATTATCTATTTACTTTTTATCAGCGAAAGATTATTTTTTACACATTATAAATTCTCCAGTTCTTATTTCAATTGTTGGGATTGCTGGAATCATTTTTTTCGGATTTTCTGCCATAATAATTATTCGCAAATTATTAGTGCCAAAGGAAGGTCTTATTATTAATTCACAAGGAATTACTGACAATTCAAGCGGTGTTAGCGCAGGATTTATTCCGTGGGATATTATTGTTGAGATAAAAGAAGTTTCAGTAATGAACCAAAAATTTGTTTCGATACAATTAAATAATCCGGAAAAATTTATTGCTTCACAACAAAATAATTTCATCAAAAAAGTAATGACCGTTAACCATGAAAAATTTGGAAGTGCGGTATCAATTTCGGCTAATAATTTAAAAACTAATCACGTACAATTACTGGATTTGCTGCAAAGCCATTTAAAACAATACAACCAAATTACTCAAAACAACTAAAAATTTTATGCAAATGAGTTTTAGAATAGAAAAAGACACTATGGGTGAAGTGCAGGTTCCTGCAGATAAATATTGGGGAGCACAAACAGAGCGTTCCCGAAATAATTTTAAAATTGGTCCTTCGGCTTCAATGCCAATGGAAATAGTAGAAGGATTTGCCTATCTAAAAAAAGCCGCCGCTTATGCTAATCACGATCTTGGCGTTTTATCAGTAGAAAAAAGAGATTTAATTGGTGCGGTTTGTGACGAAATTTTGGCTGGAAAATTAGCTGATGAATTTCCACTGGTAATATGGCAAACGGGTTCTGGAACTCAAAGCAATATGAACGTTAACGAAGTTATTGCTAACAGAGCTCAGGTTCTTAACGGCGGAAAAATTGGCGAAGGGGAACAAATTGTAAAAGCAAATGATGATGTAAACAAATCCCAATCTTCTAACGATACCTACCCAACGGGAATGCACATTGCAGCCTACAAAGCTGTGGTAGAAGTAACAATTCCGGGTGTTGAAAAATTAAGAGATACACTTCAAAAAAAATCTGAAGAATTTAAAAATGTGGTAAAAATTGGTAGAACACATTTGATGGATGCTACACCTTTGACATTAGGACAAGAAATCTCTGGTTATGTAGCGCAATTAAATTACGGTTTAAAAGCCTTAAAAAATACGCTTTCACATTTATCCGAAGTAGCTTTAGGTGGAACGGCTGTTGGAACTGGGTTAAACACTCCTGAAGGTTATGACGTAAAAGTAGCACAATACATTGCCGAATTTACCGGACATCCGTTTGTCACTGCACCGAATAAATTTGAAGCTTTAGCAGCTCACGATGCCATCGTAGAATCACATGGAGCGTTAAAACAATTGGCGGTTTCTTTGAATAAAATTGCCAATGACATCCGTATGTTAGCTTCCGGACCACGTTCGGGAATTGGCGAAATTTTTATTCCAGAAAACGAGCCAGGATCGTCAATCATGCCAGGAAAAGTAAACCCTACGCAATGCGAAGCATTAACAATGGTTTGTGCTCAAGTAATGGGGAACGATGTTGCAATTACCGTAGGAGGTACACAAGGTCATTACGAGTTAAATGTTTTCAAACCGTTAATGGCAGCAAACTTTCTTCAATCTGCACGACTAATTGGAGATGCTTGTGTTTCATTTGACGAACATTGTGCACAAGGAATCGAACCTAATCATAAAAGAATCAATGAATTAGTCAACAATTCACTAATGTTGGTTACCGCTTTAAATACAAAAATCGGGTATTATAAAGCCGCAGAAATTGCACAAACCGCTCATAAAAACGGAACAACTTTAAAAGAAGAAGCCGTTCGATTAGGTTACGTTTCAGCTGAAGACTTTGACGCCTGGGTAAAACCGGAAGAAATGGTAGGAAGCCTTAAATAGTTATGAGTTATGAGTTATGAATTATGAATTATGAGTTGGGAGTTGGGAGTTGGGAGGATTGAGTAATGAGGGTTGAATAATTCGTAATAACTGAAAAGTATGACGGCGGAAAATTTCCGCCGTTTTATTTTTTTCTGACTGCTTATTTTTTACAGCAAAACTTATAACTCCAAACTCTTTTCTCTTTTCTCTTTTCTCTTTTCTCTTTTCTCTTCACTCATAACTCATAACTCATAATTCAAAACCAATGCTTCCGTTTAAAATAAACCACCATCACAACAGCTATTAAAAACATTACCACTAAAGTCACATAGTAACCATTTTCCATTTTCAGTTCGGGCATGTTTTCAAAATTCATTCCGTAAACCCCAACGATAAAAGTAAGCGGCATAAAAATTACAGAGAAAATTGTAAGCGTTTTCATAATTTGATTCATCCGCTGGCTTTGGGACGAAAAAAATAAATTAGAAGCACTATCTAACGACTTCATATCATAATCGATTTGCTCCAAAAGCTCCAAACTTTTTTGATGTAAACGTTCGAAGAAAACAATGTTTGAATTTGACACAATTTTATTTTCAATTTCGTTACCGTGCTTTAGGTTATACATCGCGTCACGCAATGGTACAATTGATCGTTTCAAAAAATTCAAATCTTCCCGTTCTTTTTCAATACGTTCCAAAAAAGTAGATTTATAAGCTGTTTTCGATTCTATCAGCAAAACCTCAATGCCATTTTCATAATTTTCAATCGTCACAAAAAAATTTTCCATCACAGCATCCAGCAATAAATACATCAAATAATCCGCTTTTTTCTTTCGTACAATTCCGCTATGCGTTCGGATTCGCTCGCGTATATGTGTAAAAAAATCGCTCTTTTTTTCTTGAAACGAAATCAGCAAATTGTCTTTCAATAAAAAACTAATTTGCTCCACCCTAACCGATTCACTTTCTTCACGCTGCAAAATTGATTTAATACTAAAAAAAAGCACGTCGTCTAATTCATCCATTTTAGGACGTCTCGCCACATTTAAAATATCTCCAATAACAAAATTTTCCAGTTCCAAAACCTCACCAATCTGCCTGACTACATCTTCGTTATGTAATCCGTGAACATTTAACCATTTTACATCATTTGCCTGATTCTCGTCAGAAATTTCTTTTTTAAAACGATCAACAGTTGCCTTTTTATATTCCTCAAAACCTTCATCATTGTACACAAACAACTGCATTTCAACCGGTTCAGTGTTATAAATCCCGGTGTATTCCAAATAATTCGGTTGCAACTTCCTAACCTCCCGGTACTTAATTTTTCTCACAGCAATAAATTTGAATAAATATAGGAGTTTTTAAAATTCAATTTTAACTTTACAAAAATTTTATTCACCATCAGTCGGATCATTTTTTTCAGGAGCCAATCGACAGGCATTTTTTTAAACGTAGTTCCCGTCGTCGTTTCAATTTTCCCGCTCCAAAAAAAGGAGCAGGAAAGATTTCCACTTTGCCGGGGCTAATTAAAACCATCAGGCATTTTTTAAAGTTTTAAAAAAAGTTTAAGGTTTAAAGTTGAATGTTCCATGTTAAAAAACCAAACTGCTTGAATTTCTTATATGCTTTGTGAAGTAAAATTTTAGTTTTAAGTTTCAGTTTTCAAGTTATCAAATGTCATAATTCATAAATCATATATCCCAAAATGACCACATTAATTACCAATATAAAACAACTGCTTCAAGTTCGGGAAAATCACATAGAAAAAGTTTCCGGAAAAGAAATGGCAGATTTGCCACTCATCGAAAACGCCTTTCTCCTACTCCAAGACAACCTGATTTCCAATTTTGGATCTATGGAAAACTTGCCAAAAATAAACCCTGATAAAACAATTGATGCTACAGGAAAAATAGTTTTTCCAGCCTGGTGTGACAGTCATACTCATATTGTTTATGCCGGGAATCGCGTTCAGGAATTTGTCGACAGGATCAACGGACTTTCGTACGAAGAAATCTTCAATCGTGGTGGCGGCATTCTCAATTCGGCTAAAAAACTAAACGAAACTCCTGAAGAAATTTTGTACCAAGAATCAAAACTACGTTTAGAAGAAGTGATGCAGCAAGGTTCTGGAGCTGTGGAAATAAAATCAGGTTACGGATTGACCGTTGAAAGCGAACTCAAAATGCTTCGGGTTATTAAAAAATTAAAAGAAAATTTTCCTGTTGCCATTAAAGCTACCTTTTTAGGAGCCCACGCTTTTCCTTCGGAATATAAAGAAAATCATGCCGCTTACCTTGATTTGATTATCAATGAAATGCTTCCAAAAATCGCTCAGGAAAATCTTGCTGATTACATCGATGCATTTCTCGAAACCGGTTATTTTTCCATCGAAGAAACCGAAAAAATCTTGGAAGCCGGCAAAAAATATGGACTTCCAGCAAAAATCCACGTCAACCAGTTTACCGCTATAAATGGCATTGAAGCTTGTGTAAAGCACGAAGCACTTTCCGTAGATCACCTGGAAATTGTTACGGACGAGGACATCGAAATTTTAAAAAATTCTATGACAATGCCAGTTGCCTTGCCCTCATGTTCTTATTTTATAAGCATTCCTTATACCCCAGCTAGAAAAATGCTTGAAGCCGGATTACCATTGGCGTTAGCTTCAGATTTCAATCCCGGAACAACACCTTCCGGAAACATGAATTTTGTGGTAGCAACAGCTTGTATAAAAATGAAAATGACGCCCGAAGAAGCCTTCAATGCCGCTACAATTAATGGAGCTTACGCCATGGGAATTTCCGAAACTCACGGCTCGATTACCAAAGGAAAGCGCGCCAATATCATCATTTCAAAACCTGTAACTTCGTTTTACCAGTTGCCGTATCAATTTGGTACAGATTTAATTGACAACGTAATTATCGAAGGCAAAATCATTCGTTAATTAAGTTTCTTTACATAAAAAAAGGAGCTTTTTCAAGCTCCTTTTTTTGTATAGTTTAAATTTATTTTTACCGAAAATTATTTCAATGTAAAGCTGGTTTTAGATACCAATTCACTTTTGTCAAAGATATTTACAAAGTAATTTCCTTTTTCAAAATCTACTCCTTGACCCTCTAAAAATTCACAAACATTAACTGATTCGTTGTTATAAGCAACCGTGCTCACAAAACTATAAGTTAAAGTTTTTTCGCCAAAATTTTCAGTTCGTTTTTCACCAACCACGTTGTTCTTGCTGTCAATAATTTGTACATAATAATTTTTACTGCCTGATTTTGCCACGGCATTTTGTGCAATTGTGAAGCAAACTTTCAATTTATCCGCCCGTCTAGCTCTTTCAGTAACAATTTGTTTCCCCGAACTTCTTTCTTTAATCGCTTCAGCTTTTGTGTTGGTCACCACTAATTTCGACGCTTTTTCCACCGTTTTAGAAAGATTTTCATTTTGAGAAATCAACGTATCATTAAATTTTCTTGATTCGTCAAGTGCAACAGTCATACTGTCTTTTTGGGTCATCAACGTTTGATTCTGAGTTTTTAAACCTTCGTTTTCAGCCAAAAGTGTTTTTAATCTCGCATTCAAAGCATTATATTGTTGTTGTACTTTTCTCAAAGTAGCCACATCACCTTTAGATTTTTCGAGTTCTGCCATTAATTTTACCACTTTTTCTCTCTCGGCAATTAATTCATCCGAAACCGAAGTATTTTCAGCAATAGCTTCATCTAATTTGGTTTTCATTTCCGTTAATTGGGTCATTGCGCTTTCTTTGTCGCTTACCAATTCGGTTTCAGTAGCTTTGGCATCGCTACTAATTTTGTACATGTACACTAAACTTCCCGCCAACAAAATTGCCAGCACTGCAATAATAGCCTTTAAGCTATTGTTGTTTTTCTGATTTTCCATAGGTTTTTTGTAAGGTTTAAAACAAAAATAATTATTTTTTTGGGGGATTTTCTGAAGTGTTAACGCAATTTTTAATAAAAATATTATTTTTGAGGGCAAATATTTTTTATGGAAAAGCTTATTCCCCTCACTATCCACGACTTAGCAAAAATTACAAACTTTAGAAGTGGCGAAGTAAAATTCGGCGAAAAGATGCAAACAGTTCCCAAAGGAAAAAATGTGAACGAATTTTTAAACGAATGTGATGCCCAATTTGTTCTTTTTGGTATCCCGGAAGACATTGGTGTAAGAGCCAATTATGGCAGACCTGGAACCGTTTCTGCCTGGGAAAGTACCATAAAAAGCATTGCTAATCTGCAACATAACCGATTTTGCAAAGGAAACCAAGTGCTTGTATTAGGACATTTGGACACTACAGAAGAAATGGACGAAGCCAAAAGTTTAGATTTCAATAATTCTGACCAAAGAAAAAAATTGTCGGGTTTAGTAGAAAAAGTAGATAAAGAAGTAGCCCATATTATTTTTCAAATTGTAAAATCCGGAAAAATTCCAATCGTGATTGGCGGTGGTCATAACAACGCTTACGGTAATATAAAAGGAACGGCTTTGGCCAAAGGGAAATCGATTAATGCTGTTAATTTTGATGCGCATTCTGATTTTAGAATTCTCGAAGGACGACACAGTGGCAATGGCTTTTCGTATGCTTTTGACGAAGGTTTTTTGAAAAAATATTTTGTTTTTGGTTTACACGAAAGTTATACTTCCAAAAGCGTTTTACACGAAATCAAAAAATTAGAAGACCGCGTTCGCATCAATACTTACGACGAAATTAAAATTCGTAAAGAAAAAGATTTTAACAAAGAAATAGAACGCGCTTACCATTTTATCAATAACGATTGTTACGGTATTGAAATCGACTTAGATTCAATCCCTAATATTCCCTCAAGTGCGATGACTTTAAGCGGATTTTCGGTTGAAGAATTACGCCAGTTTATTTATTTTTTCGGCAAAAATAAAAATGCTTCGTACTTGCACATTTGTGAAGGCGCACCAGATTTGGGCGATGAAAAAAACAGTCATCTTGTAGGAAAATTAATCGCCTATTTAACTACTGATTTTATTAAGGCAAAATCTACGCTACCCGATTAAATTTTAGCAAAAAAACTCAGATGGGTTTTCTTAAAAGAGCAATGATTTTCTTTATTTCTAATTCAAAAAAAATAAAGCCTATCTTTGCCGCTTGCACAAAAAAAAACGTGCATCCTTAAAATATGCTATTCGAAGAATTATCTATATCCAAAAGTTTACAACGTGCCGTTTTAGATTTGGGGTACAAAGAAGCAACTCCTATTCAAGAAAAATCGATTCCTATAATTTTAGCAGGAAGTGATTTAGTAGGTTGTGCTCAAACCGGAACCGGAAAAACAGCGGCTTTCGCTATTCCTATTGTGAACCATTTGCACAAAATTGTAGGTTCGTCTAATAAATCAAAAAAAATCAGAACCTTAGTGGTAACGCCAACTCGCGAATTGGCTTTACAAATTGGCGAAAGCTTTGACAATTATGCGAAATATACTAATTTACGACAACTTACCATTTTTGGAGGCGTTTCGCAAGTGCCGCAAGTGGATGTTTTAAAAAAGGGAATTGATATTTTAATTGCCACACCTGGAAGATTATTAGACCTTCATAAACAGGGATTTATTGACCTTGATCACTTGCATACATTGGTTTTAGACGAAGCTGACCAAATGCTGGATATGGGTTTCATTAACGATGTTAAAAAAATTGTGAAACTTACGCCAACCAATCGGCAAACACTTTTATTTTCGGCAACAATGCCAATGGCAATCCGTGAATTAGCCGAAAATTTCTTGAACAAACCGCAATATGTTTCGGTAACTCCAGTTTCTTCTACTGCCGAAACCGTGCAACAACAAATTTATTTTGTAGCTAAAGAAGACAAACGAAAACTTTTGTATCATTTGCTTCGCAATGAAAATATCAAACACGTTTTGGTTTTTGCCCGAACAAAACATGGAGCCGACAACGTGGTGAAAGCCTTGAAAAAAAATGGCGTTACTGCCGAAGCTATTCATGGTGATAAATCTCAAGGAGCAAGACAACGTGCTTTGGATAATTTTAAAAACCGTGAAGTTGATGTTTTGGTAGCGACTGATATTGCAGCTCGAGGCATTGATATTGACCAATTGCCACACGTGATTAATTTTGATTTGCCCAATATCCCGGAAACATATGTTCACAGAATTGGCAGAACCGGACGTGCCGGAAACGGTGGAATTGCAATTTCTTTTTGCGGAAAAGACGAAGAACCGTATTGGAAAGACATTCAAAAATTGATAAAAGTAAATGTCAAAACAATCAAAGATCATCCCTTTCCATGGAAAGAAACTGAGCCAAATCCAGACGCAAAACCTGATTTAAGAAACAAGAAAAAACCTTCAGGCAAAAACAATTCACGCAAGTCTGAAGCTTCTAAAAAAAATAAAAAACGCTGGTATTAACCGGCGTTTTTCGTAGTTTTGGCTTTCTGAAAAAAAATAATTCCCCTGTTATGAAAAAAATTTTGTTGACCATTTTACTTTTAGCTTTTCAACATATTTCTGCCCAAGATGTTACGATTATGAGTTATAACATTCGCTTAGATGTGGAAAGCGATGGCGAAAACAAATGGGCAAACCGCAACGATTTTTTAACTGATCAGGTAAAATTTTATGCTCCAGATTTTATGGGTGTTCAAGAAGCTTTACCTCATCAAATGCAGTTTATTGAGGTAAATTTGCCCAACTACGATTACATCGGGATTGGAAGAGAAGGCGAAAGTAAAGGTGAATTTAGCGCCATTTTTTTCAATGCCAAAAAATTTAAAATGCTTGAAAACAGCACGTTTTGGCTTTCGGAAACACCAGAAAAAATTTCCAAAGGTTGGGATGCCGCTTACAATAGAATTTGTACTTACGGACTTTTTCAAAATAGAAAAACCAAACAAAAATTTTGGGTTTTTAACACGCATTTTGATCACGTTGGCGATGTGGCAAAAGTGGAAAGTTCAAAATTAATTTTGAAAAAAATAAATGAAATTAATGCTAAAAAACTTCCGGTTTTATTGACTGGCGATTTTAATTTAAAAGAAGAAACCGCACCAATAAAAGAAATGTTAGCGGGATTAGACTTGGCGAAAAATAAAAGCGTGACAAAACCTTTTGGTCCTGATGGTACTTTTAGCGGTTTTCAATATAACAAACCCGTGAAAGATAGAATTGATCATATTTTTGTAAGTAAAACCGGCGTTAAAGTACTTAAATTTGCCACTTTTAGTGATAGTAAAGATTGTCGATATCCAAGTGATCATTTGCCGGTTTATGCGGAAATAAATTTTGAATAATCAACTTGCAATGGCAATATAATTGTGAATGGTATCAAAAAATTGTTTTGGGTCGAAGGGTTTTATGATTACATCATTCATTCCTACATGAATTGCTTGATGGTAAACTTCCTCACGATTATAAGCAGTTAAAGCAACTATTGGTATTTTTTGATCAATTTCCCGAATTAATTTTGTGGTGTCAAAACCGTTTAACATTGGCATATTGATATCCATCAATATCAAGTCGAAATTTTCGTGTTTAAGTTTATCTATAGCGGCATATCCATCATCAACCACGTGACAAAGATGTCCGTTTTTTTCTACATTTTTGCGAGTTACTAATTGATTTATTTTATTGTCTTCCACTACTAAAATTTTATAGGTCTTAGGTGAAATGCCTAGATTTACTTCAATGCTGTTGATGTAATCGTTAACCATTTGTGCGTCATTAAGAAACGGGAATGAGAACTTTATGGTAGTTCCAACATTTTTATTACTGTCTATCGACACCGTTCCTCCCATCATGGTGACAAGCCTCTTGACTAAAGTCAACCCTAGTCCTATGCCTTTATAACCACCGTCTCTTCTATCAATTTGTATAAATTCATCAAAAACAGTCTGCAAATTCTCTTCCTCAATTCCGCAACCCGAATCTTTTATCGTAAATTCTATCCAAATGTTTTTTCCATCGACTTTTAAGATTCTTGCCTTGATTAAGATGTTTCCGTTTTGGGTAAATTTTAAAGAGTTATGCAAGATGTTGATTAAAATTTGCGAAAGCTTACATTTATCAGCCATCATTATTTCGGGTATTTCAGGATCACAATCAATTTCTATTTTGTTATTACTTGAAAGCACATAAAAATGCAAAGTGGTTTGACAACGTTCAATTTGCTCATATAGGTTAAATGCTTGATAGCTAATATTTTCTTTGTGTTCTTCTATTTGGCTTATTTGGAGTAAATCATTTATTAAAAAAAGTAAGTATCTACCTGAAAATTTAAGCGAATTTATGCTTGAATTTTCCGCAAGTTGAGGATAATCTTCCAGTAACATATCAGCAATTCCAACCATACCATAAAGAGGTGTTCGTAATTCGTGTGAAACTTTTGAAATAAGTTGACTTTTTATTTTCGAAGCTTGTTCTGCAGCAGTTTTAGCGAGAGTAAGTTTAGCATTTTGTTCAATTAATTCTAAATTAACATTTTCTCTATATAAATGATTATTGTAAAAATTGTGAATTAAAATCGAGAGAATAATGATGATTAAAAGTCCTAGGATAATTATAATACGAGCATGAGCCATATTCTTGTCTTTTAATAAATTTTCGGCTTCAATTTTTAAAATTTCGCGCTTGGTTTCATCGAGCTCAATTTTCATGCTCGAATGTTGTGCGTTGTGACGTAGTTCCTTGTCGAAAAGATTTTGTTTTAGTTGTATAAACTGGTCATTTAAAAGATATGCTTTTTGAAAATTTTTAGTTTCGTATAAATGACTTGAATAGGCTTCGTAAGCCTCAGCAAGTGGCGCTAAATCTGGAAGTTTTTTACCTAGAGAAATTGCGATATCGAAATTTTCGTTAGCCTTTCCCGGATTATTGATTTGACTATAGTAAATTCCTTTTAACGTATAATAATTCACTTTTGCAATATCATCGCCATGCTTATCAATGTTTTGCTCTATAAACTGAAGATTTTCAAATCCTAAATTAGTTTTTTTTAGATTAAAGTATGCCCACGCAAGATTTAGCTTTGTATAAATTATTGATGTTGTGTCCCTATATTTCTCGGAAATAGCTAGCGATTTTTGATAATATTTAATGCTCTTGCGATACTCTTTTTTATCGAAATTATATATATTACCAATATTGTTGTTTATCCAGTCTAAAATCTGTTCATTTTGGCTACTTTCCGCAAAGTACAAAGCTTTATTGTAGTATTGTAATGCTTTGTCAGAGTCTGATAGACTTTCATGGCAACCTGCAATTATGTTATACGCCATTGCAACGTAATCATCGTGATTATTGCGATAAGCTAATGTTAACGCTTTTTTTGAAACTTCGAGTGATTCGCTTATTTTAGATTTCTCAAGCAAATAATCAGCTTCAGTGATTAAAGCGTAAACTTCTTCACGTACTGCTACATTTTCTTTTTGTGTGAAAGCGGTGGTGAAAAAGAAAATTAACAAGAAAATCATTCTATTGGGGAACATAGACTAATTTTTACGTAAAATTACATAAAAATAAAAAATCCTCATAATTTAATGAGGATTTTGTGATAATTTGGCAATCTAATTCCTAATTAGTTTTTTATATTTTATTCTGGTAGGCATAATATCACCTCCAAGTCGTTTTTTCTTATTTTCTTCATAATCAGAAAAACTTCCTTCAAAAAAATATACTTCAGAATTTCCTTCAAATGCAAGAATATGAGTACAAATTCTATCTAAAAACCATCTGTCGTGAGAAATAACAACTGCACAACCGGCAAAATTTTCTAAACCTTCTTCTAATGCTCTTAAAGTATTGATATCTAAATCATTGGTTGGTTCATCTAAAAGCAACACGTTTCCTTCTTCTTTTAAAGTCATAGCAAGATGTAACCGGTTTCTTTCTCCTCCAGAAAGTGTTGAAACTTTTTTATTTTGATCACTTCCAGCAAAATTAAATCGGCTTAAATACGCACGGGAATTAACTTGTTTACCTCCCATCATTACTAATTCTTGACCGTCAGAGAAGTTTTCGTAAATAGATTTTTCTGGGTCGATATTAGAATGAGATTGGTCAACATACGCAATTTTTACAGTTTCGCCAATAGAAAATTCACCTTTGTCAGGTGTTTCTTCGCCCATAATCATTCTGAAAATCGTGGTTTTTCCGGCACCATTAGGACCGATAATCCCAACGATTCCTGCTTGTGGTAATGTGAAGTTTAGATTTTCGTACAATAATTTATCGCCATAACCTTTGGCAACGCCTTTGGCTTCAATTACATTTGTTCCTAATCTTGGACCATTTGGGATGTAAAGCTCTAATTTTTCTTCAAGTTGTTTTTGATCTTCATTTAAGAGTCGATCATAGTTTTGCAACCTCGCTTTTTGCTTAGTTTGACGACCTTTAGCACCTTGACGAACCCAATCCAACTCTCGTTCTAATGTTTTTCTTCTTTTAGAAGCCACTTTTTCTTCTTGTTCCAAACGTTTTGATTTTTGGTCTAACCAAGAAGAATAATTTCCTTTCCACGGAATCCCTTCGCCTCTATCTAATTCTAAAATCCATCCGGCAACATTGTCTAAGAAATATCTGTCGTGGGTTACTGCTATGATTGTTCCTTTATATTGTTGCAAATGTTGTTCAAGCCAATGAACTGATTCGGCATCGAGGTGGTTAGTGGGCTCATCTAAAAGTAAAACATCAGGTTGTTGCAGTAAAAGGCGGCAAAGTGCTACTCGTCTTTTTTCTCCACCTGAAAGCACTTTAATTGGCGTATCAGGATCTGGGGTACGAAGCGCATCCATTGCAATTTCTAATTTAGTATCAATTTCCCAAGCTCCTAAAGCATCGATTTTATCTTGAAGCACCGCTTGGCGATCCATCAATTTGTCCATTTTATCTGGGTCAGAATAATTTTCTTCGAGCCCAAATAAATCGTTGATTTTGTTGTATTCTTCCAATACTGCCATGGTTTCGGAAACACCTTCTCGAACAATTTCAATCACTGTTTTGTTCTCGTCCAATTGCGGTTCTTGCTCTAAATAACCAACAGTGTAACCTGGTGCGAAAACCACATCACCTTGGTAATTTTTATCAACTCCGGCAATAATTTTTAGCAAAGATGATTTTCCGGAACCGTTTAAACCTAAGATACCAATTTTGGCACCATAGAAAAAACTCAGGTAGATATCTTTTAAAACTTGTTTGTTCGTGCTTGAGTAAGTTTTACTTACCTTCGACATCGAAAATATTACTTTCTTATCGTCTGACATATTTTATTTTTTATTTTATTTAATTGAAAATTGGCGATTTCTATATCTGAAAATCAAATACTCTAAATTTAATATCTGAAATCATAAATCTAAAATCTTAAACCCTACCTTTTAGCGAACTAAACACCCATGCAATTGCAAAAAAACCGATTCCAACGGCTCCAAAACCCCATCCAGCGACATCATTATATCTAAAAGCGCCAAGGCAAACCAGTAAAATTCCCATCAAGATCATTATAAATGAAGCCCAACCGAGAATTGTATTTTTGTTCATTCCCATTTTTTGATTTTATTTTTACCGCAAATATCGTCATTAATTAACTGAACTACAACTAAAATTGCAGTTCCATTTCATACAAATCGAAGCCTAAGTCCCAGTAATCTTTTATAATATTTTGCAAAACAAATCCTTGCTTTTCGTAGTATCTGTAAACCAATTGCGAAGTTCTAACGACTACTTTCTCAACTTTGTCAAATTTGGCAATCTCTTTCAGCCGATGTTGTAATAACAACTTCCCTATTCCTTGCCTTTGAAAATCCGGGTGCAAAATATCCCAAGAAATCCGAACAGTTTTACCCTCATCCCAAAAATTAAATCCGCCGCATCCTACAACTTGGTCTTTTTTTGTGACAACAAAATAATATTCGACTTCATTATTAAGGTACTGTACGTAATCCCCTTTTTCTTTTTCCGAAAAAAACTCAGGCGTATTCAGTCGTAACAACTCTAATAAATATGAAACATCCAATTGATTGAATGGGCGAATTTCAAGCATTAGTTAAAAATTTTGACCAACATTTCTTTCAGAAGATCTTCTTGCGGAACATTTGCTGCTCCAACTCCTTTGCTTTTCATGTCCATTTCTCGAATGTTTCCAATAATTTGACTTACTTTTCTCATCGGATATGTTTTTAAAGCCACTTCATACTCTGACATAAAGAAAGGATTTACACCTAAAACAGGTGCAGCAATTCTCGGATTTTTATCTTTCAACCCGTGATATTTTAGCAAGGTTACAAAAAAGGCAAAAACTTGACCAGTTGTCAATACAATAGGATGATCCTTTGGATTTTCGGCAAAATATTTAATGATTTGGAAAGCTTTTTTTTCCTTCTTTTCTGCGATGGCTTTCCGCAATTCAAATACATTAAAGTCTTTGCTAAAACCGATATTTTCTTCAATAACTTGAGGCGTTACAATTTCGCCAGGTTTTAAAATGATAGCTAATTTGTCAATTTCATTGGCAATTTTGCTTAAGTCATTTCCTAAAAAGTCAACAAGCATCGCAGCTGCTTTGGGTTCAATCCCTATTTTTTTTCCTTGTAAAACCCGTTTTAGCCAATCGCCAACTTGATAATCCTTAAGTTTTTGACTCTCATAAACCAAACCATTTTTATCTATTGCCTTGAGAGTTTTCTTACGTTTGTCGAGGGTTTTGTATTTGTATGCCATCACCAAAACCGTTGACGGTGTTGGATTTTCGGCATACGCCAAAATATTATCAATTGTTTTGGATAAATTTTGTGCTTCTTTTACGATTACTACCTGCTTTTCAGCCATCATCGGATACCGTTTTGAGGTAGAAACAATATCATCGATTGAAACATCTCGCCCGTACAAAACCGTTTGATTAAAACCCTTTTCGTCTTCAGAGAGTAAATTATCTTCTAAATATTCCGTGAGTTTGTCAATAAAATACGGTTCTTCACCCATGAAAAAATAAATGGGTTTAAGATTTCCGGCTTTGATATTATCGATAATTTGTTTGGGTTCGTCGAGCGGATTTTTTTTCATCAGCGTTTATTATTTTAAAGATAGAATCGATAAGATTTATCCCGAAAATCTATCTTTGTAACATGACAAAATTAAATTTCCCGGCCTATCAATTCCGCTTCAAAAATAGCGAAAATAAAGTAGCCATTTTTGACGAAATCAGAAAAAAATTTGTGATTTTAACTCCCGAAGAATGGGTTCGTCAACACGTAGTGCGGTTTTTGATTGAAGATATGAAATATCCAAAATCATACATTAACGTTGAAAAAATTATAAGATTAAATGGTTTAACTAAACGTTACGATGTGGTTGTTTTTCAACCAGATGGAAGATTATTTTTGTTGATTGAATGTAAATCTGCGGACGTAATAATCAGCCAGCAAACATTTGATCAAATTGCCAGGTATAATTTAGCACTCGAATCAAAGTTTTTAATGGTAACTAATGGATTAAATCATTACTTTTGCCAGCTTGATTATCAAAATGAGCGGTATAATTTTCTTCAAAATTTACCCGATTTTGCTAAATAACATTGCAAAAATTTCTTCAAAAAAAATGAAAAAAATTGCGGTTGTAATTTTAAATTGGAATGGTAAAGGTTTGCTCGAAACTTTTTTGCCTACAATTTTAGCCTTTTCTAACGAAGCAAAAATTTATGTTGCTGATAACGCTTCAACCGATGACTCTGTTGAGTTTGTAAAACAAAATTTTCCCGAAATTAGCATTATCCAAAATAAAGGAAATTATGGTTTTGCAAAAGGTTATAACATAGCTTTACAGCAAGTTGAAGAAGAAATTTATGCCTTGGTAAATTCGGATATCGAAGTGACTGAAAACTGGCTTGAACCTGTATTACAAATGTTTGAAAGTGAAAGTGATACCGCCATTATTCAGCCTAAAATTTTAGATTATAAAAACAAGAAAAAATTTGAATATGCTGGAGCAGCTGGAGGATTTATTGATAAATATGGTTTTCCTTTTTGTAGAGGAAGAGTATTTCAGGAACTTGAGGAAGATTTAAGTCAATATGATGATGCGTATTCTATTTTTTGGGCTTCGGGTGCTTGTTTTTTTATCAGGAAAGAAGTTTTTAGAGCGTTAGAAGGTTTTGACGAAGATTTTTTTGCGCATCAAGAGGAAATTGATTTATGCTGGAGGGCTTTCAATAAAAATTATAAAGCAAAATATTGTGGATTTTCAACGGTTTACCACGTTGGCGGGGCAACTTTGAAAGAATCGAATCCACAGAAAACATTTTTAAATTTTAGAAACTCATTATGGATGCTTGTTAAAAATTTGCCCTCAAAAAAAATGTTTGGGGTGTTATTTATCAGGCTTTCACAAGATGGTTTGGCGGGATTAAGGTTTCTTATTCAAGGAAAATTTACTCATATTTGGTCAATATTAAAAGCACATTTTTATTTTTATTTGTATTTTTTTAAATTTCTAAAGAAAAGAAATTCAACGCAGTACGTAAATTACTACAAAATAAAAAGCATTGTACACTATCATTTTCTCAAAAAAGGCAAGATATTTGCTCCGTGATTTTTAACATTTGTTTATAATCGCAAATTTTTTAACCTTTTTAATAATCTGTAAATTTGTTAACGTTGAAATCAAAACTATAACCTATGAAAAAAGCCTTTTTAATACTGTCAGTTGCTACATTAACACTGACTTCGTGCGGTTCGAAGAAAAAAATCGCCGAGCTTGAAGCAAAAAACAAAGAAATTCAGGACTTACTGAATACTGCTACGGTTAAATTAAATTCTTGTTTGACTGAGCGAGATATGCTCAACAGACAAGTGGAAGATTTGCGAAAAGACAAAACAGATTTGATCAATACCAGAGATAATTTGACGACTTTATCTTCTCAAGGTGCTTCAAATTTGGAAAAATCTTTAGAAAGTTTAAAAGAAAAAGATTTAAAAATCACACGTTTGCAAGATGCTTTAACCAGAAAAGATTCGGTTACTTTAGCATTAGTTACCAGCTTGAAAAGTTCTGTTGGAATTAATGATCCAGACATTCAGGTAAATGTTGAAAAAGGAGTAGTTTTTATTTCAATTGCTGATAAATTATTGTTTAAAAGCGGAAGTTACGTAGTAAGTGACAGAGCAAAAGAAGTTTTGGCGAAGGTTGCTAAAGTTGTAAATAGTAAACCTGATTTTGAATGTATGGTGGAAGGACATACTGATAATGTTCCATACAAATCTAATGGAATTATCCTTGACAACTGGGATTTATCAGTAAAAAGATCTACATCAATCATTAGAGTTTTACAGGAATTAAACGTAAATCCTAAACAGTTAATTGCTGCCGGAAGAAGTGAATACATTCCTTTAGTTGATAACAATTCAGCCGAAAATAGAGCGACAAATAGAAGAACTAGAATTGTGGTACTTCCTAAAATTGATCAGTTTTACGATATGATTGAAAAAGAAATGAAAAACATGGCGGCGAAAAACTAAGTCGTTTTAGAATATTAATAAATGCAAAAGCAGGCCCGTAAGCCTGCTTTTTATGTATCCCTAATTTTTATTTATAACCAATTAAATATTTAAATTAAGAATAGCATATGGTAAATATTAAATTCGCATTAGTTGGGGAATTCTTAATTGGTGATGCTAATTTATGATTATTTATTTCAAATGCAAAAATTTTGCCAAAAGATAATTTTTTTAAAATAAAAAATCAATTTCGCCTTTTCCTTCTCTTATCACAACAGGTTCATAATCAGATAAATCAATAATTGTCGAAGCTTGGTTGTCTCCATATCCTCCATCAATAACCATATCCACTTTGTTTTGCCATTTTTCGAAGATTAATTCTGGATCGGTTGAATATTCTAAAACTTCGTCTTCGTCGTGAATAGAGGTTGAAACAATAGGATTTCCCAGCATTTTCACAATTTCTAACGCGATTCGATTATCTGGTACCCGAATTCCAACGGTTTTTTTCTTGCGAAATTCCTTTGGCAAATCATTATTTCCTGGAAGAATAAAAGTATAAGGTCCTGGAAGTGCTTTTTTTAAAATCTTAAAAGTTGCCGTATCAATCTGCCGAACATAATCGGAAAGGTTACTTAAATCATGACAAATAAAAGAAAAATTGGCTTTTTCAAGTTTAATCCCTTTGAGTTTAGCAATGCGTTCCAAAGCGCGAGAGTTGGTAATATCACAACCCAAACCATAAACCGTATCAGTTGGATAAATTACTAAACCACCATTTCTCAACACTTCTACCACCTTTTTTATAGCGGCTTCACTGGGTTTGTCTTCGTATATTTTGATAAATTCTGCCATTTATTTTTTACGATAATTTACGCAAATTTAGCGAAATATCGAAGGTTTTTCTGATTTTTATTTTAGGTACAAAAATGGATCAACTAATTTATATTTTGGACTTCTTCGCATAAAATCATTGAAAAACGCCGTGTGAGAAGCTCCCATTAAAATAAAAACGCGATCTCCCGGAGCAAAGTGAATTTGGTTAAGATTTGAAAACATACGCAAATTTCTGTGGTAATATCGAGCCGCTTGATCCGCTCCTTCAAAATTATTTTGAGTGGAAACGTAGGTTAAAACATCAGCATTTACATTGATCAGAAAATCCAAATATTGCGGATGATTGTCCACTTTTAACTTATCCAAAAGCGAAAGATTGTCGTAGTTGAGTTTTTCTTCTTCAGCATTCACTAAGGTAAAATATTGTTCGAAAGTATCATCGTTTACCTTGTTCTTAATTTGATTGCCAATGTTATAGTTGTAACCCATTTGATGATCAATTCCGTATATTTTTGTGGCTTTGCTTAACCGTCCTACTTCATAAGCTAAAAGCTCAATTTCCGAAGGTTTTTCAAATTTCATTTTCGGATTTTGCAGGTAATTTTGATATTCTTTTTGAAGATTTTCATTGTACTCGGGAGTTGTTTCCACTATAATTACCGTAGGTTTAAAATTGGCTAACATTTTAGCAACTTTATGGACTTCCGATTGATTCTTTTTGTCATTTTCATCAAAATTAACCGTATTAGCGTCAGGTGTGTAACCCATGTGAAAAGTTCCAAAATTCAGCACTTCAATTGCATCGGGAAATTTATCCTGAAATATTGGTGCTTGAGCATTTACTTTTGAAACGGCAAAAATTACGAACATTAAAAATACTTTGGTCATGAGATTTATTTTTTAAAATTATTAGGACAAAATTGTGGTTTCTTCTCTTTTGAAATCTCATATTTTCGATGAACACCGTGTAATTATCGGTCAACGCTTTTTGAGTTTGTAAATCCCGATGTACTTTTACAAAATCAATAAAAATGTAGTTTATGAAATTATTTTCAAGACAAAAAGAAATTATAATTCATATTATTTTTTGGTCAATTTTTATCTTCAGTCATTTGGTCGAACTAAAACCAAATTCAGATTTTGGCGTAATAATCGATACGATTAATCCATTCAGTATCAGTTACATTTTGATAAATGCTGCAGTTTTTTACTTGAATTACCTATATCTTTTAAAGCGTTTTTTTGATGTAAAAGCCATGAGCAAATTTTTCATTGGCTTAATACTTATCTATTCATTTTTTATTTTTTTCAGATATTTGATTGAAGAAATATTGTTTTTGAAAATCTTTGGCACCGGAAATTATTTTGAAGGAACGCCTCTATCCTATTATGTTTTAGACAATTTATATTGGGGTTCGATTCCTATTTTTGCCAGTTCTGTGATTTGGATTGTAATTAATTTAATTAGAAGTTTACAGAAAGAAGTATTTTTAACCGAAGAAAAAAAACGGGCTGAAATTCAGTTTTTGAAGTCGCAAATTAATCCACACTTTATTTTTAACACGCTTAATAATATTTACTCTTTGGTTTTCAAAAAATCTGATCAGGCTTTGCCAGCAATCGAAAAATTGAGTGAAATTATGCGGTTCACAACCTACGAAACGCAAAAAGAAAAGATAAAAATTGGTAGTGAAATAAGTTACATTGAAAGTTTTATAGCATTGGAAAAAATTAGAAATAACAATCCAGTATTTTTTAAATTACAATATGAAATTGAAGATAAAAATTTATTGATTCCTCCTTATCTTTTGCTTCCGTTTGTGGAAAATTGTATCAAACACGGAATTTTAGATGATGCCAAAAATCCGGTATTTTTCTCAGTAAAATCTTCTAAAAATACTGTTATTGTTGCTACTGAAAACAAAATTAACAACAAGTTGAAAGACAACCAATCGGGAATTGGGATTGAAAATTTGAAGAAAAGATTGGCTTTTTATTTTCCAAATAATTACAAATTAGAAATTATTTCTGAAGGAAATATTTTTAAAAGTTACCTCCAAATTCAATTGTAAAAAATGAAAAAAATTAAATGTATCATTTTAGACGATGAGCCTCTTGCGGTAGAACTTTTAAAAAATTATGCCGAAAAACTCCTGCAATTGCAAGTGATTTTAGCCACAACTGATGTTTTTCAGGTCATTCATTTATTGCAAAAAGAAGCTGTAAATTTAATTTTTATTGATGTTCAAATGCCGGAATTGTCTGGAATTCAGTTGATGCAAATGTTTAACAAAGAAAATTATTTTGTGGTGACAACCGCCTATCCTGATTATGCTTTGGAAAGTTATGATTACCGTGTGGTTGATTATTTGCTCAAGCCTATTAGTTTTGACAAATTTCACAAAGCCGTTCAAAAATTTACGGAGTTTACAGAATTTACAAATGTGGAAAACAAGTCGCATTTATTTGTTAAGGTCGATGGCAGACAAGTGAAAATCAATCCTGATGACATCATTTTTATTGAAGGTTTAAGCGATTATATCCGGATTCATCTTTCGGACGAACGTTTGATTGTGCTAGATAATCTGAAAGATTTCATTCATAAACTTCCCTCGAAAAAATTCATGCGAATCCACAAATCGTACATTATCAACTTGGAAAAAATAAAATCAGTTGACGGTAATCTTATTTACCATGATTTAGGCTCAACACCCATTGGCGAAACCTATAAAAATGAAGTAAAAAAGTGGATTTTTTGATTTTAGATTTAGAATAACTGATTTAAGATTTTAAATCCTGTCTAAAAAATTAGTTTAACACGAATGCACGAATATTTTTTTTATTAATTATTAAATATCAAAGTTTTAAAATAAACATTCATGAATTTGTAGCTAAAAAATTTGTAGCTAAAAAATCACCCAATCACATCTAATTTTGCAAATCGAAGCAATAATTTTTTGATACCGCCAACTTCAAATTTGATTTCCGCTTTTTTATCCGCTCCAGCTCCTTCAAGATTTAAAACCTGACCTTTTCCAAATCGTTCGTGCATCACTACATTTCCTATTGAAAGTTTAGTATCATCGTGCAAACTTGGATTTGAACTCCTAGAATCTACGGGTTTTAATTTTCTGATATTTGCGGAAACTGCGGGTTCTTCGTCGCCATATTTTTTTGGTGGAATACCGCCAACGGGTTTGCTCAAACGCAATTTTGATTTATCAACATCGCCAAATATGTCCATATTAATCATAGGTTTGTAGCGATAACTTCCTTCGTTTGGCGTGAGATATTCGAGATATTCTCCATCAATTTCCTCGATAAAACGTGATGGTTCACTGTCAGTTAATTTTCCCCAACGGTAACGGGATTGTGCATAAGTTAGATAGGCTTGATGTTCTGCTCGAGTTAACGCCACATAAAATAAACGGCGTTCTTCTTCAAGTTCACTTCGTGTGTTCATACTCATGGCGCTTGGGAAAAGATCTTCTTCCATTCCTACCACAAAAACGTAAGGAAATTCCAAACCTTTTGCCAAGTGAATTGTCATCAATGCCACACGATCATCATCTCCAGTATCTTTGTCTAAATCTGTAGCAAGTGCTACATCTTCCATAAATTCCGAAAGAGAACCTCTTGCGCCATCAATTTCTTTTTGACCTTCAATAAAATCTTTGATACCGTTCAAAAGTTCTTCGATATTTTCCAAACGTGCAATTCCTTCCGGAGTTCCGTCCTTTTTCAGTTCCTGAATCAATCCGGTTTTTTTGGTTACATGTTCCGCCAAATAAAAAGCATCTTGGTTTTGATCGATAACCTGAAAACTTTTAATCATCGTAACAAAATCCTGCAACCGTTGCCTTGTTCCCGAATTTAATTTTAAATCAATTCTGTCAATATTTTCCATCACTTCAAAAATGGAACGTTTGTAGTGATTGGCAGCGATAGTTAATTTTTCAACGGTTGTATCGCCAATTCCTCTCGCTGGATAATTGATCACGCGAATCAACGCTTCCTCGTCTTTTGGGTTGATGATTAAACGCAAGTACGACAAAACATCTTTAATTTCTTTTCTTTGGTAAAAAGACAAACCTCCATAAATTCTGTAAGGAATATCGCGCTTTCGCAAAGCATCTTCCATCGCTCGGGATTGTGCATTGGTGCGATACAAAATGGCGAAATTCCCATTCATGAGCTGGTTTTGCATTTTCTTCTCAAAAATTTCTCCCGCTACAAAACGACCTTCTTCACCATCTGTCAAACTGCGGTGGATTTTAATTTTTGGTCCAAAATCATTTGCGGTCCAAACCACCTTATCCAG
Source organism: Flavobacterium ichthyis (assembly GCF_009915155.1). Taxonomy (GTDB): domain Bacteria; phylum Bacteroidota; class Bacteroidia; order Flavobacteriales; family Flavobacteriaceae; genus Flavobacterium; species Flavobacterium ichthyis. The sequence continues at coordinate 9,584 of NZ_JAABLM010000015.1, read as the reverse complement.
TTTGGTTTTATTTTTGTCGATTACATTATTAGCGGCTTCCACGATATTTCGGGTTGAGCGGTAATTTTGCTCTAATCGATACGTTTGCACGCCAGCATAATCTTTTTGAAAATTTAAAATATTGTTGATGTTTGCGCCTCGAAAAGCATAAATACTTTGTGCATCATCGCCAACAACGCAAATATTTTGAAACTTGTCTGACAAGGCACGAACAATTAAATATTGTGAATGATTAGTATCTTGGTACTCATCCACTAAAATATAGCGAAAACGGTCTTGGTATTTTTGCAAAACATCCGGATAAACATTTAGTAACTCGTTGGTTTTCAATAACAAATCATCAAAATCCATTGCTCCAGCTTTAAAGCAACGTTCTACATAATTTTGATAAATTTCTCCCAAACGCGGTTTTTTAGACATGGCGTCTTGTTCCTGCAATTCAGGATTGTTGAAATAGGCTTTTACCGTAATTAAACTGTTTTTATACGAAGAAATTCTGCTGAAGACCTGCTTGGGTTTATACACATCTTTGTCCAACTGCATTTCTTTAATAATCGCTCCAATTAATCTAACGGAATCTTGAGAATCGTAAATAGAAAAGTTTGATGGATAGCCTAATTTATCTGCTTCCGAACGCAAAATTCTGGCGAAAACCGAGTGGAAAGTTCCCATCCAAAGGTTTTTAGCTTCGTTGCTACCCACGATGTCTGAAATTCTTTTTTTCATTTCGCGGGCGGCTTTGTTGGTAAAGGTTAACGCCAAAATATTAAAAGCGTCAACGCCTTGACTCATCAAGTACGCAATTCTTATGGTTAACACTCTGGTTTTTCCCGAACCGGCTCCAGCAATAATGATCATGGGTCCGTCTTTTTGTAAAACCGGAGCTTGTTGCGCATCGTTGAGTTGGCTAATATATTGTTGCATTTCTTTTCCTTTGCTTTTTTGCAAAAATAAGGATTTTTGAGGAAATTTTTTAGGGAGAATTTTACGCATTGTGGGGAAACAGACGATAAAAAAATGCCTGAAGTTTTTCATTAGCCCCGGCAAAGTGTAAATCTTTCCTGCTCCTTTTTTTGGAGCAGGAAAATTGAAACGGCGACGGGAATTACGAATATTGAAATGACCATTATGTTGCTCCAAAAAAAAATTAAAACGCATGCAACCTATTTAGTTTTTAAATCGTCTTTATAAAAAACATTTTTTATGAAAAAACTTCTACTTTTAGGTTGCGTGACTTTTATGTTTGTGAGTTGTAATATGACGAAAACCTTTACGATGCTCAATGCAAAATCTCACATGAATATGGAAAAAAATGATTACATCGAAGAAAAAATTAAGCGTGTGAATTATTTGGATTTTTCTGATGATCAGAAGTTAAAATTAGAGCGTTTATGGGAGATTGAAAAGGAAAAACTGGATGCCGTAGTGGTGAGAAAAAATAAAAATATTGCGCCAATTATTTATGAAAGTGAGTTGAATTTTAGAGAAGTTTTGACGGCTGAGCAACGCGAAATTTACTTGAAGCGGAAGCAAAATATGATTGAACCGCAGTTTTTAAGCGACAAACAGTTGTCAGAATTGAAACGAATTTATAAACTCCAATAACTTTATGTTGAATTTATATAACAATTATTTGGTTATTTTAAGGTAACTTTAATTTAATAACCAAAACAAACCATGTTATGAACGGATTTTTTAAAACAATCCTTGCCGGTTGGGGTGCGAAAAAACTCGGCGGCGGATGTTTGGGAACAATTATTGTTTTCATCATAATTTATTGGCTTTTAGGCTTCTTTTAAATAAAAAATAAATCTCCAATTTGGGGATTTTTTTATGGAGAAATGGCTTCTTGACCTCGTTTTTTGCTTACTAATTTCAGGTTCACTTTTCCGTCAACACTTCCTTTATCAGTGGCGAGAAGATGCAGAACGATGCCGCGGTTTCGGCGTTCTTCGAGTTTTTCTTTGTTGGTGATGTTGCGGTCGTTTTTAGGATTTCGGAGTGGCACATCTACTAAAATATTGGTACCTTTCCCAAATGAATAAGTTCCGGCAACGTCCATATTGAGAACGCTGGAGCTGATTTTCATGGGTGCTATTTCTACTTTTTCTCCGTTTATAATTAATTTTCCGTTCAGTTGACTAAAAGTAATATTGCTGAGATCGCGAAACGGAAAGGCAAATTTTCCGGTCTTTTTTATGGGTTCGAAGTTGAGCAATTTTCCTTTTTGTAATTGAAAATTTAAGTTGCCATAAATTGATTTTGGCGAAAGACTCCCGTTGTCTTTAATGAGACCTGTGATTTTTAATGTAGATGACAACTGACCTTCGAGATTTTCGGCTTTTAAACTTTCTAAACCAAAATTATTGAACGCTTTAAAAAACGAAGCGATTTCTACTTTTTGAATATTGGTATTTAATGAAAATTTATTGGCATTTTGACTTTGAAGTAAGTTTCCAGAAAAGTTCAAAGTTCCGCCTGAATTTCGGGCAAACATTTTTTTGATATTAATCCCTTTTTCAGAAACAAAAAAATCAGCGTGAACATCATTAGCAACAAACTTGTTGTAAATCAATTTCTTAACATTAATATTTATCGCCACGCTACTTTTTTCAAAAAGAAAGTCGAGCTTATCACTCACATCAGGATTATCAGTTGTTTTTTTATTTTTTATTTTTTTGCGCGAACCAAGAAATCCGAGAAATTCACTAAGTTCCAGTTGCGGACTCCTGATGTTCCATTGCAATATAATTTTGTTGGGATCCGTGTAATAAGTGTTTAAAAAATTTTTCACTGATCCTTCAAGTTTCACTACACTTTTGGGGGTTTGTAAAATGAGATTTCTAATAAAAAGATCTTTGTCAGTAAAATCGAGTGCCAAACTTGTATTGGTAAATGAAATATTCCTTGGTACATATTTGATGCTGGCGTTATCTACCGTAATTAGTCCTGAAACGTAAGGTTTTGTAATAGAAAAATCTACAATATCTGCAATGAAATCTAACGCAACATTGGCGTTTCCGGAGGAAAAATGCAGCAGATTAGGGTCAATTATTTTGTTTAATTTTATAAGTGGAAATTTAGATTTAAAAATTCCGGTTGCCAAAGGTTGTTCGAGATTACTGATAATTACAGAATCCATTATTACAGGAATTTCGTTATAATCGCCTCTGAAATTATAAATTTTAATGGCAGAATTAGGATCGTTGAATCCTTTTCCTTTTCGATATTCGTTTGAAAAAATGCCGCTGAAACTACAGTTTTTAATTGTTCCATCCGGAATTGTCAATTGGTTACCTTTGATTTGGGCGTTTACTAAAATATGCGGATCGACTTCAACGTTCAAATCTCCAACAATGTCGCAACGTACGTTAATTTCTTTTTTTAGGTCGAAGCGTTTTAGTTGTTTGGTGATATTTGGCGAAAGCAAATTAGCGGCGTTTAACCATAAAATTGATGGTGCTTTGATGTGCAATTCAAAAGGAGATTCTGCATGAGAATCGGTAGAAAATTTACCCGAAATATCAAATTTATCGCCTCCAATTTCCAGCCTGTTTTCAAGAACTTCGAGTGTATTTTTTTCCCGATTAGAAATGACAGCCAATTTACCTGAAATTTTTTTTGATTTTATAAAACTACCGTGTTTAGTATTGAAAGCCATATTGTTAGCAAACGCATTAATCTTTCCGGAAGATTCCCAACCTTGAGAATCGAAGTTAAATTTTGCCTGAAAATCATGGATTAAAAAATCAAACAACTTTCCTCCTTTTTTATTTTGGGAAATAAATTGAACATTTTTAAAGTCAAACCCTTTGATTCTGCCAAAAGATTCATCAGACTCTTTATTTTGGTTTTTATTGTTTTTTTTGCCAAAAACCGAAGTATTGCTGTAACCATTTTCATCCGTGAACAAATGAATTTTCGCATTAGAAATCTCAATTTTTCTTATCTCAACTTCGCCAAAAAGAAACGCAAGTGCGTTAATTGATAGATTAAAATCGTTTGCTTTAATTAATGTTTTTTGATGCTCCTGCCAACGATTATCGATGATTTCTACATTTCTTAGACGAAGGGAAATACGGGGAAATCCTTGCACAAATGTTGGATCCATCGCACCAATTTTAATTTTGCCATCAATATTTTCATTGATTTGTGACGTAACCGAAGCTAAAATTTTTTCTTTATTGGTATTAATGTAAAATGCCATCGACAAGTACAAAACTACCATCAACACGAATAAGATTGCCAAAATTTTAAGTAAAATTTTCAGCCACTTCGAAATAGTTCTTTTGAAAGGTAATGTTTCTTGCATACGAAATGGATTTTCACTTAAATTTAGTTGATAACTTTGGTGAAAAACGTTTAGGTGGTGTTAATTTTTTAAAATAAAAAAGCTTCCATTCTTACGGAAGCTTTTTCGGGTACTAACTCAAAGTTTTTATGTTTTATTTTTTAATTCTTAAAATTAAATTGACAATTTTCCTTCAATACCATCGTCAATTGGTTTGCCAATCACGGCTCCAACTGCAATTTTAAGCATCGAAATCATCTTGCCACTTTTGGTATCCCAATAATAAGTATAGTTTGGTTGAACTCTGATGACGGTTAAATTCGGGTCATCTTTTCCTTCGGAAAACCAAGCTTTTGCCATTGGTGACCATTTATTTTCGATGGTATTTTTGTCTTTGTAAATAAACGCTTTGCCAAAAACATTGATATAATCTGTGGACGACGGATTGGCAAACAAAAGTTGTACTTCTTCGTCTTGTTTAATTTCAAAATTTTTATTGCTGTCAGCTCCACTCAAAAACCAGATATTTCCCGACTCGTCCACTTCTTGAACTGACATTGGTCTAGTGGAGAAAGGAATATGTGACAAATCTGTACAAAACATACAAATCCGAATGCTTTCTGCCAGTTTTTTGAGTTTTGCAATGGCTTCTTCGTTACTTAAATTTTTGTGATCTCCCATGATTGCATTGCTTTATTCTTCAACATCAATTTTTTCCGAAGTCCATTCAATAGCGCGTTCCAAATCATTTTTTTGAAACACTTTAAATTCGCCTGGCATCACGTTGCTGAAAACGGCCGTAAATTTATCCACCGTTTCTGAGTCGGAAATAATGGCGGCACGATTCCATTTGGTTAAATTTTTTATGCCCAAAAGCGCGTCTTGAAGCCACGCCCCAATGGTAAAATTTTTCGGGGAATCTTCGAGATACAATAAATAATTGAGTTTGTCGGTTTTTTCCACCAGCTTTTCAACTTCTTGATGAACGATTTCAAAATCGTCTTTGGTTACTTCGCCACTTGAGCGAAAACCTACCATATTTTGCGGTAGATTGTGTATTTTCTCGATCATAAATTTGATTTTATGTTAGGTTTTACTCAAAGTTAAGTCGAAAAACATGCGCTTTTAGTTAGCAATTTCTTAATCTTTACCCAATAAAATACAAAAAAATCAGCAATTTAGCTGCATCATATAATCTTCCATTAGATAACCGTTTCCAATGGAAATATTTTCTTCTTTTACAATTTCAAATCCTAATTTTTGATAAAATTGAATAGCAGGATTATTTCGGTTGACGTTTAGAAATAAATGTGAAAGATGTTCTTTTTTTGCTTGACGCAAAATGTACTCAACCAAATTTTTCCCGATGCCTTTGCCTTGATTTCCAGGCAAAACATACAACTTGTGAATTTTTGCGGAAGCATTATTTTTAAAAATTTCGTAAGCCGCAAAAGCGATTGGCCAATCATTTTCCTTAACTAAAATAAATTGCTGTTTCTCAGATTGTTGCTTTAAATTGTTTTCAGTATAAAAAAGTGACAGCATATAATTTAATTGTTCTGAAGACAAGATTTTGCCATAAGTTTCCGGCCAGGTTTTGAGGGCAATTTCTCTAATTGTTTGAAAATCGTTTGTTGGTTCGATTTGAAAATTCATTTAACTTATCCTTTTACTGTTGATGGGTTTTACCCAAATGTCTTTCTGGCAAACTTCACATTTGCCGTAACTTTGCTGATGCTCTTGAACATTCCCGCAGTTGCAACACGCAAATTTACCGCTTTCGGGAATGTGTTTGCTTTTTTTCTCAAATAATTCGGGCAAAATCGGCAAACCTAATTTTACCTCTGCATCTTCGTAGAAAAAAACGCTCACATCGCCAGTCGTTTCAAGGTAAGCACTTTTTACTTGTCCCAAATGTGAGATGTTGCGAAGGCGTAATTCGGCAAAAAATTCATCTTGTGCTAAACCTTCCCTTTTAAAATTTTTTACAGCAAATCTTCCCTCTTTGATCAAACAATGCGTTTTTCCTTCAACCAAAACTTCAAACCAACGAAATTTTCCTGTAAGAAAAGTGACGAAGCGATATATTGCGATGATGATGATAAAAACGGTAATGGCTGGTAAAATTCCAACATCTTCGTAAAACATTGGATCTCCCGCGGCAGAACCTAAAGCGATGATGATAACGGTTTCGAAAATAGATAATTGCCGAACGCCACGTTTTCCGGTTAATCGTAACGTGATGAGCAAAATGATGAACATAATCGAAGCACGAAAGAATATTTCGAATAAAAATTGATACGGTAATTCGTTCATTAAAACGCGGTTCCATTCAAATATTTTTTCCATAAAAAGTAATGCATTTGTTGATTGAAGTTACGTTAAATTACGCTATTCTTAACAAAGATTAACGATAGTTTAATAAGCATTTGGGCAGAGTTGGAGGCGATTAATTGTAATTTTAATACTCAAAATTAATCAACCTAAAAATTAAAATTATGAGTAAGAAAATTGCTATTTTAGCTACAAACGGATTTGAAGAAAGTGAATTACAATCACCAAAAGAACATTTGGAACAACAAGGCTGGACAGCTGATATCGTGAGTTTAAAAAGCGGTTCGATTAAAAGTTGGGCCGATGGAAATTGGGGAAAAGAATACCAAGTAGATAAAACATTGAGCGAAGTTTCGGCGAGTGATTATCATGCTTTGGTGTTACCTGGTGGTGTAATTAATCCTGATTTATTGCGTCGTGAAGAAAGTGCGGTAAATTTTGTAAAAGATTTTTTTGAACAAAAAAAACCCGTTGCCGCCATTTGCCACGGACCACAAATTTTGGTCGATGCCGATGTTTTAGAAGGCAGAAAGGTGACCTCGTTTTTTTCCGTAAAAAATGATTTAATTAATGCAGGAGCCACTTGGACAGATGAAGAAGTTGTGGTAGATAACGGTTTAGTAACCAGCAGAAACCCTGATGATTTACCCGCTTTCAACAAAAAAACCGTGGAGGAAATTAAAGAAGGAAAACACGAATTACAATCACGTTAATTTAGAGTTTTGTAATTCGAACCGCAAGGCTTCGATGCAGCAATTGCATTGAAGCCTTGTTTTTTTTTACCTAACCAATATTTTTTTAGTAGTTTTAGTCCCGAAACAACCGTATCACATGGGAAATCATAAAATCAGAATTGACAAAACATGCCTCAACTGTAATTATGTGGTGGATCATATATTTTGCCCAAATTGCGGTCAGGAAAACTCCGAAACACGGCAGTCTTTTCATTATTTATTTACCCATTTTGCCGAAGACTTGACGCATTACGACAGCAGTTTTTGGAAAACCATGAAAGCGCTTTTGCTGCAACCTGGAAAATTGACAAACGAGTATCTTTCAGGAAAAAGAAAAAAATATGTACCTCCGGTAAAGTTGTACATTTTTATCAGTTTTATGACTTTTTTGATTCCAAATCTGTTGCCGGACGTTTCGTTGTTTCCGAGTGACGAAGTGAAATCTGAGCGTGTTGAGATGGAAACTGTTGAAAATGATTCGCCAACAAATTTAAAGGACAGACCTGAATTTAGAACTATCAAAGAATTAGATTCGCTTCAAAGTGTGTTACCGGTTGAACAACGTTATAGTCCTAAAGAATATCGACTTGTAAAAACAATTCATGAATTGCGGGTGATTGCGCGAGATAAGCAATTATCCGAAAGATTAGGTGAATCTTTCATGAACAATTTACCCAAAGTGTTGTTCCTCTACATGCCACTTTTTGCCTTTTTTCTTTGGCTTTTGCACGACAAAAAGCAGTGGATTTACTTTGACTCTGGTGTTTTCACGCTTCATTATTTTTCGTTATTGTTAATGATTATTACCTTAAATGTCATCTTTAATTGGTTATTAGTATTGGTTTATTATATCGATGCGCTTTCCGGATTTGTCGCGTTATGTTCAGCATTGTACTGCTTCTTTTATTTTTTTAGGTCACACCGAAAAGTTTTTGGCGAAAGCAAAATTGTTTCCAGAACCAAAAGTTTTTTATTATTTTTCATTAACTTGTTCTGGATTTTAGTGGCTCTAATCGGATTGTTCGTTTACAGTCTGTCACACGTTCAATAAAAATTTATTATGAAAAAAAGCCTGCTTTCCGGATTTGTACTCTCACTTTTTTTGGTGAGTTGTTCCGGATCAAAAAACATTAAATACGTAGAAAATATTTCTGCAGAAAATTTAAAAACACACCTTTACATCGTTGCTTCAGATGAAATGGAAGGGCGAAATACGGGCGAACCCGGACAAAAAAAAGCGGGAAAATACCTGATTTCCCAATATGAAAAAATGGGAATTCCACATCCCAAAGGTGCTGAAAGTTATTACCAAGCCGTTCCGTCAAAATTTATGAAACGCCAATATTCTCCGGCTTTAAACGACTCTGAAAATATTTGGGCATTTATCGAAGGAACAGAAAAACCGGAAGAGATTGTAGTTATTTCCGCACATTATGATCACGTAGGCATGAAAAACGGCGAAATTTATAATGGTGCAGACGACGACGGTTCAGGAACTGTAGCACTTTTAGAAATTGCCCGCGTTTTTAATGAGGCTAAAAAAGAAGGAAAAGGCCCCAAGCGTTCCATTTTATTTTTGCACGTAACTGGTGAAGAACATGGATTGCACGGCTCGAGATTTTATGTAGAAAATCCAATTTTCCCGCTAAAAAATACCGTGGTTGATTTAAATATTGACATGATTGGCCGTCGAGATGATTTGCATAAAAATAACGGAAACTATGTTTATTTAATTGGTTCTGATCGATTAAGCACGGATTTACACACCATTTCCGAAAAAGCCAATGAGCAATACACCAAACTTTTACTTGATTACAAATACAACGATCGAAACGATCCGGAGAGAATTTACTACCGTTCAGACCATTATAATTTTGCCAAAAACGGAATTCCGTCACTTTTTTATTTCAATGGTGTTCACGAAGATTACCACAAACCTGGCGACACGCCTGACAAAATTGAGTATGATTTGTTAGCCAAAAGAACAAAACTCGTTTTTGCCACCGCTTGGGAAATTGCCAACAGAAAAGAGCGGATTAAAGTGGATAGAAATGGGGAATGATGTAAAAATTCTTCCGAAAAAAAATACCCCGAACCAATCATTCTGAACATGCCCCAAAAAGTTAGACACTATTTGGGGCATTTTTTATGGAAAGAAAAGTTAAGTATGATTACGCATTTAAATTAGAATGTGTTAAGTTAGTTTTAGAGAAACATTATTCTGT
>NZ_JAABLM010000014.1 GCF_009915155.1 Flavobacterium ichthyis | reverse complement strand
TCATGTTTATTTGGTTTTTAAATGTTCCGGTAACAAACGTGGTAGAATTTCAAATATAATAATTTTTGGATAATGTTAACAATTTCTGCGTAATATTTTAGTCTAGTCAAAGCCATAGCTTCCTTATGGATACTTTATGTTTTATCCCACTTTGTTAAAATCGTTAACATTTCACAAATCTCTTTATTTTTTCTCGTCAAAAGGAAATTAAAAAACCTAACAGGTTTTGGAAGCCTATTAGGAGAAAACCTAAAACTTTGAAACTTGAAACAAAATTTCACCATTTTAGGCATTTAAGAACATTGGTGTATTTCTCGCAAACGTTTGTAAAACTTTAAAAATCAAAAACTTGTGACTGCGTTAGCGATTGAAGCGGCATCCTTTTGTGAAGCGACAGCGGAACAAAAGATACAGCGAAAAGCGCGACCCAATTTTTGCAGGATTTTTCTGGTTTGCAGTTGGGTTGAAAATTGGGGAACGCCCAAAAAATTTATACTGCAAAAAATTCTTCGAGCTCACGTAAAGTTTCCTGGCTGGTTTGGATGTCTTTTACGACTTCGCCTTTGTGAAGCGCCACGATGCGGTTAGAAACTTCTACGGTATGCATGAGGTCGTGGCTGGAAACTAAGATGGTGATGTTAGGATCGTCTGCCAATTCTTTGATGATTTTTTTGAGGCGAAATTGTGTCGTGGGATCTAAATTAGCAAAGGGTTCGTCTAAAACAATTAATTCGGGATTGCCGATTAAGGTGGCGATGATGCCTACTTTTTTCTGGTTTCCTTTTGAGAAATCGCGAATGTATTTTTTGCTGTTGAGCACTTCGCTGTTAAAAAATTCGGTGTGTTTAGCCAAAAGCGCGTCAACATCGGCTTTGTTTTGCCCGCGCAAATCGCCAATGAAATAAAAATATTCTTCGGGCGTGAGGTAACCGATGAGGAAACTTTCGTCGAGAAATGCAGCGGTTAGAGGTTTCCATTCTTCAGTTAGGTTTACCTGGAAATTATGATTTTTGATGTAACCAGTTGTTGGCTGAATTAAATCGAGCAGCAGGCTGAAAAAAGTGGTTTTCCCGGCTCCGTTGTTTCCAACTAAGCCAAAACTTTCGCCTTTTTTGATTTCTAAGTTATTGATATTTAATACGGTAACACCGTTATATGTTTTTTTGAGTTGTGAAACTTGTATCATGGTGTGTTGATTTTGGTTTATGATTTTTGTTTGTAAGCTTCGAGGGTTGAATATTTTTCGTTTTTATAAATTTTTTCGATGGCATTGAAAGCGGCATTTTTAAAAGCCAATCCGCACAATCCTACTACGGCAATGATGGCAAGTGCCATATTTTGGTCGAGCAATTTACTTCCGATCCAATAAATCAGCATTGGGACTACTAATTGTGGAATAGAAATTAGAAGTGTTTTCACATTGTAGGCTTTTTTATCGCCAAAAGCACCTTTGGTAGAAGCTAAATCAATTGGCGTTTTGGTAAAAGCACCGCCCAAAAGCACCAGCAATGAATTGATTCCGATGTTGTAAATCGCACCAACCACAATCATCAAATAAATATGCAGACCAAAATATAAATAAAACGAAGCGATAATTGCCGTAACAATTGTAGCCAAAACCATCATGGACCATTTGGCTTCGAGGTATTGTTTATACGGAATATTTTGTGTCATCATCAACGGGTAATAAGCACTGTCCCAACTCGGAACAAATTGCCCAAAAGTGATTAAAAATCCACCCGAAACAAAAACGGCGGCAAACATTTTCATACCCGAATTATCGTAGGCTTCAAACGCTCCGGTGAAAAAAAGCAACCCGTAAAATAGGAACAAAACGCTCATGAAAATTGTGGTTTTGCTGCGTTTGTTGCGTTTAATCATCCGAATATCGTTTTTGATAAATGAACCGATGGCGCCAAAACGATCGAGCCAAGTGAAATTTTCGGTTTTGGCAATGTCGTGTTTGACCGAAAGTCCGGCATCGAGGAAAAGATTTTTCTTGAAATAATTAAAGGTGATTTTATACAGCAAAAGCAACACCAAAAATGGCAACAAAAACAAATAACTGCTGTTGTACATTTCCTGAAAAAACGGACCTGTGTAAACCGTAATGTCAAATAGATTGTAATATTGGGTTAAACCCAAAATAATGACAAGCCCAATGAACACCGAAAATAATTTGTCTTGATTGGTTAATAAAATATTCAGGAAATTATTGATGTAGAAAAAACAAATCAGGGCAATGTTATAAAAAATCACTTGCAACGGACTGTAACCTTTGACCATCAAGGTGATGGAAAACGGAATAAAAAAGAAGGCGTGAATCCAGTTAAAAAACGAAAACATAGTTTTTCCCAAGGAAAAATTAACAATCGTGGCATCTTTAATGGGTAAAACCAAAAGCGGCCGAATGTTGAGCACCGGAATTTTCTGTAGCAAAAGCCTGAAAATTAAATCTATAATGAAATAATAAATCAGGAATTTATTGACAATTAACAACGGATCCGGGAAATAATCTTTAAGCCCAAAATATGCCAAAACACCTAATGCTGCAAAAACGACACAGAAATAAATGACACCAAAAATCATCAATATTCGGAGCGCTAAATTTTTAGCAAAACTCGACGACCGCGAAAAAGCTTTCCATTCGAGCCATAAAAATTGTTTAATCATCTTTTTAGGGTTAGAGGTTAGTTAATTTTTTGTTTCAGGTGCAAAGTTTCAGGTTTCAGGTTTAAAAAATCTTTCAATCTTTCAATCTTCAACCTTTAAATCTTTTAGTCTTTTAATCATATATCTGATGTTATGAGTAATCAAAATACTACAAATGTTACAACTATTTAGCAATTTTATATTCAGGATAAGTTTCTTCGAGGTATTTTTCGGATAAATTTGGAATAACAAAAACCATTACATACCCTAATAAAAAGAACAAGGAAACCATCGTTACTCCTATCGAAATTCCTAAATTAGTTTGGAAAAAAGCCTCCGGAACGTGTAATAAAAGTTGCATCGGCAAAGTGAAAAAAAATAGCCAATCGCCATAATGAAACACAATTTCTTCGAAAAGCCATTTCTTGTCGCTTTTTTGGCTTGCGCCAAATTTTCTCTTGTTACTTTGAATTTTGACTATCATACAAACCGTCATCGCCAATGCCGAAGCAACTAAAATTTCCTGTACGAAACTAATTTGTTTGAACAAAAAAATCAGTCCGACGATTGTGGCCAACGTCAACATAATTTTCGGGAACGAAAAAAACTCTTTAAAATGTTGCCAGACAACTTGGTTATATTTTTTGGAAAGCGCACTTCTTCGCGATTCTACCACATCCATAAACCCAAAAATGCCAAATTTTTTAAATTCTTTTTGCAAGGCTTCTTCAAACGATAATTTTGGATTTTCTTTCCATTCTTCTTCAATGGCATTGGAAAGATGATCGACTAATTCGGTTTGTAAATCGTAGTGCTCTACAAAATGTTCGCGGGTGAAGCGGTAGAGGCTTTGAATTTGCTCGTCTGATAATTTCATGTTTACAAATTAATTACTCGGTTTTGGAACTGCTTGTGCTTAAAGAAACTATAAATTGCGATTGGAAAATAAGTAATAACCATTGCCTTAAAAATTACTATTGGCGTAATTCCTAAAACATGAAAATACATTATATCAAAACATAAAAACATTATTGCCATTTTATAGATTCGCTTAAACTCATAAGAAAAACTCGTTTGATAATTTATTCTAGAGATTGAATAACGAAGAACAGATAAAATTATAAGTAAAATTATACTTATTGCTAAGAGCAGGTTTCTTAAACTTTCTGATTTAAATTCATTCATGAAATGAAATTGTAATATTAAAAGTCCGATAATTATAGGAAGAGTTATACTGTTGTAAATCATATAACGCTTTTTAATTCCATCTAAAACAATAGAAGAAAAACTACGTTTATTGCTAATCCAAATACTACTTTTTAAAAGTAAACTTGGCTCCCATTTTTTTAATACTTTTGGCAAAGCATCTTCAAAACTGGTATTTTGTTTTTCACATAAATCTTCTGTTTGCGATGCTATATGATCTTTGATCTCTAGTTTAAAATCTAAAAAGTCGAGCTTTCGTTGTTCAAGATATCGATCTATTAAATCTAAATTTTCTGTTGTTGCCTTCATCTTAATAACTCAATTTAGGATTCACAATAGTTCGCATATTCTTGATAAATTCTTCCAATTCCGCCAATCGGTTTACGGTTTCTTTGTTTCCTTTTTCGGTAAGTTTATAATATTTTCGAAGGCGATTATCTACTTTTTCCACTTCAACTTCCAATATTCCATCTGCTTCCAATTTATGCAAAGCCGGATACAAAGCACCTTCGGTAATGTTCAATTCGCCTTTGGTAATTTCTTTTACCTTCTGGGTAATTTCATAACCATACATTCTGCCTTTTTCTTCTAAAAGCCTCATTATAATGGTGTTGAGACTTCCTTTATACAATTGTGAGTTTTTCATAATTTGAAATTTGAAATACAAATATACATAAGTTTCTTATACATCAAAATCTTATGTATCAATTTTATGCGTTATTTACCAAAATTGCTTTGTGGATTATGTATTTTTGCAGAAAATATTTTGCATGTCATCATTTTACAAATTAGCTATAAAAGAAGTTCGACGTGAAACCAAAGATGCCGTTTCAGTTTTGTTTAATGTTCCCGATGAGTTTCGGGATTTCTACAAATTCACAGCCGGACAATACATCAATTTAAAATTAACGCTCGACGGAAACGAAATTCGCCGTGCTTATTCCATTTGTTCTTCGCCCGAAAGTGGTGAGCTGAGAATTGCCATTAAAGCCGTATCAAACGGGGCTTTTTCTACTTTTTCTAACAAAAGTTTGAAAGCCGGCGATGTTCTCGAAGTGGGAACTCCCGAAGGAAAATTTATTTTTGAACCCGATGTAAACCGAACCAAAAATTACGCGGCTTTTGCAGCCGGAAGTGGGATAACTCCTGTGATGGCCATTTTAAAAACGGTTTTAGAAGCCGAGCCCAACAGTACTTTTGTGCTGGTTTACGGAAATAAATCGCCGGAAGAAACCATTTTCCACAACGAATTACACGATTTACAGCTAAAATATACCGGAAGATTTTTCTTATACTACGTATTCAGTCAGGTTCGTGCCGAAAATGCTTTATTTGGACGAATCGAAAAATCTGTGGTAAACTTTGTTTTTAAAAATAAACACGCCGGAACCGAATTTGACAAATTTTACCTTTGTGGTCCGGAAGACATGATTAACACTGTGAATCAGGTGCTTTTAGAAAATAACATCAAGGAAAAACATATTAAGTTTGAACTTTTTTCTACTTCGGCAAAAGAGAAAAAAATTGACGAAAATCTTGACGGACATACCAAAGTGACCGTGATGGTGGACGACGAAGAAACCACCTTTGACATGTCGCAAAAAATGACGCTTCTAGATGCCGCGCTAAAACAAGGCGTTGACGCTCCGTATTCTTGCCAAGGCGGAATTTGCAGCAGTTGTATTGCAAGAATCGTTTCGGGAACAGCAGAAATGAAGAAAAATTCCATTTTAACCGATAGAGAAATCGCCGAAGGTTTGACCCTAACTTGCCAAGCACATCCCACTTCTTCAGAAATTTACATCGATTATGATGATGTGTAGATAGTTATCTATTTGCTGTTTTTAAAATCTGAATTACCGCAAGATTACGAATTAAAAATTCAGTGGAACTTGTGGTAATTTTTTTAAATTTCCGTTATTTTCTCCACCACCTCTTCCACCTTTATACTTCTCATTGCATCCTCATAACCATCGATAATTTTGTTTCCATAAACTGAAGTAGGTAGTTTTGGAAATTTTTCTAAATCTGGAATTAAAGAATTTTTTAAAGGTTGATTGAATGGTGTGAAACCCGCAAATGGATGTGTCGCGCCCCAAAGTGTGATGACTTTTACCCCTAACATTGCAGCAATGTGGCCATTTCCGGAATCCATGGAAATCATGACATTGAGGTTTGAAATGAGTTGTAATTCTTGCTGAAATTTAATTTTTCCTGCCAAATTAATCACGTTTTCTTTTCCGGAAGCAAATTGGTTTAAGATTTCGATTTCTTTGTTTCCGCCTCCAAAAAGAAAAATTTTGTTCTGCTCATTTTCGGCTAAAGTATCAATGACTTTTTGCATTAAATCTTGTGGATAAACTTTAGATTCATATTGTGCAAATGGCGCAATGCCAATCCATTTTTTATCTTCTTTTTTTCCAGCAATAACAATAATTTCTTCTGACAAAATTGCTTTATCTGGGAATTCCGGATTTGATAAATTTATATTAAAACCTAACCGCTTAAAAGTTTCAACATGTCGCTCCACCATTGGTTTTACGGGTTTGAAAATTTTGTTTTCAGGTCGCGTCAAAGCTTTTTTTTCAGCACGACCTTTGTCAACCGCAGCTGTTTTTTTTCCGCTTAACACAAAAAGATTCCGAACCACTTTAGAACGCAAAACGTTGTGCAAATCTGCGAAAGCGTCGGGTTTTAATTTTTTTAAATCAGAAAAAAGCCGAAGTAATCCGAAAAATCCTTTGTGGCGTTTTTGAAGATCAACTGCAAAGAAATTTACATTCGGAATTCCGTTGAAAAATGGTTTAAAAAACGGTCGGGAAACTATGGTGATTTTTACAGAGGGAAATTGTTTTACAAAAGCCCGAATTACTGGAACAGTCATGGCTACATCGCCCATTGCGGAAAGTCGAAAAACGATTATGTGGTTTATTTTTTGAGACAAATTGAGATAGATTAAAATATAAAAACCTAACAAGTTTTGAAAACCTGTTAGGTTTATTAATTGATTTATCTAAATGCTTACTTCCTATTCTGATACAAAACCGGATTTAATTCCTCGTCATTATACATTTTCATTTGTTTGTAAACCTTCATGTATTTGTCTCCGTTTTCAATATCGGTCAATAAATCATCGATAGCACTGGTAAGATCTTTGCGTTGTTCGAGCAAAATATTAAGTTTCACTTGGCAATTGCTAATGTGTTCTTTGGAAGCGTCTTTTCGGGTAGCTTCTTCATTCATGTGGTAAATTTTTAGAGCCAAAATTGACAATCTGTCAAAAGCCCAAGCCGGACTTTCAGAATTGATTTTTGCATTGTCTTTCACTTTCACGTCGGCATATTTTTTTAAGAAAAAACTGTCAATAAATTCCACCATATCGGTTCGTTCTTGGTTAGAAGCGTCAATTTTTCTTTTCAATGTTAATGCCGCAACAGGATCGATATTCGGGTCACGAATAATATCTTCATAATGCCATTGAACGGTATCAATCCAGTTCTTTAGGTATAACAAATGTTCGAATTGATCCTTCGGATACGGATTTTCGATAGGTTGATCCACACTATCGTATTTGTGATAATCCAAAATGCTTTGCTCAAAAACAGAATAAGCCAGTTGTGAAAACATATTTCTTTTAAATTAGATTACAAATATAGTTTTTCTAACTTTATCGCCGAAATTTGATTTCAGATTTCAGATTTCAGATTTCAGATTTCAAAACCTTGAACCCAAAACCTATTACCTTACAACGTACAAATATGCAGATTCATTATTTATCGAACGAAAACAGTGTTCTTAATCACTTTTTAGGACAAATCAGAAACATTCATGTACAAAAAGACAGCATGCGTTTCCGCCGAAATATCGAACGAATTGGCGAGGTAATGGCTTACGAATTAAGTAAAAATTTGCATTATAAAAACATAGAAATCCAAACACCTCTTGGGATAAAAAAAACCACACAAATCGAAGATAATCTGGTTTTATGTTCGATTTTAAGAGCAGGTTTGCCGCTACATTTGGGTTTTTTAAATTATTTTGACGATGCCGAAAACGGTTTTGTTTCTGCCTATCGCCATCATTACAACAACGATGATGCTTTTGAAATTAAAGTAGAATATCAAGCCGTTCCCGAAATTGAAAATAAAAATCTGTTGTTAATCGATCCAATGTTAGCCACCGGACAATCAATGGTAGCGGTTTTCAATCAATTATTAAAAAAAGGAGCGCCAAAACAAATTCACATTGCCGTGGTAATTGCAGTTCCCGAAGGAATTGATTATCTCCAAAAAAATCTGCCGGACAACGTGCATCTTTGGGTGGCAACGCTTGACGAAAAACTTAATGAAAAAAATTATATTGTTCCTGGACTTGGAGATGCTGGCGATTTGGCATACGGCAATAAATTATAATTGAGAAAAAAAAGTGAGCAAACTACAGCCTACAATAAAATAGACAATGGTTTCCTTTAACCACGAAATTTGCATGGCTTCCACGTGATTCGTGGCTAAAATGGCCAATGGTGCAAAGGTGTAAATGAGCAAACTGTTACTTTTTTCAGCAGAAATTAAAAACACAATCACACCTAAAAAAAACATCACAATAATTTTTTTGTATGAAGATTGCATGTTTAGCGGTTTGTTGGTAACCGTTAGCGCTTGTGTGATGAAGAAGAAAAGTCCGCAAACCACGTAAAGTGACAAGGCAAAATTTTGAAAATTATTGGTAAAATAATTAAAGTTAAAATCAATTTTAGCACTGTCAATCACGGTTTCGATTAAACTTTGGTCAAAAATAAATGCATACAAAAGCCCAATTACGACCACGGCAAAAAACGCAATGAACGGCAAAACCCAATTTCGATAATCGCGGGAAACGTGAAAAATAATCGATACGAATACAATTAGAATAAAAAATATACTCCAAAAATGGAACAATGCCGCAATGAAAATCCACAACGAAGCATCGAATATTTTTTCTTTTGGCGTAAGCAAAGATTGTAAAGAAATTAACCTTCGCATGGCCAATAGGATGAAAAAATTAGACAAAATCAAGTCAGTATTGCCTAATGTAGTGGGAAAAAGTATTAAAAACGAAAAGAAAAATAAAAAAGCGTAACTGTTGTCTTTACTCAAATTATTTTTTTTGGTGATAAAATTGATGATGAACAACGAACCCGTCAAAAGCAGCAACAGTCCAGTTTTAACCAAGATATCATTGACAGAGACGAAACTTCCGGGTAACTTTTGAAGGTGCAAAAAATAGCAAATCACCAACAAAGCTGAAAGTAAAATGTAATTTACCGGACGTGATTTACCAAAAACGCTTGTTATCATAAGGATATTTTATATTTTTGCAAATGTAAGCATACAACTGGTTTTAATGGTTAACTTTTTGTAGCCGTGATAAATTTAAAACAAAGAAAAAAATATGAAATCATTTTTTGAAGGAATTGAATATTTGTTTGTAGAAATTCTTTTCGCACCACTCGATTGGTTAAGAAGACTTGAGTTAGAAAGCTGGTGGGCTGCCAATACATTGAACTGGATTTTCATGATTATTTGTGCAGTGGCAACGGTTTATTGGATCAAGCAATTGCGTTTGCACAAAGAAAATAACGACGAATATCAAGATACAACTGCACATTCTTTCTTGAAATAATTTTTTTTAGAAAGATTCCCATTTGCAAAAAATCCGGAACTGAAAAATTCAATTCCGGATTTTTTATGTTTTAAATTTGAAAAAAAATTATAGATCGAACCCAATGTCACGACGGAAATAAACGTCTTCAAATTTTATTTTTTCGATATTCGCATACGATTTTTTCAAAGCATCTTGAAAATTTTCGCCGTAAGAAGTAATGGCCAAAACTCTTCCGCCGTTAGTAACCACGCTGTTTTCCTGCATTTTCGTTCCGGCATGAAATACAATTGAATCTGCCACATTTTCCAATCCGGAAATGATTTTTCCTTTTTGGTAATCTTCTGGATAACCTCCGGAAACCATCATTACTGTTGTTGCTGAACGAGTGTCAATTTCAAGGTCAATTTCGTTTAATTTTTCATTGGCGACTGCCTCAAAAAGTGCTATTAAATCGCTCTTAATTCTTGGCATCACGACCTCAGTTTCCGGATCGCCCATTCTTACATTATATTCAATCACCATAGGTTGATTGCCCACTTTTATCAATCCGATAAAAATAAATCCTTTGTATAAAATATTGTCGCGTTGTAAACCTTCAACCGTAGGTTTTACAATTTCTTGCTCAATTTTTTGCATCAAATTTTCATCGGCAAACGGAACTGGAGAAATGGCTCCCATACCTCCAGTATTTAAACCAGTATTGTTTTCTCCAATTCTTTTATAATCTTTGGCTGTAGGTAAAATCTTATAATTTTTTCCATCGGTTAACACAAAAACGGAGAGTTCGATGCCGTCTAAAAATTCTTCAATTACCACTTTTGAACTTGCTTGACCAAATTTTTCATTGACCAACATATTTTGAAGTTCAGTTTTGGCTTCGATTAAATCGTTTAAAATCAAAACGCCTTTTCCAGCTGCCAAACCATCGGCTTTTAAAACATAAGGTGGAGATAATTGTTCTAAAAATAGAAAACCTTCTTCCAGATTTTCTTTGGTAAAACTGCCATAAGCTGCGGTTGGGATATTATTTTTTATCAAAAATTCTTTAGCAAATTCTTTACTTCCTTCCAATTTTGCGCCTTGTTTTGAAGGTCCAATTACCGGAACATTTTTCAATTGATCATCCGAAGCAAAAAAATCAAAAATGCCTTCAACCAGCGGATCTTCTGGACCCACGACCAGCATTTGGATGTTCTCTTGAATTACAAATTTTTTAACCTGCTCAAAATCAAGTGGATTCAAGTTTATATTTTGTGCTATTTTTTGTGTTCCGGCATTTCCAGGAGCCACGAAAAGTGAAGTACAGTTCGGACTTTGCAACATTTTCCACGCCAAAGCATGTTCGCGACCGCCAGAACCAAGCAATAATATTTTCATTTTGTTGTGTTGTTGTTTAATTCTGCCAAAATTAATTGCTTTTGAAGATAAAAAATAATTAATTTACCAAAAACTATCAACTTTTGCATGCCGTGAAATTATTTGATTTTTCGCTGAAGGTAAACGGCTTTCCAATTGATGAAGCCAAGGACGAATTTGGGAAAATTTTACAAATTCCGGAAACTGGTTTTTTTCAGCATTTGGAACAAAAAAAACAGGAAATTGTTGATTTTCATATCCATAACAACAATTTTTATAAGAATTTAATTGGAAATGATCAAAAGATTTCTTGGCAAGATTTACCGGTTTTAACCAAAAAAGAACTGCAAATTCCGCTTCGTCAAAGACTATCTAAAGGTTATAACGAGAAAAATATTTTTGTGAATAAAACTTCGGGTTCAAGTGGTGATCCGTTTATTTTTGCCAAAGACAAGTATTGTCATGCTTTGACTTGGGCTTCCAATATTTACCGATTTGGTTGGTACGGAATTGATTTTAATCATTCATTTCAGGCTCGTTTTTACGGCATTCCGCTGGATTTTATTGGAAACAAAAAAGAGCGTGTTAAAGATTTTTTGAGTCATCGGTATCGTTTTCCGATTTTTGATTTAAGCGATGAAATTTTGGAAGGTTTTTTACAAAAATTTAAAACCAAAAAATTCGATTACCTCAACGGCTACACCAGTTCTATCGTATTATTTGCTAAGTATTTACACCAAAAAAATATTGTTTTAAAAACAGTTTGTCCCACTTTAAAAGTTTGCATCGTTACTTCCGAAATGCTTTTTGAAAATGATAAAATTTTAATGGAAAAGCAATTTGGCATTCCAGTTGTCAATGAATATGGTGCTTCGGAATTGGATTTAATTGCCTTTGAATACCCTGATGGAGATTGGCAAATAAACGCCGAAACACTTTTTGTAGAAATTTTAGACGACAATAATATTCCGGTGAAAAATGGTATTGAAGGAAAAATTGTGATTACTTCGCTCTACAACAAAGCCCATCCTTTTATCCGATACGAAATTGGCGATCGTGGTATTTTAGACGAAAAAAGTACCCCGAAAAAGCCTATTTTGAAAAAATTATTGGGCAGAACTAATGATTTTGCGGTGCTTCCAAGTGGGAAAAAATCGCCGGGATTAACGTTTTATTATATTACAAAATCCATTATTGAAGACGACGGAAACGTAAAAGAATTTGTCATCAAGCAAACTGAAATCGACCGCTTTTTGGTAGAATATGTGAGTAAAATTTCGCTTACGCAAAATCAAGAAATGCAAATTATGAAAGCGGTGGACACCTATTTAGAACCAGGCTTAATATTTGACTTTGTCAGAAAAGACGTGCTTTCAAGAACCAACAGAGGAAAATTAAAACAGTTTGAATCTTTGCTAAAACCTTAATTTATGCGCGAAAATGTAATCCTTACAGAAGAAACGATTTCCGAAAAAATTTACTTTATCCGAAATCAAAAAGTGATATTAGACAGAGATTTAGCCTCACTTTACGGAATTGAAACGAGAGTTTTGAAACAAGCCGTTCGAAGAAATATCGAGCGTTTTCCGGAGGATTTTATGTTTGAAATTACCGAAACAGAAAATAACTTTTTAAGATCACAAATTGTGACCTTAAAGAAAGGAAGGGGTCAACATCAAAAATATTTACCAATGGCGTTTACCGAACATGGCGTGTTGATGTTATCGAGTGTTTTGAACAGCGATAAAGCCATTCAGACGAATATTTCAATCATGAGAATTTTTGCAAAAGTGCGGCAAATGTTGCTTGACACTACCGAAATTCGATTGGATATTGCTCAAATTCAAAAGAAATTAGAGAATCAAGACAAAAATATTGAGTTGGTTTTCAGTTATTTGGACGAACTTACTGAGAAAGACGAAAAAGTTAAACCCCGAAATAAAATTGGTTATAAAAAGTGATTTTTATTAAAAAAAAACTACGTTTTCTCAATGTATTTTGCCTTTAAGAAAAAATGCACAAACAAAAATCCCATCATACAAAAAACGCTTTCTACTGCAGATAATTTGTGGAAATGCCTGTAAACATTATAGTTGTGCTTAAGCAAATTAATTTTTGAGGATGAAACTGAACTTTTGCGTACGCGATAACTTGCCAAAACTTCGGGTACAGGTTGAGCAATTTTTATTTTTTTTAAAATGACGAGCCACATCATCCAGTCTTGTCTTTTTCTAAAACGACTGATGGCTATTTTACCAAAAAAATCTACGCTGTAAATTCCGGTAAGATTTCCTATATGATTGCGCCAAAAAAGTTGCCGAAATGTAAGTATTTGTGGTGCTTTGACAATTTTATTTAAGTTTGTGCCTTGGTCATTGATACAATTGTAAAAGGAAAACGTAAAAGGCAAATTGTTTTTTTGTAAAAAGTTAATTTGCTTCGACAATTTTTCGGGAAGCCATAAATCATCGGCATCGAGGAATGCGATAAAATTACCTTTGGCTAAATCTACCGCTTTTTGACGGGCAATTCCGGCTCCAGAGTTTTCTTTTAATTGAAAACATTTGATTCGAGAATCTTCGAGAAATTTACTGATTTCTGCCACCGTTTCGTCCGTTGAAAAATCATCTACAATGATCATTTCCCAGTTTTGATAGGTTTGATTTTGAACGGATTGAATGGTTTCGGCAATAAATTGTGCAGAATTGAAGGCTGGAGTAACAATGGAAACCAACGGCGTTTTCATGATTAATAGGCTTTTTCCTCGCCACGAAGTGCATTAAAAACCGTAAGAAAAACGATTTTTATGTCTAATAGGAGTGACCAGTTTTCGAGGTAAAAAATATCAAATTTTACGCGATAAATGATGTCTTTTTCAGTTTCTACTTCTCCACGAAAACCTTTGGTTTGGGCTAATCCAGTAATTCCAGGTTTTATGAAATGACGTACCATAAATTTGTCGATTCGACGGGCATACATTTCGGTATGGCTTACCATGTGAGGTCTTGGTCCTACAACTGACATATCACCTAAAAGCACATTAAAAAATTGCGGCAGTTCATCAATACTGGTTTTTCTGATGAATTTTCCTACTTTGGTGATTCTGGGATCATTTTTTGAAACCTGATGGAGATCGGCAATTTTGTTCAAATGCATGGATCTAAATTTAAAGCAGTAAAATTCTTGATAATTAAGACCGTTTCTTTTTTGTTTAAAAAATACTGGACCACGAGACTCGAGTTTAATGAGAATTGCCATAATTGGCGTAAGCCAAGATAAAAGTCCGAGGATTATGACCAGGGAAAATAATATATCGAACACGCGTTTTACAACCATATTAGCGGTTTGGTCCAGGGGAATATTTCTTAGGGAAATAATGGGAATATAATCATAATAATCAAAAGTGTAATTCCGAGCCATAATTTCTTTATCGTCCGGAATGAATTTCAAAATTTTAAGATTGTTATCGGTAAAATCCACAAAATTAGTCACTTCGGTATTAGAAACATTTGAAAGCGAGCAATAGATTTCATCAATTTTATTGTTTAATACGAAATTAAAACACTCTTCTATTTGCTCTTTTTTATTTTTTGTTAATGTAAATGTGTGTTCTAATTTATAGCCATAATCTGGATTTTCGTTAAAAAAATCTCGTAGTTGGTCCACTCTTTTTCCATGTCCAACGATGACTACTTTTCTAAAATTTCCACCAAAAACAACCCTGAATCTCCTTAATGCGAAATAGACGAAAAATTTAGCTAAAGCGATGATTATCAATGATAGTGTAACAAATTGAATCATCAATGATGGTTCGGAAAATTTCAGAAAAAATCCTATAAAAGCGAAGTTTACGAGCAGGAAAAAGAGATATTGCTTGATGATTAAGCCTAAAATATCAATGATTTTTGTATACCGATATACTTCGTAGAAACCAATGTTCCAAGAAATAACCAGCCAAGAAATGGTGATAAAAAGGTGGTATGTAAAAAAACTGAGCGATTCGGGCAATAGGAAATACGCCAAGATGTTGATGATGATCAAATCTAAGGTGTAAGAAAATGGCCTGATGTAGCCAGAGTATCGTCCGGTTTTTTTTCGCATTTAAAAAATAAATTTAGAAAAATCTTTGTGTTCTTCTTTCATCAATTCTTCGGACGACAATGATTTAAAATATTCGTACGTTATTTTCATTCCTTCACTGCGTGAAACTTTTGGTCCCCAACCGAGGATTTCTTTGGCTTTCGTAATGTCGGGTTGACGTTGTAAAGGATCATTTATAGGTAAAGGATGGTATACTACTTTTTGCTGGGTTCCAGTTAATTTAATGATTTCTTCGGCAAAATCTGAAATAGTGATTTCGTCTGGGTTTCCAATATTTACTGGCAACACGTATTCCGAATGTAAAAGCCTGAAAATTCCTTCCACTTGATCATCTACGTAACAAAAGGATCTTGTTTGCGAACCATCGCCAAAGATAGTTAAATCTTCGCCACGCAAAGCTTGCCCTATAAATGCTGGAATTACACGTCCGTCGTTGAGTCTCATTCTTGGACCGTAAGTGTTAAAAATTCTTACGATTCTTGTTTCTACTCCATGAAAAGTATGATAGGCCATGGTAATGGATTCTTGGAAACGTTTGGCTTCGTCATAAACACCTCTCGGACCGATGGTGTTTACGTTTCCGTAATATTCTTCGGTTTGTGGATGTATTAATGGATCCCCATAAACTTCAGATGTGGAAGCGATTAAAATTCTTGCATTTTTTACCCGAGCCAATCCTAATAAATTATGTGTTCCTAACGAACCAACTTTTAAGGTTTGGATAGGAATTTTTAAATAATCGATAGGGCTTGCTGGAGACGCAAAGTGTAAAATATAGTCGAGTTTACCCGGAATGTGGACAAATTTTGTAATGTCGTGGTGGTAAAATTCGAAATTTTCGAGTTTGAAAAGGTGTTCGATATTTTTTAAATCGCCAGTAATGAGATTGTCCATGCCTATTACATGGTAACCTTCGGCAATGAAACGATCGCAGAGGTGTGAACCAAGAAATCCGGCTGCTCCGGTGATGAGAATCTTTTTAGTCATGGGTTACTTTTGGTTGTATGGAATGATATGTATTTAGTAAACAGTAAAAAACAATAAAAAATGTTGCTCCTCTTTGCCTCCATAAGAATGACTCTGTTATAAAAAGCGTGAGCATTAAAATTGCAAATGCAATATGAATAAAATCTTTGGTTTTTACAGCATTTTTAATGTTAATAATCAAGATGAACATCAACAATATAAATCCTATAATGCCAAGTTCGGCAAAATTTTGAACATATTGATTGTGAAAATTAAACGAGCCATATCCGGGATAAAGGTTATATTGTTTTTCTTTAGCTTGAAGTTTTGTTTTTGAGGCGTTTAATCCAAATCCTTTCCAGAAGATAGGTTCTTCTTTTAAAAATTCCGTAAACATTCTAAACTGATAAACTCTGAAAGAAGTTCCTGGCAAGAAATCATTGTAGGTAAAATGCTCGTTGTTCCAGGCTTCATAGATACTAATGTTATTTACTCCAGTTGTATTAGTAGTGTTTACATTGTGGGAAAGACTTTTAGATGAGTTACTTCTAAATTCAATTAAAAACCGTTCTTTAATTTTTCCTATTGATAATATCGCTCCGAGAAGCAGCAAGATGATGGTTAAATTCCTCAATCTTAACTTATTGCCAATGTTGGAGAAGAAAAAAATATTTATGAGAAGTAAAATGATAAATACGATTATAATGTTCTTTGAGGAAAGTAGCATTATGAATACAAACATTAAGATGCTTGCGACTATATCTTTTTGGGTACGATTTTTTTTTGTAAAAAAATAGAAGAATGCGAGTGCTACAAAAACTGATACGTGTATGGCATTGAGTAATCGCGGTACTAAGCCGGTATCTGTTTCATTGTTAGGTCCGTGGTAAAAAAATACTGTGGTTTCGCCGGTAGTAAAATAACGTACGAATGCTCTAATTATATAATAGATTACAAAAAGTAAAATGGTATAACTGTAATATTTTACAATTGTATCTTTTTGATTGACTGTAAATCTAGGAATAATTGCAAAAGCAAGTGGTATTAAAACGAAAGCGATTTCTTTGGGAATTGCTTTAAGTGTTTCTTGAGTATCGATTGACCAAAAATAGGACAAACCCATCCAGATAAAAAGAAGCATTGGTAAAATTAATACCAATGAAAAATTAGGCTTTGTTTTGTTAACAAAAAGAAATGCTGATAAAAAAAAGAGTACTAAAAAAACATTGTTTAGCGCTAACGAAATAGGAATAGAAACCACCAATGCCAAGAACGGTAGAAACGATGCGTGTTTCTTTGAGTTATCCTTGAAATCATTTATGGGATTGGTAAAAAAATTGTAAATATTGCTCATTTATTTTTTGCCAGTTAAATTTTTTCTCGATTGCTTGGAAGTTGTTTTCTACGAGTTGCAAGTTATCAATTTTTTTAGTTTCGTTTAAGATTTTTTGAACCTCAAATTTATTAGAAAAATAAATACCGTTTTCTTGTAAAATCCCTTGGTTAAATTCATTTAAATGAGCTGCGATTAACGCTTTTGATGCCATTGCTTCTAACAATGAAGGGTTGGTCCCGCCCACGGTATGTCCGTGAAAATAAATATTTGAAAAATATCTTAAATTATTAAGGTCTTCAAGATTATAGATAGCGCCTAAAAATCTTATGTTAGTATATGTTTTAAATTTATTTTTTAAATAAATTCCGTGCTTTGTATTGTAATTTCCAATTACTAAAATGGGTGATTTATTGTCCGAAAGCACCACGCCATCTAATACCATTTCAAAATTATTTTCTGGTTCAAAACGCGCCATAATCATGTTAAACTGGTGAGCCTCTACCTGATATTTTTTTAGGATTTCAGGATTTGGGTTGTTAAAATTATCGGCTCCGTAAGCGATGTATTTACTGTCAACTTGGTATTTGCTTTTTAAATAATTCTGAATGCCAATGGAATCCGAGATTAAATAATGACTGCTTTTAACGGCTAATTTTTCGGCAAATTTTAGTAAATTTTGTATTAAAGGTGAATATTTGGTTCTTTTCCATTCTAAGCCATCCATGTTGGTAATGATGGTTGATTTTTTCTTTGGGAGTAACCAATGCCAAACCGAATTACTCGTGTAACCTAGTTGTAAGAT
Organism: Flavobacterium ichthyis; assembly: GCF_009915155.1. Taxonomy (GTDB): domain Bacteria; phylum Bacteroidota; class Bacteroidia; order Flavobacteriales; family Flavobacteriaceae; genus Flavobacterium; species Flavobacterium ichthyis. The sequence goes on along the minus strand of NZ_JAABLM010000014.1, from coordinate 63,575 downwards.
AATATCAAAATTTCTTTTTCGAGAATCAAGAATACAATTGAGATCGTAAATAAATTGACCAGCGGTTCCTATTTTATGTTCCGGATCATATTTAAAAATAATCTTTACGCCTTTGTAAACCGGGTTTTGATAAGGGTGGTTGTGAGAGTTATAAACGTAGACATCATGTCCTTTTTCGGCTAAAAAAACAGCAAAAAAGTCTGCAAATTGCTCAAAGCCTCCATAATGGTTGGGGATGCCTCGTGTTCCTAAAATTGCTATTTTCATTAAACCTGTTTATCTTTGAGATGCCAAAAGTAACGATTTTTAAGAAAATATTAAGTAATGAGTTCTTAAGAATTTTGACAAATTTACCGTCTGTTTTTTTTTCAAATTTTAAAAATGAAAAACTATAGTTAGACTATTTATCGCTATTTTTGTTTTATAAAATTTTGAAAACATGATTAATTTTGATGCTCTAGAAAATAATCTGGATAATTTAAGAAACGAATATTTATCAGCACAACCGTTTCCGCATTTAATTATCGATAATTTTTGTGATTTAGAGAAGTTAGAAAGGGCTTATGAAAGCATTCCGGAACTTAACAATAAAAGCCGTGATTATGCTTTTGCCAATAATAAATTTGAAAAATCTAATTATAGAGAGCTTTCATCAGAACTTTTAGAATTATACAACGACCTTGCTTCTGAGAGATTCAACAAAATTCTTTGTCATATCACTGCAAAAAAAATTTTTGTAGATCCAAAAAATCACGGTGGAGGTCTTCATCAAGGGAAGAAAAACAGTTTTTTAGACATGCATTTGGATTTTAATTATCATCCCATTAATAAAAACTGGTATCGAGAACTTAACTTGCTTTTGTACCTAAACAAAGACTGGAAACCGGAATACAAAGGCGGTTTAATTGTAAAAGATTTGCGTACGAATGAGGAAAAGGAATTGGATGTACCGTTCAACCGACTTATTATTCAGCAATGTGCTCCTTACACACTTCATGGTTATAATATGACAAATTTCCCAGAAGGAAGATTTAGAACCTCAATCGCAACTTATGCTTATCAAGTTCACGAACATTTGATCGAAACGCCTCGTACAACGGATTGGTTCCCAAATAAAGATGCTTCATTTATGAAAAAATTATTGGCCAAAAATTATAACTTTTTGGTACAAACCAAAAACAAATTTTTTGGAAGCGGAACTGCTAAAAATCAATAATGTTTAGATGAAATACGTTCTTGTTATCAATCAATCAGCTGAATTGTATGGTGCTGACAAAGCTATTTTGGAGTTAATTGAAAATTTTCCAAATGGATATACGCCAATAGTGGTTTTGCACGAAGACGGCCCTTTAAAATTGGTTTTACAAGAAATGGGGATTGAGGTAATTCACTCTTCGGTAATAAAAATTAAACGTGGAATTTTTAATTTTTCGTATCTTTTACAGTTACCTTTTGAAATTATTGGTTCGTTATACCGCATCCGAAAATCTTTAAAAGGAAAAGAAATTGCGCTCGTGCATTCAAATGCGATTTCTGTATTTATAGGGGCTTTTTATTCTTTTGTGTTTCGAAAAAAACATCTTTGGCACGTACACGAGATTATCGAAAACCCAGAGATTGCAGCGAAAGCCTACCCAAAGATTGTTGCGTTTTTTTCCAATTTAATGGTTTTTAACTCTCAAGCGTCTTATAATCAATTTTATAAATACAACAAAAAAATAGCCAACCGTTCAGTTGTAATTCACAACGGTCAAAATAGGAATGTACCGCCAACAAATGAAGAAGTGTTAAGAGAAATTCGCTCAACATACTTCAAGGCTACCTCATCTCAAACAGTTATTGGATTAGTAGGAAGAATCAGTCGTTTAAAGGGACAACAAGTTTTGTTAGGTGCCTTTCAATTTCTGGTGAAAAAATATGACAACGTGAAACTCGTTTACATTGGTTCTGCTCCAAAGGGACAATCACATTATCTTACGGCTTTAGAAGAAAAAATTGTTGAAAATAATCTAGAAAACGATGTAGAAATCATTGATTTTCAGGAACAAATCTGGCCATTTTATGATGCATTAGACATTGTTGTAGTACCTTCTACCGAACCGGAATCATTCGGACTGGTTGCAACAGAGGCTATGCTTTCTAACAAACCTGTAGTGGCTTCGGATTTGGGTGGTTTAAAAGAAATTATTGTTCACGAAAAAACCGGATATTTATTTGAACCAGGGAACGTAAATGAATTGTTTTTGGCTTTGGAAAAATTAGTTCTGTCAGAAGATTTAAGGGTTAAGATGGGATTGAGTGGAAATTTAAGGGTAAGAAATAATTTTACCGCAAACGCTTATGCTACCAAGTTTAAAAACGCTTATGATGGATTAACTTCCACCAAATGAGCCTGATTTCTTTCTATTTTTAGCAACGCTTCACGATAACAAATTAGCAACCCAATTACAATAGATTTTGTGTCTAATTTTAGATATAATCCCATAAACACCCAATTGGATACTATGAGAAATAAACTGCTTCCGATTAAGAGTCGATTGATGTTTTCTATTTCTTGAAAGTTTGTTTTTTTCTGCTTTGCAACCAGATAAATTGAGAAAATTAAGAACAAAACTCCAATTAAACCTGATTTTAAAAAAACGGTAAAAAAACCATTGTGAAGTATCGGAATGTATTGTACAATACTCCCGTCTGTTGTATAAATTTCCTGTCCCAAATTTACCCTTGAGCCAAGTCCTTGTCCAAAAATAACAGCTCCTGCTCCATCTCTAAATACTTGCTTGGTGGTAATTATATTTTCATAGGAACGATAGTTATCATTAAAATCTTTCCAATCACTGCTGTTCACTCGCGTTTTAAATGCTTCTATTGGCGCATTTTTTATTTTATATAAAAATGCTTCCATTCCTTTACCGGTTCTGGAAGGATTGGTATTATAAATCACAGCGTAACCCATTAATACAAAAATAGTTGTCACCGCCATAAAACTCACTGATTTTTTGGTGATTTTAAAATAACCCTTCATTGCCATATACAAAATAATAAATTGTATGAAATTGGTACGAGAAAGGTATAAAAACGAAGAAAATGCCAGTAAAATCCCCATGATTATTAAATTTTTCTTGGAAATTGTGTGGGTAAATTTGTTCGCAAATACCACCAAAATCAGAGCATAAATTTCATAATCACTAAAGTAGCCTCCATATTCCCTTAATAAATTCACTGAAACACTTCTAAATTGAATAAAAGTATTAAGCACTAAGGCAATATGAATTGCTGCAATCAATGTTCCAGTACCAACTAAGGTTGAAAAAACATAATTTGGAAATTTTTTATAGAATTGATAACCCAGTAATAGACCAATTATAGGTTTGAGCAAATAGGACAAATCTCTAAAAAAATTATAACTGCCTTCATCTTGAAAAAAATACACCACAAAGGCAATCAGTAAGATTGCCACATAACAACTTGTTAACTTTATGATATCCACGGAATATCGATTAGCAACTGTGAGAAATAATGCTAAAAACCAAATTCCAAACGTAAGTTCGTAATTGTTTAAAAAAGGAATTGCCACACATAGGAAGAAAACAATTTGGTTGAAAGATTTAACTGTGATTGTTTTCATTCTTAATTTGATGCTTGTTGTTCAATACTGAGTGTGTAAAATATCCTACAATAAAAAAGATTTCAGCGATTATAAGTGACGAAATTATGCCATAAAGTTCGAACGATTTTATCGAAATTAAAATCAATGTGATATTGAGGATTGTCGCAAAAATAGCAATTTTTATATAATTCTTGTTGTTGTTTGTTGCAAACATTAACTGCTCTAAAGACAAAGTGATTGGAATAAGCAACGAGATGAAGAGCGACATCCGGAAAATAGGTTTTAAATTTTGCACCGAAATTTCAGATAGATTAAAAAACTGTAAAATTTCTGAAGCAAATATGAAAATGAAAAATAACAGGAATGAAATGACAGCAACGTTAGCAACTGCGTATTTTTTCCAAAAATTTAAGGCGTCTTTAATATTTATGGAAAATTTATAGCAGAGTTTCGGATAAAAAAACCTTAAAAACATTTGAGTGAAGGTTCTAAAAAGCGTTAGAACCTGTTCCATAATCTTATATTGTCCGGCGACATTAAATCCTAAAAAATACCCTGTTAACAATAGCGGCGAAAGTTGCCTTGCGGAGAGAAAAAGTTGGGAAATACAAAAAGAAAAATCGCTTCTTAAAATTAGTTTGATTCTGGTGGAATTTGGATAAGAAATTTGAAATTTATTTTTCCTACTTACCCAAACCAATCCAATCACGTTATAAACAAATGCACTTGCTCCTAAAAAAAAATTCACCAAAGTATAGTCGTCTTGTTCTGTTACCAAAACAAAAACTAAGAACATATAAGTTGTTTTGGATGCGATGTTGAGAATGCTAATCAGTAGAAAATTTTCTATTCCCTGGAGAAACCATACCGGATTAAATACTTGTGCAAATACAATTGTGATACTCAAAAAAAACAAAGTCGATTCTTGCCGAAGAAACGGAAAAAAAATGATAAGCGGCACAGATGTGACCACCACTACACAAAAAAGTAATAATTTGATAAAAATAGTTGTCCCTAATAACTCTTGAAGCTTGGCGGGCTCAAACCGATTTTCTGCTACTTGCTTAGTGCCTTTTATTTCAAATGCATAGTCAACAATTAAAATCAAGAACAACGACATCGCAAAGCCCAATCCAATTTTTCCAAAGCCCGATTCGCCACAAACCGATATAACAAGTGGCGCCACAATTAGCGGAATTAGTAAGTTAAAAGCCTGACCTACGCCATAGATAAAAAAATTTTGTTTGTTTTTATCTTTAGAAAGTAAATAAAGCTTGTTCATTATCATCCTTCAGAAATGTTATATCCAAAAATGAATTAACACTGGTTTTGGTGTTTCTTCATAAATTCCTTTGACATAATATTTATACTCAGGAACAAATCCTGTAATGATATCAATGATTTCTTTAGGATTATTTTGGGTATGATATGTTGTGATGGCTATTTTCGGCTTGTTTCGTTTAATTGTATTTTCGGCCCCACGCAACATCTCTTCTTCAAATCCTTCGATGTCAGCTTTTAAATAAGTAATTTTTTGATTATCAGAAAAAATACTATCAATCTTGTGGATTTCTACGGAGTTTGTTTGAGGAGTAGCTTCGTTAGAAATCATGCCTTCTAAAGAATTTTCATCAAACGAAATCACACCATCTTCATTTCCCACAGCATAGTTATAAATTGTGGTTTTTTTAGGATAATTTTGAAATGTTTTGGAAAGCGTTTTTACGAACGACGCACTTGGCTCAATCATAAAAATATGTTGGCATTTATCTATAACCGTTAACGGCATCAATCCTTCTGCGGTTCCAATGTCTAAAATAATTTCACCTTGGCTAACCTCTGTATGTTGTTTTTGATAAAAGTGCCAGTCGGTTTGGTCGAAAGTTTCCGCTACCACTTGGTCAAGCCTGTCAATGGAAAATATTCCCGGCCAAAATAATTTTCCAGAATGGTTTTTAAAGGTTATTTGATAATCTTCGTTGTCTTTTTCGATTGATTGGATAAATTTCGCCGCTATTTTGTTGACCCTCGGCTTTTTTAGAAACGTTATCATTTCTTTGAGAGAAACGTTATTTCTATTAATGAACAGCCAAAAAAATAATATTTTTATTCTTCGCATTGTATATATTTTTCACAATAGCATTTGCTTTTAATGCAAGTCCTAAAACTATTAAAAAACCATAAACTAACCTAAATTAGTTTATGGTTTTTTATAAGACTCGTAAAATGTTTTTTTACTTTGACAATTTTACCAATTGCTCGTTAAATACGCCATTTGAGAAAAACATCGGATCGTATGCGCCATTTTCTTGAACGATTGGCGTAATTAAACTTGTTGCTTTATCAAATTTTACAAACTTTTCGTCAGGAATAAAATAATTTGTAAAATCAGCACCCTTAACATCAAAAGTTTTGTCTTTAAAGGCAACTCGGAAATTGTTTACCAAGATCCCAGGTTGTGTTTTGTTTTGCCCAAAATCAAATCTAATTTGTGTAGGAAATACATCTTCCGGCAACGTAAAGATTACATCTTGAGCATTAGTACCTCCTTTAATTCCTGACCAAACAGAATTTACTTCTTCAAAAGGAGTTTCCGGGTTATTATCTTCTTTAAAAAAGATTTGAAAATCATCGTTTTGTTGCACTACGGCATTTAATGTAAAAGTGTAAACGTTCGGTTTTTCCGCTGTCTTTTCGGCAGCATCTTTACCTTCGTTCTTACATGATAAAATAGTCGTTACAAGCAGCAACGTTACTAAAACCTTGATTGATTTCATTTTTTGTTAAGATTTTTTTTGTTTTTTTTTTGGCCAAATTTATAAATTAAATTCTAATTGTCAATTCTTTTTAAACTAATAAAATATAATTTGACATTTCGGTCTAAATCACCTCTTGACAAATCATTATCGAAAGTGATTGAAATGGCTTTGGGTAACGTATCGAGTACCTCAAAAATATAAGATTTATACTTTTCAGAATTTTTTTCACTTAAAAAATCCTGACCTATAATTTTGTCGCCATATCTCACTACGATGTGGGCATTTTCACCATCGAGTGGGATTTCTGGCAAACTGTTTCCTTGCAAATCAAACTGATACTTTCCAGGTAACAATTTTATTTTTTTGGTCGAAGTAGTTTCGTTATTGAACATATATAAATTTCCTTGATCATCGAGAACTTTAGGATGTAAACTACCTAACTTTAGGTGTTCACCTGTTCCGGAAAGTGGGGCATTTTTAGGAATATAATGTCTGGCCCAACAATCGTGTTTTTCTATTTTTTGGTCTAAAATATAATTTTCATCTAAAAAGGCTTGGTCTTCAACTGAAACACTGTAAGGTCTTTGGTTGCCGTCAAAAAACCAAAATGCCTCTATTTCAACGGTATTGTTCCGCACCATATTAATGTAATCTTCTAATTTTCGCTCCGTTAATAATGTGTAACTTGGCGTATTTTTGAATAAAATATTGGAAGTGAAACCGTAGGTGGCATAGATTGGGTCGTTATCCACATTTTTTTTACTTATTTCTTTCGCTAAACTCTGCCATTCGGCCTTGTAAATTGTGGTGTAATATTCTCTTTCATAGATATAGAATAAGGAATAAACAACTAATGCGATTACCACAACGATTCGTAAAACTTTAGGTTTGAAAAGAGCAATGCAATACGAAAGCGTTAGGATAAACATTGCTAAACTTCCAATAAAATATCGGTTTAAGATTATCGAAATTCCAGCATAAGATTTCACAATTATAACGCCAATATTAAATACAATCCAAAAAGAAACTAAAGATAGCGCTATAATTTTTAATTTTTTAGTAGGCGTTTCTTTGTCTTTCTTAATTTTAAAAATTAATAGAATAATAAAAACAGGCACAGAAATAAGGAACAAATAAAACGAGATTTTAATACTTCCTAAAAGCTCGAAAAATGCTTGTTGTATCGTTGCCAAACTTGCTTCTGGAATCCAAAAAGATTTAATTTGGGAGACTTTTGCGATTATTTGATAAACGGGTATAAAAATTAATATAGAAATAATTCCGGCGAAGAGAAGTTGCCTGAAAATAATTTTTTTTTCTTTAGAAATAAGCAGAAAAACAAATAATGTACTGTAAATTACTGCAATATTTAAAGAACCCATTGGGTGTGCATTCGGGATCAATCCAGTGGCAATACCAACCCATATAGCATTTTTAAAACTTGGATTTTTTACATATTTCACCAGCCTAAACGAAGCCAATAATATCAAAAAAACCATAAACGCATACGGTCTTCCTTCTTGTGAGTGATAGATGTGAAAGAAATTTACGGTCATTAATACGGCCGCGATTTGTCCAGTTGTTTTATTTAAAAGTTCTTTAGCAAATAAATAAATCGTAAGCACAGACGCTACTCCAAAAACAGCGGAAAAAATTCTTGCCACTATAATTGAATGTCCAAAAAGGGAACTTAAAAACTTTAAACTTAGAAAATACAAATGAGGAAATCCTTCTCTGGTTAAAATCAATTCATGTGTTTGAGAAAAAGATAATTCAGGATCAGAAACCTGCAATGTACTTAACTCATCCAACCATGGCTCTTGTAGTCCGATGCTGAAAAAACGTAAAAATGCTGCAATCAATAAAACTGCGATAATAAAGAAATTTTTCTTTATAAAGTTTGCAATTACCATTTGTAGAAGTTGATATTAATTTATGTTAGGGTGTTGATTACATCCTTCGCATTTAGATCAAAATGCATTGGTAATCTTAGTAATCTATCGGAATACAAGTCACTCTGCCGTAAAATTCTCCCATCATGTTTTTCTAAATAAAACGGACTTTTGTGTAAACTCAAATAGTGAAAAACGGCCATGATGTTGTTGGCTTTTAACTTTTCAATGATTTGTGTTCTTTGTTCCAAATTTTGGCAAACCAAATAAAACATGTGTGCGTTATTGGTGGCATAATCCGGAATTTGGGGCAATTCAATTTCATTCTTTTTTGCCCAATCTTTTAATTGTAAATAATATTTTTCCCAATGTGATTTTCGCTTGGTTTGTATGGCTTCTAAATTTTCTAATTGTGCCCATAAAAACGCTGCAATAATTTCTGAAGGAAGGAATGAACTTCCAATATCAACCCAGCCGTATTTGTCCACTTCGCCTCTAAAAAACGACGACCTATTGGTTCCTTTTTCCCAAATTATTTCAGCTCTTTGGATAAATTGATCATCATTAATGGCTAACATTCCACCTTCTCCCGAAATAATATTTTTAGTTTCATGAAAAGAAAATGCAGCCAGATGTCCTATTGATCCCAATGCTCTTTTAACACCGTCTCTCCCGGTAAAATAGCTATCGATGGCTTGAGCAGCATCTTCTACTACAAACAAATTATATTTTTTGGCCAAATCCATAATCACGTCCATATTACAGGCAACTCCTGCATAATGAACCGGTACGATTGCTTTTGTTTTAGAAGTAATTAACGATTCAATTTTATTTTCATCAAGGTTAGGATGGTCTTCTCGTGAATCTGCAAAAATTATTTTAGCACCTCTTAACACAAACGCATTTGGAGTAGAAACAAATGTATAAGAAGGCATTATGACTTCGTCTCCAGGTTGAATGTTGATTAAAATTGCCGCCATTTCGAGCGCATCCGTACAAGAAGTTGTCAACAAAGATTTTTTAAACCCAAATTTCTCTTCAAAAAAAGTTTGACATAATTTAGTATACTTCCCGTTACCAGAAATTTTTCCGGATTTTACAGCGTCTTCAATATATAAGGTTTCTTTTCCCGAAAGATAAGGTTTATTAAATGGTATCATTTTCCAGTAATGTTTAATGCGAGTTTGGTTTTTTATCGAGTATCCTTGCTTGGTGTAAAAATGGCAAGCCTGATGATTTGACAATTGAGTTGGTATTATAAGTTGCTTGACATTCTTTTCAATAAGCATTTGTTCCAAATGTATTAATAATTTGGCGCCAATTTTATTTCCTTGAAATTCTGCATCCACGGCGATTAGTCCAACAGTTGCACTAGTTTCTTGGATTTTGTAGGTTACAAATCCTTTGGGTTTTTGGTCTTCAAAGAAAATTAAAATGCCGTCTGCAAATTTTTTATTGATAGAATTATCAATCCAAGCTTGGTATAATTTTGTAAAATGCTGCTTTGCAAATTTCGTATCTAACAAAAATCGGCTGTTTTTACCGCTTTCATAAGCCAATAAGTACAATTGCTCTTCGCTGACATTGACTTCTTCAAAACTAAAAATGGGTTCTTGAGAAGTAAATGCTGGTACCAAATTTTTAACGAATGTCACTTTAGTTTCGGAAAAGGTATTTTTAAAACCCGCTAATTCAATATTTACTTCTTCGTTAGAAATCAAATAAATTAAATCATAATCCGAAAAATCCGTCGATTCCAAAGGTTGCTCGTATTTTATTTCTCCCACTTTTAAATGAAAAAAGTCAGAGTCCCACTGAAGCGTTTTAATCATATAATTTCGTCGATTATGTACACAGGTCTATTTTTAGTTTGGTCAAATATTTTGCCAACATAAATTCCCGTAACTCCTATTGTGGTGATGATAATTCCTGATAGAAACCAAATGGAAACTATGATTGATGTAAATCCTAAAACCGCAATTTCGTTGTGTAAGGCTTGGTAAACGTAAAATATTCCCGTGCAAAACGACAAGAACGAAATAATCATTCCAAATTTTACAAATAATTTCAAAGGTTTATTTGAAAAAGAGATGATGGTGTTAAATGCCAAGCTCATTAATTTGGCAAAGCTGTAACTTGAGCTTCCTGATGCTCTTGCTGCGTGTTCTACGATAACGGAGGTAGATCTATATCCTACAAAGTCAGCAAACAGTGGGAAAAATTTTATGTAATCTTGTACTTTTAGTATTGAATCTATTACTTTTTTATGATAAATTCCAAAATTAGCAATCTCATTATCATACTTTGTATCGGTAAAAAACCCATACACTTTTGAAAAAATTTTAGAAGAAAGTTTTTTAAAGAAATTGTCTTCTCTGTTTTTTCTTCTGGCTTGGACTATTTCGTATCCTTCTTGGGCCTTTTGGTATAACTTAATAATTTCTTTAGGTTGGTCCTGTAAATCACAGTCCATCACTACTACCCATTCTCCTTTTGCTTGACTTAAACCAGCCATTATCGCTGGATGTTGTCCAAAATTTCTGCTTAATCTTACGCTTTTCACTTTATCATTACGCTGGGAAATGGCTTTCATTTTTTGCCAAGAATTATCAGCACTTCTATCGTCCACTAAAATGATTTCGTAGGTAACACTAAGCGTATTGAGTGTTTTTTCAATTTCAAAAACTAATTGATCTACAAAGTTTTCTGCTTTGTAAATGGGGCTAACGATTGATATTACGGGATAGATGTTCACTCTATTTATATCAAGATTAAAACCATTAATGTGATAAAGTAATTTGGCTAAATTTTTGGCTGTTTTTTATTGCTTAAATCAACAATTATTTTGGCTATTATAAAGCCAAATATAAAAATAAAAGGAAAGATAAATTTATTGCCGCTTTTCTTTTTAATATTTGATATAATACTTACATCCTTGACAATCTTTTGAAAATTAACCAATTCGATTCTTCTTGCTCCTTGCTCGTTTATTAAGTTATCTTTTGTCTTTAATATCTCGTTTAATTGTGTGTTTTCGTTGTAATACACTAAATTTCCGCCTTTCGATGATTTATTCGTTTCATCAGAAAAACTTTGCAATATAGAGTTGATTTGATTTAGAGTTTGCTCATTAAAAGCTATTTTCAACTTAACATTTTGAATAATATTTTCCTGAATCACCTTATAATATGCATTATCGTTAAAGCTATTCAGTAACGGATTTATGACAGCTTCATCGGTTGCCAATCCTTTTGTGGAAAAGGTAATTCTGTGATAGGCATAATTTTTACTGGTAACGTCGTCTTGTATCACTTTTTCAATACTTCCATCTTCCGACATTAATTTCAATAATTCAAAATTTTCCTCACTACCCTTCACAAAATTATAAGGATCCACAATGGGTTCAATTTTAAATTTTGCTAATCTTTTGGGATGTTTAAATCCTAAGCTTTTAAGAAACAAAGTGTCTCCATTATTAATTTTAGAGTTCAGCAGTTCTATTTTTCCATACAAATAATCAGTACTCCCAAAATTTGGCGTCACCACAATTTCATGCTTATACCCGTTATTCTTTTTATCCATATACCATCCAAGTCCTGCTCCTAAAATGAATAGGAGAATAAACACAACGATATATCGTTTTACGAAAAAAATAAACTTAATACTAAGTTGATAAATATTATTAAAAAAGCCACCTATTTTTTGGGATACTTGCGCTAAATCAATTTCTTGATCCGGAATGTTTTGGGGAGCGTTTGAACTCATGGAAATTTAAAATTATACGTTAAATATTTGTTCTAAAATTTTTATGGTAATTAAATAGGTAGGCTTCACACCTGTGGTTCCTAAACCTCCTGAAGCCAATGTACTTCCGGTTTCCAGCGGATTATCCGAAGCGTAATATGCATAACGAACTTTTACATCCGGATGAATACTTTTTCTAATTTTTGAAGCCGATTGAATGGCCTTTTGGTAATAAGCACCTTCCATTTCCAAGCCTATTACTGCCCAAGTCGATTCGTGGAAAAATTTCAACAAATCTTTATTTTGCAATGAAGTTCCTAAAACCGTAACCATTGGACCCGCATAAACCGGAATGTCATTTCCTTCAAACATTGGTGCCGTCAGCTCGTTCTTAAACGGATAATTATCTCCCGTTCCTTCATTGATATGTGCCGAAGGAATCATAATATCACCCTTTCCTCCTTCTAAAATTCCGGCTTTTCCCATAATGGAAACCGATTCTACATTCAGGAAATATTTTTGTTTTTCGTCTTTAAATGGTTTTAACAATTCGTCAATGGTTTCGTAAGCTTGCTCACCAAAGGCGTAATCCATAACAATAATTACTGGTTTTTTATTGCCCGGTTTTGCAGTTGGAAAAGCTGATTTTGCCCAATCAATTTTTTCAGTATCAAATATCTGAACATCTATATTAGTCCCTGAAGTATCCGGCAATGAAATCATGCCGCTTTTCAGCGCTACTTCTTCCACCTTGTTGCGCAATTCATTTGCTCCAGGTTTACTTAATTCTTCAAAAATAAAAAAATCACTCTTATCTTTAAATTTATTTTTTAAAACCGAAGTGGCAAAAATCGAATTCATCACACTATGCATGTTCGCACTGATAATATGAATCGGTCGTTCAATTAAATTATGGTCTTTCAGCACTTTTTTAATATCGTTTGCCCAAATTTCGCCATGAATGTGATGGCCTAATCTTTCGCGCAAAATAGGACTAAAAGTAATCGTTCTTTTGTTGTTAAAAATGACTTCTTCGATAGCCAATTTTCCTAACCAATATACCACATGTAAAAAACGATCCGGTTTTTCAGCGGTTCCAAAACTCGGATAAATATCTAAAATTTCTTCAAAAGAACGACCTAAAATATTGGAAGCATGAGAAATAGCAATTTCTTTCTCAATTTGCGTCAGTTTTTTATTTTGAACGACAATTTGTTCCAATTTTTCCCAGTCACGGGTAAACTCTTTAGTATTTTCATCAAGTAAAACGCTGTCTTTAATTTTATGTGATTCGATAAAAATAAAAGTCAAATGCGTCAAAATATCGTAAATGTCCGAACGTCCACGTGTGATTTCCACATTCATTTGTTCGGCATCAATGCGGTAACAATTTCTTCTTCTTTTTGGAGGAACAATCGCGGTAAAATGTGATTTTGAATATCCTTCATCTGAAGTTAAATTGATAAACCGACATTCTTCAATTCCCACAGGTAAACGTTCAATTACATATAAAAGTCCGTTTAATTCTACCTTATCTTCTGCAATCGAACCGTAAATTTCCGGACGAAGTTGCAAAAGCGATTCGCGCAAAGTATCACCCGAAACTCCCATTGGCTTATAAAAACCACGGTTAAAAAGGTGACGCATGGTAATGTATAATTTCTCAATTGCTGCAGAAGATTCTTGGGCTCGCGAACGCGATATATTTCTTATTTCTCTCATTCTTGTATTTTTTTCTAACCGCCAAAGGTAATGGTTTTTATTTTATCCTTAATATTATGAATAGTTTAAGGTTGCAAGTCGAAAGTTTAAGGTTTGATCTTTAAGATTGTTGTCGGAAGTCAATATGAAAAATTTAAATTAACTTCAACCCAACTTTAAACTTTAAACTTTAAACATTGAACTTTTGACCTAAACTAAATCCTCCAAATCAAGAATATCTCCCGTGCAATTCCAAAAACATTTTTCAGTCCCAATTTAGAACCCGAAACATCTTTCCAGTTTTGAATGGGAACTTCTATTGCGTGATGTAAAAGATTGTGTCTTTTTAAACGAATAAAAATTTCCACATCAAATAGCCACTTGGTTTTAAACGGTTTTTCGAAAGCAATTCGAGCTGTATTTTGGTTAAAAATTTTTGCCCCACATTGCGTATCGTAAATATCTAATTGGTGTTTAAAATTAATGATTGTTGTAATGATTCTCCCGAAAAAATGACGATATGATTTGCGTTCAATTCCAGAATTTAAAGTGAGAATTCGTGAGGCAAAAGCCAATTGAATTTCTGGTTTTTTTATTTGTTCCAAAAGCAATTCAAATTGCGTAATTGGTGTTGAAAAATCGGCATCAAAATAACCAATAAATCTGTATTGTTTTGCCAAAATTTGCTGAACCGCCTGAAAAACCGCATTGGCTTTGCCCCTATTTTTTTCTAAAGAAATCACAAAACAACGCTCCGGATTTTGGCTGGAAATGTTTTGCAAAATCGGCAAAGTTTGATCTGTACTTCCATCATTTACCAAAAAAATATCAACATCAGAAATTTTAAAAAATTCCGCAATTAAGCCAGAATTCAATCGGTTTTCTTCGTTGTAACACGGGATAATGATGGCCGTTTCTTGCATCAATTTGTTAATTTTAAAGTAACCGAAGGTTCTAAAACTGTTTTCGATTTGGCGTTCGGGTTCAATTCTTCGGGTGTTTGTTTGATCCATTTTCCGCCCGTGAAACTAAACAAAAAATCTTTTTCCACCGCATTGTACAAAACAAATGGTTGGTAATGAATTTTGGTTTTTTCGGTTCCTCGATTGGCATCTTTTATGACGGTTTCGAGTTTATTTTTTTCGATTAATAATTTTTCAAACATTACAAAAACGCCATTTTTCGGCATTTCAAGATGATAATCGGTTAAATCTGCTTCGGTACGATGAACACCTTTTTTGAGCGTGATGATGTAATTTTTGTCGAGCAATTCTTCACCCGGAAAACCATTTTCATCCACGGCAAAAAGTTGTAATCTCAGGGTGGCACCTTCAATTTTATTATCGGTAATAATGGTGGCGCTTTTAATCCAGCGGGTTTTGCTGTAATTTTCTTCGTAAGCAAAAAATTTCGCGTCGCGTTTCGGACCGTTATCATAGGTTTGCGCCAAAGCTTTTCGGTAGCCACCAATTTCCTGTTCGCGGCTATTTTTTCTATTGGTAATTAAAACTTCGCCAATATTAACGGCTTCGGCTTGCAACATCACGGTTTTGGCTTCGGCGGAAGGCACAATTTTCGTCTGAAAACCCAACGCCGAAAAAACCAGATTTTTATTTTCTTGAACCGAAATCATAAAAGTTCCGTTTTCTTCAGAATTGGTTCCGATGTTTTCGTCTTCGACATAAATGTTAACGTACGGAATCGGTTGGTTAAATTCGTCCACAACGGTTCCGCGAATTTGCGATTGGCAAAGAGAAAATTGCAATAAAAACAATATGATGGTGGTAGTTTTCATATTTATTATTTAGAAAAAATTTTATCGGCAATGCTTCTGTCGTTGCTCAAACGCGGCAGTTTATTTTGACCGCCCAATTTCCCGATGGATTTCATATAGTCCTGAAAACCATTTTGTTGCACTACGGAAATTTTTAATTTTTGCAAAACATTTCCTGCAATTAAATCGTCGTAATATACATTTTGTTTCCGCATGGCAAGGTCAATTTTTTCGGCGAAAGCCAAAATATTTTCAGGCTCGTGACCAAATTCAATAAACCATTCATGATATGGCAAACCTTCGGTTGGGTTGATTTGTGGCGCAACCGTAAATTCGTTTACCGTTACGTTCGAGTCTTGCATGGCTTCTTTTAAAGCTTCTTCAACTTCTTTACCAATCACGTGTTCGCCAAATGCAGAAATGTAATGTTTTATCCTTCCGGAAACAATAATTTCGTAAGGTTTTAAATTGGTAAACTGAATGGTATCGCCAATGTTATAGCCCCAAAGTCCGGCATTGGTAGAAATAATCAACACATAATTTACGCCAATTTCTACCTCACCAATAGTATATCTTTTTGCATTTTTATCAGAAAATTCTGATGCTTTGATAAATTCATAAAAAATTCCCGAATCCAAAAGCAGCAACATTCCTTTGTGGTTTGGATTTTCAAAATTTCGGGATTGATAGGCAAAAAATCCTTCGGATGCCGGAAAAAGTTCGATAGAATCTACTTTTCTTCCGATTAAATTTTCAAATTTATTTCGGTAAGGTTCATAATTTACACCACCATAAATGAACAAATTGAAGTTTTTGAATATTTCGCCGACAGGCTTCCCTCCTTTTTGCTTTAATTTTTCAAAATACATTTGCACCCACGATGGAATTCCGGAAATGATGCTCATGTTTTCGTTAAACGTTTCTTCCACAATGGCGTCAACCTTGGTTTCCCAATCTTCGATGCAGTTGGTTTGCCAAGACGGCATTCGGTTTTTTTGTAAATATTTGGGAACAAAATGCGCCACAATTCCTGAAAGTCGGCCAAATTTGATTCCGTTTTTTTCTTCCAAAACAGGACTTCCTTGCAAAAAAATCATTTTTCCGTCCACAAAATCCGCTTTTCCGGTTTGAAAAATGTAGGCCAAAATCGCATTTCGAGCGGCTTCGATGTGAAAAGGCATCGACTCTTTTGTTAGCGGAATATATTTGGCTCCAGAAGTGGTTCCGGAAGTTTTGGCAAAATAAAGCGGTTTTCCCGGCCACAAAATATCGGGTTCGCCAGCCACTACTTTTTCGACATAATTTTTCAAACCTTCGTAATCCCTTACCGGAACTTGGTTTGTAAAATCCTGATGGTTTTTTATTTGTGAAAAATGATGGTCTTTGCCAAACTGTGTATTTTGGGCATTTTTGATTAAATCTCGAAAAACTTTTTGCTGGGTTTCAACAGGATTATTGATCCATTTTTGGTTTTTATGGTGGATGATGCTGGCGAATTGCTTTGCAAAAAAACCTTTTAACGACATATTTGCTTTTATAAATTTACTTTAAAAATACAAAGATAACAATAGTTTTTGGCGATAATCACGATGGCTTTGACGGTTTTTATTAAATATTTAACGTAGTGAAACTGAAATATTTTGGCAAATAAAAAACCTATGACTGTTTTTCTGCGTATCTTTGCCATATAAATACATTTTTTATGACTGCATTACACATATTTTTAGGACAAATCGGTACGCCACAGATAATCTTAATAGTTGTAGTTCTATTGTTAATTTTTGGAGGAAAAAAAATTCCGGAATTGATGAAAGGATTAGGATCGGGGATGAAGGAGTTTAAAAATGCCGCAAAAGATGACCAACCCGCAAATCCTAAAAAAGAAGAAGAAAAAATTTAATAAGCTTAATTGCTTTTTATCTGAAAGCCTCGAAGATTTAAGAATCTTTGAGGCTTTTTTGTTGGGTGATTTTGAAAGTTTATAAAATCATCGTCAAATTAGGTGCTTTAATAAATTAAAAACCAAATCCGAATAATGTTCCTTCTTCAGTCTTATCATTGAGTTTCAAAACAATTTCATCTTCTTTAAAATATATAATATCATCATTTTCATCAATAGGTAAATCAGACTTTATAACAGATAAGATATATTGTATATTAAACTCAGTTATAAGCTTATTGATCAATTCTAGTAGCCTTATTTTTATTCCATTATCCTGAGTCGAAAGCACATCATCATGATAAATGAATCTAAAAAATGATTTATCGTTATAACTTGTTAATATTGCTAAATCAAAAGCTACACACAATATTTTTTTATAAGTGGTTCCTTCGTCTTTAGCTGTATTTTTATTAGCACTATCTACTACTTTTGGTGGAGGAAATTCAATATTGTTACTTGAATTCAAGTGCCATGATATATTAGCACTTTCGTCCATAATATATTTATAATATGTATGAAAATTTTTTCTAATCTCATCATATATAAGATTTTGTTCAGTGTGTCTAGCTAAAAACTTTAATCTTTCAATTGTGCCTTCTATTTCGCCTTTTTTAGTCTCAATTTCATCTTCTTTAGAATAAATCAAGTCAATATAACCGATTTTATAATTAACAGCGTTAAGCTCTTCTTCTTGCTTAGCTAAAGACTTTTGATAAGTCTTAAATTTTTTGAAAGTATCCGTGTCTTGTAAAATAGATAAAAGGTTTTCTTTTTTTGAGTTTAGCTCAATTAATTCAGAATTAATATTACTTAATTCCTTTTGTTTATTTCCAAGAATTTTTTTTATTAATTTATTTCTTTCAACTGTTATCTTGGAATTAAAATCTAGTAGCTCTTGATAATCTTTTTTTATCTGGTCAGGAAAGTATATCCCAGTTTCTTTAAAAATTTTATCTACCTTATTTATTTCAAAAGCAAAATCATTTTGTATTGATTTCTTTAATTTATCAATTTCATAATTTAAATTATATGATAAAGTATTGTATTCACTTATTGAATTTTCAATTTCTGATATTCCATTTTGGATTAGTTTTTTATCTTGCTCATAAAAATTAAAAGAATCTATTTTTCTTTCTATTTCCTTATTATTTTCTTCAATTGATCTTTTTTCTGCAATCAATGAATCTCTATCTTTCTTGTCAATTTTATATTCTCTTTTTAAAGTTCCTATAAAACCATTTAATTCTTCTATTTCATCATCATTTTCATATTTTTTTAAAAGCAAATCTCCATCAAAACCTAATAAATCAAATACAAATGGTTTCCAATATTTATGTTTCCCGTTCGAAAATTTTGATAGCTGAAATACGTCTTTATAATCGTCTGGTGGTGTTCTTAAACTATAACTTAAAACCTTTCTGTAATTATAGTTTTTATCAAAGAAAAAATCGTAATTTAAAAATTCTGCCAAAACTTCTTTAGCTTTATCTATTGCAATATTTTCATAATCAAATTTAAAAGGCGGAGAGAATTTTTCATCTCTAGTTTCAGAAAGGCTAAACGCAATTTTTGTGTGATTTTCAATACCTCTTTTTATTGTTAAAAATCTTCCGTCGTTAAGTTCTATTTCTAAATAAAAAATATACTCAATGAATATTGATTTATTTTCAGCATCAATAATCTTTAAAAGAAAGTCTTTTTTATCAATCTTTTTAAGCAATAAAAAATCAATCAGTTCTGCAACTTTAGTTTTACCTAAATCATGAGAATTTTTTTTATCCTTCAAGTCGGTTTGGACATCGGCATATATCACATTTAATCCATTCAAATTGAATAAAATGTTTTTAAAATTTTCTTTATTACTATATAATTTACTTAACTTCATTGAAGGTAAAGGTATCTGTTAATTCTTGGTAGGTAATCTTGTTTAACAAAAATAGAAAATTCAAAGCATAAGGATAATTTTCCTTGGCTTTTTCTCCTAATTGATTAATTACTTTATTTAATAACTTATCATAATCAATACTATTATGTGCTTTTAATAAATTTATAATATAAGCACTTATATTAATTACGGAATAGTCTGGATTTGTATGTCTATTTGGTTTTATCATTTTAGTCCAATTTCACAATTCATATACATATAATGAAGAAGAGTAAATATATGTCTTTTCCCTCCTTTTAAATCGATACTGCCATCAGCTAATTTTTGATAGATAAATACTAAAACATGATCAAACATATCGAAATCATCTCTTCTCAAAGTAATCAAAGCGCTTAATTCTGTTGTAATATCAAAATAATAATCTCTGAACTCTGAATTTTTATCATCTTCTAAAAAGCTTTGAATGTTGTTAAATTCTAATAATGATTTAGACAAGATCTCATTTTCGTAATAATCCTTACTCAGGGAATTCTTAGTGTTTTTTTTATCAATTTCTATTTTATCAAAATCATATTTTATAACCTCAACCTTTGATTTAATATCTATTGCAATTTCTGGCAATTGTCTTTTAAACTCTAAAATAATATCTTTTATTTCTTGATCCGAAAAATCAAATGGTATGTGATGTCTATCTAATTTAAAAAGTTTAATTATTGTTTTGTTACCATTTATGTATCTATTGTTTATTGTTTCTTTTCCTATTATTTCAACATTTTCAACACCTGTATCCTTTTTAATTTTAGATAAAAGTCTTTCACCTTTTACACCTGTATATTTTCTATTTGTGAAAATTAAATAATTATCTATCTCACCATTATCTTTTAACTTCTTTATTTTTGGAATTTCATCATTGACTAGTTTCTCAAATTCACGATCTGAACAGGAAGCTTGTGAATTACTTGTGAACTTAGCTTGTATTATAAACTTTCCTTCCCAACATTTAACGTCTGAAGGGAAATTCTTTGCCTTACCTGTAAACTTTCCATCTCTTCCTCCATCTTTTCCCTCCGAAAATTCAATAACGCCAGTACCTAATATTTGTTGACAAATGGTGTTGGTCAAACTTTCAAATTTTTTATCGTCATCGAGTAATTCTAATCTGTAATCCATTGAAATATTGAATTTTTACAAACTTACAAATATTTACAAAATCATCGTCAGCTGAATTCTTTTTCGGTCTTCATCCACCTCAACAACTTTCACCTGAACTTGCTGGTGCATTTTTACCACTTCGTTCACATCTGAAACGAAACCGGCTTTGAGTTGGGAAATGTGAACGAGTCCGCTTTCTTTAATTCCGATGTCCACAAAACAGCCAAAAGCCGTGATGCTATTGACAATTCCGGGCAAAAGCATTCCGGGTTTGAGGTCGGATATTTTTTTTACGGTTGGGTCAAATTCAAAAATTTTGGCGGCTTTTCGGGGATCTAATCCCGGTTTTTCGAGTTCTTTGACGATGTCTTTTAAAGCCAAAATTCCAACTTCGTCTGTAATATATTTTTCTAAAGAAATTAAGCTGATTTTGTCTTTATTGCCAATGAGTTCGCTCACAGAAATTTTTAAATCTTTTGCCATTTTTTCAACAATAGCATAGGCTTCGGGATGAACGGCTGAATTATCCAGCGGATTTTTTCCGTCTTTAATTCTAACGAAAGCTGCTGCTTGCTGAAATGCTTTTTCACCCAAACGAGGTACTTTTTTGAGCTGTTTTCTGTCGGTAAAAGCGCCATTTTCGCTTCTGAAAATCACAATGTTTTCCGCTATTTTTTCACCAATTCCAGACACGTAACTCAACAACGATTTACTTGCCGTATTCAAATTAATTCCTACGGAATTTACGCATTTTACCACTGTGTTGTCAAGCTCTTCTTTTAATTTTGTTTGGTCCACATCATGCTGGTATTGCCCTACTCCAATGGATTTCGGGTCAATTTTTACCAATTCTGCTAACGGATCCGACAATCTTCTGCCGATAGAAACCGCACCACGAACGGTTACATCATAATTAGGAAATTCCTCTCGTGCAATTTTACTCGCAGAATACACCGAAGCTCCCGCTTCTGAAACCACAAAAACCTGAATAGGCTTGTCAAACGCAATTTTTTTAATGAAAAATTCAGTTTCTCGCGACGCAGTTCCATTTCCAATAGATATTGCTTCAATATTATAAGCATTTACCATCGACCGGATTTTTTTCATTGCCATCGTCGTTTCTCCCGAATTACCTCGGGATTGTGGCGCATGCGGAAAAATAGTTTCGTTGTAGAGCAAATCGCCTTTTTCGTCAAGGCAAACCACTTTGCAACCGCTTCTGAACCCGGGATCAATCGCCAAAATTCTTTTTTCTCCCAAAGGCGAAGCAAGCAACAATTGGCGTAAATTTTCCGAAAAAATATCAATCGCTTTGATATCGGCTTTTTGCTTGGCTTCTTGCAACGTCTCGTTAGAAATGGCGGGTTCTAACAAGCGTTTGTAACTTTCTTTTATTGCTAATTTTACTTGTTCGGCGTTTTTATTTTTTAAAACAATTTCTTCAATAATTTGCAAAGCATCTTCTTTTTCAACGGAAATATTGAGTTTGACAAAACCCTCGCTTTCCGCCCGAAGCATGGCTAATAATCGATGTGAAGGCGCTTTTTGAAGGTTTTCGCTCCAATCGAAATATTGCTGGAATTTCTTAGCATTTTCGTCATCGGCTTTTGCTTTGACTACTTTCGTTTCCGCTAAAGCATAACGCTGAAAATGACGCCGAAGCGATTTTCTCACTACTAAATTTTCGTTGATCCATTCGGCAATAATATCTCTTGCACCTTGCAAAGCTTCGTCTTCATTGAGGATATTTTTGTTGAGATATTTTGAAGCGATAAAATCTAAATCATCATTATTTTGTGCCATGATGATTTTTGCTAACGGCTCTAAACCATTTTCACGTGCCACATCGGCTTTTGTTTTTTTCTTTTTTTTGAAAGGAAGATATAAATCCTCAATCTCCTGAATATCAAATGATTTTTGGATTTTTTGCGCCAACTCTGGAGACAATTTTCCTTGTTCGTCAATACTTTTCAACACCGATTCTTTCCTTTTTATAATTTCATCAAATTGCTTCGAAAGTTTGGCAATTTGCTCAATAACAACCTCATCAAGATTTCCGGTTTTGTCTTTTCGGTAACGGGAAATAAACGGAATAGTGTTGTCTTCCGCCAAAAGATCCAGCGTGTTTTGAATGTTTTTTTCGGGTGCGGAAACTTGTTTAGAGATGTATTGAAGTTGGGTCATTTTTGTATAAAAAATATTTCTGCTAAAATAATATCTTTGGAGCTAAATCTTCGCCAAATGAACATTTTATTATATTTATTTATTGCTGTAAATTTCATCGCTTTTGGCATAATTGGCTACGATAAATGGCTTGCCAGAAACAATAAAAGAAGAATTCCCGAAAAAATATTATTAGGATTGGTGTTAATTGGCGGAACGATTGGTTCAGGTTTTGGGATGCTGATTTTCAGGCATAAAACTTCGAAAAGAAGTTATCTTTTGAAGTTTTTTTTGATTGTAGTTTTGCAGGTTTCAGTGTTATATGCTTGCGTAAATTATAGCTCAAACTTGCGTGAAGTTTTTTGTAATCCTGAGGCTTGTGAACAAAAAGCTTTCAAGAATCCCAGAAAATAAAAACCGCAAATCCACTAAAAAATCTGTGAATCTGCGGTTTAAAAACTTTAAATTACTTACTGACAAGCAATTTTATTGACGCGGTTTAAATGTCTTCCTCCTTCAAAATCAGTATTTAAAAAAGTTTCTACCATTTCAACCGCTTGATTAATAGAAGTATATCTCGCTGGAATGCTGATGATATTGGCATCATTATGTTGTCTTGCTAAAGCTGCAATTTCTTTTGTCCAGCAAAGTGCGGCACGGATGCCGCCGTGTTTATTCACCGTCATGTTGATTCCGTTACCACTTCCGCAAATTACAATCCCAAAATCAGCTTTTTTGTTTTCAACATCCGTGGCAACCGGATGTCCAAAATCGGGATAATCCACACTTTCATCTGTATCGGTTCCGTAGTTTTTTACTTCGTAACCTTTTTTTTGTAACATTTCAACAATTGCCTTTTTGTATTCTGGACCTGCGTGGTCGTTTCCAATGGAAATTTTCATATAAAATATTTAGTTGTGTGACCACAAAAATACATTATTTACATTTGATTTTGGATTTAAAAAACAATAGTTTCATTACCAAGGACTTAGTTTACAATAATTTTACAAAAATCGCTTAAAACCTTAATTTTCAGCACCTAAAATCCTAAAAAATTAATGATGTTGATGAATATTTACAATGTATTGATTGTGAATTAATTATAAGTTAACATTAATTGTTGATAAATTCGGATAGAAAAAGAGAACTTTTTTTTGGTTTTTTAAAAGAATCACCTAAACAAAAACCGAGATTAAACTACCAAAAGAAGTTTGTGGAATTTTTAGAAAAGTTATCAGCGGTTTAAACTATTTTATTAACACAAATTAACAAGTATATTTATTAAAAAGTATTCCTAAAAAATGGTTTTTAACGATTGTTAATAAGCTGAGAAAAACATTTCAAAATTAAATATTTACCTATTTTTAACCCTGTTAATAAGTTTGTAAAACTAAGTTTTTCGAGAAAATCAGCAACTCACAAAATAATTTATTCCCGTTTTCAACAAGCTATAATAACCATTAAAAATTAAATTTAAATTTCTTTTTTCTTTTTTATTATTTTAATGAATGTTGAAAACCTTTTGCTAAAAACGTCAAACGATTTTCAAATGATGGTTGCCGTTGTCAAATTCGTCCAGGATAATTTGCGCTGCAGCCACGTCATCTTGATGCACTTTGAGCTTGATGCCGCCCAAAGCCAAAGAATACATTGGCGTGATATTGGTCATCTGCTCGTTTTCGAAGAAAAAATTAATTTGTTCTTGCTCGAGCCAATGCCGTAGAACAGTAATTTCATGCGGATAATTAAAAATCGCTATGGTTATAAAATTTTTCATTTTTGGAATGATTGATTTTCATAAAGATACGGAGATTTTCAATTTTAAAAAATAGAGGATAACGTTATATTTTATTTAAAAAATTTAACATTTAGGAAAATTGTGGATGTTAATTTGTAATTTTCAGCATAATTTAGAAAGATATATGAGTAAGAAGTTACGTAAGCCGGCAAAACACGAAAAAGATTTTACCGGAAAAATTTTAAAAATACTATCGCAAGATGCCAATAAATCCTTCAACCATAAGCAAATAGCTGCTAAATTGGAAGTGGACGATACTAAAAGCCGAAACGATATTATCAGAGATTTAAAAATTTTGGCTTCGCAAAAAAAGATTGTTGAAATCGATCGAGGTAAATTTTTGGTAGTCGCCACGAGCCAAGATTATTACGAAGGAACGATTGACATGACCAGCCGAAAAACTGCCTATTTTGTTTCGGATGAATTTGAAGACGATGTTTTTATTCCCACCAATAATTTAAACAAAGCTTTAGATGGCGACAAAGTAAAAGTATACGTTTACAACCGAAGACGTGGCAAAAAACCTGAAGCTGAAGTAGTTGAAGTCATCGAAAGAAATAAAACGGAGTTTGTTGGCGTGATTGACATTCAAAAGAATTTTGCTTTTGTGACCACGGCAAATCCAAAAATGTACACCGATATTTTTATTCCAAAAGATAAAATTGGCGAAGCCCAAAACGGTGATGTGGTCTTGGTAAACATTGAAGATTGGCCAAAAAAAGCCGACAGTCCTTTCGGTAGCGTAATCAAAGTTTTAGGAAAACCTGGCGAACACAATACTGAAATCCACGCTATTTTAGCCGAATATGGTTTACCGTACGATTTTCCACCGGAAGTAGAAGCCTTTGCACAAAAAATTGATACGTCCATTCAAGAAAGCGAAATTAAAAACCGTCGTGACATGCGCGATGTTTTGACATTTACCATAGATCCAAAAGATGCCAAAGATTTTGACGATGCTTTGTCTTTTCAAAAACTCGAAAACGGAAATTACGAAATTGGCGTTCACATTGCCGATGTTTCCTACTATCTTGAGGAAGGAACTATTTTAGATGATGAAGCTTATTCACGAGCAACTTCGGTTTATTTAGTGGATAGAGTAGTGCCAATGTTACCAGAAGTGTTGTCAAATTTCGCTTGTTCGCTTCGTCCGCATGAAGAAAAATATACGTTTTCGGCGATTTTTGAATTAAATGACAATGCTCAAATCATTAACCAATGGTTTGGCAGAACCGTGATTTATTCAGATCAAAGATTTGCATACGAAGAAGCACAACACATTATAGAAACTAAAGGTGATGTAATTCCGGCGGAAATTTCGCTTACCGGAAAAGAATATCAAGTTCCGGCAGAAATTCAAAATGCAACGCTTAAAATGGATGATTTAGCTAAAATTCTTCGCAAAAGAAGAATGAAAGAAGGGGCGATTTCGTTTGACAAAGTAGAAGTAAAATTTAATTTGAATGAAAACGCAGAACCAATTGGCGTTTATTTCAAAGTGTCAAAAGATGCCAATCATTTGATTGAAGAATTTATGCTTTTAGCCAATAGAAAAGTGGCAGAATTCATCGGAAAGCAAAAACCTAAAAAGACTTTTGTGTATAGAATCCACGATGAACCGGATGAAACAAAACTCTTTAATCTTCAAACAGTTATCTCAAAATTTGGTTATAAAATTAATTTTAAATCCAAAAAAGATATTTCAAAATCTTTGAATAATTTGTTAGAAGAAGTCCAGGGAAAAAAGGAACAAAATATGGTCGATACTTTAACAATACGTTCCATGAGTAAGGCAAAATATTCTACCGAAAATATAGGTCATTACGGCCTGGCTTTCGATTATTATTCACATTTTACTTCACCTATTCGCCGTTATCCCGATGTTATGGCTCATCGATTGTTACAGCATTATCTTGATGGTGGAAAAACAGTTAGTGAAGAAGATTACGAAGAAAAATGCAACCATTCTTCTAATATGGAAGTTTTGGCAACTAATGCCGAACGTGACAGCATTAAATACATGCAAGTTAAATACATGCAAGATCATAAAGATGAAGAATTTTTAGGTGTAATTTCAGGAGTAACAGAATGGGGAATTTACGTAGAAATTGTTTCTAATAAATGTGAAGGAATGTGTAGAATTCGCGAAATTAAAGACGATTATTATACTTTTGATGAAAAACAATATGCTTTGGTTGGCGAAGTTTCTAAAAATTTATTGCAATTAGGCGATGAAGTTTACGTTAAGGTAAAAAGTGCCGATTTGGTTAAAAAACAATTGGATTTTACATTTTTACGCAAAAATGAAGATTAAATTAAAATTGAAAAAGAAATGAAAAAGTTAGTATTAGGATTATTTTTAATCGTGGCACAATCCGCAATTTCACAGGATAAAATTACTAAAAGTTTAGGCGAATTTACACAAGTAAAAGTTTTCGATCAGATTTCTTTACGAATGATTGCAGCTGGCGAAAATAAAATGGAAATTTCTGGTTCTCGCAAAGATGATGTAGAAATTGTCAATAAAAACGGTGAACTGAAAGTGAGAATGAAATTAGGAAAACTCCTGCAAGGTGAAGATATTGAAGTCGCTTTATATTACACTGGAAATATTGATAATGTGGAAGCTAGTGAAGGCTCATATTTATCTTCAGACCAACCTTTTAAAGCGATTGCTTTTAGTGTAAATGCCAAAGAAGGATCTGAAATAAAAATTGCTGTAGAAACTAAAAAGTTATCCGTTAGAGCTACTTCCGGAGGAATTGTACGCATTGAAGGTTCGGCTACAAACCAAGACGTGGTAATTAGTTCTGGAGGAATTGTTCGTGCCAAAGATTTACAAACTACGCAAACAACAGTTGCCGTAAATGCTGGTGGTGAAGCCGATGTTAACGCAAGCGAATTAGTAGAAGCTAAAACACGTGCCGGAGGAAATATTACGATCTATGGGAACCCAAGCCAGGTGAATAAAAAGAACGTAATTGGCGGTTCGATTGATATAGTAAAATAATAATGAAGCAAAATCCTTTGTAAAATTTACGTTATATTTGCAATAATCTAATTTTAAGCGGGTATTTTTATATTCCAATTAAAAAACTCCAAACCAAGTATTTCAATGCTTCAAGACATTTTAACCGGGATTCCGTTAGGTATATTTCTGTGCTTTATGATTGGCCCGGTTTTTTTTGTTTTACTCGAAACTGCCGCTGTCAAAGGAATTCGAGCCGCATTAATGTTTGATGCAGGTGTCATTATTGCAGATATTTTATTTATTTGCATCGCTTATTTCAGTAGTTATCGGTTAATCAACAGTATAAAAGATGAGCCTGCATTGTTTATTTTTGGAGGATTGATTATGGTTACATACGGAGTTATTTCTTTTTTAAAACTCCGAAAGGAATCGAAAAAACAAGTCATCGATTCCGAAGTTGAAATGATTAAAAAAAATTACGCCAGTCTTTTTGTAAAAGGATTTTTATTGAATTTTATTAACGTTGGCGTACTCGGTTTTTGGCTTTTAGTTATCATTACTTTCGGACCGCAATTAAATCTCAACACTTCTAGATTAATTGTTTTTTTCAGTTCAGTAATTGGAACTTATTTATTAGTTGATTTGGTTAAAATGTTTTTAGCCAAGCGATTAAAAAATAAAATGACACCTGGTAACATTTTGAAAATCAAAAAAATAACCAGTATTTTATTAGTTATTTTCGGCTTGTCGATTATGTCGCAAGGATGGTTTCCAAGCGATCAAAAACTGGTAAAATCGGCTTTAGAGAAAATAGAAAAGAAGAATTAATATAAAATTATTTTTTTCTTGCGTTACTGCAAATAATTTGTAAATTTGCCAACCTAATGAAATGGCGTCGTGGCCGAGTGGCTAGGCTGGGCTCTGCAAAAGCTCCTACAGCGGTTCGAATCCGCTCGATGCCTCAGAGAAACCTTCAGTATGTACTGAAGGTTTTTTTTTAAAATTTTTAGAAAATTTAGAGTAAGAAAATGCTCGATACCTCAGAAGATTTCGTATTTGCTGAGGGGTTTTTTTTAAAAATTTTTAGAAAATTTAGAGTAATAAAATGCTCGATACCTCAGAAGATTTCGTATTTGCTGAAAGTTTTTTTTGTAAAATTTTTCGAAAATTTGGAGTAAGAAAATGCTCGATACCTCAGAAGATTTCGTATTTGCTGAAGGTTTTTTTAAAAAATTTTTAGAAAATTTAGAGTAAGAAAATGCTCGATACCTCAGAAGATTTCGTATTTGCTGAAGGTTTTTTTTTAAAATTTTTTAGAAAATTTAGAGTAATAAAATGCTCGATACCTCAGAAGATTTCGTATTTGCTGAAAATTAGTACTTGAAATTTTTGAAAATTAGTACTTTTAAAATCTTATTTGTTGAATTATGAAATTAAACAAATTTAGAAGTCTTAAATGCTACATCTTAAGTCTAACTTCTATACTCCTCAATTGTAACCGTAACTGCTTCAACATCACCACCAATTGGCGGATTTATTTTGGAAACCGAAACTATAATTGTGGAAACAGCAGCAATTTCCACAAAAATTCTTTTTACAATTCTATGAGCTACGTGTTCTAAAAGTTGCGAGCGAATAGCCATTTCTTCCACCACAATTTTGTTGAGTAAAACATAATCCACAGTATCTGAAAGCTGGTCGGTTTCCATCGATTTTCGCATGTCGGTTTTGATTTCCAAATCTACAGAATAGTCCGAACCTATTTTACTTTCTTCAACCAAACAACCATGAAAAGAGTAGGTACGAATATTTTTTAATTTAATTATTCCCATAACAGTCTAAAGTTTGAAGTTCAAAGTTACAAGGTTCGTCGCTTTTTTAGTCAACTTTAAACTTTAAACTTTAAACATTTTTTATATTTGTCCAAATTAAAAAAATAATGGCATCAGAAGAAAAATCATTGAATTTTATTGAGCAAATCATTGAAGACGATTTAAAAAACGGGGTTTCTCAACAAGAATTACGCTTTCGTTTTCCGCCAGAACCTAATGGATATTTACACATTGGTCACGCCAGTTCTATAGCGTTAAATTTTGGTTTGGGAATTGATTATAATGCTCCAGTTAACCTTCGTTTTGACGATACAAATCCCGAAAAAGAAGAACAGGAATTTGTAGATGCCATAAAACGTGATGTAAAATGGTTGGGCTACAATTGGGCAAACGAATGTTACGCTTCTGATTATTTTCAGCAGTTGTATGATTGGGCTGTAGAATTGATTAAAAAAGGAAAAGCTTATGTTGATAGTCAAACTTCTGAAGAAATGGCTACGCAAAAAGGTTCGCCTACTGTTCCAGGAGTCGATTCGCCTTACAGAAATCGCTCGGTTGAAGAAAATTTAGATTTGTTTGAAAGAATGAAAAACGGAGAATTTCCGGAAGGAACACATATTCTTCGAGCTAAAATTGACATGAAACACACCAACATGCTGATGCGTGATCCCATCATGTACCGCATCATGCATAAACATCACCACAGAACCGGAAATGATTGGAAAATTTATCCAATGTATGATTGGGCTCATGGTGAAAGTGATTATTTAGAAAATATTTCGCACTCTTTTTGTACGCTCGAATTTTTGCCACATAGAGAATTATATGATTGGTTTTTGGACCAAATTTATGACGATAAAAAAATCCGACCGAAACAACGTGAGTTTGCCAGAAGAAATCTTTCGCATACAGTTGTGAGTAAAAGAAAATTACAACAATTGGTAAAAGAAAAATATGTAAATGGTTGGGATGATCCCAGAATGTCCACCATTTCTGGCTTGAGAAGACGTGGTTATACGGCTGCTTCCTTGAGAAATTTTGCCAAAACCATCGGGATTGCCAAACGCGATAATTTGATTGATGTTTCGGTTTTAGAATTTTGCATTCGCGAAGATTTGAACAAAATTGCGCCACGAGTCATGGCGGTTATTGATCCAGTAAAGTTGGTTATTACCAATTATCCAGAAGGAAAAGAAGAGTGGCTTGACGCCGAAAATAATCCGGAAGATGAAAATGCTGGTTTTAGAAAAGTACCTTTTTCGAGAGAAATTTTTATAGAAAAAGAAGACTTTATGGAAGAAGCTACGGGAAAATTTTTCCGATTGACTTTAGGAAAAGAAGTTCGCCTTAAAAATGCTTATATCATTAAAGGTGAAAGTGTTGTAAAAGATGCCAACGGAAATATTACCGAAATTCATGCAACCTATGATGAAGAAAGTTTAAGCGGAAGTGGGACAGAAGCCAGTCAAAGAAAAGTAGCGGGAACCTTACATTGGGTTTCTGTAAAACATGCGGTTGAAGCCGAAATTCGTTTGTATGACCGTTTGTTTACCGATGAATCTCCGGATACACACAAAGGAAAAGATTTCTTAGAATTTGTAAATCCAGAATCTTTGAAAATCACCAAAGGATTTGTAGAACCAAGTTTGAAAGATGCCAACGTTGAAGATAAATTTCAGTTTCAACGAGTAGGATATTTTACGGTTGATAAAGATGCTACCGCTGAAAAATTGGTTTTCAACAGAACGGTTACTTTAAAAGATTCTTGGGAGGAAAAAGGCAAAAAAGAAGAAAATATTGTAAACAATTCTTTGAAGGATTTGAACAAATATTTCAAGGTTGATAATGATGCAGAACGAGATGCGATTGAAACCAAAATAGGAGAGGAGTTGGCTAAAATTACCAGTTATAGTTTGTTGCAAAATAGTTTCAAGAAAAACGTAAACAACAACAAAGCGTCACTTTTCTTTGCCAATTTATTGTTGAAATATTCTAACCTCAAACCAGCAGAAATTGAACCCGAAGTATTACAAAAATTATATTCGTTTTCACTAAAAAGCGAATCGCCTTTTGTGAGAATGGAGGTAATCAAAAATTTACAAAAAGATGAAGTTTTTTTTTCAGATTTTAAAGACCAATTGAAAGAGATGAAATCTTCAGAAAAAAATGAAGCGGTTTTAAAATTGTTGAATAATTTTTAAAAAATCGGATGGTAGTAAAAACTATCAATAAATCTTATAAGAAGCTCCTAATTTTTGGGAGCTTTTTTATTATTTAAAATTTCTATTGTGAAATGAATTTCTATTTGTTTAAATGATTAAAATCGGCTTTCATAAATGGTTTTTAAAGCGATAATTTTGATTCGTGATGTGTTTGGATGTTGTGAATATTTTTAGTGGAAATAAAGCAGTTTATTTAATTTTAGCACTAAAAATTAGCCTGAAGTTTAAAAGAAACCTCCAAGATTGTTTTTTCTCCTTTTTTTTCGGAAGTTTATAGTGGGGAAAGCAGGAATAAAGTTTAAAAAAGTAATGCCGTTGGGTTTCTTTAAAAACAACAGAGAAATACTTTAACTGCTTATTAACACGTAAATGTTAAATTTTGATGTATCTTTAATTTATTAACCTAAAAAAAAGAAAAAGTTATGTCTAAATCAAACACGCTTATCGGGATTGTTGCAGGTGCTGCGATTGGAGCAGCAATTGGGGTTTTATTTGCGCCAGATAAAGGCGACAAGACCAGAAAAAAAATTAAAGATGGTTTCGATTCTCAAAAGGACGACCTGAAAAATAAATTTAATTCGTTACAAGATCAGGTGAAAAATAAATTTAGCCGTGCGAAAGTAGATCTTGAAACTGGTTTTGATGAATTGGTTGCTAATGCTCAAGACAAAAAAGAAGATGTGATTGCAGCTTTGGAAAAAAAGTTGACCGACTTGAAAGCGCAAGCTGAATCTGCTAAAAAATAAAAAAATCTTGATTTATGGCTTTTGAAAAAATTAGAGAAAACACTGATGAACTGCAAGATCGTGTAAAAGAACTTTTTGATGCTAATGTGGCGTATTACAAACTTTTCGGCTTTAAAATTGCCATGAAAGGTTTAGAAGCTACGGTAAAATATGCTCTTTTTGCCATTGCAGTTTTGTTCACTGTCTTGTTTTTTTCGATTGCCTTAGCGCTTACAATTGGGAATGCAATGGATAGTTTTGCCCTTGGATTTTTAATTGTAGGCGTTATTTATTTAATTTTTGGATTTTTGGCGCTAAAATTTTCGAGTCAGCTTTTTCAAGGTTCGATTATGAAAAAGTTTTCGAGAAAAGTGTTGAACAAATTTTAATGACATGGAAGTTAAAAAAATTTACACCTCATTTGAAGAAATTAATCGCGACCTGGAAATTTTGAAGGTTGAGAAAGAATTAGCGCACGAAAAACTGAAATTAAGTTTTGAAGACACCAAAGACAGTATTACTGCCAAAAATATCTTAGGAACTGTTCCCGGAACTGCTGTGAATGTTTTAGGAGCGCTTTCTGGACCGATAAAAAATTTGGGAGTAACTTATTTATTTAAAAAGATTTTTAAGCTTTAAACGCTTGATTTTTGATAAAAAAGAAAAGAGGCCGATTGGCCTCTTTTTATTTGGTGAAAGTTAATTTGTAATTAATAATGAAGGTTGGTCGATTCTTCTCAAGCGGTGTCCATTTAGAAAATGGTTTTGGCTTAATGTAAGTAGCGGCATTTTTTACAGATGAAGATAAAACTTTTACTTCGTTTTTAGAATTTCCTACAAGCTCAAATCCTATTAGATAATTTTTACCTTGTTCAAATTCTGTGAAAGAATCAACATCAAGGATTACTTCTTCCGAAATTTCTTCGCTTAGTCTATATTCCTTTATAGGCATTAAAGTTGATTGTTCCAAAATTACTAACCTAATTTTCGAATCGACCGAAGACTGTGGTTTATCAAATTTAAAAGTAACCGATTTAAGTTTGTTGTAGCTTGTTTTTTTTTTGTGCAAATAACCAGAAACTAAAGCACCACCGTTACTGATAAAAGAAGAATAGTACTTTTTCTTTCCAGAAATTTCGAACGAAATATCTTCATTACTTTCAATTACAATCTCATCTAAGTATATAGGTTTTGATTGTAAAATAACTTGCCCATTTGCTAGATGTAAATCTTCAAAAGTTAATTTCTTTTCTTCAAAAGAAGGTAATGATAATTTTAAAGAATCGTTTAAATTACTTGCTTCTATTGAAACTTTTCCGGTTGAATCTGAATAAGCAAACTTTTGATTTTGAAGGTTTAGCAATAATACGCTTTCTAAGGGATTTTTTGATGAGTCTGTAACAAATATCGTACATTTCTCCTGACCATAACTGGAGAGAAATAAAAATGCGATTACATAATTATAAATTTTTTGCATCTTCTAAAAAAAATATAGTGCCACGTCTGGCACTATCTTGTTAATTACTCAGGACAAGAAGTTTTTGTCAATTCTCTAGTACTTCCTACATTAATCCAAAAAACGTACT
This sequence comes from Flavobacterium ichthyis, assembly GCF_009915155.1. GTDB lineage: Bacteria > Bacteroidota > Bacteroidia > Flavobacteriales > Flavobacteriaceae > Flavobacterium > Flavobacterium ichthyis. The sequence continues at coordinate 29,819 of NZ_JAABLM010000014.1, read as the reverse complement.
GAGTCGTAATTGTGTAAGTGCATGTACATCCACTTCCACAATCTACATCAATTGTTTCAACTTTTTCACCTGTAAAAGGTTTTCTGGAATTTGAATCGCTAAACGACATCAGAGTTAACGACATTGTAGCGATAGATAAAATCGCTCCGGCTTTTAAAATTTTTGATTTTCATTTTTTTAAAATTAATTAGTTAAACAACAATATCGATAATGTTTGTTATATAATTATAAAAAAAATAATAACAAAATTTTATTTAGTAGAATCGTAATCGTCTGGATTATCGCTTTCCGGCAATTGTGGCGGTTTCGGATAATTGCGTTTTTCGTTTCCTTTATTTTCTCGAGATGCTTTTTTCATGGCTTCACCAACTTGGTTACTTGCCGTGAAAGATGCCACCATATTGTTCAGCATATCGCTTCCGGCTTGTGGAGAATTTGGTAATAAAATTAAATTAGAATTGGCATCAGCTCCAATGGCTTGCAACGTATCATAATGTTGCGTTACCACAATCAGGGCAGAAGCTTCTTGAGAATTTATCCCAACTTTGTTCAAAACGTCCACACTTTCTACCAATCCACGAGCGATTTCTCTTCGTTGATCTGCAATACCTTGTCCTTGCAATCTTTTACTTTCGGCTTCGGCTTTTGCTTTGGCAACGATACGAATTCTTCCAGCTTCTGCTTCATATTCTGCAGCCGATTTTTCTCTATCAGCAGCATTGATGCGGTTCATAGCGTTTTTTACCTGAATATCCGGATCAATATCGGTAATTAACGTATTGATGATATCGTAACCATAAGTCGTCATAGCTTCGTTCAATTCGCGTTTTACGGCAATGGCAATATCGTCTTTTCTTTCAAAAACATCATCTAATTTTAGTTTTGGAACTTCGGCACGAACCACATCAAATACGTACGAAGTAATCTGATCGTGAGGATATTCGAGTTTGTAAAATGCTTCATATACTTTGTCTTGAATCACTTTAAATTGTACTGAAACTTTCATTTTCACGAAAACATTTTCTTTGGTTTTAGTTTCGATGATGACATCTAACTGTTGGATTTTTAGGTTGATTTTTCCCGCAATTTTATCTACAATCGGAATTTTGAGTTGTAATCCCGAATGCCGAATGCTTTGAAATCTACCGAATCTTTCGATGATTGCCGCTGTTTGCTGCTTCACTGTAAAAAACGAAGACAGAAAAATAAAAAAGGCGAAGAATAAAAAAATATACATGCCAATGTTTTCCATGATAAAGGTTTTTAATGTTTGTGAGGAAATATAATTATTTTTTTACAAATAAAAAAGCCTCTCGTTTTTTCGAAAGGCTTTCAGGTTTATTTAAAATTTTCAATTGCTTTGTTGATTCTCGTAATAGTTTCCTCTTTCCCAATCATCGCAATAATGTCAAACAAATGTGGTCCTTTTAACGAACCTACCAAACTCAATCGCAACGGTTGCATAATTTTCCCCATGCCAATTTCGTTTTCAGTCATCCAACATTTTACCGTGTTTTCAATATTTTCTGAAGAAAAATCCAAAATATTTTCTAGGACAACAGTCAATTGCTGCATTAAATCTTCGGTTTCTGGCTTGAAATTTTTTGAAGCTTTTTCGTCGTAAGCAATTGGTGCTTCAAAGAAAAACGCCGACAAATCCCATAATTCAGAAGCAAATGTCGCACGCTCTTTTACTAAACGAACCACTTCGGTTACGAAATCAATTGGTTTATTGATGCCTTTTTGTAATAATTCATGCGAAAAATCTTTGGCTAAAACAGCATTATCTGCTCTTTGAAAATATTGGTGGTTGAACCATTTATTTTTTTCCGGATCAAATTTGGCTCCAGCTTTGTTCACGCGTGACAAATCGAAAACATTCACCAATTCGTCTAAAGTAAATAATTCCTGATCCGTTCCGGAACTCCAACCCAAAAGCGCTAAAAAGTTAATTACAGCTTCCGGTAAAAATCCTTTTTCTCGATAACCCGAAGAAGTTTCACCAGAAACTGGATCTTTCCATTCCAGAGGAAAAACCGGGAAACCCAATTTGTCGCCATCGCGTTTCGATAATTTTCCGTTTCCAACCGGTTTTAATATTAATGGCAAATGCGCAAATTTTGGTGCTTCCCAACCAAAAGCACGATACAATAAAACGTGAAGTGGGAGAGAAGGCAACCATTCTTCGCCACGAATTACGTGAGAAGTTTCCATTAAATGATCGTCCACAATATTCGCCAAATGATACGTTGGCATGCCATCACTTTTGAACAAAACTTTATCGTCTAATAAATTTGTATCAAATTTTACATCACCACGAATCATGTCATTTAGTTCCAAAATTTCTCCCACCGGAGTTTTAAAACGAATGACATAATCTGCTCCAGCCGAAATTCTTTTCGCTACTTCAACTGCATCAACTGTCAAGGAATTGTCTAAGTGCTCGCGATTACTGTGGTTGTAGATGAAAGTTTTTCCGTTAGCTTCGTCAATTTTTCTAAGCTCGTCTAATTTTTCTGCCGAATCAAAAGCATAATAAGCCCAACCGCTTTTAATCAATTGATCCGCGTATTCTTTGTATAAATGCTTTCGTTCACTTTGGCGATAAGGACCAAATTTTTCGTTTTTTCCAACCGTTTCATCAGGAGCAATACCTAACCATTCCAGCGATTCCATTATGTATTTTTCAGCTCCAGGAACAAAACGGTTTTGATCAGTATCTTCCACACGAAGGTAAAAAGTCCCGCCATTTTTTTTGGCAAACAGATAATTAAAAAGGGCAGTTCTCACACCACCAATATGCAAAGGTCCCGTTGGACTTGGCGCAAAACGAACACGAACAGGTTTAGACATTTTTTTAAAATTTTTTGCAAAGATAAGATTTAGTTGGGAGTTTGCAGTAGTGAGTTTTTAGGAGATTAGGTTTATCGTTTACAGTTTTAAGAAAGCAACTTTCAAACGAAAATCTAAAAATCCAAAAATCCAAAAATCTAAAAATCTAAAATCTAAAATCTAAAATCTAAAATCTAAAATCTAAAATCATAAATCATAAATCATAAATCATAAATCATAAATCATAAATCATAAATCACTACATTTATCGGTTATAAACTAACGATATAGAATTTTGGAAAATAAATCGCTGATATACGACAAATTAGAAGCTTTCATCAAAAAGTTTTATACCAATGAACTCCTCAAAGGATTAATATTTTTTGTGGGCTTAGGATTGCTGTACTTACTCTTTACGCTTTTTGTGGAATATTTTTTGTGGCTGAAACCCACTGGTAGAACCATTTTATTCTGGCTTTTCGTTGGAGTAGAAGTCTTGTTATTATTCCGATTTATTTTGTTTCCAATTTTTAAATTATTCAAATTACAGAAAGGAATCGATTATAATGACGCTTCGCAAATCATCGGAAACCATTTTCCGGAAGTTGATGACAAGCTGAAGAATTTTCTGCAATTAGCCAATTCGGAACAAAAATCTAATTCAGAATTATTATTGGCTTCAATCGAACAAAAAGCAAAAAATCTCAACCCCATTCCATTTGGCAATGCCATTAATTTTAAAGGAAATGTAAAATATTTGCCTTGGGCTGCCATTCCGGTTTTATTGATTTTATTTTTCTTGATTTCCGGAAATAGCGATGTGATTACCCAAAGTTTCACGCGTGTTGTCAACTATAACGAGCGTTACACGCCTCCGGCTCCATTTGTTTTTATGGTGGAAAATAAATCTTTGCAAACTCAACAAGGCAATGATTTTATTTTGAAAATAAAAACCGTGGGAAAAGTCGTTCCAGAAAATGCGATGATTTATCTCGATGGCGAAAGTTATTTTATGGAAATGATTGAACCTGGAATTTTCGAATATAAATTTTCGCAAATAACTGAAAGCAAAAATTTCCACATAGAAGCCAATCAAATTACTTCGCAAAATTACCAATTGAATGTGGTGGCAGTTCCTACAATTTCTAATCTCAAAATGATTTTACAATTTCCTTCCTATTTGCAAAGAAAATCAGAAACAGTTGAAGGTTCAGGAAATGCTGTCGTTCCGGAAGGTACAAATGTCATTTGGCAGGTTTCGGCTTTGGCCACCAATAAAGTGGAATGGTCTGATGGTACGCACTTTTCGACTTTTGGTCAAAAAGAGGCGACTTTTCAAATTTCAAAAAAAATCAATCAAAATACAGATTATCAGATTCTTACCTCAAATAAAAACATCAAACACCACGAAAAACTAAACTATCAAATCACAACTGTTAAAGATCAATTCCCAACAATTTCCGCTAATCACGCTCCAGATAGTTTAAAGTTGGAACAAAACGTAATTGTCGGGCAAGTTTCGGACGATTATGGTTTAAGTAAATTACAAGTTGTTTATTATCCTAAAGGTCAGGAAAAACAGGCAAAACGCGCCAATCTTCAAGTTAAAAATGCCAACTTCGATCAATTTGTGTTTCGTTTCCCAGGAAATTTACAATTAACCGAAGGAGTTTCTTATGATTATTATTTTGAAATTTTTGATAATGATGTATTGCACCAATTCAAATCTACAAAATCATCAGTGTTTTCTGATAGAATTAGTACGGTAGAAGAAAAACAACAACAGAATTTGGAACAGCAAAATGACAATATCAATTCACTTGAAAAATCCATCAAAGACCAAGACAAACAATTATCTGAGTTAGAGAAGTTGCAAAAGTTAGGAAAAGAAACGCAATCGCTCGAACACAAAGATTTGCAAAAAATAAATGATTTTATCCAACGCCAGAAACAACAAGAGCAAATGATGAAAGAATTTTCTAAAAAGCTCGAAAACAATTTGGAAAAATTTAAAGCTGACGAAAAAGACCCACAAAAAGAAGAACTTCAAAAACGTTTAGAAAACGCTGAAAAGGAGGCTGAGAAAAACGAAAAACTTTTAGACGAACTCAAAAAGTTGTCAGAGAAACTGAAAGAGGAAGAATTGTTTGATAAAATGGATAAATTTAAACAAGCCGGAAAAAACCAAGCCAAAAATCTGGAACAACTGGTGGAGTTGACCAAGCGTTTTTACGTTCAGAAAAAAGCGGAACAATTGGCGGAAAAATTAGAAAAGCTTGCTGAGAAACAGGAGAAGTTATCGCAAAACGACCAGCAAAATTCTGCCGAAAAACAAGACCAAATCCAAAAAGAGTTTGACCAAATTCAAAAGGAATTAAAAGATTTACAAAAAGAAAACCAGGATTTAAAGAAGCCAATGGAACTTCCTGAAGATGAAAAAACAGAGCAAAGTATTGAGCAAGATATGCAAAACGCTTCTGATGAACTCAAAAAAGACAACAAACCTAAAGCGAAACCAAAGCAAAAGAGTGCGGCTCAAAAAATGAAACAAATGAGTGGCAATATGAAAGACATGATGATGGGAGGCGAAAAGGAACAACTGGAAGAAGACGTGAAAATGTTGCGTCAAATCCTCGATAATTTACTGGCTTACTCTTTTGCTCAAGAAGATGTTATGAAAGAATTTAAAACTCAAAAACGTGGTTCGCTTTCGTTTAATAAACACTTAAAAGTTCAACAAGATTTAAAGCAACAATTCAAGCATGTGGACGATAGTTTATTTGCCATGTCGCTTCGTAATCCAAAAATTGCCGAAGAGGTAACAAAGGAAATTGGAAATGTACATTACAGCATTGATAAAGCTCTTGAAACGCTTGTAGAAGCCCAAATTTCTAAAGGAGTTTCGCACCAGCAATACGCGGTTTCTTCCGCAAATAAATTAGCTGATTTTTTAAGCAACGCTTTAAATAATATGCAAATGCAAATGTCAGGAATGGGAATGGGCAAGCCAAAACCTGGGCAAGGTGAAGGCATGCAATTGCCAGACATTATCCAAAAACAACAAGGACTTGGTGAAAAAATGAAAGAGGGTATGGAAGAAGGTGATGGAGAAGATGGAAAAAATGAAGGAGAAGGTAAAGAAGGCGAACAACCCGGAAAAGGCAAAGATGGCAAGTCCGGCAAAAACGGTACACAAGGAAATGATGGTGAAGGAAACGCTGAAAAAATCCTAGAAATATATAAAGAACAGCAACGCCTCCGCGAAGCACTCCAAAATGAATTGGAGAAAAATGGAATGGGAAACAGTGGTCAAAATACTTTGAACCAAATGAAACAAATCGAAAAAGATTTACTTAACAAAGGTTTTACAAACCAAACCCTGCAAAAAATGCTTAACCTCAAACACGAACTGCTCAAGCTCGAAAAAGCCATTCAGCAACAGGGTGAAGACACCAAACGCCAATCCCAAACCAATAAAAAAGATTACGGTTCGCAACCCGGTGAAATTCCACTCGCTTTACGCCAATATTTAAATAGTATTGAAATATTAAACAGGCAATCACTACCTTTGCGGCCAAATTACAACCAAAAGGTTCAAGAATATTTTAAAAACAATGATTAGCTTTAACTACGAAACCGATTTTGAAATCGCAAATAAAGCCGATTTTACCAACTGGATTTCGCGTGTCATTGCCTCAGAAAATAAAACCGAAGGCGAGATAAATTATATTTTTTGCAATGACGATTATCTACACCAAATCAATCTGGAGTATCTCAATCACGATACGCTAACCGACATCATCAGTTTCGACTATTCCGTAGGAAACGAGATCCACGGTGATATTTACATTTCGGTAGAACGCGTTGCTGACAATGCCCAAGATTTCGAGGTATCGTTCGATGAAGAACTCCGTCGCGTCATCATTCACGGTGTTTTACACTATTGCGGTTACAAAGACAAGTCGCCCGAACAAGAGATTTTGATGCGCCAAAAAGAAGACGAAAAAATAAAAATGTTCCACGTGGAACAATAATTATTTTTTAGAGCGAATGGCTTGGTTTTTGTTTGCCATCGTAATTCCCGCTTTCCGAAATATCTTTTTTAGCCTTCGCTATCGCTTCACTTTAAAAAAGGATATTTTCTCCAATCGGGGCTATGAGAAAAACAGGGTTGCATTTCAGTAATCTTTAGGATAAAAAACACACACTGTTCCACGTGGAACAAATATAATTAACAAGAGAAAAATGTTTCAAGATAAATATGATGTAATAGTAGTTGGTGCCGGACACGCAGGTTCAGAAGCCGCGGCTGCTGCCGCAAATCTCGGTTCCAAAACTTTGTTGGTTACCATGAGTTTGCAAAACATTGCGCAAATGTCATGTAATCCTGCAATGGGAGGAATCGCCAAAGGGCAAATCGTACGCGAAATTGATGCGCTAGGAGGTTACTCTGGAATTGTGTCAGATAAAACTGCTATACAGTTCAAAATGCTCAACAAATCTAAAGGTCCTGCTATGTGGTCGCCAAGAGTCCAAAGCGACAGAATGCGTTTCGCCGAAGAGTGGCGTTTGATGTTGGAGCAAACCCCAAACCTCGATTTTTACCAAGAAATGGTTTGCGGTCTATTGATCGAAAACCATAAAGTTACCGGAATCGTCACTTCGTTAGGAGTGGAAATTAAAGCCAAATCGGTGGTATTAACTAATGGAACTTTTTTGAATGGATTAATCCATATTGGCGAAAAACAATTTGGTGGAGGTAGAGCAGGAGAAGGAGCCGCTTACGGCATCACAGAAGATTTAGTTCGCGCTGGATTTACTGCCGGAAGAATGAAAACCGGAACACCGCCGCGTGTTGACGGCCGTTCGTTAAATTACGCAAAAATGACAGAACAACCAGGCGACGAAAAACCGGGAAAATTTTCTTATTCTAACATTACAAAACCTTTGGCTGTTCAAAAAGCATGTCACATGACTTATACATCACCATTAGTCCACGAGGTTTTACGCGAAGGTTTTGATCGTTCACCAATGTTTAATGGCAGAATTCAAAGTTTAGGACCAAGATATTGTCCGTCTATTGAAGATAAAATCAATCGCTTTGCTGATAAAGAACGTCATCAATTATTTGTTGAACCGGAAGGTTGGAACACGGTTGAGGTTTATGTCAACGGATTTTCTACTTCCTTGCCAGAGGAAGTTCAGTTTAAAGCGTTACGTTCCGTTGAAGGGTTCGAAAACGTGAAATTTTTCCGTCCAGGTTACGCCATCGAATATGATTATTTTCCACCAACACAATTGAAACATACCTTAGAAACTAAATTGGTAGAAAACCTGTATTTCGCTGGGCAAATCAATGGTACAACAGGTTATGAAGAAGCCGCTTCTCAAGGTTTAATGGCGGGAATCAATGCACACTTAAAAGTACATGAAAAAGAACCATTAATTTTAAAACGTGACGAAGCTTATATTGGCGTTTTAATCGACGATCTAATCACAAAAGGAACCGAAGAACCTTACAGAATGTTTACGTCACGAGCGGAATATAGAACCCTTTTACGACAAGATAACGCCGATTTCCGATTAACGCCAAAAGCCCATGAAATTGGCTTGGCTAGCGACGATCGTTTGCGTCAAATGGAAATAAAACAAAAGCAATCGAGCGATTTGGTTGATTTCTTCAAAGAAACATCTGTAACTGTTGATGAAACGAATCCTATTCTCGAAGCAAATGGATCTGCAAAGATTTCTCAACCTGACAAGATGTTTAAAATATTTTCTCGTCCACAAATCAATTTAGTGGATATTCTAAAGTTCGAAAAAGTGGCAAACTATGTCTCAGAAAGAGATTTAGACGAAGAAATTTTAGAACAAGCTGAAATTCAAGTAAAATACTCGGGATATATTGAAAAAGAAAAAAATAATGCCAATAAATTAACCCGTCTGGAAGAGGTTCGAATCCCAGAAAATTTCGATTATGATAAAATAAAGTCGCTTTCATTTGAAGCCAGAGAAAAATTTAAAAAAATCCGACCCGTTACTTTATCACAAGCTTCCAGAATTAGCGGTGTTTCACCAAGCGATATTTCTGTACTATTAATTCATATGGGAAGATAATGTTTCACGTGGAACGAAAATATAAATCCCTTTATTCATCGGTATTGCCAATGATTTTTACGATATTTTTTTTATGTACTTCTTGTAGTATTGGCAAAATCGGATATCAGATTGATGATTATTATATCGCTGAAAATGGTAAAGAAATTTTGGGAACTAAACCACTTAATGCATTTATATTCGAAAATAACTTGCGAAATGTACCCTTTCAGCAATTTGTAGCGGTAAAATATAATTTGAATAACTTTCTTGCAAATGAAATTTGGATAACTATTAACGAAACCCGCTTTAAACTCATTATTTACGAACATAATGAATTTGAAAAATACTTTGGTTATAATAATTTTGCTGCCATAAATAAAGAAACAATCGCAAATGTTGTAGGAAATCAGTCAGTATTTTTAGCAGTTTCATTGGTTAGCGATCAAAACGAAGATGCCTTAAATCCTAATTCATTATACTATCAAATTTCCACCCAATATCTAAAGAATTTAAAAGACGAATACTTAAATTTTTAAATGAAAGATTTTTTAAAAGTTATCGACCATTCCGTTTCCAAAGAAACATTTCATTTGGTACTTCATCCAGAGTTAGATGTATTGCAGACGATTCCAGTTCCAAACGCTTCAGATTTACCTAAATATTACGAAAGTGACGATTATATTTCTCATACGGATAATAAGCGTTCCTTATTTGAAAAAATGTATCATTTTGTAAAAAATATCGCTTTAAACGAAAAAATTTCCCTTATAAATGCTGAAAGTGACAAAGGAATTTTGCTCGATTTGGGTGCCGGAACGGGTGATTTTTTATTAGCTGCAAAAAATAACGACTGGCAAACCATCGGGGTAGAACCTAATGAAAAAGCCCGCAATATCGCCATTCAAAAAGGTTTAGAAATTTTCTCCGAAACTAAGAACTTAGAAGAAAATTCTTTTGATGTGATTACCATGTGGCATGTTTTAGAACATGTTCCAGATTACAATTTGCAAATTGAAGAACTCAAAAGATTATTAAAACCAGAAGGTGTGCTAATTGTAGCAGTTCCCAATTTTAATTCTTATGATGCACAGTATTACAAAGAATTTTGGGCAGCCTATGATGTGCCAAGACACCTTTGGCATTTTTCAAAAACGGCAATCAAACAAATATTTGCTCAGCATGAAATGAAAGTCACGGATATTTTACCTATGAAATTTGATGCATTTTATGTGAGTTTACTTTCCGAAAAATACAAAACCGGGAAAATGAATTTTCTTAAAGCATTTCACATCGGATTAAAATCAAACCGAATGGCGAGTCGCACTTTTGAATACTCCTCGCTAATTTATGTCATCAAAAACAACAAAAACGTAAAATAAAGCCCAATTTTCAATTTAAACGAGCTCAATCAGGTAAAACCATTTCTTTTCGAAATAAATCCAATAGCGCTAATGTTATAAAGTTAATTTCAATCAATATAATTTATCACAAAAATTAAACGTATAAATAAATTTAATAATTAAGGATTCAACGATAATTTTGTACAAATCAAGTTTCTGATTATTTTTTTTTACTTTTGAACCCACAAAAAATTTAAACAATGAAAAAAACAATTGTTGCATTTGCAATAGCCTTCAGTTTGTTTTCGTGCAACAAAGAAGAGCAAGTCAAAACCGCTACCGAAAAAACCGCTTACGTAAATACGGTAGAATTAATGGAAAAATATACGGAATCTAAAGATCTTCAGGCCAAATACAAGCAAAAAGGCGAAACAATGGGAAGAGAATTAGACCAGCAAGTAAAACGTTTCCAAGAAGAAGCACAAAATTTTCAAAGAAATGCACAAGCTAACGGACCAGAATGGGCTCAAAGAAAAGGCGCAGAACTACAAAAACGTGAGCAAGAATTGACTTATGCACAACAATCCATGATGCGTCAACTGCAAGATGAAAGCGGTGTTGAAATGGATTCAATGAAAAGCCGTATGAAAAAATTCATCCAAGATTATGGTAAGAAAAACGGTTACACTTACATTTATGGAACCGGAGAAGCATCAACCATTTTATATGGAAAAGACGGTTTAGACATCACCGATAAAATCTTAAAAGAGCTGAACGATAAATACAAAGCGCCAGCAAAAGAAGAAGAAAAAGCACCGGCTACTACCGAAGCCGAAAAAAAATAAAACATGAACCTCTGTAATTCCAGAGGTTTTTTTTTGCAAGCTCATCACAAAAATTGTATTTTTCCGCTTACGCAAAATATACGCAGATGCAGTTTTCAGAAGCCGGAAATTTCACCCTGAAATTTATCAACCAAACCAACAAAAACATTTTTCTAACCGGAAAAGCCGGAACCGGAAAAACCACTTTGTTGCACGAAATTATTAAAGTTACCCACAAAAATACTGCTGTCGTTGCTCCAACTGGAATTGCGGCTTTAAATGCTGGAGGCGTGACCATTCACTCGATGTTTCAGTTGCCGCTAAGTGCTTTTATTCCGGAAAACAATGCAGATTTTTTTGCCCAAAATAATTTAAAATTCGAAACCAAAAACAGCCTAAGTCGCCACTTTAAAATGAGTGCTATGCGAAAAGCGGTATTCAGAAATTTAGAATTATTAATCATTGACGAAGTCAGCATGTTACGTCCCGATTTGCTTGACGCTATGGATTTTATGCTGAAAAAAGTAAGAAAAAACCAACAAGCATTTGGTGGCGTTCAAATGCTTTTTATTGGCGATTTATTGCAATTGCCGCCCGTCATCAAACACGAAGAATGGAATATTTTGCGAAATTATTACACGGGAAAATTTTTCTTTCACGCCCGAATTTTGCAGCAAAATCCGCCGTTGTACGTAGAACTATCGAAAATTTACCGCCAAACCGACGATATTTTCATCGGCATTCTCAACAATCTGCGGAATAATTTGGTGGAAACCAAAGATGTCAACGTTTTAAATCAATTGGTGAATCCAAATTTTAATTTAAAACAAAATCCGGGTTTCATCACGCTTACCACCCATAATCACAAAGCCGACACAATTAATTACCAAGCACTTGCCGAAATTGCAAGTCCACAGTTTAAATTTACACCGCAAATCGTTGGCGATTTTCCAGAGAAAATTTTTCCGGTGGAAGAAAGTCTTTTGTTGAAAAAAGGCGCACAAGTCATGTTTATCAAAAACGATATTTCAGGCGAAAAAAATTTCTTCAACGGAAAAATGGGCGTTATATTTTCAGTTTCACAAGATGAAATTTTAGTCAATTTCCCGGAAGAAAAAAAAACTATTGAAGTTTCACGCTACGAATGGCGCAACATTCGTTATACAGTTAACCCTCACACTAAAGAAATTGATGAGGAGCTTTTAGGTACTTTTCAGCATTACCCCATCAAACTGGCGTGGGCAATTACGGTTCACAAAAGTCAAGGCCTCACGTTTGATAAAGCCGCGATTGATGTATCGGACGTTTTTTTGCCCGGACAAGCCTATGTTGCGTTGTCTCGACTTCGTTCGTTAAACGGGCTCGTTTTGCTTTCTCCGCTTAACATGAACGGAATTTCTAATGATGCCGAAGTGATGGATTATGCCAAAAATAAAGCTTGCGAAAGCCAATTGGCAGATTCCCTTCAAATCGAAACGAAAATTTATTTTAGGGAATATCTCAAGGAAAGTTTTAATTGGAAAAATCTCGCGCAAGAATGGCGGAATCACCGTTTTAGTTATAGCGAAACTTCGGAGAAATCCGGGAAAAATCAGTTTCAAAAATGGGCTCAGGAATCTTCGGCTTTGTTCGATGAAATGTCCATTCACGCCGAAAAATTCATCAAGCAACTCGATTATTTATTTTTGCCGGAAAACTTCGACCTTAACAATATTTCAGAAAGATTTTATGCTGCGCAAAATTATTTTTTTCCGAAAAAAGATAAATTAGTTGAAGGCTTGCTGTACAAGCTTTTACAAGTTGGGCAAATCAAAAAAGCAAAAGCCATTTATGAAGAATTTGCATTACTCGAAGAATTGCAAACCAAAGCCGTACTTCGATTATTTAAGGCAGAAAAATTGGTAGAATTAATGCTAAATAATAAAGAAATTAATAAGGAAAATTTAATTTCGGCGAAAGTTTTAAAGTATAGAAATAACAAAATTGAAGAAGTAAAAACGATTTTCAAAGCTGAAAACCAACATCTTATTGAAGAAGATTTTGCGGTTTCTCGTTATTCTAAAAAAGAAAAAAAACCGAAAAAAGAGAAAAAATCTACCTACGAAGAAACGTTTGAATTATGGCAAGCCAAAAATTCGTTGGAAGAAATTGCGGCATTGCGAAAATTAACCAACCAAACAATCGCAAGTCATATTTCGAAATTAATTCAAAGCAAAAAAATTGCCCTAACAGAAATTCTTCCGGATGACAAAATTGTGGAGCTTGCTAAAGCTTTTGAAGGTTATGACGAACTTTCGCTCACGCCTTTAAAAGAAAAATACGGAGAAACTTTTTCGTGGGACGAACTCCGATTTTATAAAGCTTCGCTGTAAATTATTGCATTAAAAAAACGCCCAAAACCGCCGGAATAAAGTAAATGGCAATGGTTCTGGCGCCATCATAATCTTTGGCAATTCTTTGTCCGAAAAGCAATAAAAGCAACGCCACACAAGCAACTACCGAACCGTAATAACCGTAAAAAGTATTGCCTTTAGTAAGCATTTCAATAATTCCCGCCACCGAAAAAACGCCGGCAACAATTTCTAAAACCAAAACAATTAGTAAGGCAAATGGTACTTGGCTGCGCAAAAAAGTTTTTTCAAAATGACCTTTCAACCAAGAAACATTTCCGTTCCAGTCGATGACTTTATCGTAACCGGATTGTAAAAAAGTGATGGCCAAAAACGCGAGAATTAGGAGGGAAGCTGTGTTTTCCATAATTTTATTTTTTATGAATTAATCGTGTCAATTTTATAGAAAGATCGGTTAAAATCAGTTTGGCATTTCCGTTTCTTTCGATGTGGTAAATGGCCTCAGAAATTTCGTGGTAAATATCGCCAATATTTGCTCCGTTTACAAAAGGAGAGAAATTTTCGAGTTTAAATTTTTCAATTTTGGGTTCCATATACACCAGCGAAGTTGCCTGATAATTGAGCAATAACGCTTGGCGAAACATTTCCATGCAGTAATTTAAGAATTTTTTTTGAGGCTCACGACCTAATCCAGCAATGGTTTCGCTCCAGGAAATTAAATCGTGAATGGCGGCTGCATTTCCTTTGGCTTTAAAAGCCGCACGAACCCAAAGTACAAACCATTTTTCAAACGGTTCATCTTCGTTTGCATCCGACAATAATTTTAAAGCTTTATTGAAATTGCCTTGCGATTGATGCGCTACCTTTTGCGCTTCTCTCGGTTCCAAATTTTTAGTTTCGATAAGTTTTTTGGCAATTTCATTTTCGGGAACACCAATAAAATGAAGCACTTGACAACGCGACCGAATGGTTTGGATTAAATCTTCTTCATCTTCGGCAATTAAAATAAAAAGCGTTTTTTCCGGCGGTTCTTCCAGAATTTTCAGCAATTTGTTCGATGCCGCGATGTTCATTTTTTCGGCCATCCACACAATCATCACTTTGTAACCGCCTTCGTAACTTTTTAGCGAAAGCGCTTTCAATGTTTCTTGCGCATCATCAACTCTAATTTCGCCCTGTTTATTTTTTGCGTCTAATTTTTGGTACCAATCAAACAAACCAGCATACGGATTGGTCAAAATAAATTCGCGCCAATCTTTGATGAAATCAATGCTTTTCGGGTGTTTTTTTACTTCTTCTGTTGTAACAGTTGGATAAATAAAATGTAAATCCGGATGAGAAAGATGGGCAAATTTTAGATTACAAGCTTCGTTGCCAGAATTATTTTCGCTGTTATTATTTTTACACAAAACATATTGCGAATAAGCCAACGCCATTGCCAAAGTACCTGAACCTTCGGGTCCTACAAAAAGTTGTGCATGCGGAATTCTTCCGGAATCAGCACTTTTGGTTAAGTGACTTTTGATGTGTTCTTGGCCAAGTATTTCTGAAAAAAGCATAGAGCAAATATAAGAGAATTAAAATTTCAGAAAAATTAGTAATCTCACTTTCGTAAAATTGTGACAATTTTTCTCAATAACGCAATCGATTTCCCGAGAATAAATTTGTTGAAAAATAAAATTCTGCATTATGCTTTGCCCGAAACCCCTATATTTGTAATTCACATTTTACAAAAATTTAAACTCAAATATTTCATGAAAACGCTAAACGATTTCGATTTTAAAGATAAAAAAGCCATTATTCGTGTTGACTTTAATGTGCCGTTGGACGATAATTTTAAAATTACTGATGATACCCGAATTGAAGCGGCAAAACCAACAATTGATAAAATTTTGAACGACGGAGGAAGTGTGATCTTGATGTCGCATTTGGGACGACCAAAAGGAAAAGAAGACAAATATTCTCTTAAACATATTGTAGAAAAAACGTCGGAAATTTTAGGAAAAGAAGTACAATTCGTGGACGATAGCGTTGGCGAAAAAGTAGAAAAAGCCGCTTCTGATTTAAAACCGGGCGAAATTTTATTGCTCGAAAATCTTCGTTTTTATAAGGAAGAAGAAGCAGGTGATGAAGAATTTGCCAAAAAACTTTCGAAATTAGGCGATATTTATGTGAACGACGCTTTTGGAACGGCTCACAGAGCTCATGCTTCAACTACAATTATTGCTCAGTTTTTTGACGGGAAAAAATGTTTCGGAAGTCTTTTGGCAAAAGAAATTGAGAGTTTAAACAAAGTTTTAAAAGACTCTGAAAAACCGGTTACTGCGATTTTAGGAGGTTCGAAAGTTTCGACAAAAATCACGGTTATTGAAAATATTTTGGATAAAATTGACCATTTAATTGTGGGTGGCGGAATGACTTACACCTTCATTAAAGCGCAAGGCGGCAAAATTGGCGGCTCGATTTGTGAGGATGACAAGCAAGATTTGGCTTTAGAAATTTTGGCGAAAGCCAAAGAAAAAAATGTAAAAGTTCACCTTCCGGTAGATGTAATCGCGGCTGACGATTTTAATAACGATGCCAAAACCAAAGTGGTAAAAGTGAACGAAATTCCTGACGGTTGGCAAGGTTTAGACGCGGGTCCGGAATCTTTAGAAAATTTCAAAAATGTAATTTTAGAGTCGAAAACGGTTTTGTGGAATGGTCCCGTTGGGGTTTTTGAAATGGAAAATTTTGCCAAAGGAACGATTAGTTTAGGAGAATCTATTGCCGAAGCAACGCAAAAAGGAGCCTTTTCATTAGTTGGTGGAGGAGATTCTGTTGCGGCAGTGAAACAATTTGGATTAGAGCCAAAAATGAGCTACGTTTCTACTGGTGGTGGGGCAATGCTCGAAATGTTAGAAGGAAAAACCTTACCGGGAATTGCTGCTATTGAAAGTTAAAAAAATAAAAAAATACAATAAATCGTTTTTAAATAAGTTATAAAAAGTTAAGTTTGCAAAACTGTATAATTATTTGAAATATAAGAAGTTATAAATTTCCCTTATGAGTAAAACGAAAACAGCCTTACTTTTAGTACCTTTTTTCTCCTTAAATATTTTCGCTCAAGAAAATGTTTCTACGGAAAATATCCCGCAAGAAATAGCCCCTAAAATGTCCGTTTTGGATTCCATCAAAAGCACTTTCGTGGAACATCCGATGGCATCTTGTGTAGATCAAGCTTGGATAAACGAATTGACTAATCAAGATCTTTTTTCGGCAATGGAAAATGATATTGCTAACCTCAATCCGGACGAAAAAGTAGATTACGATCTTTCTACCGATTTGTTAAAACAAAGATTGAAAGAAATGGACGCTCGTTCGCCATTCAACATCGAATACAACCAAGGACTAGAAAATATCATCAAATCTTTCCTGAAAAACCGCAAAAAATCTTACGAAAGATTGATGGCCATTTCAGAATATTATTTCCCGATGTTTGAAGCTGCTTTGGCAAAATACGATGTTCCTTTAGAAATTAAATATTTAGCAGTAGTAGAATCAGCTTTAAATCCTCACGCACGTTCAAGAGTTGGTGCAACAGGTTTGTGGCAATTTATGTACGCTACCGGAAAACAATATAAGTTAGACGTTTCTTCTTACATCGATGAAAGAAGCGATCCACTTAAAGCTACCGAAGCCGCTTGCCAATATTTGTCGAATATGTACAAAATTTTTGGCGATTGGGATTTGGTTTTGGCCTCTTACAATGCGGGTCCTGGAAACGTTTCAAAAGCCATCCGTCGTTCAGGCGGAAAACAAAATTATTGGAACATCCGCAAACACCTTCCGAAGGAAACACAAGGATATGTTCCGGCATTTTTGGCTACCATGTATATTTACGAATACCACAAAGAACACGGAATTGAACCGAAAAAAGCAGCCATCAGCTACTTTGCAACGGACACCGTGATGGTAAAAAACGAAATGACTTTCAAGCAAATTTCTGATTTGTTAGACATTCCGGAATCTCAAATTAAATTGCTCAATCCGGCTTATAAATTAGATGTGGTTCCCGTAATTAAAGGACAAAATAGCTATTTAAGATTACCACTTGAACAAATCGCTACTTTTACTTCAAACGAAGATAAAATTTACGCTTACGCAAAAATTGAAGACGATAAAAAAGAGAAGCCTTATTTTGTAAAAAGTAATACAGCTGTCGCTTCCGCTAAAGCAGAAAAAGACCAAGATACAACAGATGACGACGATTCGGAAACTTATGCCTCTTCTAAATTAGTTACCAAAACCAAATACCACACGGTAAAACGAGGTGATAATTTAGGCGAAATTGCCAATCGTTACGGGGTTTCTATTTCCGAACTAAAAAAATGGAACCGCATGCGAACCAACACCGTTATGTTAGGTTCAAAACTTAAAATTGTTTCTACCGAAAGAGTGGCGACAACCGTTAAAAAACCAGTTGTAAAAACTGCAAAAGTTAAAGATACCGTTGAAACCCGTTTGGCTTCGGTAGAAAAGAAAAACGACAAAGAAACCGAAGTAACTTCAACTGATGAAGAAATTGCGGAAGAATTAAAATTTCACACCGTTGAAAAAGGCGATAATTTAGCGGCAATTGCCAAAAAATATAATGTTACCGTTGAGCAGCTTAAAGAATGGAACAACCTCGAAGATTCAAAAGTCCTGTTAGGAAGCCGAATTAAGTTGATGATGGAAGAAAATAATCAGGAAATTGCAAGTGTTGATGCTAAACCTGAAAAACAAATTGCCACGGCTAAAAATCCGGTAAAAGAACACCAATATTTGGTTAAAAAAGGAGATTCACTTTTTAGTATTTCCAAAAAGTATCCGGGTGTTACGGTAGAAAATATCAAAAAATGGAACGGCATCAGCAATGAAAATATAAAGCCGGGAATGAAATTAAAAATCCAGGGTTAACCTGGATTTTTTTGCCTATTTTTGAAGTATGAAAAAGTTGTGGACCGCTTTATTTATACTTTCTGTTTTTGCATGCCAAAAAAAGCAAGACGAGTTTGCCACCCGAAAATCTGTGGGGAATACCAATTCAATTTCGGTTTTTATAGACGATAATTTGTGGATTGGCGAAATTGGCGACAGCATACGCAAAAAATTTGCCGCTCCAGTTGATGGTTTGCCACAAGAAGAACCACTTTTTACACTTAATCAATACACACCACAAGCTTTTGACGGCAAATTACTCAAAAGCAGAAACGTGATTTTCATAAAAAAAGAAACTAAAAATTTTTTCGAAGTAGCCCAAAATCAATATGCGATTCCGCAAAATGTAATTAAAATTTCGGCAAATTCTACCGCAGGAATATTGCACCATTTGTCGCAAAATAGTGATGCCATGGTCAAACTTTTTCAAGCCACGGAAACAACACAATTTCAGAAAAACATTTCCACAGATGCGATTAATGTCGATAAGATTCGGAAAAAATTTAAACTTTCGGTTAATGTTCCTAAAGAATTCAAATTAGTTTTGGAGAAAGACAATTTTTTTTGGTTTAAAAAAGAAATTCAATCCGGAAACCAAAGTTTGCTTTTGTATGAAATTCCCATTTCTGCAATTGATGCAGATGATGCCGTGGCCGATATTGTAAAAATCCGCGATTCAGTGGGTGCTTTGTACATTCATGGTACAATGGAACATTCGAAAATGGCAACGGAAGATTCTTATATGCCTTACCTTTTTGCTACTGAAGTTGACCATAAAAAAACCTATCAAACCAAAGGAAATTGGGAACTCAAAAATGACTTTATGTCCGGCCCATTTGTCAATTATTGCATCATAGATTTGAAAAATAATCGGATTTTAGTGATAGAGGGATTTTCGTATGCACCATCCACACCAAAACGAGACCTGATGTTTGAATTAGATGCGATTATTAAAACTATTCAATTTTAAAAATTAAAAAAAATGCTCAACTGGAAAATAAAGCGATTTAACGAACTTTCTCTTTTGGAATTACAAAGTATATACCAACTCAGGAGTGAAGTGTTTGTGGTGGAGCAAAATTGCGTTTATCAAGATGTTGATGGCAAAGATCCGAAAGCCATTCACGTTTTTGCCACTTTTGAAGGCGAAGTT
Source organism: Flavobacterium ichthyis (assembly GCF_009915155.1). Taxonomy (GTDB): domain Bacteria; phylum Bacteroidota; class Bacteroidia; order Flavobacteriales; family Flavobacteriaceae; genus Flavobacterium; species Flavobacterium ichthyis. The sequence goes on along the minus strand of NZ_JAABLM010000014.1, from coordinate 10,258 downwards.
GTGGCGTATTGCCGCATTTTTAAGCCCAGAGATTATTTTGACCAAGCGTCGATTGGAAGGGTAGTGGTGAAAGAAATTTTTCGCAGCAAAAAATGGGGACACGACCTGATGAAACAAGCCATTTCTGCCGTCTTGGAATATTTTGGCGAAAGCCAAATCACGATTTCTGCGCAATTGTATTTGAAAAAATTTTACGAATCACACGGATTTGTTCAAGTTAGTGAAGAATATTTGGAAGATGATATTCCGCATATTCGGATGGAGAAAAATTAGATTTTTAGACTTTCGTAATCACCAGTTCCACTCTACGGTCTAAATCAGCGCCTTGACCTAAAGGTTGCGTATTTCCGTAACCTTTAAACGACATTCTTTTTTTATCTATTTTTTTGATAATCAAATATTTATAAACGGCTTCGGCTCTGTTTTGAGACAATTTTCTTTTTTTGGTGTCTTTGTCAATCGCATCCTTGTGAAATTTTGGTGTACAACACACATGACCTTGAATTTCAAAATGTAAATTCCGGTATTTTTGCAATTGTCTGGCGATGTAATCGAGTTCTTTTCTGCTTTTTAGCGTCAATTTGCTGCTGCCTTTTTCAAACAATATTTTTTCGAGGTAAACCCTATCGCCAACTACGTGATTGCTAACAATTTTATTCCGAATTCCGGGGACATTTAAGGTTTCTACAGGAATTTCTTTGAAATTTAAAACCACGTCAACCCGTCGGTTTTTAGAGCGAACTTCCGAAACATTGTCGATGTCATCTTCAATCAAAACACGACCTCTACCTTCAATCGTTACGATAATTTTGCTTTTAATTCCGGCTTCAAGCAGTTGTTCTTTGATGGTATTGGCGCGATTATTAGACAATTTAAAATTATATTCGTCTTTACCACGATCATCGCAATAACCATAAATGCTAATCGATTCTATTCGCGATGAATCCACACTTTGCACGAAAGTCAACGTTTCCTGAGATTGTTCTTGGGTAATGTCAAATTTTGCCGTTTCGAAATAAACAGAATGCACGACTTCTTCCTGAGCAAAAGCCGAAACGAAAAATAAAAGGGGGATAATCCTGTGGAGGAATTTCATTATTTCATCAAAATTTTATTGTATTCAGATGCATTGTTAAGCAAGGCTGTTGCTTTTTTAATTTCAGAATTATTTTTGGTGTAATATTGGTACAAACCTTCTTTATATTGGTAACGGCGGATAATTTCGTCTAAAATTAAATCTTTCACTTCCTGCTGATTTTTGTTGAGTTGGGTTTCGTCACTTCTTTGTAAAGCGGTCAACAACTGCTGAAATTCGGCACTAATTTCTTCGTCAATTTTTTCCTTTTTAGCAGCGTCTAAAGTTTTTTGTAAAGCCAATTCGGTTTCGGTATCAAAAGCATATTTTCCGTCTTTTAGGAACTTTTTAAATTCGGCAAAGTCAGCATCAGAAATGGTAGGAATTTTGTCACCAAGATTTGGATTTTTATAATAATAAAAAGTGGCATAATCAAAGATTCCATCGTTTTTAATCAAGGCTTCGGAAATTCTGCTGAGTTTGGTTTCCGCTAATTCCACATCTGGTTGGATTCCGCCACCATCATAAACCGTTCTTCCTTTTTTGGTTTTAAAAGCATTATAATTTTCCGCTTTTGTGCGAATTGCCTTCCCATCTTGATCTTTATGAGCATAATCTAACGCCTGAATACATCTGCCGGAAGGCGTGTAATAACGAGAAATTGTCACTTTTACCTGAGTTCCGTAAGTTAAATCAATAGGTCTTTGAACCAAACCTTTACCAAAACTTCTGGCGCCAACGACAACCGCACGATCTAAATCTTGCAAAGCTCCCGCCACAATTTCTGAAGCCGAAGCACTTCTGCCATCGACCAAAATAGCCAAAGGAATTTCGGTGTCAACCGGAGGTTTTGATGTTCGGTAAGTATTGTTATGCTTTTCAATGTGGGATTTTGTGGTGACAATGGTTTCGCCACTTGGCACAAATAGATTGCAGATATTTACCGCTTCGTGTAGCAAACCGCCTGGATTTCCCCGTAAATCCAGAATCATTTTTTTGGCACCTTCGGATTTTAATTGTTCTAAAGCGGCTTTGGTTTCTGCGGAAGCTTTGGCATTAAATTGCGAAAGTACGATGTAACCTGTTTCTGCATCGATTTTGCTAAAAAACGGAACCGCTTTTACATCTACTTCGTCTAAAACCAAAACTGTGGTCATGGGTTTTCCTTGACGTAAATATTTAATGTTGATTTTGGTATTTCTTGCGCCACGCATTAGCTGCGAAGCATCGTCTTTAAAATCGGTGAGGTTTATATCGCCAATTTGGATGATTTCATCTCCGGCACGAAGTCCGGCTTTGTCAGCGGGAAAATTTTTATAGGGTTCTTTAACAATTAATTTTCCTTCTTTCCTCGAGACGATTGCGCCAATTCCGGTGTATTCTCCAGTGTTGTTAATTTTAAATTTCACCACATCGGCTTCATTGAAATAAACGGTGTAAGGATCGAGTTCCATCAACATATTTTTGATGGCTTTGTCCATGAGTTCGCCAGGATTGGTTTCGTCCACATAATTCATGTTGACGGTTTTAAACATGGTGGTAAAAATTTCTATTTGCTTGGCAATTTCAAAAAAATCATTGCGAAAACTCGTACCAAGGTAGAAAAGTCCGCCGGCGATTACTGGGATGATATATCTTTTTTTAAACATAAAATTATTTTTGATGACGGAAATGTAAAACGCTAAAATAATAAATCTATTAGCAAGAACGCATTAAAGTGACTGATTATGATTTTGTTGCTGTAAAAATTTTTCAAAAAGCTGAATCGTTTTCTGATTAATTTCTTCAAAAGTCAAGCGGTCTTTGGATTGATAAAGTATCATCATCGCAAAAGATCTTTCGGTGTTTTCAAGTAAATGCTTATTTAACCTATAAGTTTCGCGCAAGACACGCTTGAAATAATTGCGGTCAACAGCTTTTTTAAAATATTTTTTTGAAACCGAAACGCCTGTTTTCAACTTCGAATTATCTTCAAAATTTGTGGGCAAAAAAACCAGCCGCAACGGATATTTCGAAACCGATTTTCCCTCTCGAAACAATTGGTCAATCAGCGTTTTTCCCTTTAATTTTTCTTGTTTGGGGTAAGTTGGCATCGGTTACTGCGGATAAATATTGTACACAATTTTTAAATCAGGGTAACTGATGTAAAACTGAATCCGGTTGCCTTGCGTTTTCCTGGTGATAATTTCAATGACACATTTATCGCCAGAATTATCGGTACAATTAAAAGTCAAAATTTTATTCATGTCATCCTCTTCGGCTTGACCATAAACGTCAATATAATACAGTTGCGTTTGCTGAGAATTGACCACAATTCGGTTTTTTTCGCCGTCCAAAGTAATGATTAAATTAGTGTCTTTAAAGTCAGCCCAATTGCCCCATTTGCCTTTGGCCGATTTTTCCATCACGCTGTAACTCGAAGTTTTGAAGCGGTATTTTTGTGCAAAAGCGTGATTGCCAAACGAAATAAAAGCCAACAAGAATATAAATTTCAATAGTTTCATTTTCCAAAAAAAATAAGACGGTAAAGTTACAAATATTTAGGTTGAAACATTTTCTAAAACTGTGCCACAAACTAAAATTGCCAGTTTTCTACAAAAAAAATCGCCACAATTACTGCATTTTCCACACAAAACCACATTTCGATTCATATTAAAAATACGTTGAAAAGAACTATTTTTCACCAAAATACAAATCGTAAGTAACTGATAATCAGTAATTATAAAAATTTCGCTTACGCAAAAGCGACTCGTGCTAACACCATGACTTAAGTGCTTGGCATTACTATTGAATTTAAACCTTACAGAATCAGAAACCTAAAAAAATAATATTATGAAAAAGTTTATTTTAAGCGTTGTTATGCTTACCGGCGTGGCAACTTTTGCGCAAGAAACACCAAAAAAAGAAAAAACTAAAGTAGCACAAACAACCGCTACCGCAGAAAATCAACCAGAAAAAAAATCGGCAGAAATTACAAAAGCACAACCTGCTACAACCGAAACTAAAGCAGCGACAACTGCCAAGCCAGCTACAGAAGCACAACCTGCATCGCAAGCACAACCGGCAGCACAGCCTAAAAAACAATAAAAACCTACACAATAAACCTTACCAACTCAACCATTAAAATGGCCTTCTCGAATTTTTCGGGAAGGTTTTTTTTATTTTTTAGTTTTTTCCAAAACCAATTCTGGTTCGTCTGTGGTGATAAAATCTACATTTTTTGCCAGCATTTCCTCCACGTCTTTCTCTGAATTTACGGTCCAGCAATTCACAGAAAGTTTTAATTTTTTAGCACGGGAAATGTAATCGGGATTTTTTTGATACACGCTAAAATGATAATCCATTTGTTTAAAACCCGCTGTTTTCAATTCTTCCGGTGTTTTGTTTCCGGTTAAATATCCTATGGAAGTTTTCGTGATTTTGGAAAGATAAACTCCAGTTTCAAAATCAAAAAGAATAAAATCCACGTGTTTTTTTGCTTTTAATTTTTTAACCAAATTAACTGCCGCATTCGCTGTTTCTTTAGTTCTTTCAAGTCCAAGAGGTGAAGTTTTAATCTCCAGTATCAACCGAAGGTTTTTGTGTTTCAAGCCTTCTTTGAGGTAATCTTCAGCGGTTGGAATTTTTTCACCGTTGGTTAATTTTTTGGTCAACAATTCAGCATACGTTGAGGTGGCAATTTTCATTCCCTGAAAATCATCATCATGGTTAACGACCAAAATATTGTCTTTGGTAAGATGCACATCAAATTCTGTGGCAAAACATTTTAAGCGAGCGGCTTCTTGTAGTGCTGCAATTGAATTTTGTGGGTTTTCACTCATTTTCCAAGCACCACGATGCGCAATTGTTTTTTGTGAAATCGATGGCGTAGAAAATAAAACAGCAAAAAATAAGATAAGATTTTTCATATATAGATTTGAGATTTCAAAGCTAATCAATTGCTGATAAATTTATTTGTTTTGAATCAATTTCCTTGCTATTTCAATTAATTCCGATTCGTTTTGATCTACAAAAGCCAATCCAGCTTGAATAAGTTCCTGGATATTTTTGGCTGAGACATCGTCCATTTCGGAGGAGGCGCTTTTGAGATTTGGCATTAATCTGTAATAATTTTTTGCGGTGGCTTTACCTGCTTTTTTGTACATTTTTTGCAGTTGATAATCGGTTGTTTCGGCATTTGCGGAAAGCAAAATATCAATCAACGGTTGGATCCATTTTACTTTTCCGGCATTTTCAAACTGACGGAAAGTGTACGCTTTTTTGACTTCGCCCGTTCCTACGGAAACAATCATCATGTCTTTAATGTCGGGAAAATCAGGTTTTTCGGGATCATTCAAAATGGTGGAAAACGGAATTTTTCCTGCTTCCGCGAAAGCGCACAAAGCCGGACTATTCGCATAAACACCACCATCAATCAAGGTGAATTCTTGCCCATAAACCGATTTTATTTTGGCAGGTTCAAAATAGGTTGGTGCTGCAGATGTTGCACGGCAAATGTCTTTGGCATAAAAATTTTCGAGGTTAGAATGCGCTTCGTGACTGGTAAAAAACTTGGCTTTGCGGTGGAAAATATCATAACTGGTGATGAGCGAGGGTTTAATGAAATCTTTAATTTGAAGGTTGCCAAATACTTCATTAAGTTGTCTTTCAAGCGATTTTTCAGAAATTTTTTCGTTGAAAAGTCCAAACGGATTGGTAAGGTGTTCCCAAAAATTAACATCGAATATGGTTTCTCCTTTTTCCGAATATAAATCCAAAGCGGCTTCTACCGAAAATTTAGCGGTTTTATTTTCATTTGGAACAAGCAACACTGCCGCAAGAATGCCACCTGTGCTGGTTCCGGCGATGAGGTCGAAATAGTCCCCGATTTTAGCGTTAGGATTGTCGAGCTTTTGCAGTTGTTCTTCAATAAATTTTAAAATCACACAACTGATGATGCCGCGGATTCCGCCACCATCCAAACTTAAAATTCTAATTTTTTTTTCCATGTTTTCAAAAATTTATAGTTGGCGTAAAACAGTTTTGATCACCGTATCGATGATGCTTCTTTTGATGTTGTTAAGTCGAATTTTAGACAACCCGGCGTTTTGTAGCGTTTTGAGTGCCAGCAAATCCTGCTGACTTTTCATGAGCCAAGAAAATTCGTCAGCCGTTAATGATCCAGAAGCCAAAAGCAAGCTCCAACGTTCTAATTTTTCGCGTGAAGTGGACAAAAATTGTGCAATGTCTTTTTCAAACTGCGGTTTAAATTCTTGGAATTTTTCGCCTAAAAGTTGCGCTAAATTTTGCTTCAACTCTTGCAATAATTTTTCGATATCCATGGCTAAAAGTTTGAAAGTAAGTTCATTAAATTGTCTTTAGAAGTCTGGTCTTTTTTGATTTCGTATTGAATCAATAAATCGATTGCTTCGGTAATTTGTTTTTTGGCTTCGGAAACAAAAGCAGGCGAGAGGTTGTTGTTTTCTTTCCACTTTTTGAAAAAACCACCTAATAGATTTTTTTCTGAATCAGATAAAATGTTCCACATGGCAAAGGTAATTTCGTTGTTTGGTTTGTTTTTTTCGTATTCTTTTAGCTTTTCGATGTTGAGCAATAACGCATTAATTTCGGGCTTGTTTTGCGCAAAAGGCGTGATTGCTTTGTCCATCAGCCGCGATGTTTCTACTTTGAGTTCGGTTGTTCGTTGGTAGGAATATTGGTCGAAAACTGCTGTTCGGGTTGCTTCGCATGAAATTAATGTTAATGCAAATACTACAATTGCGAAGGTTTTATTTCTGATTGATTTCATTTGTTTCATGATTTAGAATAACGTATCCGTTTTTGTCTTTTGGAAGTTTAGAAAGTTTTTGCCAGCTGTTGTAGTGCCGTTTTTCAAAGTGCGGCATGTCTTTGAAGGTTTTCCAGTTTCCACCCCATTCCCAACCGTGTTTGGCAAAAATTTTCACACATTCGTACCAATCCGCCACTTGGTCATTGTCCCAATCTTTCTTGGTGTCCCATGACGCTACTTTTCCGTCGATAATTAAGCAAATATCAACCGCAAGACCGTAATTGTGAATGGACTGACCACCTTTTGCGTTGGTAATTTTTTTGCCAGGAAGCGTTCTGCCTTGGTTATATAGAAGATTTTGTTCTTCTATGGTTCGTAGTCCTTGTGTGATGCGAACCTTTGCTCGACCCGTGAGTTCGCGGTCGCATTCTTCGATGATAATTGTTACTTCAGCCCTTACGGATGGATGAAGTTTGTCAATTCTTTGATTTGTATATTTGTCCATTAAATTAATTTTTGAAATTAAACGTATGCAAATATAAGAAATAAATCTACCAAAACAATTCACACGAAGATTATTTTCGTCTTTTTTGATTTGTTTGAGTTTCAAAGTGAATTTAATGAATATTTTTGAATATTGTTAAAAAATTTAACAAAGTGGGCTTCGACATAAAGTATCCATAAGGAAGCTATGGCTTTGACTAGGAGCAGAAAGGTGGGAAAGTTTTATATTGGTTATGAAAATCCTTAAAAAATTTTCGCTTCCTTTTACACCCATTATATTTGATTTGTTCTCTTTTTAGAAACCAAATAATTCAATATTTTTTTAATTCTTTTGAAACTACATTAATCGCTTAGGAATTTGTATGGTAGTGGGAAAGGAAAATTTTTGCATTTTCCCAATTCAAATTTAAAATTTTTCCCCAACAATTGTTTATGTCAAAAGTTCGTTTACTGTATTTTCCAACAACCATTTTTATAGGAAGTCTCATCGCTCCTTCAAGCACTTCATCCGCTTTTCCTTTCTTAAACCATTCTTGAATGATTTCCCAAAGTTCATCTAAAAAAAATTTTAGGTTTTTAGATTTTTCTCTTATGTAGGAGAAAAAGCTAAGCAGTGTTTCGATTATGAAAAAAAGCTACCCGAAAGTAGCTTTTATTTATCAGTTTATTTTAATTGTTATCTTCTACAAATTTTTTAAAATCTTGCAGAAGTTTTATTATTTCTTCAACAGGAACAATGTAGAGTGGATTTTCAGAATCATCACCAAATTGGTCATAAATATAAACACCTTCTTCTATTTCTTGCTCTTTGTCTTCTAAACCAGCAATAGCCAAAAACCCCGATTCATTAGCAATGATATGCTCTTCTTTTTCGCCTTTTTGAACGGCTATTAATGCGTCTATATTCATCTGAATATTTTGGGGAGATTGATCGAAGTTGCCAAGAATTACTCGACCAATGAAGATGAAAGGTTCATCTACAAGAATTAAGTAATCTAATTCTCCTTTAATGTCTTTTCTTTTTATAATTTTATAATTTAACATAATTTCTAAGTCTTATAGTTTAGTGAAAACTGTTTTTATTTCTCCGTTTTTAAGAATCATTACTAATTTTTGCCTAGTAGTTGTTAAACCTTCATATATTCCATCTACAGGATTTGTTTCAATTTTATTCTTCCAAGCAAAAGCAATTTCTTCCATAATTCTATCTTTTGTCCAGCTGCTCGGAAAGAAAGAACTGTAGCCACCGTTATCCATTTTATCAATCCACTGTCCGTTCTTGTACTTTAGTTGGGGCTTGGCTTTGAAAAACGTATCAGGACCATGATGAAGTTTAGGCGGAATTTCTGTATCTTCAATTATACGAATTAGTTTTTTGTTCACACCAAACATACTGTGCATTCCTTTGGCAGAGAAAAACTTCCTTCTTCCTCTTCTTGTAATTCCAAAATCGCCTTCAAAGAGATGCTGTATTATTTCATCTATATTAGCTTTAGAAATTGTCCTAACAAAATCATCGTAAGCCAATTTTCTTAATCCCTCAACTTCGTCGATTTTCCCTTTCTTAAACCACCCTTGAATTATCTCCCAAAGGTCATCTAAAAAAGTTTCTAAGTTTTTAGATTTTTCTCTGATGTAGGAGAAAAAGCCAAGCAGGGTTTCAATTGATGACTAATAAAAAAAAGCTACTCGAAAGTAGCTTTTATATCATTAACTGTTTTTTTCTACAAATTTTTTGAAGTCTTGGAGAAACTGTATGATTTCTTTGTGTGCTAATCTCAAGGTAATTTCATCTGGATTATGTTGTCCTGCTCTTTGCGCCATTACATCTATGAGTAAAACTCCGTTTTCATTTGCATAAAGATTAACATCCTCATTACCCCAAAGATATTCTTCTCCTTTGGGTTTAGTTTTGCTTTGTTCTAAACCGTCTATGATTTTTCGGATTTTTTGTGGAGTCCAACCCCAACTCCCGATATTATTAAGAGCAGTATGTTCTGATTCTACTCCAAATATTATAGTATCATCCCAATCATATTTTTTAAAAACATATTTCATATTGTTTATTTTAAGTGGTTATAGTTTTGGATATGCATTCATTATTTTTCCAGTATCATCAACTTCTATTAAGATATCAAATTTACCATCAGAATCTTTGAATTTATATTGTTTAAATTGCTTATTTACTGAATCCGGATTTAATCCTTCTCCCTTAGCTACCGTATTTTCATATACATACGCTATTTCTTCCTGTATTCTTTTAACATCCCAATTTTTAGGGAACATGGAAGATTCTGCCATTTTTGGAAAAGCCTTTCCTCCCGAAGATTTTATGGTAACTTTTGCTTTAAAGGGAGTGTCATCTGCCAACTGAGCCAAGGAATAAATTCCGTCAGGATGTGTTACCTCCTCTACATCAAGAAATTTATTGATAAAATGTCCGCCTTGTCCCTTATCTCCAAGATAAACCCAATCTTCTAACTTCAGCCATTGTTTATTGAATACTTTTTGTGTTATCAATTCTACATCTCCACTTAAATGATTTACAAAATTTTCATCAAATTTATGTAGCCATTTCCGTAAAGCAAATTTCCGTAAATCTTCCCCGGTTTGTAATAGTTCATCCGCTTTCCCTTTCTTAAACCACCCTTGAATTATCTCCCAAAGTTCTTCTAAAAATGTTTTTAGGTTTTTAGATTTTTCTCTGATGTAGGAGAAAAAACTTCTAAAAGATTTTCAAAGGCTATAACTGCGTCGTTTTTAATAAAAAAAAGCTACTCGAAATGAACATGCCCCAAAAAGTTAGACACTATTTGGGGCATTTTTTATGGAAAGAAAAGTTAAGTATGATTACGCATTTAAATTAGAATGTGTTAAGTTAGTTTTAGAGAAACATTATTCTGTTTTGT
>NZ_JAABLM010000013.1 GCF_009915155.1 Flavobacterium ichthyis | reverse complement strand
TCGTTGCAGCAGCGATTGAAGTGGAAAGCCCGGAGGCAGAAAAACTATTTTTTGTGCCCGGAAAAAACAGCGACCAGCGGAAGCTCGTTTTTTGGGCTACAAAAAAAGTTTTTTCTGCCGAGGACTTGTAACGGAAAGCGCGATCGCTGCCCATATTTTATTCTTGAAAATTTTGTAAATATTGGATAATTTCTTCGGGTGAAAATATAAAATGAGGATTGGAATTTTGGATTGCGGTTTGGGGCATAAATGGCATCTCGGCAGTTTCGGGGTTTTGGACGATGGTTATTGCTCCTAATGTTTTGAGGATTTGTAAGCCTTTGGAGCCATCGGTATTGGCACCTGATAATAAAATGGCTGTGGTGTTGCTGGTAAATATTTCGGCTGCGGATTGAAAAGTGACGTCAATGCTGGGACGACTATAATTTATTTTTTCGGAGTTATCTACTGCTATTGTGTGATTTTTTTCGAATAGTAAGTGATAATCAGATGGGGCGATGTAGATATTTCCTTTAAAGATGGGTATTTTATCTTCGGTGGGTTGAACGGGAATTTTTGTTTTTGCGGCAATTAATTCTTCTAGAATTGTATCGTCTGCTGATTTACGATGTACTACAATGACGAGTGCAAATGGAATGGGATTGGGCAATTTTGGCAACAATCGCATTAAAACCTCTAAACTTCCTGCAGAACCTCCGATGATTACTACTTTCAATTCATTTTCCGCCATATTTTTTCTTTTTGAAGTTGACGATATCGGTTTTGGATGTTAGAAAATTTGATGCTTTCTTTAGTGCCTAATGCGAGATACCCAAGTGAAGAAAGACTTTCATCAAACAGCATCAAAGCTTTGTCTTGCAGGTCTTTATCAAAATAAATTAAAACATTTCTACATAGAATTAAGTCGAATTCGTTGAAAGATTTATCGGATACTAAATTATGGATTGAGAAAACCATTCGCTTTGACAAGTTTTCGTTGAATTTTGCGTGGTTATAGTTGGCAATATAATATGATGAAAAATCCTTTTTGCCGGAGGCTGCAATATAATTTTCGGAATATTGTTTCATGTTTCGCAATGGAAAAACACCTTTCTTGGCGTTTTCGAGTACTCGAGTGCTAAGATCTGTGGCATACAAGATTGATTTTTGTAACACTCCCGCTTCTTCAAGAAGTATTGCCATGGAATAGACTTCCTCTCCGGTGGAACAGCCTGCATGCCAAATCCTGATAAAAGGTTTTGTGGCTAATACTGGTATAATTTCTTGTCTTACAATTTTGTAAAAGTGAGGGTCTCGAAACATTTCGGTGACATTAACGGTAATTTCCTCTACGATTCGACGAACATAATTGATGTCAGTTTTAATTTTATATATAAATTCTTGAAAATGTGAAATCTCGTCAAGATTGATGATGCGGTCTATCCTTCGCTTGAATGATGCTTTTGAATATCCACTGAAATCCAATCCGTAGTGATCGAAAATTTCCTGAATTACTTCCTCAAGTTGGCTGTCAGTTGTCATTTACAAATTGTTTAAAATGAGCATTAATCGATCTACATCTATGGGTTTTGAAATGTAATTATCAGCACCCGCTTGAAGGCATTTTTCGCGATCGCCTACCATAGCTTGAGCGGTTACGGCGATTACTGGAACGGTACTTTTAATTTCCTTAATTATAGGAATTGCTTCATAACCATCCATTTCGGGCATCATCATATCGATTAAAATGACATCAACAAAATTTTCTTTTAAAAAATAGATTGCGTTTTCGGCGCTACTTTGGGCAACACACTCGAAACCTCTCGCTTTTAATGTGGCTTTTAAAGCAAATATATTTCGAGGATCGTCATCAACAATTAAAACTTTATTTTTCATTTTTTTTGGTTTTAATTTTTATCGTAAAGCCAAACTCTAAGTAAGGACAATAGTTGGTCAATATCAACAGGCTTTGTAATATAATCTGAAGCTCCTGCATTAATACATTTTTCACGATCTCCCATCATTGCTTTTGCGGTGACGGCAATAACCGGTAAATCACGGAAATTTTTGTTCTCACGTATTTTTGTTGCGGTTTCATATCCATCTAAATTAGGCATCATCATGTCGAGTAGCACGACATCGATTTCGGGGTTTTCCTGTAAAGCGCTCAATGCTTCGTTACCGTCAATGGCGGTTACAACACTCATTTTAAGGGCTTCGAGTGATTTGGTTAATGAATAAATATTTCGCACATCGTCATCAACTACGAGTACCGTTTTGCCACTTAAAATGTTATTTAAATTTTGATGTTTTTTAAATTCTTTTTTAGGAGTTACACTTTTATTTTCTTCTACTAAATGTAAAAAAAGTGAAACTTCGTCTAACATCCTTTGATAAGAATTTGCGGTTTTGACCACAATAGAATCTGCGTATTTCTTGAGTTTAAGTTCTTCTTTCATCGATAAACTTTTTCCTGTAAACACGATTACCGGAAGGTTTTCTAGTCCTGGATTATCTTTTATATTTTCAAGAATTTCGTAGGAGTACTTGTCTGGAACTCCCATATCTAAAATCACACAATCAACGTTGTCACTTTTTAGCGCATTGATACCGTCGTGAATTTCGCTCTTAATTTCGGAGTTAATGTTGTAATTTTCAAGGAAAAATGCTAAAGCTTTAGCGTGTTTTTGGTTATCTTCTACGATTAATACTTTTTGCGACTCTCGATTGACAATTTTCTCTATTTTGTGAAATATTTCGGGAATTTTTTCAAACGCTACGGGTTTGTCAAGAAAATTTACGGCACCTTTTAATAAACTTTCCTGCTTGAGTTGATGCGAAGACATGATGTGAACTGGAATAGGCTTTGTGATAGGATTATTTTTTAAATCGTCCATTACTTGCCATCCATTTTTCATTGGAAGTTCAATATCAAGCAAAATTCCAACTGGTTTATGTGCTAATGCAAAATTTAGGGCATAATCTCCCCGAACACAAACGATCCCTTTATAGCCTTTTTTTCGGGTGAATTCAAGCAGGGATTTTGCAAAATTTATGTCATCTTCTACAATCAAAATAATTTTGTCCCTATCCGAAATATTATTTCGATCGTCATCAATTTCTTTGGGAATATGCGTACTTAAGTATTGAGGTAATTCAACTTCTTTATTAATTTCGGCAGAAGGTTTCTCTGCAGGTTTATCTTGAACGACTATTGGGTTTCCATAAATAGGCAAAGTTAATGTAAATTCACTTCCATGATTCACGATACTTTTTAAAGAAATTTCGCCTTTTAACAATTTGGTGAGTTCTCGGCTGATAGACAGTCCTAGTCCTGTTCCACCATATTTTCTTTTGGTGGAACCGTCAGCTTGCTGAAATGCTTCAAAAATAAGCGGTTGTTTTTCTCGAGGAATTCCGATTCCAGTATCTTTTACAGTGAAAACCACAGCCTTTTCATTAGAGTTATGTTTTTCTATTTGTAAGGTTACGCTACCTTCGGAGGTAAATTTTATAGCGTTTGAGATTAAATTCTTTAAAATTTGTTCCAAACGCATTTTATCGGTTTTTATCACTAAAGGAGCATTTTTATCGTCAATAATAAACTGGATTCCTTTTTCTTTAGCAACTTCCGAGAATAAATCTTGCATGCTGTGTGTAATTTCACTTACGGGCGTTTCTAAAAATTCTAGGTCCATTTTTCCTGCTTCGATTTTTGACAGATCTAAAATTTCATCAATTAATCCAAGTAATCCCCTACCCGAACTTTGAATTACTTTGGCAAATTCAGTTTGTTCTTCGGTTAAATTTTTTTCGTTATTTTCCGAAAGCAAACGGCTTAAAAGTAAGATAGAATTTAAGGGTGTTCGAAGTTCGTGCGACATGTTTGCTAAGAACTCAGATTTATATTTGGTGCTTAATTCAAGGTCTTCGGATTTTTTTTGAATTTCCAAATTTCGCTCTTCTAAAAGTGTGCTTCTTTCAGCTAGTTCTTCATTAGTTTGCTGTAATTCTTCTTGTTGAACGCGTAATTCTTCTTCAGATGCTTGTAGCTTTTCTGTTTGGGTTTCAAGTTCGGCATTCATTTGTTCTAATTCGGTATGTTGGGCTCGTAATTCTTCGGATTGCGCTTGTGTTTCTTCAAGTAATTCTTGCAAACGTTTTCTATTTTGGGCGGATTTTAGTGCGATACCTATATTATTGGCAATAGCGTTAAAGTATTTTTTTTCGGTGGTAGAAAAATTTCTAATTGCTGCTATTTCTAAAACACCTTCAACATTATTATCTAATAGTGGAATGGCAATAATATGTTTTGGATAAACTTTGCCGTGGGCAAAACTAATTAGGAAATTTTCTGCTGGGATTTCTTTAAGTTCCATCACTTTTTTTGATGTGGCTGCTTGGCCTGCTAATCCCTCTCCCATTTTGAAAAACTTTCTTTCTTTTGCAGAAACAAAATTATAACCTGCAGTTTCCATAAATTCATTTCCTTCAAGAACATATAAAACTGCCGCATCTGCCTGAACATAATTGGCTACATAATCAACGATATTTTTACTCAACTCTTCGATGTTTTTTTCTCCTAGCATGGCTTGGCTCAACTCGGAAATACCTGCCTGAAGCCAATCATTTTCTACTAAAGTGGTAAAAGAATTTTCCAATGAACTTGCCATAGCATTAATGGAAACGCCCATTTCTCCTAGGGTATCATCATTAGCCTCATTGGTTCGGATTGAATAATTTCCGGCAGAAATTTGCGCTGCAATGCCGCTTATTAACTCAATCCGTTCTCGTGTTTCAAGGTCTTTATTTTTTAGTTCAAGATATAATTTTGATCTTTCTGAGTAGTCTTTTAAAATTCTTGAAAAGTAAAAAAGAGTTGTTAATAATGAAATTAATGCTGCAATAATGATTAAAATCATGGAATACATTCCATAATTTTTTGAGTTTGACATTCTTTCATTTAGTAGTTGTCGTTCCTGAGATTCCATTAAATCTAAAGTTTCTCGAATTGACTTCATTATCTCTCTACCTCTTAAAACATCGTCTTCAAAGATTATTTTGCCAGTTTGACGTTCATTTTTTCTGTCATTTAAATACTGAAACAGATTTGATTTGAGGGTTTTTAATTTTTCAATTTGTTGTTGCTGTATGTCATTGTCACCCGTTAATTCCTCAAGTTTTTGAATGTAACTATTTGAAGTTTCTTCGGCATTTAAATAAGGCTGCAGAAAAATTGATTTTCCTGTAAGCATATATCCTCGAATACTGGTTTGCGCATCAACCATTGTGCTAGAAGCGGAATTTAAATTATAAATTACTTCTTGTGTATGATTTACCCACTTGTTACTGTTTAGCAAACTTTTAATGCTGACAAACGAGGCGACCGAACTTACTAAAAGAAGTGAAAATGAAAACCCGAATCCTATTATTAAATTTCTTTTAAAATTTGTATCCATGTGAAAAAATAGCGTTTGTGGTGTTATTATTTGAGTTTTTTAGGCCGGTAAAATAATTATAAATGCCGCTCCGTGACCTAAATTTCCTTTTGCAGTAATGATACCATTATGCTTTTCAACGATTTTTTTGGCTATTGCAAGACCAATACCAGTACCTTCATATTTTTCGCGGTCATTAAGGCTTTGGAAAATAATAAAAATTTTGTCAATATAGGCATCGTCGAAACCTATACCGTTGTCTTTTAATGTGATACGCCAAAATTTACCATGCTCATCTTTATTTGCATCAAAATTTTTTGAGGCAACTTTTTCACAAGATATGTCAATTTTAATCGGTACATTTTCTTTTCCGAATTTGAGTGAATTACCTATCAAATTTTGAAATAATTGCCGTAGTTGGCTAGAGACACCTTGAACGATGGGTAATTCGTCAACAGAAATTTCGGCATTATTTTGTTCAACTAAATAATCTAAATCCGACAAAACTTCTCCTAAAACTTCATTAAGATCTGTTTTTTCCGCAGCTACTTTTGACGAAAGTCGGGAATAAACTAAAAGATCATTAATGAGTTTTGACATTCGATCTGCAGCGCTAATGGTTCTATTAGAATAATCAATTGCTTTATCGCTATCTATTAAGTATTTGTCTTTTATCAATTTAAGAAAAACTTCAATTTTCCTGAGCGGTTCTTTTAAATCGTGGGATACTACCCATGCAAACTGTTGTAACTCGTGGTTGGAAAGCTCGAGCTCTTCATTTTTAATAACTAACTCACTTGTTCTTTCCATTACTTTTTCTTCTAAATTTTCGTGAGCGCGTTTTTGTTCATGAATATCAGTTAAGGTTCCCACCCATTTTACAATTTTGTATTGAACAATTATAGGTACTATTCTTACTGAGAAATATCTGAATTTATTATTTTTAAGAACTTTAATCCTTACATCAGCATGATATTCTTGTCCGCTCTCAAATGCTACTTGCCATTTATGAACACAAGTAGAATCATCAGGATGAACAGCAGGAAAAACATCGCTTTTGTGCGAAAATTGAAACCATCTGTTGTTAACATATTCAATGTTACCTTCTGCGGAGATTGTAAAAGTTGTTTGCGGTAAGGATTCTAAAACAGAGTTAAGCTCATCCATTTGAAGGGAGAGTTTTTCCTGAGCTTCTTTTCTGATTGTAATTTCACGCGAAAGAATATCACGTGTTTGTCGTAGTTCTCTATTTTGTTCAGATAATTTTAAAAAAGTTTTTACTTTTAAAATTAATAAATCAGGATCAACCGGCTTGGTAATATAATCAACGCCACCAGAGTGATAGCCTTTACTGATGTATTTTTTTTCTTTATTAATAGCCGATAAAAAAAGTACGGGAATATCCTTGGTTCTATTGCTTCCGGCAAGATTTTCGGCTACTTCAAAACCGTCCATTCCAGGCATTTGAACGTCAAGAATAATTAGCGAATACTCATTTTTTAGAATTTTTTTCAGCGCGATTTCGCCAGATTCTGCGCTATCGGTTGTTAAGCCGTGGAGCTCGAGCGTTTTTTGTAAAGCGATTATGTTTTCGCTTTTATCATCAACAATTAAAATCATAATTTGGTAGCGGTTTACTTTGTGTAAACCGTGGTTTTCTATTTAAATAACAATATTCTTGGGGAAGAACATTGGTTTAATAAATTTTGGCGCAAGACCAACGAAACTTTATGTTTTGTTTGTAAGATTTTCAAAAATATATAAAAAATCTGAATAATATTACGTGGGCTTTTAATAATCAGGAATTATATATTCATTTTTTGGTGCAATTGATTTAATAACACTTGGTATTTCGAAATTTCAATTAAATCTTCGTCAGATTCCGTGTGATCTAAAATTTCGTCAAGCATTTCGCTCGCCAATACAAAACTGGAATATGCCGCATCGTAATCTTTAATCGCAATATAATCAATGACCTGTTGAACATTTATTTTTAAGGCAACAAAATTTTGCGACATAATTATTGAGGATTTGGTTTTACACAAATGTAGGAGTTTTTTTTTGTAATTACTGCCATAAATCAAGCAAAACAATCTTTTAATTTCATACATTTACCTAAACTAAAACATGGTATGGAACCAGAAAATATCATACTCAAACAACAACTTCATGAAACTTTTGATCAATTAATTATAACTATTAATAAGGTTGACGAAGATCATTTAAACAAAAAAATTTCTGCAAATGAATGGTCTGTGGGTCAAATTGTAGAACATATTATTATGGCTGTTTCAGGCTTTGAAGCACTATTTTCCAAAGAAAATAGTGCATCCGAGCGACCTATGAACAAAAAAGCAACTTTGATACGTGAGGTATTTTTAAATTTTGAAACAAAATATGTTGCTCCTGAAATGGTAGTTCCAAATCAAAGTAACCACCAAAAAAACAAGTTAATTTTTGATCTTAAAAATCTTAGACAAAAATTACTAG
The DNA here is from genome assembly GCF_009915155.1 of Flavobacterium ichthyis. Classification (GTDB taxonomy): domain Bacteria; phylum Bacteroidota; class Bacteroidia; order Flavobacteriales; family Flavobacteriaceae; genus Flavobacterium; species Flavobacterium ichthyis. Next base: position 77,088 of record NZ_JAABLM010000013.1, on the reverse strand, counting down.
AACTTGTTGAAAATATTGATCTCACGCTAATTCCTCAACACTTTGAAATTACTGGATTTGGAAAATTTAGTCGGTTTGAATGGTTCACTTTTGCGGTTTTTCACACCCAAAGACATCATTTTCAAATCATCGAAACCCTCAAAATAGTTACATCTGTTAAAGACTAATTTATCTTTAAAAAAGTTACCTTTGTAGAGGATTATTATTTTTATGAACAAAATTGAATCTTTAAGAACCGTAACGGTTACAAGATACATCGTCCCATTACGTGAAGGCGGCTCTTTACCGGCTTTAACGGAAGCTGATGATGAATTTAAATATGTGCTGAAATTTCGAGGTGCTGGACATGGCGTTAAAGCTTTAATAGCCGAACTTTTAGGCGGCGAAATTGCCCGAATATTAAATTTACCGGTTCCTGAAATAGTTTTTGCTAATTTAGATGAAGGTTTTGGTAGAACTGAGGCTGATGAAGAAATCCAAGATTTACTTCAAGGAAGCAAAGGACTCAATTTGGCACTGCATTTTTTTTCGGGAGCAATAAACTTTGACCCTGCTGTTACAGACGTGAATCCTCTTTTGGCATCTAAAATAGTATGGCTCGATTCTTTTATTACAAATGTTGACAGAACTTTTCGCAACACGAATATGTTAATTTGGCATAAAGAACTTTGGCTAATTGATCAAGGCGCAAGCTTTTATTTTCATCATTCCTTTGACAACTGGGAAAGTCATGCCAAAAGCAGTTTTGGATTAATCAAAGATCACGTTTTGCTTCCAAAAGCAAGTAAACTTGACGAGGTTAATGCCGAATTTTTAAAAATTCTAACGGACGAAATCCTGACAACAATTGTCAATTTAATTCCAGAAGACTGGCTAATTTGGGAAGAAACTGCAGTGCAGCCCGAAACGATTCGAGAGGTTTATCTTAAATTTTTAAAAACCCGCCGAGACCATTCACATCTATTTTTAAATCAAGCGAAAAATGCAAGAGAAGCACTTATATGAATATGCAGTAATTCGAGTAGTTCCTAGAGTTGAACGTGAAGAATTTATTAATGTAGGCGTGATTGTTTTTTGCAAAAAACAAAAGTTTATCAAAATGATTTACGAAGTAAATGTGTTACGGTTAAAGACTTTTTCAAACGATTTAGATCATTTGATACTCAGCGAAAATCTTAAAGCGTTTCATAATATTGCTCATGGAATAAAAAATGCTGGACCCATTGCACAATTTGAAATTTCGGAAAGATTTCGATGGTTAACCGCTATCCGAAGTTCCATTATACAAACCTCTCGACCACATCCCGGATTATGTGTTGATCTAGAAGCCCGAACCCAAAAATTGTTTGCAGAACTTGTTTCTTAACAAAATGGTTAAACCATAATATTTTCAATTATATAGTACATTTATCTCAATTATCGCACTCATAAAACTTTTTATAAATGAACGGATTGCTACTTTTTACAAATAAATGTACCAAATTGATTATCGGAGTATTTTTAATGATACAAATTATTGCAGGAGTAACTGTTCTATTAATACCAATGTCTTGGGGTTTCATAACGCTTCGTTTAATAATCGTAGCCATTTTGGGAGCAAGTTGGCTATTGTTTTTTAAGTTTCTTGTAAATCAAAAAAAAATCAGCGATTTTGAATACTATTTTAAAAAATTTAAAATATTATTTAAGAAATCAAATTTAGGAATTTTGCAAATTGAATCACAAACGGGCAAAATTTTAGATTGTAATGAAAAGGTCATAGAGATGACGGGTTTTTCTGAAGAAGAGTTGAAACACAAGAACATTTCTGATATTGTTTTTCAAGATGACAATTCAATGAGTCGTACCGAAATGAAAAAATTTATTTCCGGTGAAACTATTGAATTTAATACAGAAGCTAGTTATCTTCAAAAAAATGGTGCTAAAATTGTAACCCAAGTGATAGGATCAATAATCGAAACTGAATTTGGAAAGCCGAAAACCCATATGATTGTTTTGGAAGACATTTCGGAGAAAATAGTGGCAGAAAACCGGTACAGAAATCTATTTGACAATGCACCTATTGCACTTTGGGAAGAAGATTTTTCCGAATTAAAAAATTACCTTCACTCAATTAATTTAATAGGAAAGCCAGAACAATTTGTTAGAGATTATCTTACGAAAAATCCCAAAATTTTGATTGAAGCCATTTCAAAAGTAATAATCATCAACGTCAATAATGAATGTGTAAAGCTACATCATCCTAAAACTAAAAATGAGTTAACTACCAGTCTTAATGCGGTAATTAATGACGAAGGAATGGACTCATTTATAGAACAAATTGTAGGGATAACTCAAGGAAAACTGAGCTTAACAATCAATTCAACTTTACGAAAAAGCCTTGCTGACGTTAGAGAAATTCAATTAAACTGGAATGTTATTCCAGGATTTGAAGATACCCTGGCTCGTGTAATTATCTCTACAGAAGATGTAACAGAAAGAAAAGTAAGAGAAAACAATATTTTACATTCTCAACAGCAAATTGAAACGCTCATAAATTCTATTGACGGAATTGTTTGGGAAAATAATTTATCTAATTTGCGAATCACCTTTGTCAATAAAAAAGTTGAAGAAATAACAGGTTATTCAGTAGAAGAATGGACAGATGAGCCCGGATTTTGGGAAAAAACCTTGCATCCTGAAGATGCGGAATATGCCATAAATTATTGTAATACTAAAGCATTAACCGATAAACAATTTGACTTTGAATATAGGCTAATTGCCAAAAATGGTGAAATTATATGGATTAGAGACATTGTAAATGTTGTTAGACATAATGACAAACCTACTCTATTGCAAGGTATTATGATAGATATTACCAAAAGCAAAAATGCCGAAAACGCCTTGAACGAAGCTTTTGAGTTAGTAAGCGAGCAAAATAAACGACTCCTTAATTTTTCATATATCGTGTCGCATAATTTGCGTTCCCACACTAGCAATATTCAATCGATTGCCACATTAATCGAAACAGCGGAAACAGCAGAAGAATCATCAGAATTAATTAAAATGCTTCAAAGTGTTTCGGAAAGATTGAGCGAAACCATTATCAACCTAAATGATATTGTAAATATCCAAGGTAATACCAATATTAATTTACAAAAACTGAATTTAAGAAAAAACATCGAAAAAACTTTAGACATCCTCTCTGAGAAAATTCAAGAAAAAAAGGCTCAAATAATAATTGATGTCCCACAGGATACAGCTGTGAACTTCAATCCTGCTTATTTAGAGAGTGTTTTACTTAACTTTATTTCAAATGCCATTCGATATAGTCATCCGGAAAGATTACCCATAATTTGCTTGCGTTGTTATCCTAAAGATGAAAATATCATTTTAGAAATAGAAGATAACGGTATTGGTATAGATCTTGAAAAATATGGCTCAAAACTCTTTGGCATGTATAAAACTTTCCATAAAAATGCCGATGCAATGGGATTAGGGCTTTTTATTACAAAAAATCAAATTGATGCTATGGGTGGAAAAATTCATGTGGAAAGTAAACCCAATATTGGTACTAAATTCACCATATATTTTAAATAAAAAATATCCAAAAGCTTGTGTGATTTTATAAATAAAAATAGTTTGAATGTAGCATCACTTCTTCATCAATTGATAGATACGGTACTAAAACATCAATTAAAAAACCCGTAAATTAAAAAAAGCTTCAACTTAACTCTTGGTTAAATTGAAACTTTTATCATTGTTTAGTGAAATTATACTATTCTATTACAATCTTTTTTACTGAATATTGATTGTTAGCGGAAATTTTGGCAAAATAAACACCTTTAGCCAAGTTCAGATTAAAAGTAGTTTCGCCATTAAATTCACTGTTGAATAATTTTTGCCCTGAAATGGAAAAAATCTCAATCTTTGCTTCGGAATTAATACCTGTGATTGTGATTTTATCTTGAGCAGGATTTGGATAAACTGTAAATTTAAGCACATCTTTGACATCATTTGAAAGGAAAAAAGTTTGTCCGGCATTTTCACCCCAAATATAATTTGCTAATTCTGGCATATCAATAAAAGGGTTTCGGTTCATTTGCCATGTTTGAATATAGTTATTTCGGTTCATTTCAAAATCGTCTGCCGGATCTGTTTGGTTCCATTGTAATAAAATTGCCAAATCGCCAATTTGATTCGCTGTGTTATCCGAAGGATTTCCTTCCACTAATTCTAAACCATTATATCGAACTGCCATAAAAAATAAGGCACGGGCAACATCGCCTTTCCAGCTTCCAGCATTTCCTGCAAAGCCATTATAATCTAAAGGTCCAAAATCTTTATTATTTCTTGTACTGTTTTCAATTGCATCTTCGGCACGTAAATGATGTGCATCTGAGTGTCCGTGTTGTCTTATGTTAGCGTTAGAGTTTTCAAAAATATCAATTCCGTCCGATTGGTCAGAAGTTGCATTAGAAAATCCGCCACGTGACTGCGGAAAAATATGTTCACGGTTCCATTTTCCTGTACCAGAACCACTATCTTGAAATAAAAACTTAGCGCGATTGATTTCTTTGTACATTAACCAAACTTCGTTGCTATTTTGTGGATTTTGATCGGCTTTTTTCAAAATTTCCGTAACATCACCATAAGTATGCGCTCTTACAACTGCTGGATTAGCAATAATATCTTGAACGGCTTGTTTTAGAATTGTTCCAGATTTTCCATTTAAAGATGCATAATATCCATCGGGAATTGTTGGCGTCACATTTCCATAAGTAGGATTTAAAGGCGTTCCCCAAGGTGAAGTGGTAAAATCATTATCAATCACTCTGATTTCCACATTATCATTCATTCTAACATAGCCTTCCGGCAAAGTGCCAAATGTTATCTTAATCAACTCATCCCCTTCATCTTCCGCGTCATCTATTACTTGAATTGTTGTAGTATATTCATTTGAACCTGTGCCAATTGAAACATTTGTAGCTCCAGTAAAATCAGCCGTGTTAAATGTTTCATTATTTAAAGTAAAATCGAAATTTAATGGAGAAGTCACAGCATTTTGAGTGGTAAAAGTAATCGTAAAAGAATCTCCTTCATTAATTTGTGTAGCCGAAGTGGAAATGGTAATTCCATTATAAACTACTCCGCTTCCATCATTTGGAGCTCCTGGTGTTGGAGTCTTTGTTTCATACGTTCCGTCATTTTTTCTTTGAATACTCTGTGTGGTAACTTGACCGTTCACACTTTCGTCCCATTGTGTTGTCACACCTAAAAGATTCATCAATTGAGTAGCATCAGGATCAGATGTTCCATAAGCTAAAGCATGAATTAAATTTGTGGTGGTTGCCAAAGTACCATCGGGAAAATCGAGGTAAGTTCCTAAATAAACTGCAACTGCATCAGGACCATTTTGAATTAGATTATCGCCAAAAATTCTATTAGGAACTGGAGAAACACCATTACTGCCAATTACCGCAATTCCATTAGCATCTGTGGTAATTCCGTCTAAAGAAACGGTAAGATAACTTCTATTTCCAGTACTAACAGATTCGGCATTTCCGTTAAAAAACACTAACACATATCCGTTTAATGAAAAATTTGGTGTTGCCGATTTTAATTCAACAAATTCTTGTGTATCAATACTTGGCGTATCACAATCTAATTCATTAATGACAATTATTTGCGAAAAAGATGGGCTAAAAACAAAGAAAAATAAAATGAAAAAGTAATTTTTAATCATAGTGGTTCAATTTGAAAAACGCACAAAGTTAGTGTATTTAAAATCGAATAAGATGATTTGTAGATTAAATTAAGGAAAACTTTAAAATAAAATATTTCTTCAGAAAAAACTTTCAAAAACTATACATTTGTACTAGTAATTGAATGTTTGATGGAGGAAATTTTAGGATTTATTGCCGCTTTTATTATTGGAATTGTATTAGGATTAACAGGAGGAGGAGGTTCTATTATAACGGTTCCTGTGTTAGTATATCTATTACAATTCAACCCGATGATTGCTACGGCATATTCACTATTTATTGTAGGAATTACATCAGTTTTTGGAACTTTTGTAAACAAATTATTAGGAAACGTTGACTTTAAAATAGGTATAAAATTTGCGATACCTTCGATTATTGCAGTTTACGGAACTCGGAAGTTTATTGTCCCTAACATCCCGGATATTATTTTTACAATCCATAATTTCTCGCTTAGTAAAGGTACTTTAATCATGGTAATTTTTGCCATTGTAATGATATTAGCTGCGATTTCAATGATTAGAGGATTTCAACCTAGAAAAACCGAGCCTTCCGCCATCGTGATGTTTATCAAAATATTTTTCGTAGGAATTGTGATTGGATTTGTTGGAGCTGGTGGCGGATTTCTAATTATTCCGGCGTTAATTTACTTGGCGCATCTCCCAATGAAAAAAGCAATTGGAACTTCAATTTTTATCATATCAATTAATTCACTTATAGGATTTACGGGAGATTTGGGAAATATCAGTCCAGATTGGGCTTTTCTACTATACTTCTCTTTTTTATCAATTTTAGGTATCTTTGCAGGAACATACCTTCAAAGGTTTGTGAACGAAAAAAACCTGAAGCGCGGTTTTGGCTGGTTTGTTTTGTGTATAGCAATTGCCATTCTCACGCAGGAATTCCTTTGGAAATAAAAATTTTAAAATGAAAATAGAACAAATCTATACCGGCTGCATTGCGCAAGCCGCTTATTATTTAGAAAGTGACGGCGAAGCTGCCATTTTCGATCCGCTTCGAGAAGTACAACCCTATTTAAACAAAGCCGAAAAAGACGGTGCGAAAATTAAATTTGTATTCGAAACCCATTTCCATGCTGATTTTGTCTCGGGACATTTAGATTTGGCAAAAAAATCTGGCGCAAAAATTGTTTACGGTCCAACAGCTAAACCCAATTTTGACGCTGTTATTGCCGAAGACGGCCAAGAATTTTATGTAGGAAAATACACTATAAAAGCGATTCATACGCCAGGACATACTATGGAAAGTACCTGTTATCTTTTAATTGATGAAAATCAAAAGATGCACGGAATTATAACGGGAGACACTTTATTTATTGGAGATGTTGGTCGTCCGGATTTGGCACAAAAAATTGCTGGAGACCTTACTCAAGAAAAATTAGCCGGTTTTCTTTTTGATTCGCTACGCAAAAAAATTATGGTTTTACCGGATCATCTAATTGTGTTTCCAAGTCACGGTGCCGGAAGCGCTTGCGGCAAAAATATGAGCAAAGAAACGACCGACACTTTGGGTAACCAGAAGAAAAATAATTATGCGCTTCGCGAAAACATGACGAAAGCCGAATTTGTGAGCGAAGTTTTAGAGGGTTTAGCTTCTCCTCCAGCCTATTTTCCACAAAATGTATTGATGAATATTGAGGGTTATGAAAGTTTAGATACGATTATCGAAAAATCAGCGAAACCTTTGTCACCAAAAGAATTTGAAACTATTGCCAACCAAACAGATGCCATTATCTTAGACGTTCGTCATGAAAATGATTTTGTACAAAAACATATTCCGGGAAGTATTTTTATTGGTATTCATGGCGGTTTTGCTCCCTGGGTTGGTGCTTTAATTGCCGATGTCAAACAGCCGCTTTTATTGGTAATTCCAGAAGGAAAAGAAGAAGAAACCATCACCAGACTTTCTCGTGTGGGCTTTGATAACGCTTTAGGATATTTAGATGGCGGAATTGAAAACTGGGAAAAAAGTGGCTTTGAAACTGACTTTATGGCTTCGGTTTCACCAGAATTTTTTGCTGAAGATTTTCTTTCTAAAAAAATTATTGATGCCAGAAAACCTGGAGAATTTGAAGCAGAGCACGTGGAAAATGCAGTCAATATTCCGTTAGATTTCGTTAATGAACAACTGGCAGAAATTCCTCAAAAGGAAGATTTTTATTTACATTGTGCTGGTGGTTACCGTTCGGTAATTATGGGGTCAATATTAAAATCAAGAGGTATTCATAATTTCAGCAATGTTGAAAAAGGTATGTCGGGAATTAGGCAAACAGCGGTTCCTCTAACAAAATTTTCTTGTCCTTCAACAAAAAGTTAACTTGTGGAAATTCTTTTAAAAAATTAATAAATTTGCAATCTTTAAAAAACGAAAAAATTAAAATGAAAAAATTATTATTTGCAGTTGTTGGATCAACATTGCTATTTTCTTGTAATAAAAATGACGGCGGCTACACCATTGAAGGAAATGCCACAGGTTTTACCAATGGTCAAACTGTAGTGTTAGAAAAACAAGATACAATCCAAATGAAGTTAGTGCCAGTAGATACAGCTACTATCGAAAATGGAAAATTTACAATTACAGGTGATATAAAAGAGCCTGAATTGTATTTCCTTCAAGTGGATAAAGCACCCTCTAAACTGCCATTTATTTTAGAAAATGGTACCATCACTGTTACTTTGAACAAAGACTCAATTCAAAATACAAAAATTTCGGGTACATACAACAATGACGAGTTAGCTTCATTTAATAAAGAAACTAAAATTCTCGAAGAGAAAATTGCGAAGTATCAAGCGGATAATGGTCCTGCCATGCAAGAAGCAAGAGGAAAAAACGATACCGTAACCATCAATAAATTAATGAAAGGTTACACGGATTTGAGCAAAGAAATGTTAGATAGCAATATTAAATATGCTGAAACACATCCCAAATCATTTTTAAGCGTTTTAATTTTAGAGCGTAGTTTTTATTCGCCAGAAGTAGATTTTGCAAGAGTTGAAAAAACTTTTAATAGCTTATCTTCAGATTTGAAAAATACAACGAGTGGAAAGAAAATCAGTCAAAAATTAAAAAGCTATAATGCTGTTCAAGTAGGGAAAAAAGCACCAGATTTCTCCGCAAAAAACCCTGACGGAAAAACCATTTCTTTGAAAGAATCTATGGGAAAAGTTACCATAATTGATTTTTGGGCCTCATGGTGTGCTCCTTGTCGTCAAGAGAATCCTCACGTTGTAGCACTTTATAATGAATTTCATTCAAAAGGATTGAACATCATTGGGGTTTCATTAGATCAGGAAGGTAAAGCAGATGCTTGGAAAAAAGCAATAGCTGATGATCAATTGACTTGGCCACAAGTTTCAAATTTGAAATTTTGGAATGAACCAATTGCAAAAAAATACAACGTTAGTTCTATTCCTGCTACCTTTATCTTAGACGAAAATGGCGTAATTGTAGCCAAAGATTTGCGTGGTGAAGAATTAAAAGCAAAAGTTAAAGAGCTTTTAGGAGCTTAATTTTTAGCAAATAACATAATTGATTAAAAATCTCCCAAGGGAGATTTTTTTTATTAAACTCATTACCAAATGATTGCAATATTTCTAAAAATTTATTGTAAATAATCGAACAAAAACACTTGTAAAAATAAAAAACAGTCCTATATTTGCAACCGCGTTAGACGCCCGGGAAGATACTCAAGCGGCCAACGAGGACGGACTGTAAATCCGTTGGGAAACCTTCGCAGGTTCGAATCCTGCTCTTCCCACATTAGTAGATTATATTTTTGCGAATTTTTTTTCCTAAATACAATCTAAAAAAACAAAACCCTGAAATCAATTGATTATCAGGGTTTTTATTTTTTATTTTGCAACAGTAATTAAAGTTAATCTAATTTTTTTTTAGTGCTTTAATTTCATTTTTTAAATTCTGAAACATTTCACTAATGATTTGTGGCTCGAAACTATTTGTTTCAAATTTGGATATTCAAACAAAAATCCGAAAAGTAACGAGATTCTAACTCCTCAACTTTGAAAATACTTTCTTGCCAATAGTTACAATTCCTACAACAAGTAAACCTACTATTAATCCAAAACCAAATTCTTTTAAAATAGAAGGAACATTTGGAAATAAATGATGAAAATAATCGATATTATGAACAAAAATTCCTCCGGAAACTAAAAGTAATGCCAACGTTCCTACAATACTTAAAAACTTAATTACGACCGGTAATGCTCTTACCAAAAAATTTCCTAAGAAGCCTAAAAATCCTTTATTACTTGATTTCTTGATAAGAAAACGACCAGCATCATCCATCCTAACAATTAATGCTACAATTCCGTAAACACCAACTGTGGCAATCAATGCTACCACCGAAACGGCTATAATTTGCGTGATTAATGGATGTTCTTCTTCAATTACGGTGGCCAACGCGATAATTACAATTTCGAGCGATAAAATAAAATCGGTTTTAATGGCAGAACTTATTTTTGCTTTTTCCGAATTGACATCAGTTTCCGGCAGCGTAGCTTCATGAACCACTTCTTCGGCTTTTTTTGTTCGATGAAATAAAAACTCCACAATTTTTTCGGCACCTTCGTAGGCCAAATAAATTCCACCCAAGATCAAAATAATTGTGATAACAACAGGGAAGAAATAATTGAGCAAAAATACCAGTGGCAAAATGATTAGTTTATTGATAAACGAACCTTTAGTAATTGCCCAAAGTACCGGTATTTCTCTTGTTGCCAAAAAACCGGTGGCTTTTTCGGCATTTACAGCTAAATCATCGCCTAATATACCGGCTGTTTTTTTGGTAGCTAATTTACTAGTTACTGCCACATCGTCCATCAAGGCGCCAATGTCGTCTAAAATTGCAAAAAATCCTGATGCCATTTTTATTGTTTAAAATTAAATTTAGGGTAAATTTATAAATAAAACTTTGTGAAATTTTTTTTACAAATAATAAATTAGTTCCAACTTATTGTGATTTCATATTTATACTCGTGCATCTTTAATTTCATCTACAATTTCTGGATTTAGTAAAGTGGTGGTATCTCCAAAATTAGAAAAATCGCCCTCAGCAATTTTTCGCAAAATACGTCGCATTATTTTTCCAGAACGCGTTTTAGGTAATCCCGAAACAAACTGAATTTTATCGAGTTTGGCAATCGGACCGATATGTCCGGCAATATGCTGATTAATTTCGTTTTTTAAATTTTCTCGATCTCTGCCTGCCCCAGATTCTTTCAATGTGATGAAACCGTAAAGCGCATTTCCTTTTACATCATGTGGAAATCCCACAATGGCTGATTCTGCTACGGCTGGATGTTCATTGATGGCATCTTCAATTGGCGCTGTTCCTAAATTATGTCCGGAAACAATGACTACGTCATCAACCCTTCCGGTAATTCTATAATATCCTACTTCATCTCGTAAAGCGCCATCTCCACTAAAATATTTTCCAGGAAATGCCGTAAAATAAGTTTCTTTAAATCGTTGATGATCTCCCCAAATGGTTCGAGCGATTCCAGGCCAAGGAAATTTTATACACAAACTTCCAACTACCTGATTGTCTTCAATTTCATTTCGCTTTTCGTCCATTAAAACGGCTTGAACTCCTGGTAAAGGTAGTGTGGCGTACGTTGGTTTTGTGGGGGTTACAAATGGAATTGGCGAAATTAAAATTCCACCTGTTTCGGTTTGCCACCAAGTATCTACTAAAGGCGAGGTTTTTTTTCCAACATGATTGTTAAACCAATGCCAAGCCTCTTCATTAATGGGCTCTCCAACCGAACCAATCACTTTTAATGTCGATAAATTGTGTTTTTCAACCCATTCCGTATTTTCTTTTGCCAAAGACCTGATTGCTGTTGGAGCGGTATAAAATTGTGTGATTTTGTGTTTAGCAATTACTTCCCAAAATCTTCCAAAATCAGGATAAGTAGGAATGCCTTCAAAAATCACTGTTGTGGCTCCATTTAATAAAGGTCCATATAAAATGTATGAATGTCCGGTAATCCAGCCAATATCTGCGGTACACCAAAAAACATCGTTTTCTTCGTACGCAAAAATATTTTTAAAAGTATAAGCAGAATATACCATATAACCTGCCGTGGTATGTAACATTCCTTTAGGTTTTCCTGTAGAACCTGAAGTGTACAAAATAAAAAGTGGGTCTTCAGCATCCATAATTTCAGCAACATTATTGCTAACTGCTTCTTCCAAAAGTTTATCAAGCCAAAGGTCTCTGCCTTCTTTCATGTCGATTTTTCCGTGGGTTCTTTTGACAACTAAAACTTTTTCGACAGTTTCGCATTTTGTTAAAGCTTCGTCCACAATTCCCTTTAACTCAATCGTTTTGTTCCCACGAAAACCGCCATCCGAAGTAATCACCATCTTACAACCCGAATCATTTATTCTAGTGGTTAAAGCCGAAGCAGAAAATCCCGCAAAAACTACCGAATGTATGGCTCCTATTCTTGCACAAGCTAAAACTGCTACTGCTAATTCAGGAATCATAGGAAGGTAAATGCAAACCCTATCTCCTTTTTGAATGCCTTGACCCCGAAGCACATTTGCCATTTTACAAACTCTTTCGTATAAATCATTATAAGTGATATGTTGGGCATCTTCATCAGGATTATTAGGTTCAAAGATAATCGCAGTTTTCTCTCCTCTTTTTGTCAAATGTCTATCGATACAATTTTTTGTAATATTCACTTTTGCATTAAGAAACCACTTTATATCAGCTTCTTGCATGTTGTATTCTACTACTTTGTCCCATTTTTGATACCAAGTGAAATTTTCATCAGCAATCTTTTCCCAAAATTTTCTTGGCTCTCTAATTGATTTTTTGTAGTGTTTAAAGTATTGTTCTAAATTATTAATATGATAGTAACTCATTTCATTTTTATTTTGGGTTGTTCTCTAAAGGTAAAGATATTAATGATTATTGGCTAAAAAAGTGACGTTAAATATTTACACTAAAAAATTTGACCATCAACATAAAACCATTTTCCATCCTGAAATAAAAAATTAGATTTTTCGTGATGAACATTAGTAAATAATTGATTATTAAGGTAATACGCTTTAAATTCTACACTAGTATTAGAAAAGTTAATTATCTCTAATTTAAGCCAATAGGTACTGTTGGCCCATTCTAAAATATCTTTTTTGTGATGAAAGTTTCTTGTTTGAATATGAGTAGTTTCGATTAAATAATCCGCATTTTTCAAGACATAAGCTACATATCTAGATCGCATTAATTGTTCAGCTGTTGCAGGAACTCTTAGATTTTCAATAAAAGGCAAGCAGCAATTTTCTATAGATATTGTACTTCCGCAATAACAATCAGGCATTTTTATCTTCGTTATCTTTAAACTTTTTGGTTATTAATTTGAGCTTTTCTCTACGATTTATTTCTGCAGTTTTTTCACGATTTTTTTTCTGATCTACTTTTTTTTTGTGATTTAATCTGTTCGTTTCCGTTCTCCTTCCCATCACTGATTAAATTTTAAATCTTTGATTTCAGTTCGAATTCCTTGTAAAATTTCACGCAAATTTTCTGGTGGAAGTTCTCGAGCATCAAACTCAGTTGTGGCAATACTGCAAGCAAATTCCCAAATCTCTAAAATCTCTGATGCTTTAATTTGATAGGGTTTGTAAAAATCATTGTCTGATTTTAAAACTAAATTATTCTTACCATTTTTATTGAGTCTTTTATAAACGATTCCATCATTTTTAGTCAATAAAATATAAGTTTTTCCATCTCTAACATCGCCTAAATTTTCAATATATTTCCCAACTATAAATGAACCATCTTTGTGCGGAGGCATCGAATCACCCGAAACCGGAAACGCTCTAAATTTTCCATTTTTTAAAAAAGGTAAAGAAATACTTTGCAAGTTTTCTATAAATTCCGGATCGCTATACCCGTGCAAATATCCTGCTCTTGCATTATGCGGAATAATTTCAATCATATTTTCGCCAAAACTATCAACCGTAATGGGTAACAAAATTCGATTATCATCAAGTTTTAGCAATTTTTCAAAATCAATTTTTCTTATATCAGTAGTTAATAAAATATCGATACTTACATGGTAAAATCGAGATATTTTTACCAAAATCTCAAATGGTGGTTGCGATTTGCCTGCTTCATATTTTGCAAACCTATCTCTTGTAATTATTAATTTTTCTGCAACAAATGCTTGAGAAACCTCTATTTTATTCCGAAGGTGACGGATATTATCAGAAAACAACGACATATGACTTGGGATTATTTATCCCAACAAAGATAATAATTATTGAGATAAAACATCCTAAATTTGTAAACATTAACAATTATAACTTTCCCCAATGTTACTCTTTAGCGACACCGAACTATTTACTGCTGGAAAAAAAAAATTACACAATTTTGATTTCCCCGAATTAAATTTATACCAGCAAGATGGCTTTGTAACAAAAAATATGGCTGATTATTACTACCATCATTTTCTTAACAACACGCCATGGCAAGAGCATAAAATGGAAATGTATAAAAAAACCATTGTTGTTCCCCGTAAAATTGCTTGGTATGAAAATGAAAAAGAGAATAAATTTACACCAGAATTACTTACTTTAAAGCATCAGGTTGAAGAAAAAACGGGTTTTGAATACAACGCCGTTTTACTAAATCTTTATCGTGATGGCAATGATGGCGTTTCTTGGCATTCCGATAAAGAAGACAAAAGCGGTGAAAAACCAGCTATTGCATCAGTAAGTTTCGGACAAACGCGCCTTTTTCGTTTACGTCACAAATTCCGCAAAGAAGTACCACAACTCGAAATACCCTTGCACCACGGCACCTTACTCCTCATGCACGGCTATACAAATGAAAATTGGGAACACGAAATCCCAAAATCAAAAAAACCAATGCTCCCAAGAATTAATCTAACGTTTCGGCAGATAAAATAATTATTTACGGCGTGTCCCTTCGGGTCGGGCTTTCGCCACTCGCTGTTTTTTCGGCTCCACTTCGTTCCACCAAAAAAACGAGCTCAAACAAAGGCTCAATCCCTCACGCAAATAAAAAGAAGTTTGCAAGTTTTAATCAAGAGTCTTCCCATAAAATTTAGAAACTAAACAAGCCAACAACTTTCAAAAACCTATTGAGTTAATAACCTAATTCAGTACTGCAAATCTCCTATTCAAATCTCTCAAGCCAAAAAATTATTTCTCAATAGAATTATAAATAACCTTCTGGATATTCTCCCGAACATTTTCCTGTGAGAGCCAATTTGGCGCATTAGAATCCGGATAAGTCCTATTAGACAAGAAAATATAAATTAGTTCCTGTTCAGGATCAGCCCAAGCCATAGTACCGGTGAAACCTGTGTGGCCAAAACTGGATTTAGAAGTACAATTACAAGTAGGTCCAGAAGTTCCAGGAAGTTGCGGCTTGTCAAATCCAAGTCCACGACGATTGCCTTCTTTGCAGTAATGACAAGTATTAAAAATATCGAAAGTGGAAGGCGAGAAAAATTGCTTGCCCCCATAATTACCTTTTTGAAGGTACATTTGCATTATTTTAGCCAAATCCATGCTGTTAGAAAAAATTCCGGCATGACCTCCTACTCCATCCTGCATTGCAGCAGCCATATCGTGAACATAACCTTGAACAGTAGTGTACCTAAAATAATTGTCCTCTTCAGTTGGCGGAATAATATTTTGGTCAAATTTTCTCAACGGATTGTAAGTGGTTTTATTGGCTCCTAACTTTTTATAAAAATGCTCATCAGCTAATTTGTCTAACGGCTGATTAAAACTTTTTTCCACAAACTCTTTCAGCAAAATAAAAGTGAAATCACTGTACTTGTATTCTCTTTTGGTAAGTAATTTACTATCGGCAATTTGCTTGAGCAATAGTTGGGGATAATCTTTTCTCAAAAATAAATTTTCCGAAACCTGAAGCGGAAATTCGCTCGATAACGTTCTGGAATAATAAAGACTGTCTGGTTCTTTTTGAGCGGTTAAGGTGCTTTGGTAAAACGGAAGCCAAGGTTGTAACTTTCCATAATGTGACATTAATTCTTTGAAACTAATATTAGATTTATCCGTTTTTTCAAATTCGGGAAGCATTTGCCCCAGTTTAGTTTCTAGATTAACTTTTTTCTGATCAAAAAGTTGCATGGTTAACGGAAGTGTTGCCACCATTTTAGTCAACGAAGCCACATCATAAATATCAGAATTTTTTACTTTCACTTGTTTGGTATAATCATGATAACCGTAAGATTTTTGGTACACTACTTTTCCTTTTCGCGCCACTAACACCTGAATTCCTGGTGTCATATTTCGTTCGATGGCATTATTGGCAACATTATCAATATTATCTAAAACTTTAGAATTCATGCCTACATTTTCAGCAATGGTAAAGCCTAAACGGTTGAGTTTTTTAGTTTTTAAACCATCGTTTACTTTAAAGAAATTCCCAATGGAAACGGGCAATTTTCCTTTGGATTCTACTGCTCCAAATATTAATTGCGCTGAAACATTTTGTGCTGGATCGCTATTTTGATAAGAGACAATTAAGCCTTCAATATCTTTAAATTCGTTAAAAGGAATTAGCGAATATGGTTTGGCAAAAACATCTAAAATCACCTTGTTTTTTTTGGCAATTTCCTGAATGGTAACAATTTCGTCTATGGTAAAATCGTGTTTTTTCCAAGCGCCATCAGCTTTGTGAAACCCGATGATTACTTTAGTAAAATTGTTGAGTTTTTCTTGCATTAAATGCAAACTGTCTTTTGTAATTTCGGTGATTTCAGTGTATTGTTTAAGTGTGTTGAGAAACATACTACCGCTGTCATCCCCTAATTTTAGATAAGCTATTTTTTCCTCTTCAAGATTTTGTATCGGCAAAATTTCTTCTTCATTTTTCAAAACTGTCAACGCATTTTCGTACAATTTGTACTGAAAAGCTTCTGTTTCCGGACTATTTAAATCATCGTATAAAAATGCTAAATCAATAGGATGATATTGATTTAAACCTACCTGATATTTGTATTTTAAAATCTTTTTTACTGACTTTTCCAACCTTGATTCTGGTAAAATTGTGTCTTGAATTGCCATGCAAATTTTTTCCATCGCCAACGGTACATTTTCAGCAAAAAGCAAAACATCATTTCCGGCGACAAATGCTTCAAAGTCAATTTCTCCCGGCTGTTTAAAATTACTAGCTCCTTTCATATTCAAAGCATCAGTAAAGATTAAGCCGTTAAAGTGTAACTCTTTTTGTAGCAAGTTAGTTACCACGTTATAAGAAACCGAAGTGGGAAAATTATCTCGTGGTTCTAATACAGGAACGTTTAAATGTGCTACCATTACACTCGATAAACCTTCACGAATTAATCGTTTATAGGGGTATAATTCTACTTCGTTAATTCTTTCTCGAGAAAAATTAAGCATTGGTAAAGTATGGTGTGAATCAGTGGCAGTATCACCATGTCCCGGAAAATGTTTTCCGGTGGCCAAAACTCCTTGTGACTGAATACCTTTCATTAGAGCCAAAGCCCTATTGGTAACATTTATTTTATCCTCACCAAAAGATCGATTTCCGATAATAGGATTTTTGGGATTTGTATTGATGTCTAAAACAGGTGCAAAATTAAAATGCACCCCCATCCTACGCGATTGGATGCCATATCGTTCACCAACTTCTTTTATTAATTTCAAATCTTGAACCGCACCAAGTGTCATATTCCATGGATATCTAATAACAGAATCAAGACGCATGGCAACACCCCATTCTGCATCAATCCCCACAAAAAGTGGAACGCGAGCTTTGCTTTGGTATCTATTTGTTAACTTGGCTTGACGAACTGGACCACCTTGAAAAAAAATCACACCACCAACATGGTAATCTTTTACAAGTTTATCGATTGAACGGATATGAGCCGAATCTTTGTTAGAATATGCAGCAACCATAAATAATTGACCGATGCGTTCTTCCATCGACATCTTATTATAAATACTATCAACCCAAACTTTTTCTTTGGTAAAATCTATTGTTTTTGGCGGTAAATGTAGTTGTGAAAAAGCCCACTGGCTAAAAAGCAGTAGAGCGGTTATATAATATCTCATCCGAAAAAAATCTTTTTTTTAAAAAAAACGGCTATGCCAACTCTCAATAGCTGGAACTTCCCAATATTCGTGCCATTCGCCTACTGTATTAACGAGATTGTTGAAGACAATAGTATTTCCTGAAACGGCTTTTTCTTTCGCCATTTTTTTAAAATCAATCAAAGGCTTGTGAGCGATGTGTTCACCTAAACGAAAAGTGACATTCATTTTGTCAAGTAAATCGATACCATATTTTTGTTCTAATTGTTGAATAAAAACAACTGAACTATCTATAGAACAACCCGTTGCAGCTTGAACATTTGTATCAACTGCCAAAATAATAAACCGATTGTACTTCACTAAAAAAGAAGCCTGCAAACCGCTTCCATGTGCAGCCCAATCTTCTACAAAATTTTTTGTTTCCAACTCGATTTCGGTCACTTCATCATCGGTCAATTTTCTATTAGATTGGTAAATCCAAATGCGTGAATCATCTGGTAAGTTTTCAAATGGAACGTACATATTTTAGTGGCTCGCTTGAGCTTATTTTAATTATAAATCTTGTGCATTGGCAATTAATTCGGCAACATCCATTACCTTAATTTCGCCTTCTTTTTCTTTATTTTTCACACCATCAGTTAACATAGTGTTACAAAACGGACAACCTGCGGCAATGATATCTGGTGTAGTTTGAAGCGCATCTTCGGTTCTCTCTATATTGACTTCTTTGTTTCCCGGTTCTGCGTCTTTAAACATTTGGGCTCCACCAGCTCCACAACATAATCCATTGGCTCTAGAACGTTTCATTTCTATCAATTCTACGTCGAGTTTTTCGATTAATTCTCGTGGTGCTTCGTAGATTTTATTGGCACGCCCCAAATAACACGGATCATGGAAAGTGATTCTTTTTCCTTTAAACTGTCCGCCTTCGATGGTTAATTTTCCTTCATCTAACAACGATTTTAAAAATTGTGTGTGATGAATTACTTCGTAAGTACCACCTAATTCTGGATATTCATTTTTAAGCGTGTTAAAACAATGAGGACAAGCGGTTACGATTTTTTTGGCTTCGTAAGCGTTTAAAACCTCAATGTTCATCATGGCTTGCATTTGAAATAAAAATTCGTTTCCTGCTCGTTTTGCGGGATCTCCCGTACAACTTTCTTCGGTACCTAAAACGGCAAAGGAAACGCCTGCTTGATTTAAAATTTTTACAAATGCTTTGGTTATTTTCTTTGCTCTATCGTCAAAGCTTCCGGCACAACCTACCCAAAACAATACTTCGGGTTGTTTTCCTTCGGCAAGCATTTCTGCCATGGTTGGCACTGTTAGATTTTCTGACATATTTTTTATTTATTGAAAGATTGAAATATTTAAAGATTTAAAAATTTGAATCTTATGTGTTTGTATAATTAATGTTTACCGTCGTCAAAAACTTGGATGGTTACTTCTTTTTCCACTAAATCCGTAAATTGACCGCGGTATCTTGTGGCTTTTACGAGATGGTTATCTATCCAATGGTAGTTTCCGCCTCGTGGTTTTCCCATGACCATTCCGTGGTATTTGAACCCGTGAAGTTTTAGCCATTGTTCGGTTACTTCGCGATGGGCTTCTGTTCTTGAGGTGAAGAAAAAAATGATGTGTCCTTCATCGTACCAACGGTTTAAGGTTGTCAACGCATCGGGATATACGGCTGCGGTTAACATTCTTTCGGGTTGTTCGTTAGGAATGTCATCGCAAATAGTGCCGTCGATATCAATAAGGTAATTTTTGATTCCGGGTGGCAAAATTGGGCTGATGGCTTCTCCGTTTTCGGTGGCTGACAAAAGGTTTTTATCGATTTCTTCTGGTTTCATGTTGTGTTTTTTTTTCGTCGTGCCTGCGTGAGGGATTACCTCGTCTATTCGCTTCGCTCGGGTGAAGCGGCATCCTTTTGTGAAGTCCCGACACTTCGGGACGGAACAAAAGATACAGCGGAAAGCCCGACCCGGAGTTTACGGAGGGGCACGCCCAAATTATTTTAATTTTCGTTTTTCCAATTTAAACGGTCTTGTTGGCTGTATTGCCATGGTGCCGCGTTATTTTCTATATTGGTCATCATGGCGTTGAGGGACATTGGTGCGGCACTTTGTTCCATGACTAGATAACGACGCATGTCCATGATGATGGAAAGCGGATTGATGCTTACGGGGCATTCTTCTACGCAAGCGTTGCAACTGGTACATGCCCAAAGTTCTTCGGGGGTGATATAGTCGTTGAGCAAGGTTTTATTGTCTGGGACGAAGATGCCTTTGTTGGCATCGATATTTTTTCCTACTTCTTCAAGACGGTCACGGGTGTCCATCATGATTTTTCGTGGGGACAATTTTTTTCCGGTAATATTTGCGGGACAAGCTGATGTACAACGGCCACATTCTGTACAAGTGTAGGCATTTAGTAGTTGTACCCAATTTAAATCCTGAACGTCGCTGGCGCCAAATTTTGCCGGAGCTGCATCCGTTTGTGGTTGTGCGGCAAATGGATCTGCTGTTGGGTCGAGCATTAATTTTACTTCGGCAGTAACGGACTCGAGGTTATTAAATTTTCCTTTTGGGTTTAAATCAGCATAATAGGTATTAGGAAACGCCAGCAAAATGTGGAGGTGTTTTGAATAATACAAATAATTCATAAAGATTAAAATGCCTACGATGTGTAACCACCAAAATGTTCGCTCGAGAATAATTAATGTTTCGCTTGGAATGTTTTCAAACATCGGTGCGATGAAACTGCTAATTGGAAAAGCTCCGGCTTGAATGTAATGTTCGGTTCCTCTTTGTGCCAAAGTTGCATCTGCCGCGTTCATGAAAAGGAATAGCAACATCAGAGCGATTTCAAAATATAAAATATAATTTCCGTCACTTTTCGGCCAACCTTTTAAATCGTTGTGAATGAAACGTTTTAGTTTGATGATATTTCTTCGAACTAAAAAGGTGATGACTGAAAAAAGTACTAAAAACGCTAAAATTTCGAAGGAACCAATTAAAATGTTGTAGAAAGTTCCCATGAAGGCAAAAATTCTGTGGGTTCCGAACAGTCCGTCGATAATAATTTCAAGTAATTCGATGTTGATAATGACAAAACCAACATATACAATAATGTGTAAAACACCCGCAATGGGGCGTTTTACCATTTTAGATTGTCCCAGAGCGATTAAAGCCATGTTGGCCCAACGTTCTTTTTTATTGTCGGAACGATCAACGTCTTGACCGAGTTTGATGTTTCGGACTAATTTTTTAACGTTGAAGGCGAAATAGCCAAAACCGGCAACGAGTATTAGGGCGAAAATAATATTGTCGATGTAATGCATCGGGTTTGTTATTTAATGGTGTCGGTAACTTTTTTAGGCTCGTTTTCTACGTAGGGTGTATTTTTTCTTCCAAATACAGAAAAATGCACGTAACGTTTTGGATTATTTTTCACGTCAGCTAACAATTGCTTGAGTTCGTTTGAAGCACCTTCGAGGTTGTTATACATGCCGTCGTCTTTCATTAATTTTCCTAAAGAACCTTTGCCGGATTGAACATCATTGATAATTTTATCAACGTTGGCAATTGATTTTTCTAACTTTTTCATGCTTTCACCTAAATTCGCTTTATTAAGTGAATCTGAGAGTTTTGCAAAATTGTCTGATGTATGGTCTAAATTAGTGAAAGTATTGTTTAGCTTGCTTCGGTTGTCTGCCATAATGCCGTTTAAATTTTTGGCAGCAATGCTAAATTCTTTCATGGTTGCAGAAAGTTCGGCAATGGCGTTTTGTAGATTGGCTTGCGTTTGTTTGTTGAAAGTGGTGTTGATGTTCATTAGTAAACTATCAGCCGTTACAACGGTATGTTCTAACTTTGTTTGAAGGGGCGAAAGTTTGTCACCCAAAGAAGAAAGCATTCCAGGTTTTACATCAGTAGAAAGTTGTTGTCCGTCTTCGGCTTCCACAGTATCTTTAAAATTAGGAATCAACGCAATGTTTTTCCCGCCAATAAAACTTGGTTCGTAAATTGTAGCAATTGACGAACGCGAAATTGGAAAATCTGTTTTGATTTGCATTTCAACTTTTAATTTTCCATTGTCGTGCAAGGTAATACTGCTTACTTTTCCAACTGCTAAACCGTTGATGGTTACAGGTGCGGAAGGAGCTAATCCTTCTACATCGTCATAAACTGCATAAAATGTTTTGTAATCATTAAAAAGGTCTTTCCCTTTTAAAAAGTTGTAACCCCATACAAATAATGCAACTGAGGCGATAACGATAACTGCGATTTTTACTTCTCTTGATATTTTCAAAGCTTGGTGTTTTTGAACAAATTTAATTAAATAATTTTGACTTGTTTCTTAAAATTATTTTAATGCTTCTTGAATTGATACTTTTTTACCGTTTTTGTAGGCTACTAAAAAGGCAGATGTGTAACCTTTAGATTTTGCTTCCTGCAATAAAACTTTAGCGTTATCATAACTTCCGGTTTCGCCGTACATATATTTGTAAAGATTTCCTTCGGATGACATTGAGATATCATTCAATCCTTTAAAATTTGATGGAGTCAATGCTAATTTTGTTCCACTTGCCGAAATTTGAACTTTAAAAATAGTACCATTTAAAACCGGTTTTTCCGTAACAGGTTCGGGCTTGGTTTCCGTTTTAACTACTGGTTTTGTTTCCACTTTTGGTGTTTCAGGTTCAGCGGTTTCTTTTGGTTTTTCTACTTTTAGTGCTTCTTTGTCAATTTTATTTTCTACAATTACACCGCCATAATATTCTTTTTTATAACTGGCAATTGCGTCGGCAATGGCTTTGGCAATTTCGTTTTGACCATCTTCGCTATTCAAATAAGCCCCTTCATTTTTATTGCTAATGAAACCCATTTCTACCAAAATACTTGGCATGGCTGTTCTGTGCAAAACCAAAAATGGCGCTTGTTTTACGCCACGACTTTTTCTTTTGGCTTGATGAAAATTATCCTGAATTTTGCTTGCTACCGCAAAACTATTCATCAGGTTATCTTCTTGCTGAAGTTTCATTCCCACAATGGATTCTGGTGATTTAGGATCGTAACCTGCGTAAGTTAACTTATAATCTGCCTCCAATTCCACTACTTTATTTTCGGCTTGTGCCACTTGTAAGTTTGATTTTAATTTCGTCAAACCCATCACATAGGTTTCAGTTCCAAACGGTTCTTGACTCGGATTCGCATTACAGTGAATTGACACAAAAAGATTGGCGTTATTTTTATTGGCAATATTGGCTCTTTCGGACAATTCGATGAAAACATCTGTGCTTCGGGTATAAATGACATCAATATTAGGTTGTTTGTCGAGTAAGCGTCCTACTTTTAAAGTTACCGCAAGGGCGATATTTTTTTCGGCATAATTGTGATGAACTGCTCCAAAATCTTTGGCTCCGTGACCTGCATCTAAAACTACTTTAAATTTATCACTTTGTGCTTGAGTTCCTATTGTAAACATCAAAACCGTTGCAGAAACAAGCGGTTTAAAATTTTTGAAAATATTCATATTTTAATAAATGGTTTTTTTAATAAAAAAGACAGGGTTATAATTTTGTTATTTCCGTATTTTTGATGAAAAATATGTGTAAGTTTGGCACGTCAAAAATTAAGCCATATTTTTACAAAAATAGTATTTAAACCTTTGCATACAAACTTATTTCATATCGTTTTATTATCAATTTTTCTAACAATAGGAAGCCAAGTTGGTTATTGTCAGGAAACGCGAACGAACTCTACCACTATACCTACTGAAAAGCAAACCTTTACACCTTTGGATACAGTTAGTGCAAATCTTGCCGATGTGTTGCCACCAACAGATTCGACCCAAGTAGCAAAAGATTCTGTGGCGCCAAAAAAAGGTTTTTTGCAAAGTGTGGTAAAGCGAAAAGCAGCCGGTTACGAAAAATTTGACCAGAAAAAAAAGTTGCTTACTTTATACGATCAAGCCGAATTATACTACGAAGATTACGAACTTAAAGCCGGAACCATCGTAATGAACTACGAAAAAAACGAGGTTTATGCCGGAAGATTAAAGGATTCTCTAGGAAATTATACCCAACGTCCTGTTTTTAAACAAGGCAATAATATCGTCGAACCCGATTCGATTAGGTTTAATACCCAAACAAAAAAAGCGTTAGTTTGGAATTCGCGTTCCACTCAAGGCGATCTGAATATCAAGGGAGAAATTACCAAAAAAGAAAATGATTCGGTTTATTTCATCAAAAATGCACGTTTAACGACTTCAAAAAACATTGACGATCCAGAGTATTATTTTTTGGTGCGAAAATTAAAAATGGTTCCCGGAAAAAAAGTGGTCGTAGGATTGACAAACATGGTCATTGCAGATGTACCCACGCCAATCGGGATTCCGTTTGCGTTTTTCCCAACTACAACCGAATCGCGTTCGGGATTAATTTTACCATCGCCAACAAACTCTAACCGTCAAGGTTTTGCATTGCAAAATGGTGGTTTGTACCTCGCACTTTCAGACAATTATGATTTAGCTATTTTAGGAGATTATTATACAAATGGAAGCTATGCATTGCGTTTCGAATCAAGTTACGCTAAAAGATATCGCTTTCGCGGAAATTTAAACGTACGATTTGAAAATCAAATTCAGAGTGAAAGAGGTTTTCCGGATTACACCAAAACGCGACAGTACAACATTCAATGGTCTCATTCTCAAGACGCAAAATCAAACCCAAACTCTAGATTTTCAGCATCTGTTAACTTAGGAAGTAGCCAGTATTTCCAGCAATCTTTGAACCAAAGTAATGTGAGTTCCGCTTTGAACAACACTTTAAGTTCCTCGATAAATTATTCTAAAACATTCAACACAGTTCCGCAGGTAAACATGTCTTTAACGGCCACACATTCACAAAATACACAAACGCAAACCATTAACATGACATTGCCAACTTTTCAAGGAAGCGTGGATCGTGTATATCTTTTTGCTGGCGAAGACGAAACCAAAAAAGGATTTATCAAAAATTTAAACATTCAGTATAATATAAATGCTCAAAACCGTATTACCACAACTGATTCACTTTTCTTCAAACCACAAATGTTTAGAAACGCCGTTTCAGGATTTCAACATAGCATCCCTATCAATACAAATTTTAAATTATTCAAATATTTCAGTGTAAGTACAGGAGCAAATTATAACGAAGTTTGGACTTTTAAGACCATCCGAAAAAGAATGGGTATTGTGAACGAAACACCTACTGTGGTAAATGACACAGTTAATGGTTTTGACGCTTTTAGAACTTACAACCTTTCGGCAAGTATGGGAACTACTATTTATGGTACTTTTAATTTTGGCGAAAACAAAAAAATTCAGTCTATTCGTCACGTTGTCAGACCTAATATTTCTTATAGCTATACCCCAAGTTTCGATCAGTATTATGATACATATGACCCGAATGGAACCGGACAAATGTTAACAGAATATACCCGATTTGAAGGCGGAATCTACGGAACGCCATCTCGCAGAATGTCAAATATGTTAAACTTTAGTTTGAACAATACGTTTGAGGCAAAGGTTAGAGATCGTGATAGCACTAAAACCGAACCAAAAAAAATTATGTTGCTCAACAACCTAAATTTTACGACGACTTATGATATGACGGCAGATTCCCTAAAGTTAGCACCTTTGAGAATGAGTGGTGGAACGAATTTACTGAAAGATAAAATGAATGTGAACTTTGCTGCCACACTCGATCCTTATGCTTTGGACAACGCCAATAGAAGAATTGAACGCTGGAATATTGACAACGGAGGAAGTTTATTACGACTTTCGAGTGCGAATGTGACGATTAATTACTCTTTTTCCAGTACTGATGGAACCAACCAAAATGATCGAACTGATCCCCTTAAAAATCAAGGTTTAAGGAATGGTGGTCGAGAAGATGATTTATTTGGAACAGCAAGAGATTTAGGCGATCAACGGCAGAGTATGTTTAATGACGATGATATTGAACAAGAAAAAACCAAGTCAAGGTTTTACAACGCTGTTATTCCTTGGGATTTAAGACTTGCCTATTCCCTCACCTACTCTAACTCGCAAAGGCAAAATAGAATTACCAATAATTCCTTGATGGTATCCGGAAACGTTGACCTTTCACCACAATGGAAAGTGGGAATTTCCACAGGTTATGATTTTGTACAAAATGGTGTAACGTTTACCCAACTTCGTTTTGAGCGCGATTTGTTAAGCTGGAGAATGGATTTTAACTGGATTCCGATTGGAGATTATACTTCTTGGGGATTCTTTATCGGAATTAAATCATCAGTATTGAGCGATATTAAGTGGGACAAACGAAGACAACCTGATCGAATCATCAATTAATTGAATATGAAAAAAATAATTTTTACAGAAAAAGCACCAGCACCAATTGGTCCGTACAATCAAGCAGTATTGGCTGGAAACACGTTATTTACATCAGGACAAATTGCTTTGCATCCTGAAACTGGTAAATTGGTTTTAGAAGATATTGAAACCGAAACCAAACAAGTAATGGAAAATATGAAAGCAGTTTTAGAAGCTGCCGGAATGACTTTTGAAAACGTGGTGAAAACTTCTATCTTTATTATGGATATGAGTAATTTTGCGAGAATTAACGCGGTTTATGGTGCTTATTTTGATGAAAAATTTGCCCCTGCAAGAGAAACCGTTCAAGTGTCGTGTTTGCCCAAAAATGTGAATATAGAAATCTCGATGATCGCAATAAAATAGTTTTGTACCAAAATAAAACATTAAAAAAAGCCCTGATATTCAGGGCTTTTTTGCTTTTAGTTCAGCTTGTGGTATTCAATTAATCCGTCGATTGGTCTTCTTAAAACGTTTCCTAATCGGAGTCCGTTTTGTTCAAGAACGGTTTTCAATTCATCTTTCAAATAGAATGCGATGGAGCCTACAAAATGCACCGGAATTTCTCTGGCATTCTCAAATTGAAGGATGTAATTGTCCACAAATTTTTGCATGGCTTTGCGAACAAAAACATTGATAAATTCGTCATCTTTGTGCTGGATCAAAAATTTTGCAAAAGTGGCCAAATACGCATTTGGATTGGGTTCTTTGTACAAATTGTGTTTGATGGTATCCGGATCTAAATCATAATCTTTTTCAAATTGCTCTGCAAGATGTTTTGGCATTTTCCCGAAATGGTATGCCCGAATTAGAGAACGACCAAAACGGTTTCCGCTGCAATCATCCATTGCCATATAACCTAACGATTGAATTTTTTGGTGTAATTCCTGACCGTCAAAATAACTGCAGTTAGAGCCCGTTCCTAAGATTGAAATGATGGCTTTTTCGTTAGTTGGGTTAGTGGCGTAAGCGGCAGCATAAGTGTCTTCCTTTACGAGAATTTCTGCGTTTGGAAAAAATTCGGTGAAAGTTGAAGCCAGTTCGTTTTTCATTCTGTCGGTTCCACAGCCTGCTCCATAAAAAAATAAATGAGTTACATTTTTACGGTTTTGGTAGATATCGAAACGGTCTTCAAGGCGTTCAAGTACTTCGCTTTTTTCGAGTACTTCGGGGTTTAAACCCAGGGATTGTGTGGTGAAAAGCTTGTTTCCATTGTCGTCTAATGCAATCCAATCTGCTTTTGTTGATCCACTGTCTACTAATAATTTCATTTTTTGTTTGGTAATATTTTCCCGCTCTTTTTGGAAAATGTTTAAAAAGCGCCGAATGTTTTGTTTGTTAGCCCCGATTATCTTACAATACGCTTATTTTTATCGGTGTTCGGTGAACACTTCGTGTTTATAGCGAAAATCCTTTTTTTTCGGTTGCCCTGGATTGAAAGTCCGGGGGTAATTGAATAAAAAGATTGCAGCGGAAAGCGGGAAAATGATTCATTTTTAGCCTGAACGATGGCTTCAAATATAAAAATAAAAAAGTCCCGCCAATGGTGTTGACAGGACTTTTTTTAATATTAAAGGTTTGCGATATGAACCGATAAATCGATCAGTTTGCTTGAGTAACCGTACTCGTTATCGTACCATGATACGATTTTGAAGAAGGTAGAATTTAAACCGATTCCAGCTTTTGCATCTACGATTGAAGTGCGAGAATCTGAGATGAAATCTTGTGAAACTACGTCGTCTTCGGTGAAGCCAAGGATGCCTTTCATAGATGTTTCTGAAGTTTCTTTAATGACTTTCATGATTTCTTCGTAAGAAGTTTCTTTTGCCACTTTTACGGTTAAATCTACTACAGAAACATCTGCGGTTGGGACACGCATTGACATTCCGGTTAGTTTACCGTTTAGTTCTGGGATTACTTTTCCTACTGCTTTTGCAGCTCCAGTTGAAGCTGGAATGATGTTTAGAAGAGCCGCTCTTCCACCACGGAAATCTTTTCTTGATGGACCGTCAACCGTTAATTGTGTTGCAGTTGTAGCGTGAACGGTGGTCATCAAACCTTCTACAATTCCGAAATTATCGTTGATAACTTTTGCCAATGGCGCTAAACAGTTGGTTGTACAAGATGCATTAGAAACGATTGTATCATTTGCAGTTGCTTTTTCGTGGTTTACTCCCATTACAAACATTGGAGCGTCTGCTGAAGGAGCCGAGATTACAACTTTTTTTGCACCACCATCGATGTGAGCTTGTGCTGTTTCGAGGGTTGTGAAAATACCGGTACATTCTGCAACTACATCAACATCTACTTTTTCATCGTCCCATTTAATTAGTTTTGGATCTTTTTCTGCTGTAACGCGGATGAATTTATCGTTTACGTAAAGTTGTCCGTCTTTTACTTCAACTTTTCCATTGAAACGTCCATGAACTGAATCATATTTTAAAAGGTAAGCCAAGTGGTCAACATCTAAAAGGTCGTTGATGGCTACTACTTCTACATTATCTCTGTTAAATGATTCTCTGAAAACGATTCTTCCGATTCTTCCGAATCCGTTGATTCCTAATTTTACTTTTGACATTTGTTTGTTTTGCTTATGGCCGAAGTTTTGGTTTTTCAGCCGGTAATTAATACTAATTTGTTTATTTTGAATTTTTGTTTTGGTCGAATTTATTTAGGTTGTCATGATGTCTGAAACTCTGAGCAACTCCATATCGATTTGCGAATTTCCTTTAATAGCTTGTTCTAAGGGTGTTAACTCTACTTTATCATTCATCAGTCCTACCATATAATTGCTTTTCCCTTCAAGGATAGATTCTACTGCTTTTACACCTAAACGGCTTGCTAAAACCCTATCAAAACAAGAAGGAGCTCCACCACGTTGCATGTGTCCTAAAACAGAAACACGAACGTCGTATTCCGGCATATTTTCTTCTACATAATCTTTGAGTTCGAAAACATTTTTACCAATTTTGTCTCCTTCGGCAATGACTACAATGCTGGAAGATTTGCCTGATAATTTACTTTTTCGT
The DNA here is from genome assembly GCF_009915155.1 of Flavobacterium ichthyis. Lineage (GTDB taxonomy): Bacteria > Bacteroidota > Bacteroidia > Flavobacteriales > Flavobacteriaceae > Flavobacterium > Flavobacterium ichthyis. The sequence goes on along the minus strand of NZ_JAABLM010000013.1, from coordinate 47,807 downwards.
AAAGATTCTAACAAACGGTCTAACCCAAGGTCTTCTTCTGGAATTAAAATTTCTTCTGCTCCAGCACCAATTCCGGCATTCAAAGCGATATGTCCGGCATCGCGTCCCATTACTTCTACAAAAAATAATCGGTTATGCGAACTTGCCGTATCCCGAATTTTATCGATTACTTCAACAACGGTATTAAGAGCTGTGTCGTAACCTAAAGTGTGTGTTGTTCCGTAAATATCATTGTCAATTGTTCCGGGAATTCCCATAACAGGAAAATCATATTCTTTATTAAAAACCAATCCACCGGTAAAACTTCCGTCACCACCAATCACTACTAAAGCATCAACACCTTCAGCTTTTAAATGATTGTAAGCTTTTTTACGGCCTTCTTCGGTCATGAATTCTTTAGATCGAGCAGATTTTAAAATTGTTCCACCTTTATTAATAATGTTATTCACACTTCGAGGTCCCATTTCTTTAAAATCGCCTTCAATCATTCCTTGATAACCGCGGTAAATTCCCACACATTCTACATCGTGAAATGCACAAGTTCTCACCACTGAACGGATAGCAGCATTCATTCCGGGAGAGTCTCCTCCAGATGTAAGCACGCCTATTTTTTTTATTGTTTTTGACATTTATTTGCTGTTAATACTGTAAAATTAGCAAACATATATCATTTTTAGGTAGGTGTTTTTAATAATTTAGGAAAGAATTGTAATTTCAAACGATTTCGTTGATAAGTTTTTTTATCACTAAAGAATTAAAGGAGATTTTTTCGTAAATTTTATGGGTTTGCTCAGAAAGTTAGTCGGCTTCTGGAGCCGATTGGGTTTGTGGTTTAGCGGGTTCGGCTTTTTTACGGCGTTCTTGAGTCCATTTAATATATTCCGGAGAAAAGTCCGAATCTGGAAGTTGATCGGTTGCTTGGTTTGTTTCTTCTTTTGCTTTTAAGCCAAAAATTTTAAACCAAAGTTCTCTTAAAGTGTCAAAATCTACTTCATAAGAAATACCAATACCTTGTGTATAATCAATTGCTTCGCCAAGATAATTATAATTAATGTCGTTTTCGCGGTTAAAAACGCGCAGGTTCAAGGTTCCATCATCGTTCACACGGTATCTGATTTCAACATTTCCAACTATTGTAGATTGGTTAACGCCTCCAACGGGAACCCCCACTTTTCCGTCAATGGAAATCCTGTCGTTAATTTGCGTAGTAATTGCAATCCCAAGTTGGCTACTGGTTTCTGCCATTGGGTTTCGATCGGCTTGTTGATAATCAAAAGCTACCTGAAATTTTCCTTCTTCGTCTTGAAATAAATCATTAAAAAGATTTCCGGCACGTTCGAACAAACTGCCGTAAACTGCCGTTCCTGCATTGTCTGAATTGATGAAATTTCCGGTTGCCAAAAGCGATAAAGCTTGGTTAACACGGGTATCTTTGTCATCTAACCTTACTTGTAATTCCGATTTTAAAACTGAACTAACTGTTGGGAAATTTATGGTAAAATCTGGTTCGGGATTGGTTAAATTTCCGGTCAAGCCAATGACAACTTCTACTGGAACTTTCCTGTTAAATGAAGCGTTTTCTTGCAAAATTGCTGGATTTGCCTGCGTTCTGTAAACGGCATCAATGTTTAATCTGGCTCGTAAAGGATCGCCTTCCCAAGAAATTGAACTGCCTTTTTTTACCTGAAATTTTTTATCGATTAATCCGCCGTATTTGAAATTATATTCTCCTTGTGCCACATTATAATCGCCCCACATATTAAATTTTCCGAGGGTACTGATTTCTAATCGCATTGTTCCGTCACCGGTTCCTTTCAATCCATGTCCAGAATTTCGATCGATGACAATTTCCACTTGAGCTTCGGGAGTAATTTTTAAATCAAATTGTAACTCTAAACCTTGATTAGCAATGATTGGTGCTTCAACAATACCTTTTTCTATATTGTATTTTTCTTTTGGACTTAAAAATTTTATAAACGAACTATTTCCGGCTCCAGTTGCAGAGCTAATTGGAATTTTGATGTCGGTACCTTTTTTAGATTCCGCCTGAACGGCAATAAATAATCCGTTTGTCGGCCCGTTAATTGAAGCGTTTCCAGCGATGAAAGCTGTCCCAAAATATAATGCATCATCAGAATCTTGGGTATCTAATGCTAATAATCTATCCGAAACGATATTAAGATCTAACACCCAATTTTTAAAATTTTGATGGCGAATATTTCCAGTTAAATAACCTACAGTATTGTACTTCGTATCGGTCATTTTCGCATCATTAAATCTAAATTGATTTTCGGTAAGATCCACAACGCTTCTTTCCTCAAACTCATAGTCAACGTTAAGATATGGAATTTTCATCCCAACTTTATCTAAATATAATCGGCCGTTTATTTGTGGATTTTCAAGCGTTCCTACAAAGCCAGCGTTTCCGGTGGCAAACCCTCGAATTTTAGAAATGACGTTTCCGCCCAAAGGACTCAAAGCACCTAAATTAAATTTTTCAAATTTAAAATTTAAATCAAAAACCGTTTCTTTATTGAGGATTGCAATGTCTCCAGTGGCGCTAAAATTTTCAACATTTTCATTCCTTAAGGTCGAATTTACACTGAAACGGTTCAAATTTTCATCTCCTTGAATGTCCACAAATAAATCTCCTAAAGCCACATCATTCACGAAAAGGCTATCCACCGAAACTGTTGAAGTAGGTTTATAAACATTTTTATTTTGGAAAAAATTCAGTTTTCCGTTGAGATTTCCTTGAATTCGAAGGCTGTCGATTTCTGGAAGCAATTTGCCCAAATTCACTTTTTCAAAGTTGAGCGAAAGGTCTTTATAAGTAGAATCTTTTAAAATTCCAGAAAGCTCAATGCGTTGGTCATTATGAGTCATCAAAATATTATCGATATTAAAATTCTTCATTTTTTTATCGAAAATAATCTTGTTATCGGCAGTATCTTCTTCGTTTAAAAACCATAAATAGTCTTTAATGTTTACCTCTGATTTTTTAACCCCAACTACGTTGTTGTTATTTTCGTCAATGGTGTGGTAAATATTAAATTTAAAATAATCGCGGTTGAGTTTTCCGCCTTTAAATTCTGTTCTAAAGAAAAGTGTGTCTTCTAATTTTACGTTAATTGTAGAAAATTCAGAAATTTTATAATTTTTAGTTTTAATGCTATCAATACCAATATACGCGTTGTAAAGCGGATTTTTATTGTCAATTTCTAAAAAAACTTCGTCAAAAGTGTTGTTAGCATAATTAATTTCGGGTGAATTAAAATTCAGTTTAAATTCGTTTGTATCTGCAATTAATCTCCCAGAAATTTGGGTGTTAGTACTTAGCGATAACTGTGGCAAAAATATTTCAATCAATTTATTGTAGATTGACAAATTAAAATCTAAATATTGTCCTTTGCTCACCTTATTCGGACGATAATTGGTATATAAACTTCCAATGGCGTTTTCAATAATTTTGCCTACTTCGTTAAACTTGTACTTTCCGTGAATTTCGCCTTCAACAACATCTGGAGAACTAATGGTAATTTTTCGGCTTCCATCTTCACCAAAATTTGAATTGAGTTTAAAATCATCGAAAAAATAAATATCATTTTCGTTTTGATAAGAAGTTTGCGAAATCAAAATATCGCCGTGCATGTTATCTATATTGTTACCAGACATTTGAATCGTAATATCACCTTTAAAAAGGGAAAGTGTATCACGTTTTATCAAATTCAGCTTATGAAGATCCGCATAATCGATGATGGCATGAAAATCATAACGGTTTTCACGTTTGCTTAAATCGACTAATCCATTAAAATCAAGTTTTACGTTTTCATCGTTTACCACAAATTTACCTTGGAAAATAGGATTTTTGAGCGTTCCATCAACTTGAATATTTTTGTAATTATAATTTCTATAATTTAACGCATATATATTTCCAGTTACTTTTGTGTTTAGAAATTCACGCGTGAAACCTTTGCCCACAACATTCATGTCAACTGTTACCGCACCAAAATCTTTTTGACCGAGAAATTTACCAATGTGAAATTGATTCAAATTAATATCTCCATTGTAAGAAGCATTATCAATGTTGTTAATATTGTCAATGTCTAAAACGGCTGCTAACTCTCCTATTTCGGTGGTGAGATATAAATCTGTTTTTACATTTGTTTTAGAAACTTGTGCGTTTCCAGCGATGTCAAACTCACCTAAATACGCCAAAGATGAGGGTAATTTTTCGCCTAAAATTCGAGGTAGAATAGTTTTTAAATTGTTATAATTTGAAGACAATTTTTCAAATTCTCCTTTAATCAAAAAAGCGTTTTTATCAGGATTGAATAGATTTTTAAAATTGATGTCGCCCACAATTTGCGATTTTTTATCCACTACCATTTTTAAATTTCGAGTGTAAAAATCGTTCATCGTTCCGGCAAGAATTGTTGAGAATTCAAAGGTTTTATTCGGGCCAAATTCGCTGTAAAACAAGTTTAAATCATTGGTAGAAATCGCACCAGAATCAATATCAGCATCAATATGAACTTTATTTACGAAATCTCCAAGACCACCTTCTTTATAAGTTAACACAATGTTTCCAGCCATTTTTGATTCTTTCGTGGCAAGCGACATTTCTTTCAACAAAATACTTTCTTTGCTGTAACTAAATTTTCCGGTTAGATTTTTAACTTCTAATTTTCGATGATCTAAAAAAGAAAATTTTCGGATTTCTGTAGTAATATCGCTTCCGTAAATTTTAAATTTTCTGATGCTGGCTTCCATTTTTGTAAAATCAATCGCCACCTGATTTTCAAGATTTTCGTTAGAAACTTTAAAATGGCTTTTAGTCAGATAAATATTATCAGCTGTGAGTTCAAAAGGTTTGGTTGATTTTTTTCCAGTATCAAATTTTTTTACAAAAACATTGATATTCGCTTCCTTCTCATTTTTGTAATTTTTCAGATTGAAAAACAAATTATCTGCATAGATATCTCCAAAAAGCAAATCGCCAGATTGTAATTTCTTAAAACTTAAAATATTGGTTTTTATAGAATTAGCATAAATAAGTGTATCTTTATGATGGTCTCTTATTAAAACCGTTTTTAATTTTACGCTTCCAAAAACTGAAATCGCCACTTTGTCCACATTAATATCTGTGCCATAAGTTTCGTTGAGTTCTTTGGTTACATAATGCGCAATTTTAGTTTGCACAAAAGGTAATGAAAGTGCAATACCAAGTACCAGCAAAAATATAATGATCCCCAAAAGGATGCGAAATACTATTTTTTTAAATTTTTTGATACCCTTAATTGTTTTATTTTTGTAACCTATAAAATTAAAAATTTGCGTAAAAATGGCAAACGAGCCAATCTATCTTTTAGCAATCGAAAGCTCCTGTGATGACACTGCTGCTGCTGTTTTGCAAAACGGAAAAGTGTTATCAAATGTTGTAGCTAACCAAAAAATACACAGCGAATTTGGTGGCGTTATTCCCGAACTTGCCTCACGAGCTCATCAACAGAATATTGTTCCTGTTGTGGAGATGGCGATACGCAAAGCAAATATCGACAAAAAACAGTTAAATGCAATAGCTTTTACACAAGGTCCTGGATTAATGGGATCACTTCTCGTAGGTAGCTCATTTTCAAAGTCTTTGGCTTACGCATTAAATATTCCATTGATTGCCGTGAACCATATGCATGCTCATATTTTAGCTCATTTTATTGACGAAGATGGCTACGATAAACCAAATTTTCCTTTTTTAGCGATGACAATTAGTGGCGGACATACACAAATTGTAAAAGTGAATGATTTTTTTAATATGGAAATTATTGGCGAAACTACTGATGATGCCGTTGGAGAAGCTTTCGATAAAAGCGCAAAAATTTTGGGGCTTCCCTATCCTGGCGGTCCTTTGATTGACAAATTTGCAAAAGAAGGAAATCCAAAAGCTTACAAATTTACCAAACCAAAAGTTCAGGGACTAAACTTTAGCTTTTCAGGATTAAAAACGGCGATTTTATATTTTGTTCAAAAAAATGTAGCTGAAAATCCTAATTTTATTGAAGAAAATTTAGCAGACATTTGTGCGTCAATTCAGCATACAATAGTTGAAATTTTGATGGACAAATTGAAATTAGCTGTTACCGAAACCGGAATTAAACAAGTGGCAATTGGCGGTGGTGTTTCGGCAAATTCCGGGATTAGAGAAACGCTAAAAAGTGCCGAAAAAAAACACGGATGGCAAACTTTTATTCCGAAATTTGAATACACAACAGATAATGCCGCAATGATTGGAATCGTAGGATATCACAAATTTTTGTCAGGGAAATTTGAAAATCACGCGGTAACCGCAAAAGCCAGAATTGAATTCTAAATTATGCAACTTTTTTACAACCAAAATATTTCGACTGAAACCGAAACGTTCTTTTTTGATAAGGAAGAAAGCAAACACATTATTAAAGTTTTACGTAAAAAAAACGGTGATAATTTACTTGTTTCTAATGGTTTAGGTTTTTTATTTAAAACTGAAATTATTTTAGATTCTGATTCAAAATGTCAGGTAAAAATCATTAGTTTTGAAAAACAAGACGCTCCAAAATTTAATTTGCATTTAGCAGTTGCTCCAACCAAAATGAACGACCGTTTCGAATGGTTTTTAGAAAAAGTAACTGAAATTGGCATAAGCGAAATTACCCCAATAATTTGCGAAAACTCGGAGCGAAAAGTGATTAAAAATGATCGTTTTGAGAAAATTATTGTGTCTGCAGCAAAACAATCTTTGCATTATTTTTTACCCAAATTAAATCCGGCAGTTTCTTTTTCGGAATTCATCAAAAAAGAAAAAACTGGTCAAAAATTTATTGCCCATTGTGAAGAAACTGATAAAAAATCTTTGAAAGAAACAATTCAAAAAAATGAAGACGTGGTGATTTTAATTGGTCCGGAAGGTGATTTTTCTTCAAAAGAAATTAAATTAGCTATTGAAAAAAATTACCAGCCTGTTACGCTTGGAAACACGAGATTACGAACTGAAACCGCAGCAGTAGTGGCATGTCATAGCGTGGTTTTTATAAATCAATAAAGATGAAAAAAATTCTTTCTTTTGCTTTTATTTTTGGATTTACTTTCAGCGGATTCGCTCAAGAAATTGCCTTACTGAAATATAACGGAGGTGGTGATTGGTATGGAAATCCTACTGCTTTGCCTAATTTAATTAAATTTTGCAACGCCAATATCAAAACTAAAATAAATTTAAAACCAGCTACGGTAGAACCATCCAGCCCAGATTTATTTTCTTATCCATTTGTTCACATGACTGGTCATGGAAACGTTGTTTTTAATGATAGAGAAATTCAAAATCTAAGAAATTATTTACTTTCCGGTGGATTTTTGCACATTGACGACAATTATGGAATGGATCAATATATAAGAAAAGAATTACAAAAAATTTTTCCAAACAACAGCTTGGCAGAAATTCCGGCAACACATGCGATTTTCCAAAAGCCTTATTCTTTTCCTTTAGGTGTTCCAAAAATTCATGAACACGACAATAAAAAACCCCAAGCTTTAGGAATTTTTATTGACAATAGATTGGTGTTGTTGTACACTTATGAAACCGATTTAGGCGATGGTTGGGAAGACGCTGAAGTACATAATGATCCGAAAGAAGTTCGTGAAAAAGCCCTAAAAATGGGGGCAAATTTAATGCAATACGTATTTATGAATTAAAAAAGTCTTTTGGAAAAAACCAAAAGACTTCGTTATATAGAGTAAAAATAATTTCTAAAAAAAAGGCAAGCGACCTACATCGCACCGCTACAACCGCGTACCCTTGCTGCGTTCCCACCCTGGGGGATTCTGCAGGAGCTGGTCGTGTAGGACTTGCCGGGTGCAAATATACAAAGATTTTATATTTTTGCAAGGACATTTTTTGTTTAAGATTTAGATTGTATATTGTGATAGATAAATTTTCAATGATGAAAAAACATAACTTATTATCCCTCATTTTGTTAGCTACTGCAACCATTGCTTGTGGCGATAGTGAGGCAGACAAAAAAAATCTTTTTTTAATTGATCCAACAGGCTTAAAAGCCAACTATAAACCCGCTGAAAACATTAGTTTACTGGTAAAGAACGATCAAAACAAGTCAATTGATTCGGTAGTATATTATATTTCTGAAAAAAGAATTGGCGCTGTAAAAGGCAACGAAAAATTAAATGTAGCGCTTTCTAACGAACTTTTGCCTGGTTATCATCCGGTGAAAGCTTTGGTTTTTTACGAAGGTGAAAATGTTGAAACGGATGCTAGAATTGAAGTCATCTCTTCGGTAAAACCAAAACTTTTGAAATATACCATTGTCAACACGTATCCTCACAGCGAAACCTCATATACTCAAGGTTTGGAGTTTTACCGGGATACTTTAATTGAAGGAACGGGCCAATATGGTTCTTCAAAGTTGTTGAAAACCGATTATAAAACGGGAAATATCTACAAATCAGTTGACGTTGAAGGAAATTTTTTTGGCGAAGGAATTACGGTTTTAAACAATAAAATTTACCAACTTACCTGGCGTGAAAATGTTGGTTTTATTTATGATGCTAACAATTTAAAGCGTTTGGAAACGTTTCAGTATTTCAAAAAAATTGAAGGTTGGGGGCTTTGTAACGATGGAACAAATATTTATCAATCTGACGGTTCTGAGAAAATTTGGGTCTTAAATCCAATAAATATGAAGCAGGTTTCGCACTTGAATGTTTATTCTGAAGCGAACAAAATTACTGCTGTCAATGAATTAGAATGGGTAGAAGGTAAAATTTATGGAAATGTTTACCAAAAAGACGCCGTTGCCGTAATCGATCCAAAAACGGGCATGGTTGAAGGAATTTTAGACCTTCGGGATTTAAAAACTAAAGTAAATATGATAGGTCATGATCCAGCAAATGATGTTTTGAACGGTTTGGCTTACAATCCTAAAACTAAAACACTTTTTGTTACTGGAAAAAAATGGAATAAAATGTTTGAAATAAAAGTTACAGAATAATTTTAGCAAATTATTTTTTTCAAAATTTATTCAAATAAAAAATCCGCTGAAGATGCGTTCTTTAGCGGATTTTTTGTTTGAATTTATTTTTTAAGCCTTATTCTTTTTGGCTGTTGGCTTTGGTTTTGCATTGGAAACACTCGTTGTTTTTCCGGAAACGTATTTTTTATCGGTTTCACTAAACACAAAATTGTTTTGTTGGGTTTTATTTTTCTGAATTAAATCACCATCTGCGGTAACTTCTAATTCAAAACCTTCTCTTCTAATGCGTTGTTGGGTTTCGCTCGCATTTTTCAATTTATCTAAAAAAACTTTTTCGGTAATATGAGTTGTAATGCTTTCACTAGAAAATAATTTTTCTTTAGTGGCCGGATTAATAATATGGGAAAAAATAGAATTTCTAATCTCCGTTTTTAAATCGGTTTTGGTGGTGGTTTCTTCAGCCCAAGTAATTTGGTACAGAGAAACACCTTTGGCGGTAAATGGCTTGATTGCACAATCTTTCGGGAGAGTAGCTGCAGAAACTTTTTTAATGCCGATGGTATCTTTTCCATTATTTGAAAAATAAAAAAAATCTTTTGAAACTTGTACCGAAGCTTCGCCTGATTTTGCCAAAATTGTATTAGAGGTTGCTCTTGAAACTGCTTTTTTTGTTCCTTTTTTTTGAGCAAAAACTGTAGTTGTTGCCATTGATAAACACAGTAGAAAAATAGTTTTTTTCATATTCTCTTTCTTTTAAAAACGAAAAATTACTAAAAAATTATCAATCACTTTGTTAAATTTTATTTTTTAGGAATTGCCTCTTGAGATATTTCCATAATTTCCGGACCTTTAAAAAGGAGCAAACCTACAATTGCAATTATTTCGATCACGATAAATAATGCCAAACAAATCACTACAAAAAATAATACACGTAGGATAACTTGTCCTACCGATTTTTCCCGATAAAATCCAGAAAAAAACCAGATTAACAAAGGAATTACAAGTAGAGATGATGCCATTGAAATTAATTGAAGCGTTGGTAAATCATCTCTAAAAATATACATTAAGGGATAAATAATCACAAGACTAGAAACCGTATAGAGAGACGAAATAAATGCCCCCATCACGACATGTTCATAATAATTATTTCCCCAATTTATAAAGGCAACCGTTGTAGCGATTGATAATATAGGAATCAAAGCTAACATAATAAATGAATTGTAGGCACTTACAAATGCCATGACTTCGATCATTAATTCTGAAGCAAATTTATTTTTAGCAATATTAGTATCTTGTGAAAATATTGCTAACATTTTATCGTTGAGTCCAATTATTTTTAACGAAACAAATGCCGAAATGGTACTCAAAACAAAAGCCATTAGGATGGGTTTGTAATGATTTACTCGATTACCTTCGATAAAATTTCGAGCAGTTTTACCGGGATTTTTCAGAAGATTTTTTAACGAATAAAAGAAACCTTTATTGGTATGCAAAAGTAAATACTGCATTTCATCGGTAAGGTATTTTTTGTCGATTCGTTTGAATTTTTTTTGCCCGCAATTACCACAGAAATTTTCTGAAATAACATTTTGACAGTTTAAGCAAACGGTTTCGGTAGTGGCATTAGTTGTATTCATCGTGAAAAATTTTTCGTTTCAAATATACAAATTCAGTCATTATTTAAGGAAATTTTAGGAAATTTGAATTAATAAATTTTGTCTCATATAAATTAACTACATTTGAGAAAACACAATAACATGAAAAAATTTTTACTCCTATTTACTTTATTTAGTTTCAAAAGCTTTAGTCAGGACCCGAATTTGGTGCGAACTTGGTATTTAACGCATAAATTTGAAAATGGCCAATATGAACCTGCACCTGCACTATCAGAAATAGGTCGTGAGACGATGTTGACCATTGAAAGTTTAAATAGTCCAACAATTGCAACAAATATCTGCAACGACAATTATATTCAAGGTGTTGTTTTCTCTGGATCGACATTGACATATACTGGAGTTATTTCCACTCTAACCAGTTGCAATGATCATGACAACAATCTTTTTGATCTTTGGTACAGCAGTTTTTTTGGCAGTAACATTTCTACTGGACTTAATTACTCAATAATTTATTTAGGAGATTCTCCCTCCCTTTATTTAACTTCACCATCATCGGGTAGTCAAGCGATTTACCGACCGCAAGCAATGTCAACAGAAGAGTTCAACAAAACCGCATTTTCTTTGGCACCAAATCCGGCTGAAAATTTTATTTCGATAAAAGCGAATGAAAATTTAAAAGATGTTCAGGTGACGATTTATAATAAGTTAGGACAAATTATTGCAACCCAAAAACATGCTTCAGTGCCTGAAAATATTGATGTTTCGATTTTGAATTCAGGCATGTATTATTTGGAAATTGTTTTTTCAAATGGGAAAGAAACGAAGAAATTTATCAAGAAATAATTTTCGAAAAAACACTTAAATAAAAAACCCGCTACCAAATTGGAGCGGGTTTTCTTATTTTAAAATTTGGAATTAGTTTCCTCCTTTTTCCATTTTAGCTTTCAATTCAGCAAGAATGTCATTGTTATCTCCTAAAGTGGATGCAGTAGCATTGTTAGAAGAAGCATTGTTTTCTGCAGCTTTCACGTTTTTCTCTTCTTCCTCACGGAAAATAGCAGTGTGAGAAGCTACCACTCTTTTAAATTCTTTGTTGAATTCGATTACTTTGAAATCAGCAGTATCGCCTTTTTTCAATTTTTTACCGTCTTCTTTTTCAAGATGACGCGTTGGGATGAAAGCAACGATATCGTCACCAAACTCTACAGTTGCACCTTTGTCAACAATTTCAGAGATTTCTCCATTGTGGATTGTTCCCACAGCGAAAGCATCTTCGTATTTATCCCAAGGGTTTGCAGTTGTTTGTTTGTGACCTAAAGATAATTTACGTCCATCAACATCTAACTCTAATACCACTACGTCAAGTTTTTCTCCAACATTTACAAATTCTGATGGATGTTTGATTTTCTTAGTCCAAGAAAGGTCAGAAATATAGATTAATCCGTCGATTCCTTCTTCTAATTCTACAAATACACCAAAGTTTGTAAAGTTTCTCACGATTCCTGTGTGTTTAGAACCTACTGGATATTTCGCAGTAATGTCAGTCCAAGGATCTTGAGTTAATTGTTTAATACCAAGAGACATTTTTCTTTCATCTCTATCAAGTGTTAATACAACCGCTTCAACTTCGTCACCCACTTTTACGAAATCTTGTGCACTTCTCAAATGAGTTGACCAAGACATTTCAGAAACGTGGATTAAACCTTCCACACCTTCAGCAACCTCGATGAAAGCACCGTAATCAGCAATTACCACTACTTTACCTTTTACTTTGTCACCCACTTTTAAGTCAGAGCTCAAAGCATCCCAAGGATGAGCGTTCAATTGTTTAAGACCAAGTTGGATTCTTGTTTTCTCATCATCGAAATCAAGGATTACAACATTTAACTTTTGGTCTAACTCAAGAACTTCACTTGGATGGTTAATTCTTGACCAAGAAAGATCCGTAATATGGATTAATCCGTCAACACCTCCAAGATCAATGAACACACCGTAAGAAGTAATGTTTTTCACAACACCTTCTAATACTTGTCCTTTTTCTAATTGACCAATGATTTCTTTTTTCTGTACTTCAATATCAGCTTCGATAAGCGCTTTGTGCGAAACAACAACGTTTTTGAATTCGTGGTTAATTTTCACAACTTTGAACTCCATCATTTTGTTTACATACTGATCGTAATCTCTGATTGGTTTCACATCAATTTGAGATCCTGGCAAGAAAGCTTCAATACCAAAAACGTCAACGATCATACCACCTTTAGTTCTGCATTTCACAAAACCGTTTACGATTTCTCCAGTTTCGTTAGCTGCAATAACTCTGTCCCAAGCTTTAATAGTACGTGCTTTTCTGTGAGAAAGAACCAATTGACCTGTTTTGTCCTCACGAACATCAATTAATACTTCTACTTTGTCACCTACTTTAAGGTTCGGGTTGTAACGGAATTCGTTTAAAGAAATTACACCTTCAGATTTTGCATTGATATCAACAATTGCATCTCTGTCAGTAATTCTAACTACCACACCTTCAACTACTTCTTCTTGATCAGTTGAGATAAAGGTTTTGGCAACCATATCTTCAAACTCTTGCAAGTTTTTTTCATCTACAGCATCAATCCCTTCTTGAAAGTTGTGCCAGTTAAAGCTCTCTAAAAATTCCGCTTGTGTTTTTGTTTGTTCAGACATAATGTTCTGATTAAAAAATTTGTATTCCGTCTTTTCTCTGCGTTTCATTCTTTGCGAATAAAAAAAGAACAGAAGTGTTTTACATAAATAGTTGAAACCTAAAGGAAACGCTTCTTCGCCAAAAGGTTTGCAAAATTAAAAAATAAATTCCATTTTACAAAATATTTTCTCGAGCAAAATTCACCTAAGCCACTGACAATCAAAATTTAATTTTTAGAAGCAATCCCGAAGTGTCGGAAAGGGCATATTCAGCTCCCGAAGCTTTGGGACATTTTCCCGCTTTGGCCTTTATCCATGCCAAACCTACATCGTCTTCAGGCGTGGGATATCGGCTCTATCGGGCTAAAAAATAATTTTGGGAGAGAAAAAATCTAATTCTTCGAGAAATTCGAAGAAATCATTCGAAATTCCAAAAAAAAAAAATAAAAATTCTTGCATTTGTAGAGATTTAATATAAACCAAAAAAAAGACCTAACTGTTTAAAAAAGTTAGGTCTAGGATATATTTTTGAAATAAAAATTAATGCGTTACTTGGTCAATCACCTTTGGATCATGCTTGTGTTTAAACAAAAATGCAAAAGCAAAAGCTATAATCAAGGCATAAGCTGCGAATGCTAACCAGATGTTGTGCCAATCTCTTTCACCATTATGTGTAAAATATTTTTCAATTGCCCAACCCGAAGTAAAACTTCCTAAAACCGCTCCAAAACCGTTGGTCATCATCATAAACAATCCTTGAGCCGAAGAACGAATTTTAGCATCGGTAGAAGTTTCTACAAAAAGTGATCCGGAAATATTGAAAAAATCGAACGCCATTCCATAAACCACACAACTCAAAATAATCATCCATAAACCATCAGTTGGATTTCCGTAAGCAAAAAGCGCAAAACGCAATACCCAAGCCAACATCGAGATTAACATCACTTGTTTGATTCCAAATCGCTTCAAGAAAAACGGAATCGCTAAAATAAACAAGGTTTCAGAAACTTGTGAGATTGACATAATAATGGTAGAGTATTTCACCACAAAAGAATCAGCATATTCCGGAATGTTTTTAAATTCATCTAAAAAAACATCTCCATAAGCGTTTGTTAATTGCAATGCACCTCCTAAAAACATGGAAAAAATAAAAAACAAAGCCATTTTATAACTTCCAAATAATTTAAAAGCTTCTAAACCTAATGCTTCAATTCCGCTGGTATTTTGACTTTTCGTATGTAAAGGTGGACATTTTGGCAGCGTAAAAGAATATAAACCTAGTAATACTGCTGCAATCCCAGCGATATAAAATTGGTAATCAGTTGCTTTATTTCCGGTTAAATTGGTAAGCCACATTGCCGCAATAAATCCAATGGTTCCCCAAACTCTAATGGGTGGAAAATCTTTCACCACATCACTATCAGGACTATTTTTTAAAGCTGTATATGAAATGGAATTGGAAAGTGCAATAGTTGGCATATAAAAACACATTGCCAAAAGCATCACGTAAATAAAATTATCGGGCGAAGTAACTTGTGGCAAATAAAACAAAACACCTGCGTAAAGAATATGAAGAATTCCGTATAATTTTTCGGCATTAATCCATCTATCTGCCAAAATTCCGGTGATGGTTGGCATAAACAGTGATGCAATTCCCATGGTTCCAAACACTAGTCCAAATTGTGTTCCTTCCCATTTTTTTGTTCCGAACCAAAAGTTGGCAATGGTGATTAACCAAGCTCCCCAAACAAAAAACTGAAAGAAGTTCATGGTAATTAATCTATTCTTGATACTCATATTTTAGATGGTATTTGTTTTTAGCGGGCGTAAATCTACTATTTTAATTGAGATTCACAAAAAATTACAACGTTTTAGTTGTTTGATGTATTAGGTGCAAAACTTTGTCAAATTGTGCCGTGATAGAAAGGGTTGAATTGTCGATTTCTATAGCATCTTCGGCTTTCACTAATGGCGAATCTTCTCTATTTGTATCAATAAAATCACGCTCTTGCACATTTTTCAATACTTCATCGTACGATACGTTTTGACCTTTTTGACTTAATTCGTCAAAACGTCTTTTGGCACGGGTTTCGGGACTTGCCGTCATAAAAAGTTTTAGTTCAGCTTTTGGAAAAACCACGGTTCCAATATCGCGACCATCCATTACAACGCCTTTGTTTTCGCCCATTTTTTGTTGTTGTTCCACTAATTTTATACGAACTTCTGAAACTTCTGCTACTTTACTAACTAAGTTAGAAACGGCAAGCGTGCGGATCTCTTCCTCTACATTTTTTTCGTTGAGATACATTTCGGCAAAACCTAAATTGGGATTGAACAAAAACTGCAACATAATTTTATGAAGATTTTTAATTAGTTCATCTTTGTTAAAATGATCCGAATTTATAAAATTTTCCTGCATCGCATAAAGCGTAACGGCGCGATACATCGCTCCTGTATCCACATAAACGTACCCCAAATGTTTGGCTAATTGTTTGGCAAGGGTACTTTTCCCGGTTGAAGAAAAACCATCGATGGCAATTGTAATTTTTTTATCCAAAATATTTTTATTGAAGATTAATCATCAGTCCAAAAAGACTTGTGTTAGCTGCAGCCGTGTATCGTGAATACGAATAATCAAAGCGAATTTTATTGAATCTAATTCCAAAACCGGCTGAAATTCCGGAAAAATTTCGCTGATCTACAATTCGCAATTCTTCCGCTCGACGGAAATTATAACCCAAACGAAGTGAAAAACTTTTCTCCGGAAATAATTCGGCGCCTACAATCACGTGGCGTAAAGCGTTATTAAAAAAACTTACTTTTTCTTCAGAACTTCCACCATCAAGCGAACCTTCTGCCCTATTTGGATTAGAAAATGCAATGTTCCACTGTTGCAAATTTTCTAAAGTTAGATGCCATCTGATAGGCACATTTTCTAATTCTTGAGAAATTCCGGCGATGATTTCAAGCGGTAATTTTTCGTTAGTATCCTGAAAAGGTTTGATTTGGTAACCAATATTTCGAATGGCTAGACCAATATTGATGTCATTTCTGTCATCCACGTACAAAGCGCCAATATCTATTGCAGCCCCAAAAGAACTGTAACTTTCTAAGGTTGAAGAAATTAATTTTGCATTAGCTCCAACATAAATATCGGTCCAAGGAATATTGTACGCATAACCAAACGACACGGAAATGTCGCTTCCTGTGAAGTCTCCGGTTCGTTGACCATTTTCGTCATAACCTTCAAAACTACCATAATTAACATAGTTAACCGCTCCATGAAAAGTTTGTACGTGGCGATCCCAAGTGTAGGCATAAGCCGCAGTTCCGTAAGAAATTTCTCCGTAATAATTTCCGTAATTGGCAGCAAGATGGTTGTCCATTTCTGGATTAATTGTTGCCGGATTGAATGAACCTTGGTTAACATCGTAATCGTGAATAGTTACCGTTTTGCCGCCAAGAGCCGCTTGTCGTGGGGAAGTTACCAAATTTAAAAATTGGTAAACGTACCTACCGCCAATTTGACTGAACGCTTCGGAACAAAATAATACGAGAAAAACGATTGTCAGTTTTTTGAACATGGAGGGCTTTTGCTTATTTCTAAATTGAATAACGCAGTTGCGAAGATATTATTTTTATGGGAATTGATAAATTAGAAAAAGGCAAAAGTTTGCGTTGCGCTTACTTTTGCCTTTTTGATGAAAATTAAAAAATATTTTTAAGGAAGAATTTTCGCGTTTTTGGCGTTTTGATCGGTAATCGCTACTGCTAAAACTTCGCTCATTTCTTTCACGTAATGAAATGTTAGGCCTTGTAAATATTCAGCTTTTATTTCATCAATGTCACGCTTATTTTCGTGACACAAAATAATTTCTTTGATGTTAGCCCGTTTTGCTGCTAAAATTTTTTCTTTAATTCCACCAACTGGTAAAACCCTTCCACGAAGCGTAATTTCTCCGGTCATGGCAATACTTTTCTTAATTCTTTTTTGTGTAAAACTCGAAACTAACGAAGTTAACATAGCGATTCCTGCACTTGGTCCATCTTTTGGTGTGGCACCTTCCGGAACGTGGATGTGAACGTTATATCCTGACAAAATTTCTTGTTTGATACCCAATCTTTCTGCATTCGACTTTATATATTCTAAAGCAATTGTTGCCGATTCTTTCATCACCGTTCCCAAATTTCCAGTCATGGTAAGACTTCCTTTTCCTTTGGATAAAATCGATTCTATAAATAAAATATCACCACCAACGCTTGTCCATGCTAAACCTGTTACTACTCCAGCCGTATCATTGTTTTCGTATTTATCGCGTTCCATTCTTGGAGCTCCCAAGACTTTCACAATGTCTTCGTCCGTGATTTTCACATTGTATTCTTCTTCCATTGCAATGGATTTTGCCGCAAAACGAACCATTTTGGCAATTTGTTTTTCTAAACCACGAACACCGGATTCTCTTGTGTAACCTACGGCAATTTTTTCTAATTGTTTTTTTCCAATAGACAAATCTTTAGGTTTTAAACCGTGTTCTTTAATTTGTTTTGGCAAAAGATGTTGCTTGGCAATTTCCACTTTTTCCTCAATCGTATAACCTGTCATGTTGATGATTTCCATTCTGTCGCGCAAAGCCGGTTGAATGGTTGCCATATTATTTGAAGTAGCGATGAACATTACTTTCGACAAATCGAAGCCCATTTCAAGGTAATTATCGTAAAATTCCGAATTTTGTTCCGGATCCAAAACCTCCAAAAATGCCGAAGAAGGATCACCATTGTGGCTGCTCGACAATTTGTCAATTTCGTCTAAAACAAAAACTGGATTAGATGTTTTTGCCTTTTTCAAACTCTGAATAATTCTTCCCGGCAAAGCACCAATATACGTTTTTCGATGACCACGAATTTCCGCTTCATCGCGCAAACCAGCCAAAGAAATTCTCACATATTCTCTACCTAAAGCTTCGGCAACAGATTTTCCAATCGAAGTTTTTCCCACTCCTGGAGGACCGTAAAGACACAAAATAGGCGATTTCATATCGTTTCGAAGTTTTAAAACTGCCAAATGCTCAATCATACGTTTTTTTACTTCTTCTAGACCAAAGTGATCGCGATTGAGAATTTTTTCGGCACGCTTTAAGTCAAAATTATCTTTGGAAAATTCATTCCAAGGTAATTCTAAAAACAATTCGAGATAACTTCTTTGAATGCCAAAATCCGGTGATTGCGGATTCATGCGCTGCATTTTCGACAACTCTTTTTCAAAATGTTCTTTAACTTTCAGATTCCATTTTTTCTTTAACCCTTTCTGTTTCATCTCGTCAATTTCTTGCTCTTGCGACACGCCACCCAATTCTTCTTGAATGGTTTTCATTTGCTGATGCAAAAAATATTCACGCTGCTGTTGGTCAAGATCAAAACGAACTTTCGACTGAATGTCGTTTTTTAATTCGAGTTTTTGCAACTCCAAATTCATAAAACGAAGGGTTTCTAAAGCTCTATCTTTTAAGTTATTAATCATCAATAATTCTTGTTTTTCTTTAACTGAAAGATTCATGTTAGAAGAAACAAAATTGATGAGAAAAGATTTGCTTTCAATGTTTTTTATGGCAAAAGTAGCTTCGGTTGGAATATTTGGGCTTTCCTTGATAATTTCAATTGCCATTTCCTTTATGGATTCAATGATAGTCGAAAATTCGGCATCAGTCGTTTCGGGTAAATTCTCCGGAACTTCTTTAATTGTCGCTTTCATGTAAGGAATTTCGGAAGTTACTTTATCAATTTCAAAACGTTTTTTTCCCTGTAAAATCACCGTCACATTGCCGTCAGGCATTTTCAACACCCGAAGAATTCTGGCAACCGTTCCAACAGAATTTATCTGCGAAGGATTTGGGTCTTCATCGTCTTCATTGATTTGCGAAGTCACGCCGATGGTTTTGCCCAGAGCATTTGCATCGTTGATTAATTTAATTGATTTATCGCGACCTGCAGTAATGGGAATCACAACTCCCGGAAATAAAACCATATTTCGCAAAGGCAAAATAGCTAGTTCTTCTGGCAATTGTTCGTTGCGCATTTCCTCTTCATCTTCGGGAGTAAGCAGCGGGATTAATTCTGATTCGGCGTCGAAATCTTGGAGTGACATATTGTCAAGGGTAATTATTTTTTGATTTGGCATAGTATTTTTTAAAGTCATTTTGTCATTAAACAAAAAATTCTCCAACCAAAATTGGCCGGAAAGAATTTATAAATATCTGAAAATCAATTTAAAATAAAATCTTAAGTGTGATTTTCCATTATAACAAGTCAATCATTGTGCCATAAAAAATCCCGAACTTTTACGGTTCGGGATTGTAAGATGATATGAGTAAGAACTATTCTATGACTAAATCAAAACTGCCGTTGGTAATTTCTATTGCGCCATCGTCTTGATTTGTTCCAGTACCAGAAAATGTCCCAACAATTCTATTCCCTTGTCTTTGCGTTATAGATAATACTCCAGATTCCAACATTGCAGATCCTTCCGTTGGATGCATTACAGTCAAGGTAATCCCTTCAAAAGGGTTTGACATTATAGGATAATTTCCAACGGAAATATTTGCAGGAGCTAAGATGTTTATTGATTCTAGAGTTTCTGGATTCATTCCTAAAATCATAAGCGACTCTCCTTCTACTCTAGCTCCAGCGACTGAAAAAGACATTGGTGTATTATTGATTGAAGCTGTAAAGTTATCAACAACGGGAAATTCTGGTGTTTCGTAAGTAATATTGGTAAAAACGCCGTTCGTAAGTACAATTGTCTCACCTTCTTCATTATAAACCGTTCCAGAAAAAGTTCCAGATATTTGACCATTTGCAATTGATGAAATCGTTATTGTTCCCGTTGGCATTTCAGGTTCATCTATATTTATTGAAACATATTCCATTTCTTCTTCGTCATTAATATTTGGAAAATAAGCGATAAAATTTTCAGCAGCGGGAAAAACACCAACTCCAATGTCATTTATTGATAGCATAAAAGTTTCTCCATTTGCTGCACTTGCGATGATGCTCGTTTGTGGACCAACTGTGACCGCAACAACAGATGTAGTCGAATAAGTCTGTCCGTTAAAATCTACGCTAAAAGCACCCAACTCATTTCCTGGATTTTCTGGATTTTCGCCGTTGTTTAAACTAGGATCAATTGGTTCATTGTCACAAGAAACTGCAAAAAGCGAAAGCATCGCAAATAGTAGGGTAAGAAATCTAAAATTTTTCATTATGTTGAATATAGGTTTTTGATTTTTTTTCAAAAATATAATTTTTTGCCAACATTCCTACTTTTTTGGGATTCTAAATAGCAAAAGGATTCCAACTATGAAAAATAATGTGAGAAATACGATTGAATTTCGCATCGATCCGGTGATTTGATCAATTAAGCCATATAAACACATTCCAATTACAATTCCTATTTTTTCGGAAACATCATAAAAACTAAAAAATGAAGCGGTGTCTTTGGTTTCCGGCAAATATTTAGAATAAGTAGAACGAGAAAGCGACTGAATTCCCCCCATTACTAAGCCAACAAATCCGGCCGTGATGTAAAATTCGACAGGTTCTTTTACAAAAAATGCCCAAATGCAAATAATGGCCCAAATAAAATTGATGCCAATTAGAGTTTTAATATTTCCAAATTTTCCCGAAGCTCTCGAGGTTAAAAAAGCACCTAAAATTGCGATCAACTGAATTAATAAAATACTGATAATTAATCCGCTGGTTTTTTCTGAATCGGTGGCCCAATTTATTTCTTGTTCGCCAAAATAAGTAGCCACTAACATCACGGTTTGAACCGCCATACTGTACACAAAAAACGCCGAAAGATATTTCGCCAAATACGGATTTTGAACCAATTGGTCTTTTACTTTTTTCAATTCTTTAAATCCTCTAAAAAATAAATCTTTGTGGATTTTTACTGTAGAATGATTGCCTTTCGGCAAATAATAAAAAGAATATTGACTGAATAAAATCCACCAAATTCCAGTTGCTGCGAAGGAAATCCGCATCATGTGAAGTGCCGCTTCGCTTTCTTGACTTAAAATGATAAACAAACAAATTACGAGCAAAATCACACTTCCAATATATCCCAAAGAATATCCTTTGGCACTCAAAGCATCTTGCTGTTCGTTATAAGCAATATCTGGCAAATACGAATTGTAAAAAACCAAACTTCCCCAGAAACCTATTAATCCGAAGAAAAAACACAAAATTCCGAAGTAAATATTTTCTTTGGTAAACCAATACATTCCAATACACGAGAACGCTCCTAAATAGCAAAAAAATTGCATGAAACGTTTTTTATTTCCTACAAAATCAGCAATTCCGGAAAGTATTGGTGATATAATTGCCACCACTAAAAACGCAAAAGCGGTTACAAAACTGATTAATGCCGTGGCTTTAAAATCGTAACCTAAAAAAGCAATAAAATCTTCCTTGGCAAATAAATACCCAAAATACAAGGGAAAAATTGCCGATGAAATAACCAAACTGTAGGTTGAATTTGCCCAATCGTAAAATGCCCAAGCGTTCATCAACTTTTTATCGCCTTTTTGTAATGGTGTTTGCATAAATTTTGAAGAATAAAAAAACCACGCCATTTTTAGCGTGGTTCGAAGATATTATTTTTTATTTAATGGAAAGTGAAGTTCTATTTAAATTTCACGCCATATTTTGCAGCTTCTGCTTTTGCTTCCGGAATCAAAGCTTTTAAATTAGCGATTCTGGTTTGGTTTGATGGATGCGTACTCATAAATTCTGGTGGAGCTCCACCACCTGAATTTGCTGCCATTCTTTCCCAAAAAGCAATCGAAGCATCAGGATTATAACCTGCAATTGCCATTAATGTCAATCCCACTTTGTCTGCTTCACTTTCATGTTTTCGGCTAAATGGTAATAAAGCTCCATATTGTGCTCCAACTCCGTAGGCTTGCATCGCTAAATCTTGGGTTGCTTGACTTTTTCCGCCAGTTGCCGCTCCAACCCCAACAGCTCCAAGCTGCGTTAAAACATCAGCACTCATACGTTGTTGCCCATGATTTAACAAAGCGTGGGCAACTTCGTGACCCATTACAACTGCCATTCCAGTTTCGTCTTTAGTGATAGGAAGAATTCCTGTATAAAAAACGATTTTCCCTCCTGGCATACACCAAGCGTTTACTTCTTTACTTTCTACCAATTTATATTCCCATTGATAGTCTTTAAGATAACCTTGATTTCCGGTTGCCGCTAAATATTTTTCTGCCGCATTTTTAATTTTTGTCCCAACGCTTGTCACACGGTTAGCATCGGCGGTGCCTGAAACTACTTTATTTTGTTTCAAAAATTCGTTATATTGTGCAAATGCCGAAGGCAAAATTTGCGAATCCGGAACTAATGCTAAAGTGCTTTTTCCTGTAAATGGATTGGTTGCACAAGAATAAATAATTCCAAAAAGTACAAGCGGAATTAATAAATACCTTCTTTTCATTGTTTTTTTTTAAATGGTTTATAATCAAATTTACTAATTTCCGATGATATGTAATTCGGAAAAATCTTTATTTATTGTTAAAAAATTATCATTTCCTGATTGCAGATCTAAAATACTCACTTCTTCATTATCTATTTGAATTGATCTGATTTCGAACGGTAAATTTATCAGATTAATTTTAAATGAATGATATCCCGTTACAAATTTTCCTTCTTTATGTTGGGTAATGATTAATTCGTTTTCTTTTCCGGTAAGTTTAAACGTTCTTAAACTGTATCTGCCTTTGGCATAATCATAACCATCTTGAGCATCTTCATATACTACTGAAGTTTCTTTTCCTGATTTAAAATAAACCTCGAGCGTAACTTCGTCAAAATCTTTTTCACCCACATATTGCTGAACGGGATACTTCGGGATTATTGCACCGCTTTTTACAAATACTGGAATTTCATCGTATTGGCTGTCAACCCAAATTTCTTTGCCGCCCGAAACTTTTTCGCTTGTCCAATAATTATACCATTCGCCAGCCGGAATGTACATGCGTCTTCCTTTTGAATTGGGTTCCAAAATTGGGCAAACTAAAATTTGGTTTCCAAAAATAAATTCGTCAGTGCGATAGTGCGTTTGCGGATCTTGTTGGTCAAAATACACCAAAGGTTTCAGCATTGGAATTCCTTCGGAAATATATTGGTAAAACATGGTGTACAAATAAGGTAATAATTGGTACCGAAGATTCACAAATTTTCTGGTGATATTGATAACTTCTTCGTCAAAAGCCCAAGGTTCTTGTTCTCCATGATGTCCGGAAGAATGTGTTCGGCAAAAAGGATGAAAAACGCCTAATTGAATCCATCTGGCATATAATTCGCCGGAAGGCTGTTCGGCAAATCCACCAATATCAGAACCTGTAAAACCCATTCCGGAAAGTGACATTCGCTGCATTTGAATATTGGCAATCCAAAGATGTTCCCAACTTGCTACGTTATCTCCCGTCCAAGATGACGTATATTTTTGCGCACCAGAATAAGCCGAACGTGTAATGACAAAAGGACGTTTCGGATAGGCGAATTTTTTCACGCCTTCGTACGTTGCGCGAGCCATTTGGGTTCCGTAAATATTATGTGCTTTTCTGTGACTGCAAGGATTTCCGTCGTAATCATGACGAACGTCTAATGGAAAAGTTTTAGTTGGAACTTCCATCACCGCTGGTTCATTCATATCATTCCAAACGCCTTTCACTCCTATTTCACTAATTAATTCTTTAAATAAACCAGCCCACCATTGTCTTACCTCTGGATTGGTATAATCCGGAAAATTACATTCTCCTGGCCAAACTTTCCCTTTCATCAAAGGTCCATCGGCTCTTTTGCAAAAATAATCGTTTTCAATTCCTTCGTTATAAACCCAATAATCTCGGTCAATTTTGATCCCGGGATCAATTATTACTATGGTTTTAAAACCGTCTTCCGCCAATTCGGCCACCATTTTTTTCGGGTCTGGAAAATAATCTTTGTTCCATGTAAAACATCTAAAACCATCCATATAATCGATGTCAAGATAAATTCCGTCACAAGGAATTTGCAGTTCGCGGAATTTTCCGGCTATTTCTTTCACTTTTGCTTCCGGATAATAACTCCATTTACATTGGTGATAACCTAAAGCCCAAAGTGGCGGTAATTCAGGTTTTCCAGTTAAATCCGTGTATGAAGTAACCACATCTTGCATTTCCGGACCGTAGAAAAAATAATAATTCATCTCTCCTCCTTCGGCCCAAAAACTGGTTACATTTCTTCGCTCGTGAGCAAAATCAAAATAAGTTCTAAAAGTGTTGTCAAAAAAAACACCGTAAGCTTTTTTGTCTTTTAATCCAATGTAGAAAGGAACTGATTTATACAAAGGTTCCTGATCTTTAGAAAATGCGTATTGATCAGTTGCCCAATTTTCTAATCTTTTGCCTTTTAAATTTAAATGAGTGGCTTTGTCGCCTAATCCATAAAAACTTTCACCGTCTTTTGAAATTTTACTCATTTTCACCACATTTCCGCCGTATTCGTACATTTCTTCCCAATGAAATCCAAGTTCATCTTCGAGAATTACATTATTTTCCACATCTAAAAGGCGGTGTTTCATGTCCTTTTTACCTACTTCACAAATCACTTTGCTGGTGGTGATGAAGTAAAAATTTTCGTCTTCGGAAACTTCTAATTTGTTAAAACCTCTTGTATGATTTTCATCAATAGCGTAAGAAAAATCGGCATTAAAATAGCCTTTTGTGGTAAATCGAAAACGAAAAAGACTGTCTCTTAAAACTGTAATTTTAAGCACCACGTTATTTTCAGAATAGAAAAAAACGCTGTCGCCGTCTCGTTCAAAATTAATTATTTTGGAAGGAAAAAGATCTCCTTTGTGTTCTAATTCGGTATTTGTAATCATATTTTTTCTTGCTTTGGAACGGTTCAAACTTACCAAGTTTTCACGCCATCACCAATATTTTTTATATTTTTTCACGAAAACGTTATTGTTGATTGTTATGCTTTCACTTTAAAAACCATCAACGATAAAGCCGGCAAAGTTAATGCTGCCGAAAAATATTTTCCGTCCCATGGAATTTCTTCAATTTTAATTTTATTTTGACTGATTTCGCTTCCGCAAAATTGACTCGCGTCACTATTAAAAAGCAATTGCCAATTTCCATTTGAAGGAAAACCTATACGGTAATTTTCCCGAACCATTGGCGTTAAGTTACACACAATCACCAAATTATTTTCCGGAAGATTTCCTTTTCTGATAAACGCCAAAACTGAATGTTCGTGGTCTTGATAGTTAATCCACTCAAATCCTTCATGCGAAAATTGCTTCTCGTACATAGCCGGTTCGTTTTGGTACAAAAAATTTAACTCCGTCACCAAAGTTTGAATTCCCTCGTGAAAATCGTATGATAACAAATGCCAATCCAAACTTTGCTGAAAATTCCATTCCGCACTTTGGGCAAATTCGCTTCCCATAAAAAGTAATTTCGCTCCCGGATGCGTGAACATATAAGAATACAACAAGCGTAAATTGGCAAATTTTTGCCATTCATCGCCAGGCATTCTCCCAAAAATTGATTTTTTGCCATAAACCACTTCATCGTGAGAGAGTGGCAACATAAAATTTTCGGTAAATGCATAAGTCATGCTAAATGTGAGTTCGTTTTGGTGGTATTTTCTATGGATGCCTTCTTTTTTAAAATATTGAAGTGTGTCGTGCATCCAACCCATCATCCATTTCATTCCAAATCCTAAACCGCCCATAAAAACGGGTTTTGAAACCATCGGGAAAGACGTGCTTTCTTCGGCAATGGTTTGGATTCCTGGGAAACTTTGGTACAATTCTGTATTTAATTCTTGCAAAAAAGAAATGGCTTCGAGGTTTTCTCTTCCACCAAAAATATTTGGTTCCCATTCGCCATCTTCCCTTGAGTAATCGAGATACAACATGGAAGCGACGGCATCCACCCGAAGCGCATCAATATGATATTTTTCCATCCAAAAAGCGGCATTGCTTATTAAAAACGACCGAACTTGATTTCTGCCATAATTAAAAATCAAACTTTTCCAATCCGGATGATAACCTTTTTTTCTATCAGGATGTTCGTACAAATGCGAACCGTCAAAATACCCCAAACCGTGTTCGTCTTCCGGAAAATGTGAAGGAACCCAATCGAGAATCACGCCAATTTCCGCCTGATGAAACGCATCAATCAACGCCATAAAATCTTCAGGATTTCCAAAACGCGACGTTGGCGCAAAATATCCCGTGATTTGATAACCCCACGAAGGTTCGTAGGGATATTCCATAATTGGCATTAATTCTACGTGGGTAAATCCGGTTTTTTTGACATAGTTTACCAATTCTTCCGCGTGTTCGCGATACGTGAGCGAGCGATTTTCGTCAACTTTTTTTCGCCAAGAAGCCAAGTGAACTTCGTAAATAGAAAAAGGTTTGTTGAGATTATTTCGATTGATACGATCTTGCATCCAAAAATCATCAGTCCATTGATGCGGAAAATCCCAAATGATGGAAGCGGTTCCGGGAGCATTTTCGCAAAAAATAGCGTAAGGATCGGATTTTTCTACAATGTAATTATTGTGGTTAGAAAAAATTTTGAATTTATACTTCTCACCTTTTTTGGCGTTTGGCACAAATCCTTCCCAAATGCCGGAATTATCCCAACGAACCAACAGCGGATTTTGCTCATCATTCCAATAATTAAAATCGCCAACGACCGAAACTTTTTTTGCCGAAGGTGCCCAAACCGCAAAGTAAACACCTAAAGTATTTGCGACTTCTATAATATGTGCTCCAAATTTTTCGTACAACCGGAAATGTTTTCCCGAATTAAAAAGATTAATGTCGAAATCAGTAAATAAGCTGAATGGAATGGTTTGCATGGGTAGCTTTATCGTTTGGTTTTTATTTTTACTGAAACAATGATTACGAATTTATAAAATTATCGGGTTTATTGTTGTAATTATTTGCATAAAAAATTCCCTGCATTGCAGGGAATAATTTAACTGTTAGTAGCTGCACTTCCGGTGCTTCCGGCTCCTCCACTATTATCGTTCTTGTTTTCTCCGTCGTAACCCTCGCTTTGCGTTTCGGATTCGTCCCGTTGTTTGTTCCAATCGCCATTATTAGCTTTTTCCCGTTCATCTTTTTGATTTTTTTCTGAATTTTCCATAACAATATTTTTTTAGAAATATAAATTTATGGTTTCAAAACGACAACATCATTACAACAATAAAATTGAATTTTACGTAATCTTTTAACTCCGCAAAATTTTTTCCATACTCTTGCCTTTGGCCAATTCATCAATTAATTTATCTAGATACCGAATTTTCTGCATCAACGGATTTTCGATTTCTTCTACACGGTAACCGCAAATCACGCCGGTAATCTTATCAACATTTGGATTTAATTTTGGAGCTTCATTAAAAAAAGTTTCAAAGTTAGTTTTGTTCTCCAAAATTTTATCCAGCATCTTCTGATCATAACCTGTCAACCAAAAAATAATAGAATCAACTTCATATTTCGTACGGTTTTTCTTCTCGGCTTTCGCAATATAATGTGGATAAACTGACGCAAATGCCATGGTGAACACTTTCGTATTTTGCATAAAAATTAATTTTGTAACCATAAATGTAGTGATTTTATAAAAAAAATCAAGCTGGTGGGAAATAAGAAAATGCTTCCTCAACAATTATCATAATTTCTTGTTCTGAGGTATGGTGATACAGTTTTAATTTTCTTGATAAAACAGCATGATAACCAGAGTTTCCTATTGTTAAAAAAAAATCACTGGCGTTATCGTCTATTAAAATGCCACGGATTCCATTCCTGTAAAGCCAAAGTTCAATGTAATTTGATTTCTCCGCACGAAGATTTTGCACCAGCTGAAAAATGGCAGCAATAAGCTCTGTTTTTGTTTCGTTTGAAAGAATAGATTTCGCCACAACATTATATTTTAGTAAAAATATATTTACGAAAATCATTGTCAAGCAGTTTCGATATCCTTACAACGTTTTAGGTTTGGAAAAAATAATTTAATGTTTTCCTATAAATTATTTTTATTTTGCAATTCGGGATTATCATAATTTTAACCTGAAAGAATACTTGCGTATGTGTGCTTTTATTTACCAAAAATTTCAATTAAAACACTTACTTTTGCGCCATGGGAAGAAAAAAAACTGATAGGATAATTTTTGAAGATATTAAAGTTCTCGATGCTGGAGCCAAAGGAGTTTCGGTTGCGAAAGCTCCGGATGGAAAAGTAATTTTTATTCCAAATGTGGTTCCGGGAGATGTGGTAGATGTGCAAACTTTTAAAAAACGAAAAGCGTATTACGAAGGAAAAGCCATTGCTATAAAAAAATTCTCCGAAGATAGAATTGAGCCTGTTTGTCAGCATTTTGGCGCTTGCGGAGGTTGTAAGTGGCAAAATATGACTTACGAAAAGCAACTTTATTATAAAAATAACGAAGTTTTTAACCATTTAAAAAGAATTGGAAAAATTGATTTACCCGAATTTGACCCGATTTTAGGTTCTGCAAAACAATTTTTTTACAGAAATAAAATGGAATTTTCTTTTTCGAACGCACGATGGATGACCGAAAAAGAAATTGAAAGCGGTGAAGCACTCGACAATAAAAATGCACTTGGTTTTCACATCCCAAAAATGTGGGACAAAATTCTTGATGTAACCGAATGTTTTTTACAACAAGATCCTTCAAATGCCATTAGAAACAGCATCAGAGATTATGCTAATGAACATCATTTAGCGTTTTTCAATCCTAGAAATCACGAAGGTTTACTGAGAACGCTGATGATTCGTACGGCTTCAACCGGAGAAATCATGGTTTTAATTCAGTTTTTTGAAGATAACAAACCGCAACGTGAAGCTTTGCTTGATTTTTTATTGGAGAAATTTCCAAATATCACTTCGTTGCAATACGTGATTAACAGCAAAGCAAATGATACAATTTACGACCAAAATGTGATACTGTATAAAGGTAGAGATTATATTTTGGAAGAAATGGAAGGGTTGAAATTTAGCATTAATGCTAAATCTTTTTACCAAACTAATTCCGAGCAAGCCTATGAATTATACAAAATTACCCGCGATTTTGCTGGCTTAACCGGAACTGAATTAGTTTACGATCTTTACACCGGAACCGGAACGATTGCACAATTTGTATCGAAAAAAGCCAAAAAAGTAATTGGTGTAGAAGCTGTTCCCGAGGCAATTGCTGATGCCAAAGAAAATGCTAAACGTAACAATATTACCAACTGCGAATTTTTCGTTGGTGATATGAAAGAAGTTTTTAATGACGCTTTTATTGCCCAACATGGTAAACCTGATGTAATTATTACTGATCCACCACGAGACGGCATGCACAAAGACGTTGTGGCTCAAATTTTAAATATTGGCGCCGAAAAAATTGTGTATGTAAGTTGCAGTTCGGCGACACAAGCACGAGATTTGGCATTAATGGATGAAAGGTACAAAGTGGTAAAAGTTCGTCCGGTTGATATGTTTCCGCAAACGCATCACGTGGAAAATGTTGTACTTTTGGAAAAACGCTAATGTCAAAATGAAAAAATATTTAACTTTTTTGGGACTTCTTTTTTTAGCAATCCTTTCGGGTTGTGAGAAAGATGATATTTGTGCCGAAAGTACACCAACAACGCCACGATTAGTGATTAATTTTTTTGATCAAACCAATTCTTCTGTTGCCAAAAACCTGACAAATTTTTCTGCCAGAGAAATATCTGAAGAAAACAGATTGGTTTTTAATCCGGAAAGTGAAGGCGAAGCACGTTTTTTAACAAATGCAAATTCTATTGCCTTGCCACTTCGTTTAGACAGCGATGTAACCACTTATATTTTGACTAATTTCAACGGTTCTTCACAACAAAATACCGACACTTTAACTATCGATTATTCAAGAATGCAAATTTACGTTTCACGTGCTTGTGGCTATAAAATGAATTTTTCTTTAACCGATGTTACCCGAACCGGCGGCAACGATGCTAACTGGATTCAAACCATTACAAACGAACAAAACACTATTGAAAATGAAGATGAAGCACACCTCAATTTTTATTTTTAATTTTTTCTGTTTGCTGTTTTGTGCGAACATTTCGGCTCAGGAACCTGCAACAGACACGATTGTTGCGCAAAAATTTCCAGACAGATACGGTTTGAGAGTTGGCGTAGATTTGTTTAAAATTGCCCGTAGTTTCTACGATAAAGAATACAAAGGTTTTGAAATTACAGCCGATTATCGTTTCAATAAAAAAATATACATCGCTGGCGAATTTGGAAATGAAAACAAAACTACTAACGAACCCCAACTGAATTTTACCACTAAAGGAACTTTTGTAAAATTTGGAGCCGATTATAATTTATATGACAATTGGTTAGACATGGAAAACATGATTACCATTGGAGCACGATACGGTTTTAGTACTTTTTCTCAGGAATTGAACAGTTATACAATTTATAATCCTAATCCGTATTTTAGCAATGAAAGTGTCATTACCGAAAGCAGAAGTTTTGACGGCTTGTCAGCGCATTGGCTGGAATTTGTGGCGGGAATGAAAGCGGAAATTTTCGATAACCTTTTTATGGGATTTAGCGTAAGATTAAATTATTTGGTATCAAATAAAAAACCTAACGATTTTGACAATCTTTACATTCCAGGCTTTAATAGGACTTATGACGGAAGTTTTGGCGTAGGATTTAATTACACCGTGAGTTATTTTATTCCGTTGTATAAAAAGCAGCAAAAAGTAAAAAGCATAGAAAAGCCATAAAAAAAGCGGAATCAATTTGGTTCCGCTTTTTTATTTTTTGTTAAATGACAGCTACAACTTTAAATAATTTTTGGAACAAGTTTGACAATACCATAAATCATAATTAAGCTAACAGTAACTACGTTAGTAAAATATATTTGTTTCCAATTTTTCGAAGTATAATCAAGTCTAAAATTTTCGAAATAAACGATAGATACGATGCTTATTGGAACCAACCAACGCATTTCGACATAAGAGATAATAATTAAAGAAAATATAAAATAGGTCAATAATGATATTAACGGAATTACAAACCCTTCAATTGGTTTTCTACGAATATATACAAGTGGGATAATAAAAATTATTATTTGTGTCAACCCCATTTGCCTAATAGAATCTTTTAGCATGTAAAGAAAATCTTTTACAAATTCTTTTAACGTTAGACTAATATCAAAATATAAATGTTCAAAACTGTTTTTAGGCAGTGAATTTTCTCCATATTTAAGCTTATAATCGCTGACTTCATTCCAAGAAACATGCGAATAATTTTTTATTTTTCCTTCGTTGGCATACAACTGAGACAAATATTGTCTTTCTACCCATGTGTTCCCACCCACTCCATCTTTCTTCTCATAAGAAAGGGCGTGGTTTTCGCAGATACTTGGTATATTTAGAATGATAAATATTAAAAAAGTAATTATCGCTGGCGCAAAATCCGCTAATTTTTCAAATTTACGAACTTTATAAGCCCCAAGTAGTAAAAATAGACAGCAAGGTAAATATAGAATAAACATCTCCCTTGTAAAAAATGCAATTGTCAAAAATACTAATGCTATTGATAAAGATTGCTTTTTACTATTGATATATAAATAGCTTTCTAGAATAAATATCACCAATGAAAAGTGAAATAATCCATCATTTGTTCCAATAAAAAATGCGCTTCCCGAAAACAAATAGAACAATAGTAAAAAATAATTTCTCCATTTAAATTTTTTAAAAACATAAATAGTTAAAGTAATTAGCAAGAGTAAATTGACAATTCTCAAAGCAATGTGTGTTTCGAAAATAAGTGTCAAAGGATACACCAAAATCGAATGTGGTACGGAGATTTGGCTTTCCACGGCAGCAATAAATCCAGCGGTTTTTAGGTATTCAAGATTAGAGATAAAAATATTTTCATCTCCATAACCCGCCTCCATTGAGCTATAAAATAGAAATCTTGTGACGCAATAAATGAGCAACACAAAATTTATAAAATAACCAAAAAATACACTTTCTATAAATTTTAAATGGCGCATATATTTTTTACTTTATTTAATCTGTTTAATACCTTTCATAAAAATCCATTTCATAAATAATTTTTCGCCCTCATTGGTTCTAACCGCCTGAAATTGTGGAGCCAAGATTGTAGCAATTACAAACGCTGTCAAGGGAATCCAAAATCCGGTGAGATTGGTGAAAGCGTCAATTAAAAATCTGAAAAGAATAAATAACGCTGCGAAACACAACAATTGATAGACGAAAGCTCTGGTTTTTAAACTCATTTTTTATTGAATTTGCATTTTAAAAATAATTTTCTTTAGAAATTGTATAACTACGAGTCCTGAAATTTAGCTCTTTTTGAACCTTCGTACATTTCGTATTTTACCAACCGAGACTCTAAACTACCGTTAAACAACTTAATTTTTCGGGAAGGTTTTAATCCTACAAATTTTAGTGCTTCAAGATTTGCCGTAATGAACCATGCGTTTGTTCCGGGATAATTTTGCTTCAAAGTATCGCCAATATTTTTGTAAAAACGCTCCATTTCAATATCCAATCTTTCGCCATAAGGTGGATTAAAAACGATGTGTAATTTACTTTCAGACTCTTTTTCGCTTTGGAAAAAATTATGTTCAGATACCGAAATATATTCTTCTAAATTGGCATTTTTCACGTTGTCTTTTGCCTTCATAACCGCCGAAGGAGATTTGTCAAAACCTTTAATCGTATAGTTGAAGTCACGCGTTTTATTTAACAGTGAATCAGTAACTTTATCAAATAATTCATTATCCCAATCGTTCCACTTTTCGAAAGCAAATTCTCTTCTGTTAATATTCGCTGGAATGTTACAAGCAATCATTGCGGCTTCCGCCAAAAATGTTCCGGAACCACACATAGGATCTAAAAAATCACTTTGTCCGTCCCAACCTGAAAGCAACAAAATTCCGGCCGCTAAAACTTCATTTATAGGTGCAATATTTGTTGCCGTTTTATAACCACGATGATGTAAGGAAGCACCAGAAGTATCTAAAGAAACCGTGATTTGGTCGCGATCAATGTGAATATTAATTCGTAAATCCGGGTAATCTTTATCAATGCTTGGTCGAGAACCAAATTTATCCCGAAACTGATCTACAATTGCATCTTTGGCTTTTTGCGCCACAAATTGCGAATGACGAAAAAAATCGGAATGAACCGTAGCATCTATTACAAAAGTTTTACTTGAATGAAGGTATTTTGACCAATCAATGCTGCGAATACCGTGATACAAGCCATTTTCATTTCCTGCACGAAATTTATGAATGGGTTTTAAAATTTTTAAAGCGGTTCGCAAAGCCAAATTCGATTTGTACATAAAACCTTTATCCCCCACAAACTGCACCATCCTCACGCCTTTTTCCACTTGTTGCGCTCCAAGTTTCAACAATTCTTGTTCTAATATTTCTTCAAAACCAAAAAAGGTTTTGGCAATCATCTTAAAATTTTCCATGATAAAGTGTCATTTCCCATGCAAATAATTTATTTACATTCGGCAAAAATACACTAATTTTGCGGCTTAATTCAAACTGATGCTCAAAGAAAACAACCCTTGGTTTGCTTCGTGGTTCAACACACCATATTATCACATTCTTTACAAAGACC
Organism: Flavobacterium ichthyis; assembly: GCF_009915155.1. Lineage (GTDB taxonomy): Bacteria > Bacteroidota > Bacteroidia > Flavobacteriales > Flavobacteriaceae > Flavobacterium > Flavobacterium ichthyis. The sequence continues at coordinate 13,773 of NZ_JAABLM010000013.1, read as the reverse complement.
GCGATTATGCAGAAGCACAAGTGTTTATGGAAAATATTACCCAATATTTAAACCTTCCCGAAAACGCAAAAATTTTAGATTTGGCTTGTGGCAGAGGTCGTCATTCCATCTATCTCAATCAAATTGGTTATGATGTCACAGGAGTAGATTTGTCGGAAAATAGTATCAACGAAGCCAAAAATTTCGAAAATGAAAACCTGCATTTTGCCGTTCACGATATGCGCGAACCTTTGGCAGAAAAATTTGATGCTATTTTTAATTTGTTCACTAGTTTTGGTTACTTCGAAAATCCCGAAGACAACCAAAAAACCCTCAAAGCTATTCATGAAAGTTTAAATGAAACCGGTTTTGCCGTAATCGATTTTATGAATGTGCATCAAGTGATTAAAAACCTCGTTCCTGAAGAAACTAAATCAGTAGAAGGCATTGATTTTCATATCAAAAGATACGTTGATGACGGATATATTACCAAAGAAATTTCGTTTAAAGATAAAGGCGAAGACTACCATTTCACCGAAAAAGTAAAAGCCATCACGCTGGAAGATTTCGAAAAAATGATGGAAAATTGTGGCATTTATCTGCTCGATATTTTCGGCGATTACAAATTGAGAAAATTTTACAAAAATGAGAGCGAGCGTCTCATAATGGTTTTTAAATAAATAAAAAATGTTTCCAGGATCGTATTATATTTTACCTTTACTTTCGGTAATTTTGGGTTATGCGGTAGCCTTATTTTTAAAACCTACCAAAAAAACCAACCTTAAACTATTAATGGCATTCAGCGGTGCTTTCTTGCTGTCTATCACTGTAATGCATCTTTTGCCGGAAGTTTATGAATCGGCTAATAATCACGGTTTAGAAACTCAAATAGCAGAATCTCACACTCCTGAAATCCACGATCACAATCATACCAATCACAATCATCACGACCAAGTAGCACACGAACATCACGACCATGAACACCATCATCCATCGGGAAAAATTGGCATTTACATTATGCTTGGAATTTTATTCCAAATTATCTTAGAATTTTTCTCAAAAGGTGCCGAACACGGTCACGTTCACGGACACCACGAAATGACAAAAATGCCGTGGCTTTTATTCCTAAGTTTGTGTATTCATGCGCTTTTAGAAGGATTTCCTGTAAGCCATCACAACGATTTAGCATTAGGAATCGCCATTCATCACTTACCAATTGCCGTCATTTTGACTTCCTTTTTTCTCAACGCAAAACTCAACAAAACCGCCATATTTTTCTTCATGATCACTTTCGCGTTCATGACACCTTTGGGAACTTTTGCTTCAGAATTTTCGCCGCAACTTGAGCAATATTACACCGAAATTTCTGCTGTAGTCATCGGAATTTTATTCCACATATCGTCAACTATTATTTTCGAAAGCAGTGAAAATCACAAGTTTAACTTTGCCAAATTGGCCATGATAGCCATCGGAATTGTGTCGGCTTATTTTTTAAGTTAAATAAAATTTATTTTTTGGGCGTGTCCCTTCGGGTCGCGCTATTCGCTACAATCTTTATTTTTTTCTGTTGTCTTCACCAAGCACAATCTTTACAAAAAAAATAAAGGATTTTCGCTGCTATCGCTCACGCAAACCCGTGCAAACTTCGTATATTTGGGATATAATTTCGTACCGTTTATGACATTTATCAAAACCACAGAACAATCCTCAAAATACAACCACCTCGAAAAAATGCCGGTTTCCGAACTCTTGAAAAACATCAATCAAGAAGATCAAGCCGTTCCACTTGCGGTAGAAAAAGCACTACCGGAAATAGAAAAACTCGTGGAAAAAATTGTATCGCAAATGAAAAAAGGCGGCCGATTATTCTATATTGGAGCCGGAACTTCAGGACGCTTGGGAATTGTAGATGCTTCAGAATGTCCGCCCACTTTTGGCGTTCCTTTTGATTTGGTTATTGGAATTATTGCCGGAGGCGACACCGCCATTCGCAAAGCGGTAGAATTTGCCGAAGATGACAAAAACCAAGCTTGGATAGATCTTTCTGAGTGGAAAATTAACGAAAATGATGTGGTGATTGGCATAGCTGCTTCGGGAACAACGCCTTATGTTATTGGTGGTTTGCAAAAATGCAACGAAAATAATATCACCACCGGAAGCATTTCCTGTAATGCCGGAAGTCCCTTATCGCAAACCGCACAATTTCCCATCGAAGTGATTGTGGGACCAGAATTTGTTACGGGAAGTTCTCGCATGAAAGCCGGAACCGCACAAAAATTAGTCTTGAACATGATTTCCACGGCAACGATGATTCAGCTGGGAAAAGTGAAAGGAAATAAAATGGTGGACATGCAACTGAGCAATCATAAATTAGTGGGTCGCGCTGTAAAAATGGTGATGGATGAACTGTCAATCAACGAAAATGAAGCGACAAACCTAATTGAAAGATTCGGCAACGTTCGCAACGCCATTGAAAATTACAAATCATAAAACATGAAAACCGACAGAAAAATTTTACAAAAAGGGATTTTATATTTGTCCATGGCTTTACCACTATTTTTTTTAGGACCGGTAGTCATTCATAGTTCGTTTAAAAACGAAGACCATCCGTTTTTTATTCCGGTTTTGGGCATGGGAATCATTGCGAGTTTGGCCGCAATTTTCTTGATGTTTTCTGGAATTAGAAAAATAATGAACAGCATGTTTGGAAAATCATGAAAAAAGCAAAATTTTCTTTCGAAAGTCGCAGGTGTTTTTTTAGAAAAATATGATATGAAATTTTTTTTAAATATTCTGCAGATTGGTGAACAAGTTTTAGCCCCGTCCCGAAGTTTCGGGAGAAGCGAAAAACTGGATTGGCTTCTTAAAAATATAAACATGAAAAGATTGTTACTACTGACGGTTTTAGCAGCAACCACAATGTCTTGCTATGAAGTGAAACGCGAATGCCAAGATTTTAAAACGGGCAAATTTGAGTTTGAATATGAAGTAAATGGCGTCAAAAAAAAGTCGTTTTTTGTAAGAAATGACTCGATTGAAATTGACACTTATGAAGGAAAAACAGACACCTCGACAGTACGATGGATTAACGATTGTGAATTTGTTTTAGAAAAATTGCGCCCAAAAAATATTGCGGAAAAAAAGGCAATTCACATGAAAATTTTATCGACTACGGAAAATTCTTATACCTTTGAATTTTCAAATTTGGGCGAAAGCCAAAAACAAAAAGGAACGGTTACAAAAATTAAATAACATCAATTTTAAATGGAAGTTTTTTCAAACCCAGATGCTTGGATTGCCTTGCTAACATTGACTTTTCTTGAAATAATTTTAGGAATTGACAACATCATTTTTATCTCAATCGTAACCGGAAAATTACCCGAAGAAAAGCGAAAAAAAGCTACCCGACTCGGATTATTCTTGGCGATGTTCATGAGAATTGCATTGCTTTTTGGAATCACACTTTTAATCGCCATGAAAAAACCTTGGTTTAGCTTTGATTGGGGATTTTTAAAGGCAGATATTACCGGTCAAGCCCTGATTTTGCTATTGGGAGGTTTATTTTTGATTTATAAAAGTACCAAGGAAATTCACGAAAAAGTGGACCATAAAGGCGAAGAAGAAAAGGAATTGAAAATTTCAGCGAAAAAATCTTTCGGGAATGTGATTTTCCAGATTTTGTTGATTGATTTAATTTTTTCGGTCGATTCCATTTTGACGGCTGTTGGAATGACCAGCGGGATTGAAGGTGCGTTGCCAATTATGATTACGGCTGTTGTGATATCGGTTGGGGTGATGATGCTTTTTGCGGTTCCGGTAGGAAATTTCGTAAACAGAAATCCGTCGATCCAAATTTTAGGTTTGGCGTTTTTAATCCTAATTGGGTTTATGTTGATTACCGAAAGTATGCATCTATCTGGTGCGGAATTGGCAGGACAACACGTTGGGGCAGTTCCAAAAGGTTATTTATATTTTGCGATTGCTTTTTCGCTTGCGGTGGAATTTTTGAATATGAAAATGCGGAAAAAAGCGAGTTAGTTTTTTTTAAGCTACGAATGATTGTTGCCACTGATTATTTGTTTAGCCACGAATTCACGAATTTATTATCAATTTGTGAATTCGTGGCTTTATCTATAAGGAAAATTCTTTATTACAATTTTCGCAGTGGTATTTGTATTTGGTGTAAAACGGCAGTATCACAAAAAACATAGAAACGAGGAACGAAATCAGCGATTTAAAATCGGTGATGCTGGTAAATAGTTGTGCTTTTTGAGCACCACAGTGCGGACATTCAATAGGTTTTCCACTATCGTCTAAAGAAAAATCGCTGATTTCCGATAAAATTTTTGTTGCATTTTCGTAATCTGTTTCTTTTACAAAAAGTTTGACACCACCAATTGCGTTACTTACCATCGGATCTGTATCGATTGTAAAATGATCCCGCAAAAATACTTCTATACCTTCCGATTCTAACTTACCTTTCACAACAATTGCCTCGCTCGAGTACGTATATTGTGCGAGTTTTTTGAATGAATTTTCCATGTTAGCAGATTTCTATTTTGATTTATAAACGCCAATTTAGCTGTTTAAAATATCCTTTTTTATTTGCTATTGTCAAAAGCTCTAATCTATTTGCCACTTCTCTCCAATTCCTGAGTTGCGGTTTAGGAATGACAAGATTACTGCTTTTTAATTTTATAAAAATATGGAATTTGGTTTCGTAAACCGTTTCCAGTTGAGCAATATCGAACTTGGTTTCAATTTGCTCCATTTTTATTTTAAAATATTGATCTTCAATTTCTAAAAATACAAGTTGATTGAAATCATGCATATATCGTTTTCGAACCGCTTTTTGCATTTGCCTCAGTCTTATACCTTTATAGGATGCGATATATGAAATAATCTGGATTATAGAAAATCCAGCAATTACGTAAAAAGCTTCGTAGCTTTCAACTAAATAAAGTAGAAGACAAAGAAACAGCATGTTTCCTATCATCCAAATCACGATATACTTTAAGGATTGCTTTAATTCCCCAGATACCTTATCTAAAAACAAATTCATCTGAAGAAAATCGTTTTCTTGTATTTTGTATTCAACAATCATAACCTGAAAAATTATTATTAAATCAATCCAAACTCATCGTTATTTGTCCGTCGTCGTCAGAATTTACATCGCCAGAATCTTCAATCTCTGAAGCGGAAGGTCTCACAGGTTCTGGTTCAATTTCTTCTTCGTAAGGCAACGATTCTAACAAGTTTATTTGTTTGATTTTATCCGTTGTCAATTGATTTCCAAGCGCTTTGATGCCTTTCACCGCAATAAATTCTTCGAAATTTACCGTTTGGTTTTCTTTTTGAATTCCTTTTGCTTTCGCAAAAACAACTTCCGCAACCGGACGGTAATCTGTTGAAACAATTTCTAACTGAGATTTCGCATGTTCTGTAATGAAAATTTCTTCTTTGTTTTCATTTTCCACCAAAAATCTTTTCACAAAATATCGGTCTTTTTCTCCATCAAAATAAATGGCAGAAATTGGTTTTTTCGGTTTCCATTTTTCTAGAACAATCATATCTTCGTCGAAATGCGTGGTCAATTCCGGAACGATGGTTTTCACTTTTCCGCTTTGCGAAATGATTAAAATTCTGTCATTCGGGCGAAATTCTCCCAGAAGTTCTCCTCTTCCATCTACATTCAATCGCTGAACAGTATCGTCAAACCACACTTTTCGCGGTCTCAAAGTAGAAATTCCCTTTTCTTTGAGTTCGATTTTTTTAATCGGATATTTCGTTACGGTATTTCCTCGAGAAGCACGACCTTTTATGGCAATATCGGCAAAATCTAAATCCCATTTTAATTTTTTTACACTTCCCACTTGACGAAGCAAAATCGTCACCGTTTCGGCTTCACCATTAGGATTTGCTGAAAAATACGTTACCATCGAACCTGGTTTTTCCTGCGTTAAATCGTAAAATTTATCGCGGGTAATCCCGGAGACGTTAAAACGCTTGATGAATGTAGAACCATTTTTGCCATCACGATAAATCATGTTGTAAATGGTTCGTTTGTCGTTTTTATCAAAAACCGCAATGTGAATGATGTCTTTGCCCACAAATTTCTTTTCGTCCACTTTAGAAACCATCATTTTTCCGTCACGCAGAAAAACAATTACATCGTCAATATCCGAACAATCAGCAACATATTCGTCTTTTTTCAATCCGGTCCCGAAAAAACCTTCTTCTTTATTGACGTAAAGTTTGGTGTTTCTGAGTACCACTTTTGTCGCTTCAATGGTATCAAAACTGCGTAATTCGGTTTGGCGTTCACGGCCTTTTCCAAATTTTTCTTTTAATTTTTGAAAAAATGCTATTGCAAAATCAATCAGGTTGTCCAAATGATTTTTCACTTCTTCCATCTCGGCTTCGAGCTTAGCAATCGCGTCATCTGCTTTATCCGAATCAAAACGGGTAATACGAATCATTGGAATTTGCGTGAGCTTTTGCAAATCATCGTCGTTAATTTCTCTAACTAAAATTGACTGAAACGGCTCAAATCTTTTGTATAAATATTGGTACAAAGATTCTCTGTCTGAATACAATTTGAAGTCAATGTACATTTCTTCACGAATGAATATTTTTTCCAAGGTTGAAAAATGCCACTTATTTTCTAGTTCGTCCAACTGAATTTCGAGTTCGCGTTTGAGCAAACCTACGGTTCTGTTAGTCGAAATTTTCAGCATATCCGAAACCCCAATAAACAGCGGTTTATTATCCTGAATCACGCAACCCAACGGAGCAATCGAGGTTTCGCAAGCCGTGAAAGCATACAATGCATCAATGGTTTTATCTGGCGAAACACCAGCCGGAAGGTGAATTAAAATTTCAACTTCTGCAGCGGTATTGTCTTCAATTTTTTTAATTTTAATTTTCCCTTTTTCATTCGCTTTCAAAATACTGTCAATCAGCGAACCCGTATTGGTAGAAAAAGGAATTTGTGTGATGGTAAGCGTTTGTTTGTCGAGCTGATTTATTTTGGCACGAACCCGAACACGACCACCACGTAGTCCATCGTTATAGTTGGATACATCAGCAATTCCTGCAGTTGGAAAATCCGGATAAAGTGTAAACGGTTTGTTTTTTAAAATTTTAATCGAAGCATCAATCAGTTCATTAAAATTATGTGGCAAAATTTTGGTAGAAAGACCCACGGCAATCCCCTCGCCTCCTTGTGCCAAAAGCAACGGAAATTTCACCGGAAGGTTGACAGGTTCTGCACGTCTTCCGTCATAAGAAACACCCCATTCGGTAATTTTTGGGGAATATAAAATATCGTGACCTAACTTAGAAATTCTGGCTTCAATGTAACGGGAAGCTGCGGCACCATCTCCTGTAAGAATATTTCCCCAGTTTCCTTGCATGTCAATAAGCAAATCTTTTTGACCGATTTGCACAATGGCATCACCAATACTGGCATCACCGTGAGGATGATATTGCATGGTATGCCCCACAATATTGGCCACTTTGTTGTAACGACCGTCATCCAATTCTTTCATAGAATGCATGATGCGTCGTTGAACCGGCTTGAAACCATCTTCAATTGCGGGAACAGCTCGTTCGAGAATTACATACGAAGCATAATCCAAAAACCAATCTTTGTACATTCCGGTAACTTTGGTAATGGTATCGTCTGGGTTTTCGTTATTTTCATAAAAATGATCTCCCGAAGAAAGCCTGATTTCGTCTTCAAATCCTTCTTCATTTTTATTGTCAAACGATTGGTTTTGGCCGTTATTTTCGTCTTCGTTTGGGATAATGTTGTCGTCTTCTTCGTTGTTCATATAAAAGTTGGAAAGTTTCAGAGTTGCAAAGTTTCAAAGTCAAAGCCTGATAAAGAGTTTGTTACTTTAAAACTAAGTCACTTTGTTACAATTTCGTTTTAATTTTTCTCCACCAAATCTAATTCTACCTTCAAATTGTTGATGATAAAATCTTGTCTGTCGGGCGTATTTTTTCCCATGTAAAATTCAAGCAACGTTTCAATTGAAGTGGCTTTGTCTAACATCACGGGATCTAAACGGATATCATCGCCAATGAAATGTTTAAACTCGTCCGGAGAAATTTCTCCCAAACCTTTAAATCGCGTGATTTCGGGTTTTGGTTTTAATTTTTCTATGGCGTTCACACGTTCTTCTTCGGTATAACAATAAATGGTTTCTTTTTTATTTCTCACCCGAAATAAAGGTGTTTGCAAAATATACAAATGTCCTTCTTTGATTAATTCCGGGAAAAATTGCAGGAAAAAAGTAATCAGTAGCAAGCGAATATGCATACCATCGACATCGGCATCTGTAGCAATTACGATGTTGTTGTAACGCAAATTTTCGTAATCTTCCTCAATATCTAATGCCGCTTGAAGCAAATTAAATTCTTCGTTTTCGTACACAATTTTTTTAGTCATTCCGTAGGAATTAAGCGGTTTTCCACGCAAACTAAAAACGGCTTGTGTATTCACGTCACGACTTTTGGTAATACTTCCAGATGCAGAATCTCCCTCCGTGATAAAAAGTGTACTTTCTAAACAACGTGGGTTTTTGGTATCGGGCAAATGAACTCTGCAATCGCGTAATTTTTTGTTGTGCAAACTCGCTTTCTTGGCACGTTCTTTCGCCAATTTTCTAATTCCGGAAAGTTCTTTGCGTTCGCGTTCCGCCTGAAGTATTTTTTTCAGCAAAGCTTCGGCGGTTTCCGGATTTTTGTGTAAAAAATTATCCAATTTTGTGGTGACAAAATCGTGAATAAAAGTTCGCACGGTTGGCCCATTCGGACCCATGTCGGTTGAACCTAATTTGGTTTTGGTTTGGCTCTCAAAAACCGGTTCTTCAACTTTTACCGAAATTGCCGCTACAACCGATTTTCGAATATCCGAAGCCTCAAAACCTTTGTTGTAAAATTCCCGAATCGTTTTTACTACCGCTTCGCGAAAAGCATTCAAGTGCGTTCCACCTTGCGTGGTATTTTGTCCGTTTACAAACGAATGGTATTCTTCCGAATATTGTGATTTACTGTGGGTTAAAGAAAACTCGATGTCTTCGCCACGCAAATGCACAATTGGGTAAACCATATCTTCTTCAGCAATATTTTCTTCTAATAAATCTTTTAGTCCATATTCCGAAAAATATTTTTCGCCGTTGTAATAAATGGTCAATCCGGTGTTGAGATAACAATAGTTTTTCAACATCCGAATTACGTATTCATTGCGGTATTTGTAGTTTTTAAAAATGGTATCGTCTGCGACAAAAACGACTTTAGTTCCTTTGCGTTTGGTGGTTTCCTGAACGTCTTCTTCGAGCGTTAAATTTCCGGCAGAAAATTCGGCGGCTTTTTGCTGGTTATCTCTCACCGATTCTACTCTGAAATAATTAGACAAAGCATTGACAGCCTTGGTACCAACTCCGTTTAATCCAACAGATTTTTTGAAGGCTTTGCTGTCATACTTTCCTCCAGTATTCATTTTGGAAACTACATCAACAACTTTTCCCAATGGAATTCCTCGACCGTAATCGCGAACGGAAACCGTTTTATCTTTGATGGAAACTTCAATGGTTTTGCCGGCTCCCATAACAAATTCATCGATACAGTTGTCGATAACTTCTTTGAGTAAAATATAAATTCCGTCGTCTGGCGAAGATCCGTCGCCCAATTTTCCGATGTACATTCCGGGACGCATACGGATGTGTTCGCGCCAATCGAGTGATCGAATATTGTCTTCGGTATATTGATTTTGTTCTGACATTGAAAATTTACGGTTTTTGCGCTAATATACGGCATTCACCCGGAAAATTAAAACAGGATGCTTCAAAGTTTTCAGCCAGATATTGACAAATTTTTATGGTTGAATTTGGAATTTTTTGTGATGTTTTGCAGGGGTTTGCGTGAGGGATTGAGCCTTTGTTTGAGCTCGTTTTTTTGGTGTAACGAAGTGGAACCAAAAAAACAGCGAGTGGCGAAAGCCCGACCCAATTTTTTTCGGTAAATTTCTGTTTTGCAGTTTGGTACTAAAATTGGGGTCACGCCCAAATTAAAAAAATTTAGGAAATGAGGTTTAATTTACTCTTTTTTCGGCTGTAAGAAAAATAGATAATTAGTCCTATGATGAGCCATATGGTGAAATAAATCCAGTTCCAAACGCTGAGTTCTGCCATCATATAGAGGCATGAAACCAGGCCGAGAAGCGGTATTAATGAGAGGTTTTTTCGGAAGGCCCAAACGGCGAAAAATAACAGTGAAATCAGGAAAATCCACATTGGAATTTTGTGTTTGAAGAGCTGAAATCCGGTTTCGTATTTGAGGTTTTGGTCAATTGGTAACGAGGCGACAATGGTTTCGTATTGGTCGCTTTGGTTGTGATATTCTGTTAAAATGCGTTCGAGATCATTGGTTTTGTTGGTGTACACATTTTCTTTATCGATTGATACCAAATAATCATACACTTGTTTGGTTTCGGATTTTGAAAGCGAAGTGACGATTGCCGCGGGTTGGTTGACCTGAGGCACGTTGTTGATGAAATCGAGTGTGGCTTTTTTGTTTTGGGTGAAAGCCATTATTACTCCAACGATTAATAGTAACGGAAAAATAAATTTGGCATTAATGTAAGGCGTTTTGAATTTTCCGCGAGGAATGATCGGGCGATTTTGCAGGACTAAAACACCTGCGCAAACCAAGACAAAAGCGAATAATGTTCCTATGCTACAAAGATCTGTTACTAATGTTAAATTTAAAAATAAAGCAGGAATTGCCACGACAAATCCGGTAACGATGGTGGCAAATGATGGCGTTTTGAACCGTGGATGTACTCTGGAAAATTTTTCTGGCAATAATCCATCTCGGCTCATGCTCATCCAAATTCTGGGTTGTCCCATTTGAAAAACTAAAAGTACACTTGCCATAGCAACAACGGCACTTACTGCGATAATTCCGGACAGCCATTTTAAGTCTAATTCGTCAAAAACAAAAGCCAACGGATCGCCAACATTTAACAATTTATAATTGACCATTCCGGTTAAAACCAAGGCGATGGCGATATAGAGAATTGTACAGATGATTATTGCCCACATCATACCTTTTGGTAAATCTTTTTGCGGATTTTTACATTCTTCGGCGGTGGTGGAAATGGCGTCAAAACCAATGTATGCAAAGAAAACAGCGGAAACTCCTTTAAGAATACCTCCTACTCCATTTGGCGCAAACGGATTCCAATTATTAGTATCCACATAAAAAATTCCCACGGCAATTACCAATAAAATGATACATAATTTAACCACAACCATCATATTGCTGGCGTTTCGAGATTCTTTCATTCCTCTGTAAACCAATGCGGTGATAATAATTATAATGAGTAAAGCGGGTAAATCTGCCACAACATGAAACGAGCCAATTGTGGGAGAAGTTGTCCAAGCAGTATAGGCGTTTTGGAGGCTCGAATCTAAATCTTCGAAAGATTTTCCACCTTGCATTAAAGCCGTTGCATCGCTAAAACCGTTGGATGCCGTGAGATAATCCATCTGAATCCATTGCGGAAGATATAAACCGCCACTTTCGAGCAATCCTGTAAAATAATCGCTCCAGGAAATCGCAACTGTAATATTCCCGATGGCATATTCCATAATCAAAGCCCAACCTATTATCCAGGCAATCAATTCGCCAAAAGCCACATAAGAATAAGTATATGCACTTCCAGACACGGGAACCATTGAGGCAAATTCGGCATAAGCGAAAGCGGCAAATCCACAAGCCAAAGCCGTGAATAAAAATAAAAAAATTACTGCAGGACCTCCGTCAGCACTTGCTTTTCCAATGGTTGAAAAAATTCCTGCACCTACAATTGCCGCAATCCCAAAAGCGGTTAAATCTTTTGCTGTTAAATGTTTTCCGAGTGAGGCATGACCCGCTTCCTTATTTTTTTCAACTTGATCTAAAATTTCTTCAACGGTTTTTTTTCGGAATAAACTGGAAAACGACATGGTGCAAAAATTTAAAGTGGGTTTGTGAAAAACAAATATATGAAAGCAATTGCAATAATGAACAGTAAGATTTTTTCTTTTGATAAACAAAAACTATTATAAAATAAAAATATATAATTAAAAATTATAGATATTACTACTTCATTAAGCTAAATTTGCCATAACAAAATAACTCAAGTCTAATTTAATAAAAACATAATTATGTCATTAGTAGGTAAAAAATTTCCAAGTATTGCAATTGATGCTATTTCAGAAATGGGTGATAACATGAAAATCAACATTTTTGAAGAAGCTGTAAATAACAACAAAAAAGTAATATTGTTTTGGTATCCAAAAGATTTCACATTCGTTTGTCCAACAGAATTACATGCTTTTCAAGCTGCTTTGCCAGAATTTGAAAAAAGAAATACAATTGTAATTGGAGCTTCATGCGATACTAACGAAGTTCATTTTGCTTGGTTAAATACACCAAAAAACAACGGTGGAATTGAAGGTGTAACTTACCCGCTTTTAGCAGATACCACACGCAACCTTTCTAACATTTTAGGAATTTTAGATGTTGAATCTACCAGTTTTGACGATGAACTCGATAGCATCATCATTGAAGGTTCTAACGTGACCTATCGTGCTACTTATTTAGTTGACGAAACCGGAAAAATTTTCCATGAAAGCGTTAATGATATGCCATTAGGAAGAAATGTAAACGAATATTTACGTTTAATTGATGCTTACACTCACGTTCAAACTAAAGGTGAAGTTTGTCCTGCAAACTGGGAAGAAGGAAAAGAAGCTATGAATGCAGATAGAAATAGTACTGCTGCTTACTTAGCATCTAATTAATCATTTGAGGTTTTAAAGTTGCAGTGTTGCAAAGTATTGTTGGTACCAAAATAAAAATCCGGTATTTGTAACCCTGCAGCCTTAAATCTTCGTAACTAAAAATCAAAACTATGTTAATCGATTTAAGCGAAGATACATTACAAAATTTGGTAGAAACCAATGAAAAAGTAATCGTACAATATTCGGCATCATGGTGTGGCAACTGCCGAATCATGAAGCCAAAATTTAAAAAAATGGCAACAGAAAACGAGCAGATTGCGTTTGTTTTGGTTGATGCAGAAAATTCACCAGAATCAAGAAAATTAGCAAACGTTTCTAATTTACCTACATTCGCTACGTTCGTGAACGGAAAATTAGTGAACCAAACCCAAACCAACAAAGCTGAAGTTTTGGCAGAATTGGTAACGGAAATTGCGTAATAAGACCTTTAGCGCTTTGGACGTCTTAGACGACTTAAACGTTATCTATCTCTAAAAATGTTCAAAAAAATCTAATTGGTCTAAAAATCTAACCCTCTAAGAAGCCCAAAATGAAATTACCCGTTATCAAACACCTCACCCAATTTATTGAGGAAAACGATCAGGATTACATCATAGAAACCATCGAAGTCTTGGAAGCGCTAACTGAAATACCATCGCTAAAAGACGAAGAACTAGACGTAATTGGTGAACTGATTTCCAATATGTATGGAGCTCTAGAGGTTCACAAAATGGTCAAGGACGGTACCGAAAAAAAGGAAGCGCTCAACAATTTTATGAAACGCGTCCTCGGTTCTATTGACAAATAATTTCCAACAACGAAAACGCCTCAGTTTGAACATGCCCCAAAAAGTTAGACACTATTTGGGGCATTTTTTATGGAAAGAAAAGTTAAGTATGATTACGCATTTAAATTAGAATGTGTTAAGTTAGTTTTAGAGAAACATTATTCTGTTTTG
>NZ_JAABLM010000012.1 GCF_009915155.1 Flavobacterium ichthyis | reverse complement strand
CTACATAACCTATTATAACAACGATAGAATAAAGTCGAATTTAAACAAAATGAGCCCGATAAAATATCGAGCTCACCATTATCAAATTTAATTGTAAATTTGTCTAAACTTTTGGGTGCAGTCTATAATCGGGGGCTTTTTTTTGGTATGTCTTGTCCAAAAAAAAAGCTCCTCAAACTGAGAAACTTTTCTTGCAGATAATAGCTCCGACGCTTCGGAGGAACCTAAACAAATTTTTCTCCAAAAAAAAAGCTCCTCAAAATTGAGAAGCTTTTTGTGCGGATAATAGGACTCGAACCTACACACCTTGCGGCACCAGATCCTAAGTCTGGCGTGTCTACCAATTTCACCATATCCGCAGTAGACCTTTGAAAACAACTGCTGTTGCTATCGAGGTGCAAATATAGTCATAGTTTTGAACTTTCAAATAAAAATTTTAAAAAAAATTAAAATATTCTTTTTTGTATTTTTGGCAAACACATTTCAAATTTTTGTACATGAACGATATTAAAAATTATATAGAAAAAAACAAAGACCGTTTTTTAAACGAGTTAATTGAATTGCTAAAAATTCCATCCGTTAGTGCAGATTCTGCCTATTCTCAGGATGTAATTGACACCGCAAACGCTGTGAAAGAAAGCCTTGAAAAAGCAGGCTGTGATTTTGTAGAAATTTGCGAAACTCCCGGTTACCCAATCGTTTATGGCGAAAAAATAATCGACAAAAATTTGCCGACAGTTTTGGTTTATGGACATTACGATGTGCAACCGCCAGATCCAATGGATTTGTGGACTTCGCCACCATTTGAGCCCGTAATTAAAAAAACAGATTTGCATCCCGAAGGCGCCATTTTCGCCCGTGGCGCTTGCGATGACAAAGGCCAGATGTATATGCACGTGAAAGCTTTGGAATACATGGTGCAAACAAACAATCTTCCGTGTAACGTAAAATTTATGATTGAAGGCGAAGAAGAAGTAGGATCGTCTAGCTTGAGCTGGTTTGTGGAAAGAAATCAAGAAAAATTAAAAAATGACGTCATTTTAATTTCCGATACCGGAATGATTTCAAATACCCAACCATCAATCACCACAGGATTACGTGGTTTAAGTTACGTAGAAGTGGAAGTTACAGGTCCAAATCGCGATTTACATTCAGGTTTATACGGTGGAGCTGTTGCCAACCCAATAAATATTTTGGCAAAAATGATTGCATCTCTTCACGACGAAAACAACCATATTACGATTCCAGGATTTTATGACAAAGTTGAAGAGCTTTCGGATGCGGAAAGAGCCGAAATGGCAAAAGCGCCGTTTTCTTTAGAAGCTTACAAAAAATCATTAGACCTAAACGACATTTACGGCGAAAAAGGTTATTCTACAAACGAAAGAAATTCCATTCGTCCCACTTTAGATGTCAACGGAATTTGGGGTGGTTACACTGGAGAAGGTGCCAAAACCGTGATTGCCAGTAAGGCTTTCGCCAAAATTTCGATGCGATTGGTTCCCAACCAAGATTGGCACGAAATCACAGAATTGTTCACCAAACATTTCGAAAGTATTGCTCCAAGTGGTGTGACCGTAAAAGTAAAACCACATCATGGAGGTCAAGGATATGTAACTCCAATAGACAACATCGGTTATCAAGCGGCCGCAAAAGCATACAACGAAAGTTTTGGCGTACAACCAATTCCGGTTCGTTCCGGAGGAAGTATTCCCATTGTGGCTTTGTTCGAAAAAGAACTACAATCCAAAACAATTTTAATGGGATTTGGCTTAGATTCAGATGCCATTCACTCACCAAACGAACACTTCGGCGTGTTCAATTATTTAAAAGGAATCGAAACCATTCCGTTGTTTTACAAATATTTTGTAGAACTTTCAAAATAGGAAAATGAAAAAAATTGTCTTCTCATTACTTCTCATTCTTGCGATTTCGCTTTCTGGATTCGCTCAAGAAAATGTTAATTCAGAAACTCCGCTTGAAAATAAAGTGGTAGTAACCGAAGCAGGTTTCGACGGTGGCGATTGGAGTAAATTCGCGACTTACCTTATGAAAAATTACCGCATGCCCGACGACAATCGTCTAAAAGGTACGTTGCTAATTACGTTTGTGGTAAACGCAGACAACTCAATTTCGGACATGAAAGTAATTTCAGATCCCGGTTACGGTTCCGTGAAGAACGCCTTCGAAGCATTAAAACGCGTTAAAAATAAATTTACCGCAGCAAAAGACGCAAACGGAAATCCTGTAGCAACAGTAAGAGAAATGAAAATGCAGTTCAACATTTCTAATTTGGTTCAAAAAATAAAATGAAAAAAATAATCGCCTTAAGCATCTTAATATCCGCCCTACATTTCACGAAAGTACACGCACAAGAAAAAGTATATGATGTCGTTCCGGCCAAAGAAAAATTGCCAAAAGCTGAGAATCTTCCGGAAAACCACATCTATAAAGCAATTGACCAACTGCCAGAATTTCCCGGAGGTTTGCAAAAATTTGGCGAATTTGTTATGAACAATTTTACGTTCCCCGACGAACTGACCCAATCCGTTAGATTTGTCATCAACTTCGTAGTCGAAAAAGACGGCAGTTTAACGAATGTCAAACTCAACCAAGACCCCGGTTTTGGCATCAACGATGAAATCAAACGTATCTTTGCGCTTTCGCCTAAATGGAAACCCGGTTACTATCAAGACAAGCCCGTTCGAACCGCATTTATGTTTCCCTTAGCCTTACAATTCGAGTAATACACAATCCGTTCAGCAATGAGCGGATTTTTTTTGGGCGTTCCCCGATTTACAAATCCATTGCAAAAAAGAAAAATTCTGCAAAATCGGGTCGTCCCGAAGCTTCGGGATTCGCTTTATCTTTTGTTCCGTCCCGAAGTGTCGGGACTTCATAAAAGGATGCCGCTTCAATCCCTAACGCGAGTGCTGGTTGTGCGTTTGCAGATTTCATAGTCGTTTTTAGTGAGAAGTTCGGAAGTTTTCGTTTGGAGTCAACGTTTTTGCTCTGGAATTTGGACTCGAGTTATTAGCGAACAGGAGAAGCAATTTTTTTATTGGAATTATATTCAAGTTCTCAATGTTACTAAATTGTTAAGCGATTGTTTGTTTATTGTAAATAATTTGTATATTTGTCTGAAGCTATTAACCTTAAAAGATTGATTATGAAAAAGATTTTGCTCTCTTTGGCACTTTGCCTTTCTGGATTAACATTTGCACAAAGTACTGACCACAAATACGAAATTGTAAACGATAATACTGTAAAAGCAACTTATTTCCATGAAAATGGACAAGTGAAACAAACCGGTTTTTACAAAGATGGAAAACTACACGGAAAGTGGACTTCGTATGACCTCAACGGACATAAAATGGCGATGGGCGAATATGAAAATGGCCAAAAATCAGGGAAATGGTTTTTCTGGAATAATGCTAAATTGGCGGAAGTAGATTACAACTCAAGCCGAATTACCGATGTAAAAAACTGGCAAAATACCGCTGTTGCGAACAGAAATTAAATGATTTTAACTTTATCATCATGAAGAAACGGGCTGTCTTTTATCGAGACAGCCCGTTTTGTTTTTATTTCACCGAACGGCTACTACTTGTTTCTTTGAAAGATTCAATAATTTTGTGCATGTGGTCTTTGTACTTTTCTTTGTTTTCCTGCAAAGTCCACGATACAATTTGGTAAAAATGTGACTCCCCTTCGATGTAAGCAGCTTGGTACACTACGGGAAGATTTTCCAGAGTGCCTTCGAAAGTAAATTTTCGGGCGTTGAGACCGTTGATTCGCACCGATTTGATGTCGGAAAAATTGGCTTCTCCAAGTGATTGTTTTAAACTGGTGTGCAAAATATTAGTGTAACCTTCTAAATCTCCGGAAAATTCTGTTTCGGCAACGGCGGCTTCAAATTCTGATTTTGGTTCGTCGATGACTACCACGTAAAATTCTCGCAAAGCATTTTGATATTGCAGTGAAGCGTCTTCATGCAGATTATTGGCTTTGCTTAAAAATGCCGGCACTTCAACTGAATATTGGTTTTTGATGTTTACGAGTTCGGTTTTGTCTGAAGTACAAGCGAAAACGGTAACGGCTAAAAAGAGAATGGTTATTATTTTTTTCATGTGTGAATTGGTTTTACGGCAAGATAAGGATTTATGTGGAAGTTTTTTTTCGGGCGATTAAAAAATGCCGAAAGTTTTCCTTTAGCCCCGATGGAAATGAAAATCCTTTTCTTTTTTTTCAAAAAATATTAGAGGAAAGCAAAATTAAGCAAAACGGTTAAGACCGTTCATATACAGTGGTTTATAAAACGTGAGGCAAAATTTGGAAGTAGGTGTCCGACAGGTTTTGGGCTTAAAATGGCAAGGTTAGGTTACTAAATCGTTACTGAATACAACGAATCGACTGATAGTATAATAATCTATATTTCAGTTATTTGCACCGCTTTTCATATTCCCTTGTAACTCAATGAAAGTTAATTTTATACGTTAAACAATTGAGTTATGGAACAAGAGAAAAGATCCACGTTCAAGCTGCTTTTCTACCTGAAGAAGAATGAACCTAAGAAGAACGGGAACGTACCTGTTATGGGACGTATCACTATTGACGGAATACCAAAATCCTTTAGTACCAAACTGGACATTAACCCCAATAATTGGGATTTAAAGCACGGAAGAGTTTTAGGTAAAAGTGCCCAGGCCCTGAGTACCAATCTCAAATTGGACAATATTCGGGTGCGTATCAACAAGATTTACGATGATATGCTCAAGGATGAAGGCTTTGCAACTGCACAAAAAGTAAAGCTGTCCTTTTTAGGGGTTGGTGTAATGGATGATGCCATCCTTAAAGTATTTAAAGATCAGAATGAGGATTTTGAAAGGATGGTCAGTAAAGGAAAACGTTCTCAGAATACTTACAATAAATACAAGACTGTATACAACCATCTTAATGAATTTATCAGGGAACGCTATCACAGGGAAGATTTGGCATTTCGGGAACTTACCTCAGACTTTATCCGGGAGTTCGATTTCTTTCTACGAATAGATAAAGAATGTACACATAATACGGTTTGGGTTTATACCATGCCGGTTATTGCTTTGGCTGATCTTGCGATTAAAAAAGGTCTTATACGCCAAAACCCTTTTGAAGATTACGAAATCAGTATGGAAGAAACTGATCGTAGCTATCTTTTAAAGGAGAATGTAGAAAAGCTAATGCTTTTAAAACCGTCTAAGAAAAAATATGAATTTGTAAAAGATATTTTCATTTTCAGTTGCTTTACAGGGCTTTCTTATATTGATATTCAAAAGCTGAAATGGAGCAATATACAGTCATTTTTTGATGGACACCAATGGATCATCAGCAGAAGAAAAAAATCAGATATTGCTTCAAACGTCCGCCTATTGGAAATTCCGAAGCGTATAATTGAAAAATACAGGGGAGTTACACGTAGTAATTATGTTTTTCCTGTTCCTTCCAATGCTACCTGCAATAGCCACGTAAAGAAAATGATAGAAGAAGCAGAAATTGCTACAGAACAGAAAGTAACCTTTCATACTGCACGCCACACATTTGCTACCATGTTCCTGACCGAAGGTGTACCACTAGAAAGTCTTAGCAGAATGATGGGTCATAAAAATATTTCCACCACACAGATTTATGCCAAGATTACAAGCCAAAAAATTAGCAAGGATATGGATTTGGTTTCACATAAATTCGCTGGAATGGAAGCAGCATTTATTGATATTGAAGAAGAGGTTGCTTCCTGATATTTATTGCTTTTAAAACTATAAGCAGGGTTAAATCCTGCTTTTCTTTGTTTCAATAAACCAGGCATTTTTAAGAAATTCTTTTTTAAATTTACTTATAACAATCCTATGAAAACCAAACTATGTCCTTATGTAAACTATGTCTTGAACGCGAAGCAAACAAAAAGAATACGCACTATCTTACTGATGCAATAATCCGTACCTGTCTGAATTTGGACGGAACAAATGAACGTGAAAAAGGTCTGTACTTTGCCTTGGATAATACCAATTCGTTCATTGATTTCAATTTTCAGCGACTTGATGAATTAACTTTGGAAGGCACCATCGGAAGAAAACCTACAGATGAAGAAATTGAAAATGCCAAATCTATTCCATTTTCCGTTGATTATGTATTTTGTAGTGAGTGTGAAAAACTTTTTACCGAGATAGAAACCCCTTTTATAGAGAGAATATTGCCTCGTTTCAGGCAGAGTGATCTTTCGGGCATTTCTGTGGTCACTGAAGAAGATGTCGTTACAATCAGAAATTTCTTTTACATACAGCTCTATAGGAGTGCTATCTGTGAAGATATCTTGAATTTTCCTTCGGATTTTTTAGAGAAGTTACGTTTAAATATATTAGAAAAAAACGGCGATACATCTATACCTCTTAGTATTACCTATCTACAAACTGTTGGAGGAAACGCTACTTACACAGAAAACTACATTGGATTTACTAATGATAAAAACCCATTTATTGTCTTTATGAATGATTTCATTATACAGGTCTATGAGAATGAAGAAGCTGTCAAATTTCTTCCTTTTCATGGGTTAAATGAACAAGATAATTTTGCAGCTGCCATAAACATCAATGAGCAAGTTTTTAATTTCAAAATATTTGACAATGCAACAAGAAAGGTTTTCCTAAATAGTGTAATCGTAAATGAAAAGGTTAAGAAGACGATACAATACTATCGGGATATGTTCGATATGTTCTGGAGGAAGCTATTCGGTGTCGATGCTCCGGTGCTCCAGAAAGAAAGGTACATACACAGCCTTATTAATGGTGATGAAAACAACTTGATTAAATATTCAAAACAAGAGGTTTTTGAGTTTACAGTAGCTTATATGGCTAAACTTTTCAACGTCACCGAATAAATTATATATAACTTAATAAATAGCCGAGGTAATTAAGCCTCGGTTTTTTTATGTCCATACTGAATCCTTAAAGCACATTTATTTGCTCCCCAAAAATCCATCGCTATAAAAGAGCTTTGACAGGATTTGTTGATAAACCATACAAAAAATCTTCCCTTCTACTGCTCAACTACATTTTCAGTATCGTTTACGTGGCTTCCCAAGCTACGATACTTTGAAACAATAAAAGGTCTTTAAAAAATTCTGTTACAACTGAATGCAGATTTTGTAATCACACAGGACCGCTTCCTAATGCATTTTCCACCTGCTTCCACATGGTTTTTATTCAAGAGCCAGTATGCCGCTTTTGTTCCATTTCAAGAGCAAAGGTATGATCGTGTTCTTAACCCAGGAACAAGGTCATGCCCCTTGGGTTTGCCAAAAAATCTCCACCCATGCGGGTCGTATTTGTTTGGCAAAACCTTGTTCCTGCTAAACACTAACCTTTTATGCTCGTGAAACGAAACAAAGCATACTCCGGCTCTTTAGACGAATAAAAAAAATGTCAGTAATGGAAAAATACAGCACTGAAAACGGTAACAGAGTGAAACGAAACTTCAGCACCTCCTCTCATTACCGAATAAATCTAAAAAAATCAAATCAGAACAAATTTCATAACGCAAAAAAGTAGAAATCATGAACATCACAGGAAGACTGACAAGGGATGCGGAAGTACGCACAACGTCACAGGACAAACAAGTAGTAAACTTTTCGATAGCGACCAACGACAGCTATCGTAACAAACATGGCGAACGCATAGAGCAAACAACCTACTTCGACTGCTCATACTGGATAAGCCCCAACGTAGCGAAGATACTCACCGAAGGCACATTGGTAGAGCTGACAGGCAGGGTAAGTGCAAGGGCGTGGACTGGCAATGACGGAGAAGCACACGCAGGGCTGAATTTCCATACCTCAAACATCAAACTGCACGGAGGTGGCAAGAAATCGGAAACCGTACAGGCTACCGCACAAACAGGAAGCAACACTACAACAGGGCAAGGCACAGAGGACGACCTCCCATTTTAACAAAGAGCATTAATCATTTTTCAACATCAAAATTTTAAGCATCATGGCACATAATATCAATTTCAACGAGAGAACAGGACGTTATTCATTCTTTAGCGTACAACAAAAAGCATGGCACGGTTTGGGGCAAATCGTGGAGCAATACCCGACAAGCGAGGAAGCTATCAAATATGCAGGGTTAGATT
The DNA here is from genome assembly GCF_009915155.1 of Flavobacterium ichthyis. Taxonomy (GTDB): domain Bacteria; phylum Bacteroidota; class Bacteroidia; order Flavobacteriales; family Flavobacteriaceae; genus Flavobacterium; species Flavobacterium ichthyis. Next base: position 84,030 of record NZ_JAABLM010000012.1, on the reverse strand, counting down.
ATGAAGTCGTAAAATCTCCACTGTTTACCAAAGGTTCGGGAATAATCGAAACCGCAAACGGCATAGAGATAGGCAGTAGCGAACTGGAAGTACCCAACTATTTCGCCAACATACGCACCGATAACAATGCTGTATTGGGTGTGGTGGGCAAAGACTATCACATTGTACAAAACCGTGAAGCCTTCAATTTCTTTGACGCTATCGTGGGAGGTGACGAGGGTATCCTGTATGAAACCGCAGGAGCATTAGGTAATGGGGAACGCATATTCATAACCGCAAAACTTCCTGACTATATCCGTGTAGGCAATGGCGATGACGTAACAGAGAAATATATCTTCCTCACGACTTCGCACGATGGTAGCGGAAGCATTACCGCAGCATTTACACCTATCAGGATTGTATGCCAAAATACCCTTAACGCTTCGCTTCGCAATATGAGCAATGTTGTACGCATCAAGCATACTTCGGGAGCAAAACAACGTTTGGAAAACGCTCACAAGGTTATGGGCTTGGCAGACACCCTAAGCAACCAGTTAGAAGGCATTTTTAACGAGTGGGCTAAGGTAAAAGTAACAGACAGAGAAGTAAGAAAGCTAATCCAATTGGCACTTTGCCCGAACAAGGAAACATTTGATTTGCTTAAAAAAGGTGCAGAGGATGAAGTTTCCACGCTGTTCAAAAATACCGTAGAGGATGCCTTTGCATACGCAATGGTAAGCGATACACAGCAAATGGACACCACTAAAGGCACATTGTTCGGGGCTTACAACGCTGTTACAGGCTACTATCAGAATGTACGCAACTATAAGAATGATGAAGCCAAGTTGCAAAGTATTGTAATGGGCGGTACTGCACAGTTAAAAACCCAAAAGGCTTTTGAACTATGCACCTCATTTGCAACAGACGGAGCAGAAATTCTAAACCTTAATTAAATAACTAAAGGCTACCGCCTTAAACGGTGGTAGCCTACTAAAAAATATGGTGATGAAATCAAAATCAATAGACGAAGCGAAAAGTATGGCTAAAGATAAAAGCCTTGAAACACAACATAAGAATGAAGCCATATACATCATTTATTGCAGTAGAAGCGAGTATTTCTATGTAGATACGGACAGTTTAATACGGCTTTGGGAACGGCTGATAGGCTACTATGAAAATGGAGTTTATACCGCCGAAAAATGACCTCATAATATGATGCAAGTAACAGATTTGAACGGTTGCCCTATCGAGGTAACAAACCTTAGAGAAGCCATAAAAATGGCAAGGCCATATAAAGAATGCCGACACGAGGATAAGAGTTTCTCCGAGTTTGACAAACGGCAAAAAGCCTACTGGACGGATATGTACGAGAACTGACAGCAATCAAAAAAAGATTAGACGACAATTAAAATTTAAGAACGATGAACGCAAATTTTTTCAATCAAATAGCACAGTTGGATTTTACAGGTAATCTACAACTGACAATAGCAAAAGGCAATGACAGTAACCTTATTGTATCGGTTTTGCTCAATAACGAAGGGTGCGGAGATAACGCCAAAAACCTTATCCCCCCTTTGACCTTTAACGCCACTCCGCAGGAGTTTGACGAGGGATTTTTTGAGCAGATAACCACGCCTATACAAAAGGCTTCGGGCTTAATGGTAGATATGGAAGCATTTATGATACAATTGGAGGAAGTCAAAAAAAATTCCGCAATGGAGAAAGAGAAAGCCGATAAGCAGAAGAAGGAGCAGGAAGCCAAAGACAAAAAATTCAAAGATGGAATGGCAAAGGCTGAAGAACTGGAGAAAGAGGGCAAGTTCCGTGATGCGTGGATGAAAGTACCCGATATAACAGAGTTTCCCGAAAAAGCAGACGAGATACGTAAACGCAAAGGTGAACTATCCGCAAAATTTTCAACACCGAGCCTTTTCGGAGCAGAACAGGAACAAATTGTTTAACGCCAAAATTCAAACCATGTTATTAGCAACGCAATTAGAAAGAGTATTTATACTTAACGATAAAGGACAGCAAATAAAACTGACCGACCCCGAACCAAAATGGAGCGTGGAAGCCGTGATGAATTTCTATGCAAATTCTTACCCGATACTGACCACCGCAAAAGTATCTGCCCCTGTTATCCGTGACGATACAGTGCAGTACCGATTTGAGAGTGTAATGGGAACTAAAGGTTAAACCAAAAAGCAAAAACGATGAACTATGCAACGCAACATCATATCGGGGACTATCAAAACCCCACAGCAACCCAAACAGCGGACTTTGCACAAACAGTTGGGCGAGTTCGCAGACTGGATGCAAAGACCAAAGGAAGCAAACGAGATACGGAAAGACAAATTGAAAGCCGTACCGATAGCCATGCTACCAATGGTTTTCTAAGATGTTCATTCCTCCCGAAACTGCAAGAAGCGGAAACGGCACAGGCTTGTAAGGAATCTGAAAAAACGGAGAGCGATTTTTACCAGTCCCTTTCCAAACTTGCACGACATTACGGCATACAACCTATGCAGTCCAGGCGATACGGCTATCCCTACAATATCGCTTTGGCTTTTGATGATGCAGAAGAACAGTTAAGGAAAAGGTTTCGTGATTGGGAAGAAATACGTTTGATACAGGATAGTAAGAAAACTTATTTCGTGAGCGAGGAACGGTACAGTACAGGTGGGACCCTGTATTACATTCCTGTAGTACCGTTGTACCGGCTATCCAAGAACCCCAACCGTAAGCAAGTCGTACATCTATTGCAGTCCGTGTGTGCCTACCTGTACCATATTGCAGATGTTCCCTATTATCGGCAGGAAAGCAGTTACCTGTATTGGACGTATGAAATGGTAACAGAGTGGATTGTATGCGATGATGAGAACGAGGACACACCAACCTATTTAAACGAGATTAGGCAAGCAGAACAGATAGGCGAACGTATGGAACAGAAGATTTACAACGGGCAGAATTTGAGCCGATTTAGAGAGCGTTTAAATGCCTTTAAAATCAAAGACAGCTTTGACCAAGATTGTTACAAACTGGCAAGCGAAGCCTTTGCCCTGTATGGACAATTCCCGACTGCCACCATAAACCGCAATGCCCTGCCAAACGGAGAAGCTAACGAAGAAGATATGGAAAACATTATAGGGATGGAAAAGTATGTTTCCTTTTGTGCCGATGCAAAAGGCATTCTGTTTCAAACACTTTTCGACAGCGTTAACACCGAGTTGCAGGAATATGGACAGATGGAAGAACCCACCATTGTGAAACGGTTTGATGGTAGTGATATTACCGCCAATACCCTTGAATTTGAAAACCGTGTTTTTGCCTTAATTGAGGAATTGATATACATACTGAATAACTATTAGATACAGCAAGCGATGAAAGATATAACACAAGACTTCGGAACACTTTACCATCCCTTATCGGCTTTGGTTTTCTACCAGACCAAAGGAAGTAGTAAAGCCACCTATGTAGAGCATTTTGATATGGATAAGAACGGTAATCCAATCAACGCCCATCCTTTGACCGAACGAGAAGCCAATGTATTGGCAAAAGCACTTAAAACGGAAAAGGAAAAGAGCAAGGCATTTTTAAAATCTAACGGCATTCTACCTACCGACGTCCTGCACATTAATCCGAGTGAAAACGGTACGGTACTTTGGTATACCAAAGCACGAAAAACCAAAATGTACTTTACGGAAAGTCTTGAAATACCAAACGGCACGGCGCAAGTACCTGCAATGCTTTGGTATGCAAACAAGCAGAGCCTTGTTGTTTTTGCCCTTGATAAAGACCGCAGACCTACCGAGAAAACCGCATTGTTTCACGCTCCGTTTTTCAACGTGTACGAGGATGGACACGTATGTATGGGAAATGTAGATGTGAACATCAAAAATTCGGCTTCGGTGGAAGAATTTATACAGGCGTGGCAAAGCTATTTTTTCAATAGCTATTTCAGCCACTTGGTAAACGAACACAACCCCATAAAAGGGAATTGTGTAAGCCTTTGGAAAGACCTTATCAGCACAGGTAAAGCCTTTCCTAAAGAAGTATTGAAAAAGACAAACAAGACCATAAAAACGATATTGTAATGAACACAGAAATTTTAAAAGTCCATTTTACGGACAGCTATTTGATAAATCCAACCAACCCGATAACGGTAAACGTAATCGGGGCAGGTGGCACAGGCTCAAAAGTAATGACCGCTTTGCTTGAAATGAACCATAGCCTAATCGAGTTAGGACACGCAGGATTATTTGTACGTCTTTGGGATGACGATGTTATTACCCAAGCCAATTTAGGCAGACAGCGTTTCGCTGAATGTGAGGTCGGGTTGTACAAGTCCGTTGCCATTATCAACCGCATCAATCGTTGGGCAGGTACGAACTGGAAAGCCGAAGTAAGGAAATTTGAAAAAGACAGTAAGGAAAGGTTGCCCGAAAACGCAGGAGCAAGTATATATATATCTTGTGTGGACAGCGTACAAGCAAGGTTTGAGATTGCGGAAATATTAAATGGATTGAACAACGGCAAAGCCTATTCCAACCGCCCACGCTATTGGCTGGATTTTGGCAACAGCCAACATACAGGACAAGCTATACTATCTACAATAGGAACTATACAGCAACCCAAGTCCGAGAAATACGAAACGGTGGCAAGCCTGCCAATGGTTACGGATGAATTTGGCGAGTTGCTCAAACAGTCGGAACTGGAAGACGATACGCCAAGCTGTTCCCTTGCGGAAGCGTTAGAAAAGCAGGATTTGTTTATCAATTCATCATTGGTGCAGATGGGTTGCTCCCTGTTATGGGGCTTGTTCCGTAACGGATTGACACCATACAGGGGATTTTTTCACAACCTGAAGGATTTCCGTACCCACCCAATAAAAGTCGCCTGATTGAAAAATCGGGCGGCAAAAAGACACTCCCTCCCGATGGTCGGGGCAGTCTTTTTGCATCAAAGCGGTGCAACCCCTTTGTCAAAATGGGATACCAACGCACCATTCCTTCCAACACATTTTACCAAACAGGTTACGACATTATTTGAGGGATATTCATTATCCCTTTCGTTGTTTTAGGGAACTTCTTTTTTTACCACATTGGCGACCTAAGAAAAGAAGCAAAAGAACGCCGCTTGGTTAGACTAACGTTTTCGTAAATTCGCTATGAATTAACAATCGATTATTCTTTTGTTTCTTAAATAAGTTGCTTACAGAGAATAATAAAAAACATAATCATTCATGGTAATTAATGAAGCTACACTACAAGCTAGGTTAGATAGAGTTTTGGCTACAGTTTTTCCCACTTTCAAAGAAGTCAAGGTTGAGCACCAAAAATCTTTCAGCATAAAATTTGGACATCATAATGTTGATGTTGATTTAAAAGAACCATCCAACTATCCTTCAAGAGCAATCTTCGACATTCTCTTAACCATTGAAGGAAAAAATATTATCCTGCTGGAACTCAAAAGAGAAGAATTGACACTTATGGAAGAAGATGTCTTACAAGGTATTTCTTATGCAAGGCTTGTACACCCTATGCCTCCATTAACCTTAATTTCTAATGGCTTGGATAACCAATTTTACAATACATACACAAAAGAAAAAATTGAAACAACAAGTGTTGATTTTGATTTTATCCATAAACTAACAAATAATTCCTTTTCCCTCGCCACAAATGACTTTAAGAATGCTGTTAATCTCCTATTAAATCGTGAGCCGGAACTTTTTTCCAAAGTCATCAACCAGATAACGGAAACAAAGTTTGGGAGGATGTTGGGAGACCTAGATGATTTTACAAAATCTATTTCCCCTGATTTTCTTATAGAAAGGCAGAGCATAGCCAAAGTATTGTCTCATTTTTCAAAAGGTTCAGCACTGGTCGGTATAATTGGCTCTGCATTTTCCGGTAAAACTAACTTGCTATATCAATTCTTTCTAAAAGTAAAGAGTAATAAAGATTTTCTCCTCTATCTTGATTGTAGTGATCATAACTATTCTATATTTCAGCAACTAGCAAATCATTTTACTCAAAATGCCAAAATATCAATTTCTAAGGATAAAATACGAGAATGGCTCATAAATTCACTTACCGACTTACCTGAAGGTAAATTTTACTTATTGCTTGATAATTTTAATAATGATATTCCTGAAGCAATCAAAAGTGAAATAATAGAATTAATCGATATTTTCAAGGGTGTAAATCATCATACACTTTATACAATTGATGAATTTAATTACAAAAGAGTTGCTTATGTAGAAAACAGACAGTATAAAACAATTATAGGCGAACTGAGTCAGCTGATACAACTTGATGAACTTAACGATGATGAATACAATGCGACTAATCAACTTCTCTTTGACGAATATAGAATAGCTATCGAGCATGGAGGACACTATACACCAGAATATCGTGAGCCAAGGATATTAAGGCATTTGATTTCTCTATATCGTGAGGAAGGAGAAGTGGATAAAGAAAAGTTTACGAAAATAGATGCTGTTCCTAATGTTAATCTTTTGTATGCTTTTTCATCCAATAAGACTTATACTAAGCAGATTAAAGATCTATATAATAAAATTGTATTCTGTTTCTTTGCCGAAGAAGAATTGCGCAAGAGTAATGCCGATTTGAGTATGATGGCTTCTGGAAGTGGAGCTATAACAACCAATACTTTTAAGAGATTTTTTTCAGATGATTTTGAGACATTGGTGAAATCATCGGTTGTTGTATTCAGAGATATCAGGAACGGGATGACTGTCATCTATCCCAAATTCCAAGAATTAGTAGCCACACATTCTATTCCTTTAATCAGTAATCTTTTGATTCAAGAAAATAGTAAGGGCAAATCACATGAAGAGTTATGTAAACTACTGATAGATACCGTAACTCCAATTCCATACTGTGATATTGTTGCTACTGGTGTTCTTATGGAAATAGCAAAAAGGAATGAAGTAGATCTATTCTCGGAGTTAATACAACAACTTCTAAAAATTCCTCCACGTTTTGAAAAAGTCGAAGGCGGGACTAAAGTCCTAATGTATTCCGAAGGTATAGGTCATATCCAAATCAACTTTGAAGATGATATGGATGAAGGTGGGTTTGTCGCAGATTTTCTTCCTTACGCAATACTATCTCAAATCGCTTCATATCCTTTAGGGTTAGTGGACAATGAAGAATACTCTTTATATGCCTTTCACCTTTATTTAATGTATGAAGTCGGCTCCAGCAAGGAATTTCTTCGTAGGGCTGATGTTAGATCATGGAAAAACATGAAGTCTTTAGAAAGCTTTGATTGGGAAGGCGTTGGACATCTGATTAGCGGACATGAGGGAATTATAGAGCCTATAGTACAGTCTATTTTAAAATGTTTTCTTTCTATTCCTGAGGAAATAGTAAAGTTGTATGAAAGAGGATTTAAAGAGAACAATATCAATCTACTTTATCGGATATACTTGGCTCTAAGAACCATGATAAATTATACCGATTCTAAATTAGCAAAGATTGCAGAAGATTATGTGGAAAGATTTAATGAATATTTCAATTCTTTTATGGCTGAATTTCTTTCAAAAGATGTTGAAGATCCTGATGAGAGAGAAAAATTGAGATATAAACTTTTGAAGTTAAAAACGAAAGATCAAAATAATGAATAAGTAAGCAAAATCAAATAAAACACATTGGAATTAATATCTAACAATACCGGGAATTGGGAAATTTATAGAATGATCAATAATAAAACATCTGAAGCTTTTATTATTCGATTACCCAAAATGAATATTAGTGGAACCAAAACAAAATCCTATATCATTAATTATCAAATCATAGAGAACATAGGTCTTCCAACCTTAAAAACTGTTGAAGAATTTGAATCTGAGAATCGGATAGGAATAAAAACAGAAGATTTGAACTACCAAAAGGAATGGATATATGTTACATATAATAGCCTATATAGTGACTCTAAAAAGATAGTAGATGTTTTAAGTCAGAACTTTATTAAAATAAATGAAAACAAAAAATCTCCAGAGTATGAAGAATTTAGATATAGAAACAAGTTGAAAGAAATCACAAATTTTGAAGAGTTTATTAAAGAGATAAAAATTGATCTATCGCTTGCTACAGAGAGAGATGTTTTAATTGAATTTGATTCATATTTTTTTGGAACTCGAAGAGATTCAGATAGTTCCTGTATCGATTATAAAATTGTTGATTTGGACAATATTTACACAAATACTGGAAAAACACAAAAAGAACTTTTAGCTGATAATTTTTATGAATTTAAGAGAGCAATACAAGGTTTTGTAAAATATTTCGTGATTCTAGAGAACCAACCTACTTATGAACAGTATTTAGATAAAACATTTTAAGAGTGTAACCCAATACATTGTATTTAATAACTCGAATCAATATAATTTGTTAGATGGTAGAAACAAACGTATCAATAACCGTAAATAGGAAATCCGATATTACTATATTAGAGCAAACAATTATAGGGAACAAGTTCCAATTTCCGGTTTACATTCGGGAATATGAATTTATCTATCAAATAGATTTTACAAGTGATTATGAGGAATGGGAATTAGACACCGCCATTCTCAATTCTTTTCCTGGATATGAATTTACTACTGACCTTGAAAAAGGACGTAAAGAAATACGAGTTCAGATTTCCCGATTCCAATCAGAATTATCAACTGATGGTTGGGGAAGAAGGATTGAAAACCCTTTAGACGAAACTAAATATCTTGTAAAGGCATCGGCAAATAAATCTGAAAAGTTCAACCCTAAAATAAAAGTCCTGTTTGAAGATAAAGAGCAGTACTACTTTGTAAATATTGTGGATGGTATTAACAGCGCTACTGAAGAAAAAGGTTTTTTACTTCTGGATTGTTTTGAAACCGATGAAGCTAATGAAGCAGCATTTTTTAAAGATAGATTGTATAAATCTCCTTTAGAAGCCTTTCATTCAGGATACTATAAGTTGTCTGAATTAGTAGATAAGGATTTTAGCACTTACATTAAAAATAAAAATAAGGAAAATAGAAAAATTCAGAAACTACCACGAAAAATCATCAGGGATTTTATAAATGCTTGTAACGCTTCCGACGATAGCAGTATTGTGCATAATCTTGACGAAAATATTATTTTTGAAGAACGTAAAAACTGGAAAACTATATTTGAAACCGAAGGTCTTTCAAAATTCAAAGAATATTTGAACTCATCCAAAAAACAATTGTGTGGTAAGAATTTTAAAATTAGGTCGTCTTGGAGTTTTAACTTACCAAATGTGACTATTGGTGTCAAATATTTTCCGCTACCTACAGAAGGCAATATGCACCCTACTCAAAAATACGAGCAGATAAGGTTTGTATTAAATGATGAAAAAATAGTCAGCATTTTATATGAATATTAGTCGGTTACAGGATGAAATGATTTAACGTCCTATCTAGCCTCATTCATAGCGGTTTCAATTACTCTTTTAAAATCATCCACATCACTACCAAGTAGCAGATAACTTGAAAAACCAATGTTTAAAAGAGATTTCCCAACTTTCTCGTCATCAATATCACTATGAGCAATCAGTTTGACCGTAGGGTATTTTGTCCTTAATTTTTGAAGCTGTGCGAGCACATTTTGGTCGTAAAAATCCAAATCAATAATACAAATTTTGGGAAGTTTATTTAATGAAGACAATTGAGATAGTCCATCCTCAATGCTTTCTGCTCGATATAGGATTTCCATTTCGGATGCAGAGAGATCTTTGCAGATGTGATCCGTTATCGGGCTTTTATCATTAATAAAACACAGGGCGATTGTTTTTTGTGCAGTACCAGTTTCCATATCATACCATTTTTGTGTTGATGTAGCCCTGCACAAAAAGAAAGCGCAGGCAACTACACTTACCGCACATTGAGGTACTGGTATACCCGACAACGAATAAGCGAGCGCCCACGCCTATAGCGTGAGCGTTCTTACTTATCTGTCCCGTTGTCTAAAAATTACCAGTTTTCAATGTGGGACTTAAAGCAAAAACACTTTAAGTATTTTCTATATTTTAGATGGTAAAGATACTAAACTCGTTCCTTTTGGACAGCATATATGGAAAAAAAGGTTGCAATCATTCTGGTTTACCGGAAATGTAATTTCGCTCCAGTATTGTCAGAATATCGCTTTCCTTATAAATAATCTTACCGGCTATTTGTACATACGGCAGTATGTTATCATCACGATATTGCTGGAGTGTACGTTTGCTGATATGCAACAGTTCACACACATCCTGACTGGACAGATATATTTCTCCATTCATCACCGGCCGATAATGTTTTAGTATTTCACCGATACGGGTTTTTAATAGCAATATCATATCCTGATGCGCCATAATTTCTTCATCGTCATTGGTCAATAAATCCATCTTCGTCTGCTTTATACGGCTGACCGGCTTTGAGCAAAGCCTTTACGTCCGATAGTTTATAATAATTTTTTCGGTTCAATCTCGAATAAGGCAGCAAGCCTTTATCCTTATAAGTCTGTAAAGTCCGTTTGGTAATGTTCATCATCAAGCACACCTCTTGGTTATCCAACCACTTTTCCTCTTTGAAAATGGGAGCATATTTTTGGGTAGCGTTTTCAGTCAGTTCCAAAAGCTCCTTCAGCTCGTTTTTCATTCCCACCAAAGTGGATTTCTGTATTGCGATTACTTCCATAGTTTGCTCATTTTTTTCCGTGGAAGTCTAATTTATCAACGCTTTCTAAGAGGCTGAACAATGCTGTAGCGATTGGCGTTGAAAGGCAGTGTTTGGCTTGTTATCAGGTTGGAGAATAAAAAAATCGGACAACCTTTTGAGCTATCCGATTTTGTAATAATTATTTTGGAAGACAAACTATCTGCGTGAAGCTGGCTGTTCCGTTTTCACTTCTTGTTTTTCTTTGTCATTTTTCTCACGGGAGTAAACCCACAGCGACAACAGACCGAAAATAATCAGTGCGTAAGCTATCCATTTACCAACTCGTTCAATCAATTTAATGAAAACCGAACTTTCATAAGATGAAAAGCCCTCTGCTCCCATAGGGCTGCGCCTGTAAAACTTTCTTCGGTTAATCCAGTAACGAAGTCCCAAGCCTGCAACCAAAAATATGATGCCTATTACCAATGATGCAACCATAACAAAACCACTTAAAAATCCATCTTCTAAATTTACAAAAATTTAGCTTCGATCACTCCAAAAAAGAAATCTTGCTTTTGCGGCAAGACTTCTTTTTGCTACTATATTAATCACTACTATTAAATTGAAAGCTTAATTGCTTTTCGTTCCCGAAGTTATCCGAAATCCAAACCTCAAAGGATTGTGATACGGCAGATGCTGAAGTGTAGTACAAACGGAACTGCTCGGTTGGTAACTCGTACAGATCATTTGGCAGGTACGGCGGTTCATCGTAATACCTAAGTGTGCCCTGTCCGTCAAACTGGAAGTAGCGAAGGAAATATTGCGTGTTGCTATAATTTCCAGTTCGCTGTATGGTAATGCGGATCTCTACCGTCTGCCCATTGGAAACGTCTTTAGGCACTGGCATTACATTGACATCGAAAGGAAAATCGTTCTGTATTTCCAGTTCATCATCTTTGCTGCAAGATACCAGCGTTACCGAAGCAGTAAGGATTGCCAGGAATACATATAATGGCAGTAGCCCTGTTCTGAATTTATTGAATATTGCTATCATTGTTTACGTTTTAAAAGTTAAACCTTAATCCCACACCTGCGGACGGTCTGAACTGTTCCAAGTCAGTCCCCCAAAGCACTTTTGTACGGCCTTGCAGGACTAGCACAAATCGGTCTGATATGTAGGTTTCAAAAGTGAGCCGTCCTCCAGCTCCGTAGATAAAATTGTCCTCAGTTAATATTTTCGCCCCATCATACAGCATTGCTTCGCCACGGTTGATGCTTTCGTAACCGACTACACCGGTTATACCGAAGTTTAGTGTAATGTTCTTAAAGGCATCTCCTAACAGGAAGAAGCTGTAACCGCCCTCGGCTGAGTAGGTTTCCTGTGGTATGCGGAGGTCTTTATACTCGTGGTATTGGTGGGTATATTCCAAAGCCCAAAGCTGGTAATTACCATTTTTACCATTCACGGTCATTGCTGCGCTGATGTAGTAGTCATTACCAATCTTATTATCAGACAATATACCGGTGCTTATTTCCAATCCTTTCTGTTTAGGCAGCATTCGTTGTGCCTGTGCCATTGTGATGCCCATTAAAACGAGCATCACTGTATAGATATATTTTTTCATTTATTGCTATCGCTTTTTTAAGGTTATTAGAATTTCAAGCGCATATCGTTTATCAACCTGGCTTTTATCAGGTCTGAATTTTCTACCTGAAGCGTTTGATGCCTACCGCCGTTCTTCTCGAATATCTCAATCAGCAGCACCTCGTCATCGGCAATGGTAAACTGGTCTAAAAGAAAAACGTTTTGTTCGGTCGTTTTACCGCCAATTTCATTCAACGGTTTGTAGGTACGTAGTGGCTGCAACGGTCGTTCCTGTATTACTGTGCGCTTGGCTACTTTCTTGTCCACTACTTTGAAATTGATGAAGTCAATCTGAAAAGGAACATTGGTACGGTTTCTCAATTCCGTATGGAAATAGTATTTGCCATTGTGGATGTAAATGCCTTTCAGGATAAGTTGAATGCCGAAACTTTTAGCCCCGATATGCTTCACAATACGTTTATCCTTTTTGTGGATGGTTTCGAGGAGTAAGCCAGCCAGTGAGGGAGAATTGTTGCCCAGCTCTTCAAAAAGCACATCGTTCCCCTTTGTTTTGTCCACTGACTTTTGCATCGTCAGCAGATCATAACTTAAAGCCTCCGGGTAGGAACTGTAATGTACATTGAAGCTGTAGAAACGACCATCATTTGTGATTACAGAAAAATTCGTTTCGGATTCAAACTCCTTTACCGAAGCTTTTACACGTAATACATTTTCTGCATCTTCCGCTTTTCCGGCTATTAGGTATTCGCTGCCCAGATCCACATAGCGGATAGCGGTCGGAAAAATCAAATGGGAAGTCTTATCATAGGTAACTTCCATTCGGTACGGTTCAATCTTGCCTAAAGCAAGTCGGTTTTTTGCACTATCCTGTGCGTGAGATTGTACAGCAAAGCCTACTATCAGGACTAATGCTAAAAAGGTTTTAAAAAGACTTTTCATTTTTGAATTTATTTGCGTTCAACATTATTTTTTGGAAACGAGGAATACCTGATGCCCCGCTTTCAGCGTGACTTTAGGTGTTCTTACTTTTTTGGAGAAATACCCTGAAATACCCTGAACAACGCCACGGCTAAGGTCTGCGGCAATTTGCTGTCCTGCTGATTGCGTAAGCATAAGGCTTGTGCCGGAAGTCTGGCTCATATTACCAGCCATTTCAGTAAGGGCATTCATTTCCGGCGAGTATGGCACGTACAAACCTTGCTGGCCATCAAGATCATAAATAGTAATGTCTACGGGAATGATATTGCCGTCCAGTTCTATGGAAGTAACCTTTAGTTGTAAACGTCCACCCTGAAACTTGCCATTAGCGGTTAGGATAGTTCCCTGCGGAATAGTACGGTTAGGTGTTTGGGCAGGCTCCAGTAATCGAAGGCGTACACCGCTTTCGCCAATGATTGTCTGCGTTTCCTGTATGCAGGCTTTAACGCTGTTTTTGGGCTGTGCTACTTGTTCTACCGACCCGGCAGTATAAAACCCCCTGTTCCTGTTTTCGCTCCAATTTGCTAAAAACTCATTGTCAGTAGGTTCCCGGTATAAAGTTGATACTGCTTTCCTCCTTGTAGGACTGAATGCCACAAAATATTCTTTCTGCGTATTGGACGAAGAACTGCGGGCAGCACTATCTGTAGTGGCAGGTTGTCCATTGTTTGTTCCCGCAGGAAGATATTTTGCAGCCATCTGGTATGATTTTTCCATCAAAGCCAGTTGGTCATCAACGGTTACACCGGCAGGTACATTTCTCTCTGCCAGTTTTTCCTTCAGCTCATCCAATTGTCTGCGGAGTTCAGCCGTTTCAGCATTATCGTCCTGATAAAAAGAACCTAATGTACTTTGTGCATTCCGGTAGCTGTTCAGTGTAGAATTGCCGGATCTTGTGTATCCTTTTCCACCGCCATTAGCAAAACCATCGTCCTTTTCAGGTTGCTCATCGGCCGAAACGTCTTTGTCATCGGTATTCCAGTAATCTGAAAGTGTTGCCAAAGCATTTCGCTTTTCCTGATCCTTCTGTTCCAGCATTTCCTGCTCATAAGCTTTTTGCTTGTCAGCCTGCATTCCTGCTTCGGTAGCTTGCGGCACGGCATCGTTTAAACCGATGTTTTGAATTTCCTTTTTATCGGAAGACGGTTTAAAAATCAGGTACATGCAGCCTACGAATACAATGCCCATTAAACCGAATATCAAGGGCTTTTTAAGCCTTTCTTTATTGCTCTTTTTATCATCGAGCAGGCTGGATGTTTTACTTTGGTCGCCCTCCTCAACGAGTATGCTGACCCTTTTTTCATTTTCTTTCATAAAATTGATTTTTAAGAATTTGTAATGTATCCTGCAAGGGTGCAGGACTTTCTTTCTTTTGAAGGACAGGGTTTTCGATATGCTCGATAGCCATGCTGTTGTCAGACTTAGCCGTATCATACCATACTTTAAAAATGACCCCTACGGTAAGCAGCAGATAGGCTGTAAAAAAGTATAGCGTGTACCTGTGCTGTTTGCGTAACGGCAATGCCCGCCAGCGTTCGTCCAGCCGATCAAAGTACCTGTCCATATTTGCTCTTAATTTTTTCATACTATAATGTTTGTGTTGTTATAGCCTGAAACGCTTAGGGCTTTGACCTGCCTTTTGCTTCTGCTCATCATTGACCGAAGCAATTGCATCCACCGCTTTAGGTGCGGTTATTGTGGAGAGGCTTGTCAGCTCCGATTTTTTGAGCAGTTGCCCAAAGCGGTCTTTCTTGGCGACTTCCATTTTGTTGAGAGAGAATTTGCCGTTTAGATATTGTACCCACATACTGCATTCTACACGTGGCCTGTCTTCTCCCGACCATTGTAGGTAGCCCGTCAGCAACAAATCCTGTTTAGGCAAACCATCTGTACCTTTTTGGCAGCTTTCGAGGTATTCCCCGATGCTGTCTTTCAACTTTCCGGCGTACGCACCCTGCGTATGGAAATAACCGTTATATCCTTTATCGGTAAGGATTTTCGCAAACGTGTTTAAATCTGATAATGCTTCCATAAGATTGTTTTTTAGCGTTCGATGACTTCTATATCTCTGTTTTCTGTTACTGCAAACTTTTCGATATTGAAACCTTGCGGGTTATTGTCCGAGCGGACGGAGTTTACAAGGAAGCAGGACGTAACCAGGTTACGACTTGTCACATTGCTGGAACGAATGATGAATTGCTTGGCATAGGTGCGGACAGCATAGGGATAAGTATCGAAATTGCATACTACACTATCCACCTCTATACGTTGCTGTACATTACCCGATATGATACGGTTGTAATATCCCTTTTCCGAAAGGTCTTTGTAATAGTCAAAGGCACTTTTATCGGCAAGGTTGAACGCCCTCTCCATATTGTTTTCAATAGCGTTCTTATCGGGAGCCAGCGTAAAGAACAGTTCGTGAAAACGTCTTACGTGTTCCCTTGCTTCAACAGGACGGTTGATACTTGCATCTTGCGATAAAGCAAGCATCAACGATTTGCCATTGTCCAGGACATAGATTTTTTGTCGTTGTTGCTCTGCAAAGTGATAGGACTGCCATACGGCATATCCTACCACACCAATGCAGAGAACAGCAAACACAATGGCATACAATCTTATCTGCCGAAAACTGTTTTCTATATTTCTTAATGTTTTAAATTCCATTTTTTTAATGATTAATTATTTTTATTTGTTCATTAGCCTGCCACCGATGTTTCCTGCTACTGAGCCAGCTCCAGCACCTGCTATATTGCCCGATTTCATTGCCGTTTGATTTACGTTTCGGGTAAAGTTTCCTGCACCTCCGGCTTGGATTACCCAACCTGTCACGGTCGGTATTGTGAAGTATCCGATAATGCCGATAATCATAAAAATGATGTACACCGTGTTGGAGGTATCTGGTATGTAAGTGGGATCGGCAAGCATTGCGATATCCCTTTCCAGTATCAGAGATTGTATCCTTGCCAGCATGGAACTGAACAAATCTGAAACAGGAAGCCACAGGTAAACACTTACATATCTCGTGAGCCATTGCGTGAGCGTGGACTGAAAACCATCCCAGACGGAAATAGCAAAAGCTATCGGCCCAAGTATGGAAAGGACAATCAGGAAAAACGTCCGTATGGTATCAATCACCAAAGCCGCCGTCTGAAAAAGTATTTCCAGTAAATTCCGAAACCAGTCCTTTATGGCTTTTTCTATCTTGTAGGCTTGCCTGTCCATATACATCCCTGCCATTGTCCCGATGTCGGAAGGCGACCAGCCCAATTCATCCAGTTTCTTATCGAACTCTTCGTCCGATACCATATAGGCTGTTTCGGGGTTTCTGACCATTGCTTCGTATTCCAATCGGTCTTTCTGTTCCTGTAATCCATGCAGGTCGAGTACCTGGTCTTCGAGTATTTGGTGGGTTCCCGTTACTACGGGGCTAAGTACCGCATTGATGGTTCCTAACACGATGGTTGGAAAAAACATGATACAAAGCCCCAAAGCAAACGGACGTAGCAACGGAAACATATCAATAGGTTCGGCACGGCTTAAGGCCTGCCAAACCTTTAATGCCACATAGAACAACGCACCCAATCCCGCCAGACCTTTGGCCACTGCCGCCATGTCGCCGGCAAGCGGCATCATGTCGTCATACAGCGACCGCAGGAGTTCGTGAAGATTATCCCATTCCATAGTTTACCAGTATTTTTGGTTAGCAGTTCCGTAGAGTTCCAGCACTCTCTTGGCATCGTTTTTCTTTTTCGCTCTCAGGTAGCTTACAGAAATATTCTTAGTGGTGTAATACCTAACAAGGCTGTGGTAATCCTTAACCTCTTTGTACACACGGTCGATGATGTCCATACGTTCCTTATCGTTGAGCGATAGGCTTGAAGCGGTAATAATCTGTTTCAGTTCCTTCAACAATTCAGTACTTTCATTAAGCAGTGCTGAATACCCATTGCCGATTGCGGTCAATTCCTGTGGCGAAAAATTGGGGTCGTTCATCATCTTGCCGAAATTCTGCACGTACATTTCGGACACATCACCCACCAGGAGTACTGTTTGCTGTACCTTACGGGCATCTTTCACAAGGTTGTTGATGGCTTTCAGCTTATCGTAATACTCTTTTCCCTGTTCGTACACTTTCTTCACTTCGTTGAAATTTTTAACTACATTGCTCACGGTGGAAGAAGTCTGTACGATTTCATTGGCGCTGTTGAGAATACCTGAAGCCAGGTTAGCGGGATCGGTTACCACCCATTGGGCTTTGGCTGACGGTGCTACGGCAAGCATAAATGCCGTACACACCAGTAACATTACTTTTTTCATTGTTCTTGAATTTTAAATTGTTAATGACTATTGATTTGATTTATCACGCCGCTGGATAGCGATGTGCTTAATGGCGAGTTCTACATTACCGTCCAATTCTGAGGCAAGCTGCATTACTTCCATCTTTTCGGTTTCTTCGGTTGTGTAGGCGAGGTATTCCTCCAAACTCACTTCGGTCGCATAGACTGCCGAGTGCGTACCACCTAAGCCAATCCAAACCTCCTTGTAAAGTCGGCTTGTATCGTTGTTCATATTGATGGAAAGTACCTGCCCTTTCTCTTTATCCGTAAGCCCCAACATCGCCTGTATGTCATCAAACTTGTTCATATACTTGCGTTGGTCGAGCAGGATTTTACAGTCGGAGTTGTTGATGATGCTTTCTTTCACAATGGGCGACTGGATAATATCATCGACCTCCTGTGTTACGACAATCGCTTCGCCGAAAAACTTACGTACCGTTTTGAATAAATACTTGATGTACTCCGCCATTCCCTCTTTGGCAATCGATTTCCAGGCTTCTTCAATCAGGATGAGCTTGCGGATACCTTTCAATCGGCGCATCTTGTTGATGAACACCTCCATAATGATAATCGTGACTATGGGAAAGAGGATTTTGTGGTCTTTAATCGCATCAATTTCAAACACGATAAAGCGTTTGGAAAGCAGGTCTAACTGCTTGTTTGAGTTCAGCAGGTAATCGTATTCGCCACCCTTGTAATAGGGTTCGAGTACGTTCAGGAAATTGGCAATGTCAAAGTCCTTTTCCCTGACCTGCTTTTCCTCCAATACCTTGCGATAGTCGCCTTTTACATACTCATAGAACCCATTGAATGACGGGTACACATCTTCTGTCTTGATACGCTCGATATAACCGCTTACAGCATTGGAAAGCGCAACTTCTTCCGAACGGGTTGGCGGCTCGTCATCACGCTTCCAAAGCGTAAGTATCAAAGTCTTAATACTTTCCCGCTTCTCAATGTCGAACACACCATCATCTGTGTAGAATGGGTTAAAGGCAATCGGGTTATCTTCGGTATAAGTGAAGTAAACACCGTCTTCGCCTTTCGTTTTCCCTTTGATGAGTTCGCATAAGCCCTGATAAGAGTTACCCGTATCAACGAGCAGTACGTGAGCGCCCTGTTCGTAATACTGTCGCACCATGTGGTTTGTGAAGAATGATTTTCCCGAACCTGATGGCCCCAAAATAAATTTGTTCCGGTTCGTGATAATCCCACGCTTCATAGGCAAATCCGAAATATCCAAATGGATAGGTTTTCCTGTAAGCCTGTCAGCCATTTTGATACCGAACGGCGAGGGCGAATTGTGGTAATTCGTTTCCTCTGTAAAGAAGCACAGAGCAGGCTCTATAAAAGTGTAAAAACTTTCCTCACTCGGAAAATCGCCAGCATTCCCGGGCATTCCTGCCCAGTACAATGTAGCTACGTCCGTAGTATTGTGTCGAGGTTTACACTCCATCAGTGCCAACGCACTACCGCAATCGTTCTTTAACTGTTTCAGTTCCGCAGGGTCTTCCGACCACGCCATAATGTTGAAGTGCGCACGGATGGACGACAGCCCGAAGCTGTGGGCTTCGTTCAGGTACTTTTCTATCCACTCTTTATTGATTTGGTTGGCACGGCTGTAACGAGCCAGTGAGTGCATATTCCTTGCGGACTTCTCAAACTTTTGCAGATTGTCTTCGCTGTTATCTATAAACAGGTATTGGTTGTAGATGTGGTTGCAGCTTAACAACAAGCCCACAGGTGCAGCGAATGACAATCGGCAGTCGCTACGGTCGGTAGACAGCTTTTCAAAACGGGTATCTGCCGATACCGTTCCGGGCAAATCGTCCGTGTCCGAAAGCGTGTGCAGGCTTAACCTTTTATTGCCTATGCGCACTTCTTCGGTTCCGAGTGCGATGTCCTGCATCGGTGTTCCGGTTTCCCTCGATAATGTGAGGTACTGTTCCAGTAGTCCCTGTGTATCTTCTGTTCCGATAATTTCATCTTCGGTCAGACGTTTCAGGGTTACAAAACCGCTATCATTCACGATACGCTCAAACTGTGCCACCGCTTCCATAAAGCGGTGTATCGTTTCCTTGTTCCTGATTTCCTTCGGTATCAGTGAACCTTTGCAAAGCGAACTGAAATTGCTTTGCATCCGCATCCTTTCCTTTGTGGTCTTCGTTAAGAACAGGTAGCAATAATGGTTTAGAAACGGTCGCTCGTTAAAATGGCGTTGGTAAGACTTCGATAAAAAGCTCTGGTCTTCTATTGCCAAATCGGGCGCATAGCCTTCCTTGATGTACCAATCCTGTTTATGGATGACCGTAAAATCAGGTAAGGTTTTGATAGCCTTATGCCAAGCGGAGTGTATGGCTTCATATTCTGCCGATGCTACTGTAAACAGTTCGGGCAAACGCACTCCAAAACAGGCGGTAATGTCTGCATCTTTGGACAGAATGCAGTTGTTCTCTACTGCCAACAATGGAAATTTGTTTTCCAGTGTGGTGGTCTTTGCTACATTTCTCATACGGCATTCTGTTTAGGTGTGAATTTTAAATAACGGTGTACAGGCTTGCGGCAGATGATGTAGCGGGGATGCCTTTTATTGGCTGCAATTTTCATCAGCCCGTGTTCGCCGTACTTCCTGTTCAGCGAAAAGGTCTGCCATATAATGAGCGAAGCACCGCCTGCTCCGAGGAACAGGCAGAAGTAAGAGTTTACGCCTGCCATATACAGTATCATCACGAGGATAAGCGTACCGAGCAGCCCACCTGCGAAAATGAACAGGTATTGTGCTTTCAGCCCTTTAAATTCCACCGTCCTGCCGATGCCTTTGTTGATATTGTAATTCATAAGGTAACGGATTAAAGGAAGAATGAACGCAGGATTGTAGCCGCAACAATCAAGAAGATACACGCACCGAACCACGAAGCTGCGGTCTTACTCGTGTCAGGGTCGCCGGAACTGAACTTGTTGTACACTTTAACACCTCCGATTAGTCCCACGACCGCACCGATGGCATAAATTAACTGTGTTGCGGGGTCGAAATAAGAGGTTACCATTTGGGTAGCCTCGTTGATACCTGCCGAGCCGTTTCCCTGTGCGAACGCACCAATTCCTGACAGCGTAGCCACGGCTGCCAGCAGAACTTTTTTTCTTTGTTTTTCCATAATTGAAACACATTAATTTGTTACTGTTTATCCCGCACCTTGCGGGCTTTCGGGACAAAGATGTTTCAGAAACAAAAGCGTGATAACAAATTGGCAGTCAGAGGAATTGTTTGGCTGTGAGTGGCATTATAAAAGGTATTTTTATAACTTAGTCAACCTATTTATTTTAATACGCTAACATTATGATTGATTTTGAAATAGCAGAAATAGCATCTGCTAATCAATTTGCCCGATTACTAAATCCAAGAGTTGATTTTACAACACCATATATATTCTATTATGATGAAACCAATAATATCAAAACATTCTATGTAAGAGAAAACGATTTCAATTATACGTTTACAGCTAATTTTGTTTTGGGAGGACTTCTACATGAGGGAGCTGTCCCAGATGTACAGCCATTGATCGATAGTTTTAGATTACAGAAGACAGCTAAGGAAGTGAAATTTAAACATATCGCATTTGGGGATTTTCTTGATTGTCTCAAATCCCAGAAGTTAAACCTCTTCTTTCTCTTTTTGAAGGATAGTAATCTTTATGTACATTATTCGAGCTTAAATATTCTGTATTGGTCAGTAGTGGATATTGTGGATTCTGCTATAATGAATTCGGACGCAGCGATACAATTAGGGCCTGGATTTGACAACCACCTAAAAAACGACCTCTATAAACTGTGTCGTCTTGAAATAGACGCCGTTATTCAACTTTTTTATGTTTTCGAATATCCGAATATTAAACCTGATAAAATTGGTAATTTCATAGAAGCATTGAGTAATCTTTTTGAAGAATATCTTCCGTTACAAGAATTTCATTTTGGGTTGGAATCTTTACGGCAGATATTAAAAGAGTCTAAAAAGAAAGGTGAACTAGCTTTTGTTATGGATGAAGAAGATCACGTACTGTTAGCAGATTTGACACACTTTTATCTCAGACCTATCTATACCTTCAAGAATTCAACTCATATTTTCGACAACGAGGATTCTATCCGAGAAGCTTTGAACGAATATAGGATGTTAGATAATGGAGTTGAGTTTAAAAACTATTCATTCGTTGATTCTCAGGATAATCAATTAATACAACTATCTGATATTTTTATTGGTTTCATGGGTAAATATACCCAATACAGGAATACGCATACTATGGAAGAAATTAAAGCGGATATCGACTCTTTCTCAGCCTTACAATTAGAAAATATGAAGTTATTTATTGATATTATTAATAAATCAGATCAAAAAAATCCTGCCTTTCTACACGCAACAGATAGTTATGAAGAGGTAATGAAATTTGATCACATTACTAAGTATCTTGAAAAAGCTAGTTTATAGTCAACGCGAAAAATCGATTGTCTTCTACCTCGGATACGAAAAAATACATTAAATTAGTCAGATTTATAGTTACTTATGAAAATTAGATATCAACCTCCTCTCATAAATGAAACCAACACTGATAGACCTCATAAAAAAGACTGTATTATTAGAATATAATCTACCGCATGACGAGCTTTTGATAAGTAAGTCCTGTGTTACCCATATTGACCTTTTCGATGACTGTTATAAAGCCGAGGATACTGAAGATTTGTCTCGTATCATATATGAGAGCATCCTATACTATGCCTATGATGAATTTCAATTATTAGAGGGGGATCATCAGAAGATGTTTATAAAGGCGTTTAACGCAAAATTTAAATATAATTACTCTGCAGACGACCTAGCAAAACTCAAATTGGGAATTTATGGAGAATCCTTGCTATATGCAATATTAAAGGTGTATTATGGAAACGAAACCCTTGTTTCGCGTGGCTATTTTTATGATATACAAAAGAAATCAGAGGTAACCGGATACGATTGCTTTCATTTAATTCAAACCGAAGACGGAATACAGCTGTGGTTTGGAGAAACTAAATTCTATCAGGACGGCAAGGCGGCAATAAACAAAGTGTTTGATAACATTCAGAAAGCTATTTCGGATGATTATCTCATCAATACCAACTTTACAACAATCCTTCAAAGTAAGGGAAACATCGTTGACAAGGGATCTGCTATCTACAAGATACTTGACAAATGGGATAAATGTATCATCGAAAATTTGGAGCAGGAACTCATCGATAACAATATAAAATTGGTTTACCCTATACTGATAACCTTTGATTATGTAAATGGGGATTATCAGGAATCAATAAAGACAGCTATCAATCATATCAACGAGAATTACAAAGACCTTGAATTTAAAAATATCAGTATAGATTTTTCAATATTTTTTATACTCATTCCAATTGAAAGCGCAAAAACATGTAAAGAAACAATCATCAAATGGATAGACAGCAAAGAACCCTTAACGTTGTAACCACTTTGAATTCCTTTCAAGAAGGTATAACGGCAAAGCACTTATTACTTAATGAAGTCTGTGAATATTTCGACTTTATCAAAGATGAAGATATTGATGATGCTGACCGAAGGTTTCTTCTCTACCTATCGTCGAAAGTTGGAGTACCACATTATTACGATATTCTCTATAAATTCAACAAGGAAAGGTCTTTAGTTCTTGATGAAGATAATATCTGTCTGAGTACATTTTCTTCCTTATTGTACGAATCATCATTGTATACTGATGATCATTCAAAATTACACCAGTATCAGAAAGAAATCCTTGACCTATTTAGCAGGGAAAAGATAAATCGTTATTTTCTATCGGCATCCACCTCTTTTGGGAAAACTCACTTGGTCTATGAGATTATCAAAAAGATGCATTATAGGAACATTGTTTTGATATTTCCAAGTATTGCCTTATTGACTGAAAATCTGGCGAAGATCAAAAATGGAACGATAAAGTTTTCAGAGGACTATAATGTACACACATTAAGTGATTTTTCAGTAAACCCACAAGAAAACAATATTTTTATTTTTACCCCGGAGCGGTTTCTTTCATTTTTGGATAAGAATCACGATGTCCAGCTTGATTTCATTTTTATTGATGAAGTATATAAGATTGATAACGGTTATATCATAGACAATGAGGCGAAAGAAAATGAACGTGACGTCGCGTATAGGATGTCTTTATTTTATGGTTTCTCAAAATATACTAACATAGACATATTTCTGGCCGGACCATATATTGAAGTGTTTGACCAAGCCCGTGACGGCTATAACCCATCGTTCGATCTATTTCTGCGTGATTTTGGTATTGAAAAATTGTTACGTAACGAATATGAAATTGTAAAAGTTACGAAAACAAATGTCGAGAATGAGAGAGGACGTATCACAATTGATGGACTCGACTTTAATTTTGCCAGAAAATCTGCAAAAAAAGCCAAAATACAGGAGCTTTTGGATCGCATCTTACTCAATAACGAGAATGCCATTGTGTATTGCAATACCCAAGGTAATGCTGAAAAGGTTGCAAAAGACTTCGACAGAGCCCATTTAGACACAGCATTTTATAAAGTTTTCCTTGATCATCTTTTTCAAAATTTCGATCCAAAATGGATTGTTATCGAGGCATTGCAAAAAGGCGTGGGTGTTCATCATGGAATGGTGCCAAAATATATTCAGAAAGAGATTATTTCTCTTTTTAATATTCCAGAATCCGGTGTAAAGGTACTGACCTCAACCACTACCATAACTGAAGGAGTAAATACGACCGCAAAAAATATGATTGTTTACAAAAGCGAAAAAGGAGGCGGAAGATATGGAAAGCCATTATTAACTTTTGATGCAAAAAACATTGCCGGACGAGCTGGTCGATTTATGGAGCATTATACTGGTCGCGTAATTACCCTCGATGAAGAGTTTATGAAAGTAATCAACGATACTGGAGAACAGATCACGCATAAAAATTACGATCTGAATGTTGAAAAAAAGGAAATCGATGATGAGATGACACCAGAACAATATTTGGATGATCGGAGCCGTGAGAGATTACTACAGATACGTGCGATGCAGGAAGCCAGAGGTATTCCTGATCATATTCTGTCTCAATTCAAGGTAATCAGCAAGCGGGACAAGATCAAGATATATGATAATATAGCAGCACTGTCTCCTTTGTTTCATCAAAGAATAAAAAGGTTTATAGCACGACTAAATGCACCAAGAATGGCTCTCGAAAAGGATGGCTTTCAGGTAATCTTGGATGTTATTTACGAAGTAGTCGAAAATGAAACTTTAAAGGCTATGATAGAAAACACTTTCAAGGACAACTATAGCCCAAATCACTATTCTATCCTGTTTGCTGCACTGAACAGTTATCTGAGTACAGGATTCAACGGTGTTTATAATTACAACTTACGAAGGGAAAACAACCCAAATTCATCCAGTGCGGTTAACAGTGCAATGAGAAAAACTTCCTCGTTGATTTATAACACATTTAAATATCAATTGGTAAAGTATATCGGTGTCTTTAATCTGATGTACAAGTTCTACATTTCCCAAAGAGATCGAATTCCTTATGAAGATGCTACGGGTATTGATGTCTTGCTGATCAAATTAGAGTATAACGCTTTCAGTGAAGAGGCGCGGATTGCAAGTGATTATGGAGTACCTCAAAAAATTGTCGATTATTATGACTCGCCAAACCAAAATGAGGCGAACCGCATACAGGGTTCTTTTGATGGGTATGAAAAAACAATATTTGAAAGAATAAACAATATTATTAATAAATAAACTTGCGGGCTTTCGGGACAAAAGTATTTAAGAATTAAGGTGTTATCAGAAAGTAGCAGTCAGGTGAAATGTTTAGCTGTCAGTGGCAGTTGCAGCCTAAAAAATGAGTATATTAGCTTTTATACTATTTACATAAAATCATTTCTTATTTATAAAGGATGAAACTGAGAAATTCATTCATTTATATTTTTTAAATCAAGAAACGATTTTTTTATTAGTATTAATAGAGAAAGAATGAAATTAAAGGATACTCCTATAACCTTAAAGCAGGTTACTGAAAAATTAGATACAATTCTACAGAAAAGAAATGGAGGAGCCATCAACTTTAGAGGAATCCATTTTCAAATACTATATGCTTGTTATTTGATACTACAAGAGCTAAAAAAGGATTCTGAAGCAAAATTTATACAATTGGAGGGAATTGAAGATATAGATTTGCATACGTCCCAAACTATTACTATTGATTCCGAATACATTCAGCTAAAGTCATCCGTCAATAAAATGGATGCGGGTACTTTTTGGGGATTGGGTGTTCTTCAGAATTTCCTAGAAGTGTATGAAAAAAATCCTGACAGCAGGTTTAAACTTGTCTATAACATGAAGATTTCGGATGGAAATCTCTCTGCACTCATCAGTAAAAGACAAGGACAGCCGCTTTCTAAATTTTGGTTAGACAAATTGGTAACACTATCTCAGAACACAAATTTTAGTAATTTTGTAGATAGGATTTCTTTTGAACTCCAATCAACAAATGAATTATATGCAAAGATCCTGATATTGCTGTATAAAGAATGGGATGTAAATAAAGGAGCTGAGCCTCAGTTTCTGAATGCATTATTTTACAACACACTTATTTGGTCAAAAAATCGGACGATAATCAGTAAAGATAATGTCATTTGTCTCTTTCAGGACATAAGAGATTCATTTTCAAAAGTACCTCTAAATAAAGCCATTCAGAATAATTGGGTGTTTAAAGTCTCTTATTTAGGCAACGAGAAACAATCGGATGATTATTATGATGGTAAGGCAGCAAGACCGTTACATATAGTTCAAGGACTTCCCGTAAGAAGAAAGGGCTGGGAAAGACAAATTGAAGAAGCAATTCAAAAATCGGACATTGTTGTTATTAGGTCTTCCAGCGGACAGGGGAAGTCAACATTAGCATGGCAGATAGGGTATAATTTAAAAACGAACCATACTATCTACCAGTTAAATACTTGCAGAGACACAGACGAGGCTAATGTTATCGTGGAATTTTTAGAATCAAGAGTTTTTATTGGCGAAGCTCCTTTAGTTGTAATCGATGGACTAGACAGTTCGGTAATAGCTTGGTCTTATATTGCAGAGAAGACTAAGGATATGCCTATTAAATTTCTAATTACTGCAAGACAAGAAGACTGGTTTAGATTCGGTGCTGATATATCACGTATCAACTTGACTCCAATAGATATTTCTTTGTCAACCCAGGAAGCAAAAGACATTTTCGAACAGTTTAAAAGGAAAAGGAAAATCCACGCTGATATTAAAGAATGGCAACCGGTGTGGGAACAGATAATGGGTAAAGGTCTTTTGATTGAGTATACCTATCTTCTGACGAAAGGACAAATGATTCAGGAACGACTTTCTTCTCAAATAAAGTATCTATATAAATCTACATCTTCGGCAGCAAAAATCGAAATCCTACGAATGGTTTCCTTGGCGGACTGTTTGAACATTAAACTGGGGACCACAAGACTTATAAATTATGTAAAATCTGAAATTGGTTTTCAACAAGACAGAGGAATATTATTAAACGAACTTGAAAAAGAATATTTCCTGAACTTTGATGGTCAATATGTAGAAGGGATTCACCCTGTTAGATCTAATCATTTAAGAGATTTATTACATAATAATTTACCCATAGAAGAATCCCTAATCAATCTTTTAAAGATAGTTGATGAGAACTACAAACATGATTTCTTTATAAATGCTCCACTTTTCTTGAATGACAGCAATAAAGCCATCTTTTATAGGGGTTTAGCAAGCTTGTTGAGCGAAGGTGATATTTCTGCTATGGTTTTCGCACTGGATGGTATCATGCATGGAGAGCCTCAACGTTATTGGCTTTCGAATAAGGAGTTATTTGATCAGGCTTATAATACAGGAGGTATAGAGCTATTCTCTATGGTCACAGTGCCATTTACAGAGCTCAATACTTTAGACGAGCTTTCAAGAATAATGGGTGAACGAGCAAAAAATTTTCAACAGCTCGCTGAATTAAAAAAGGAATTACCAATCTATTCTTTTGAAAACACCGATTTAGTGTTGTTTGCCAATGCCTTGAAAGATAGGCTGACTAAAAGAACTGCTCCCATCACTTCTTATCAGGGACTTGAATTTCTTTTCAAATGGTTTAATGAGTTAAAATTATCGTTGAGCTTACCTTTTATACAGAATAAAATACTGATAGATGACCTGATCTGTATGGAGATTCAGGAAGCTAAAGAGTTCATGTTGTACTTGCAGGTTAGCAATCCGATAGCCTTTCAAGAATTTGCAAGCAAAAATAAACGCGTTATTCTGAGTTATCTGAAAGTAAGCACCAACTCATTAACTATCGAGGAAAAAGAAAATAATATCTATATACAATATCTATTGTTTGATAGTGAAGCAGATAAAGCAAATGAATTCAGTGTATTCAGAATACAAGTTATGCATGCTTTCCTTCCGTTTTATAAAAAGTATTGTACTGAAGCAATATTGTTGCCTTTTCCTTCAGAGGAAATTATATCTGTTGTCAAACAAAACTCCATCAAACATCTTACTGTGGAAGCCATTGGTAATTTGTTTGATGTACATCTCAATAAAATATGGTTGTCTGTCATACAAAAAAATTATCAGGAAACTTCGGCTTACGAATGGCAAAAGAACATCCTTGAGGTTCGTAAGATAGCTATTGAGTGGTCAAAGGATATTATTAAATTAGTAGATTCACTACTAGAGGGGAATAACCACAAAAAAGAAAAGGTTCTCCCATCTATTGATAGGGTCAGAGTTAAGCTTAGTAATGCACTTTCCAAAAAAAGACCTTATCCTAAGTATGAGAAGAAATATTTCGAACTGGAAAACCATGTACCCGAAGAGAAGGAAATAAACAAATGGTTTTCTTCTCTTGGGAACACCAATAGTCAGTTGCTAAACATATTTGTTCCCAAAGAGGCCCATGATAGAAATGTTGCCTTAATTAATTTTAAAGCCGTTTATTTAGGATTAGGCAATATGCAGGGAGCATTTAGAAAAATTGAAGGTAGGACAATTCCTTATTTTGATTCGGAAATTATATGTCATGAGGAAAAAAAGTGTTTTGAAAGACTGTATGCTACCATACAATATTACATTTCTAATATTCCTTTAGAAAATAAAAAAGCAGTGCATGTTGCTCGGAAAGCAGTCGAGGAATGGTGGCCTCAAGCCAAAAACGAAAAGCTGAACAAATTTAAAGCAATACTAAATGCAATAGAAGGGAATTCTAACTATGAATTCATTCTACCAAATGGTCTTGAAGAAACCGAGACACTTACATACGCTACTTTCGGTATTATGGACTTTGATTTTTCTGATGCAGATGCCTTCTTTCAATTGTCAATGGATTTATCATTGTTATCAAATCTTGATATTGACTTTTTTTCGATTATTGTTGTAAAGGATGATGTGGCTATTGGAGGATTGAGATTTAAGAAAGATTATTTTGAAGCCTTTAGTAAGTTATTAATGGGAGAAGAAAATATTGATCAAAATAGATTAAGTCCTCTACCCATAAATATTGACCCAAAAATAATTGCAATCTTGCCAGAGATTGGTTTACCAGCTCCTTCTTTTATTAGTCAGGAAAAAGAAAAGCAGTGTCAAATTTTATTTGAATTATGGAAGCTATCTGAACACAGGATTAGGTTGAATAAGGAGTCAGAAATAGAAAAAAAATGGCTACAAAACGTCGAATCACAAAGTAAGAAAGCGATAAACAAATTGATTAATTCCGTAAGTCGACAGCATCAAGATTTTGAAGAGTTTGTCAATAAGGGATTGGAAAAAGATATAGTTTATACAAAAGAGGAAGTCGTTGGGCAATTGTTTAGAACAGTACAAAAGTAGAATGATACGATTCAAGTTCAAAATCTTGATAGTGTTTAGTTAATATTAAAAATATAGCAAGACGGGGGGCTTGCTCAAACAAACTCCCCAATGTCAAAATCACTCAAATCACTTTTCCGCAAAGTGGAAGAACTGTTGTCCGTTTCAGCCGAAAGTGTGCTATCCAAAAGCTCGGCAATTTTTCGGGAAGCCCCCTCTATGGAATTTTCCAGTAGGCTGAATAATTCAGTTCCCTGTAATTTGTGAACTATGGCTACCGCTGTTTCCTTTTGAGCCTGTTCCAAATTCTCTTTTTGGAGCAATGCCCCTACGGAGCTCAGTTCGTCGTAGGTAACCCCTTGGGCAAAACCGTTATCGCCACCGGATATTCCGTACCTGTTCCATTCTTCTTCCTCTTCTTCCAAATCAGGCATATTGCTGAAAACTTCGTCCAGTTCTTCCTGCGGAATTTGAATGCTGACATTTTCGTTTTCGTCGTATTCGATGTCTAAATTATCAGGGTTTATCTCCGGTTCGGTTATTTGGCTTTCATTGGCAGTGTTTGGCACTGAAAGGCTTCTTACAGGCTTAGGCTGACCCATAATATCGGGGAGGTTCAGGTTAACTTTTTTTTGCATCGGCTTTTGTTCCGACCTTTTTTTAATGACAATCTTATCCTGCAAAAGCAGGATAATGACGATGAGCAGGCAAATCACAATTATTATTTCCATAACCAGGTGCTTTAAAAAATGGGTTTAAACTTTTCGTTGAAATCATCGATAATCGCTTTCTCAAACATTTCAAAATGATGTTCCAGTATATTATCAAGGTAGGCATACAGCGGTATCTCATCTTTACCAATGACCTGTACAATACGGGATAAGCGTTCGTGGTATTCCTGCCGGATATAAATGCTTTTATCGCCCCGCTTTGTCATCGAGTGCGTTTTCAAAAAATGTTCGCCGTAGCTGCCGTCAAGATTTTTCTTGTTGCGGTTACGTTCCTTTTGTACAGGTTTGCTTTGTTGTAATTCTTCTTGTTTTACCTCGTTTTTTGCCGCTTCCTTTTTCTGCTCTTTGACAGGTTCGGGCGGAAGCTGTATGCCGTCTTTTTTAATGCCGTCCACCATCAGGTTCATCATCAACTCTTCGTTGATGTCCGGCGTGACTTTTCTTTTATTATCTTTCTCCATACGGCTATAATTGAATGATTTTTAAAAACTCGTTGATGAACAGGTCTAACTGGCATGCTTTCATCAAACGCTCATCGGGTGGCATTACCGTGGAACGGAAAACCGTTTTGCTATCCGCTTCGCTTTCTTTGCGAAATCGGGTACTGTTCTTCACTTGGCTCTGCATCAGGCTTAATCCCAGTTGCTCAATAAGCTGATTGTAAACGTCATATAAAGGTGTGCTTTCCCTGCCATCCACCTGGTTCCAAAACAGGTTAATACTTTCTATAGACGTTTCACCTTTTTTCATAATCACATCCTGTAAAAGCTGCGTGAAAATGAGGGTACTTTCCATTACCACACGGTCTGCGGTAATAGGCGTAAAAATGTGGTGCATTCCTGCCAACGCTTTCAGTATGCCGGGCGTGTTTACGGTTCCGGGCAGGTCAAAGAATATCACATCAACCGGAACAGCAGAAGCCGTTACAAATTCGTGTGCCGCATCCAATACGCTATCTGCTCTGTGCTGCGTAATGGGATAGGCTTTTTTATTGATAGTGGTAAACTGCTTATACGCCAGTTTTTTCAAAGCCTCATTTTCCATTACCATTGCTAAATCACGGGCTTTCATTTTCATCAGGCTGTGTTGCGGAAAATCCGCATCAAATACGGCTATGTTGTAGCCCAACCGATAGTGCATCGTACTAGCGACAAGCGTGGTAAATGTGCTTTTGCCAACTCCGCCTTTTTGAGAAGAAAAGGCGATAAACAGAGGTTTCTTTTTTGTGTCCATATTTTTAAAATTTAAAGTTTTAAATTCCTGTTTTCAGGCTTGCAGGCGTTCCGGCAAGCCGTTCTGATTTCCTGGGTTCTTTCAGGATAGCTATCAGGGTTGCCTGCGTTCTTACCTGATTGCCTGCTTCCTTTCAGTACAGCAGCCTTGCAATCATTCTGGTAGTTTATCAGGCAGGCTTGCCGTCATTCTTTCATTGTGTCAACCAATCCAGCTATCAGGCGAGCCGGATAGTTGGGCAGCAAGCGTTCACGCTTTCCGGCAGTCGTACAATCTTGCTTTCTTGCATTCCTGCAATTTTGCAGGCAGTATAAACTGCCAACTTGATTGTGTGCCGTCTGCTCTTCCTGAAGTACGGGCTGCCTGTCATCCTGCCATCATTCAAAGGCAAAGAACCGATCAATTTCATTCGATTGTATGTCTGTGGCATTGTTTGGCGATCAGAGGCACTGTTTGGCATTGTGGCACAGTGCAACGCTATCGGAAACAGGGCTTTACTTTGTATTGTGATTTTTATTAACGGATTTATGCAAATGACTTTTGACATATTGGGAGGTAACGGGAACGGCAACAAGCCATTTTTCCCTGTTACATTCAATCCGTCCCGCAGGGCGGATTTTTGTGTTCACCGGAACACGGCAAGTTGTGTTTTGAGGCACTCGAAACCGAGTTCGTGCCTCAAAACAACTTGCCCTTTGCAGGGGGCAGAAAACACCTTCCGAAGTCAGGGTTTTGTATGGATTTTAAATGGATTTGTGATGAACGAAAATAGTAACAGAAAAAAGAATAAGGGCGGACGGACACCTAAAACCGACCCAAGCATCCATCGCCACGTTTTCCGTCTTACAGATGAAGAAAACGCCAAACTTTTATCACTTTTTGAAGCATCGGGAATGACCAATAAAGCGAAGTTTATCATTTCCCTACTGTTTGGTAAGGAAATGAAATCGGTGAAGATTGATAAAGGAACAGTTGATTTTTATATGCGGCTGACCTCTTTTCACAACCAGTTCCGTTCCGTAGGCGTGAACTACAATCAGATTGTAAAGCTATTGTACAAGCATTTCTCCGAGAAAAAGGCAGCAGCATTCCTTTATAAACTGGAAAAACAGACGGCAGAAATGGCAATGCTTTGTCAAAAAATCATTCAGCTAACGGAGGAGTTTGAAGCGAAACATCTGAAAAAACAGCGGTAGAAATGATAGCAAAAATCGGAAGAAGCGGAAATTTGTATGGAGCATTAGCGTACAATCAGCTCAAAGTGGAGAAAGAAAATGGGAAAATTCTACTTACGAATAAGATAATTGAAACCGCAAGCGGCCATTATTCCGTGGCACAATTAGCCCAATCATTTGCTCCTTACCTGATAGCCAACCGTAATACCGAAAAACATACGTTACATATTTCGCTCAATCCCGACCCGAATGACAAGGTAAGTGATGATAAATTTCGGGAAATGGCAGAAGAATATATGCGGGAAATGGGCTACAGCGAACAGCCTTTTGTTGTCTTTAAACATACCGATATTGACCGTAGCCATATTCATATTGTATCGGTTTGCGTGGACGAGAACGGTAAAAAAATTTCAGACAAGTTTGAAAAAATGCGGTCAATGAATGTATGTCGTGAACTCGAAAGGAAACACGGATTAATACCCGCAACCGATAAAGAGCGCAATCAGAATGACAAGGTTTTTCGTCCGGTAGATTATGGGGCAGGCGATGTAAAGAGCCAAATTGCATCAGTCGTTCGCCACCTGCCAAATTATTACCAGTACCAGACTTTGGGCGAATATAATGCCTTACTATCCCTGTTCAATATTACCACCGAAAAGGTGCAGGGCGAACTGCACGGAAAAATACAGCAGGGTTTGTTGTACATTCCTCTGAATGAAAAAGGAGAAAGAACAGGGCATCCGTTCAAGGCTTCGCTATTCGGAAAGAGTGCGGGGCTTCCTGCTTTGGAATTGCATTTTGTAAAATGCAAAAATGCTTTGAAAGACAGTCCAACCAAACAGACCCTAAAATCTGCCGTTTCCATTGCGTTGCAATCTACAAATGATGAATTGAGTTTTAAGAAACAATTAGCCGAACAAGGAATTAATGTGGTGGTTCGCCGGAATGATACAGGGCGTATTTACGGAATAACTTTTATAGACCACAATTCTAAAACGGTTTGGAACGGTTCACGTTTGAGCAAGGAACTTTCTGCCAATGCCATTAATGATTATTGGAACAACAACATCAAACCGGAGATAAAAGAAGCTGCCGTACCAACACCCAAACAATCCACATCAAATGATGCGGATCTTCCTGCGGAAGAACCACACCATTTGTTCGACTTCTTAACTACGGAAAAACACGAAGACGGTTTGATTGAAGCATTGGGCGGTTTGCTACCCGATGCCCAGGGCGAGGATTATGAGGAACTGGACTTTGCCAATAAAATGAAGAGGAAAAGGAAGCAGTTAAGGAAACCCAAATAATAAAACCCCTTTTATTTTTTGCATTCTTCTTTCAACCGTTTGATTTCTCTTGTCAATGTTTGTTTTTCGATTTTCGATTTGGTTAGCTTAATGGCTTGTTCGTAGTGTTCAATAGCTTTTGTAATGTCTGTATCAGCATAAAGGTAGCCTAACAATTCATTATAATAATTGCTATCGAACAAATTCAGTTTTTCGGCTTCAGGAATAGCTTTTTCATTTCCGTAAACTTTGGCAAAAGCAAAAGTTCTGTTGAGTGC
This sequence comes from Flavobacterium ichthyis, assembly GCF_009915155.1. Taxonomy (GTDB): domain Bacteria; phylum Bacteroidota; class Bacteroidia; order Flavobacteriales; family Flavobacteriaceae; genus Flavobacterium; species Flavobacterium ichthyis. Next base: position 49,844 of record NZ_JAABLM010000012.1, on the reverse strand, counting down.
TGTGATCGGCGAATATTCAATTAAAATAAGCTGATTGTAAAGCTGTAAAATATGTTGCCATTTGTTTTGGTCTGTCGGTGTGCTATGCCAATATGCAATTCCTGCTTCCAAATGGTATTTTGAAATTTCATTTCCCTTCGTAGCATTTATCAGATAATAATTTCCTCTTTCGATAAGTGATTTATCCCACAAATTTTTATCCTGTTCATCGAACAAAACGGCTTCTCCTTTATCATTCGTTCTTGCTTCTAATCGTGAACTTTGAAAACACATAAGAGCCAATAAAGCATTGGTTTGAGGTGTGTTTGTCAATGGATTTTCTGTTAAAAACAAACTTAGCCTTGTAGCTTCTGAGCAAAGGTCTATTCTTATTTGCCTATCATTTGTTTTAGAAAAGTACCCCTCGCTAAATAGTAAATACAAAGTTTTTAAAACAATGTCTAACCTTAATCTGATTTCAGTTTCGGTTAAACTTTTAATTTGAAAATTATCATTTCGAAGATTTGTTCTTGCTCTTTGCAGTCGTTTTTTAATGGTTTCCGATTTTGTCAAAAACGCATTGGCAATTTCTTCGACACTAAAACCGCAAAGAATTTGAAGAGCCAGACAAATTTGGCTTTCATCTGAATTTACGGGATTGCAAACCGCAAAAATCATTGCTAATTGACTATCGGAAATTATCTGATTATCAAATTCAAAATCGTATTCATTTTGAATATTGGGTGGCTGTTCATTTTTGATTTTTGTTTCAAAAACCGATAGATTTTTAAAGTAATCTTTGGTTTTGTTTTTAGCAACCGTATATAGCCACGCTGTCGGGTTTTCAGGTATTCCGTTGATAGCCCAATGTTCGGACGCTTTTAAAAAAGTTTCACTTGCAATGTCTTCTGCAATCTCAATATATTGCAAACCAAAATGACGGCACAAAACAGCCGTCATTTTAGCATATTCCTGTCGGAATAAATGCGGTAAAAGTTCCTTATGTGATTTTGAGTTAATCACGTTTCAAAACTTCTCTCACTTCAATACTTCCACCTACTTGGTCAAAAATCGGATTGCCTTTTGCCATTTCTACCGCTTCATCAATATTATCGGCTTTCACAACAATATAACCGCTGATAAATTCTTTGATTTCGGTATATGCTCCGTCCGTTATCACATTGTTAGACTTTACAGTTTTTGCACTTCCTTCAAATGGTAAAAGCGTATTGCCTTTATCCACTAATTTGTTTTGTGATGCAATGCCTGCCAACCAATTCATACGTTCCTGCATTTGTTCAGGAGTTGGTTTAAAGTCTGAAATGTCTTTTAATCTGAAAATTAATGCAAATTCTTTCATTGTTTTTTAAAATTTTAATGTTCGCCCTAATGACGATTGAACTTTTAAAAGGGGGACAAAACATTCTATTTTTCTCAATACTAAATTAGAAAAAACATTCCTATAAAGGCCCCTCACAGCCAAGTACTTCCTTTGACTGCCACTTTGTTATAGCCACTCAACATAGCCTATAAATTCACGCCCGAACATTAAAACTTAAAATAATGCAGGGAGAAGACGATTTAAGAGGGCTTGCCAAGATAATGTCTTTTATGCGGGCAGTCAGTATTCTATTGGTGCTGATGCACCTTTATTGGTTCTGCTACAGTTTCTTTTTAGAACGTGGCTGGACGTTAGAACTCATCAACAAAATATTAGGCAACTTTCAGCGTACAGCCGGACTGTTCTCACACACTCTATATACCAAATTATTCGCTTTGGTATTGCTGGCTTTGAGCTGTTTGGGTACTAAGGGAGTTAAAGACGAAAAGATAACCTGGTCTAAAATCTATGTTGCTTTAGCGATTGGCGTTATTCTGTTTTTCCTGAATTTTCCTTTACTAAAGCTGTCGTTAAACACCGCTACAATACTGTATGTTCTTACCACAGGTTCAGGCTATATCGCTTTAATGGTAGCCGGAGTTTGGGTAAGCCGTTTGCTGCGCAACAACCTGATGGACGATGTATTCAACAACGAGAACGAAAGTTTTCAGCAGGAAACTCGTTTAATGGAAAACGAATATTCTGTCAATCTCGCCACGAAGTTTTATTACAAAGGAAAGTGGAACAATGGCTGGATTAACATAGTCAATCCTTTTCGAGCCTCTATTGTGTTGGGTACTCCTGGTTCAGGAAAATCTTATGCAATCGTAAACAATTACATCAAGCAGCAGATTGAGAAAGGCTTCTCAATGTACATCTACGATTTCAAGTTTGACGACCTATCTACCATTGCATACAACCATTTATTGAAGCATCAGGGTAAATACAAAGTTCAGCCGAAATTTTATGTGATAAATTTTGACGACCCACGCAAGAGCCACCGTTGTAATCCTTTGAACCCCGACTTTATGACGGACATTTCGGATGCTTATGAAGCGGCTTATACCATAATGCTTAACCTCAACCGAAGCTGGATACAGAAGCAAGGGGATTTTTTTGTGGAAAGCCCAATTATCCTATTAGCTGCCATTATTTGGTATCTGAAAATCTATGAGGACGGTAAGTATTGTACATTCCCACACGCCATTGAATTACTGAATAAGAAATACGCAGACGTGTTTACTATTTTAACCTCATATCCCGATTTGGAAAATTATCTATCTCCATTTATGGATGCTTGGCAATCAGGAGCGCAAGACCAATTACAGGGACAGATTGCATCGGCAAAAATTCCTTTGTCAAGAATGATTAGCCCGCAATTGTATTGGGTAATGACAGGCGATGATTTTACGCTCGACATCAACAATCCCAAAGAACCTAAAATTTTATGCGTAGGTAACAATCCCGACCGCCAAAATATCTATTCGGCAGCTTTGGGCTTATACAATTCACGGATTGTAAAGCTGATTAACAAAAAAGGACAATTGAAAAGTTCGGTTATCATAGATGAGTTGCCGACAATCTATTTCAGGGGATTGGATAATTTGATTGCAACGGCGAGAAGTAATAAGGTAGCGGTATGCTTGGGCTTTCAAGATTTTTCGCAATTAACAAGGGATTACGGCGACAAAGAGAGTAAGGTAATACAGAATACCGTCGGTAATATATTCAGTGGTCAGGTGGTTGGAGAAACGGCAAAAAGCCTTTCGGAACGCTTCGGTAAAGTGTTGCAAAAACGCCAAAGTATGACAATTAACCGCAATGATAAATCTACGTCTATCTCAACACAGTTAGACAGCCTTATCCCGGCTTCCAAAATCTCTACATTGACACAGGGGATGTTTGTGGGGTCTATATCGGATAATTTTGATGAGCGTATCGACCAGAAAATCTTCCACGCTGAAATTGTGGTGGATAATGAAAAAGTTGCCGCAGAAACTAAAGTCTATCAGAAGATACCAGAAATCTTATCTTTTACAGATGAACACGGTACTGATAATATGAAGCAGGAAATAGAAACTAATTACCGACAGATAAAAAAAGACATCGTACAAGTTATCGAAGCGGAGCTTGAACGCATCAAAAACGATCCTGATCTACAACATTTAATTAAACAAAACTAACTTATTGGAGAGTAATTTAAGTATCGACTTTCTTTCAAGGAATCTAAAACCAGTTGCTCAAATTCATCTTTGCTTTCGGCATCAAAGAGGTTAAATATAGGTAATTCAATCGATTTAGAATCTGCAATAACAAGTTGTGTCTATGTTCGCTATGCTCTGCTTAGTCACTCCTTAATAACTACGTACAATGATTACTGTCTTGTTGGGAGCCTGTTAGTTATTCAAAAATCAGCATCTCTTACAGAAGCGTAAGACCCTGCTAACAACGTAAGGAATGGCAAGTTTTTCGAAAAAGCTTCAAGTTTACAGCAAATACTCATTCATCGGATTTCTAAAATAATCCTTTTTACGAAACTAAAATTCCCTTTTAAAGAACTGAAACGAGCATTTAAAACTCAATTTTGACAAAAATGACTAATTCAACGAAAGAATTACAATTAATATTAACTGTTGACAAACTGGATGAAGTAATAGACATTTCATTTGTGTTCAGGTAGTTAGCAAAAAGGCCACCTAAAAGCTTTCTTGAACCCAAGCATCAACAACAACTTTATAGAAAAACAAAGTTAGTATGTCACAAAATGAAATCTTAAATATCCCTGTAATAAACTTCGACGCTAACGGTGAATTGATCATTCAACCATCAGCTACATCTTCAAAACATGATTTCGATTTTTTTGAGGGAAAATGGCTGTTGAAAAATAAAAAGCTGAAAACTAAGCTAAACAATTGCACCGAATGGATAGAGTTTGACTCTACCCAGGAAATGTATCGGATTTTAAATGGTATTGGGAATATCGACAATTTTATCGCTGAATTCGATGGCGTTCCTTTTGAAGGTATGACCTTGAGGCTTTTCAATCCCAAAACAAAACTGTGGAGTATCTTTTGGGCAGATTCAAATGAAGGGAAACTAGATCCGCCAGTTCTTGGGTCATTCGAGAATAACGTAGGCCATTTCATCACAAAAGATATTTTTGAAGGCAAACCAATTTTGGTTGTTTTTCGATGGGATGTTAGAGATAAAGATAATCCGGTTTGGAGTCAGGCATTTTCTGATGATTATGGCAAAACATGGGAATGGAACTGGTTCATGTACATGACAAGGATTGATAGGTAGTCGTTCTGAAAATTCTACCAATTAAATACTTTTATATTACACATCAAATTTTATTCGATAAACAAGCCCATAATGACAGTTATAGAAACGGAAAGGTTAGTGATTAGGGAGATCACCCAACAAGATTTTAAAGAACTTGATATTATTTGTAGCGACCCAGAAATCATGAAGTTTATGGGAGATGGAAAGCCACTTTCGAAGGAGCAAACTCAAAGATGGATAGATGTAACCCTAAAGAATTACAAGGAAAAAGGTTTTGGAGTTTTTGCTGTCATTGATAAAAATAGCGGTGTATTCATCGGTTATAGTGGATTGGTATTTTCTGAGCAAATTAAAGACTATGAACTCATTTATGCTTTATCGAAAGCTTTTTGGGGACAAGGATTAGCTACTGAAATAGCTAATCAAATGGTACGATTTGGATTTGATTCACAGCATATGAAATGTATCTATGCATCTATTGATCCAAAGAACAAGGCTTCTCAAAGTATCTTATTGAAAATTGGCTTTACAGAACTTTGCAGAATGAATGATGAATTTGGTCTTGAATCGATTTATTACCAGAAGAAAAAATAATTATCTATCTGTCTAGTAAGATTTCATCTAAAAATACTTCATCTGCAAAAGGCATCGTAGCTTTTACGGGTTTTAATTCATAAAAGAGTAGAAAAATGGAAAAAAAGCATTATTACAAATTAAATACGATCTGGACAGGCAATCAAGGTTCAGGCACTTCTAGTTACAACTCTTATAGTAGAGACCACGAAATAAATGTGGAGGGAAAACCAGTATTGCTTTCATCTTCAGATCCATCTTTTAGAGGGAATAAATCTCGCTATAATCCTGAGGAGCTATTGGTAGCTTCATTATCATCTTGCCATATGCTTTGGTATCTTCATCTTTGTTCTATAAATGGTTTCATAGTCATTGATTATGTTGAAGAGGCTACCGGGACAATGGTGGAAACTGCAGATGGTGGCGGAACTTTTACCGAAGTGTCGCTGAAGCCGGTTGTAACCGTGGCTAATGAGAATATGATCGAGTTGGCCCAGTCTCTACATTCAAAAGCTAATCAGTTATGCTTTATTGCAAATTCTTGTAATTTCCCGGTGTACCATTATCCCGAATGCAGGGTTTATAAAACGGATAGATAAAATATAAACGTAGAAAACTTTAAAAAGTATGAAGCAGATTATCATCACAAATGCGCGACAAAATAATCTGAAAAGTATTTCACTAAAGATACCTAAATGTAAGATTACTGTTTTTACTGGTGTTTCAGGCTCTGGAAAATCATCTTTGGTATTCCAAACAATTGGAGCCGAAGCACAAAGGCAGTTCAACGAAACGCAAGGTAGTTTTATTAGAAACCGATTGCAACACATCGGCATTCCGGATGTAGATAAAATAGACAACTTGAATGTGCCAATAATCATCAATCAAAAAAGATTAGGTGGAAATGCAAGATCGACAGTTGGTACTGCTACTGATGTTTACGCTTATGGAGCTTGTTTTCCAATTGAGCTCTTTCACGCATCGGTTCCAGATATTGGTGAAGAGGTATTGACTTTTTCAATTCCAAGGCTAGTATAAGCATCCGGCTAAACTGTGTAGCCCATTCAGATTGATATTTCTGTTCCAAGAACTTCAGCTCTCTTAGCAACTGTGCTGTACATATCTGATGTCCTGCAGCCTCCGTATTAAGATGGCTAGGCCAGCAATCATGAACAAGAATCGCCTTTGGAAACCCGCCGGGAAATGTTCTTTTATGGTTGCTATCCCTCTGTTTGCCGAAGCAACAATGTAGGTAGCCAATTTGTTTTGCCACGTCCAGAACCAATTCAATTGCCCATTTTGTTTCATACCTGTTTCATCTGCACCAACCACAGTGGATTTACAAACGGTCTGCTTACAGAAAGGCTTGTATTCGGAACAGAAAATATACAGCATTGGGTTACGCTTATACTGAACATCCTGTCAAGAAATATCGTGACAAATCCCAAGGGTAACACCAAGCACAATGAAGAACCCCTTATCAATAAAATCCTGACCTATATCAAGCAAAATATAGGGAACGGTGAACTGCTAAAAACCAAGAACCTATCTCAACAGTTCAACCTGTCGCAAAACTATGTGGGAGAGTATTTCAAAAACCTAACGGGAGAAAATCTCCAACAATATGTTTCACTATATAAAATGAAGTGTATCAAACAACGGCTGTTATACAGCGACTATCCCATAAGCCAAATAGCCGATGAATTAGGATTTACTGACGAGAGCCATTTAAGTACGCAGTTTAAAAAACACACCGGAATAAACCCAACAAAATTCAGACAGGAGAATACCGCTTAATAGGTTCACAAATTATTGATAGGTTTACAGTTTCACCACAACTTTCCCAACAGTATGTCCTGTTTCAATCTGCAAATGTGCCTTTGCCATTTCGTCAAAATCGAATACATGCGAAATGTAGGGTTTCAAAATGGTTAGCTGGATTTGCCAAATCCAGCATTTACCCTAGATATGAATCTGTCATAGCATCTGTTGAGAGAATCAAATCCCTAAATCCGTTAATTAATTTGCTATCATGGCGACGTGTTAAATCATAATGCTGGAGACCATTTAGAAAATCTGTTAGATAAATATATAATTGATTTTAAATGAATTAGTTAAAGATATTTTATTTGCTTTTGATTATTTCATAGATGTACAACGGTACAGACCATCCAAACCAAAAAAGTGATGGTGAGATTTCTTCGAAAGCCCCCATACTTTGAACATAAGGAATTTTGAGGATCAAACCCGATATCACAAAAGCAATTGTTACAATATAGCTCCTTACCATCCACTCTTGGTGTAGTTTAAAGTTTTTTCGGATCGCGAAATAGTAAGCGAGCAGTGTGGAACTTATCCAAATGCTCACCCACACCTGAAGAGAAAATGCATACGGAAAGCCAATTTCGTATGATACTGTAAAGGCTAGAACTACGGCACATAAGCTACTTAGCAAAACTGCCAACAGGTATAAAAAACCAATGACCCTGTGCAATTTCCAACTGCTTGTACGCAACTTCTTCCAAAACTGTATAAGGCCTAGAATAATTGAACCTCCTCCGGCCGTAATATGAGCAATCAAAAACCATTTGAAGGGATAATACCGTCCCATTGCATTTGGAGTTAATTTCAGAAAATGGTCGGCCCCTTTCATAAATGTCCAAGTGATAAACAAAACTAAAACCCACAATGACAAGGGAATAAAGTCTGTTATTGTTAGTCGAAACGGATGTTTTTTGTGCATGATTTCTCTTTAAATTAAGTAAATTCAAAGGTCTGAAACAATTCAAGATGAAGCAATAACCGAAAAAAGATTCGGTATCAAAACAAAAAATCCATAGACAATAATTTAATATTTTTGTAAACTCAAACTCGGCATATTATGTATCATAAAAAAATAAAAGAAGACCTCGATTGCGGAATAAGGATTGCCAGTAAAGTATTTGGTGGTAAATGGAAATGTTGCATTTTAGATGCAATAAATAGAGGCATCAATCGCCCAGCCGATATTAGCAGATATATTGAGGAAGCTTCTCCAAGAGTAGTGGAAATGCAATTATCGGAATTGCTTTTTTATGATGTCGTTGAAAAGTGTTCAGAAGATATTTACCCTAAAAAATCAGAGTATAAGTTAACGAAATTAGGGGAAAGCATTCTCCCTGTATTGGCTATGATGGATCAGTGGGGGTTAAAAAATGCTGAGCTTGTAAAAAAGAGTCTTGAAGAGTTACAAGATTCGGCATAACTTTTTAAGATTTCTCTCCCCTAACTTTATTAGATCCCTCAAAGGGCAATAAAAGTTGTTTTTAAATTTGATTTACAATATTTAGAAATGAGAAAAATCAGGAATAGTGTTATAAATCGCCGGAAATGTTATTAAGCTCTCGACGCAAATATTTGAAGCTTATATTTTTGTCATTTTCAGTTATTTCATCGAATTGTAATTGCTGTATAAATTCAGATATATCCTGTAGCCTTCTGCTTAACTGATAAAACTTGAGGACGGTTTCATTCACCCTAAAATCAGGATTGTGCTCGCAGTATTTTGTCAGAAATAGCTCAAAGTAAGGCTGTTGGTAGATGCTGAAAATATCAGCTTCAGGCGGTGCAAATTTTAACCCTTCCCAATCCAAAAGGTATAATTGTTCATTATTCCATATCAGATTCCAATGATGAATATCTGTATGACAAAGTGTGAACTTCAAACTCATATTCTTTAATTCAATCGATAAGTTCTTCCATTGTATGATTTTCTGCTTTAAAATCGATAGATAAGGTTTTAGAACATCATGGATTTCATGTTTAAGTTCATCAAAATCCTCACTTGTCCAAGCAGTTAGAAGTGGGATAAATTCAAGTTCAAATGTTTCGGTAATTGGTTCCAAATCAAAAGGTACATCATTCGAATTATGAAGAGCAGAAATAATTTCACTCAACTGAAATACCTGTTTTTCAGACAACTTTTGCTCTCCAACGGTCTTTCCTTCGATATATTCAAAAAGTATGTAGATATTTTTTTTGTCTGTGGCCTTAACTTCTTTATTAAATGTTCTTATCAGCCGCACTATTTTATCCCGTAAGACGAATTGACTCTCAAGCCATTCGACAATAGGAAGATAATGATCTAATTCTTTTGTCAGAGATGCTGTTGATTTTCTTTGCAAATCATATATCTTGAGAAAAAATTTTTTGCTGGCTACATCTTCAATTCTGTATGATAATGATGCCCATCCTCCACGTTGTTCAGAAATTAAATTTGTTTTAATGTGATATTCACTATTTAGGATATTTGTAATTAATTCGTTCATAATCGGCTTGCAATCAATATATGTTGCAATTAATTTGTATTCTTCATAATTGATTAAATCGGCCAACTGATAGTTATCGTTTGGGAGAATTCAGAACAGATATCTTATAAGTTTTGAAGAATTATTTCTTAATTAAAATACAATTATTCATGATTTATAAATGGTTTATAAATTAGTTGCACCACACCTGATTTAAACACATTCGTCTTAATCAAAATAAGATTCAAACGACCTTGTAACTCCTCAAACAAGGGTTTTCCACTTCCCAACACTACAGGATGAACGGAAATACGATACATGTCGATAAGACCTAGCTTTATGAAAGTTTTAATCAAAGTTGCTCCTCCATAAAGCCAAATGTCTTTGCCAGGCTGCTGCCTTATCTCCGCTACTCTCTCCGCTATATGGGAATCGATAAACGTCGCTATATTATCCTCTCTCAACTGATGAGAAAAAACATATTTTTTCTTTGAATGAACATCTTTCCACAACTTCGTCTCTGCCTGACTTATGCCATCTTCAGGTATAAAATTCCCCCAGGTATCATAACTAACCCTACCGTAAAAAATACTGTCAATGGATGATAGAAAATCATCAAACCCCATGTCGTTGTCCATAATGCACCAATCAATTTCCCCATTCGACCCTTCTATAAAACCATCTAGGGTAACGGCTAAATCTAATACAATCTTTTTCATTTAGCTTTTATCTGTTAATCTAATAATCTTGCCGTCTTGAAACTCAAAAATGGATATGCCTTTTAAATTTATCTGTTGACCTTTTTTCATGCCATTTTCTAAATCAATGCGAAGCGTGGCATTGTAGTTGATTTCGATTTCAGTTGTTTTTTCCGAATGCTGGATAGAGCTTATGGTTTGTGTTCTTTCCGAAAAATAGGTTGCTGCTTTTTCCGCCTGCTCTTTGAAATCTTCCAATCCGGTAATTACCAAATTGGTTTCTCCTCCTTGAATATTTTCAAAAATAATAGTGTCGTCAAGATCTGCTACCATTTTATCAATATTAAATTCGTTATAGCCATCAATGTAGTTGTTGATAATCAATTCTCTATTTTTCATTGTTTTCAATATTTAGAACGTGTTTTTTAGCACTATTTTCAATTTTATAAACGTTTGGATTGTAGCGTTCCATATAAATTTCCGGTTGCGGCACTTTTACAAAACCATACTTTTCGTAGAGCCAATCTGCTGTAGAAGTAAGTAAAATCCATCTTCTCAAGCCTTGCAACTGTGGATGAGCTACGATTTCATCCATCAATTGTTTGGAAAGCCCCTGCCCACGGTAATCATCTAACACATAAATATCTCCCAAATAGGCAATCGTTGAAAAGTCGGAAATAACCCTTGCAAAACCTATCTGATGGTCACCATGAAAAAACCCAAAATTTAACGAATGTTCTATGGATGTTTTTACTCTATCAAATGGTATGTTGTCACTCCATCCTGATTTTTTTGACAGGAAATCATGAATGGCAACAATATCCATTTTTTCTTTATCGGTCGTGATCAAAAAATCTCCTATTCTCTTTTCTATGATTTCCATATTAGTTTGTTCCTTTTTTACATACATCAATTAAATACTTTCTTATATCTGCTTCTAACTGTGTAGGATATTTGTAATTTAATTTTGCAGATAAATAAGTTCCCATTTCATTTACCAAATCAGCCATGGCAAACATAGCGTCCCAGTTTTGATTTGTATCATGGCCTGAAAATGTTTGCAATATTCTTTGCCACATTTTGGATGGGAGGTATTGCTCAAAAAGCCTTCCGTGCTTGTTAGTAGTGATTTTCCAATTGTGATCACTTGCGATATACCACTCGATCAACGGTTTTAAATATTCAGTTCGAATATTGTTTTCCAACATAAACTTTGCGTAAAATATATCTGATCTGGCAAGGCATTTTGCTACATAAGTGGTGTCCCACCAAAAGTCGTTTAGTAACTTTTCAAACTCATCCGCATCAGGTTGTTTTATAATCGAAACCTGATAAGTTGGTTGCGTCATACCGACCGTCAATCCATCTTTATCAATAAGTATTTTGTAGCCAATATCCCAGTCTTCACATAACTCAGTTTTACTTATTTCTTTTAGGAAATTAGCCTTACTATATAACTTAAAATCGACTTTTACGTAGTCATTATACAATACCATTTTCATGGCATACTCACCGTTGAAACAGCTTTCATCTTCCTCTAACTTAGCGATTGGACGTCCGAAATTATGTATCCACATATTGTCGGATATGTAGTCCGTATTATTTTCAAGAATAAGTTCAATGTCAAGGTCACTAAATTGATCTACAGGGGCATCAAGATTTGCAAGCGAACTGGTAAGCAATACGGCTCTTACCTCAACATTTTGCTGAGACCAATCGACAATTGCTTTCAATTTTTTTTCTCTTGCATCTTCGTTCATTTGTCCAATTTTTGAAATATTAAATTAAATCATTCAGTAAAGCGCTGCAATAATTATTAATGGTTTACACAAAAATTCAGTTGGGGAAATTAATTACTGAGTTTTGCAAAGGGCGACTTGGTAAGAACCTCCTAATTTCGGTTTTGTTGAGTGACTTCCATCGCTGTTTTCCAAAACTGCTAAAATCATCATAAATACCTTCGTAACTGAACTGTTTGAAAACAAAAGGTAGTCCTTCCGCACCGAGTACCGAATTTTTATCGGCAACGTGAAAATGAAGATGAGGTTCAGACGCATCACCTGTGAAACCAACTTTTGCAATAACATCGCCTCTATTAACTTTGTCTCCAACTTTGAATGGTATAGATCCAGGTTTCAAATGTTCGTAACAAGCGTACAAATCATATCCAATTTCCAAAATCAAATAATTACCTGAAGCATCGTTTTCTGTATGCGACTGATTGCCCGAAATAGTTTTACTTTCTTTGAAGTCATTTCTTAACGAAACAACAGTCCCATCCTCAACAGCCAACACATCTTCATCATAACTGTAATAGTTTGTTACTACTTCTGGTTGCTGTCGGCAAAGCTTACCTTCGTCGTCCAACTTCACAAAATCTATGGCAAAGCGGCCAGGAATTCTAGATTGTCCTTCAACCGTATAATATACCCGTCTATGCCCTCTTTGCCACTCAGAATTATAAATTGCAACCCAGTTTTTCCCATTTAGTGGAGCGGCAAGAACCGTGGGCTTTTGAGCAGAAAAGGTTGCCACGAGAGTTAATTTAAGTGTTTTACCCAGACTATCATTATAATCAAAAACAAATAGTAAAGGCTCTCCGTTTTCAAGCTGTTTATGCGGGATGTCAAAATAAAAAATACAGCTATCACCAACCGGCAAATCCCTACTATTTATACTCGACAGCTTTTCCAGTTGCTCATTTGATTTGTTGTATAAGTATTTGTCAGTTTTTGTTTTCACGTTTGCGGAAAAAATTGATATGGGCAATTTACTCTTATTGATAATTTTGACTTCACTATAGATAAAGTTTTCTCCACTAATATTTACGCTACTTGAGATGTAAAGTACTTTTCCAATTACTTCATTATGATTTTGAGCAATTGCATGACAGCTTACAAAAGATATAGCAATGGAAAAGAAAATCGCCCTTAAATATTTCATAGCTGCTAATTCTAAGAGATTTGATGCTGTGAAGGCCAAGGTGTACCTTTACCGGTTTCGCAATATAATTTCAGGCTACGGAGGAAAATTGCCCAGGTATAACTGCATTCGGCAAAAGATGGACTATACGCTTTCCAGTTTCTGTGTTCAAAAATAAGTACGGTTTTTACTGTAGTTTTGTTTTGTTCAAGTTGGCCTTTAACCTCCGGGTGTTCCATCTGTAACGATGGCAAATCTTTTTGCACAAGCTTGAAGTTAATCTCAGTATTAATCCACTCTTTATCTCCTTCTACACATCGCCATTTGACAAATACATCGGATAACAATTCCACGATTTCCATATGCTTTACGTAATCTCTTTCAAAGGGAAATTTGGCAATACTACCAACTTCCGATATAGCCTGAACATTCGGAGTCCACCACGCTGAAAGTCCACCTGCTGTGGTTAGTGCATTGTAAATAGTATGAGGAGCTGCCTCAATTACTAGGGTATGTCTTATATCAACCATTATATTAAAAAGTTTTGTATGTTAAATGGATTAATAATCAATTTGTTTATGTCGGTTACCAAACAAGAATCTAGCATAACCTATTTCAGATGCATTTTTCATCAATTCTAAATTCAACCATGCTATTATATCACTAAACGGACAATCTTTTAAAGGGAATTTAGCAAGTTCAGTAGATTGTAGATCAGACATAGATAAATTTGAAACGATTTCTACCCAGTTATTCTTTAATTCATAAAATTTTCTCTGTATATCCGGAATAGATGGATTCCACTCAATCATATCCGCATCTAAAGTGGCATTACCAAAAGTGTGATTTATTACCATAGACCACCAATAGTCAATATGCCAAGTAAGCCACGCTATGTTCGGCGCACCGATGTTATAGCTCTCGCTCACGGGAAAGCTACCTTTGTAATTGTTATCATCAACTTTAATCAAAAAAATTCCTTTTTCGGTTGGTTGCCATAAGCATTCTTCTATGGACAAATCTTTTAAATGATAATTTAAGAGTTGCCAAGAAATATCAAATTGCTTTAGTAGACATTCCTTTATATAATATTCAGTTCCTTGCAAAATACTTTGTTAATTATTTATCTTTTTTATGATTGATTCGAACTTCTAATGATCAGCCAGCGATACCGCTAAATCCAATATTATTTTTCTCGTTTTATAACCTATTTGATTAGCTCAAACTTCTACTGAGCTTATTTATCATTATAACTTCAATTTTTTAAGTTGAAAATGTAATGTAAAGTTTGTTCAAATTTAGTTTTTATAGTACAATTACACTATCCAAATAAGTACTTTAAGTTTCGTAAAAGGGATTATTATTCTTTATTCTTTATATTTAGATAAAATGTACAAACTCCAATTACGGTAAAACCAATAGCCATAGCAATGAGACCAAATGAAATAAAGTAACTGATCAATGTACCTATCATCGCTCCACCAAAGAAAAAACATGTGCCATAAAGTGCCGAAGCCGTACCTGCATATTCACCAACATGTTTCATAGCCAAAGAACTGCTGTTGGGTTCCGCAGCGAGATTAATTCCCAACAACAAGGCGATACAACCAAAAAAGAAATAGATATTGGGCAAAAGCATATTTACGCCGACACCAACTAACATTACTATCGCAATAATCAAATAACAGAACAAGAGTTTATTAATTGCCTTCTTTGCACCATAAACAGCCACCAATTTGGAATTGAGTAGTGCCCCCATGGCCATTGCTAGCCCAATACAGCCAAAAACCCAAGTAAAAAGTTCTGGCTTCTTATATATATCACTGACTATAAATTCTGCATTTGAAACATAGGAACTGATACCGCCAAATAACAAAGTAGTAATGAAAGTGTAGCGTAAGAAAGAACGTTGCTTAATTATTTTATGCAGCAGTGGAAATAGATCAAAAGCTTTAGTGCTAGAACGCTTGGCTGAAGGCAGTGTTTCTTCGATACGCAGAGACCAGAAAAAAACCATCACGGCAAATACAGGTGGTACAAAAAATACCGTACGCCAGTCTGAAAGTTTAAGGATCGCTAAGCCTAAGAACGGCGCAACAACAGGGGTAAACAAAAAGACGGTAAAAATAAATGACATAACACGAGCCATTTTATCTCCACTAAATTTGTCTCTAACTATGGCAATAATAGTCATAAATACAGCTGAAGCACCCGCACCAGCTATAAATCGACCAACTATCATGGGGGTTAAGCTCCCCGACAATGCCGCTACAACACTTCCAACAATATAAAGCATAAATCCTACACGAAGTACATATAACCTGCCTAAGCGGTCAGACATTGGTCCGAATATGATTTGGAAAAATTGCCCCCAAAAAAACACTGTAACAATGTATGCTGTATTCTGTGCATTTTCTTTTAGTCCAAAGTCGTGGCGAATATCTCTAAATGCTGGCAGCATTACATCAATGCCTACCGCAGTAAGCATCATACATGCAGCAGATACGGCTATAAATTCGACTGACCTCATTTAATTTTAGTTTGATTTTTCAAAGTTAAAAGGAGCAATTGTGAATACATAGGGCTTAATAGACATTTTTTAGGGCGATATGGACATTTTTTTTTCTTATATTTGTTGCATGAATCAGGTTATGTTTTTGGTACCAGAAGGATTAAAGAACTGGAGCAGTATTACAGCTATCAGCGAAATAATTATTTGGGCGGATGACCATTGGAAAAATAACGGAAATCGGTCTCAAATAAATTTGCAAATTGCGAGAAGAGCAAATTTATTCCGAGCAGAATTCCTGCCCCAAATTCACATTGATAGGATTGAAAAAGCAGATTTAATAATTATTCCATCACTATCGCAACAGTATGACGAAGTGCTACATAATCAACCGCATCTTATTGAATGGTTAAAGAAACAATATAGCAAGGGAGCGGAGATAGCAAGTGTATGTACAGGCGCCTTCATATTGGCAGCTACAGGTTTAGTAAATGGTAAGGAATGTGCAACTCATTGGGATGCTGCCGACCAGCTGAGGATTAAGTTTCCAAAAGTAAAGGTGAGTATGGATGTGTTGACAAAAGCAAATGGAATTTATACTAATGCAGGAGGATATTCCTTTCTGAATTTAGCTTTGTTTCTTGTTGAAAAATTTTTCGATAGAAAGACTGCTATTCTGTGCAGCAAAATGTTTCAGATTGATATTGGCCGTCGATCACAATCTTCGTTTGCGATATTTAACACCCAAAAACAGCACGGTGATGCAATCGTATTGAAGGCTCAAAATTTCTTAGAAGAGAATGTCAGAGATAAAATTACTTTTGAAGAACTTTCTAAAAACCTAGCAATGAGCCGCCGGAATTTTGATAGACGTTTTGTGAAGGCTACAGGAAACACACCTTTAGAATATGTTCAAAAATTAAGAATAGAATTAGCGAAGGTTGACTTGGAAGAGACCGATAAATCCCCGTTACAAGTAATGTTGGATTGTGGATATACTGACGAGAAATCCTTCAGGGAACTGTTTAAAAGATTTGTGGGTGTTTCGCCTGTAGATTACAGAGCTCAATACCATATTAATGCAGTTATAGTATAATTCAGATTTGCAACATAAATTGGAGAAAGTAGAACATTCAATTATAAATTCAAGTTGATTAGGATAATAATTGTTTCGAAGATGAATAAACTTATACTATAAAATGCTAAAAATAAAACCCAATTGCGAAAACTGTGGGAAATTGCTCCCTAATGATAGTGTGGAAGCGATGATATGCACATTTGAGTGTACGTTTTGTATAGATTGTGTGGATGATATTTTATTCAATGTTTGTCCTAATTGTGGAGGGGGATTTGAGAGAAGACCTATTAGACCTATATCTCTTTTGAAAAAATATCCTGTATCGGAAGAGAAATTTTTAAAACCAATAAATGAAGAGGCTTTTACAGAAAAGCTTAAACAATATCAAGCCATTGAACCGCAAAAAAGATAATCATACTTTAATAACCCGATAGGAATTAAAGTAATAACATTTAATGTAAGGGAGTATTATGAAGGTAATTATTTCAAGAAGTGATAAGAGTATTATATCTGAGATGGATAGTATTTCAGAAAACGACCTCTCTTTTCAATCTTATAGCAAATTGAAATATTCAAGTGATGAAAGTTTTTGGAATAGTCATGCACATGAAATTAAATACTGCGGTACGCACATTGCGAGGCATCAGGTAAATGTTCTTGAGGATATTTCCCTTCAAACGGTTGATGCACCAAATGTGGTGAGCCTATTTTTTGTTGAAAAAGGATTAATTCAATGTAATTCAGTAAACAATGGACTTTGGGAAATTGGTGCGCTGCAGCACAACCTGATCTATAATTCTTATAACACCAATGAAACACTCTTTAAAAAGCAAAAAGATTTGCGGCTTACTATAGTAAGTTTTGCACCAGACTACTTCATGCAGCTAAGTCATGGAGGTGGGAGAGTTACAGATAAAATTGCGTCGAATGTAGTTAGCGGAAAGAGTTTTAGTCTGGGCAGTGCGCCAAATTTACGCCTCACCCTGCAAATGCTACAATTGCTAAATGGTTTAGATCAAGAAGGTCACAACGAAGCTGTAGAGCGACTATTAATAGAAGCAAAAGTTTTAGAGTTGCTGGCATTACAGATAGGTCAACTTTATCTGGAAGACGATTTGCTATCGGGAAGAAAACTAACTGCATTAGACATCAAGAAATTACATGATGTCCGCGATATTATTCTTTCTGACTTATCAGCTAATTTCACTTTAAATTCTCTGAGCCGAGAGGTTGGGTTAAATGTCTATAAGTTGAAATTCGGTTTTAAGTTTTTGTTTGGTCAGCCAGTATTTCAGTATTTGAAAGAGGCTAGATTAAAGTATGCCGCCAAACAGATTTCATTAGATACAAAACCTATTTCTGAAATCGCTTATGAAGCGGGGTTTGCAACTCCAAGTCACTTCAGTGATGCATTTAAAAAGTTTTACGGACGTTCTCCCAACAAATTTAGATAGCGTTAATCCTTTTTAGGAAACTATTATTCCTTTTTGTGACAGCCCATCGAAACCAATAAATTCATATTTGCAGAAAATACTGCAAATATGAAACTTTACATTTTAACAGGCAAAATTCCTGTTACAGATCCCTATCACTCAGAAGGCGTTTACCTATGAAAAAACAAAACGCCTTTCTTAATTTAGCATACTGGTGTTCTTACATTCTAATTTATTCTTTTAGTTTGTTACCGGTCAGACTTCTTCGTTGCCTATCTAACATTACATTTTGGTTGGTGTATAACATAATTGGTTACAGAAGAGAGGTAGTAATCCAAAACATCTCAAGAGCATTTCCGGATAAACGATATGATGAAATCCAAAGCATATCAAAAAAGTTTTATAAATGCTTCATATCTTATTTTGCAGAAATTCTTAAGACTATCTCGTCTTCACCAACTGATTTGCAAAAAAACATCATTTTTGAAAATTTCGAGGTATTAGAGAAGTATATACATTCTGGTCAAAACATAATCGCCTGTCTTGGGCATTGTGGGAATTGGGAATTGCTGAATTTGCTCTCCTACAAAATTGATCAGGAAGTGTACGCGGTTTACAAACCTTTAAAGTCTAAGGTAATGAACAGACTTATGATTAAAATCCGTGGTCGTTTCGGAATGAAGTTAATTGCTGATAAATCGGTTGCTAAACATATTCAATCTAAAGATACTAGCACAGCTATCTATCTTTTCCTAGCGGATCAATGTCCACTTATCAAGGATGAAAAATTCAGTTTTTCCTTTCTGAACCAAAAAACGTATTTTTTTTCCGGTATGGAAAAATTGGCTCGGAAGAGCAATTCAGGAGTAGTCTATCTAAACATTTCCCAGCTTTCAGCCGGATCTTATAAAATAAAGTTCATACCGATATGTTTCCTTGCAAAATTCACGGATGAGCGTAAAATAACCCAAGAATATGTTCGCTTATTGACTGAAAATATAAAAGAGCAGTCACACGTATGGTTGTGGTCACATAAAAGATGGAAAAGATAGGTTATGGAAATTGTACTAACTATTATTATCGTCATTTCGACATTAGTTGCTCTATTTTTTCTGATTTGTATAGCCTTTATCTACATTTTTCTTAAAGTGCTCTTCGAAGACGAAATAAAGACTGCGCAAAATAAGCCGTAGACAATTCGGTAGGACAGTAATCCATTACTTGTTTATTACACAAAATCCCTTTTACGAAACTAATAGTGCTTTTCATGATACTCCGCCAAATCGATTAGTTTCACTTTTGCAAAAAAGATATTTAAAAATTTAAAAATGATAAATCGCTGTTTTATTTCGTTACGATTAATCTTAGGGTTAATTATTTTTGTTCCTTATTTCTGTAGTGCGCAAGGGAACGATGTTGAGTTTAATGTAAAATACCATCCGACTTCTAAATACGTCCCTCCGCTAGACAGTCTTTCCAGAGTGGGTAGTACGAGAATGATAGAATATTCGGCCAGCTCTCATCTTAGCCTATATCAGAAAATAGATACAACCACAGGTAAGGTAAAATTGCTAAACGGAGCATTTTTTGGAAGGCAAACCTCTTTTTCAAATTCTGGTTATAACCAAGAAATACTCCCAGATAATCTTTATTCTATTAGTGCCGGTGTTTCCTATTACGCCACGATGAATAATAGATGGGCCTATACAATTCTTGCTAGTGCATCAATGAATACGGATTTTATTGCTGTTGATTTTAATGATGTTTTTCTGACGGGTGGAGTGCTGTTCATTAGAAATTTCTCTCCGAACTTTAGGTTAGGGTTTGGAGCGATCATACACAACAACCTTGGTAAGCCTATGTTCTGGCCGGCCTTATCAGTGTATTGGAATTTCGGAAAGCGATTTAATTTTGATATCCGCGTACCGGATGAGGGAAATGGTCTTGCGTACACTATTGGTGTTGGCTACAAATATAATGATAATTTTAAGCTTGGATTTGCATTTAAGCCACAGACCATATCGTATGACGTTGAGCTGAAAAACGGAATAAACAACCGACTTATGAACTATTGGCAGTTGCCGTTTGAACTTGCGGGAACCTATAAAGCTGGGAAGTTTGAGTATACTGGAAATGTTGGTTTTACAGCCTTGCGAAGTTTTGCATATGCGGAAAAAGATATTAAGAATATGTTTACGAAGTATCCGTATTATGGGTTAAGTACTAACTTGACATTCGGCGTAGGTGTCAGATACCGTTTTTAAATCCTGATTATGAAATTTAAGAATGTGGCCCCACAATTTCGCGTGAGCGATATTGTGGAGGCAATTGAATTCTATCAGATAAAGCTAGGGTTTGATTGTATATATAAGAAGAATGGGTTTGCTCGGATGAGTATTGATGACGTCGAGCTATATTTAGAGGAAATTGATAATAACAAAGATGTTGCTTCATGTAGATTTCAGGTGTCTGATATTCAGTCATTATATGATGCCTATTTGATAACTGGGGCTATAGATCAATCAATAGCCATTGGTATTCAGCCTTGGGGGCAAAGAGATTTTAGACTAATCGATGCATGTGGAAATACCATCACCTTTTTCGAAGAGATAGTGTAACACTAAATGATTGAATTTCAAATGAAAATAGTTGAAATTTTTAAGACAAATGTTCAGAATAATAAAGATGCGAACAACATAATTGTTTCTTTCTTAAATGAATATCCATGCTACAAAACTAATTTTGATCTTGAAGATGAAGATAAAATTTTTAGAGTGGAAGCAACTCAGAAGGATATTGAGATAGCGGGGATTATTAAATCTATACAAAATTTAGGCTACAGTTGTGAAAGAATAGAATAAACTATAAACACCAAATCTTATGGAAAAATTTTACAATGAAAAGTTGTCTAAATTAGAAATTGCCATCAATGATTTGGAGATTGATACCGACTATTCTTTACAAAGAATTGAAGCGGCTATAAAGCTTATTGTTAGGACACTATCTGAATTGAAAGAATTTATAATCAAAAAAGGCTTTAAAAACTTACAAGAAGAAATACATTTTTTTAAGCATCAAAAGCCCGTGATTGTTGCTAAGCTTATTTACTACAATGCCATTTATAAAATAGAAACAAAAAAACCTAACGAAGCGAAGGCTATTAAAAAAGTATTGAATGCGGAATTAGCAAAGCTCAAAAGGTTTTTTGATAATAATCTTGAGTTTTACAGATATTACAGAACCAACAATTCATTTATAGATGAGAAGCTTTTTGTTAGAGAAAAGCATGATCTTAAATTAAGCTTGGACACGGTATACTTTGAAACCGACCATAGGTTTTCGACTTCGCATGATTATAAAGTTGCTAAAATCATAGCCAATGATCAGATACAGGTTTATATCGAGGATCAGCTATCCAATAAAAAGAAGGTCATAAACCCTGATAGCTACTCTCTAAATTGGACTGGTAGCAAAACAGCTTTAACAGAGTTGATTTATGCATTATATTTACAGGGATTATTTGATAATGGCAACGCTGACATAAAAAATATTGCGAAAACATTTGAGAAAGTTTTCAATATCAATCTAGGTGATTTTTATCACACATTCATGGAATTAAAATCCCGGAAAATAAATAGAACAAAATTTCTTGATGGCTTGCGAGATGCTCTCATTAAAAAAATGGACGAACAGGATGAGACATAAAGGGTCTTTAAAATGCTTTACGAAATGTTATAGCTTCTTTTTGTTTTTCAGCCTGTACCACCGGTTCGTCTTTAGGTTCCGGTATGATTGACAACTGAATTTTCCGTTCAACGGCAGCAAGTCCCGTTTTGAGTTCGCTCAACCGGGTTTCTTTAGACCAGGTACCATTAATCACTTCCTGAAGAACAGGCAAATCTTTTTGTATTTCTACAATTTTCTTTTGTTCCTGCTCGATATAGCCGGGCAGTTTTTCCAAAGCGTTCAGGAAATTCATTGATGCCAATTTTTCATCTTTGGCGATAATACCGTTATTGTAGGTGTATTTAATATTTCCCTCACCTTGTATCAAAAATCGGTTTACGCGAATATCAATGCCCTCTTTCTGCGACATTTCTGTTTTTACTAAAAGCTGAAAACCGTAAAGGCTTCCGATTTCTTCATACCCCCCGCCTGTACGTGATTTATCGGCAAGCTGATTGAGTTTTGTGCCGATTTGCTTGATGTCGGCATTAGGCGGTAAACCGTATAGCATAACAGGGTTGGCAACAGTACCATCCGACCGCATTTGTATGCGTTGCTGCAAATTGTCCCAGTCGAGGCTCATACGATCAAAGCGGGATTTGGCTTTGTCAAGTTCTGCTGAATAGTCTTCCAGCTTATACTTGGCACCAAATTTAGAACGATTGAAAGCCTGCTTTTCGCTTTCCAATCCGGCAATCTGTTTTTCTAATTTGGCTTTATCCAACAGGTCTGTATTTCCTGATAGTATAGCCACATATTCCGAAAAGTTCATTCCTGATTTTTCATCCATACTGCCCTCATCAATAGTTCGCTTGCCGAGGTTATTATTTTTTAATTGGTCAATGAAAAGTTGCTTATTGTATAGCAGATTAAACTTATAGCTATCCAATGATTTTTCTACGGCATAAATGATTACATCTACTTTATTTTCTGCAAAAAACTTGGCGATCTCATTGCCTTTACGAACAGCTCTGCCGTCCCTTTGGGCAAGGTCGCTTGGTCGCCACGGCGTATCGAGATGATGAACGGCAACGGCTCTTTTTTGTGCATTCACACCAGTACCCAACATACTGGTTGAACCGAACAGTACACGGATTTTGCCTTCGTTCATCCCTTTGATAAGCTCCTTGCGTTGCTTATCATTTTTTGCTTCTTGTATAAAGCGGACTTCATGAGCCGGAATGTCGTGGTCTTCCACAAGTTTGCGTTTGATTTCAGAATACACATTCCATTCGCCTGGCTGGTAGGTTCCCAAATCGGAAAAAACGAACTGCGTTCCTTTTTGTGAGTTGTATTGGTTGTAGTACTTAGCAATGTTTACTGCACAATGAGAAGCTTTATTGTCGGGGTGGTCATCATACGTACCGCTTACCATACGCATATCCAAAGACATCTTGCGGGCATAGTCCGTAGCGATGAGCATTTTTGCCTTTTCTTCTGACGGAGATAAAGGAGCTCTTCCTAATAAAGAAGCATTTCCCGATTTGGCAAATTCCATCAGTTTTTGGATAAAAACTTCCTGGTCTGGAGTAGGCGGTATGTTATACAGTACCTCGTTCTTTTCAGGACGGTCAATGCCTATATCTTTTGCTGTCCGGTAATCCGTAATTTCAGAATAGAATTGTGCCAACTCTGGCACTTTGATAAAATACCGGAAACGTTCTTTTGCAACAATATTGTTGGCAACCGAAAATTCATAATCAGTCGTTTTTCTTGCGTAAATAGCAGCCCAGGCATCAAAGGAATGAATGCCCTGTTTTTCCATTGCCCGTGGGCGCAGGTATTTGAAGAGCAGGTATAGCTCCGTTAAAGAATTGCTGATCGTTGTTCCCGAAAGAAAGGTTGCTCCCATATCGGCATTGATACGTTCCTGAATAGTACGGATAGCAAAAAGCAGGTTCATAGCCTTCAGGCTTCCGTCCACATTCCCTAATCCTGCAACCCTTGAATGCCTTGTATTGAACATCAGGTTTTTAAATTGATGGCTTTCATCCACAAACAGATGGTCTATACCCATCATCTTAAAATCTACCACATCATCTTTACGATTTTCAATATCGTGTTGCAGGGTTTTGAGTTTGACTTCGAGGTTTTCTTTTCGCTTGATTACACCGGCAAGCATTCCTCTGGTCACTTCCTTGCCTTGCGATTGCAGGGCATCAAGGTTACGCTCCACGCTGTCCAATTCGAGTTCGAATATTTCCTTTTGTATTTCGGGCGATTGCGGTATCATTCCGAATTGGTCGTGTGTGAGAATAACACAATCCCAATCGTTGTTTTTAATATCGCCAAAAATACGTTGGCGTTTTTGGGGTGTAAAATCTTCTTTGCCCGGAAACAATATTTTTGCGTGTGGATAAGCGGTACGGTAAGCTTCGGCAATTTCGTGTACATTGCTCTTTAGCCCGATAATCATAGGCTTATGAGCCAACCCTAAACGCTTCATTTCCTGGGCTGCCGTACACATTACCAATGTTTTTCCTGCACCTACTTCGTGGTCGCAGATAGCACCATTGTTCAGCTTAATCATCCAAACCGTGTCCTTTTGGCTGGAATACAAATCTTCAATTCCGAGTGCTTTGCGGTCTAAACCGGGAAAGTCCTGATGAGTTCCGTCGTAATTCGGACGGACAAAGCAATTAAACGTGTCGTTGTATTTGTCGGTAAGTCTAGTCTTAAATTCATCATTTTGGGCATGAAGCCAGTCTGTAAAAGCGGTTCGGATTTCATCAATCTTAGTATTCGCCATTTGTATGGCTTCCATATCACGTACCTTGACTTCTTGATCGCCAACCATCACTTTTTTGGTAATATCAGGTGTAGTATTGACAAGGGCGTGTTTGAGCAGAGCAATCCCGTCAAACGTCCGGCTTTCAGCTTTTACGGCGTATTTATCCCATATATGAACATTCTTTTGTTTACAGCTTACAGAAAAATCATCAGAACTCTCCGAGTAATGAATGCTGACCTCCGTATCAAAAAGATGTGAAGCAAACCGGCCATAAATACCAGTGGGTATCCAACGTTCGCCTAGGTTAAAATCCAATTCTTCAAACTCAATTCGTCTTGGTCGGGCTTCTTCCAAAACGGTGAGGCTTGCTTTGGCTTCGATATCATTGGGATTGTTTTCAATATAGTTCTGTACCTCTTGGGCTTTTTCCACAACGTTACCTGCAATCCAGCGTTCGGATATTTCGTATTCCTTTTGTAGAGGATTGTAATAAATACGACCGTGTAAGTCTTCTTTCAAAGCGTCATCAGTCATACCGCTGATTTCGGACATATAGTCCATATCCACGTTTCCGTACTTATTTAGCGAGGCCGCTAATGCTTCTTCAGGATTGTCCGTTGTTATGGTTAAGGTAGAAAAACTTACAGTGCGACTGAATATATCGGCTTTGTGTACCACGCCACCAACCACACGCTCCAAGTAAGGGATTTCTTTTCCTGAGCTGTCCGTTTTGATGAGCTTGATATTATCGGCACTGTTGAGGTTTCCGTACCTTTTGACAAAGGCATCGTATAATTGATTAAGATTTTCTCTTTCTTCTTTGTGTTCGGTCTGAAGCTTCGCCTCCTTGTTATAAAGATCTTGGTAAACATCACGTACAGCAATGTAGGCTTCAGCTCTTGCTTTTTGTGAGGCTGGTAATTGCAATGGGTGGAATACAGCCTTACCATTTGATGTATCTACATCTTGCAGATGACCGACCCAACCATTATCCAATACAAGGCAATCGTTACGGTGGAATGATTTTAATTCTCCACCATACGGAGCAAGTTCGGGAATAGTATTCATGAGGGAAGGTTGAGCAGCCTGGCTATTATCATTAATGCCCGAAAACAGGTCGCCGATGGCTTCCTGTTTTTTGCCATTGGTAGATGGGCTTCCGTTGGCGGTTCTATCGGTAATCGGAGGTGTATAAGGTTGCTGTATCCCATTGAACAGATCGGTCTGGCGACCTACTGCACGGCGGTATGCTTTAGTGCTTTGCCTTTTGGCTTGCGTCGTACTCTTAGGCGGAGCAAGAACCGCTACCGGTTCATCTATATTTTCAAACAGATCGAAAATGCTTAACTGCTTTAATTCCTGTTGACTTTGCTGAATAATTGTAGGTGTATCTAATAACTGTCGTTCCTGACTGATTACTACAGGTTCTACAACTGGCGGTTGCGGTGTTATGGGAATTTGTATAACAGGTTCATCGTTACGCTTTCCTTTATATAAATTCAAATCCAAATGCTTTTCAAAATCATTCATAAGCATTTGTTTCAGGTCTTTGGCAATTCCTGTAACCCCGCCTTTGTGTGTAAAAATTAATGCAGGCTTTCCGTATGGGTCGGTATCTAATTTCTGTTCGGTATGCACAATCCTTGTGCTGTCCTGAAAAAGTGCATTGCCAGGCGTATTATACTGCGTTTGCTTGCTTTGGCAAAAGAATTCTTCCGCATCTGTCAGGCTTTGTTTTGCCGTATTCTTTTGGAGGATAATCAGGTCGCTTCCGACTTCTGTACCCGCATATTCTGTAAAAAGATTGTTGGGTAAGCGAACAACTGAAATCAGATTATTATCCTGCATCAATGCCCTGCGTATCGGTTCGTTCTTTGGGCTGTTTAAAATTCCTTGTGAAGTAATGTAAACTAACAAACCGCCCTCACGGAGCATATCAGTACCTTTCAGAAAGAAGTAATTGTGAATGCTTCGTGCAGCTTGTACTTTGGCTGTGTCTTTACTTCTGGAATAAGAAAGATCAAACACGGATGTGTCGCCGAACGGTATGTTACTCGCAACCACATCATAGCTGTTTTGTTCTTTTTCGGGGATTTCCTCAAAACCACTTATACGGATATTGCTTTTCGGATAAAGCTGTTTTAAAATCTTGCCTGTCAACAAATCTTTCTCATAAGCTGTAACATTTGCCGATTGATTTTCCGAAAAAGATTGTATAAATGAGCCGATCCCTGCGGAGGGTTCAAGGAATTTCTGAATGTCCAAGCCGCTTTCACGTAAGGTTGCGGAAACCGCATCTATGATTTGTGGTGGCGTATAAAAGGCCGTCAGTACAGAGCTTTTCATGCTATCCACATACCTGCGGTATTGCTTATCGTCTTCAGAATTTTCTTTGAGTAGTGTGTGGAGTTCCTGCGTTAGCGGAAACAGGTCGTGTTCCGTCTTTCTCCAGTGATTGATGTCTATTGCATTCTCTATAGGGTTCAGCACGAATTTAAGACCGCCAAATCCGCTGTATTGCCTCATTAGCAGTCTTTCGCCTACGGTGGCTTGTCTTTTCTCCTTTTGCAGTTTAAAAGCAATTCGTAAGGCATCAATATTCAGTTGGAGATGTTGGCGTTTACTGAAGCCCATTTTCCTCTATCCAGATTGCGATGGTTCCGGTTATTTCGGTATAGAGCAGGTCAAACTCAGGACCGTTTGCGAAGTCATCGGTTAGTTCATAGCTGGAGAAAATAGGCTCGCAGACAGGGAACATTTTAAGTGCGAACGGTCGCAGTTCCTCGTCTGCCATTAGGGAATCAAACTCATTGCATACCACTTGAAAAACGGTGTCGAATTTGGAGAAGCGTAAGCCTTCAAAAAGGATGTAGTTAGCGATCTCATCGCACTGGTCGATGGAGTTTCCTGAACGAAAAGCACTTTCATAGGCATTGGCTGCCCACGATGAACGTTGTTCTATAAACTTGTTGTCGTATGCCTTTTCAGGAAAGCTGGTATATAGTAGTTCCTGTAGTCGTAATCTGAAATACGATAGGTCTTTGTGTTGTG
Organism: Flavobacterium ichthyis; assembly: GCF_009915155.1. GTDB lineage: Bacteria > Bacteroidota > Bacteroidia > Flavobacteriales > Flavobacteriaceae > Flavobacterium > Flavobacterium ichthyis. The sequence continues at coordinate 22,192 of NZ_JAABLM010000012.1, read as the reverse complement.
TATCCATATAGAATTTTATTTAGAATTATTACCTGAACCATAAATTTAGAGCAGGTGACAAAAGCATTTACGGAAGTGGAATGGTTTGGCGTTAAGTGGCGGGATTTGGCACAAGAAGATTAATACCGAGGGATTTAATTTGTATTTTTGGGAAACAAATACTTGCTGGCGTTATCACAGAATGCGTACTGCGCATCTTTAAGAATTTGTGATTATTTAAGGAAAGACCTTAAATGATATTCATTAATAAGACAGAAATAAATGACTATAGGAGTAAATCAGGCAGTATCGCCGATAAGATTTTGTTTTTTAATTGAACCTGACAATGAAAGCAAATTTGAACGTGCAGTAAAAATTGCATTTTCATATTGGGGTGGTATTTTCAGCCCAATTCTTCCACTTCATTCAGATTTACCAGAAGCATTCGTTAGGGAATATGCCATTGAGTATGACGCTTCGAATTATTACATAAATACAATAGACAATTTTGACCCCGACATAATTCTTTATGACAGTTCTTTAGATGAGAATTACATAAAGACATTAATCGGGGATAGAACTTTACTAACAATTGAAGAGTTTCTTTCTTGCACTGAAAAAGGCGAAATTAGATACGGCATAAGTATTCTTGAACTAATTTCTCATACCATTGAAACAGAGTTTAAATTCGTAAGAAACGATAACTTAAAACTTTCACTTCCCAACACAGAAAATTCAGGATTATTTTTAAAGTCCTTCATTGGCTGCTTTGTGGACAGCTTTCAAAAAGAATTAAGTAATCAATTAAAACCCTATGCATATTTTGAACAGCCCGAAATTACTTTTGAGAATATTGCTGAACATTTTCCGAATGAGAACATTAGCACATTAGATATCAATGTAGAAGCGATTAAATCTTTGCCTGAAAGACGTTGGTATAAAGGCGAAGGAATATATTTTCTAAACGAGACAAGGTTAAATGACATTATCAATTATTGGAATTTGCGAGCGCTTGGTTGGAGCATTATTCCTATCCCTCTTAGCCAAATTAGCAATGAATACTTTAATGGATTTATAAAAAGATTTTGCAAGTTTCAAGAAGACAAATCCCAAAGTTTCTCAATCGTTAATTTTCAAGTTAGCACTTCAGCAACTCCGGAACAGAGACAAGAAATTGAACAAAAACTTCAGGATATTAAAAACGAAATAGGAGGTAATCTTAATTTCGCATTTCAAGGTTGGTTTCCGAGATTTTGGGCAGAAGATAGGTCGGTATTGGAAGCAGATAAGGTATTATGCGCACAGACACAAATTAATTCCACCTATTCGCAAGTAGAAGTAAAGGAAAATTATGTGAAGTTTAAAACTGATGATATACCGTTCAAACTTAAATACAACTACAACCTCGCAGCCTCACATAAAGTAAACCTTACATTTGATTACTTTGATGAATATTTGAATGATGCGGGGCTTATATATGGAATTGAAACAATCGACTGGATAAGATTAACTCATTCTTTTGGCAGGGACAAATGGCGGTTATCCAAAGGGGGGTTAAGTCACTATGTTCGAAGGGAGGATGACGAAGTGTATTTTTTCATTCCAAAAGCCAAAGATTTTTTCAAAGTATTTTTCGCTAAAAGCGGCAACAAATTAAACCAAACATCCAATGGTCGTTTAGCTAAAGAAGTATTAAAGAATATTGGGGGCATACGAGGCTCATACTTTTTACAAAATAAATCCTCACTTAAAATGCTCGAATTAATTGAAGACGGAAAAACCGTTTACCATCCACAATTAGTTGGAGAAATCAAGAAGAGTCTAAAAATTAATGATAATGAACAAGTCAACTCCTACATAAAAAAAATCATAGAAAATAAGATAATTGAATTTGGCTCAATTCTCCAATGTGAAGTTTGCCATCAACACGCTTTTTATCTTCCCACGGAGTTAATGGAGACAATGACTTGTGCCATTTGCAGAAACAACTTTGGCTTACCAACCCACCACCCACAAGATATTAAGTGGGCTTATCGTGGAATTGGACCATTTAGTAAGAATAATAAAGTTGGTGGGGTCATAACTGTATTTTTAACGCTCAAATTGTTTAATGAAGAATTTGCAGAAACCACTGGGAATATGTCTGCGCTTATTGGTTTTGAACTTATAAAAAATAAAGTAACCAAAGAGGTTGACCTCGCCTTGATACTTCAGGAAGGTCACAAAAACAGCATTCCTCCAGATTTAATTTTTTGCGAATGCAAGACCTATAAGCACTTTACATCTGACGATGCAGATAGAATGATTGAATTAGGAACAGAATTTCCAAACTCGATTTTGACTTTTGCCACATTAAATGAGGAATTAACAGATGAAGAAAAAGTAGAAATTTCAAAAGTTGTAAACCATTTTAGAACTGGTGTCGGACATCGACCAACAAATCCAATACTTATTTTAACTGCCAAAGAATTATTGCCGAATGAATTTGGAGACCATTTTTCAGAATACAAAAATGAGGCTAAATCGTACCACAGATATAATGACTGGATTGGAAATCTATGTGAGTTTTCAGTCAAGAAACACTTGGAGATTAAGACTTGGGGAGAAATACAAGGCGAATTATGGCAAGAAGAAATGAAGAAGCGTAATGAAGCACTACAAGAAAACCCACAGACAGAATAGAACTAGCTATACATTATGGCTTATTGAGAATTTGAAGCATCCTACCGACTTCAATATCCATTCTTGAAAAGGCAAACCACTTTTTGCCCAAATCTTTGAGTGATGCCCCGATATGGTACAGCTCTGTTCCGTCAATGATAAGAAAGCGGTCGTGTGCCTGGGCGAATGTATGTACATCAATAGATGGGTACTGGCTATTGTAGCGTTGCAGATCAAGTTGTAATTGGTTACTGATATTTTTGGTATAAATCGTGGCAGTCACCGACCGCCCACGTTTCCCAAGCAATGTGAGTACCGTATCATCAACGTAATTGTCAATGAGTATAATTGAACGTCCGGCATTTCTTATGATGTCGGCAACGAACGTATAAGCATCAAAAATCTGCCCATCGTAAAAAACACCTTTTTCGCTGTGAATTTTGTCGCTTTCCAGCGCCTTAAATATTTCTTCAAATTTCTGGTCGGCTTCCAGTTGTTTAAGCTCTATTTTGTCCAGACGGTTAAACAGGGAGGCATTGGTGGTAAGGATTCTTCGCATCTCTACAAAGGCTTCCATAATTTCTACGCTAACCTTAATGGCAATTTCAGACCGGAGAACGGCTGAGGCCATTGCCACCCCTGATTCTGAAAAAACCATTGGCAAATAACGCCTACCGCCGTGGTTTAAACTTGAGGTGCCAAATTGGAACCTCAAGTTTTCTACCTCCTCTTCGGTCAATTGAAAGCAGAATGATTCAGGAAACCTTTCAATATTCCTTTTTACAGCACGGTTAAGGTTCTTTGTTTCCACCTGATACAAAGAGGCCAGGTCGCTATCCAACATCACCTGTTTGCTACGTATGCTGTATATAAGTTTCCTAATTTCATCGTGGCTAATGATAGATTTATTATCCATTATTTTTTGTAGCTTTTAATTTTTCTCAAATTCAAATGAGCTTTCTGCTTTTTCATTCAGTACGATATAGGCATCGAATTTTTTACAGGCTTTGCTCTTCATCCCTTTGATCAGGGCAGTTCTCCGCTTGGTAACAAGACTTTCTATATCGGCTATGCTGAGTTGCACCTCACATACATTTCGGAACTGTACCCAATTGCAAGCCTCATCGGGGCATTTTACAATCTTATCCCTGATAATTAATTGGTGGCTTTTACATTTCGGGCAACTGAGCTTGGGCAGGTTAGTTTGGGCAATGGAGGTTTGTAGCAGTTCCTGGGTAATGGTCGCAGCATAAGTTTCCATGTTCGTCTGAAATGTCCCGGCATTGCTTTCACCTGTTTCAATCTTTTGCAATGCAAGTTCCCATTCGGCGGTCATTGCAACATCTGCGATTTTCTTATCTTTTACCAGCTTATATACCTGCAATCCTTTTTCCGTAGGAACCAAAGATTTTTTTTCTCTTTGGATATAGTTACGGGTAAACAAAGTTTCAATTATTGCAGCTCTTGTAGCAGGAGTGCCTATACCAATGTTTTGTAATGCCTTTCGTTCATCTTCATTCTCGATTTCCTTTCCGGCGGTTTCCATAGCCGATAAAAGACCGGCTTCAGTATAGAGTACAGGCGGCTTTGTCTTTTTTTCCAGAACAGCCGCTTCCTTTATTTTGAGTTCATCGCCTTTTTTAAGTTCGGGAAGATCCTGCAAGGGTTCTGTATCATCATCGGAGAAGCTGCCTTTAATATAACGCCAGCCTGGTTCCAGTATCTTAACCCCTTTTGCAGTAAAATCGTAATGAAGTGCCAGTAAACATATATCCGTTACTTCTTTAATGCAGGCTTGGGATAGGGCTTCCAGTAAACGAAAGGCAATCATGTCATAAACTGAATTTTCCTTTGCGGATAATGCGGACGGTATTTTATCTGTAATAAGCAAGCCATGATGATCGGTAACCCGAAGGTCATTGACAATACGTTTATTGAACCGTCCCCATTTCATTTTGGTTACGGCTTGTTTGCAGCTTTCTCTATCTTGTAAGGCTCTCACAAGATTGGGGATCTCTGCCCACATATCTTCGGGTATGTACTTGCTCCCAGTTCGGGGATAGGTGATGAACTTTTTCTCATACAGGCTTTGAGCAATGTTCAAAGTTTCCTCGGCTGAAAGGTTCAGCTTCTTGTTCGCTTCTTTCTGCAATCCTGTCAAATCAAACAGTAAAGGTGGTTGCTCCGTAATGCTTTTACTTTCCACGGAAGTAACGGTAACGCTTGTGGCTCTTTCAATAGATTTCAACGTATCTTCTGCCAGCTTTTGATCATCCCATTTGTTTTTGGAAAGGCATTTAAAATCAATAAACTCTTTGCTATGTAGCAATTGTATATGCCAATATTGCTGCACTTTGAAATTCTTATTTTCCAGATAACGCTTGCATATCAGAGCCAGCGTAGGTGTTTGTATTCTTCCGAGTGAATATATCCCATTACCGGCGGCTATGCTTAATGCCTGAGTAGCGTTGATGCCCACAATCCAGTCGGCACGGCTTCTTCCTTGCGCTGCCTGATACAACCCGTTAAAAGCCTTTCCCGGTTTAAGATTATCAAGGCCCTGCTTGATTGCTTTTTCTGTAAGTGAGCTGATCCAAAGCCGTTCAAAAGGCTTCTTGCATTTCAGGTATTCATAAATGTAGCGGAATATCAATTCGCCCTCACGTCCCGCATCGGTAGCCACGATGATGCTATCTGAACGGTTAAATACCTGTTCAATTACTTTCAGTTGCTTTTGCGCCCCCGGATCTGCGGTGTAGCCCTTGTCCTTTTTTACTTTACGAACAGTAAGCAAAAAGGGATTTGGAAGTATCGGTAGAGATGCTTTGTCAAATCCCGTAATACCATAGTCTTCAGGCATTCCTAATCCTACCAGGTGTCCGAATGCCCAGGTAACAAAATAGCCATTGCCTGTCAGGTAGCCATCCTTTTTTTCGGAAGCACCCAACAAGCTGGCTATTTCCCTTGCCACGCTTGGCTTTTCTGCAATCACTACTTTCATATAATGCTGTTTTTAGTGATTACCTTTTTACGCCTTTTGACTTAGCAGGGGCTTTTGGTTTTTCCTGTTGTTCCTGCTGCTTTTTACTGTCGGGACTTTTCTGTCCTGATTTCAAAGGCTCCTTAATATTTTTTGTCGCTTCGTTGGTTTTGCCTTCCGAATTAACCGCAATTTGCGTTTTGTGGGCTTCGGTAGGTTTTACCTGCTCTTTTAGCTTATTCGGGTTTTGGAAAGAGAAATCCGTTTTGCCTGTTTCTTTATTGAAGGTGATATAACCGTTGTATTCCTTTCCTTTCTTGTCAACCAATCCGGTTAAATAAACAGTCTGACCATCTTTGAACTTATTGTATTGCTCATTATCCAAATCTTTGCCCCTGAATGTTCTCGGTGCTTCCTGCGATTGGCTTTGCTGATTACTTTGGCCGTTGCTTTGAGCTTGTTGATTGGTATTGCTTCTGTCGAAAAGAAACTCGACATAACGCTTATCGGCATTGAACTGTACAGTGGCGTTGAACTCGGCACCTTTCTTAGAAATCATGCCTTCGATGTAAAGGGGTTTGCCTTCCGCTAAAGTTTGTTTTTGTGCATCATCAAGTTTCACACCCTTAATTTCGTCAGGGACTTTAATTCTATCAGTTCGCAATGCTACCAATTCATTAGTAAGCCTGTCCACACTAATAATAGATGGAATTGTTTCACCCGTTTTAGGGTTAGTCAGATTAACCACACGCCCCATATTTCCGGTTTGAAGCAGGTTGTTTTTATCTTCTTCGTTGAACTTGTGTCCGAAAAACTCAAAGTTCAGGTTCGGCTCTTTTCGAATACCATGAATGGCAACCACTACCTGCCCGTCCTCATTGGCTTGCAAGGATAACCGGGCATCCATGCGGGTAACAGCAGTACCAAGATTGAGGCTTACGGGTACAAGCTCATTGGTTTTGTAGCCTTTCAATAAAGGATCAAGGAGGTTCATTTTTTCGAGCTTCTCTTTGTTTAATCCGAGATTGTTCATTGTTTCCCAATCAATCTGTTCCGGCTTATAGCGGTATTCGCCGGTTTCCGGTGTTGCTTGTGTTGTTTCCATATTATTTTGATTTACTTGTTTTTGATCCTGGTTTAAGTCTGGTTTTAATTCTTGATCTTTCATCACTTTTTCTCCCTCGGGAGTTGGATTGTTTATTTGTTGCTGCATTTCCTGTGCTTTCTCAACCGCAAGAGGTGCAGGTACCTTGAAGAATGAAAAATTGCTAGGGTTCTTTAGCTGGCTAAAAAAATTGGAGAAGAAGTTGGAAAAGAAGTCTCCATGTTTGTCCACCCGCATAAACTGGTTCTGATTTTTTTTAGTAAGATTAACGGTTTCCATATTCCCGTTTTCATCAATACTCTTTACAGCCTGAATTTTCTTTTTCTCTTTATCCAATACTAGAAGTATGTCTGAAAATTGTTCGGGCATTTTTTGTGTTGTTATTTCTTCACTCATACTATCAAATATTTATTATTCATTGCCGAATGTATAAGAACCGTTCATTGGTTTAGGGCAATTGGCAGTTAAAGGCAGCATTTGTCACTGTTTGGCTTTATTTATTTGGCGGGAGGATTAAAACTTTCCCTGATAAACTGGTGTACATCCGATAGTTTGTAGTAGAGTTTTCCGCTAATTGTATAGTAAGGCAGCTTACCGATGGAGCGATACCGTTGTAATGAGCGGTTACTTATTTTCAACATCTGTAGCAAATCCTGATTATCCAATAATTCTTCACCGTCTATACTGTTACGGCTTCTCTTGCTTTCATCTATATGCTCTTTTAATAGATCAAGACGTTCTAAAATACGCTCCATCCACGCTATAAATTCAATTCTGTCGATATTCATATTTATATGTTTAATGGTAGTCTTATTGCTTGCCAGTATTCAACTTTCTGCCTTTTTCGATATAGCTTTTGCCTCTTGCAATCAGCTCTTTTACATAGTCGTCACTGATTTGTACAGCATTGGCATTTAGCATATCCTTGATAGCCCCTATGGTATAGAAATATTGTCCATAGAGCTTTGAATAAGCTATCTCACCCTTGGTACGCATTCGCCATAGGGTTTTTTCGCTGATATGCAGATATTGGCATACCTCATGGTTATTCAACCATAGCTCATCGTAGCTATTTTTCTCCTGTCTTTTAAGGTAATCGGCAATGGCATTGATACGGTTGTTCAACTGTTTCCATGCCTCTTCTTCAATTGTTATAATTTTCATTGTACAACTCTTTAATGTCGCTTATGCAAAATTGAGAAGTGTGGCAGGGTTTGTCTGCCAAGCCTTACCAATTGGTTTGTCTGTTTTTTTAAATTTTCACAATTAGGAAAAGTCCTTGTTTTACAGTGATTTCAAGGCATTAGAAGAGTTTTAGAAAGGAGTTTTGCTAACATTTGCCAATTGGCAGATATGGGTAAAAGAAAAAGCAGTACGTTTTTGGTACTGCTTTTAACTTATTTGAATGTAAGTTGTATAAAATGACTAAAGATCTTTATCCATGTATTCTTCTAGAGAAATTTTGAGTTGGTCTAAAAATGCTGTCCGGGAACCTGCTCTTGTTTTCATACGGTGAAACGCATGATGAAGATCACCCAACGAAACACTAAAAACTATCTGCGCTACCATGCTTAGTTTTCTTATGCCCACTTTTCCATGTGACACAGCTCCTGAAGCATACATCGCATAAATGAGTTCTACAAGGGCGTTTTTACTACTCGTCCAAAAAATGTCTTTAGTGGCTTCTTCATCCTTAAAGTTACTGTCCTCGATTGAATCTATTTTAAGATGCAAATAATTTTGGAGCAGATCGTTGGCTATGATGCGTGCAACTTTATAATCATAATAAGTGGAAAAGTGATGGTCGATTTCAAAAACAAAGCTGTTCAACCCATCATAGAGATTAATATTGCCCAATCTGAAAAAGGTTTGATCTCGGTCATTTCTTCCCGACCGATAGTATCTGTAGAATTCGGAATTAAAAATGTGTTCTTCAAATTCCTGCTTGAGTTCTCTTATTTGGTTGGAAAAATAGTTCCTGTATATTTTTCCGCTACCTAGAGGACAGGCACATTCAATTCGATAAACCTTGTTATAATAAATCAGTTTACCAAGAATACCAGGTTTGACGTTCCTGAAAAAATTGATTTCTTCCCATTCACTCCCAAAACCTTCTTTTATAACAGATGCTTTTAATGAGGTAAGGACTTCTTGTAAATAGCTAATCATTTTGAGTGCCTCGTCCAAAGCCCCAGATGCCTCATTTACAATTTTGTTTTCATATTGACTTATATCGTCAATGATTTTATGTAAAGAGTATTTCATGGCAATATAGTTTTTGTTAGAATACTAATTGCAATTGAAGAATTGCTCTTTACAAAGATTAGGATTATCAATCGCTCTTTTTCCCAAGTTACACCCAAGTTGGGTAATATTTTTTTTCTTATACGGGTTTACTTTTCCCTATATAATACTGAATGCTATTTTATATAGTGTTTAAAAAGCAAAAAAATCTGCTTAGCACAAAAGATGTTATTCATATTTTGTAATTTTGCGCTGAGTTACAAGGAGAAAACCACTGAAAGTGAGTGCAGTTAGCACCATTACTAAATCGTTACCTATAAGAGACCTCCTTAATGTAATCTACTCTGTATTAACTCGCTTAGAGTTTTCTCATGTTTTTTATGAAAAAAAGAAAAGATTGAAATGTACAGCGGGAAATTCGTTTAAAAAATGCCTAGTCCCGGTGCTTAGGGAGGCTCCAAAAAAAAATCCCGACTAGTTTTAAATCAGTCGGGATTTTCAGGAAAAAAGTGGTATTTAGAATTAGTGTTTCGGGGTGAAACCGTCTTCGCTTAATTCCTTGTGGTCGTAATCTTCGGTGATTAATGTGGCGTAATCTGTTTCTTCTTTTCCTTTGTTGATGCGGTTTTTAATGCTATCGAAGATAGAATATACAACCGGAACAATGACTAAGGTTAAGAATAGTGAGGAAATTAATCCTCCGATGATTACCCATGCTAATCCGTTGTTCATTTCGGCTGCGGCTCCAGAGGCGATTGCGATTGGGAACATACCAAAAACCATGGCAATTGTGGTCATCAAAATGGGACGAAGACGTGCGTGATTGGCTTGGATTAAGGCGTTGTAAGTTGATTCGCCGGCTTCTTTACGATGGTTGGCAAAATCGACTAACAAGATAGCATTTTTACAAACCAAACCGATTAGCATGATGATTCCCAAAATGGTAAATACGTTGAGGGAATTATTGGTCAATGCCAAGGCTACCAACGCTCCGATGAAGGAAAGCGGAATGGAAAATAGTACAACAAATGGCGTGGCGAAACTGTTGTATAACGCTACCATTACCAAATAAACTAAGATAATTGCCGCCAAAAGTGCGATTCCTAATGTTCCGAATCCTTCGGATTGGTTTTCCATGTCTCCACCCCAAACGTAACCTACACCTGCGGGACGTTCTATTTTTGAGAAAATTTCTTCCCATTCTACGGCAACGGTTCCGGCAGGACGACCAACGGTTTGTGCTTCGATGCTTACCGCCGGAGACTTGTCTCTACGTTCGAGCAAACTTGGTCCAGAAGTTTGGGTAATGGTGGCAAATTGTGACAATTTTACTTGTTGGCCTGCTTTGTTGATGAAAATTAATTCGCTAACATCGTTAAAATTGCTTCGGTTAAATTCGTCATAGCGAAGGTTAATATCGTACTCATATTCTCCGGCACGGAATTTTCCATCAGTGTTACCGTTGAAGGCCGTTTGCATGGTCATTCCTACCGTTTGAAGGTCGAGTCCTAAAAGTGACATTTTATCGCGATCTACCTGAACGTTAATTTCTGGATTTCCGTCTTCGGATGTTAGTTTAATTTCAGTTGCTCCAGGAATTTTGCGGAGTTCGGCTGCTGCTTTTTCGGCGAAAGCCATCGCATCTTTTTGGTTGGCACCGGTTACGGTTAACATCAAAGGCGCTTGATCTGCTCCAAATAATCCTACAGGAACGGTTTTAATTTTGGCTCCAACTAAAACTTTTTCGAGTTCACGTTTAGTTTTGGCAGCGTAAACGAAAGTATTGTCTTCCCGTTCGGATTTGTCGTTTAGCGTTACTTTAATTTCGGATTTGTATAAAGTAGTTTGTGAACCTCCAAAACCGTCACTAGTTTGTCCTACTGTTGTGATTAAACCTACCACTTCTGGTTTAGAACTCAAAAATTTCTCAGCTTTTTGTACCGCAAAATTTGATTGTTCGATAGAAGCATCTTTTGGTAATTCTACCTGAACCATGAATTCGCCTTTATCGATTTTGGCAAAAAATTCTCCTCCAATAAATCCTCCAGCTGCTAATCCTAATGAACCAAAAAACAAGACTACAACGATTAGTAAAGTGATAATTTTATGTCGCAAAGACCATTTTAATACATCAGTAACCCAATGTGTAAATTTGTCCAAGCCATTTTCGAATTTTAAAATAATTCTTCCGAAAAATGTTTTGTTAGTAATGTGCTCTAATTTTCCGTAACGAGAAAACAACCAAGGCACGATGGTAAATGAGGCTAACAATGATAATAAAGTAGCGATTACAACCGTCATACAAAATTGTGTGATGATGTTAGAAACCAATCCGGTACTCATGGCAATTGGTAAGAAAACCACCACAATTACTAAAGTAATTGCTGTTACGGTAAACCCAATTTCTGAAGCTCCGTCGTAAGCGGCACGAACTTTATTTTTCCCCATTTCCATGTGTCGGTGGATATTTTCGAGAACCACGATGGCGTCATCTACTAAGATTCCAACCACGAGTGAAAGTCCTAACAAACTCATCAAGTTAAGGGTGTAGCCTAACAAGTAAATTCCGATAAACGTGGCAATCAATGATGCTGGAATGGAGACCATTACAATTAATGCGTTTCTAAAACTGTGTAAGAAAAATAACATTACAAAGGCAACCAAGAAAATCGCAATGAATAAATCTTTCATTACTGAATTTGCCGCTACAAGCGTAAACTGTGTGGTATCATCTGCAATGGCTAATTTTACGCCGTTCGATTTATAATCAGCTTCCAATTGAGAAACCGTTTTTTGAATTTCTTCACTTACCGCAACTGCATTGGCATCCGATTGTTTGATCACTTGTAATAAAATCGCACTGTTTTGGTTGACACGCGCAATTTTTTCTACTTCTTTTTGAGCATCTTGGACATCGGCAACATCTTTTAAACGAATTTGGATTCCGTTGTTCGTTGAAACTACAAGATTTCTTAGTTCTTCGACGTTTTTATATTTTCCTGCCAAACGAATTAAGGTAGCGTTTTCTCTTGTTTTGATATTTCCGGTAGGGAAATCAAGGTTTGAGGCTAATAATGTTTGCTGAATTTGTGGCACTGAAAGCCCGTATCCTTGAATTTTTTTGGCATCAAGACTTACTTGAATTTCTCTTTCTTCACCACCCACTAAATTTACCTGAGCTACACCTTGAACACGTGATAAAACCGGTTGGATTTTTTTATCAAGCAAATCGTAAAATTCTACCTGATCCATATTTGCGGTAGCACCAATGGTAATAATGGGCAAATCCGAAATGGAAAATTTCACTAATGACGGCGGATCTACATCATCCGGTAAATCTTTTAAGATGGCATTAATTTTACGTTGCGCATCGTTCAGAGAATAATCTGCATCAGCATCGGCGGTTAACGTTACCATTACCAATGACAAGCTTTCGTAAGATTTTGCCTCTACTTTTTTTACATTTTCGAGCGAAGCAATCGCATCTTCAATTTTTTTCGTGACCGTATTTTCTACTTCCGACGGTGAAGCTCCAGGATAAACCGTAGAAATGGTCACTACGTTCATTTCAAATTTGGGAACTAACTCATAACCTAACTGGGTATAACTAAAAATCCCTCCCAAAGTTAGTATGATAAATAAGACCGCAATAATCGTAGGTCTTTTTATGGATATTTCTGCTAATTTCATATATTTTGTGTGCTGTTGAAATTTTCCGAAAGGGAAAAAATCAATTATTTTACAACTTGAACTTTAGTTCCATCAGTTAAATTAATTTGACCGCTGATCACTACTTCGTCACCTTCATTCAATCCGTCTAGAACTTCTACTTTTTCGCCAAAAATTCTTCCAGAAATAATTTTTGTTAATCTGGCAACGCTGTCTTTTACTACAAAAACTTCGTTATTGGCAACACTTCCTACAAATGCTGCTCTCGGTACAATTTTAAGTGGTGTTTTTTGTTCTAAGTTTGTAGCAAAATGAGCGGTTCCGTACATTCCGGCTTTCAAATCGTTATTAGCGTTATTGCTGATTTCAATTTCTACTGGGAAATTTAATGATGCATCTGCCATTGGCGCTACGAAAGTAATTTTTCCCGAAAATTCTTTGTCAGGATAAACGCTTGCTTTCACTTTTACCGGCGAACCTACTTTTAAAGCTGCTACTTGACTTTCATTTACAGTAACTTTCAATTTTAATTTTGATACGTTTACCAAGTCGAAAAGAGGCGTTCCGGGAGAAACTACTGAGCCTGGCTCGATATATTTTTTATTTACAATTCCGTTGATGGTAGATTTGATTGTGGCATCGCCAAAATTAATTTTTGCCTGGTCCAATTGTGCTTTTGCGTTAGAAAGTGCCAACTTCGCCTGATCCAATTGTTGCTTGGTAACACCTCCGGTTTTAAATGCATTTTCAAATCTTTGACTATCTGCCAAAGCATTTTGATAGTTGGCTTTAGCATTATTTACATCTACTGAAAGACGATCACCTTCAATTATTGCTAATGTTTGACCAATTCTTACTACGCTTCCTTCTTGTACCAAAACACGCTGTACTCTTCCAGAATTTTCGGCAGAAAAACTCAATTCTTGCAAAGGCGCAAAATTTCCATTGGCGACAAATTCGTTTGCTAAATTTTCGCTTGCAATTTTTTGCGTTTTTACCGTTACAGCGCTGTTTTTTTGTGCCACAACAGCGGTTTCTTCCTCGTTTTTCTTTTTGTTGTTCATCAAAGTATATGCACCTGCACCAACGATTGCTAAAGCAATTACTATATAAATTATTTTTTTCATTTGAATAAGATAAAATTATGGGTTGATTAATGATTTGAGTTGACCTCTTGATTTTATAAGTTGAATTTCAGCCAATTTATAATCCAGCAATGCCGAATTATAGTTGGTTTGTGCTTCGATTGAAGAATTTTCGGCATCGAGTAAATCCGTTAATGTGGCCAAACCGTTTTGATAATTATTTTGTGTATTTGCCAGAACTTCTTTTGCTAACTGAACATTTTCTTGTTGCACTTCAATCGTGGCAATACTGTTAATCATTTGTGTTTTAGCATTTTCAAAAGCAAGGTTCAAAGCCAGTTTGGTATCTTCTTTATCGACTTCCATTTGTTGAATTTCAATTTCTGCCTGACGTACTTTTGCTCTTGTTCCAAATCCATTGAAAATAGGAACACTTAAATTTAAACCTACGGTTGAAAAATCAGACCAGTAAACGCCATCTGAAGGCTTGGCAAACCAAGGAAATTCCGGCCCTTGACCAATATAATTATAACCTGCTGTTAACGATAATCTCGGGAAAAATTCCGCTTGAACTGATTGTTTTTGAAATTTCAATAATTCCGATTGTTTGTCTAAAACCAAATACTGTGTCAATTGCGTAACGTCAGTAAGTTCTCCTTCGGCAACAGGTTTTACCGCAATTTCTGTTTCGGTTAAAATTATTGGTGTTTCAATTGGCATTCCGATATAAAATTTTAAGGCGTTTTCTTGTATCTGAACGGCATTTTGCGCTTGTTGTAATTGCGTTCTGATGTTTGAAACGTTTACCGTCATTCGATCTAAATCAATTTTTTTAGCCAAACCATTTTCGTATTGACCATTGATAATGTTGCGAACTTTATTGGTGTTTTCTAAATTACTATTCAAAATTTTCACTTGTTCGCGGGTTACAAAAACCTGATAATAACCATTTGCCACTCTTTCGATTACTTGTTCTTCTGTGAGTTGCTCGTTAATTTGGTAAAATTCTCTGGTGGTTTTTGCGGCTTTTAATCCGGTAAAAACCGATTGGTCAAATAAAGTTTGGTTTAAATTTACCCCTGCTGTAGAAACCCATTCTTGTCCCAAAGGTGCTAAAATTGTGGTTCCCGGAGCTCCAAAAAAATCTCCTGGCAAAGCGTTTAATTGCAAAATTGGGTTGTATGTAATATTTCCCGAAGCCGAAATATTGGGCAATGCTCTCGAGCGAACTTCCTCAATTTGGTAATTGCTATTTTGCACAGCAAGCTTGGCTTTTTTGGCTTCAACTTTATTTTTCAACGCATATTCGATAGCGTCTTGCAACGTGAGATTTTGCACTTGTGCGAAACTTCCTACGGAAAAACCCGTGGAAAGTATTAAAATCATCGCAGATTTAAGGATTGTTTTTATGTTCATTGTTCTAATAATAATAGGTTGGGTTATTTGATAAAAAGCGTGTCCATGATAATTTTTTTGCGATCTTGCAAAATTCTATCGTATTCTCCATCATTTAAATGCATCGATATTTGTAATAAAGGTCGCATTGAAATAGGAAATGAAACTAGTGATATCATATTTAGAATAAACTGGATTGGTTCAGTTTTACGGATTAATTTATTCGTCATCGCTACTTCAAATTCTTCATAAAATTTCTTTAAAATCCGCTCCATTCCTTCTTCGTCTTTATGAAAACAGCCTTTATTGAATTGTGTAACCAAATACATTTCGAGATATGGATATTCTTTTGCAGATTGGTAAGCTTCATCAATAAATTCTTCTATTTTGGCTTTAAAAGGAAGTTCAGAAAAAACAATAGCTTCTCTCCTTTTATGCTCGTAATCCATCGCATCTTGAAAAACCAAGTCAAAAAGTTTATCGCGCGAACGAAAATAATAATTAATCAAAGTACGGTTAACTCCTGCGGCATCTGCAATTTCCTGAGTAGTAGCGTTAAATTTACCTTCACCAAAGAATAATTTTTTGGCGGTATTTTTTATCAACTCCTCGGTTGCT
Organism: Flavobacterium ichthyis; assembly: GCF_009915155.1. Classification (GTDB taxonomy): domain Bacteria; phylum Bacteroidota; class Bacteroidia; order Flavobacteriales; family Flavobacteriaceae; genus Flavobacterium; species Flavobacterium ichthyis. The sequence continues at coordinate 6,456 of NZ_JAABLM010000012.1, read as the reverse complement.
TCATCTTTTTTTACTGACATAATTATTTAACTAAAATATTTAACAAAATTGTCAATGCAAAGATATAAACATTTTTGTTTGACAAAATTGTCAAATCGCTTCTTAACTGTTTTTTAACAAAAAACGTTTTCGGATAACAATTCCGCAAGGTTTTGCGCTATAACTATAAATGTTTTACATTAGCCAAAAAATTACTCATGCAACCTGTAGCTATTTACCACAAACATTTTACAGCTTATTTAGAGGAAAATATTCAGTCACGAGAACCACGAGGTTTATATGATCCAATACTTTACATTCTCAACTTAGGAGGCAAAAGAATCCGCCCTATTTTAACACTCTTAACGGCAGAAATTTTTGGGAAAAATTATCAGGAAGCGCTTCCGGCAGCACTTGCCATAGAAGTTTTTCATAATTTTTCTTTGGTTCACGATGATATTATGGATGACGCTCCATTGCGTCGTGGGAAAGAAACGGTTCACGAAAAATGGAACCTCAATACCGGAATTTTATCGGGAGATGCGATGCTCATTTTGGCCTACCAATATTTTGAAAAATACAATCCCGAAACTTTTCAGGCTTTGGCAAAATTGTTTAGCAAAACCGCATTAGCAGTTTGTGAAGGACAACAATGGGATGTGGACTTTGAAGTTCGTGATGATGTAACCATCAACGAATATTTAAAGATGATTGAATACAAGACCGCTGTTTTGGTTGCTGCTGCAATGAAAATGGGAGCCATTATTGCGCAAACTTCTAAAGAAAATTGTCAGAAAATTTATGATTTTGGGCTGAATTTAGGCATTGCGTTTCAGTTGCAAGACGATTACCTTGATGCTTTTGGCAACCCGGAAACCTTTGGCAAACAAGTAGGTGGCGACATTATCGAAAATAAAAAAACTTATCTTTATCTCAAGGCTTTAGAATTGGCTTCCGCCGAAGAAAAAAATAGTTTGCTCGATTTATATTCTATTCAACCGAATGATAATTCAGAAAAAGTAGCTTCAGTTAAAGAAATTTTTATACAAACCAAATCCTCAAAATTGACCCAAGAAGCCATTGCGTTGTTTACCGAAAAAGCGTTTACCGTTTTAGAAACTTTAGAAATTGGCGATGCACAAAAAAGTGTGTTGAGAAAATTTGGCGAAAGCCTAATGAAACGCGACGTTTAAAAAATGAATTACGTTGTACCAAAATCTACTGAAGAGATTATTTCGTTAGCCGAAAACGAACTCTTGTACGCCAAACTTTTGGAACAAATTAATAAGGATTTTAATCTAGCCAACGAACCGCTGGATTTCCCCATGAGTACTTCGCCCGAAGAATTGACCATTCAATTACACGAAAAAATTTACCGCTTGATCAGTTATCGTTTCGCGGAATACTTGAATTTGCTGTATATCATCGACGTTTCTGAAGAAGAAATAAAAGCTTTAGACGGTTCGGATTTAGTCCAACTTTCGAAAGAAGTTTCGTTTTTAATCTTAAAACGAGAATGGCAAAAAGTGTGGTTTAGGAATAGGTTTTGAAAAAATATTAAAAATAAACCCTCACAAACGGCATAAACGCATTGGCATAGATATTTTTATCATCGTCGTGCAACACGTTATATCGAATACCAACAGTAACATTTTGCGTTCTGTAACCAGCTCCTAAAAACAAGGCGGTATTCCAAAAATTTTCGCTTTGTGGCAAATTCCCATCTTCATATTCGGTATTCACACGAAGTTGTTCTAACTCTGCTGAAATTTGCAATTCTTCAATGGGATTAAAAAGTGTGATGACACTTGGCCCGTAAATAAACGATTCGTAAAAATTGCGTTGCTTCACATAACTCCCTTGAAATCCCAAACCTGCCGAAAAATACGGATTGAAGTCGTAAATGGCACTTGGAGCCAAAATAATATTCGTAAAGCCAGAACCCAAACTAACGCCTAAACCGCCACCAAATCTTATTTTACTTTCAAAATCGGAATTGTTTTGTTGGGAAAAACCAACGGAAAAAATAAATAAAAAAACGGTGGTGATTTTAAATTTAGCGAAAAGGTTTTCTATACAATTTTTCATGGCGTAATTTTAAGTTAAGTTTAAGAGATAAAAGTAAGAATTTCAAATGATATTACGGTAAATATCGTACTTTTGCAAAAAAAATTTTAACAAATTAGGACTTTCAATTATAATTATGGATAGGTTTTCCTTTTTAAACGCGGCCCACACAGAATTTTTCGCTCAATTATATGATGAATACCTTCAAAATCCGGATAGCGTAGAACCAAGCTGGAGAAGTTTTTTCCAAGGTTTTGATTTCGGAATGGCGACATATAACGAAGAAAATGGCATAGAACCTGCTCAACAAATGGCTTCATATGCAGCTTCATCAAATGTGGATGTAAGCAAAATTTCTGAAAAATTACAAAAAGAATTTAATGTTTTAAAACTCATTGATGCTTACAGGACGCGTGGCCATCTTTTTACCAAAACCAATCCGGTAAGAGAAAGAAGGATTTTTTCGCCAAATCTCGAACTTTCCAATTTTGATCTTTCTGATGCAGATTTAGAAACCGTTTTTGATGCCGCAAAAGCCATTAGAATTGAACCTACTTCGTTAAAAAATATTTTAGCCCATCTTGACCGCATTTATCGCTCGCACATTGGTGTAGAATACATGTACATCCGCGATCCCAAAGTGATTGAGTGGATTCAGGCGAAAATTGGTTATAATGACAACCATCCAAAATTTGACGAAAATCAAAAAAAACATATTTTAAGCAAACTAAATGAAGCGGTTTCTTTTGAGAATTTCCTTCACACCAAATATGTGGGACAAAAACGTTTCTCTCTTGAAGGTGGTGAATCTCTAATCCCAGGCTTGGATGCCTTGATTGAAGCAGCTGCTGAAAAAGGCGTGGAACAATTTGTCATGGGAATGGCTCACAGAGGTCGTTTAAATGTTTTAGCTAATATTTTTGGCAAAAATACTCAAGATATTTTCTCGGAATTTGACGGAAAAGATTACGATGATGACGCGCTTTTTGATGGTGACGTGAAATATCACTTGGGACTTACGGCAGATAAAAAAACAAAATCAGGAAAAAATATTAATATTAATTTAGCTCCAAATCCTTCACACTTAGAAACCGTTGGTGCTGTTATTGAAGGAATTACCAGAGCAAAACAAGACCGTTATTATCCGGACGATTTTTCGAAAGTGTTGCCTATTGCTTTGCATGGTGATGCTGCCGTTGCCGGACAAGGAATTGTTTACGAAATCGTTCAAATGGCGCAATTAGATGGTTACAAAACCGGAGGAACCATTCACATTGTGATTAATAACCAAGTTGGTTTTACCACCAATTATCTTGATGCAAGATCATCAGTTTATTGTACTGATATTGCAAAAGTAACCTTGTCGCCAGTTTTACACGTAAATGCAGACGATGCCGAAGCCGTGGTTCACGCCATGCTTTTTGCACTTGATTTCCGTATGGAATTTGGTCGCGACGTGTTTATTGATTTATTAGGATACAGAAAATACGGACATAACGAAGGCGATGAACCTCGTTTTACCCAACCGAAATTATACAAACTGATTGCCAAACATAAAAACCCACGTGATTTGTACGCTGCAACTCTTATTGAACAAGGCATTATCGATGGAGATTATGTAGGAAAATTAGAAAAAGATTACAAAAAAATGTTGGACGAAAATCTTGAAGCTTCGCGCAAAAAAGATTTAACCATCATCACACCATTCATGCAAAATGAGTGGGAAGGATACGTTCAGGCAGATGAAACCGAAATGCTTCAAAAGGTGAATACCGCTTTTTCGAAAGAAATTTTGACTGAAATTGCCGAAACAATTACCACTTTGCCATCTGACAAAAAATTCATCAGCAAAATCCAAAAACTTATCAATGATCGAAAAAATATGTTCGAAAACGATAAGTTAGATTGGGCGATGGGAGAACTATTGGCATACGGATCATTAATCACCGAAGGTTTCAGTGTAAGAATTTCTGGTCAAGATGTGGAACGCGGTACTTTCTCTCACCGTCACGCAGTTATCAAAACTGAAGACGCTGAAGATGAAATTATTTTGTTACAAAATTTAAAACACCAGCAAGGTCGTTTCGATATTTACAATTCATTATTATCAGAATATGGCGTTGTAGGTTTTGACTATGGTTATGCACTTGCAGCACCAAAAACCTTGACTATTTGGGAAGCACAATTTGGAGATTTTTCTAACGGAGCCCAAATCATGATTGACCAATATATTTCTGCCGCAGAAGATAAATGGAACAACCAAAACGGTTTGGTCATGTTATTGCCACACGGTTACGAAGGTCAAGGAGCAGAACACTCTTCGGCAAGAATGGAACGGTATTTACAACTTTGCGCCAACCACAACATGTTTGTAGCAGATTGTACCACACCGGCAAACTTTTTCCACTTGTTAAGACGCCAAATGAAAACAACTTTCAGAAAACCTTTGATTGTTTTCACGCCAAAAAGTTTATTGCGTCATCCATCAGTAGTTTCTACCGTTGATGAATTGGCAAACGGAAGTTTCCAAGAAGTGTTAGACGATCCAATCGCAAACGCTAAAAAAGTAAAAAGTTTAGTTTTCTGTACCGGAAAATTTTATTACGATTTGGTTGCCGAAAGAGAAGCAAACGGTCGTGATGATGTAGCATTTGTAAGGCTCGAACAACTTTTCCCGCTTCCGGTGGATCAGTTAAAAGCTATTATCGAAAAATATTCAAACGCTGACGATTACGTTTGGGCACAAGAAGAACCACGCAACATGGGAGCTTACAGTTACATGCTTATGAATTTTGATTTGGTAAAATTCAGGGTTGCATCGCTTAAAGCTTACAGTGCACCAGCTGCCGGAAGTTACGCACGTTCTAAAAAACGTCACGCCACAGCAATTGCAATGGTATTTGATAAAGATTTATTTAGTTAAAATATTAGTTTCAGGTTTAAGGTGTAAAGTTCGTGAGCAACTTTAAACTTTAAACATTTCAAACCTTAAACAAAAGATAAGATGATTTTAGAAATGAAAGTTCCTTCACCAGGGGAATCCATCACAGAAGTTGAAATCGCAACTTGGTTAGTAAAAGACGGCGATTATGTAGAAAAAGACCAAGCTATTGCCGAAGTAGATTCGGATAAAGCAACATTAGAGTTACCCGCAGAAGCAAGCGGAATCATCACTTTAAAAGCTGAAGAAGGTGACGCTGTAGCTGTTGGCCAAGTGGTTTGCCACATCGATACAGACGGAAAACCATCTGGCGATGCAGCTCCAAAATCAGATAAAAAAGAAGACAACAAAGAAGAAGCTCCAAAAGCTGAAGCTCCAAAAGAAACGCCTAAAAAAGAAGAAGCGAAACCTGCTGCTAAAGAAGAAAAATCTTATGCTTCAGGAACGCCATCTCCAGCGGCAAGAAAAATTTTGGACGAAAAAAATATTGACGCATCAACCGTTTCTGGAACTGGAAAAGGGGGCAGAATCACTAAAGATGATGCAGTAAATGCACAAGCTTCAATGGGAACTCCAACTGGCGGAAATCGTGGTTCGGAAAGAACAAAATTGTCAATGCTGCGTCGCAAAGTGGCAGAAAGATTGGTTTCGGCTAAAAACGAAACTGCCATGTTAACTACATTTAACGAGGTAAACATTACGCCAATTAACAAAATAAGAAATGAATATAAGGATGCTTTCAAAGCTAAACATGGTGGATTAAACCTTGGCTTTATGTCGTTTTTTACCAAAGCTGTAACAAGAGCCCTACAAATGTATCCTGATGTTAACTCAATGATAGATGGTCAAGAAAAAATTTCATTTGATTTTTGTGACATCTCAGTTGCCGTTTCAGGACCAAAAGGATTAATGGTTCCAGTAGTAAGAAATGCCGAAAACTTAACATTCCGTGGGATTGAAGCGGAAATCAAACGTTTGGCAATCAAGGCTCGCGACGGACAAATCACTGTTGACGATATGACTGGTGGAACATTTACTATTTCTAATGGTGGTGTTTTTGGAAGTATGTTATCTACACCAATTATAAATCCGCCACAATCAGGAATTTTGGGAATGCACAACATTATCGAAAGACCGATTGCGGTAGATGGTAAAGTAGAAATTCACCCAATGATGTATGTAGCTTTATCTTACGACCACAGAATTATTGATGGTAGAGAATCAGTTGGATTTTTAGTAGCCGTAAAAGAAGCACTCGAAAACCCAGCAGAATTATTGATGGACAATAATCCTAAAAAAGCTTTGGAACTATAATTTCAAACTTTTTATAAAAAAATCCCGTTCAGTTTGAACATGCCCCAAAAAGTTAGACACTATTTGGGGCATTTTTTATGGAAAGAAAAGTTAAGTATGATTACGCATTTAAATTAGAATGTGTTAAGTTAGTTTTAGAGAAACATTATTCTGTT
>NZ_JAABLM010000011.1 GCF_009915155.1 Flavobacterium ichthyis | reverse complement strand
ATTGCAAATTCCAAGGGAAAAACCTTGTGAACTTTGCGAATCACATTGCGTTCGTTGCGGTTAATAATTTTAAATTCCAAGTTACGAAATCCTCCCTCGAAAAACTCATAACTCATAATTCATAACTCCTAACTAAATCGTATCTTTGCCGCATGTTTCAGTTAGGAAAAACAATTGTCTCAGAAGACATAATAGAAAAAGAATTTGTGTGCAACCTTTCGGCTTGCAAAGGTGGATGTTGTGTGGATGGTGATGCGGGAGCTCCTTTAAATAAAGAGGAAACAAAAATTCTCGAAGAAATTTATCCTAAAGTAAAACCTTTTTTGCGTCCCGAAGGAATTGCGGCAATTGAAGCGCAAGGCACTTGGATTGAAGGTATAGACGGCGATCTCGAAACGCCTTTAATCGACAATAAAGATTGTGCTTATGTGATTTTTGACGGAAAAACCGCACTTTGTGGCATTGAACAAGCTTACAATCAAGGAATTGTAGATTGGAAAAAACCGGTTTCGTGTCATCTTTATCCTGTACGCGTCAAAGATTTTACAGAATTTGCCGCAGTAAATTACGATCGTTGGGACATTTGTGACGACGCTTGTTCATTAGGGCAAGAGTTGCAAGTTCCGGTATATAAATTTGTTAAAGAAGCACTCGTGAGACGCTTTGGGATGGACTGGTATCAGGAGTTGGAGAAAGTGGCAAACGAACTCCAAAACGAGAAAAATTTAAAAAAGAAATAAACCTCTGCAAACCCTTATCAATTAAGGGTTTTTTATTTTTGTTAAATTTTAAGATATTGAAATTCAATTGTTTGTAATAATTTTTTGAAATTTTTTTCAATGTGTGTTGTTGTTAAAAACTCGTCCGATTTGTGGAAAAGTTTACCTTTTATTTGCGGTTTTTAATGACAATCTTTGTACAGCAATCAAATCAACTTACGATTTTTTCTAATCACATAAACCACAAGATAATATGGCAGCAATAGAACCAATTTTAAAGGAGAACAAAGACCGATTTGTAATTTTCCCAATTAAGCACCATGATATTTGGGAATGGTATAAAAAAATGGAAGCGAGTTTTTGGACGGCTGAAGAAATTGATTTGCACCAGGATTTAAACGATTGGAACAATAAATTAAACAACGACGAAAAATATTTCATCAAACATATTTTGGCATTTTTTGCTGCTTCGGATGGAATTGTAAATGAAAATTTAGCCGAAAATTTTGTAAACGAAGTGCAATATCCGGAAGCTAAGTTTTTCTATGGTTTCCAGATTATGATGGAAAATATTCACAGCGAAACCTATTCGTTGTTAATTGACACTTACGTAAAAGATGAAGCTGAAAAAAACCAGTTGTTCCACGCTTTAGATGTTTTTCCTGCGATTCAGAAAAAAGCCAACTGGGCTTTGAAATGGATTGAGTCTGACTCGTTTGCTGAAAGATTAATTGCGTTTGCAGCCGTGGAAGGAATTTTCTTTTCGGGCGCGTTTTGCTCGATTTATTGGTTGAAAAAACGTGGTTTAATGCCAGGACTTACTTTTTCTAATGAGTTGATTTCTAGAGATGAAGGAGTTCATTGTGATTTTGCGGTGCATTTGCACAACCATCATTTAATCAACAAAGTTTCGAAATCGAGAATTACCGAAATTTTGGTGGAAGCTTTAGACATTGAAAGAGAATTTATTACAGAGTCGCTTCCGGTGAGTTTGATTGGGATGAATGCCAAATTGATGACACAATATTTAGAGTTTGTAACCGATAGACTTTTGGTAGAATTAGGTTGTGCTCGTGTTTACAATTCTACAAATCCGTTTGATTTTATGGACATGATTTCGTTGCAAGGAAAAACCAATTTCTTTGAAAAACGTGTTTCGGAATACCAAAAAGCGGGTGTGATGAACAGCGGTTCGCAAAATGGTGATAACGATGCTCAAAAAATAACTTTCGACGCAGATTTTTAGTTTCGAGTTGCAGAGTTTCAGGTTTAAGAGTTTAAGAGTTTCATAGTTTCAGGTTTTTAAATCTTTGAATCTTTGAATTATCTGAAACAAAAATTAGAATACATTTTTTTGAATGGTAGCAGATGGCCTTGCCCCGTCCCGAAGTTTCGGGAGCAGTGGAAATCCTTTTTTTTTTTAAACAAAAGATTGTAACGGGAATTTGCTCCAAAAAAAAATAAAAATAAAGATTACAAATAACCCCCGAAGGCGAGAAGGGATTCTTTGCTTTCACTAAAAAACCAAATTTATGTACGTAGTAAAAAGAGACGGTAAAAAAGAGCCGGTAATGTTTGACAAGATTACGGAACGCATTAAAAAATTGTGCTACGGATTGAACTATCATGTTGATCCTGTGAAAGTTGCGATGCGAGTTATTGAAGGTTTGTATGATGGCGTTGCCACTTCTGAACTGGATAATTTAGCAGCGGAAACGGCTGCTGCCATGACGATTACGCATCCGGATTATGCACAATTGGCGGCGAGAATTGCTATTTCTAACCTACATTCTAATACAAAAAAATCATTCTCGGAAACGATGAACGATATGTATCATTATGTGAATCCGAGAACGGGACAGCGTGCTCCTTTGTTGTCTGATGAGGTTCATGCTGCGATTATGGAAAACGCAGAATTTTTAGATTCGCACGTGATTTATACCCGCGATTTCAATTATGATTATTTTGGTTTTAAAACGTTAGAGCGTTCGTATTTGCTAAAAATTAATGGCAAAATTGTTGAGCGTCCACAACATATGTTGATGCGTGTTGCTGTAGGAATTCATTTAAACGACTTAGATTCGGTGATTGAAACCTACGATTTGATGTCGAAAAAATATTTCACACACGCTACGCCAACTTTGTTTAATTCGGGAACACCAAAACCGCAAATGTCGTCTTGTTTTTTATTAACGATGAAAGATGACAGCATTGACGGTATTTATGATACGCTGAAACAAACGGCGAAAATTTCGCAATCTGCTGGAGGAATTGGTTTGGCTATTCACAATATTCGCGCAACGGGAAGTTACATCAGTGGAACCAACGGAACATCAAACGGAATTGTGCCGATGTTGCGTGTTTTTGACATGACGGCTCGTTACGTAGATCAAGGTGGTGGAAAACGCAAAGGAAGTTTTGCGATGTACATTGAACCTTGGCATGCCGATATTTTTGATTTCTTGGATTTGAGAAAAAATCACGGAAAAGAAGAAATGCGTACCCGCGATTTATTTTTAGGAATGTGGATTCCGGATTTGTTCATGAAACGTGTTCAGGAAGATACCACCTGGACGTTGATGTGTCCAAATGAATGTCCGGGATTAAGCGACACACATAGTGAAGAATTTGAAGCTTTGTACCTAAAATATGAAACCGAAGGAAAAGGCAGAAGAACGGTTAAAGCACGTGATATTTGGGAAAAAATATTAGAATCTCAGGTAGAAACAGGTTTGCCATATATGTTGTACAAAGATGCGGCAAACAGAAAATCGAACCAAAAAAATCTGGGAACGATTCGATCGTCTAACCTTTGTACGGAAATTATTGAATATACTTCGCCAGACGAAGTGGCGGTTTGTAACTTGGCTTCTATTTCGTTGCCGATGTTTATCGAGAATGGAAAATTCGACCACCAAAAATTATACGAAGTTACCAAACGTGTCACGCTTAACTTAAACCGCGTAATCGACAGAAATTATTATCCGGTAAAAGAAGCAGAAAACAGCAACATGCGTCACCGTCCAGTTGGTTTAGGGGTTCAAGGATTGGCAGATGCTTTTATTATGTTGAGATTGCCATTTACCAGCGATGAAGCCAAACAGTTAAACCAAGAAATTTTTGAAACTTTATATTTTGCAGCCGTTACCGCTTCAATGGAATTGTCAAAAGTAGAAGGACCTTATTCTACCTACGAAGGTTCGCCAATTTCGCAAGGGGAATTTCAGTTTAACCTTTGGGGATTAAAAGATGCGGATCTTTCCGGAAGATGGGATTGGGATAATTTACGAAAAGAAGTGTTGCAAAATGGTGTGAGAAATTCACTTTTGGTAGCACCAATGCCAACGGCTTCTACCTCACAAATTTTAGGAAACAACGAAGCGTTTGAACCTTACACTTCCAATATTTACACAAGAAGAACGCTTTCAGGAGAATTTATTGTGGTAAACAAACATTTATTGGAAGATTTGGTAAACCTTGGTTTGTGGAACGATAGTTTAAAACAAGAAATCATGCGTTACAACGGATCGATTCAGAACATTGATGTGATTCCGGCGGATATCAAAGAATTGTACAAAACCGTTTGGGAAATGTCAATGAAAGATATTCTGGATATGTCGCGCCAACGTGGTTATTTCATCGATCAGTCACAGTCGTTGAATTTATTCATGGAAAACGCCAATTTCGCTAAATTAACTTCAATGCATTTCTATGCATGGCAATCAGGCTTAAAAACCGGAATGTATTATTTAAGAACAAAATCTGCAGTGGATGCAATTAAGTTTACGTTGAATAACGATAAAAAAGCGGAACCAGTTGCCATTGAAACACAAATGGCTTCGGCATTAAACGGACCTGTACAACAAACTGCTCCAGCAATGGCGGAAGTACAACCCATCGCCGCCGATGAATTTCGTGCCATGATCGAAAGATCTCGCAACGCAGAACCAGACGACTGTGAAATGTGTGGGTCTTAACAATAAATTTTCACTATTTCCTCAATAAAACAGCTGCTTCGGTGGCTGTTTTTTTATTTAAAAAATACTACAGGCTGAAACAAAATTTATTATTTTTACTGTAAAATAAATTTATATAACAAAACATTTGTTAATTCGTTTTTTTTTTAATTAGCCAAATCAATGCCAAAAAGAAAAGATGTGTGACAAATAATGAGTCGCGAATCATTACTAAACGCCAAATTTTCCCGGAGTATTGATTATACGGGACACTTAACTAAAACCAATTATCCTAAAGTTCTCGTGAATGGCGAAAGCAAGGGTGTACTTTTATTATGAAAAAAATTTTAGTTTTTTTAGGTTTGTTCTTCATGTTGCTTGGTTGTGATTCTGATAAGGATATCGTAGATAATTCCGCAATTGGTTCTGAGAAATCCCTCTCTCGCTCAAAAGCCTCTAGCAATAAGGTGATTGAAGAATTTGCGAAAACCCATGTCGAATTAAGTAATGAAATCCTGCTGTTAATGAATGAGGAGCAGAATCTGAACTTCGATGAATTTCCGTACGCAGAATTAGAAGGTTCTAGCGATCGAAAAAAAATTGAATTAGCTCTTGCGGAAACAGGCATGATTAATCATGAAAAGATATTCGGTCTCTTAAATAAACAAATAGAAAATGCCAAAGCATTACAAACTGAACAGTTTATGAGCATGGACGCTGAGGAAAGAGAAAAACTTATCGTTGATGCAATTGAAACAGAATTAATCAAAAATCCCATCGACTTTCCAGTTTTTCCTGTACCTGAAAATTCTGTACTCGCACGAACGTGTAGCCAGCAGTACGCGATTGATAGAGAAGATTGTGCTAATGAAGCTTTGATAAATTGGGGGATACTATTTGGTGGTTGTTGGTTCGGCACTCCGGCGGCATGTGCTGTTGGAGGTGTCGGAGTATTGGCAATAGCAGCGAATTGCAGCAGTCAAGCAAAGCGAGACTATAGAGATTGTCTAAATGGAAACTAACAAGATCCGCAAATATTTAAAAATTGCGTTTTACATACTGTCCGTCTTATTCTTCTACCAATGGGTGTTCAATAATGCTTTTAATATTGATGCATTATACTTAAAGGTCATTTACTTAGCCTTTTTAATTCCGTATATCGTTTTCGAATCAGTCCAGTTGCAAAGGGATGATGAAGGACAAGGAAATACTTTTTTTATTAATAGAGTGCACTTAGCACTATTGTATTCGGTTTTAATAATATTGGTTATGCTTTTTTCTTAAACACATAATCTCGTTCCTTGATTTGTGTCATGGAAATGCAATAATCAGCAAGGCTATTAGATCAAAATAATTTACCTTTGAAAACAGCTGCCATCCGGTGGCTGTTTTAATTTTTTATTTTCAAAAAATATGGAATACAGACAACGACAACCTTACTTGGTCGATGAAAAAGTCCTCGCTTCTAACGGAATCCGTTTTGCCAATTACATCATTGATTATATTTTTCAAATTATCCTTTTTGTAGGTTTGGTTTTCGTGGTGGCATTAGTCGCCGCCTTTAACGGTAACGAGCTTTTTATAGAAAAAATGGAAAATATGAACCGCTTGCACGAGTATGTTTTAGGAGCCATCATCGTATTGATTTATTACAATTTATTCGAAATTTTCTTCTCGGCAACCATCGGAAAATTTATCACCCAAACCATTGTGGTAAACGAATTTGGTGAAAAACCAAGCTATCAAGATATTATGCTTCGAACCGTTTGCCGGTTAATTCCATTCGAACAGTTTTCTTTTTTGGGAACACCTGGAAAAGGTTGGCACGACAAACTTTCGCGTACTTACGTCGTGGATAAAAATTTACTTCGTAAACAAAAAGAAATTTTTTATTCCCTTGATAAAATTGGTGCAGAGGAGTAAATGCTAACGCAAAAATCCAGTAAAAAAATTGCTTCGCCTGTTCGCTAATCGCTCGTGTCCAAATTCCAAGGCTAAAGTAAATACAATTTCAATGACAATTTCAATTTCAAAAATCAAATAATAAACTTCGCGCCTTCGGGGCTTTGCGAGAAAAATTCCTTCAATGTCCTTAAATTCCTGATATGGTAAAATTTAATTTCAATCTAAAAATTAAATAAAAAACTTTGCGACCTTTGCGAGAAAACCTTGTTCCCGAAGCTTCGGGATTGCGGTTAAAATTATAATTTTAAAAAATTTAAATTCCAAACTCGGAGATAGATCAATACAACCCTGAAAATCTATAGCAATTAAATCATATATCATAAACCCTAAATCAAATGACCTGGGAACAACTCCTTTCTCTCAAAAAACAAGGCGACAAAAATAAACGCCTCCGCAAAGAACAAGACGATACCCGTTTGGGATTTGAGGTAGATTACGACCGAATTATTTTTTCGGCACCATTTCGCAGTTTGCAAGATAAAACCCAAGTAATTCCGCTTTCTAAAACCGATTTCGTTCATACCAGATTAACCCATAGTTTGGAAGTTTCGGTCGTGGGTCGATCAATTGGTCGTTTGGTTGGAAAAAAAATCATTGAAAAATATCCACATTTGCAAGAAATTCACGGTTACCAACCCAATGATTTCGGAGCAATTGTAGCAGCGGCAGCTTTGGCTCACGACATCGGGAATCCGCCGTTTGGGCATTCTGGAGAAAAAGCCATTGGCGAATATTTTAAAAACGGAAACGGGAAAATTTTTCAATCAAAAATGACCGAAAAAGAATGGCAAGATTTAATTGATTTTGAAGGAAATGCCAACGGTTTTTCACTGCTTTCGGCTTCTCGTCCCGGAATTGACGGCGGTTTGCGATTGTCTTACGCTACTTTGGGGGCTTTTATGAAATACCCAAAAGAGTCGCTTCCTAAAAAACCCACGCAAAATATCGCCGACAAAAAATATGGTTTTTTCCAAATTGATAAAGAATTTTTTACCGAAGTTGCGCAAGATTTGGGTTTGATTTCAAATAAAACCGGAAACGATATTGGTTTCGAGCGCCATCCATTAGCCTATTTGGTGGAAGCTGCTGATGATATTTGCTATACCATTATTGATTTTGAAGACGGCATCAATCTCGGTTTGGTTTCCGAAGATTATGCTTTAGAATACCTGATTAATTTGGTTCGGGATAACATTGATACGCCAAAATTTAACGCATTAGTTACCAAAGAAGATCGAATTAGTTACCTTAGAGCTTTGGCAATAGGCAGTTTGATTCAGGATGTTGTGAAAATTTTTGTGGAAAACGAATCCCTTATTTTACAAGGAAAATTTCCATTTGCCTTAACCGAAAAAAGCAAATATGTTGCGCAAATGAATGATATTATTGCGTTAAGCGTGAAAAATATTTACCAAAGTAGGGAAGTGGTTGAAAAAGAAATTGTGGGCTACCAAATTATTCAAACTTTGTTGGACAAATTTATTACAGCGTTTGAAAATTCGGCAAACGGAAATTTATCTAATTACGACAAGCTGATACTTAAGTTGCTTCCAGAAAAATTTACGATTGAAAAAAATTCAACTTACGAAAGATTGCTTCACATTTGCCACTTCGTATCGTTATTAACTGACGGAAACGCTTTAGAACTTTTCAACACGATTAAAGGTAAGAAAAAACTTTAAAAACTGTAAATCAAGCCAATTCCCAAAGCTTGCTTAAATTGAATTTTGGGTCCAACTGTCACTTGTTCGCCATTAATTTCTTCTTTGGCTTTAATGTCGTGGTCGTAAATTAGATGCGTATTGATATTTGCCCGAACATATTTGTTGACTACAAAATCAAGTTGCATTTGCCAATCAATATCAATATTCCCAAAGTTGTTGAGGTAATCGGTGTAAAGTTGTAATTTATTTTCGAGATTAATATTTTTTATGATTTCGGCTTTGTGAGCAGCCGTAATTAAAATACCCACTTCCGTTCGAGATTTTTTTCCAGGAACAATTACCTCGCCGGTGACGGGATCAATAACCGCTCTGGTAACTCCAAAAGCCCCTTGATTTGCTAACCTTTGATTTAATACTAAAGTATTTTTAAAAGTCAATGGCGAAAGATATAAGTTAAGATTAATAGGCTTATTATGATATTCCGCTCCAAAACCAAAAAATGTGTAAGCTGGTGCAAAAGGAGTGGAAATGGACACTTCTGTGTTAGGATAGGCATAACCGTTTGTAAATTGTGTACTAAAAGTAAATTTCGCAGAGTGAAACCAGTTCGAAGTCGTGTCTTTTCGGTAACCGAAAGTTGAATTAAACTGAAAAGCATCATCGGTTTTTCTAAGTTCTATACCATCTTGCTTACTTACTCCATAACGAATGATCATTTCATTGTTCCAGCGAAGGTTTCCATTTTCGTATTTTCGGATAAAATTTCCTTTCAACAATCCTGAAATAGAACTGTTTCCTCCGGCAGCCCAGTTAACAAAGGCAATTTCGCTTAAATCAAAACCTAAAATATTTTTGCGTTCCCAATGCGAAACTTCTTTTGGAGGTTTAATCGTGTCAACACTTTTGGCAACAATAGTATCGCCAGTTTGGGATTTTGCAGTAACAAATGAAAAAAATAACCCTAAAGTTATTAGAAATGACCTCATGGTGGTAGTTAAGTTTTTAAAAATGCAAAAATGCTTATTTTTAAATATTATTGAAAATATTTGTCAAGCTTTTTATATCAATTTTACATATTTGCTGCAATTCTTCCACAGTTCCATGTTCGATAAATTTATCCGGAATTCCCAGCGTTTTAATCGGGATTTGGTAACCGTGTTGTGCGGCAAACTCTATAATAGAACTCCCAAAACCGCCTTTTATTGTACCATCTTCCAGCGTAATTATTTTTTTATACTTCGAAAAAATCTCGTGCAAACATTTTGCGTCAAGCGGTTTTACAAAAGGAAAATCATAATGGGCAAAATCGTGTGGATTTTTGACATCAACCAATGCCGGAATCACATTATTGCCAATAAATCCGTTTGAAAGAATGGCAATTTCAGTTCCGTTTTTCAACAATTTCGCTTGACCAATTTCTATTTTTTGAAAATCTTTTTTCCAATTCACCACCACGCCACGACCGCGAGGATAACGAATGGCAATAGGATTTGGCAAACCTAATTGTGCGGTAAACAAAATATTGCGCAGCGCAATCTCGTTCATGGGCGAAAAAATAATCATGTTTGGGATGCATCGCAAATAAGCCAAATCAAAAACGCCATGATGTGTCGCGCCATCTTCGCCAACCAAACCCGCACGATCTAAACAAAAAATCACGGGAAGATTTTGCAACGCCACATCGTGAATCACCTGATCGTAAGCACGTTGCAAGAAAGTAGAATAAATATTGCAAAAAACCGTCATGCCTTGTGTGGCCATTCCGGCAGCAAGCGTTACGGCATGTTGTTCGGCAATTCCCACGTCAAAAGCACGGTTGGGCAAAGCGTCCATCATAAATTTCATCGAACTTCCCGAAGGCATTGCTGGGGTAATTCCCACAATTTTTTGGTTTTTTTCTGCCAATTCTAAAAGTGTCGTTCCAAAAACATCCTGAAATTTAGGCGGAAGATTTTCGTCCGACTTAACAATAATTTCGCCCGTTAATTTGTCAAATTTTCCCGGAGCGTGATATTTTACCTGGTCTTTTTCGGCTTGTTCCAAACCTTTGCCTTTGGTGGTAATAATGTGCAAAAACTTCGGACCTTTTTTTTCTTTCAACCTTTTCAGTTCTTTGATAATGGTAAAAATATCATGTCCGTCAATGGGTCCCGAGTAGTCAAAATTCAAGGATTTAATCATATTATTTTGCCGCGGATTTTTTCCTTCTTTCACCGAAGTTAAATAATTTTTCAAAGCACCAACACTCGGATCAATGCCGATGGCGTTGTCGTTTAAAATCACCAGCAAATTAGCATCTGTAACACCAGCGTGATTCAATCCTTCAAACGCCATTCCTGAAGCAATCGAAGCATCGCCTACAACGGCAATGTGATTTTTGTCAAATCCTTGCAAATTAGAGGCAATCGCCATTCCTAAAGCGGCAGAAATTGCGGTGGAAGAATGTCCAACCCCAAAAGCATCGTATTCACTTTCCGCACGTTTTGGAAAGCCAGAAATACCATGAAGTTGTCTGTTGGTGTCAAAAATATTTTTTCTGCCGGTTAAAATTTTATGTCCGTAAGCCTGATGACCCACGTCCCAAACCAGCAAATCTTCGGGCGTATTGAACACGTAATGCAAAGCAATCGTGAGTTCAACCACTCCCAAACTCGCTCCTAAATGTCCTTCTTTTACCGAAACCACATCGATGATAAAATCACGTAATTCTCGGGCAAGTTGCGGCAATTGTTGTTCTGTAACTTGTCGAAGTTCTTCTGGAGAATTAATATTTTGAAGCAAATTTGTCGCCATGCCACAAAGATACTATTTGAAATTGTATTTTTACGTCCGATATTAACGATTTCAGAAAAACCAAATTCGTGAATTCGTGGCAAAAAATGGATATTTTCACTGACGAATTTTTTATGCAAAAAGCCTTACATGAAGCGGAAGTTGCTTATGCAAAAGGCGAAATTCCTGTTGGAGCGGTTATTGTTGCTGGAAACCAAATCATTGCCAAAAGCCACAACCTTACCGAAATGCTCAATGACGTCACAGCTCACGCCGAAATGCAAAGCATAACAGCAGCTGCTAATTTTTTAGGTGGAAAATATTTAAAAAATTGTACACTTTACGTTACCCTCGAACCTTGCCAAATGTGTGCCGGAGCTTTGTATTGGAGTCAAATTAGCAAAATTGTTTTTGGCGCCAGTGACGAACATCGTGGTTACAGAGCTTTGGGGACAAAACTTCATCCCAAAACCGAAGTAATTCACGGAATTCTTGAACAAGAATGTGGCGATTTGGTTAGGAAATTTTTTGCGGAGCGGAGGAGGTGAGTTTAGTTTTAAAATTCCCCTATTGAGGGGTTAGGGGTGTGTTATGTTCAAGTGAGTAAATGAATTTCTTATAACTCAAAAAAAGACGACACTATTGCAAATGTGGTTTTATTGTTTGCGGCACGGATTGAAAATCCGCGCTATCGAGGTTAATTTTGATGTATCTGTAGTCAATATGCAATTTGCCAAAACATCCACAACAGACAGATGGTCATCTAAAACAAGATAATTTAACTTCATGGCTTGTAAGGATAAATAATTTTCAAAGCTAATTAAAAATCAATACGCCAAGTTAAATTTTGTTGTAAAAATAATTTGGCGATGTGAAAAATTTATTACTACATTTATTACAATATTTCACTGGCATAAAGAGTTATGCAGAAATGCCCGAACTAAAAGCAAACGTTTTATTAAACACCTTCCAAAAACATGAAAACCTCTCGATTGCTTGTCCTGTTTACTGTATTTTTTATCCTCAATTCTTGTAAAAAATCGCCATCAGACTTTGATTCAGACTTTGCGCTTTTCAAAGATTACATTACCAGTTTTTCTTCGGGAACGATTTCCGCAAATGCTGATATCCAAGTGGGATTGGCTTTTTCTAAAAATGAATGGAAACCCAACGAAGAATTAGACAGCGATATCTTTGATATTTCGCCAAGTGTTGACGGGAAAGTCGTTCTTTTGCCTAACAACGTAATCGCATTTCAACCGAATAAAAAGTTGAAACAAAACGAGCAATATCAAGTCACGCTTCATCTGGATAAATTAATTGACATTCCCAACAAAGAACTCCGGGAATTTAATTTTACTGTAAAAACCATTGCGCAAGATTTTGTGGTTGAAACGGTTGATTTACAGTCGTATAATAAAGATTCTCAGTTTTTGAATGTGCTGCTAAAAACTGCCGACAACATGGATTTAGAAACGGCAAAAAAAATAATTTCGGCAGAACAAAACGGAAATAAACTGCCCATAAAATTTAACGAAAGCCAAAAAGAAACTTCTGAATTTAATGTGGTAATCGATAAAATTCAGCGTGGCGATGACGATAGTTCCATCACCATAAAATGGGATGGCGACGATGCTGATATCGACAAAAAAGGCGAGATGGAATTTGCCATTCCCGGCAAAAATAATTTTAAAATAATTGGCGTTCGCGTGGCTGATGCCAATAATCAATCGTTACACATTAATTTTTCTGATCCGCTCAAAAAAGACCAAGATTTTAGCGGTTTGATTGCTTTAGAAACCGCTAATAATCTGCGTTTTGGCGTTGATGGGAATGTGTTGAAAGTTTTTTCGGATATTGCTTTAGACGGTAATCTTTTGCTCGAAGTTTTTCAAGGAATTGAAAATACCGACGGTTACAAAATGAAAAAAGGTTATGCGGCAAAAGTCAATTTTGAACAAATAAAACCCGAAGTTCGTTTTGTAAAAAGTGGAACCATTTTGCCAAGTTCGAGCAATTTGAAAATTAATTTCGAAGCCGCAAGTTTAAAAAAAGTGGACGTCAAAGTGTTTAGGATTTTCGAAAATAATGTTCTGCAATTTTTACAAGACAACCAACTCAACGGTAATTACGATCTAAGAAAAGTCGCACTTCCGATTGCTAAAAAAACACTCGATCTTACCACAAACAAAATGGCAAATTATAAAAAATGGAACACCTTTGCCATCGACCTTTCTACTTTAATTACTCCAGAACCTGGCGCGATTTATCGGGTGGAATTGACCATCAAACCATCGTATTCGCTATACGGTTGCACAACGCCTTTGGCAGAAGAAAGCAACGAAGACGATGACGAAGAAGCCGAAGATTTCTCGGAATATGACGGCTATGATTACGATTATTACGATTATGATTACGACTGGAACCAACGCGATAATCCGTGTGACAAATCTTTTTATTCCAACAAAAAAGTAGCGACAAATGTCCTCGCTTCAGACTTGGGTGTCATTGCCAAACGAGGTGAAAATAACACTTATTTTTTTGCGGTAACCAATATCGTTTCTGCCGAAGCAGTTTCAGGAGCTACCGTAGATTTGTATAATTTTCAAAAACAAAAATTAGCCACCTCGGAAACGGATGGTGATGGAACCGCAAGTTTTTCTTTGGACAAAAAAGCGTTTTTTGCCATTGTAAAAAAAGATAAAAATACTACCTATTTAAAGTTAGACGAAGGTTATTCGCAATCCGTAAGTAATTTTAATGTGGATGGCGAAGTTTTGCAAAAAGGCCTCAAAGGTTTTATTTATGGCGAAAGAGGCGTTTGGCGTCCGGGAGATACTTTGTATTTGTCGTTTTTGTTGAATGACAAATCGAGCCGTTTGCCCAATACTCATCCGGTAAAATTAAAATTATCTGATCCTAATGGAAAAATCGTGTACCAAAAAGTACAAAAATATTCTGCATTAAATCATTACCGCTTTGCTTTTAAAACACAACCCAATTCGCCAACTGGAAATTATGAAGCAGTAGTTTCCGTGGGAGGTGCTCGTTTTTATAAGTCAATTAAAATTGAAACCATTAAACCAAATCGTTTAAAAATTAAAAATGGTTTTGAAGGTAAGATGCTTTTTTCGGCCAAAAATAATACAGCAAATGTCGATGTATCTTGGCTTCATGGTGCTATCGCAAAAGATTTAAAACTCGAAATGCAAGCCAAATTTTCGCAACAAAAAACCGAATTTTCTAAGTTTCCAAAATTTACTTTTGACAATCCTTCCCGTAAATTTTCAACCGAAGAGATTAATATTTTTTCCGGAAAAATTGACGAAAATGGTCGCGTGAATGTTTCAATTCAGCCAAGATTACAATCGCAAGCTCCGGGAATGTTGAAAGCGGCTTTCGTAACTAAAGTGTACGAAAATGGTGGCGATGTAAGTACCGATGTGGTAACGGCAAGTTTTTCGCCATTTCAAACTTATGTCGGCATAAAATCGCCTGAACCGAACAAATACGGAATGCTCGAAACCGGTAAAAAAAATACTTTTGAAGTGGTAACAGTTAACCAAAATGGCGTTCCAAAAGCTACTAAAAATTTAGACGTTCGGGTTTATAAAGTAGATTGGAGATGGTGGTGGGACGCTTCTGACGATTTTTCTAATTACAGCTCAACTTCTTTAAATACAGCTTTTTATGCTCAAACAATAAATACCGATGCTTCCGGCAAGGCAAAATTTTCTTTTGCTACTGACGAAGACGAATGGGGAAGATATTTAGTTCAGGTATTTGATTCTGAAGGTGGACATTCAACCGGAACAACCGTAGTGATTGATTGGCCAAGTTGGTCTGGAAAAACCCGAAATGCAGAAGGTGATGAAGCCAAAATGCTCGTGTTTTCTACTGATAAGGAAAAATATAATGTAGGCGAAAAAGCGCAAATCTCATTTCCGTCAAGCGAAGGAAGCAGAGCATTAATTTCTTTAGAAAATGGCTCGCAAGTGGTGCAAACCATTTGGGCAAAAACAAAAGATGGCGAAACACAAGTGGAAATTCCCATCACCGAAAAAATGGCGCCAAATGTTTACATTCACATTACTTTGATTCAGCCTCATGCGTCAACCAAAAACGATTCGCCAATTCGCCTTTACGGAATTGTTCCGATAGAAGTGATTGACAAAAATACCGTACTCGAACCACAAATTGCGATGGCTTCGGTGTTAAAACCCGAACAAAAAACCAATCTGAAAATCAGTGAAAAATCTGGTAAAGCCATGACTTACACCATTGCGATTGTAGATGATGGTTTGCTCGATTTAACTCGTTTTAAAACCCCAAATGCGTGGAATAGTTTTTATGCCAAAGAAGCGCTTGGCGTAAAAACTTGGGATGTTTACGACGATGTGATTGGAGCTTATGGTGGAAAAGTTAACCAAATTTTCAGCATTGGTGGTGATGAAGATTTGGGTGGTGGTCAAGCCAAAAAAGCCAATCGATTCAAGCCGATGGTGATTTATTTAGGACCATTTTCTTTGAAAAAAGGCGAAACTAAAAATCACGAAATTACCTTACCAAAATATGTAGGTTCAGTTAGAACGATGGTTGTGGCCGGAAATGCCGAAACCGGAGCTTACGGAAGTATCGAAAAAACAACTCCTGTTAGAAATCCTTTGATGGTATTGGCTTCGCTTCCGCGAAAAGTTTCTCCGGGCGAAAAAGTAACACTTCCAGTAACTGTTTTTGCGATGGAAAAACACGTGAAAAATGTTTCGTTGCAAATTACAACTAACAAGTACTTGAAAGTCATTAATAACGTTCGTCAAAATGTAACCTTTGCCAATCCTGATGAAAAAATCGCTTATTTTGATCTCGAAGTAGGGCAAAATTCCGGTATAGGAACCGTTTCCGTCGTGGCAACTTCCGGAAAAGAAAAAGCGAGTTTCGATATTGAATTAGATGTTTTGAACCCGAATCCTGTGACCCATGATTTTAAAGAATTAATTTTAGAACCTAACAGTTCGGGAACCATCAACTGGAATTCTTTTGGTGTTGCCGGAAGCAATGTGGCTAAATTAGAAGTTTCATCCTTCCCGTCGATTGATTTTAACAAGCGTTTGGATTATTTAATTCAATATCCTCACGGCTGTTTGGAGCAAACCACCTCGAGCGTTTTTCCACAATTATATCTGGCAGATATTGCCGATGTTGACGCCAACCGAAAAGCAAAAATCCAGAAAAATGTTACTGCCGGAATTCAAAAATTGATTCAATTTCAGGTAGCAAATGGCGGTTTTGCCTATTGGCAAGGCCAACAATCTCCTGACGATTGGAGTACTTCTTACGTAGGACATTTTTTAATTGAAGCCGAGAAAAAAGGTTATGCCTTGCCGGCAAATGTGAAAAAACAGTGGATTGATTACCAATCCAGAACTGCAAAACAATGGCGTTTTTATGAAGCCTACCGAAACGATTTCGCGCAAGCTTATCGATTATATACTTTAGCGCTTGCAGGTTCACCAGATTTATCATCGATGAACCGACTACGAGAAACCAACGGAATTTCAAATGAAAGCAAAATTCGTTTGGCGGCAACATACGGGTTAGCGGGGCAGAAAAATATTGGTTTGGCATTGCTCAATCAAAGTGTAATTGAAGAAGAAAATGCTTACGGATATTATTCTTATTACGGTTCGCCCGAAAGAAATAGAGCGATGGCATTGGAAACTTTATTGGTTTTAGGCAAAAAAACGGAAGCTTTTCAAATGGCCAATAAATTAGCAGCAAGAATGTCATCAAGCCAATGGATGTCAACCCAAACCACGGCTTACTGTTTATATGCCATGTCGAAATTTGCAATGCAAATGGGCTCAAAAGGTGTGGATGTGAGTTTTACGAATGCAGGAAAATCTCATAGCGTTAAAACCTCAAAAAATTTCGCAGATAGAACATTAACTATTTCCAGCGGAAGCAATGCAGTCACTTTGAAAAACAACAAAAACGCCACCTTGTACGTCAAAGTGATTTACAGCGGAATTTTGCCAATTGGCCAAGAGCAAACCCAGCAGCGAAATCTCGCCACCGATATTGTTTTCAAAGACCGAAAAGGAAACGCCATTAATATTCAAAATTTGCCACAAGGAACCGAGTTTGTTGCGCAAATTTCCATCGGTAATCTGTCTGGCGAACGCATAGAAAATGTGGCGCTAACGCAAATTGTACCTTCTGGTTGGGAAATTGTAAACACCCGTTTCACAGATTATGGCGATTTCGCCGACAACAAAGTGGGTTACACCGATATCCGGGATGATCGCACCAATTTTTATTTTGATTTAAAAGCCAACGAAACCAAGACTTTCCGCATTTTGCTCAACGCTTCTTACCTCGGGAAATATTATCTTCCAGGCGTTCAAGCCGAAGCCATGTACGATAATTCGTATATCGCCAGAACGCAAGGCCAATGGGTAAATGTGGTGAGGTAAGAAAAAATAAAACCTTACCGTTGAAAAAAGCCAAGGCGTTCTTAAAACGCATTTCAGATAAACTCAAACGCAACCCGAAAAAGAGCATTTTCTTCGGGTTGCTTTTAATTGCGTATTATTTTTGCTTACCGCAAAATTTATTCGACAATCCTTATGCCACGGTTATTGAAAGTGAGGAAGGAGAACTTTTAGGAGCCAAAATCGCACGTGATGGTCAATGGCGTTTTCCGGCACAAGATTCTGTTCCGGAAAAATTTAAGAAGTGTATCGTTTATTTTGAAGACGAACATTTTTATTACCATCCTGGTTTTAATCCCGTTGCCATGGCAAAAGCGGTCAACCAAAATTATCAAGCCGGAAAAGTCGTTCGTGGTGGAAGCACCTTAACCCAACAAGTTATAAGATTGTCTCGTGAAGGAAAAAAAAGAAATTATTTTGAAAAAATAATTGAATTAATCCTTTCCACAAGGTTAGAATTTCGTCACTCAAAAGAAAAAATAATTGAGTTGTATGCTGCTCATGCTCCATACGGCGGAAATGTGGTAGGATTAGAAATGGCTTCATGGCGGTATTTTGGCGTACAACCGCACCAATTGTCTTGGGCAGAAACCGCCACTTTAGCTGTTTTGCCAAATGCACCAAGCTTGATTTATCCTGGAAAAAATCAGCAGAAATTGTTGGCAAAACGCAATGCTTTACTTCGTAAATTATTTCAAAATAAAATAATCGACCAAAATACTTACGAAGTTTCCATTTTGGAAGATTTGCCTCAAAAACCACATCAGTTACCGCAAATTGCGCCACATCTTTTACAAAATATTGCCAAAAAAAATGAAGGAGAACGCATCAAAACAACGGTAAAATTTAATCTGCAAAACCGTGTAAACGAAATGGCTTCCCGTTATTACAACCAATACAAATATTCTGAAATTTATAATTTGTCAGTTATTGTCGTGGATGTGAAAACACGGAATATTTTGAGTTATGTAGGCAATGCTCCAACAGATAAAATGCACCAAAAAGATGTGGATATCATCACAGCTCCTCGAAGTACGGGAAGTATTTTAAAACCTTTTTTATATGCTTCGATGTTGGATAATGGCGAAATTTTACCCAATACTTTAGTAGCGGATATTCCTACGCAAATTGCCGGTTATGTTCCACAAAATTTTGATATGACCTACGATGGTGCTGTTCCGGCAAGTCGGGCTTTAGCAAGATCACTTAATATTCCGGCGGTTTTGATGTTGCAAAAACACGGCGTTTACAAGTTTTACAACCAATTGCAGGATTTCAAATTACGCGATATCAACAAACATCCCAATCATTACGGCTTATCTTTGATTTTAGGTGGTGCCGAAAGCAATCTTTGGGATTTAACGAAAACATATGCAGGTTTGACCTCAACCTTAAATTATTTTACGGAAAATAATGCCAAGTACCGTGACAACGAATTTGTAGAACTCAACTGGAATGCTGATTTTGTGCCTGATTTTGGTTCGGATTCTTATGATAAAAAAAATTTAAGTGCGTCGTCAATTTGGTTAACGTATAATGCCATGAAAGAAGTGAGTCGTCCCGAAGGCGATGAAGCGTGGAAATTTTACGATTCGTCATTAGAAATTGCTTGGAAAACCGGTACCAGTTTTGGAAATCGGGATGCTTGGGCAATTGGTACTAACTCGAGATATGTAGTTGGCGTTTGGGTAGGAAATGCTTCTGGCGAAGGGCGTCCGTCGTTGACGGGAGTTTCGAGCGCATCACCTATTTTATTTGATGTTTTTAATTTATTGCCACGAAAAAAATGGTTTTCGCCGCCGTTAAATGACCTCGAAGAAGCGGAAGTTTGCAAATTAAGCGGTTACATTGCCAACGAAAATTGTCCGAAAGTGAAACAATGGATTCCTTTGAAAAGCAAACAAACAACGGCTTGTCCATTTCACAAAATGGTGCATTTGGACGCTTCGGGAAAATTTTTGGTGAATAGCAATTGCGAAATGGTGGAAAATATGGTGGTCAAATCTTGGTTTGTTTTACCGCCTGTGATGGAAATGTATTACAAATCGAAACATATTGATTATGTGACTTTGCCGCCTTTTCGGGACGATTGTTTGGAATCGAATTTATATGCGATGGATTTTATTTATCCAAAGGAAAACGGGAAAGTTTATCTTACGAAAAATTTTAGTGGAGAAATCCAACCGTTTGTGATTCGGGTGGCACATGCAAATCCGAAAGCTAAACTTTTTTGGTATTTAAACGAAAAATTTTTAGGTACTACACAAACCTTTCACGAGATGCAAGTGAATGCTAAATCCGGAACTTACTTTGTAACCGTTACTGATGAATCCGGAAATGAAATTAAACGCAGGATGGAGATTGTGAATGATTAATGTTGAATATTTGCAGGGGTTTTAGCCCTGATGGAAGTGGAAATCCTTTTGTGGAAAAAAAATTATTTTTCTTGTACTTGCAGAGCGACTTCCGGGAGCTCCTGCAAGTGCTTAGAAAAATATTTTTTTTACCAAAAGATTGCAACGAACAGCAGGAATTTGCTTCTAAAAAAATAAAAAAGCCGCTGAAATTCAACGGCTTTTGGGTTTATTTGTTTTTTGTTTTTACACGATAAATAAATTGGCAATGTTTACCGATTGTTGCGTGTTTAGCGGCTCGTCATAAGACTCTGTTGCGGCACTTGCGGGAATTGCGGGACCTAAAGAACCGTTGTTCACCGTGGCTACGTTAAAACCGCCTTGAATAGTGTTTTCTTCACCATTGTAAACGGGTTGTGTGGCATCAGGCATTCCCGCTCCTCTTTCGTTACCGATAATCCAACCTTTTAAACCACGTAATCTTCTTACTTCCGAAGCGTGTCTGGCTTCAACCGAGTGGATTTGTAAAGCGGCAGTTAAAAGATCGGGTTGCGAAATTAAATTTCCGGCTTGACCTTTATATGCTCTAACGCCAGTATCTTCGAAGGCTTGCGCCAAAATTAAAAATTGTTGGTAAGCTGCTGCGTTTCCAATTCCGGTAGCGTTAAATGGGTCAAAAGCACCCCCAACGGTGAAATCGAAAGTGGGTTTGGCAACGGCATTGGCTCCTAAACCAGCGACTAAAAAGTCAACGTGGTCAGACTCGTGTTTTGAGATTTGCATGAAAACTTTTTCGTCTCGACCGCCAGTTGGGATTACGCCAGATTGCAAGCCTAATTCGTAAAATTCTGCTTCTAGATATTCTAATGTTAAGGCCAATTGTAAAGCGCCAACGGGTGTATTTGGTGTAGGAGCAATATCGGCAGCAAAAGCTTTATTAGCAAATGCGGCAAGTCCGAAAGGGATAGATGCCATCGCTAAATTTTTTCCAAAGTAAGAAAATTGACCAAAGCTTTCTCTTCTTGAACCTTTTGCGTTCATTAAATGATCGTCAGTAAAAGATTGTATAATTTTAAGTAAACTCATGATATTTCAGTTTAAGATTAAGGTAAGTATTGCGCTGTAAATTCGGTTGTGATGAATCCGCCTGCGGCTGTAATAATTTGCGAAGGATTTTTGGCCACGTCAAGTCCGTTTGCATCCACGATGTCGTCTCCGGCAAAGTCAGCCGAGTTTGGGTTGATTAAACTTCTGATTGCAGCCGCATGTCTGGCTTCAACCGAAACAATTTTTCCTGCAAGCAGTAAATAATCCCCACTTGTGATCAATCTTCCAGCTCCATTATAAGCCGCAACTCCGGTATCTTCTAGTGTTTTAGCAGTTCCTAAAATTGAATC
Organism: Flavobacterium ichthyis; assembly: GCF_009915155.1. GTDB lineage: Bacteria > Bacteroidota > Bacteroidia > Flavobacteriales > Flavobacteriaceae > Flavobacterium > Flavobacterium ichthyis. The sequence goes on along the minus strand of NZ_JAABLM010000011.1, from coordinate 91,007 downwards.
TCTACTTCCCCAGTTAACAGTTTCGTAATTAAATTCTAACATTGGTAATAATTGCGTTGATGGATCAGGCAAAGCACCATTTAACGCAGTTTTAAAAAACTCACGGTGGATGACTTCGTGAGCATACAAATCTGCCAAAACTTGTCTTTCTTCGGAATTAAACAAAGTTCCAAAGTTGGAAAGGTTTACAACTCTTGTGTAAAAATCAGCTTCTAATTGCTCTAAAGCATAAGCATAAGTTAACACGCCAAAATCGCCACTTCCTAAGTCGAATTTACCGTTTCGAACTCCTGGCAAACGATTTTCATTTGATCCGCTGTCGTCATCATTGTTACAACCCGTGAGAAGTAAACCCGTTGCAGCAACAGACAATCCGCTGATTTTCAAAAAATTCCTTCTCGAAGTTCCAGCAGTAACTTGTTCTTTTACAGTTACAGTGTTTTTCATAATAAAAAATTTATAAGGTTAATAATTGGTGGTAGGCGTTTTTTTTGTAATTCAAAACGCTTGAATTGATATACGTATAAAATTAACCACATGGTTTTAGGAAAAGTTTATATAATTTCACTAAAATGATTACATCACTTCTTACTTTCCACTAAAAAAGATTGATAATTTCAAAAATCTAAGTTTAAAAGCGTTTTTTTTTGAATTTATTTTATTTAAAAAATGATTGAAAATCGTATAGGTTTCTACTAACCGAAATTTGAAGGTTTAAGATAAGTTTTTACGAATATTTTATATTTTTTCACTTACTTTACACTTTAATTATTACAGTAATTATGAAACCAAAAGCAACCTTAAAGCAAATTGCAAAAGAATTAAATGTGTCTGTTTCTACAGTTTCCAAAGCCTTAAGCAATAGTCCGGAGATCAGTGAACCTACGAAAATTAAAATTCAGGAATTTGCCAAGCTCAAAAATTATAAACCAAACAATATTGCCATTAACCTGAAAAACAGAAGTACCAAAACTATTGGCGTTATCATTCCCAATATTTTAAATCCGTTTTTCGCCAAGGTTTTTAGCGGAATCGAAAAAGCAGCGAACGAAAAAGGTTACAATGTAATTACTTGTATTTCAAACGAATCGCTCGACAAAGAAATCAAAACGATGGATATGTTAAGCAACGGCACTATTGACGGTTTCATTCTTTCTATATCCGAAGAAACCCAAAAACAGCAAGAATTTAAACATTTTAAAGAAGCCATTTCTGACGGAATTCCCATCGTAATGTTCGATAGAATTTCAGACGAAGTCAATTGTGACAAAGTCATCGTGGACGATTATGACTCTTCGGTTCACGCCGTAAATCACCTTATTAAACTCAATTGCAAAAAAATCGCTCTGCTTTCATCAATCGATAATTTAAGCGTAGGAAAATTGCGGGCTCAAGGTTATGTCGCCGCTTTGGCCGAAAATAAAATCGAACTCGACAAGAACATCATCATCCGAACTGACAACCCGGATGAACTCGATTTCAACCTCGAAAAACTTTTTGACAAAGAAAAATTCGACGGCGTTTTTGCCCTCGACGAACACGCCTCTACCATGGCCATGAAACTCGCCATCAAAAAAGGCATCAAAATCCCGGAAGACCTTTGTGTCATTGGTTTTGCGGATGGCGTTTGGTCACGTCGCCTCACGCCAAGCCTTTCAACCGTTTCTCAACACGGCATTGAAATTGGCGAAGCAGCCGCCCAAAAACTCATCGAAAAACTCGAAAGCAAAAACGAAGAATACACTTACACCACAACTGTCATTAAAACTGAATTGCGACAACGCGATTCCACCCGAAAAACCAAATAAAACCACAAGCCGCAAATTATCGAGCGGCTTTTTTTTTAGGAGCAATATCCGGCTATCCGCTTCAATCTTTTGATAAAAAAAATATTTTTCTAAACACTTGCAGGAGCTTCTCCCGAAGTGTCGGGAGTCGCTCTGCAAGCACAAGAAAAATTATTTTTTTTATCACAAAAGGATTTCCGCTGTTATCCGGGCTAAAACCCTGCAAAACATCAAAAAAATCATTTCCATCAAAAACCTAAAAACAACATAATAATTATCCGGCAAAAATTTCTCATTTAAATACATACCTTTACCTTTGCAAGTCAGATTAAAAATCTCAAAAATGAACAAATACAGCAAAAGAAGAGAAGCTTTATTGTATCACGCAAAACCCCAACCCGGGAAAATAGAAGTAGTTCCTACCAAAAAATATGCAACCCAACGCGACCTTTCGCTTGCCTATTCACCAGGAGTTGCTGAGCCTTGTTTAGAAATCGTAAAAGATATTAACAACGTTTATAAATATACTTCCAAAGGAAATTTAGTGGCCGTAATCTCTAACGGAACCGCCGTTTTAGGATTAGGAGACATTGGTCCCGAAGCTTCAAAACCCGTGATGGAAGGCAAAGCACTTTTGTTTAAAATTTTTGCTGACTTAGACGTTTTTGATATTGAGGTAGGAACCAAAGATATCGACCAATTCATCGAAACTGTAAAAAACATCGCGCCTACTTTTGGCGGCATCAACCTAGAAGACATCAAAGCGCCAGAATCCTTTGAAATCGAGCGTAGATTGGTAGAAGAACTCAATATTCCGGTGATGCATGATGACCAGCACGGAACCGCAATTATTTCTTCAGCAGCTTTATTAAACGCTTTAGAATTGGCCGACAAAAAAATTGAAGACGTAAAAGTAGTGGTCTCAGGAGCGGGTTCTGCGGCATTGGCGTGTGCCAATTTGTACGTTTTATTAGGAGTGAAAACGCAAAACATCATCATGTTTGACAAAGATGGCGTGCTTTCTTCCGCAAGAAAAGATTTGTCAGACCTTCAAAAAAAATATGCATTTGCGCCAAATAATATCACACTTTCAGAAGCTATGGACAACGCCGATGTTTTCCTCGGACTTTCTGCTGGAAATATTTTGTCGCCCGAAATGTTATTGTCAATGGCAAGAAATCCTATTGTTTTTGCCATGGCAAACCCCATTCCGGAAATTGATTACGACCTGGCCATTGCCACTCGTGAAGACATCATCATGGCAACCGGAAGGTCAGATCATCCTAATCAGGTGAACAACGTTTTAGGTTTTCCTTATATTTTTAGAGGAGCATTAGATGTTCGGGCGACGAAAATTAACGAAGAAATGAAAATGGCGGCCGTTCGTGCGTTAGCAAGTTTGGCAAAAGAAACCGTTCCAGAACAAGTAAATATCGCTTATGGTGAAACAAAATTAATTTTCGGAAAAGATTACATTATTCCAAAGCCATTTGACCCAAGATTAATTGCCGTTGTGGCTCCAGCCGTGGCGAAAGCAGCTATGGATTCTGGTGTGGCATTACATCCAATCCACGATTGGGAAAAATATGAAGAAGAATTATTAGAAAGATTAGGATCTGACAATAAAATGGTAAGGTTATTAACCAATCGTGCCAAAAGCGATCCAAAACGAGTGGTTTTTGCCGAAGCGGATCATTTAGATGTATTGAAAGCTGCACAAATTGTGATGGAAGAAGGAATTGGGAAGCCAATTTTGCTTGGAAACAAAGAAATCATTTCTGAATTAATGGAAGAAATTGGTTTTGATGCTCAATTGACCATCATCGATCCAAAAACACAAGAAGAGGATGAGCGAAGACTACGTTATGCCAACTCTTTTTACGAAATGAGAAAAAGAAAAGGCACGAGTTTACTTGATGCTCAAAAATGGATGCGCGAACGTAATTATTTTGCCGCCATGATGGTGAATGAAGGCGAAGCTGATGCATTGGTAACAGGATATTCAAGAAGTTATCCATCAACAGCAAAACCCATGATGCAATTAATAGCAAAAGCGCCTGGGGTTTCTCGTATTGCTACAACCAATATGATGATGACTAAAAGAGGTCCGATTTTCCTTTCGGATACTGCAATTAACCCCAATCCGTCCTCTGATGATTTGGCAAAAATTGCTTTGATGACTGCCAAAACTGTAAAAATGTTTGGAATGGAACCGGTAATTGCCATGGTATCTTTTTCAAATTTTGGTTCCTCAAATGATGCAAGTGCTGTGAAAGTGGCTCAAGCCGTCGCTTATTTGCATAAGTTTCATCCTGGATTAATAGTTGATGGCGAAATCCAAGCAGATTTTGCATTAAACCCAGAAATGCTAAAAAATAAGTTTCCTTTTTCGAAGTTGGCCGGTAAAAAGGTAAATACCTTGATTTTTCCTAATCTCGAAGCAGCAAATATTAATTACAAAATGATTAAAGAATTGGATAAGTCAGTTTCCATAGGACCAATAATGATGGGAATGGATAAGCCAGTTCACATTTTTCAATTAGGGGCAAGTGTTGAAGAAATGGTAAATATGGCAGCAGTTGCAGTGGTTGACGCACAAGAAAAAGAAAAAAAATACAAAGCGATTAATGTTAATCTATAGTTCAAAATGAATAGATTAAACCTCAAATGTTAGCCTTTATAACTTTTTTGCTACATTTGGGAATTATTTAACTTTTGGATGATTGCACATATACAGGGAAAATTGGTTGAAAAAACCCCAACCAATGTAGTAATAGATTGTAATGGAGTGGGATATGATATTCATATTTCGCTTCATACTTACTCACTTTTACCCGACTCAGATTTTGTAAAACTTTTCACCTACTTGCAAATAAAAGAAGATGCTCACACACTTTTTGGTTTTGCAGAAAAATCTGAACGCGAAATTTTCAAGATGCTTATCTCAGTTTCCGGAATTGGGGCTGGAATTGCGCGAACGATGTTATCTTCATTAGAACCTAAGCAGATCATCAATTCTCTAGCTTCTGGAGACGTGGCAACAATTCAGTCAATTAAAGGAATTGGAGGAAAAACTGCCCAACGTGCCATTTTGGATTTAAAAGACAAAGTGTTAAAAATCTATGATTTACAAGAAGTTTCTGTAGTGGAATACAATACAAACAAAGACGAAGCGTTATCTGCATTGGAGGTTCTTGGATTTAACAGAAAATTAGCAGAAAAAACTGTAGAGAAAATTGTTAAAGAAACTCCGTCAGCCAGCGTTGAAAATATTATCAAACAAGCCTTAAAAAATTTATAAGTCCTCTTGAAAACAAACATTACTAAAAGAATTTCGTCTGGTGTAGCCATAATTCTTTGGCTTTTTTCAATACTATTTAGCCTCGAAACTTATGCACAAGTAGATGAGGAAGTTCAAGACTCTACCCGAACAGGGTATTCATTTGGAAAAGTTGAGCTAAACAATCCGCCTTCTATTTTGGAAGCATACAGTTACGACCCTATTTCTGATCGCTATATTTATACCAATACTATTAATGGGTTTAATATTAATTATCCAATTGTATTAACGCCAAAAGAATACGAAGAATTGGTTTTGCGCGAATCAATGCGAAGTTATTTTAAGCAAAAATCTGATGCAATTGAAGGTAAAAAAGCTGGAAGTGAAGATGGACAAAAGGATTTGTTACCTCGATATTACGTAAATTCAAGTTTTTTTGAAGCCATTTTCGGAAGCAATACCATTGATGTCAAACCTACCGGATCAGTTGAAATGGATCTTGGAGTTAGACATACTAAACAAGATAATCCATCTTTATCACCAAGAAACCGTACTACAACCACCTTTGATTTTGACCAAAGAATCAGCATGAGTTTGATGGGGAAAGTAGGAACTCGACTTAATGCTAATTATGATACCGAATCAACTTTTGCATTTCAAAATTTAATCAAGTTAGAATATGCGCCAACTGAAGATGATATTCTTCAAAAAATTGAGGTAGGTAACGTAAATTTACCATTAAATAGTACGTTAATCCGCGGAGCTCAAAGTTTATTTGGGGTTAAAGCACAATTCCAATTTGGAAAAACAACCGTTACCGGAATTTTTTCTGAACAAAAATCACAAACCCGAACCGTAACTGCAGAGGGTGGTGGAACCGTAGAAAACTTTGAACTCTTCGCATTAGATTATGATGCCGATAGACACTTTTTTTTATCACAGTACTTTAGAAATTTATACGATAGCACGCTAGCCAATTATCCGCTAATCAACAGCCGTGTGCAAATTACACGTATCGAAGTTTGGGTAACCAATAGACAAAACCGAGTAAGTACCACCGAAAATAACCTGCGAAATATTATTGCTATTCAGGATTTAGGAGAAGCTCAACTACCTAACGTGGCAACTGACGAAGTTGTGGGATTAAATCCGCTTCCAGGTAATTTCTTCACTGCACCGATTAATACGCCACCAAAAAACTCAAACAACCGTTTTGATCCGGCAAGAATTGGAACTTCGGGCATTTTAAATCAAAATATTCGTGAAATCGCCACCGCAAGCACAGGTTTTTCAGGCGTCACGGTTTCCGAAGGAACAGATTATTCAAAATTAGAAAATGCCCGAAAGCTCTCGGCAAACGAATATACTTTTCATCCGCAATTAGGATATATTTCCCTAAATCAGCGGCTGATGAATGACGAAGTTTTAGCCGTTGCTTACCAATATACCATTGGAGGTGATGTGTATCAAGTAGGAGAATTTGGAACCGATGGAGTAGAAGCTACCCAAGTTTCTGACGGAATTCCTACAACCCAAAGTTTGGTTTTAAAAATGTTGAAGAGCAATCTTACCAATGTGAACCAACCTATTTGGAACTTGATGATGAAAAATATTTACACCATTCCAGGAGGATATAACTTAGAGCAGGAAGATTTCAAGATGAACATCATGTACACGGATCCTTCGCCACTAAATTATATCACGCCAGCCAATCCAGCAGCAACAAACCCATTACCGGCAGATGTAGAATTGACACCGTTATTACGTGTATTTAACTTAGACCGATTAAATTATACCAATGATCCTCAAGTAAATGGTGATGGTTTTTTTGATTTTGTTCCGAATTTAACAGTGGATCAAACTAACGGGCGAATTATATTTACCACAGTAGAACCTTTTGGTCAACACCTTTTTAATAAATTAGCCACTTCAGGAGCGGCGGATTATAATAACCCCGCAACTTATAACGGCAATCAGGAAAAATATGTTTTTAGAAGCATGTACCGCAATACCCAAGCGGCAGCTTTGCAAGACAGTGATAAAAATAAATTTCAATTAAAAGGACGTTTTAAATCAACCAGTGGAGATGGAATTCCTATTGGCGCCATTAATGTTCCACAAGGTTCAGTTACCGTAACAGCAGGAGGTCGTGTTTTAGTGGAAGGTGTTGATTATACCGTAAATTATCAAGCAGGTCGCGTTAATATTACTGATCCCTCGATTATAGCTTCAGGAACACCGGTAAATATTTCCTTAGAAAATAACTCAGTTTTCGGACAACAAACCCGAAGATTTTTTGGAGTAAATGTGGAACATAAGTTCAACGAAAAATTTGTGGTTGGTGCTACAATTTTAAAAATGAGCGAGCGTCCGTTTACACAAAAATCAAACTACGGGCAAGAATCAGTTAACAATACCATTTTTGGTGTAAACACAAATTTTTCTACTGAAGTTCCGTTTTTAACCAGATTGGTCAACAAACTTCCGAACATAGATACTGATGTTCCATCCAATATTTCCTTTCGTGGAGAAGTCGCTTATTTAAAACCAGATACTCCAAAAGCGGATCAATTTCAAGGAGAATCAACAGTATATGTGGATGATTTTGAAGGTTCACAAACTACAATTGACATGCGTTCGCCGCTTTCATGGTCTCTTGCGAGTGTACCTGCCAATTCAACCGTTGGAAATTTTGGTGAAACAGAATCTGGGGTAAACTATGGTTTCCGTAGATCGAAATTAGCTTGGTATTCTATTGATCCGGTGTTTTATGTACAACGTCCCGGTGGAATAACCGACAATGATTTAGCACTTTACAGCACTAGAAGAATTTACAGCCGAGAATTGTATCCAGAAACCGATATTGCGGTAGGACAACAAACAGTTGTTAATACCTTGGATTTAAGTTATTTTCCACAAGAAAGAGGACCATATAACTTTAACCCAATTGCAGCAAGTTCTAACGGATTTACGCCAGCTCAGGCAGCTGATAATTTTGGCGGAATTATGCGTGCCATAACTTCTACTAATTTCCAACAATCTAACGTAGAGTACATTCAGTTCTGGATGTTAGACCCATATTATAACCAACAGAACGGTTCAGTTCCCGTGACTAACACCGGAAGATTAATTTTCAACTTAGGAGAAATTTCTGAGGATGTTTTGAAAGACGGTAGAAAACAATATGAAAACGGACTTCCGGGAGCAGGTTCTAACCAACAAACTTATGCTACAGCTTGGGGTAAAATTCCAATTTCGCAATCATTGATTTACGCTTTTGATACGGATACCGCCAACCGTGCTTTCCAAGATGTAGGTTTAGACGGTAATAATGACCAAGAAGAAGCGGCTATGTTTCCTGCATTTGCAGCATATGATGATCCAGCGGGAGATAACTACCAATATTTTTTAAGTGCTACTGGAGATGTGGTAACTCGTTATAAAAATTACAACGGGTTAGAAGGAAACTCTCCGGTAAACGTTGGTGATACTAATCGTGGCTCAACCACTTTGCCAGACGTTGAAGACATCAATCGAGATAACACGATGAACGAGATTAATGCTTATTATCAATATGTAATAGACATTAATCCTAACATGAATGTTGGAACTAATCCTTATATAACAGATATTCGTGAAACCTCTGCAGCGGTACCTGGAAGTAACGAAACTACTGGTGCAAGATGGATTCAGTTTAAAATTCCAATCACTTTGCCAGACGAAACCATTGGCGGAATTTCGGATTTTCTTTCTATTCGTTTTATGAGAATGTTTTTAACCGGATTTACCGAAAATATAACCCTGCGTTTTGGTGCTTTAGATTTGGTTAGAGGCGAATGGAGACGCTATGAAAAATCTTTAGATCCTAATGAACTTTCGGATACCGTAAATAATCAAGATGATACTAATCTTGATGTTCTTGCGGTAAATATTCAGGAAAATGGTGACAGGAGTCCTATAAAATATGTGACCCCTCCAGGAGTGGTTCGCGAGCAGTTATTTAACAGTAATACAATAATTAATCAAAACGAGCAATCACTTTCATTACGAGTTACGAAACGCGATCAAACTTTGCCTGGACTTGGAGGTTTAGAAGCGGGAGATTCAAGAGGTGTTTTTAAAAATGTAAGTGTTGATATGCGACAATACAAAAAATTAAAAATGTTTTTGCATGCCGAAGCTTTGCCACAGCCTACCGAAGTTCAGCCGTTACAAGATGATCAAATGGTAGCTTTTATTAGATTAGGAAATGATTTTTCGCAAAATTTCTATCAAATTGAGCTTCCGCTAAAAGTAACACCACAAAGCAGAAGCATCACTCCAGAAGAAGTTTGGCCAGAAGCGAATCAGATGGATGTCGCTTTGTCTTTACTTACAAAATTGAAAATCATGTCGCTTGATCCCGGAAACACCTCTTTAATAGAAGATGCTTTCGGAATTAAATACATCAATGATTTTGAACTTGATCCTTCTCTAGCCGGTCGCGAAAACGCTGTAAGAATTGGTATCAAAGGAAATCCAAATTTCGGTTTTGTAAGAACATTAATGGTAGGTATTAAAAACCCGACAACTCAAGAAATTCGTGGAGAAGTTTGGTTTAATGAACTTCGTTTAGCCGGAATGGACAACACAGGTGGTATGGCGGCAATTGCAAGCTTTGATGGTAATATAGCTGATTTTGCTACAGTATCTGCAACTGGAAGAATGAGCACAATAGGTTTCGGATCGCTTGAGCAAGCACCACAAGAAAGAAGCCTAGAAGACATCTTTCAGTATGACGTGGTAACCAATATTAATTTAGGACAATTGCTTCCAAAAAAATGGGGCGTAAAATTGCCTTTTAATTATGGCGTGGGAGAAGAAACAATTACACCAAAATTCGACCCGTTCTATCAAGATATTATTTTAGATGACCTTATTGACAATACTACTGATGCCGAAGAACGATCAAATATTGAAAACCGTGCAATTGATTATACCAAGCGAACCAGCATAAACTTTATTGGCGTAAGAAAAGAACGAGCACCAGAGCAAAAGCCTCACTTTTACGACCCAGAGAATTTAACGCTGTCACATTCTTTCAACCAAACGGAGCACCAAGATTATGAGATTAAAGATTTACTTGACCAACAAGTAAGAAGCACGGTAGATTATAACTTTACATTTCAACCAAAACCGGTAGAACCTTTTAAAAAAACAGGTTTTATGAAAAAAAGCCAATATTGGAAAATGTTAAGTGATTTTAATTTTAATTATTTGCCTTCAAGTATCTCATTTAGTTCCAATATTATACGTGAATATAACCGTCAGGAATATCGGGATGTGGACATTCAAGGTATTGGTCTTACCCCATTATACCGAAGAAATTACATGTTTAATTATCAATACGGCTTTAACTATGATTTAACCAAAGCCCTAAGAATTAACTATACCGCTTCCACAAATAATATTGTAAGAAATTATTTTGACGAAAGTGGATTACCAATGGAAGATTTATCTATTTGGGATGACTATTGGAATATTGGTGAAGCCAATCAGCATAACCAGCAGCTTGTTCTAAACTATGAATTGCCAATCAATAAACTGCCGTTTTTGTCGTTTTTAAAATCTACCTATTCTTACACTGGAGACTACAATTGGCAACGAGCTACCGATGCATTGTCAACAATATCAGTTGACGGTATAACATATAGATTAGGAAATACCATTCAAAATGCTGGTTCACATAGATTAAACAGCACCTTAAATATGGACTTATTTTATCGATATTTAGGTTTAAATAAAAAAGCTAAAACACCTAATCGTCCGTCAACACCAGCTATCCCGAAACCCGGTGAAAAAATTACGAATCAAAACCGTCCTCAAGCCAAAGACGGAAATGTATTTGTTGATGGATTAGTAGGATTACTAACTTCTGTTAAAACCGTTCAGATAAATTATACCCAGAACGAAGGAACCTCCTTACCAGGATTCACACCAGGAGTTGGATTTTTAGGAACTACAAAACCATCTTTAGGGTTTGTTTTAGGAAGCCAATCAGACATTCGTTACGAAGCTGCCAAAAATGGTTGGTTAACCAATTTTCCTGAGTTTAACCAAAATTTTACGCAAATTTCTCAAAAAACATTAGACATAAACGCTGAAGCCATCTTATTCCCGGATTTTAATGTAACTTTTAGAGCCGAACGCTCTTACACCGAAAACTTCTCGGAGCAGTTTGACGTAACAGATGGTTTTTATAACTCTCGATCGCCATATAACTTCGGGAATTTTAATATCTCAACGATTATGATCAAAACCTCATTTTCAAAAAGTGATGAAATCTCTTCAGAAACATTTGATCAATTCCGCGAAAATAGGTTAACAATTGCCAATAGATTAGCAGAAAATTATTATGGGAATACCGAATTTCCCCGAACCGCAGATGGTTTTCCAGTAGGTTTTGGCAAAGGAAGTCAATCCGTATTATTACCCGCTTTCCTTTCCGCTTACACAGGAGCAGATGCCGGAAGTACTAAATTTGGCGCTTTTAGAGATATCCCAATTCCTAACTGGAATGTAAAATACAATGGATTAATGCGATTTAAATTTTTTAAAGATCGTTTTAAAAGATTCTCGCTACAACACGCTTATCGCGCCACATATACGGTAAACTCTTTCAGGTCAAATTTTGAATACGACCAAAACCCAAATGCCACAGACGCAAGTGGAAATTTCCTTCCAAAAAATATTATTTCTAATATCAATTTGGCGGAACAATTCAATCCTTTAATTCGATTAGATTTTGAAACCAAAAGCGCCTTTAAAGTTTTGGCAGAAATTAAAAAAGACCGAACCATGTCGATGAGTTTTGACAATAACTTATTGACAGAAATGAAAGGAATGGATTACACCATTGGTTTAGGTTACCGTTTTAAAGATGTAGTTATTACTTCGCGTTTAGCTGATAATCCTACCAATACTATAAGAAGTGACATTAATATTAAAGCCGATTTTTCTCTCAGACAAGCCAATACAATTGTAAGGTATTTAGATTACGACAATAACGAACTTGCCGGAGGACAAAATATTTGGTCATTAAGATTAACGGCAGATTATGCTTTCAGCAAAAATTTAACCGCCATTTTCTATTATGATCATACGTTCTCAGAAGCGGTAATATCAACCTCATTTCCGCTTACCAACATCCGTTCAGGATTCACGCTCCGATATAATTTTGGAAATTAACCTGAAAAGATTTTAATAATAACATAGTTAATAATACATTTGCCCAAAACAACTAACAAATGAATATTCCTTCAAATTTAAAGTACACAAAAGACCACGAGTGGGTTAGCATCGATGGTGACATCGCAACAGTAGGTATCACTGATTTTGCTCAAAAAGAATTGGGTGACATCGTTTATGTTGAGGTAGAAACCTTAGACCAAACTTTGGACAAAGATGAAGTTTTTGGAACTGTTGAAGCCGTAAAAACCGTGTCGGATTTATTTTTACCACTTTCGGGCGAAATTATAGAGTTTAACGATTCGCTAGAAACTACTCCAGAACAAGTTAATGCAGATCCTTATGGAAATGGCTGGATGGTAAAAGTAAAAATAAATAATGACGCTGAAATCGAAGAGTTGTTAGATGCCGAAGCCTACAAGAATTTAATTGGAGCTTAAGAATAAAATAGCGCCTTGGTTTACTCTTGCGCTTTTTTGGTCGGTGGCGATTGTTGTTGCCTGTTTAGTCGATTGGTCAAAAATACCCACGATTTCTACCCACCAACATACCGATAAAATAGCACATTTTGTATTCTATGCCGTTTTTGCAAGTTTGTGGTTTTTATATTTTAAACAGTCCATCAAAAATCAACGAAAATTATTTGTAATAGTTTTCCTATTCGCTTTTTTATTTGGACTAATAATAGAAATTTGTCAAGACCTTTTTACCGAAACCCGTCACGCAGATATACAAGATGCTATTGCCAACACACTTGGTGCTTTATTCGGATTACTAATAATGATAACGATTTTTAGAAAAAAATAAATATTTTTATAGAAACGTCCCGCTTCGGTGGGATTTTTTTATTTTTATCTCATGGATATCAAACAATTTTTAGACGCAACTTATTTAAAAACCGCCGAACAAGCAGGGATTTCTGAACAAGAAGATGCTCTTTTTGTGGAACGATTTATACATGAAACCATTGCCGAAAATTTTAAGTTGGTAATGATAAGACCAAAACATGTGGCGCTTGCGCGAAAATTAATCGATGCGGCAAAATCTTCGGTGTTAGTAGGAACTGTAATTGGTTTTCACGAAGGCACAGCTTCAATTGAAGAAAAATTGCAAGAAGCCACTATCGCTATCAACGATGGAGCGGACGAATTAGATTTTGTGTGCAATTACCAAGCGTTTATTGAAAGAAAAATTGATTTAGTCAAAGAAGAAATTTTAAAAGGAACGCAATTAGCCATTTCCCATCATAAAACCGCAAAATGGATTATAGAGGTTGCGGCATTGAACAGTCAACAAATTGTGCAACTGTCGTGCTTGGTCAAAAATGTTGTGATTTCTAACTTTGAAGAAAAATATTACAATTCAGTTTATGTAAAATCGTCCACGGGATTTTATCAAACTGAGAATAATTTGCCAAATGGCGCCACAATTCCGGCCATATTAATGATGATAGAAAATTCATTTCCTTTGCCCGTAAAAGCAGCTGGAGGCGTCAAAACTTTTGAAGATGCTGTAGAAATGATTTCGCTTGGTGTAAAAAGAATAGGGACGTCATCTGCAACGAATATTGCCAACAAAAAAGATTCTAAAAGCGATTATTGATTAACCAATGAAAAAAATATTTGCCTTATTGCTCATCTTTCTAATTCAGGTATCTTTGAAAGCTCAGACTTCCAAAGAACAGTTTCCGGTATTTCCTGAATGTCAATCACTTGAAGCTAGCCAAGTTGAAAACTGTTTTTACCAAACACTGGAGCATTTTGTTTTCAATAATTTTAAAGTCCCGCAAGAGGTTACTGCTGATAATTTTCAGGGAAATGTGGTGGTCTTATTTGAAGTGACTGACGAAGGAAATTTTTCAGTTCAATATGTTAGTGCTGCAAAAGAATCTTTGAGTGAAGAGAGCAAGCGTGTTTTTAATTTGTTACCCAAAATAATCCCGCCAACTTATAACGGAAAACCGACGTATGCCAAATATACGTTGAATATTGGAATTCCGCTAGTTGCACCAACTGATAGAAATTTGGCGAAAGCCACACCAAAAATCAATGACATTAATCGTGACAGAAGTAAAGAATTAACGGAATTTGATTCGATTGTGTATCAAAAATTTGACAATCCGCAGTTAAAAAGCCGCTTAAATATTCCTTTTTCCCACAGTTTTTATGCTAGATTTGATCGTGCTATGAACCAAGTTGGGGCAAACAATCACACGAGTTCAAAACCTTATACCTTTGAGGAAGTGAACCGTTACTATGATTTGGAACAAGACCAAAAATCGCTTCAAAAAAACAAGCAATCTTGGGCTGGGAAAAAATTGTGGAACGAAAATCTTGTGGCGATTCAAGGCGAGGGATATTGGTTTACCTTAAATCCTATCTTTGATTTGCAATTAGGAAAGAGCGATCCTTCGGAGACGAATTATACTTTTCAAAACACGCGGGGAATTCAGGTGAATGGCGAAATTGGTAAACAACTAAGTTTTACTACTACCATTTTTGAAAGCCAAGGAAGATTTGCCGATTATTATAACCGATTTATAGAATCATTAGCGCCTTCGGGTGGAAATCCCGCTACAATTCCGGGAATTGGTATTGCCAAAGAATTTAAAGAAGATGCCTACGATTTTCCCATGGCAGAAGCGAATATTACCTTTACACCAAATCAATTTATCAACCTTCAATTAGGATATGGCCGAAATTTTTTAGGTGACGGTTACCGTTCATTGTTACAAGGTGATGGCGTGAGTCCGCATCCTTATTTCAAGCTCAATACTACTTTTTGGAAAATAAAATATACCAATTTATACATGTGGTTAAAAGACATCCGTCCGGAAGCAACGGTTGATGGTACGTATGGGACTAAATTTATTGCCAGTCATTATTTGAGTTGGAACGTGACCAAACGCTGGAATTTAGGTTTTTTTGAATCGGTAGTTTGGACCAATCAAAATGATCGCGGATTTGACATGACTTTCGTTAATCCCATTATTTTTTATCGTGCGGTAGAATTTGGCGCTTCTTCTAAAACTGGGAATGCCTTGTTAGGATTGACTTCTAAGTACAAATTTAACAATCAAATAATGGGTTACGGACAATTTTTGTTAGACGAATTTTCATTGGCTGACATGAAATCTGGTGAGAAAAGTTGGAAAAATAAATACGGATTTCAATTAGGAGCCAAATATTTTGATGCCTTCAATGTTAAAAATTTATTGCTACAGTTGGAGTACAACAATGTTCGTCCGTACGTTTATTCTCACAGTAATCCGTTGACGAATTATGGTCATTCTAACCAAAGTATGGGACATCAATGGGGTGGAAATTTTAGAGAATTTATTGCTATTGCTCGATATTATAAAGGAAGATGGTTTGGTGATGCCAAATTTACCTACGGAAAACGCGGTCTTGATTTTAATACGCCAGAAAATAATTTTAACTATGGCGGAGATATTTATCAAAATTATGATGTCAATCGCCCGTTTGATGTTGGGGTAGAAGTGGGACAGGGAAACACATCAAAAATTTTTATTGCCGATTTGCAAGCGGGATATGTGATTAATCCTACTACAAATTTAAAATTGTTCGGTAGTTTAATTTATAGAAATTTTAATCCTTTAGCAGATACGACTCTTCATTTTAAAGAAAACACTACTTGGTTTTCAGTAGGAATTAGGTCGGATATTTTTAATTGGTATTTTGATTATTAATAAAAATTGGTAATTAACAACTCAGTTGTTTTAAAACAATCTTTTTTTAGCAATACTTTTTTGCGAATTCATTTGTGAAGAAGTATCTTTGCGCCAGATTTCAAGAATCA
This sequence comes from Flavobacterium ichthyis, assembly GCF_009915155.1. Classification (GTDB taxonomy): domain Bacteria; phylum Bacteroidota; class Bacteroidia; order Flavobacteriales; family Flavobacteriaceae; genus Flavobacterium; species Flavobacterium ichthyis. The sequence goes on along the minus strand of NZ_JAABLM010000011.1, from coordinate 74,894 downwards.
AAATGAAAGCAACTTTGAGCAGTCATCCTAATACTTTATCGATTAAAACCATTTACGAGGATTTTCGTGAAATCACTAAAGCCAGACTTGCTGTAAGTGTTGTTTTTTCTTCTCTTGCCGGATATTTATTAGGATTTAGTATTCAGAATCCGTTTCAATGGTCGGTTTTGATCATGCTGGCAATAGGGGGTTATTGCATGGTTGGTGCATCAAATGCTTTTAATCAAATTATTGAAAAAGATTTAGATGCGTTGATGGACCGAACCAAAAATCGTCCGGTTGCATCCGGCAGAATGTCAGTTAATTCAGCTTTTGCCATTGCTTTGACCTTAACGATTATTGGATTGGTAATTCTTTACAACATCAATCCGAAAACAGCAATGTTCGGAGCGATATCAATTTTTTTATACACGAGCATTTACACGCCTTTGAAAACAAAAACGCCTTTATCGGTTTTTGTAGGGGCGTTTCCGGGAGCTATTCCTTTTATGTTAGGATGGGTTGCGGCAACGGATCAATTTGGAATTGAAGCTGGAACATTATTTTTAATACAATTTTTTTGGCAGTTTCCACATTTTTGGGCAATCGGGTGGTTTTTATTTGACGATTACAAAAAAGCTGGATTTTTTATGTTGCCAACTGGAAAAAAAGACAAAGCAACCGCCACGCAAATAATTCTTTATACTATTTGGTTAATTGCGGCTTCAATTTTACCCGCTTTTGGTTACACTGGTCAATTATTTATCACGCCAGTTACTGCAGTTGTGGTGGCGTTATTAGGAATTTGGATGCTGGTTTATGCCGTGAAATTATACAAGTCTAAAGAAGCAAAAGCTGCGAGAACGTTAATGTTAGTGAGTGTTTCCTATATCACTTTGCTACAAATTATTTATATAGCCGATAAATTTCTACGATAATTATGGTAATGTCAATTGAAGAACATAACGAAAGAAAAGCAAAATCATACAAAATAATGCTATGGATTGCCATGGTAAGTATGACCATGATGTTTGCCGGATTGACAAGTGCTTATGTAGTAAGTGCTTCAAGAGCAGATTGGTTAAAAGATTTTGTACTGCCTTCGTCATTTACAATCAGTACAATAGTTATGATTGCCAGCAGTTTGACTTTTCATTTTGCCAAAAAAGCAATCCAAAACAATAACCGAAGTCTGACTACAATCCTGCTTTTTACCACGTTAATCTTAGGTCTTTTATTTGTGAATTTTCAGTTGAATGGATTTGAACAAATGATTGCAATGGGTTTAAATCCTACGGGACCAACCAGTACGGTGACAACCTCATTTATTTATGTAGTGGTTTTGGCGCACTTTGCACACCTTTTCGGCGGAATTATTTCTCTTTTAATTGTAATTTATAATCATTTTAAACAAAAATACAATTCGACTCAAACCACTGGAATTGAGCTTTCTGCAATGTTTTGGCACTTTCTGGACTTTTTGTGGTTGTATTTGTTTTTGTTTTTATATTTCTTTAAATAAGAAAAAAACGTAAATTTGGGGACTTTTTAACTTAATAACTTTTATGGGAGCTACTGTTACTACTGCAAATAGCGATACAAAAATTTGGGGAGGCGGCAACGAGCCATTAGGAGTAAACTATGGTAAAGCGATGATGTGGATGTTTATCCTCTCGGATGCGCTTACTTTTTCCGGTTTTCTTGCAGCTTATGGTTTTACAAGATATAAATTTGTAGAAACTTGGCCAATTGCCGATGAAGTTTTCAATCACTTTCCTTTCTTGCATGGAGTAAATGCTCCAATGTATTATGTAGCCTTGATGACGTTTATCCTCATCTTTTCTTCGGTTACTATGGTTTTGGCAGTTGATGCCGGACACCAAATGAAAAAACAAAAAGTAGCCATCTATATGTTTTTAACCATCATTGGTGGTGGAATTTTCTTGGGTTCTCAAGCTTGGGAATGGAAAAATTTCATCAAAGGTGAATATGGAGCAGTAGAAACTAACGGCGGTGCTATTTTGCAATTCGTAAATTCTAAAGGTGAAAGAGTAAAACTGGAAAGTTTTGCAGCAACGCTTCCAGAAGATAGAATTGAACTTACTCGTAGTCAGTCATTTTGGTTTTCTGACGAATCTTCGCTTCCAAATTATTCTGTAAATGAAGTGATGGAAGGTTTTAAAGCCAATCCTGATATTTTAATCAGAGTTGAAAATCTTTACAATGAAAATACTGCTAAAGAAGTGGCAGGAGTTCATCCTGATTTGAACAAAAAGAAACATAAAACCATTTTAACCAGAGAAGAATCTCTTAAGAAATTAGCTGACGCTCGATTTGTAGTAGAAGGTGCAAACCTTGTTAGAAACGAGTACGGACATAAAACTTTTGCTAATTTCTTCTTCTTCATCACCGGATTCCACGGATTCCACGTATTTTCGGGAGTTGTGATTAACGTAATTATTTTCTTCAACGTACTTTTAGGTACTTACGAAAAAAGAAAAAATTACGAAATGGTAGAAAAAGTAGGTCTTTATTGGCACTTTGTAGATTTAGTTTGGGTATTCGTATTCACATTCTTCTACTTAGTATAATTATTTAAAAAACAAAAAAAATGGCACAAGGTCACGCATCAAATACAAAAAGAATCTGGAACGTTTTTATCCTTCTTTCATTAGTAACCATCGTTGAGGTAGCGTTGGGGATTTACAAACCAGCGTTTTTACACGACACTTTGTTCTTGCAAATGAACCTGCTCAACTGGATTTTTATCATCTTAACGGTTTATAAAGCGTATTACATTGTTTGGGCTTTCATGCACATGGAAGGCGAAAAAGCAAGTTTTAGATGGAGTATCGTTGCTCCGTTGATTTTCTTAATTATCTACTTAGTGTTCATCTTACTTGTTGAAGGTAATTATATTTTTGATGTGTTTAAAGGTTCCCATTATAAATGGAATTTTTAACAACATATTAAATAGCAAAAAGAGACGGTTTTTCACCGTCTTTTTTTATTTTTGCACTACAGAATTTAGGTAGCAATTATGAAAAAAAATCTCGTTCTCTTCGCACTTTTTATCCTTCCCATCGTTGCCTATCTTTTCTTTGCTTCCGGTATCAATACCTTTGCGAAATTACCTACAATTACCAATTCTATCCCTGATATCAATCAATGGAAAAATGCAGAAGGAAAAAGTTTGACCTTAAACGATAAAATCACCATTTTAGGTTTTACCGGAACTGAAATTGAAAAAAATCAAGGAAACTATTTTAATTTAAATCAAAAAATTTATAACAAAAATAAAGATTTCAAGGATTTTCAGTTTATGATGATTGCTCCAGAAGGGACTCAAGATCAGGTAAAATCGCTCTTGGAAAAACTTAAACCCATCGCTGATAACCAAGACATCTCAAAATGGAATTTTGTTTTTGCACCCGAAAGCGAAATCCGTGACTATTTTGCAAAACTCAAATTGGTTGGTGGTTTAGACCAAACCGCTGGCACTTCAAATGTTTACATTGTAGATAAAAAAAGAAATTTGCGTGGCAGAAAAGGCGAAAATCTCGAAGGTAAAAACGAATACAAAGAAGGATACAACACTATCTCGGCAGCGGATCTTCACAATGAAATGAGTGACGATGTGAAAATTATTTTATACGAATATAGAGCGGCTCTCAAAAAAAATAATCCGAAAATGAAACGAAAAATCTAAATCATGAAAAATAAATCTTACATAGGAATTTCGTTCATTATTTTAGTATTTGGAATTTATGCCATCCCAAAAATCATCGATAGAGTTAAAAACCACGATGTGACCAGGCAAGAACGACTTGGTGTTCCCGCAAAAGAAGGTAAACAAGCCGAAAATTTATTAACCATTGGAAAGGCGCCAACATTTGAACTAACGAACCAAAATGGCGAGAGAATTTCGAATCAAAACTTTGAAGGAAAAGTGTACGTGGTAGAATTTTTCTTTTCCACTTGTCCAACGATTTGTCCGGTGATGAACCAAAATATGATGATAATTGAGAAAGAATTTGGAACCAATAAAAATTTCGGTATTGCCTCATTTACCATTAATCCTGAAAATGACACACCACAAGTATTAAAAGAACATGCTCAACAGTTAGGAGTAACATCGCCAAACTGGCATTTTCTTACGGGTGATCAGGCCACAATTTACAATATTGCCAACAAAGGATTTAATATTTATGCTGGAAAAAGTAGCAATCCGCAAGCTGGTGGTTTCGAGCATTCTGGCTATTTTGCATTGGTGGACAAAAAAGGAAATATTCGTAGCCGAAAAGATGAAAATGGCAATCCACTTATTTTTTATACCGGTTTGAACTACAACGATAAAAAAGGTTTTGAGGAAGATTTACAAGGTAAATACAAACCCGGAATTCACATGATTAAAGAAGATATTGACTTGCTTTTACAAGAATAATTTATGGAAAATACGCTTAACAATACCGAATTAAAATATAGAAAATGGATTGTCATCTTGTCTATTGCAATTCCTTTAGTAGTGGCAATCTTATTTGGAGTAAAATTAAAAGATTTTGGTTTTGATGTAAAACCTTTGTCGTTTTTACCGCCAATTTATGCTACAATCAACGGAATTACAGCCATTTTACTTGTTTTTGCAGTGTGGGCAATTAAAAACGGAAAACAAAAATTACACGAAAATTTAATGAAAACGGCAATCGCTTGTTCGGTGGTATTTTTGGGAATGTATGTGGCTTATCACATGACCTCTGAAAGTACCGCTTTTGGTGGACAAGGCGTTATTCGGTATGTGTACTTTTTCATTTTGATCTCTCATATTTTACTGTCAATCATCATCATTCCAATTGTGTTGATTACTTACGTTCGCGCATTAGCAAAAAGATTTGACAAGCATAGAAAAATGGCCAGAATTGCTTTTCCACTTTGGTTGTATGTAGCCGTTACTGGTGTAATTGTTTACCTCATGATTTCGCCTTACTATGTACATTAATTCCAAAAAAAAAATTAGTCAAGAGGCAAAATTAAAAAGTCAAAAAGATAAAAAAATTCACACTTCCCAAATTTCTTTTTTCTTTTTTCTCTGTTCTCTATTCTTCTCTATAAATGGAAATGCGCAATGTGCCATGTGTCGTGCGGCTTTGCAAAGCGAGGAATCCGGTGTTCAAGCTGAAGCGGTAAATGACGGCATTATGTATCTTATGGTGATTCCGTACGTTTTAGTCGGAATTTTGGGCTTTGCCATTTACAAATTATACCTCCAAAAAAAGAAAGTATAATTATTTCAAGCCGTCAATGCTGATATTCACTTTTCCATTGATGGTAATGAATGCTACAATGGCTTTGTTGGTCAGTTGTATTTTTTTAAAGGCAATATTTTCCACATCACCATTTACAAAAACACCTGGCATGGGCGAATAATTTTTCAAATAGGTCATTATATTTTTCCTGCCTTCTTCTAAATTCGGTTGGATAGAATAACGACAACTAGATTCAATTTTTTTCAAAATTATCCCAGAAGCCAACCAATTAGCCGTTTTAATCAACTTGTTTTTGGTGTCTAAAACATAATCTAATTGATCGAAATAAATTTCTTTGGTCGATTCGTTATATTGTGGAAATCCGGATAAATAGATAGTTCCCGTGATGCTTCCAGTTAAATCTAACCCTATAATCATCTTATTATTTTTTTGCCAAATGGCTACTTTTTCAACCTTTATTTTTTTCTTTCCCGAACCAAATTCCTGTCCCTGAAAATTTTTAGTCATAATCCGCGAAGCATCTTCGTAAGTAGAAATTGCCGCAATGTTAGCCGTGATTTTTTCGGGCATTTTTAATACAGGCTTTAACGCTATACTATTTTTGTCAATTTTGCTTTGAGGCTGTTGCCCCACAATGGTTTCCATACTACATTTTAATCCCATTTGAAGCGAAATCAAATCTTTTTGCAATTTGGCTTCGGTAGTGTACAATTCCTCCGGAACAATTCTCAACCAAGAATCATAGGTATCACTCATTTGAAATGGTGTGCAAATAGTTTCCAATGCATCTAAAACATTCGGCTTAAAATCCATTGACTTTTTAATGGCTTCGTCTAAATTATTTTCCAATTTCGATTTAAAAATTCTAATTGCAGGATTAATTACATAAGTGATGGGAAGGTTTTTTCCAGCAATAGTAATCGTTGGGCTTTCTTTCCAATCCAAAGATTTCAGCGTGGTATTTGTGCTAAGTTTCCAGTTGGTAAGTCCCACATCACTTATTAAAGTCACTAAACCGTTCATATTAATTTCGCGGGTATCATAAAGTCCCATTGTGCCGTAACGATAAAAGAGCTTGATTTTTAGCGGAAGTACTGTTTTAATCTGATTATTTTCTTCGGAAATTTTAATGTCAGCTTGTTTCCAAACTTTCATTTGGATATCATCGTCTTCTATATTACTGTCTTCATAAATTAATCCTTGAAGTAATTTATTAGTTTGATTTTCAATATCTTTGAGCTTAATTTTTACGGGTAAACTGATAAATGATGTAGCATTTTCAAACGCAATTGCAGCGGAATTATCAGGTTCAGGTTTTAAAGCTGCAATTTTATTAGTGGTTGAACACGAAGTTATCACCGCTATACTTAACAATGAAAAGGCTTTGATGGCAGTATTTAAAAGCTTCATATCTTTTGGAAGAATTTTCATCAAATGTATATTTTTTTTAAAACCAATTTCAAAAAAAGTGTAACATTTGCCGGATTTGTAAGTCTAATATTTTAAGCGTTCCACGAAAAAACTTACATTTGTGCAAACGCTTTTTAAAAAAAGTGATTTTGATTTACCTATGAAAAATACACAACTTTTACATTGGTGTTGGATTTTGGTTTTACTGTTTTCAGTGCCAAATTATGCACAACAAAAAAAATGGACACTTGAAGAATGTGTGCTTTATGCACTCGAAAATAATATCTCGATTAAACAATCAGAATTAGAATTAAAAGTTTCCGACATTGAAAAATTGGAAGCCATCGGCGGATTTTTGCCTTCGCTTTCTGGAAATGCCAATTATAGCATCAATACCGGAGCTAATATTAACCCGTCAACTAACCAGTTCGAAAACGAAACCTTTAAATCATTTTCGGCAAGTGTAAACAGCGGTGTAAACTTGTTTAACGGATTGCTGAATTGGAAAAATTGGCAAAGAACCAAGCTCAATAAAGTGGCCAATCAATACCGTTTGGATAAAATGAAAGACGATATTATGCTACAAGTGGCCAATTCGTTTTTAGAAATTTTATCGAATAAAGAACAACTTCGGGTTTTAGAAAATCAAAATAAAATTACCAAAGAAAACCTTACTAGAACCGATGCTTTAATCGAAGCAGGAAATCTTCCAGCTGGCGATATTTATGAACTTCGGGCTACTGATGCGCAACAAGAACAACAAATTATCAATGCAAAAAATAATTTATTTATTGCCAAAATTGCCTTGTGTCAATTGCTACTACTAGATGATTATGTAAATTTTGACGTTGCAGAACAAGAATTTAATGCAGAGCTTTCGGCTGTTTTAAACGAAACACCACAGGCTATTTTTAATAAAGCAAAAGATTTTGTAAACGATATTAAAATTGCATCGCAAGATGTTGCCGTTGCCAAAAAAGATGTGCAAATTTCCCGTTCAGGTTATTATCCAACTTTAGGCGGATTTATTGGTTACAATGCCAGATATTCAGAAACTTTGCCAATTTCTTTTCATGATCAATTGTATTTATTTGATGGAACTGCAATGGGATTACAATTACAAATTCCTATTTTAAACGGATTTTCAACAAGATCAAGAGTTCAGCGAAGCAAAATAAATCGAAGCCGAAGCGAATATTTGCTAAAACAAGCCGAATTAGATTTAGAAACCAATGTTTATCGGGCTTACAATGATGTGGTAAATGCAAAAGAAGCTTACGAAGCTGCGCAAAAAACTTCCGAAGCGAGAAAATTTGCGTACGAATTTTCTAAAGAAAGATTTAACGTAGGATTGCAAAATTCTTTTGATTTCAGTCAGTCAACTATCGCTTTCGAAAATGCACAATCTGAGGAAGTTCGCGCCAAATACGACTATATTTTTAAAACTAAAATTCTTGAATTTTATTTCGGGATGCCAATTGTTCAAAAACCATAATTTATGAAAAAGAAAACCATTTACTTAATAACCGGAGCTTGCGCGGCATTAATTATTCTTTTATTAGTTTTACAAAAGAATGGTGTTTTTGGCAAAAAAAATAATGGAAAAGAGGTAGAAATTGCAAAGGTTGAAAACCAAACGATTGTGGAAACCGTATCTGCAACCGGAAAAATTCAGCCGGAAATTGAAGTGAAAATTTCCTCGGAAGTTTCGGGTGAAATAATCGAGTTACCTGTAAAAGAAGGTCAAATTGTAAAAAAAGGCGACTTGCTGGTAAGAATCAATCCGGATCTTTATACGTCCAGTTTAAATCGTTCTGTAGCAAGCTTGTCCGGTTCTAAAGCAGGATTAAGTCAAGCCGATGCACAATTTACTGAGGCAAAAGCCAATTACGATAGAAATAAAACTTTGTTTGAAAAAGGAATTATTTCCAAAGCAGATTGGGACAAAGCGGTGTCGAGTTATGCCGTGGCACAAGCCAATAAACAATCGGCTTATTATAATGTACAAAGTGCTTCGGCAACAGTAAACGAAGCCAAGGACAATTTAGGACGAACTACAATTTACGCTCCTGCCGATGGAACAATTTCTTCACTTGGCGTAGAATTAGGTGAACGTGTTTTGGGAACACAACAAATGACAGGAACCGAAATACTTCGTGTGGCAAACCTTAATAATATGGAGGTTGAAGTTGATGTCAACGAAAATGATATTGTAAAAGTTAGTGTTGGCGATTCGGCAAAAGTTGAAGTTGATGCTTATTTGAAAAAAGAATTTAAGGGAATTGTTACCAGTATTTCTAATTCGGCAAGTGCAGATTTAACCGCTGACCAGGTTACTAATTTTAAAGTGAAAGTTAGAATTTTAAAAGAATCATACCAAGATTTACTAGAAGGAAAGCCGGCAAGTTACTCGCCATTTCGTCCAGGAATGACGGCAACGGTGGATATTATCACCAAAAGAAAAGAAAATGTTGTAGCTGTTCCAATTAGTGCCGTAGTTGTAAAAACGGATACTTCTGCAACCGCGAAACCGGATGTTGCAGTAGTCTCAGATGATAAAAATAAACAGAGCGTTCCACAGATTAATAAAAAATTCGAATGTGTATTTATTCGAAAAGGTAATAAAGCACAAATTCGAGTAATTAAAACCGGGATTCAAAATGATTCAAATATTGAAATCGTTTCAGGATTACAAAGTGGAGAAGAAGTAATCGTTGGTCCTTACAACGTTGTGACAAAAGAATTGAAATCAGGCGACGAAGTTTTCGTTGCAAACGAAAAAAATCAATCTAATCCAAAACCTAAAAAATAAATGGCGGTTATCCTCAACATTGAAACCTCCACAAAAAATTGTTCGGTTGGCATTGCTCAAGACGGGAAATTATTACACTTGCGAGAGTTTGCTGATGAAGGTTATGCACACGCCGAAAAGTTACACATCTTTATTGCGGAAAGTTTAGCAGCCGTTTCGCTTACACCAAAAGACCTAACCGCCATTGCTGTAAGTAAAGGTCCAGGATCTTACACGGGTTTGAGAATAGGTGTTTCAGCGGCAAAAGGATTGTGTTATGTTTTAAATATCCCACTAATTTCCGTAGATACTTTGGCGGTTTTAGCAGCAGCTTTGACCATCGACGGTGGCGTAAAAATTCCCATGATCGACGCTCGAAGAATGGAAGTGTATCATGCCATTTTTAGTCCTTCCGGAGAAATGTTGCAAGACGCCAAAGCCGAAATTATTACCGGTGAATCTTTTTCCATTTTAGATTTACCCATTCATTTGCTAGGTGATGGAGCAGAAAAATGCGCCGCGGTTTTGCCTAACGGTAAATTTGTTTTTCATCCGGAGATTCAATACCCTTCTGCAAGAGAAATGGCATCATTGTCATTTGACAAATACAAAAAAAGCGACACTGAAAATGTCGCTTATTTCGAACCTTTTTATCTTAAAGATTTTTTAATTCAATCAAAAAGCTAGATTGTTCCTAAAAACTGTGCAAGCTTTACCAAGTCTTCCTCTTTTTTGAAAGATATTTTTTGTTCTTTAAAGAAAGAATTTAAATCGTCTTTTTTGTCTGGAAAAAGTGAGATAATATTGTCTTTCTTAGAAATTGGAACAGCTGGCTCATTATTTTTTTTAATATAATAAATAGGTTTGTTAGTTACGTAACGAGCTCTCTTAGCTGTACTATAACTTGTTGATGCTGCTTCGGCAGGATAATATTTAATCCGTTCTCTTTTTAATAACATGACCTGGTCAACATTTGTTAACACTATCGCATATCCGTTTTCAATTTTGTCATCATCTTTTAATTCGATATATTGATACTCAGGTACGTTTACAGTTTTGATATCCTTAAACTTTTCTTCCTTTGGAAGTATAAAATATTCACCTTTGCCATTATCTAATTCAATTTCGTCTTTGTAGGCATTATATCTTGCCTTTACACTTTGCTCAACCGACGAAATTTTTGCCAATTTAAATTCTTCATTATAATAAGGCGATCCATCGATTGATTCAGTTTTATTTTTTATCACTATTCATTCGTTGCCGAAAAAGGAAGTCGCTAAATGTATCGTAAATTTGCGCGTGAATCGTGTTGCTTGTAAAACTTGCAATAATAAGTGCCAATGCTAAAATTTTATTTCTCATTAATTTTAATATATTTAATTCTGTTTATATTTCAATAATTTAATCATAAGTCAATCTTAATTAGTTATAGTGCTAAATTCGTGCCAATTAAGAACGGTTTTTAAAAAAACTGTTTGACAATCTAAAATTAGGTAGTAACTAATTTACTTCATCAGATTTCCTGCTTTTTAAGGAATCTAAATATAGTCAATTATACAACAATGCTTTCTAAAATAATCATAAGTTTTTTTTCAAGCTATATTATTTTTCCAGAAGTTCACGTAAGATTTTCTCAAACGATTCCGTTGGTTTTGTACATGTTTTTTGATAACAAAGATAAAATTGTGGCTTTTCGCTCGTTAATTTATTTTTTAAAAACGGTAAATTTGAATCTTTATTATTAGTTCCGGCAAGAACTAAATTTGGAAAATACCTTTGGTTGATTTTAGTCGCGTATTTTTCAGCAAAATCGTCACAAATTACCAATTCATAGCACTTTTCCGAAAACCACATTCCCACGTTTAACCAATTAGCAAATGCTGATGGATAATCGATTAGTGGAATAACATGGTATGTCATTTTTTTGGAAAGATTTAAAAAATAGTCATTTTCAAAATAAATGCTGAGTTTGTATAAATTTTCCGCCATCACAGAATTTGACGCCGAAATAACATTGTCTTCAATTTCAAAATGTGGCGCAATCAAAGCCTCATTGCTTCTGGAAGCGAAAAGAAAAAATCCTGAATTTTTTTCGTAAAAATAATCCAGACAATAATTCACGAGTTGTTTGGCTTTTTGCAACCATTTTTCTTCAAAGGTTACCTCGTATAATTTAATAAATGCCTCAATTACAAAACAATAATCTTCCAGATAACCATTAATTGCCGCAGTTTTATTTTGGTATGAGTGAAACAAATTTCCGTTTTCGTGCCACAAGTTGTCAATTATAAATTGGGCTGCTTTTTCGGCTTTCGCCAAATATTTCTCATTGGCAAAACTTTTATAAGCGTCCAAATAGCCCGAAATCATTATGGCATTCCAAGAGGTCAAAATTTTATTATCAAGTCGAGGTTTTTTGCGCTTTTCGCGCACCTCAAAAAGTTTTTCTTCCCATGATTTTTTATTTGCTATTACGCTTGTAAGATCAATTTTTTCATGGCTTGCAATTTCTTCCAGCGAACGATTTTGAATCAAAACATAATTACCTTTTTCCCAATATCCGAAGTCGTTGATGTTAAAAATTTTTGCAAATAAATCAAAATCGGAGTTTAGTAACTTTTGCAGTTCATTTTTAGTCCAAACATAAAAAGCACCTTCTTCCAAATGATTTTTTGCATTTAAACTATCGGCATCTAAGGCCGAAAAAAAACCGCCTGACTCATGGCTTAATTCTCTATCAATGAATGTTAAAGTTTTTTCTACAACTTCTTGAAACAAATTATTTTTGGTCAAACGATATGCTTCTGAATACAAAGAAACCAGTTGTGCATTATCATATAACATTTTTTCAAAATGAGGAACGTGCCATTTCAAATCCACCGAATAACGTGAAAATCCACCACCTACAACATCAAATAATCCTCCGAAAGCCATTTTCTGTAAAGTAAGATTCACGTGATTTAGTATTTCCGAATCGTTTTTAAGATGTCCGTATTTTAAGAGAAAGCTCAAGTTGTTGGGCATCATAAATTTTGGCGCTTTAGCATAACCGCCAAATTCGTGGTCGAAACTTTTTTTCCATTTCTCTAAAAGCGGTTCTATCGATGGTAATTCATCGATTTTTTCCGCTTTGGGAATTAAGCTCGATTGCATGATTCCGTTGTGGAGTTTTTCGGCGTAATCCAAGACTTTTTCGGTTTGGTTGCGGTACATTTGTTGCAATTCTTCGAGGGTTTCCGTCCATTCTTCTTTGCGAAAATAAGTGCCGCCCCAAATAGGTTTTCCGTTCGGGAGGCAAACCACATTCATGGGCCAACCACCTCGTCCAGTCATAATTTGGACCGCTTTCATGTAAACGGCATCAACATCCGGATGTTCTTCGCGATCGACTTTAATGTTGATAAAATGCTGGTTCATCACATTTGCTGCTTCGGGATTTTCGAAAGTTTCGTGTTCCATGACGTGACACCAATGACAAGCTGAATATCCTACGGAAATAATGATGAGTTTATTGTGTGATTGGGCAAGTTCGAAATTTTTTGCATGCCAAGCTTTCCAATGTACAGGATTGTTGGCGTGTTGTAAAAGGTATGGACTTGATTGTTGTGAAAGTTCATTCATGGCAGTTGGGTTTTAGCCCCGATTGAAGCGGAAAGCTTTTTGAAGGTTTTGACTGTTTTTTGTTTGGAAAAAAAAGCGACTCCCGACACTTCGGGAGGAGCTCTTTTTTTTCATTACAAAAAAGGAAAAACCGAAAAAACTTGTAGCGAAAAGCGGGAAATAGCTTCAAATAAAAATTAAAAAAAGCGTTTCGAAAGGGAAACGCTTAAAGTTACTAATTTTTTATCCGTTGAGGGCTTCGACTTTAATGTTTTCGTCTTTGAGCATGTCTTTGAGCATGTTTTCGATCCCGTTTTTGAGGGTGAAAGTTGAGGAAGGACAACCGCTGCAAGCACCTTGAAGTACTACTTTTACACGTTTTTCGGTGTCGTCATAAGAGTCGAATAAAATATTTCCGCCATCGGCAGCAACGGCTGGTTTTACATATTCTTCCAAGATGTTGATGATTTGCTGCGAAGTGACATCGAGCTGGTCAAAATTTTCTATTTTTTGTTTTTCGGTTTTGGGGCTTATGGATGCTAAAGTTTCGTCAATTATAATGCCTCCGTTTTCAATAAATTGTTTTATGAAAGTACGGATTTCGAAGGTGATATCTTGCCATTCCGAAACGGCATATTTGGTGATGGAAACGTAGTTTTCATCGATAAAAATTTCTTTTACGTACGGAAATTTGAATAATTCGATGGCTAGGGGAGAGGCAGTTGCTTCATCGATATTTTTAAATTCGGCGGCGGTTTCCGTGAGGCGTTTGTTGGCCACAAATTTTTGTACAGCGGGATTTGGGGTGCTTTCGGCGTAAACGGTAATCGGCGTTTTTTTCGGTTTTTCGGTTTCGAGAATTACCGGAGCCCCTTTTTCGAGGTAGGCTTCAATTTGTTCGGCAACGGCTTCCTGAACATCTTCCCATTCTACGATGTTGTAGCGTTGGATGGCAATAAAATTTCCGGAGATGTATACTGATTTGACAAACGGAAGGTAAAAAAGTTGTTGTGCCAATGGCGAATTTTTGGCTTCGTCGATATTTTTATATTCGAAATTTTGATTTTGTGTGATGAAATCTTCGAGTTCAAACTTGAGTATCGTGGGGTTTTGGGTTTCTTTGATGGTAACTTTACTCATGGGTAATTATATTTTTTGCAAATTTAACAACTATATTTTCCATGATACGCTATATTTGAATTTTTAAAGAATAAATTAACACAACAGGGTAGTTTCGGAAGCGTAATATTAACGAAATTGTAACCAACCTATAAGAAAAATTTATATATTTGACCGCTACAAAAATTTTTAAAATATTTATTTTAGAGGTTTAGCACATAATAAAAATGACCCCATGAATTTCAAAAAAAGGTATTTAGCTTTATTATTATTGTTGTCTCAGGTTTCTTTTGCACAAGAAGGAATTGCAGTGTATTCTGATTATCTTACGGATAATTACTATTTAATACATCCTTCTATGGCTGGAGCTGCTAATTGTGCTAAACTTCGGTTAACGGCTCGCCAACAGTGGTTTGGACAAGATGATGCTCCTGCGTTGCAAACACTTAGTTTCAATAGTCGTGTGGGAGAGCAATCTGGTGTAGGGGTAATTTTTTTCAATGATAAAAATGGTTATCATTCTCAAACCGGAGCTAAATTAACTTATGCACATCACATTCAATTTTCGCGTGGGGGTTATGATTTAAACCAGCTTTCGTTTGGTATGAGTGCTGGTTTGGTACAAAGTCGTTTGGACGAAAATGATTTTTTAAATGAACCTTTTGATCCTGTAATTGTAGGAGGAATTTATCAAAAAGATTCCTACTTCAATGTTGATTTTGGAATGTCTTATAATTATCTTGATTTTTATACACATTTTACGGTAAAAAATGCCGTTTCGAATATTAGAAGAGAAATTTATTCAGATTTTGAATCGGATAACTTGAGGAAATATTTATTTAGTGCGGGTTATGTTTTTGGCGATGCAGATCGTTTGCAACTCGAGCCTTCATTAATGTTTCAATACACCGAAGAAACGACTGAAAAGGCGATTGACCTTAACTTGAAAGTCTATAAGGAATTAGATTTTGGACGTCTTTGGGGTGGACTTTCTTACAGAAGAAGTTTTGACGGAGCTCAATATCCTGATGGAGCTGGTGGAGGTGTAGCGGATCAAAAGTTACAATACATTACGCCTTTTGTGGGATTAAATTACAAAAATTTTATGGTAGGTTACACTTATTCTCATCTTACAGGAGATGTTAAGTTTGACAACGGGGGATTTCACCAAATCACCCTTGGGTTGAATTTATTCTGCAAGCGCGAAAAATGGGATTGTAACTGTCCAGCAGTTAACTAATTTTAAAGTTATTATTAATTCTGTCCTGGTAAGTTTTATTAAATTTATCAGGACAATTTTTTTTACTCAAGATTATGTTGGTAAAAACTATCAATGGCAAAACGCCTAATATTCCTAAGGATTGCTATATTGCCGAAAATGCTACTATTATTGGTGAAGTAAGTTTTGGAAATTCTTGCAGCGTTTGGTTTAATGCGGTGGTGAGAGGTGATGTACATTTTATTAAAATAGGAAATAAAGTAAACATTCAAGATGGAGCTGTGATTCATTGTACTTATCAAAAGCATCCTACAATTATTGGAAACAATGTATCAATTGGGCATAATGCCATTGTTCATGGCTGTGAAATTCACGATAATGTGTTGATAGGAATGGGATCGATTGTGATGGATAACTGTGTGGTTCATAGTCATTCGATTATTGCGGCTGGAGCTGTTGTAACGCAAGGAACTGTTGTAGAATCTGGAAGCATTTATGCGGGAATTCCGGCAAAAAAAGTGAAAGATTTAAACCAGTCTGACTTTGCTGGTGAAATCGAACGAATTTCTAATAATTATGTGATGTATAGCGGTTGGTTTAAAGATTCTGACTAAAAATCTCTCTCAATCACTGTAAATTCATATTTTAATATTTTTTTTAAAACAGCGGGATTTGTATTGGTGTAAAAAATATTATTCGCTTTTACGGAATTGTTGAATCCAATGTTTTCTAGGACTTTTTTTGTTTGTTTGGCAACGGCTTCGCCAGAATCTATGATTTTGATGTGAGGAGGCAAAATGTTTATTATCTGTGGAATCAAATAGGGGTAATGACTACAACCTAAAACTAAATAATCAATATTTTCTTCAATCATCGGATGCAGATATTGCTGTAATAAATGGGTCATTTCTTCTGACTCGATTTTGCCATTTTCAATAAGTTGTACCAAATTATAGCCTACTTGTTCTATAATTTTAGTATCATGAAATTGTTCAGTTGCTTTATTGAAAAGTTCGCTATTTAAAGTTCCTTTTGTAGCTAAGATTCCAATTGTTTGTGTTTTTGAATGATTTGCTGCAGGTTTTATGGCGGGTTCTATACCAATAAACGGGACGTTATATTTTGCTCTTAATTCTTTGATAGCATTTGTAGTAGCGGTATTACAAGCCACTACAATTAATTTTGCATTACGATCCAGCAGGAATTCAGTGTTTTTAATGCTGAGTTCAATAATTTCATCTTTAGACTTCTGACCATAAGGCGCGTTTTTGCTATCGGCTAAATAAATGGTATTTTCATTGGGCAATAACTGATGGATTTCTTTCCAAATAGAAGTGCCACCAATTCCGGAGTCAAAAAGGCCGATAGGATTATCGTTAATCATGAGTACAAATATAAAAAAACTGCCCATTAAAAAATGGACAGTTTTCAGTGTTTTTGTATTTTGATGTCGGATTAAAATCCTAAGTCTTTTTTTACATCAGCAGTAAGGTCTGGACCGTCAGCTAAAAGTAATCCTGCTGCGTTTAAAACGTATTGATATCCTTTTGCTTTACCTACTTTTTTGATTGAAGCTTCTACTTTTTCCATGATTGGTTTTAGTAATTCAGCCTCTTTCTTTTGTAATTCCTTTTGTGCATTGTCACGAAAATCAGCAATTCTTTTTTGAGAATCTTGAACTTCTGCAATACGCTCTTGGTTTATTTTTTCAGTAACAGTTTGCTCTTCTTCGCCATATTTTTTAAGTTTTGCCTGATATTCAGTTGTCATGGCATTGAACTCAGTTGTATAGGTGTCGCTTAATTTTTTTAATTGTTTTTCAGCTTCAATTCTAGCCGGCATTTTCTCCATTATTTCGTTTACATCTACGTGAGCAGTTTTAGCTTGTGCATTTGCAGCTTGTGCTCCAAAGAATAAAGTAGCGGCAATTAATAAAGATTTCAATTGTTTCATTTTTAAATAAAGTATTAAATTAATTTAGTTTTAGTTTTGATCATCGTTTGTAGAGTTAGCTGGTGGAGATGTTTTATTTTCACGCTCTTTTTTAGCAGCTTCTCTTTCCTCTAATATTTTTCTACGTCTTTCTTCTAATGCTGCTTTTCGTTCGTCTAACTTGCGTTGTCTTTCGGCAGCAGCTTCCTGACGGATTTGTTCTGGTGTTTTTTTCTCGGGTTGAACGGTTTCACCGTCACTATTTTTTTCTGTACTAGTTTCACTACTTTTATTAGCTGCGGCAGCTTTTTTGTCTTCCTGATCTGCTATTTTTTGGTCCGCTTTAGCTTTTGCTGCTTCGCGTTTCGCATTCCTGTCATCTATAAGTTTTTGACGTTTTTCTTCGAATGCAGCTCGTTTTGCTTCTGCAGCTGCTTGACGGTCTTCAATCATTTTTTGTCTTTCGGCTTGTTTCGCTTCAAGTGCTTTTTGTCTTTCGGCTAAGGCTGGATTATCGTCAATTTCATCTTGTTTTCTATCTGCTTCTTCTTGTTCTTTAATTTGCTTGCTGCTCATCTGTTCTCGTTTAGAAGCGCGAGACAATTGGCGAATCACTCTGTCACTAATGTTGTGTTGTTGTGCTGCAAAAAGCATGGTTAAATCCGATGATTTATCAAACACAAAATCATATCTGTCTTTCGCAAGATCTTGAACGATGGTAAACACCTGATCTTGAATTGGTTTTACCAAAATCGCTTTTTGTGTCATCAAATCTCCAGTGGGCCCAAATCTTTTTTGCTGGAAAGCCAAAAGTTCGCTTTCTAAAAACGAAATTTCTTCTTCGCGTTCTTCAATCAACTCTTTAGTTAAAAGTACTCTTTCTGTCTTGAGGTTTTCTTTTAACTTATTGATTTCATTTTTTTTCACTTCAGCTTCTTGTTTCCAGCCTTGTGCTTTTAATTCGAGCTGGTTTTTGGCTTCTGCATAATCTGGAACTTTTTCTAAAATATATTCCATATCGATGTAACCGATTCTTACACCACGACCTTGAGCCTGTGTGGCAAATGATATTGATGCGGCAAATAACAGAATGATGAATTGTTTCATATAAATATTGTATTAGAAAATATCATGCCAAATTTAATCTTTTTTTAGAATTGCTGTCCGATAATAAAATGCGTTTCCCAACCATTCTTTTGAGTTGCTCCAGGAATTGGGTCGAAACCATGTGCAAAATCGATTCCTAACAATCCAAATGCGGGCATAAAAATTCTGATTCCTACTCCGGCAGAACGTTGCATATCAAACGGGTTGTAATCTCTGAATTTATCAAAAGATGATCCGGCTTCCAAAAACGTTAACGCATAAATTGATGCGGTATTGCCCATGGTGATAGGGTATCTAAGTTCCATAGTGAATTTGTTGTAGATTGTACCACCATCTTGCGAAGATAGTGATTGATTTGGATAACCTCTTAATTGAACGATTTCTCTACCATCTAATGTATAATTAGCTAATCCATCTCCTCCTACGAAAAATCTTTCAAATGGAACTAACCCTCTATCATTATTGTATGCTCCAAGGAATCCAAATTCTCCAGCAGATCTAAGTACTAGTTTTCCTACAAGTTTAGTGTACCAGTCTCCTCTAAATTTTATTTTGTAATATTCTAACCAGTTGAAACGTTCTTGGTCAATTTTAGATTGATTAGGAGTTCCATCGGCATTTTGAAATTCTTCTTTGTTAGCTAGATTTGCATAATCTACTCCATTGAATAGAGAGTATGGTAATGTAAATTTTCCTGAGATACTAAATTCGGAGCCATACATTGGGAAAATAGGACTGGTACCTTTGTTGTTTCGGGTGAGGCCGACTGTGTAAGCTAAATTTCGTGCACTTCCATCGCCGAAGGTAAACAATCCGGTATTATAGTTGTTCAAATCATAGTATTGAAAACTTACGGATTGAGAAAGCGTAAAATAATCGTCTGGAACGTTTAATCTTTTGGCTAAGCCTAATGATAATGAAGTGATGTTAAAACTTCTAGTTCTGTCAACGTTATTAAATCCTGAGTTAAGAAACTGTTTACTGTGGGAAATTGATCCTGAAAATTGGACTGGCTTTTTGCCACCAATCCATGGTTCTGAAAAGGATAAACTGTAAGTTTGGAAAAATGTACTTCCTTGTAAACGCAAGGCCAGTTGTTGTCCATCTCCCATTGGTACTGGTTTGTAAGCGTCTTTGTTGAAAATGTTTTTCATTGAAAAGTTGTTGAATGAAAGTCCCAAAGTTCCAATGAAACCACCGCCTCCATAACCTCCTTGTAGTTCTATTTGACTAGATCCTTTTTCTACTACATTATATTCGATATCTACGGTTCCCGAAGCTGGATCTACGTTTTTAAATTTAGGCTCTAAGGCTTCCGGATCAAAAAAGTTTAACTGACCTAGTTCTCGAACGCTTCGCATTAATAATTCTTTGCTGTATTTTTGACCTGGATAGGTTCTTACAGTTCTTAAAATTACGTTATCGTTAGTTTTGTCATTTCCTTTAACGGTAATTTTATTAAAATACGCGATGGGACCCTCTAAGATTCTGATTTCAAAATCAATTGTATCGTTAGCTGTTTTGGTTTCTACTGCATTAATTTGTGAGAAAAGGTAACCGTTATTTTGGTATAAATTTGTTATGTCTTCTCCGTCTGGTTTGGTTTTGTCGGCAATTCTTTTTTGGAGTAAAACACCGTTATATACATCTCCTTTATTGATGCCTAACATTTTTCTTAAACCTTGATCAGAATATACTGTATTACCAAGGAATTTAATATCTCCAAAGTAGTATTGACTTCCTTCCTCAACTTTTACATTAATGGCAATTGTGTTTTTTTCTTTATTGTAAGCCACGCTATCACTAATGACACGTGCATCTCGATAACCTTTTTCTTTATATTTAGAAACTATGTTTTCTAAATCTTCTTGATATTTATCTTTGATGTATTTCGAGCCTTTCCAAAAACGAAGCGGGAATTTCGTTTTAGTGTTTTTCATTGCCTTGCGCAGTTTGGCGTCAGAAATTTTTTTGTTACCGTCAAATTCTATTGATGAAACCTTAACTTTTTCGCCTTTATCGATGTTTACCACCATTTTTACTTCATTTCCAGCAGTAGTGTCCGGAATGGTGTTAATTGCTACTTTGGTGTTATAAAAGCCGTCTTTTTTATATTTATTTTCAATATAATTTTTAGTTGTAGTGATCAGGTTTTCGTTAACGATTTTTCCTTTAGTCAAATTATTTTCCTTGATTAATGCTTCAATCTTTGACTTTTTAACGCCTTGGATTTTTACATCGTTCAATTTCGGTAATTCGCTAATAAACATGTCGATGTAAACACTGTCGCCTTGAATTCGATTTACATAGAGATCAATTTCGTTAAAAAGCCCAAGCTTCCATAATTTTTTGATAGCGGTACTAATTTCTTCCCCTGGAACTGTTATTTTTTGACCACGTTGTAACCCGGCAAAAGTAACCACGGTTTGCTGGTTATAACTAATTTTTCCGATAACATTTATATCGGCTAAAATGTAACTTCTACCTTGATCAAATGGGATTCTGTCTTGAGCGTTTGCCTGAAATAAAATTCCTGAGCCTACAATAGCTAAGAAAAGTTTAATGCTTTTTAACATTAATAATACTTATTAAATTTGTTCACTTGTTTTTCCAAATCGTCGTTCTCTTTTTTGATAGCTTAAAATAGCTTCATAAAGATGTTCGGGTGTAAAATCCGGCCATAAGACATCGGTAAAAAATAATTCGGCATATGCTATTTGCCAAAGTAAGAAATTACTGATGCGATGTTCACCGCTTGTGCGGATTAGAAGGTCAACGTCTGGTAAATTTTGCGTGTAAAGATGCTGATTAATAATTGATTCGTCAATACTGTCAATTGAAATTATATTATTTTTAACTTTACTACTGATGTTTTTAATAGCCGAAATTAATTCTTCTCTGGAACCGTAGCTCAATGCTAAAGTCAATGTCATTCTACTATTTGCGGAAGTTTTTTCAATAACCCCTGCAAGTTCTTTTTGGACGGAATTGGGTAAAGCGCTAAAATTGCCAATGGTATTGAGGCGGATATTATTCTCCATCAAGGTTTTAAGTTCGTTCTTTAAAGAACTAACTAGTAGCTTCATTAAAGTATCTACTTCTAATTTAGGGCGATTCCAATTTTCAGTAGAAAAAGCATAAAGTGTAAGATTTTGAATGCCTAATTTAGTACAAGTTTCTACTGTTTTTCTTACTGATTTTGTACCGTTTTCATGCCCAAAAGTGCGCAAAAACCCTTTTTGTTTTGCCCAACGACCATTGCCATCCATGATAATGGCTAGATGTTTTGGGAGGTTATTTTGGTCAATCGATTCGTATAAGTTCATTGTAAATCTATTCCGGGCAATAGCAAGGTTTGTTGCCAAAGGTATATGTTAATGTTAATCCTGTAAATACATACCAATCTTTACTATTAAAATTTCCAAATTTTAAATGTGCAAAGTTATCGTTTTTTGGGTTGCTTCCATCAAGATTATCCGTAAATGTATATCGAACACCTGATTCAATACCTAAAACAAAACGTTCTGCAATCCTTGTTTTTACACCTAAAATAATTGGTATCGCGAAGGACTGTCTTGTTTCGTCTTCTTGATAATGATTGTTTAAATGGTACAATTCTGTATAGCGAAAATAACTCACACCTGAGTAAACATAAGGGGTAATTAAAAATCCGCTTTCGTGCAAGTTAAAATCAAAAAAACTAAATTCAAGGCCTAAAGATAATTCTTTTAGGTCATTTTCAAAATTATAGCCACGGCCGTTTCTAGAAGGTACATCAGAGTCTAAATCGTTTGAGGTTATTTTTCCTTGTGTATATGAAACTCTCCAAGAATGTCTTGGGCTTCTGTTCCATTTATACAAAATTCCAAAAGCGTATTCGTTGGGTTTGATATAATTTGTTGGTCCAATATCGCCTATGTAATTGTTACCACCAGCAAAAACACCAATCTCGTGAATTTGTGCTTTTGTGCTTAAAAAAGTTGATAATAATAAAACGAAAACAAAAATTTTCTTCATTTAACTGAAAAATAAGGGTGCAAATATACTAATTACGAACACTTTTTAACTATATAATCTCGCCAAATGCTTTTTTATTTTAACGAAAATAATTTTAATGCTCCAATCTTAAAACGAAAGTTGTGTAAGGTTAGTATGAAATCGTAAAGTATTTTAGGCTAATTTCTTTTGTCTTCGCCCCAAAGCAATTTGTTCCGAAGAGTTTTGAGAAAACTTTTTCCGGGAATTTCAATCATATTGATAACAAATTCTTTTTTAGAAATTGTCAAAACGGTTTCATTGCTAATTACCGCAACGCGCGAATCAAGCGATACCAAATATTGCTCTTCGCGGCCAGAAACTTTTAATTTAATTTCGGTAGAATCTGGAATGACAAGAGGTCTTGCGTTAAGATTATGTGGCGCAATTGGGGTGATCACAAAACTGTTTACTTCCGGAGTTAAAATGGGACCACCGCAACTTAAAGAATATCCGGTAGAACCCGTTGGTGTAGAAATAATTAATCCGTCAGCCCAATAAGAAGTTAGATATTCATCGTTTAAATAAGTTTCGATAGTAATCATTGATGCCGAATCTTTCCTACTTACCGAAATTTCATTCATAGCAAAATCCAGCGAAGCGGTTTCTGGGATTTCGCTGTCGCTTTCTAACCCAATTACGGTTCTGGATGAAAGCGAATAATTGCCATCAATCAAAAATTGTAAAAATTCCTCTATATTTTCTTTTTGAACCGCTGCTAAAAAACCCAATCTTCCAGCATTAATTCCTAATATCGGAATTCCGGAATCTCGTACCAAAGTTGCCGCACGTAAAATCGTTCCATCACCGCCAATACTTACCAAAACATCGGTATCTTTTGGTAAATCTGAAAAATCATGAAACGTAACATAATCTTTCCGGATAATTTCTTTTTCGTAAAGCATTTCCAAAAAAGCATCCTGAATCACTAAATCCACCTTATTTTTGTTGAAGAAAACAAAAATGTCGCGAATAATTGGTTCCGTACTATTTTGGTAATATTGTCCGTAAATGGCAACTTTCATGGTTGATTTGTTTTAACAAAAATGCAATTCTTAATATTTCAATCTTTCAATTTACACTATATATTAAGGTAGCGATCCAAATAATCTGACCTTTCTTTTAACGCATTCAAATAATTATCTTCCTGATGTTCCGAAACTATCTCGTAATTATAGCGTCTAAATGTTTGGATAATTTCGTTCAAAGAACCCAAAGTAACTTTCACAGTAATTTGAGCCAGTCCGTTTTCCACGTTAGAAACAAACATCCCTAAAATTTTCCCGTTATTGCTTTCCACTATTTGCGCCACTTGCCCCATCGAATAGTCCGCCACCGGTTTTTGTACAATCAAAATGCCTCCCAATTCTTTTAGAAAAGGCGTTTCGTGAAAAAATTTTACAATATCAGTGATATCATAATAGCCTTTGTAAACATTGGCTTCATCTAAAACCGGAACAACGCTGGCATGATTTCGGGCAAAAACCTCAAAAACATCCAGCCAAATCATGGTGTTTCTCACATAAAAACCTTCAAGCGTATAGCGATAATCTGCAATGGTTTTTTCCGAGTCAAAAGTTTCTACATCATCACTAGAAATGCTTCCCACGTAAATTCCATTCTCCAAAACTGGAAAATGCGTGAAAGACAATTCCGCAAAAAAATCCTGCACACCTGCAATTGTCTCGCTAATATCTAAACCCTTGATGTCGTTATTTATGTAATCTGTAATTTCTGTCATAAGGTTAATTCAAATATCGATTGCAAAATAATCAAAATTAACCACAAAATGCCGTGTTTAACTTTGTATTTTTGTAAGGAAAATTACTCAAAAAGCATTCCAATGACAAAGTTAAGCGTAAATATTAATAAAATTGCCACACTTAGAAATGCACGTGGTGGCAATGTTCCTGATTTACTAAAAGTGGCCAAAGATATAGAACGTTTTGGCGGACAAGGCATTACCATTCATCCACGTCCGGACGAACGTCACATTCGCTATCAAGATGCACGCGATTTAAAAAAAATTGTCACTACCGAATTAAATATCGAAGGAAATCCCACACAAAAATTCATAGACCTCGTGCTTGAAGTCCAACCCCATCAAGTTACTTTAGTTCCGGATGCAGACGATGCCATCACCTCTAATGCGGGTTGGGATACCATCAAAAATCAAAATTTTCTGCAGGAAATCATTGCAGAATTTAAGCGAAATAACATTCGCACTTCAATTTTCGTAGATCCCGTTCCAGCCATGATTGAAGCCGCTAAAAAAACCGGAACCGATCGTGTCGAATTGTACACAGAATCTTTTGCACATCAATATTCCCAAGGCAACAAAGCCGGTATCAATCCGTATATTGAAGCTGCGAAAATTGCCAATGAACTCGATTTGGGCATCAATGCCGGACACGATTTAAGCCTCGAAAACATTCAGTTTTTTCAACAAAATATTCCTAATTTACTTGAAGTTTCCATCGGTCACGCCCTAATTTCCGAAGCTATTTACCTAGGATTGGAAAACGTTGTAAACATGTATCTCCATAAATTAAAATAAATTTTTTTGGGCGTGTCCCGCCGCGGCGGGTCGGGCTTTCCGTTACAATCTTTTTTCTTGCCAAAAAAAGCAAGAAAAAAGGATTTCCACTATAATCCCTCACGCAAATTCCTGCAAACCAGAAAAAAATCTGCAAAAAATCATGAAAATATTACACTCAAAAATAGAAGGCGAAGGTAAACCATTGTTAATCCTACACGGATTTTTAGGAATGTCAGACAACTGGAAAACTCTTGCCAACCAATATGCTAACGAAGGATTTGAAACCCATGGCATCGATCTTCGCAACCATGGCAGAAGTTTTCATTCTAACAATTTTACCTATCAAGATATGGTAAACGATATTGTTTCGTATTGTCAAGAAAAAAATCTCGAAAAAATATACATCATCGGGCATTCCATGGGTGGAAAAGTGGCCATGTTTTTAGCCACGCAACATCCCGAACTCATCAAAAAATTATTAGTGGCTGACATCGGACCAAAATATTATGCACCACATCATCAAGATATTCTCAACGGTTTAAACGCTGTCGATTTTTCTCAAAAACCCGGCAGGAGTGATGTGGAAGAAATTTTAAAACTACATATTCCTGATTTTGGCACCAGACAATTTCTGATGAAAAATTTACATTGGGAAACTTCAAGCCAACTTGCGTTTCGCTTTAACCTCAAAACCTTAACCGAGGAAGTAGAAAATATCGGCGAAGCTCTGCCAGAAGAAAAAAAATTCAATGGAGAAACACTGTTTTTGCGTGGCGAAAAATCTAACTATATTAAGGAAAAAGATTTTGAAGTAATTAAAAAACATTTTCCAAAGGCAGAAATCAAAACCATTGCAAACGCCGGACATTGGCTTCATGCCGAAAATCCAAAAGATTTTTTTGAAGAAAGTAGTCGGTTTTTGATGTAATTTTGATTTGAAGATTTAGTGACTACTTTAAAGTTACAACTTCTAAATTTTTACTAACCAATTACTCAAAAGATGAATTTATTATTAAGAATTTTCATTACCGCCGTTTTAGTCATGGTCATTTCGCACTTCATGCCCGGAATTGCCCTCAAAGGAACACATGGAATTTCTTCCACCAATTTTATGACCGCTATTTGGGTAGCCATTGTTTTAGGATTGCTTAATTTGCTGGTAAAACCTATTTTAGTTATTCTCACTTTACCTATAACATTTATAACCTTAGGATTATTTTTGCTGGTAATTAATGCTCTAATAATTTTGCTTTGCGCCAACATCGTTCCGGGTTTTGCTGTGGAAAGTTTTTGGACAGCTCTGTTTTTTAGTTTAATCTTGTCCATCCTACAATCCATTATTTTTTCGATTGCTGGCGCAAATGATTAAGATAGAAAACCGTTAACGTTAACGCATTGATAATACATTTAATAAAACTTTGTAGGCTTATAAAAATGTTATAATTTTGCGACCCAATTTTATAATTAACAAAATGAATATCACAAGAAATAATGTTGATGCTTTAAACGCAGTTGTAACAATCGAGGTTGCAAAGGCAGATTTCGCACCACAAGTTGAAAAAGCCCTGAAAAATTATCAGAAAAACGCTAACATTCCAGGTTTTAGAAAAGGAGCAGTCCCGATGAGCCTTGTGAAAAAACAATATGAAAAAGGCGTGATGCTTGACGAAGTAAATAGACTTCTTCAAGAAAATTTAAATAAATACCTTCAGGAGGAAAAGCTTGATATCCTTGGAAACCCAATTCCAGTGACTTCAGATGTTAATTGGGATGCAGATTCTTTTTCTTTTGATTTTGAATTAGGGTTAGCACCAGAATTTAACGTTGACCTTGCAGCGAAAAATGATGTAACTTTTTTCAAAATCGTTGCTGACGACAAAATGCTAAACGAGCAAGTAGAAAGAATCCAAAAACAATACGGCAAGCTAAAAAGCGAAGAAACTTACAAAGCAGGTTTCGACGTAACCGGAACTTTTACGAACGAAGCGGAAGAAATCAACAATACCGTAACCATCAACCCATCCGAATTTGCTGATAAAAAAGCGGCTAAAAAATTTGAAGGAGCAAAAGTAGGTGATGTTGTAACCATCAACACTAAAGGTCTTTTTAACGATGATCACCAATTGATGGACGTTTTAAAAGTAAACCACGATAAAGTTCACGGCTTAGACATTGACGTAGATTTTACCATTAGCGAAATCACTTCCTCTGAACCGGCAGAATTGAACCAAGAACTTTTCGACAAACTTTTCGGAGAAGGAAATGTAACTTCGGTTGAACAAGTAAAAGAAAAAATCAAAGAAGACGCCGAAAAACAATTTGCGCAGCAAGCAGACCAAAAATACCTTAATGACGTTACAACTTCGTTGGTAGAAAATACAAAATTCGACCTTCCTGCAGCATTCTTAAAAAAATGGATTCAAACCGTGGGCGAAACACCGTTAACTCCAGAACAAGCTGAAGAAGAATTTGCACGTTCAGAAAAAGGATTACGTTACCAACTCATTGAAGGCAAAGTCATGAGCGAAAACAACCTTCAACTCACGTTTGACGAGCTAAAAGCTTACACTTCTGAATTAATCAAAAAACAAATGGCACAATTTGGGCAACTAAACCCTACCGATGCTGATGTTGACGGAATTGTAGCAAGAGTAATGAGCAACCAAGAGGAAGTAAAAAGACTTTCGGAGCAAGTAATGGGCGAAAAAATGCTCAACCTTTACAAAGAAAAAGTAAAAACAAAAACCAAAGAAGTTTCTTACGAACAGTTCATTAAAGAAACGTACGGAGAATAAATCTTACACATAAATGGTGAAAAAGCGTCAAAAAACACAGTAAGTTTTGGCGCTTTTTTCATTCTTTTAAGGCGCTTTTTCTGGCTTTTATTTATTAGTTTTTATGCTTCAAGCGAACCACATCTTTCGAAATTTCAAGACGGGATGGCCCAAAACAAACCTGACGAATTGTCGTTTTTAACAAAAAATGCCAAACATTTTAAAATTAGCACGAACTTTGCTATCTTAGTCAAAAGTCAAACAGTCAAAAGTTTTAATAACTTGAGACAAATAAATTTAACTCACAAAATTAAGATATGAACTACGGTAAAGAGTTTAAAAAATTTGCTACAAAGCACCATGGTGTTAACAGCATGTATTACGACAAATTGGTAAGCAGCATGACACCATATATAATCGAAGAAAGACAACTTAATGTTTCCCAGCTCGATGTGTTTTCACGTTTAATGATGGACAGAATTATCTTTCTCGGAACCGGGGTTGATGATCATATTGCCAATATTATTCAAGCACAATTATTGTTTCTAGAAAGTGTAGATTCTGCAAAAGATGTACAAATTTACATCAACTCTCCTGGCGGAAGCGTTTACGCAGGATTAGGAATTTACGACACCATGCAATACATCAAGCCAGATGTTGCCACAATTTGTACAGGAATGGCAGCTTCAATGGGAGCCGTTTTACTTTGTGCAGGAGCAGAAGGAAAACGTTCAGCATTACCACATTCGCGCGTGATGATTCATCAACCATCAGGTGGAGCACAAGGTGTTGCAACCGATATGGAAATAAACTTGCGTGAAATGCTAAAATTAAAAGACGAATTATACCATATTATTGCCAAACATTCAGGACAACCTTTCGATAGAGTTCATAAAGACAGCGAGAGAGATTACTGGATGAAAGCTGACGAAGCTAAAGAATATGGCATGATTGACGAAGTGTTAAGAAGAGGATAAATTTAGTTTTCAGTAAATTTTTTGGATAAATTCTTTGCTGTAAACGAATAACATAAAATTATGGGTAAAGAAGTGTTACAATGTTCGTTTTGCGAACGAAAAAAACCCGAAACCAATTTGTTAATTGCCGGTATGGATGCACATATATGTGACCGCTGTATTGAGCAAGCCCACGGAATTGTGATAGAAGAACTCAAGCAAAACCGTCATAAAAACAATCAAAATTCTGATTTAGTTCTTAAAAAACCAAAGGAAATTCGTAGTTTTTTAGATAAATACGTAATTGGGCAAGAACAAACTAAAAAAGTAATGTCAGTAGCGGTGTACAATCACTACAAGCGTTTGCTTCAACCAGCAAGTGATGAAGATGTAGAAATTGAAAAAAGCAATATCATCATGGTAGGACAAACCGGAACCGGAAAAACTTTGGTGGCCAAAACTATTGCTAAAATGTTAGACGTTCCGTTGGCAATTGTAGATGCTACCGTACTTACAGAAGCTGGTTATGTGGGTGAAGATGTGGAAAGTATTTTAACACGGCTTTTGCAAGCTGCTGATTACGATTTGGCTAAAGCCGAAAGAGGAATTGTTTTTATTGATGAAATTGACAAAATAGCTAGAAAAAGCGATAATCCCTCGATTACCAGAGACGTTTCTGGTGAAGGTGTTCAACAAGCTTTATTGAAATTACTCGAAGGAACAATTGTAAATGTTCCCCCAAAAGGAGGGCGAAAACATCCTGATCAAAAATTTGTTGAGGTCAATACTCAAAATATTCTGTTCATTGCAGGTGGTGCTTTTGATGGCGTGGAAAGAATAATTTCTAAACGATTAAACCGTCAGGCTGTTGGTTATGCGTCGTCAAAAAACGCTGACAATATCGATAAAGAGAATTTATTACAGTACATCATTCCAAAAGACATCAAAGACTTTGGTTTAATCCCCGAAATTATCGGTCGTTTGCCGGTTTTAACACACATGGATCCACTAGATCGCGATACATTGAAAGCCATTTTAACCGAACCTAAAAATGCTTTGATTAAACAATACCAAAAATTGTTTGCCATGGACGATGTAGAATTTTCAATTAGTGACGACGCATTAGATTACATTGTTGATAAAGCGCTTGAGTATAAATTAGGAGCGAGAGGTTTACGTTCACTTTGTGAGGCAATACTTACAGATGCTATGTACGATTTACCAAGTTCTGACGAAAAAAATCTCACAGTAGATAAACATTATGCAGAAAATGCACTTGACAAAAATTTATTACAACGATTAAAAGCGGCATCTTAAAATTTTTCCAATAAAAGTTTAACCCGAAAAGCAATTTTCGGGTTTTTTTATGTTTTCTTTCTAAATTTAATTCGAGTTGAGAGAAAACCGCAAACGCTATAACCGTAAATCAATTTTTTTATTTTATATTCATAGAAGAAAATTAAGCTCAAAATTATTTATGAAAATGAATCCTTTTTTTGCAAAAAGTAAGCAACAAATCTGTTTCGCACTTTTGGTATTTGCCGTTTTGATGTTGCAGGCTTGCGCAACGCGTTCGTCACAATTCGGAAGCAAAAAGCCTTCAGAAATTAAGGATAATTTCGAAAATAAAAAAAATATTACCCACACTTTTTACCTCATTGGAAACACCGGAACCAGCGAAAACGGCATGCCTGACGATTTGACGGAAATTCTGAAAAACAAATTAAAAACCGCTGACACCAGCAGCACATTACTTTTTTTAGGGAATAATTTTTCGGAAAAAATAAAAACAGAAAACTTAGCAAATGATTTGAGTTTAAATAAATTCAAAGGAAAAACTTTTGTCATTCCGGGCAATCAAGATTGGGGAAACGGAGTGGAAGGAATTTTGGAACAACAAAAATCCATTCAAAAAGTAATTGACAAAAATCAAGGTTTATCGCCCAAAAATAATTGTGGCATTGAGAGTTTTGCCTTGAATGAACACGTGGCGTTGATAACGGTTAACAGCCAATGGTTTCTGGAGGATTGGGACGACCATCCCACCATTAATGCGGATTGTGACATCAAAACCCGAGAACAATTTTTTGATGAATTTCAAAACAAACTCAACGAATTTTCCAGCAGAACGATTGTTTTGGCCATGCATCATCCACTTTTGTCCAACGGTAGTCATGGTGGCGAATATTCTTTTGGGAAACATATTTTTCCATTTGACGAAAAAATTCCATTGCCGGTTTTGGGAACTTTTTACAATTTGCTACGCAAAACTTCGGGCTTAAATCCGCAAGATCTTCAGAATAAAAAATATAACGATTTTGCCAAACGTATGCGAACGATGATTCAAAATCAAAAAAATATTGTGGTTGTTTCTTCGCATGACCAGAGTTTACAATATATTGATAAAGACCAAATAAAGCAAATTATTTCAGGAGCGGGAGGACAAACAGAAGCCGCTCGAGCCATCAACGATAATGATTTTTCTTACGGAAAAAACGGATACGGTGTTCTGGAAATCTTAAAAGATGGCGCCAGCAAAATTTCTTTTTACACCAAAACTTCCAATAATTCTGAGGGTTTGCTTTTTAAACAACAACCTACTTTCAACAAGCCGAAATTTAATCTTCGTGAGTATCCCAACAAGTTTGAGAAGTTTAAAGACACCACTATATACACCCTGAAAATGACTAAAAAAGGCAAAGCCTACAATTTTTTATGGGGAAAACATTATCGTGATTTATACAGTACTCAAATTAGAGCAAAAGTTGCGGCACTCGACACGCTTTTTGGTGGTTTAATACCTACAATTGATGCCGGAAAAAGCGAGTCAAGATCATTAGTTTTAGAAGATAAAAGTGGAAAGCAGTACCAAATACGGGCTTTGAGAAAAAATGCTACACGTTTTATTCAAACCGAAATTTTTAAAGACCAAACCGTAGAAAAAGATTTTAAGGAAACTTATGCCGAAACTTTAATTATGGATTTTTATACCACAGCTCATCCTTACACGGTTTTTGTGGTGCCAAAATTAGCTGATAAAATTGGCGTCAGTCACACTAATCCTTTGCTTTTTTATCTGCCGAAGCAAAAAAATCTGGAGCTTTTCAATGAAAATTTTGGAGACGAATTGTACCTCATTGAAGAGTTTCCGATGGACAATTGGAAGAATTTGAAAAGTTTTGGCAAACCCGAAAAAATCTTAACTACCGAAGAAGTTTTAGCCAATGTTCGACAAGATCAAAAATATGAAGTGGATGAAGAAAGTTACATTCGCGCGAGGGTTTTTGATATGTTGATTGGTGATTTCAATAGAGAAAATGAAAATTGGAGTTGGGGAGAACATCGTAAAAACGGGAAAATCATTTACAAACCCATTCCCAGAAATCGAGATTTAGCGTTTTCAAAATTTGATGGTGCTTTATTACCAATTGTGGTAAACATGCCGCCGTTGCGACATATGCGTTCGTTTGACAAAAAAATTGACAATGTGAAATGGTTCAACCGTCTGGCTTATCCGCTCGATTTGGCATTTGTAAAAAATTCCGGCGAAAAAGAATGGCGAGAGCAAACGCAATTTGTAATTTCTAATTTGAGCGATACCGAAATTGACCAGGCGTTTGCATCGCTTCCAAAGGAAATAAAAAACGAATCGTCCGAAAAAATAAAAACGAATCTCAAAGCCAGAAAGCGAACTTTGGAAAAATCGGTTTTGAAATATTATAAAGATTTACAACAAACTGTACTTGTGGTTGGAACGGATCAAAATGACCGATTCGAAATTTCCCGAGAAAATAATGGTACAAGAGTGCGGATTTTTTCCAACAAAAATAATGCTGAAGAAATCATTCATGACAAGGTTTATACCCGAAAACTCACCAAAGAATTGTGGGTTTACGGGATCGATGGCGATGATATTTTTGAGATGAAAGGTTCGGGCAAAAAAAATATAAAAGTCCGTATCATGGGTGGTCAAGGCCGCGATTTTTATGATATAGAAGAAGGAAAAAAAGTGCGGTTGTACGATTTTGCTTCGGCGGAAAATACGGTAAACGAAACGGGTGGCGCCAAAATGCGTTTTTCTGATTCCTACGAAATCAATACATACGACTACAAGAAACCACAATACAATATTTTTGCAGGTTATCCGCTACTTGGTTTTAACCCCGATGATTTGGTGAAAATAGGAGCAATTCTCAATTATACCGTGAATGGTTTCAACCGTTTTCCGTATTCGCAAAAACACAGCGTTGGTGCCAACTATTATTTTGCAACCGGCGGTTATGAGCTGTTGTACAAAGGAATTTTTCCGAGGCAAATTGGCAAATGGAATTTTGCTTTAGATGCGTTGTACACCAGCCCAAATTTTAGCGAAAACTTTTTTGGTTTTGGAAATGAAACCGAAAATTTTCAGCGGGAAATTGATTTGGATTATAACCGTGTAAAAATCAGGAAAGTGTTGATTACGCCATCTTTTCAGTGGAAAGGTGAAAAAGGTGGTTCGGCAATTGTAAAAGCCGGATTTGAACGTTTTGAGGTTGATGCCACTTCTGGAAGATTTATCACAAAACCTGGAGTTGTAAATCCTAATGTATTTGATTATCAAAATTTTGCCAATTTCAGCGGTCAATATACTTTTGAAAATTATGACAATATTTCGAATCCTACGTTGGGAATGTCGTTCAGCATTTTGGCGGGTTACACGATTAATTTAGATGATTTTGAAAGAAAATTCCCTTATGCCGAAAGTTCGCTTGGATTTACCTATAAATTATCACCAACCGGAAACTGGATGTTGGCTTCTCGAGTGAAAGGAAAAGTGATTTTTGATGATACTTTTGAATTTTACCAAGCGGCAACTTTAGGAGGCGATTTTGATTTGCGAGGTTTTAGAAACCAAAGGTTTTCCGGCAAACAATCGTTTTTTCACAGTACAGATTTGCGTTGGAATCTGGGTAAAATTAAAAACGGTTTCGCACCTTTACAATACGGCGTTTTTGGCGGATTTGATTACGGACGCGTTTGGCTTCCGGGAGAAAACTCGACCAAATGGCATCAAGGTTACGGCGGCGGAATTTGGCTCAACGTCATCAATTTAATTACGGGACAAATCTCACTTTTTCATTCCAGTGACGGTTTAAGATTTTCCGGCGGAATTGGGTTTGGGTTTTAAAAAAAAGAGGCTTCGCCGTGAAGCCTCTTTGTTTGTTTTCGCGTCCACAAGATATTTAATGCCTTCAATATTGAACGCTGTATCTTACTTAATACTCATTAAGTGAGTTTGATATGCATTTTTTGCGATAGAGTCTAATTCTCTGCTTGCATAATAGACTAGGCAATTGTAAGAAATAAAATTTTTATTTTTGAGGTATTCCTCTCCTTTGTCAACTTTAACATAAGGAGTAGGCATCTTGATTATTACTTGCTGTCCGTGCTTTCTGGCTTCTTCAATCAATACAAAATCTAAATCGGAATTTTTATTAAATAAATCTTTCGAATTTAGAATAATGCGTATACTATCGTTTTGGATACCTTCATTTAAACATCCGTAAAAAGCTTCATATTTGTAGGAATCTATCCAAACTTGTTTGCTGTTTTGCTCATATGTGAATTTCTCTCGTAAATAGACTTTGTTTGAACATGATAAAATTATAAATGCTAAAGAACTAACCAATAATTGTTTCATAAATTGAGTTTTATAATTAATCTAAAATCCATATATCTATGTAGTCGATAGGTGCTGGTGGACTGTCATTGAAATGACAGCCAAATACGCATTGTGAATTATCAATTAGATCCGCGTGTCCAGATGCCCATTGGGGATTTGTGGAAACCATAGAATATATGCCCTTAAACCCAGCTACCAATGTAGGAAAATTTTCTCCATTTGTACCTCCATCTTCAGCAGTAAAATTATAATGGTTGGGATTGTCAGGAAATGTTCCAAATGTTTCCCTCATCCATTTATTTAATGCTTTTGCGTTTAAAAAATAATATTTCCCGTCAGCTCCTTGTACTGTTCCAGGATTTCCTGATGTAGTGATGATTTGAGGAATCGTAACACCTGAGTAATTCAAAGCCCATGAAACTTTCAATGCGCAATATCCTCGAGACAAATTAGGATATTGATTATAGGCTTGCTGTACTAGTCCTCCAACCGCTTGCACTAATACTGCCCCATCCAATCTTGGATACGCTGTATTGAAATCATTCCATGATGGAAGATTCTGCTGTGGAAAGTTTAAGTTTGGATTTTCCCAGTAGTTTTGATCGTAGCCCAATATCTCATGTCCTTCTCGTGGCGTCATAAACCAATTCTTAAATTGCTCAATTGTTACGTTAGGATGATTCCTCAAATATTCAACTGCCCAAATTGCAAATGCCTCAACTTCGGCGCTAACATTTCCATTTACCATTCCCTGACTATTAATGTAATTTTCAATTTCAGCTTTTGGTTCGGAGTTATTATTTAAGTATTGTTGTTGATCAAAATTTAAAGAGTTATTATAAAACGTTTGAAAAAAGCTCTGAAAAACAACCGGTTTTGTAGGGATTTCTATAATCTCTTGTTCTGGATTTTCATTGTTGCCCGGATTTCCACCGCCTGAACTTTCGCCACCACCATTGTTAGGACAATCACCCCAAATTGTATTATATCCGATAATAAAATTATGTCCAACCTCACATCTTCCACTTATGAAATCGTCTATACTGTGAGTGTTTCCTGCCGCACATCTCCACACTGGAATATGATCAATCGGACATTGCATACTGCCGCCTTTAGCATAAGTAACACCTGTTAATTCCACTTGTGTAGAATTAAATCCCTCAATAGTTCCGGAAAATAAGGTGTTAGGATTATTACGGTAACTTTCTAACCAATTTTCCGAAGGAAAATATCGGATTACTTTGTAGTCAAAATCGTTTCCGTTTTGCGAAAAATAAACAATATTAGTTATGGCTTGGTCGTTTTCTAAATTCGTTGAAGCTTTTAAAGTGTATGTTGTCATACCGTTTTCCATTTCCATATAAAAAATTTCATTGGTAAAAATAGTATGAATCAGTCCAACACTTTCTCTGTGCTTTGAAGCGTCGTTTTTCAAAACATCGAGTTTTTCAAACTGTAAATTAGATTTTTGTGAGATAACTTTGTTTTGAAAACTGCTAAAATCAACATTCTTAGCAATCACTTTTTCTCCATGTTCGTGATTATCCTTGACCACTTCCTCAGCCTGACATCCCGCTAAAAAAAGCATTACCATAACGCTAAAAAGTTTTAATAAGCGTTTGTTTGTTTGTTTGTTTCATGTTTATTTGGTTTTTAATATTTCGGTAATAAAACGTGGTTATGTTTCAAAAATATTAATTTTTGAATAACTATAACAACATTTTTGTAACCAATGCGTGATTCTTAAATTTTTTATGTGTTATTTATGGTTGATTTTATAATATTATGAGCTAAAAATACATTTCAAGATTTTGACTGCGTTAGGGATTGAGCCTTTGTTTGAGCTCGTTTTTTTTGGTGTAACGAAGTGGAGCCAAAAAAACAGCGAGTGGCGAAAGCCCGACCCAATTTTTGCAGATTATTTGTTGTTGGCACTTGGGTTGTAAATTGGGGAACGCCCAAATGAAAATCAAAAATAAAAGTTAATTTTTAGCGGAAATGCTTGGCGCAATCGTTTTTGACAGTTTAAAAAAGTATCTTCGCAAGCGCTAATTTTCAATTGGTTTGTAACATTTTTAAATGTTGGTGGACTAATGCTTTAGCAAAAAACTATTTTAAAATTTTATCTACATGAAAAAAGTGATTTTATCCCTGATTATGGCGGTAATGCTGGTGCCAACAAGCGTTAAGGCCGATGAGGGAATGTGGTT
This sequence comes from Flavobacterium ichthyis, assembly GCF_009915155.1. Taxonomy (GTDB): domain Bacteria; phylum Bacteroidota; class Bacteroidia; order Flavobacteriales; family Flavobacteriaceae; genus Flavobacterium; species Flavobacterium ichthyis. The sequence goes on along the minus strand of NZ_JAABLM010000011.1, from coordinate 38,294 downwards.
TTTAATGTTTATTGAGCGTTTAAACCACCGCGACATGCAAAAAATGGGTCTTCAGTTGACGGCTGAGGAAATTTACAGCATTAACAACTCGAGTATTAAAGATGCAATTGTGCAGTTTAATGGCGGTTGTACGGCCGAAATTGTTTCCAAAGAAGGTTTGGTTTTAACCAATCACCACTGTGGTTATGATGCGATTGCGGAACTTTCGTCGCCTACAAGTAATTATTTGCGCGATGGTTTTTGGGCAAAAGACAAAAAAGCTGAGTTGAAACCGGAGTCTTTGTACGTAAGATTTTTCGTGCGAATGGACGATGTTTCAAAAAGAATTTTGAGCAAAGTAAACAACCAAATGACTGAGGCGGAACGCGAAAAAGCGATCAACCAAGAAATTGCGGTAATTCAAAAAGAAAATGACGGTGGCGGAAAATACACGGTTTCTGTACGTCCGTTTTTTCAAGGAAATGAATACTACTACTTTGTTTATCAGGATTATACAGATGTTCGTTTAGTAGGAACACCACCGGAAAATATTGGTAAATTTGGTGGAGATACTGACAATTGGGAATGGCCACGTCACACAGGAGATTTTTCTTTGTTTAGAGTATATGCTGACAAAGATGGAAATCCTGCAGAATATTCGGCGAACAATGTTCCGTTAAAACCAAAACACCATTTGCCTGTGAGTTTGAAAGGCGTGAAAGAAAATGATTTTGCCATGATTTTGGGTTATCCTGGAAGAACCAACCGTTGGATGCCTTCGGGTGGAATTGAGCAAAACGTAAAATTTGCGTATCCTGCGTGGGTTGAAGGTTCGAAAGTAGGAATGGATGCCATGAAAAAACACATGGATCAAAGTGATGCTGTGAGATTGAAATATGCTTCTAATTATGCATCGGTTGCGAATTATTGGAAAAACCGCCAAGGTATGATTGATGCTTTGACCAAATTTGGAACAGCCGATACCAAAGCAAAAACGGAAGCGGAATTTGACAAATGGGCGAACAAACCCGAAAATAAAGCAAAATATGGTGATGTGATTACCAACATCAATAAATATTATGCAGCAACAAACGAAAAATCACGTCATGACAATTACCTGATTAGCATTTTGAGAAACAGCGCATTTGCTGCAGCTCCAGCTAATTTAGGTTCGGCTTTTGAATATTTAGCTTCGCAAAATGATGCTAAAAAAGCAGAAGTAATGCCAAGAATTCAAGCGCAAATTGACGGTATGTTCGAAACCATGTACTTGCCTTTAGAGCGCGATGTTTTAGTAGATGAATTAAATTTATATGTGAAAAAAGCAGGTTATCCGTTGCCAACTTTTATTGCAGAACAAGCTCAAATGAACGGCGGTGATTTTTCTAAATTTGTAGATGATGCTTTTGCAAACAGTATTTTTACTTCTAAAGAAAAATTAGATGCTTTCGCAAAAAATCCAAATTTGGAGGTTTTGAAAGCGGATAAATTGTACCAAATGTCAATGAGTTTGTTAACGGCTTACAGAGCAAAATCTGACGAATTAGCCAAATTAGAAAACGATTACCAAAAATCTTTCCGCTTATTAGTAGAAGGTTTGAGAGAAAGCAAATTAGCAGATATTAAATATCCGGATGCTAATTCAACTTTGCGTTTATCTTACGGAAAAGTTCGTGCTTTACCAGCTGATCAAAGAAACGATGCCAAGATTAACAACTATACGACTTTGGCAGGAACGATTAAAAAATACAAACCAAACGATCAGGAATTTGACCTTCCAAAACGTTTGATTGAATTGAATGATAAAAAAGATTTTGGTCGTTATGCGGACAAAGCAGGATACCTTCCGGTTAACTTTTTATCAGACAATGATATTACAGGAGGAAACTCTGGTTCGCCGGTATTAAATGGTAAAGGAGAATTAATTGGAGTGGCTTTTGACGGAAACATCGAAGCTATGGCTGGTGATGTTATTTTCGACAAAAACCTACAAAGAACCATCAATGTTGATATTCGCTACGTACTTTTTATCATCGATAAATTTGCTGGTGCCAAGCACATTGTGGACGAAATGACAATCGTGAAATAATTTTTGTTTCTTGATAAATAAAGGAAATCCGCTTCGATAGAAGCGGATTTTTTTATGCGTTATCTAATTCTTATCTCAAATAGTTTTTAGTTCTCACTTTAATCGTATTTTTGAAAAAATTTATTTACGACCGATGAAATATTATTTGCTCATTTTATTTTTCGCCATTCAGCCGATGCAAGGTCAAACTTCGTTCGAAAAAGCCCGAAAACTATTCGATGAGGGAAATTTTGCGCAAGCAAAACCTTTATTTGAAGCTTTGGTTTTAAAAAATCCATCGGATTTAAAATCAATTGAATATTTGGGCGACATCCATAGTCATCAAAAAAATTGGTCAGAAGCAGTAACTTTTTACGAAAGATTAAAAAATGCTAATCCAAAACATGCTGATTACGTTTACAAATACGGCGGTGCTTTGGGAATGAAAGCTAAAGAGAGTAATAAATTTAAGGCTTTAGGAATGATTGATGAGGTGGAAGAATCTTTTTTAAAAGCCATTCAACTAGATGCCAAACACATTGGAGCACGTTGGGCTTTGGTGGAATTATATTTACAATTACCTGCAATTATTGGCGGAAGCGAAAAAAAAGCACAAAAATTTTCTACTCAATTGATGACGATTTCTCCCGTTGACGGTTATCTGTCAAAAGGGCATATTGATGAATACTTTAAAAGATACACTTCCGCAGAAAAACATTACAAAAAAGCGGTTGAAATTGGCGGTTCGAAAACCACATACCAAAAATTGGCAGATTTGTATAAAAATAAGATGAATCAGCCTGAAAAAGCGAAATTATTGCTGGAAGAATTTAACGAAAAAAATAAAATATAAGAAGAAGTTGACGAGTAGATTTTCAAAATCAAAAATCTTAAGTCTAAAATCTGAAATCTAAATGAGAACACATTTTATAGCAATTGGCGGAAGCGCGATGCATAATTTAGCTTTGGCATTACACAATAAGGGTTACCATGTTACCGGAAGCGATGATGCTATTTTTGAGCCTTCGAAAACGCGCCTTGAAAAAAAAGGATTGCTACCTGAAGAATTAGGGTGGTTTCCCGAAAAAATCACCTCGGATATTGACTCTGTTATTTTAGGAATGCATGCCAAAGAAGACAATCCAGAATTGTTGAGAGCAAAAGAATTAGGCTTAAACATTTTCTCATATCCCGAATTTTTATACGAACAATCCAAAAATAAAACCCGCGTGGTTATTGGTGGTTCGCACGGTAAAACTACCATTACGTCCATGATTTTGCACGTGATGAATTATCATAATATTTCGGTGGATTACATGGTTGGAGCTCAATTGGAAGGTTTTGAAACCATGGTGCATCTCACGGAAGAAAATGATTTTATGGTCTTGGAAGGTGATGAGTATTTGTCATCGCCAATAGATCGTCGTCCGAAATTTCATTTATACAAACCAAATATTGCCTTAATTTCAGGGATTGCTTGGGACCATATTAATGTATTTCCAACGTTTGAAAATTATGTAAATCAGTTTGAAATTTTTGTAGAAAGCATCACGAACGGGGGTATTTTGGTTTACAATGAAAATGATCCAGAAGTCAAAAAAGTAGCCGAAAATGCCACAAATCCCATTCGAAAAATTCCTTATTTCACGCCAGAATATTCAGTTGAAAACGGCATAACTTTATTGCAAACTCCTGAAGGCGATATGCCAATTGAAGTTTTTGGAGCCCATAATTTGAATAATTTGGCTGGAGCCAAATGGATTTGTCAAAATATGGGAGTTGACGAAGCGGATTTCTACCAAGCAATAGCCAGTTTTAAAGGGGCTTCGAAGCGACTGGAAAAAATTGCAGAAACAAAAAATACAGTCGCTTACAAAGATTTTGCACATTCGCCAAGCAAAGTTTCCGCTACTACAACAGCGGTAAAACAACAATATTCCGACAGAAAATTGATTGCTTGTTTGGAGTTGCACACTTACAGCAGTTTGGATGCTCAATTTTTGCATGAATATGAAGGAGCATTGGATTCCGCAGACGTTGCCGTGGTTTTTTATTCTCCTGATGCTGTGAAAATTAAGCGTTTGGAGGAAGTGACATATCAGCAAATTGAAGAGGCTTTTAAACGAAAAGATTTAATCATCTACACCAATCCGGACGAATTTCAAAATTTTCTGCGAAGCCTGAATTTTAACGAAGAAAAAATCGCACTTCTTTTAATGAGCTCCGGAAATTATGGCGGTTTAAATTTTGATGAAGTAAAAACAATGGTGAATTAGATGGTTAGATCATTAGATAGTTAGATAATTAGATGGTTAGATAATTAGATTGTTAGATAGTCAGATAGTTAGATAGTTAGATCGTTAGATAGTTAGATAGTTAGATAGTTAGATAGTTAGATTGTTAGATTGTTAGATAGTTAGATTGTTAGATAGTTAGATTGTTAGATAGTTAGATTGTTAGATAATTAGATGGTTAGATAATTAGATGGTTAGATAATTAGTGAATTAGCGGTATTTAAAATCGCTTATTTCTGATACCTGTAATGTCCGGTAATTTCATAGCTAAAAAGACAATCCTCCAAAACTTGTCCGGCTCCAACGTTGTGCACAATTAAATTTCGTTTTCCGTCAACCGATTTTTTGTGGGTTACGATGCCAATGTGTGGCAATTTCCCGTTAATTTTCCAGGTGACTAAATCACCTGTTTTATAATCCGAAGCTTTTGTGGAAACGCCTAAGCTTTTGCCAAATCGTGTAAAAAATACCTGTAAATTTGGGACTCTTCGATGGTCAATATTGGTATCGGGTTTCTTTAATCCCCATATTTTGGGGTATAAAGAAAAATTATTTTTCATGTCTTGGTGCACTTCTTTTTGCAAATCAATTCCTAATTTTCGGTAAGCTCTGATAACCACATCCGTACAAACGCCAATATTTTTCGGCACGTCACCATTTGGGTATTTGATGTTGTAATATTTTCCATCGTAGATCACTTTATCATTTGTGAGTAAAATAGCAGCATTACTTAATCTCGAAGAGAAATTATTTTGCGCAAGCGAACAAAAACTATTGAAAATTAATAAAATTGTTACGAATTTCATATTTTAGTATTTTATTTTTATAACGAAAAATAGATTGTTTCATTATCTGCCAAAATAAAAATATTTTCGCCATGGATCAGAATGCCACTTTTTCTATAAAATTTTGGGCTGAGGATGATAAACCCCGTGAAAAATTAATGCTGAAAGGAAAATCTGCTTTGTCTGATGCCGAATTAATCGCTATATTAATTGGTTCCGGAAGCAGGAATGAAAGCGCGGTTGACCTAAGCAAGCGTATTTTATTAAGTGTAGAAAATCTCAATGCTTTGGGAAAATTATCATTAAAACAACTCACAGAGTTTAAAGGAATTGGAGAAGCAAAAGCCATCACCATCATCGCAGCGATGGAATTGGGGAGAAGAAGACGGGCAGAAGAAACGGTAGAACTCAAAAAAATTTCTTCCAGTAAAGCTGTTTTTGAAATTTTACAACCGATTATTGGCGAATTACCTCACGAAGAATTTTGGATTTTGTATCTCAATAATTCTAATAAAGTGATTTATAAAACCCAATTGAGTAAAGGCGGTATTACTGGAACTGTAGTGGATATTCGTTTAATTTTTAAAATTGCTTTAGAGCAAAATGCCGTTTCGATTATCATTTCCCATAATCATCCATCAGGACTTTTAACACCAAGCGATGCTGACATCAATATTACCAAAAAAATCATGGAAGCAGGGAAAACAATGGATATCGCTGTTTTAGATCACATTATCGTTACTGAAAATTCGTATTATAGTTTCAATGATGAAGGAAAAATGTGACGTTTTATAATAATTAAATTTCAAAACAGACTGTTAAACCAGTTATTTTTCGAAGTCAAATTGCTATCTTGCAACAGCAATTGAAAGCACTATGATCCGTACGCAAGATTTATCTTTTTCATACAGCCAAAATACCGGATTTTTATTTCCGGATATTCAGTTGAATCCTTCCGAAACACTCTTAATTACTGGAAATTCAGGTAAAGGAAAGACCACTTTGTTGCACTTGCTTGGCGGATTGCTTCGGGCGGAAAAAGGGAGCGTTTTTGTTAACGAAACAAACTTGGAAACCCTGTCAGAAAAAAAATTAGATGAATTTCGAGGTAAAAATATTGGATTAATTTTACAACAATCCCATTTCATAGAATCGCTTTCGGTTTTAGAAAATATCGAAATGGCTTCGTGGTTGGCAACTGGTAAAAAAGAGACTGAAAAAGCTCAGGATATTTTAGAAAATTTAGGGTTGAAAGACCAGCAGAAAAAATACACTTTTGAGTTAAGTGTTGGGCAACAACAAAGGGTATCCATTGCCAGAGCATTGATTAACAAACCGAAATTAGTTTTGGCTGACGAACCCACATCCAGTTTAGATGATGACAATGCCTTTTTGGTGGCGGATTTATTAGAACAATTGACCCAATCTTTTGCAACATCACTGGTAATTGTTACTCACGATCAACGTTTGAAAAGCCGTTTTTCTAATCAAATTCAACTGTAATGATCACAAAATTAGCTTGGAAAAATATTTGGTTTAAACCGCTAAATACTGCTTTGAGTATTTTGTTGTTAACTGCTGGAGTGGCAATCATTTCTCTATTGATACTACTTCAGGAACAATTTGAACAAAAATTTTCTTCAAATATTGATGGAGTTGATGTGGTTTTGGGAGCTCAAGGAAGTCCGTTGCAATTAATCTTGTCTTCAGTTTATCAGGTTGATGCTCCAACCGGAAACATTAACTATGCTGAAGCCGAAAAATGGATGAAACATCCTTTCGTAGAAACTGCTATTCCACTCGCTTTTGGCGATAATTTTAGAGGTTTTAAGATTGTTGGAACAACACCAGATTACCTTAAAAAATTTAATGGAAAAATAACTTCTGGAAAAATTTTTGAAAAAAATCTTGAAGTGGTTATCGGGAGCGAAATTGCGGAGAAATTAAATTTAAAAATTGGAGATAAATTTCACGGTTCTCACGGCGATTCTGAGGAAGGCGAAGTGCACGACCAACACGAATATATCGTTACCGGAATTATTGCGCCAACAGGAAAAGTAATTGATAACCTAATTTTGAGCAACATTGAAACCGTCTGGCAAATTCACGAGAGCCACGATCATCATCACGAGGAAAGTGGCGAAAATCCGGCTCATGGTGAAGAAGGGCACATTCACATGGAAGGCGACGAACACGATCATGATCACGAAGATACTGATGAAAATCCTGCTCATGGTGAAGAAGGACACATTCACATTGAAGGCGATGAACACGAACAACATCACGATGACCACGATCATTTAGAAAAATTGCACCAAAACGAAAATCGAGAAATCACAGCAGTTTTAATCAAATTCCGTAATAAGATGGGCTTTGTAACTTGGCCAAGAATTGTAGCGCAAAATACTAAGATGCAAGCGGTTTCTCCAGCAATTGAAATTAATAGGTTATTTTCGCTGATGGGAATTGGTTTGCAAGCCATGCAATATCTTGCTTACGGCATTATGTTTATCTCTGGAATAAGCATTTTTATAGCGCTTTACAATACTTTAAAAGAGAGAAAATACGAATTTGCTTTGCTTCGGGTAAGTGGTGCCGGACGTTTACAACTACTCAAGTTGGTTATAATCGAAAGTTTACTTTTGGTGATAATCGGGTTTATTTTAGGTACGATTGTAGGTCGTTTGGCATTAATATTGATTTCAAATTCAACCGACGATCAGTTTAAAATGGTCTTTAGTCCGTGGCAAATGGTTTGGCAAAAAGAATCAATGTTGTTTGCATTTACCATTTTAATAGGGCTTTTGGCAGCCGTAATTCCAGCAATTAAAGCCTATCGTCTTAATATTTCAAAAACTTTAGCCAATGCGTAAATCTTATATTTTAGTAATTTTTGTGGTAGTAGTCTCTGTAGTTTCATTTTTTCAAAATACAGATTCACACCAAAAAGCATCTTTTGTACCCTCGTTTGAAAATAAGAATGCAAACTTGATTGTTGCCGGTGATACCCTTAATTGGAAATTATTAGGCGTGATTAAATATGTTAAAAAAATGCATAAAGATTATCCCGAAGGAGTACAGTATCCTATCATTAACACTACGTTAAAAGCAAAAAATAAGAAGCGAATTGTAATGTCGGGGTTTATCATTCCTATTGATAATACAACATATGCTTTAAGTAAAAATGTTTTTGCATCTTGTTTTTTCTGTGGACAAGCAGGACCGGAAACAATCATGGGGATTAAATTTAAAGGAAGTACACCAAAATTAAAAACCGACCAATATGTAACGTTAGAAGGTAATTTTAGAATCAATGAAACCAACATTGAAGACTGGATTTATCATATTGAAGATGCTGTAATTGTAAAAGGGAAATGATTTTTAAAAATAAAATAACCGATATTTTTTTTGATCTTGATCATACGCTTTGGGATTTCGAAAAAAATTCGGCATTGGCATTTGAAACCGTATTACAAAAAAATGAAATTGCCATTGATACGATAGCTTTTGTGGAGCGATATGTTCCAGTAAATAAAAAATTTTGGGATTTATATCAGCGAAACCAAGTAACTGCACAAGAACTTCGGTATGGAAGATTAAAGGAAGTTTTTGAATCATTTTCGCATAGTATAGACGACGAAAAAATTCATTTTTTGGCGGAGGAATACATTTCGCATTTGCCACTAAATAACCATCTTTATGCAGGAGCATTAGAATTACTCGATTATTTGCAACCTCATTATCAATTGCACATCATTACCAATGGCTTTAATTTAGTTCAACAAAATAAATTAAAAAATTCAAACATTTTGCACTATTTTAAAACTGTTACCGATTCGGAAATTGCAGGTCATAAGAAACCAAGTGCTGAAATTTTTAAATTTGCTTTAGAAAATGCCAAATGTAATCCCAAGACAGCGGTGATGATTGGCGACAATCTCGAAGCCGATGTTGAAGGCGCTTTAAGTGCCGGATTAGATGCTATTTTTTTTAATGAACACAATATAAAAGTAGGGGAGAACATTAAACACGTTAACCATTTGCTAGCGTTAAAAAATTATTTTTAAATAACAATGAAAAAAATCTTACTTCTTGTTGCCATTGCAATCCAATTTTCGGGATTGGCACAAAAAACCATTAATGATTATCAATATATAGTTGTTCCTGTGAAATTTGATTTTCAAAAACAACCAAATGAGCATCGATTAAGTACTTTTACTAAAGCTCACTTAGAAAAAATGGGGTTCATTGTATTTTATGAAGATAAAATACCGGTAGAATTGATCAACAATCGTTGTGGTGCTTTGTATGCTAATTTAGAACGAGAATCGGCTTTTTTGGCTACGAAAATGACCGTTTCTATAAAAGATTGTCAGAATAATCTAATTTTTAAAAGTGCGGAAGGAAAAAGTAAGGAAAAATCTTTTGCAAAAGCTTATGCAGAAGCGTTAGATGAAGCCATGATTTCACTTTACAATGAAAATTACTCGTATAACGGTAATACTAACTTTGTGGCATCTGCTCCAGCTCCAGTTCTAACACAGCAGAAAACAGCAACCGTTTCATCGGAAACATCAAGCATTTCACAAGTTAAACCTAAAGTTATCGAAGCCCAAGAATTGCCAACCCATCTTTATGCACAACCCATAAAAAACGGTTATCAATTGGTAGATAATACTCCGAAAGTGGTGTTGAAAATTTACAAAACTTCTAATCCCGATTATTTCACGGCACAAAGTGATACTGCAAATGGTGTCTTAATCAAGAAAAATAATGATTGGTTTTTTGAATATTACCAAGATGACCAGCCCGTTTCAGAAAAACTGCTAATCAAATTTTAGTAGTCATATTTGTTTTTCCAGCGGATTTTTAAAAAATCTCTGGTCGATTGTTCACGAGGATTATTTCCGGGTTCGTAAATGGGTGTGTTTTTGATTTCATCGGGCAAAAATTCTTGCTCCGCAAAATTATTTTCAAAGTTATGAGCGTATTTGTAATCATCGCCGTAACCTAACTCTTTCATCAGCTTTGTTGGCGCGTTTCGCAAATGCAATGGCACAGGTAAATCTCCCGTTTGTTTTACAATTTGTTGAGCTTTTCCAATCGCCATGTAAGTCGAATTGCTTTTGGCAGAAGTTGCCAGATAAACCGCGCATTGGCTCAAAATTATCCTACTTTCTGGATAACCAATGGTGGTAACAGCCTGAAATGTATTGTTAGCCATAATCAAAGCTGTTGGATTGGCGTTTCCAATATCTTCGCTTGCCAAAATCAGCATTCGTCTGGCAATAAATTTTAAATCTTCGCCACCTTCAATCATTCTTGCCAGCCAATACACTGCACCATTCGGGTCACTTCCACGAATTGATTTTATAAACGCCGAAATTATATCGTAATGTTGTTCACCCGTTTTGTCGTACAATACCGTATTTTGCTGTACCAATGAAAGTACCATTTCATTCGTAATTACTACATTTTCGTTTTTCGAAGCGTTTACAACCAATTCAAAAATGTTTAGCAATTTTCGTCCGTCGCCACCCGAAAGCTTAAGTAATGCCTCTGTTTCCCTCAGTTCAATGTTTTTTTGTTTGAGTAACAAGTCAGTTTCCATGGCTCGTTTCAATAAATTTTCCAAATCTTCTTTGGTAAATGCATTTAAAACATATACCTGACAACGCGAAAGCAACGCTGGAATCACTTCAAAACTCGGATTTTCGGTAGTGGCACCAATTAATGTAATCCAGCCTTTTTCAACCGCTGCCAAAAGTGAATCTTGTTGTGATTTGCTAAAACGATGAATCTCATCAATAAACAAAATCGGATTTTTGGCCGTAAAAAGACCGCCGCTTTGTTTCGCTTTGTCTATTACATCGCGAACGTCCTTCACGCCACTATTGATTGCGCTCAAAATATAAAAAGGTCGTTTCGATTCTTGCGAAATAATTTGTGCTAAGGTCGTTTTTCCCGTTCCCGGAGGTCCCCAAAAAATTAGCGATGGAATAATTCCCCTTGCAATTTGTTGGGTTAATGAACCTTGTGGTCCCACTAAGTGTGGTTGTCCCACGTATTCGTCTAAATTTTGCGGTCTGATTCTTTCGGCTAAAGGTGCTTCCATGTTGCAAAATTAAGAAATTCGACGATTAATCATTTGTAAACTGATCGCTCAATATTGTAAAATTTGGATATGACAAATATTGGTAAAATTATCAGCCTTTATACTATTTTTTCCCGGTGAAATCTTTTTATAGAGAAGTGTTCAACATCTGCCACAACTTGTCTTTTAATTCCATCAGTCCTTGTTGCGCTACTGAAGAAATAAATAAATATTGAAGTCCTTGTAAATCTTTGTCTAATTCAGCTTTCATTTCTGCTTTGAGTTCCTCGTCTAACATGTCTGATTTTGAGATAACAATCAATCGTTCTTTATCGAGAATTTCGGGGTTGTACCTGCGTAATTCATCAAGTAAAATCTCGTATTCATTTTTAATATTGTCGGCATCTGCCGGAATTAAAAACAGTAAAACCGAATTTCGTTCGATGTGTCTTAAAAAGTAGTGTCCTAAACCTTTTCCTTCAGCAGCACCTTCAATGATTCCCGGAATATCTGCCATTACAAAGGACTGGAAATCGCGGTAAGAAACAATTCCTAAGTTGGGTTTTAAGGTGGTAAAAGGATAATCTGCAATTTTAGGTTTGGCAGAGGTTAAAACCGACAACAAAGTAGATTTTCCCGCATTTGGGAATCCAACTAAACCAACATCTGCCAATAATTTTAATTCAAGAATGATATCTTTTTCCTCAACGGGCATTCCAGGTTGAGCATACCGTGGCGTTTGGTTAGTGGAACTACGAAAATGCCAGTTCCCTAAACCGCCTTTTCCACCTTTGGCAACAACTCGTTTTTCGCCATCTTCGGTAATTTCAAAAAGTATTTCGTTTGTTTCCTGATCTCTAACTACAGTTCCAAGTGGTACTTCAATGTATTTGTCTTCACCGTCAGCACCTGTACTTCTTGCACTTCCGCCATCGCCTCCGTGTCCGGCCTTGATGTGACGGGCAAATTTTAAGTGAAATAGAGTCCAAAGATTTTTATTTCCAATTAAAATTACGTGTCCCCCACGACCGCCATCTCCACCATCTGGACCGCCTTTTTCAATAAATTTTTCACGGTGTAGATGTGATGAGCCTTTTCCTCCTTTTCCAGAGGCAACATATATCTTTACGTAATCTACAAAATTTCCTTCTGTCATGATTCTTTAATTTGGATTAAAGTTTAAGGTTTAAAGTAGCAATTATTCGCGACTTTAAACCTTACCTTAAACACAATTATTTTTGTTAATTATTCTTTTAGCGAGCGTACTAGTACTTTATCGATTTTAACACCATCCATGTCGATGACTTCCAATTCAAATAAATTCCATACAAGTTTTTCGCCTTGTTTCGGTATGTAAGATAATTCGGTCATTATTAAGCCGCTGACGGTTGTAACTTCATAATCATTGATCAGTTCGTCAAGGTCAAAATACGTTAGGAAATCATGTAATGAATAATGTCCGTCCACGAGCCATGTGCCGTCTTCTCTAGCAATTAGCTGAAATTCTTCGTGATAAAAATCCGACGCATCTCCTACTAAGGCTTCTAAAATATCGTTAAGGGTGATCATCCCTTGCGTAATTCCGTATTCATCAGTAACAATTGCATAATGTACTTTGGTTTTTTTGAAAACTTCCAAGGCTTTGTATGCGGATGTGTGTTCGATTAAATAAACGGGTTCTGTTGCAATATCGCGTAAGTTAAAATCGCCTTTCTCGAAATTGGCGAACAAATCTTTTAATGAAACCACGCCAATAACTTCGTCAAGATTATCCTCACAAACCGGATAAACGGAATGGATTTCATCTAAAACTTTAGCTTTCAACTCTTCCACATTATCTTCTAACGAAAGGTAAACCACCGCTTTTCTATGAGTCATGAGTGAATTTACTTTTCTGTCGCCAATGTGAAATACTCTTTCCACAATGTCTTGTTCGATTTCCTGAACTTCCCCAACTTCGGTTCCTTCTTTGATAATGGCCTTAATTTCTTCTTCAGTAACTTTTCCATCTGCCGTTGGACGAATTCTGAATAATTTAAGCAATGATTCAGTTGAAATGGTCAATAACCAAATGAATGGAGCTGTGATAATTGAAACAATTTTCATGGGAACCGCTACCATTTTCGCAATAGCTTCCGGATAATTAAGTCCGATTCTTTTTGGTACCAATTCTCCTAAAACTAAGGAAAAAAATGTAAGAATTACAACGACAATTCCTACTGCTAAATTGGCGGAGTATGGTTGCAAGGCTTCAAATCCATCGAGGAAGAGTTTTACGTCATCCGTTACTTTATCTCCGGAATAAATACCGGTCAAAATTCCTATTAATGTAATTCCGATTTGTACGGTTGACAAAAATTTGTTTGGTGAATTGGCAAGGTCTAAAGCTGTTTTCGCACTTGGGTTGCCTTTTTTGGCAGAGGTTTCTAAACGGTTTTTTCGAGCAGAAATTAATGCAATTTCCGACATTGAAAAAACGCCGTTTAAAAGAATAAGAAATATAATTATGGCTATTTCCAAAGTTTATAAATTTAGTTAAGGCTATCGATTACTTTACTTAATCGATCAGTAATTTCGGCAATGGAACCAATTCCGTCCACGGCGTGAAATTTATTTTGCGCTTTGTAATAATCCATCAAAGGCGCGGTTTTTTCGTTGTATTCTTGGTAACGGTTTCTAATTTTACTTTCATCTTGATCGTCAGCTCTTCCTGAAGTTTTGCCTCTCTCGAGCAATCTTTTTACTAAAATTTCATCATCTGCTTCTAAGGCAACTGTGGCTGTAATTTTTTCGTTCTTAGATTCTAAAAAAGTATCCAATGCTTCTGCTTGAGAAAGTGTTCGAGGAAAACCGTCAAATAAAAAGCCTTTTGAATTTGGATTTTTTTCTACTTCGCTTTGCAACATTTTTATAGTTACTTCATCTGGAACCAAATCGCCTTTGTCCATGTAAGTTTGCGCCAGTTTTCCTAATTCGGTTTCATTTTTAATATTAAATCTAAAAATATCTCCGGTAGAAAGGTGTGTCAAGTTATATTTTTCTTTCAAAAATTCTGCCTGAGTTCCTTTTCCTGCACCTGGTTTTCCAAATAATACGATGTTAATCATTGGTGTATAAAATTGTATGTTTAATCTTTTAGTTGGTAAATTTCTGGGATGTTTCGTCCTAAACCATCATAGTCTAATCCATATCCTACAATAAATTTGTTCGGAATTTCTATCCCAATATAATCAATTTTTATGTTTTGACGATAAGCTTCGGGCTTAAAAAACAACGTAGCGATTTTTAAATCCTTTACATTTTGGGCTTCAAACATACTTTTTAAGGCCACCAAAGTATTGCCTGTATCTACAATATCTTCAATCACCACTACGGTTCTTCCCAATAAATCTTGATTAATTCCGATGAGTTCTTTCACATCATCAGTAGAGGTCATTCCTTCATACGAAGCCATTTTTACAAATGAAACTTCACAATTTTTTGGGTAATGTTTCATGAAATCCGAAACTACCATAAAAGCGCCATTTAAAACGCCCACAAATAAGGGGACTTCCTCGTCTATATCTTCCGCTATCTCTTGCGCCATTTTGGCTATAGCCGAATCAATTTCCTTTGCTTTTATGAAAGGAACAAAATGTTTGTCGTGAAGCTGTATCACAATTTTTTTAATTAGCAGTAAAATGCAAATATAGTGAAATACATTTCAGCAATTTTACTATTTTCCTTAGATTTATTTCAAAATTTACTTTTGTTAAATTATTTTTAATCTTTTCCAAGAATTAGCGGTAAGACTTTTAAAATGAGTAAATTCAACTTACAAAAACTTACCACCAATATCAATTTCAATGAAAATAAAACTTACTCCTGTTATTGCCGGTTTAATTACACTAATGTCATGCAACGGGCAAATTTCTAAAGAAGAAAAAAAACAAGCACAACAACAAGGTAGTGTTACTGTAAAAACTGCTGTAGGCGATTTAACACTCCCGCCTCCTTATCAAACGGAATCGGTTACCAAAAGAAATGGCATGAGAGATTGGCCTGAAGGCGAAACTCCAAAAGCACCTCAAGGTTTCACCGTTACCAAATTTGCCGGAGATTTAAAAAATCCACGTTATACTTATCTGGCACCAAATAATGATCTTTTTGTGGTGGAAAGCAACACATTTATGAGTGCGAACCGCATTACCGTTTTTCGTGACCAAAACAAAGACGGAACTTTTGAAACCAGAGCCGTTTTTAAAGACGGACTCAACAAACCCTTCGGGATGCTGGCTTTGAACAATTATTTTTATATTGCCAATACTGATGGATTGTACCGTTTTCCTTACAAAGAAGGCGACTTGAAACTTTCGGGTGAAGGAGAAAAAATTGTTGAACTTCCGGCTGGAGGATACAATAACCACTGGACCAGAAATTTAATTGCAAATCAAGACGGTTCCAAAATTTATATTTCGGTTGGTTCTGCAAGTAATAATGCTGAACACGGAATGGAAGTTGAAAAAAGGCGTGCCAATATTTTAGAAATTAATCCTGATGGAACTGGTGAACGCATTTATGCCAGCGGCTTGAGAAATCCTGTGGGAATGGACTGGAATCCCGCAAACGGTGAACTCTGGACAGCCGTGAACGAGCGAGACGAATTAGGCGATGGTTTGGTTCCGGATTATGTAACAAGCGTGAAAGAAGGTGGGTTTTACGGTTGGCCTTATTCATATTTTGGACAAATTGAAGATCCAAGGATGAAAGGCAAAGCCAAAGATTTAGTGGCAAAAGCAATTGTACCCGATGTCCCGGTTGGAAATCACACGGCTTCCTTGGGAATGGCTTTTTATGACAAAACGGTTTTCCCTGAAAAATACCGAAACGGAATTTTTGTAGGCCAACACGGTTCCTGGAACAAATCGGAATTAAGTGGTTACAAAGTAGTTTTTATTCCTTTTAAAAACGGAAAACCATCAGCCAAACCAGAAGATTTTTTGACAGGTTTTATTGGCAATGAAAAAAAAGCACAAGTTTATGGACGACCTGTTGGCGTTACCGTTTTAAATGACGGAAGCCTCTTAGTTTGTGACGACAGTGGAAATACCATTTGGCAGGTTAAAGCGAATTAATAATTTTTCCAAAACCTCAGGATTTGTTTATTCTGAGGTTTTTTTTTCTTAATAAAATCAATGCAAAAAATACTTTTGTGGATGTTTGTTTTTGTCCCAATTTTCGGGATGGCGCAAACCGACAGTTTAAAATTAAAAGAAATTACCATTACTTCTTTCCGTACAAATGACAGTTTGCTCAACACGGCTGCTTCGGTGGGAATTTTATCAAAAAAAGATTTAACTGCAAATAATCATACCGATATTCGACTTGCAATGAACCGAATTCCGGGCGTTTTAATGCAAACTTCAAATTTGGCAACCACACGTATTTCGATTCGAGGAATTGGTGCTAGAACTTCCTACGGAACCAATAAAATCAGGGCATTTTACGGAAATATTCCGTTAACTTCAGGAAACAGCGAAACGGTTATTGACGACATTGACCTTGAAAATATTTCTAAAATTGAAGTAATTCGTGGACCATTGTCAAGTATTTACGGAGCTGGTTTGGGTGGTGCCATCATCATTAGTCCGGAAAAAAATATTGCAAATCAAGCGAGTATCAGCACCACTCATGGCTCGTTTGGTTTGGTAAAAAATACTATTTCGGCTTCAGTTCACAATAAAAAATCGGCACTAAATGTTAGTTATCACAAATTAAAAACTGACGGCTGGCGAGAGAATTCTGCCTACAATCGTGAAGGAATTACACTTTCTGGTCAAATTTTTAAAACCGAAAAAAGCAGTTTGAATTTTTTAGGAAATTTTACTGATTTATTGGTTTTTATCCCAAGTTCGATTGACCGTGAAACTTTTGAAAACAACCCGAAAAGTGCTGCGGCAAATTGGGCAAACGCCAAAGGTTACAAAAATTATAAATCGATTTTGGGAGGATTTGATTTCAATATAAAAATTTCGGAAAACACACAAAATGCCACATCTATTTTTGTCAATTACAAAGACAATTACGAACCGCGACCTTTTGATATTTTACAGCAATTCACGTTTTCCTACGGAATCAGGAATCAATTAACCGGAAGTTTTTCGGAAGCCGTGAATTGGAATTTAGGTTTTGAGATTTTTAAAGATGATTATTCTGGCAAAAATTTTGAAAATTTGTACCAACAAAATGACGGAAACGGCAGTTGGCAAGGCTCTCAAATTTCCGGACAATATCAAAACCGAGCTTTTGCCAATATTTTTGGTTCGATAAAATTGCAGTTTACGCCAAAGTTCGACATACAAACCGGATTGAATTTCAACTACAGTCAATTTGATTTACAGCATTATTTCGAAGAACATTCAAAACAAAAATTCAATTATGATGGTATTTTGGCACCACAAATTTCCGTTGGTTACCAACCTTTTTCCCATTCAAAAATTTATGCTTCGGTGAGTCGTGGATTTTCGCATCCCAGTATTGACGAGACTTTAAATGCGGATGGAACCATAAACCAAAACATCCAACCCGAAACTGGGTACAACTATGAAGTAGGCGGAAAATTTTATTTTTTCAAAAAGAAATTATATGCGGAGATTGTGTGTTATCACATGCAAATCCAAAATTTATTGGTTGCACAAAGAATTGGTGATGATCAATATATTGGCGTCAATGCAGGTGAAACACTTCATCGTGGCATTGAATTTTCAACTCAAGGATTTTTTAAAATATTTCCAGAAGTAGAATTGCTACCATTTGCCAGTTTTTCAGTTGGAGATTATTCGTTTAAAGAATTTCTGCATAATGACACTAATTTTTCCGGAAATCAACTTACAGGTGTTCCGTCTAACAAAGTAAATGCCGGATTTACCATCCAGTTAAAATCAGGATTTTATGTTTTAGCTGACTATCATTTTGTAGATAAAATTCCTTTGAATGACGCTAATAGTGATTTTTCAAATGCTTATCATTTGTTTAATACAAAAGCCGGCTTTCAATTCCAGATTCAAAAACTGAAAATAAATTTGAACGCTGGAATTAATAATGTTTTCAACACAAAATACGCGTCTTTAATTTTGCCAAATGCAGTAACGAACAATAATAACCCACGCTACTTTTATCCGGGTTTGCCTATCAACTATTACGCAAATATTGGTTTTAGCTACGTTTTATAATTTTTAAAAGTTAAAGATGTTTTCATTTCGCGCCTCGCTTAACACTAAATTAACGACTAAATTATAATCTCATAACAACACCTGAAAAAACTGTAAACAACGCCTAAATCGTCTTTATAACATTGCTGTATTAACCCAAAATAAAAGAATGTAATGAACTTTCTATCACAATTATTTTAACGCAATATCCTAATGGAAACCAAAACGATGGATATTTCTACTCAACAGGAACTGTGGAATGGGTTTTCAGAAGATAATTTTTGAAAAATAAAACATGAAAAGTCCGGTTAATCCGGGCTTTTTTTTTAAAATTGTCTATCGGAAAACGCTGTTTATGCATCAAGAGTTTTTACAAAAAATAACCGCTTCAAAAGTTTATCGACAAATGCGTGACCAGTATTGTGACGAAGTTTTGACAAATCCAGAACTTTTGCAATCGTTATTTTTGTTGGCTTTTGACGTAAAAAATAAAAATCATTACAAAGCGTGGTGGGTTATTGAGTTAGTTTTTAAAGAAAAAATAGGATTAATAGAACCGTTCTTAGATTTTTTTCTACAAAATTTTAAAACGCTGAAACACCAAAGTTCAATTCGTCCCGCAATGAGAATTTGCATGTTTTTAGTTCAATCGAAAAATGCAGGCCAATTGCTTTCGGCGGAAGCCAAAAAAATAATTACAGAATTTGGCTTTGACATCATGATATCTGACGAAAATGTGGCCACGAAAGTGTATGCAGCCCGAACACTTTTTGCGTTAAGCAAAAAAGAACCTTGGATTTTAACGGAATTAAAACCTATTCTCGAGCAAAATTATGCTTCTGAAAGTCCTGGTTACAAAGCGGTTGCTAGAGAAATTTTAAAAGAACGCAGATAACTAAAGAAGTTTACCGATAAAGATATTAAATTGTGCATTTTTAATTTCTCTTTATGGATGCTCCAAAATCGCTTAACAACGGCTTGCTTTTTAAAATTGTTTCTAATCTTACCTTTTGGGTTTTAATTGCTATTATCACTGGAGTTTTACTCGGTCATTATTTTCCCGAAATAGGAATTAAGATGAAAATCGTAGGCGATTCTTTTATCAGTTTGGTTAAAGTTTTTATTGCCCCAATTATTTTTCTCACTATTGTTTTAGGAATTGCAGGCATGGGCGATTTGAAAAAAGTAGGTAGAATTGGGATTAAATCACTTGTTTATTTTGAAATCGTGACCACTTTTGCCCTTGCTATTGGTGTAATTGCAGCTTATATAATCAAACCCGGAAAAATTGATAAAACCGGACTCGACATTCAGGATGCTTCTCAATATACGACTAATCCCCAAACCGAATTTAGCTGGTGGACTTTTTTCTTGGAAAATTTTACATTGCAGGTTTTGGTGTTGGCCATCATTTCCGGAATTGCTTTAAATTATTATACTAAACGAGAAAAAATCGTAGGTAAATTATACGTTGCCTCAAAATATGTTTTTAGGGCGCTAAAATTTGTAATGTATCTTGCGCCATTGGGAGCTTTTGGCGGAATGGCGTACACAATTGCTAAATTTGGACTTCACACCTTGATACCATTAGGAAAATTGATGGTTACGGTTTACATCACCATGGCTATTTTTATATTTGTGATTTTGGGTTCAATTTTAAGGTATTACAAAAAAAATATTTGGCATCTTATTAAATATTTAAAAGCCGAATTGCTTATTGTTTTAGGAACTTCATCTTCCGAACCTGCTTTGCCAAACCTCATGGACAAGCTCGAAAAATTAGGTTGTAGTAAATCAGTTGTGGGATTAGTAGTGCCAACCGGATATTCCTTTAACCTCGATGGTACCTCGATTTATCTTTCGATGTCCGTTATATTTTTAGCGCAATTGTACGACGTACATTTAAGTTTTGCAGAAATTTTAACCGTAATAGGTTTGCTTATGATTACTTCAAAAGGAGCTGCAGGCGTTACCGGAAGTGGTTTTATCGTATTAGCCTCGACCCTTACCGCAATTCATAAAATTCCGGTAGAAGGATTGGCTTTTTTGCTTGGCGTTGATAAATTTATGAGCGAAGCCAGAGCCATTACCAATTTTATAGGAAACGCTGTGGCAACCGTTGTAATTTCTAAAAGTGAAAACGAATTTGTAGATGTAGAAAACCCGATGGAAATTGAACATTAATAATTTGGCTTTCGCCAAAAAATAAAAAGTTACTTCTTGTAAAATATTCATTTTTAATTTGTTACTTTTGCGCTCTTAAAAAAAATTGGCATGAAAAGAATTGTAGAGCACAGAAAATTACTTGGTATTGATAAAAATGTAACCCTGAAGGAGTTAAAAACAATTTACCGAAATGCGATGAAAGATGCGCATCCGGATAAATTTGTGAATGATGACGAAGGAAAATTAGCCGCCGAAGAAACGAGCAAAAAAGTAATTGAAGCCTACCATTTTTTGGTAAGTATCAATCATGAAACTTTGGAAAGAAACAAAGAGGAATACAACGAAACGATTTTAAAATCGAACATTCATGATTTTTACCATGAAAAAAATACTTTAATCGTTCAACATTTAGACGGAAATTCTTACGAATATATTGGCGTTCCGAAAAATACCTACATTAAAATGGTCAATGCAGAATCGCCAAGCCGTTTTGCCAGAAGACATATTTACGGCAATTTTATCCATAGAAAATCTGGGGTTGCAGCGGAAGAATAATATTTAGTTTACAGTTTTCAATAATCCTAACAGGTAAAATCTTGTTAGGATTTTTTTTGGACTTAGGTAAGAAAAATGTAGTAAGTAAATAACAATCTCTTTTTAAAATTCCCGAGCATCTAAATAAATTTCTTAAATTTGAAGTTCATATATTTTTGTGCTTTCAATGCAAGATCCTTTAAAAATCGCAGTAGTGGGTTCTGGTTTGGTCGGAACACTTTTAGCGATATACCTTAAAAAAGCCGGACATACAGTTCATGTTTTTGACAGAAGTCCGGATATTCGAAAAATTCAATTCTCAGGACGATCCATTAACCTCGTGATGTCCAATCGTGGTTGGAAAGCCTTGCGTGACATTGGGTTAGACGACGAAATAAAAAAAATTGGAATTCCGGTTGACAAACGTGCCATTCATATGGCCGGAAAACCACTTAATTATCAATATTACGGTCAAGACGGGGAAGCGATTTTTTCATTGTCAAGAGGAATTTTAAATCGTAGAATGATTGATCTTGCCGAAGAAGCTGGTGTTGAATTTTTCTTTGACCAAAAAGTATGGGACGTGAATCTAACCGTTCCATCGTTGCAAATTGGGGAAACCGAAAGAGGCGAATGGACAGAACATAAATACGATAAAATATTTGGGGCCGATGGCGCTTTTTCCCGAGTTCGTCATAGGATGCAACGCCAAAGCATGTTTAATTATTCGCAAGAATTTTTAAAATTAGGCTACAAAGAATTACATATTCCCGCCAATGCAGATGGTTCGCACAAACTCGATAAAAATTCACTACACATTTGGCCTCGAGGCGAATTTATGCTCATGGCTCTAGCCAATCCTGACGGTAGTTTTACTTGTACTTTGTTCATGCCGCACGAGGGCGCAAATTCTTTTGAAAATCTTACTGATAAAAATCTTTTGGTTGCATTTTTTGCCAAACATTTTCCGGATACCAAAGAAGTGATTCCCAATTTAGTTGAAGATTTTTTTAAAAACCCAACCAGTTATTTGGTCACGATGAAATGTTATCCTTGGACCTCTACGGACAAAGTCGCATTAATTGGTGATGCTTGTCACGCCATCGTTCCGTTTTATGGACACGGTATGAATGCCGGTTTTGAGGATATTACGGTTTTAAATAATTTGATGAACCAATACGAAAATGATTGGGAAACCATCTTTAAAGAATACGAAAAAAGCAGAAAACCCAATACCGATGCGATTGCAGAACTTTCCTACCGCAATTTTATGGAAATGAGCTCAAAAACAGCTGACGAAAAATTTTTATTACAGAAAAAAATAGAAAAATGGTTTTCCGAAAAGCATCCTGAAAAATGGTTGCCGTTGTATAGCAGGGTTACATTTAGCTTAAATCCGTATTCTGAAGCGTTGAAAATTGGCGATTTCCAAAATCAAATCATGGAGGAAATTTTACAAACGCAAAATATCGAGCAAAAGTGGAACGCTCCTGAAACGGAGGCCAGAATCTTGGAATTGTTGGAGAAAAAAATATAAAAGTCTAGTGGAGAAATTCCAAATTCTAAAAGTTTGGCGGCTTTCCGACTTTGCGAGAAACCCTTGCAGTCGCAATTCCAATAGAAAAATCCCAAATTTCAAGGGTTGGAAGTGGTTTTAAAACTTCCGGCTTGCAGTTGTGCGTGAGGGATTGAGCCTTTGTTTGAGCTCGTTTTTTTTTGGTGGAACGAAGTGGAGCCGAAAAAACAGCGAGTGGCGAAAGCCCGACCCGCAGGGGCACGCCCGAAAATTAAAAATTCTAATAAAGAAAACCCAAATTTCAAACTCCCTACTTCATATTAATTTCTTCAAATTCCGAAATAACTATCTTTCTTCTTTTAGCGGCTTTACTTTTCGAGTGACGGGCTTGATTAAAACGCGCAAAGTGGAGTCGTTGCTGAAGTAACTGTAGGCCCAAGTGATGAAAATGGAGAGTTTGTTTTTGACGCTGAGGATGAGCATGAGGTGAACAAACATCCAGGTGAACCACGCAAATCTTCCTTGGAAACTGAAGCTTGGGAGATCGACAACGGCTTTTCTTTTCCCAATTGTTGCCATCGAACCTTTGTCTTTGTACTCGTATTCTTTTCGGGGTTTGTTTTTTAGCATCGCCTTGAAATTTTTTGCTAAAAGCTGGGCTTGTTGGTTGGCAACGGCCGCCAATTGCGGATGTCCGTTTACGTATTTTGGCGTGGTCATGTAAGCAATGTCGCCAATGGCAAAAATATCTTGAGTATCCACAATTTCGTTAAATCTATTGACGGTGATGCGGTTTCCTCGTGCAATGGCGGTTTCGGGAATTCCTTCGATGCTGTTGCCGATAACTCCGGCTGCCCAAATCACGTTTTTGGCTTCAATTTTTTGGCCGTCTTTGAGGGAAACGGTGTGACCGTCGTAATTTTCTACAATTGTGGAAGTTTTGACAATTACGCCTAAATCTTCTAAATATTTTCGGGATACTTTTTTAGATTCTTCACTCATGGCGTTGAGCACGTGTGGCGATCCTTCGAGTAAATATATGGTGAGTTTAGAAAAATCTTTGTCGGGGTAATCTTTGGGTAAAATATTTTTTTTCATTTCGGCCAAAGCTCCGGCAAGTTCAACTCCTGTTGGTCCGGCACCTACGATTACGAAGTTTAAAATGTATTGTAAATTGTCGGGAGGAGTGGTTACGGCATCTTCAAAAGTTTGTAAAATCCGGTTGCGAAGTTGGATAGATTCGGGTACGGATTTCATCGGGAAAGCCCTTTTTTCTAACTCTTTGTTGCCAAAGTAATTGGTTTTGCAACCATGAGCCAACACCAAATAATCGTACTGAAACTGTCCGATTGAGGTGTCGATGTACTTTTCGATTGGGTTAACGCCTAAAATTTCGGCAATGCGGATTTTGACATTTTTTGAACCCTGAAAAACTTTTCGCAACGGGAAAGAAATGCTGGCAGGTTCTAATCTGGCGGTTGCCACCTGATACATTAAGGGTTGGAATTGGTGGTAATTATTTTGGTCGAATAAATAAATTTCGTAGTCTGTGTTTTCGAGATCTTCGGCTAAGGTGAGTCCGGCAAAACCGGCTCCCGCAATGATGATTCGTTTTTTGGTTCTCATACAAAAGGTGTTTGCACGTAAAGTTACCAATAATGCGGGAGTAGTGAGTACTTATTAACTTTTTTTAAAGAATAAAATTTAGCGAAAACGTTTTAAAATTCTTGTTAATTATTTTCTGAAAATTTTGTTCAGCACGCCAAAAAATCCTCTGATAAATGTAGCGCTTGTCACCACTTTTACGATGCTTTTGGTGGTTTGGCTCATGGGTTCAGATGCTTTTTTGCGTTCAACTTTGGCTTCCTCTTTTTCTTTGGTGGCTTGTTCGGCTTTCTGCTGTGCTTCTTCAATTTTTTTGGTTAAGATTTCGTATGCGCTTTCGCGATCGATTGTTTGGCTGTATTTTCTAACTAGCTTGGATTTTCGGTTTATTTCGTTGATTTCTTCTTGTGCTAACACGTCCATTCTGCTCATTGGCGCTCTCATCGTGGTTGCTGCTAAAGGTGTGGGATTTCCTTTTTCGCTTAAAACAGTGACCAAAGCTTCACCGGTTCCTAACGAAGTTAAGACTTCATCGGTTTTGTAAAATTCGGACAACGGATAATTTTCTGCCGTCATTCGGATTGCTTTTCTATCATTGGCGGTAAAAGCACGAAGTGCATGCTGGATTTTTAAACCTAATTGAGCCAACACAGATGCTGGAACGTCCATTGGATTTTGCGTTACGAAATAGATCCCAATTCCTTTGGAACGAATAAGTTTAACAATACTTTCAATTTGATCTAAAAGGGCTTTGCTGGCTTCGTTAAAAATAAGGTGTGCTTCGTCAATAAATATGACCAATTCGGGTTGTCCAGAATCTCCTTGTTCTGGCATTTCGTTATAAATTTCTGCCAATAAACTCAGCATGAAAGTAGAAAATAATTTTGGTTTGTCTTGAATATCAGTAAGCCGTATAATATTAATGTAGCCTTTGCCATTTTCGTCAATTCGCATTAAGTCGCTAATTTCAAACGAAATTTCTCCAAAAAACAAATCGGCACCTTGCTGCTCGAGTTCGATGATTTTGCGTAAGATGGTTCCGGTTGTCGCGGTTGAAATTTTTCCGTACAATTGTTCGATTTCGGTTTTGCCCTCTTCGGTAATGAAATTAATGACTTTTTTGATGTCTTTTAAATCGAGCAGAGGCATTTTTTTGTCATCACAATATTTAAAAATCACGGCTACCACTCCGGATTGGGTATCATTCAACCCTAAAATTCTTGAAAATAATACAGGTCCAAATTCTGAAACTGTAGCTCTTAATCTTACCCCATCTTGTTCAGAAAGTGTCAGCAATTCAACTGGAAAACCCGAAGTTTGGTATGGTAAATTAATTTTTTGATGACGCTCTGTGATAAAAGATTGTTCAATTCCAGCTTTTGCAATTCCCGAAAAATCACCTTTGATGTCCATCATTAATACTGGAATTCCTTTGGACGAGAGTTGTTCGGACAACACTTGGATGGTTTTCGTCTTTCCAGTTCCCGTTGCTCCAGCGATTAATCCGTGGCGGTTTAAGGTCTTTAATGGAATTTTTATATGTGTTTCAGGTACGGCTTCACCATTAAAAATGGCGCCTCCAATAATAATATTATCCCCTTTTGTGGCGTATCCAGTATTAATTTGGTGGATAAAAGCGTTAGGTACTGCCATTAAACTAATTGTTAGATTTTGTGAATAGATTGAATTAAAGTGACAAATTTAGGATTGTTTTAAGTTTCTGAAATGATTTTTCTTTTAAATTTTAGATATAATTTTGGTCAAAACCCCAAAATCGTCTATTTTATAGAAAAGAAAGCCAAAATAAATTAGTTAATGTTTACATAAAATAAGGTAAGAATTTTCAATATTTGTATAAACAACTGTTATTCATGGAATTGGTTTCGAAAACGCTTGCGTGACGGGGAAATTTTCTATTATTTATTAGTTAACTTTATAATAATATATCGTTAATACTGAATAAAAAACAACATTTTATTTTTTTTTATCCACTAAAAATATAAATTTGTCGTTCTGATAAAATAAATATCTGTAACCAAAATTTAAATTCTAAAACTAAAAAACTAAAAATTAAAAGATGGCACAAGTAGCAAACGCACCGATTAAGAAAGAAGAAGGTAGCAAAAGTTCAAATGTTTTCGCAGGATTGGTAATCGTATTTTGTATTATCGTAGGATTCCTAGTGTGGAAATTCGTAATGGGGGATGGGTCTCACTTTCAAGGAGGTAGCAATGAAAACCAGCCGTTAGCGGGAGATTATTTAGGAATGGTGTATAAAGGAGGATTTATCGTGCCAATCTTAATGGGATTATTATTAATGACTTTCGTTTTTTCTATTGAAAGATTTTTCGTGATTGGGAAAGCTTCAGGAAAAGGAGATGTTGAAAAATTTGTGAAAAAAGTACAAACTCAAATCGCAGCTGGAGATATCAATGGAGCTCTTGAGGCTTGTGATAAACAACAAGGTTCAGTGGCTAACGTGGTTAAAGCTGGATTGATTAAGTATCAAGAAGTTAAAAGAGAAAACTTTGATGTTGAAAAAGCATCAGAAGTTATCCAAAAAGAAATCGAACAAGCTACTTCTTTAGAAATGCCAATGCTTGAGAAAAACTTAACGGTCCTTTCAACTTTGGTATCATTAGGTACACTGGTTGGACTTATCGGAACTGTATCTGGTATGATTAAAGCATTCGCTGGATTGGCAACTTCTGGAACTCCTGACCAAGCTGAGTTAGCAAACGGTATCTCTGAAGCACTTGTAAATACATTAACAGGTATTTCCACTTCAGCTGTTGCGGTAATCGCTTACAACTTCTTTACTTCTAAAATTGATACTTTAACTTACTTCATTGATGAGGCTGGTTTTACCATTACTCAAGCATACAGAAGAGCTACAAATCGTGACTAATTAGGTAAAGTAATCAAAATTTTGGACTGACGTTGTTGGGCCAACTTAAAAAAAATAATAGTACAAATGGCTAAAATAAAATTGGCAAAGAAAAGTTCAAGAGTGGATATGACCGCAATGTGTGACGTTGCGTTCTTGCTCTTGTCCTTCTTTATCATGACGGCTACCGCAAAAGTTCCAGAGGCTTTGCCTGTTGAAACTCCAGCGTCAACCGTTCAGACCAAACTTCCCGAAGACAATTTGGGAACGTTAAGCATTGCTGATTCTAAAGTATTTTTCGGAATCACTGGAAGAGATTTAAGAGTAGAAGCATTGACCAGAATGGGCGACAAATACCAAGTGTCTTTTACTGAACAGGAAAAAGAACGTTTTTCGCTTATCGATGGTTTTGGTGTGGATATCAGACAAATGAAAACGCTAATCGCAATGGATAACAGTGAACGTATGGAGCCTGGAAAACAACCCGGAATTCCTTACGATTCAATCAACAACCAATTAGCAGAATGGATCAAAGTATCAAGAGAAGTAACCAAAGATTTACACTCAAAAGATCTTGATATCGCCATTAAAGGAGATGCAAAAGAGGAATATCCGACCGTGAAAAAAGTATTGGATATTTTGCAAAAACAAAGCAAAAACAACTTTTTCTTGGTAACAGGATTAAGAAGTGAAGACGATTTTTAATTAAATAAAAATATTTAAAAGAAATGGCAGAATTAAATACCGGCGACGGCGGTGGTAAAAAAGGCGGCGGCAAGGTAAGAAGTAAAAAAGCAAATCCTACTGTAGATTTAACTGCAATGGTAGATTTGGCATTCTTATTGATTACGTTCTTTATATTAACCACAACGTTGTCTAAACCACAGTCAATGAACTTGGCTTTGCCGGATAAACCGAAAATCGATGATCCGGTTCCGCCTGAAACACCAGCTTGGAGAACGTTAACCATAGTGTTAGGTTCTGATGATAAATTGGTTTGGTACAGCGGTCAACCTACGGCTCCACTTGATGGTCCAACAGTTTCGGCTTACGGTAAAACAGGTGTAAGAGACTTGATTTTGAACAAAAAGAAAATGGTTGACGCTCAAAATCGTGCTGAAGGAGCCGATTTAGAAAAAAGCGGTTTGACAATCATTATCAAACCAAGTAAAAATTCTAACTACAAAAATGTAGTGGATATTTTAGACGAGATGGCCATCACGGAAGTGAAAAAATATGCGATAGTTGATATTACACCGGACGATATTAAGTTGTTAGAACAAAACAGCATTTATAACGCTCCGCAATAACTTTAAAAAATAATAAATATGTCTGCAAAATTAGACTTATTACACGGAAGCTGGATTGACAACGTTTTTCAAGGCCGTAACAAAACTTACGGAGCTTACGAATTGCGTAAAAACAGCGGTAAACGAACCTTGGTTGCATTCCTAATTGGCGCAGTTATTTTTACTTTTTTGGTTTTGATTCCGGTAATTTCTAAAATGATTTCGGATAACATGCCGGAAGAAGAAAAAAACCTAGACCAAAAAGTAGTACTGGCCAACATTGCAGAACCACCACCACCGCCAATTGAAGAACCAATTGTGGTTGAACCAGTCGTGCAAAAACAAACGCAAAGTAACGTAGATATTCAAAAATACGTTCCGCCAGTTATTGTGGACAAAAAAGTGGTTCAAGAAGAAGTGGCAATTGTGACCGAAATTAAAAAATCAGGTTCAGAAAATATCAAAGCTAAAGAAGGTGGAGAAGTAGTTCTTGACGGTACTGAAAGTGAAATTAAAGTAGATGCTAAAGTAGTAGAAGAAGATCCACAAAAAGTATATACTTCTGTACAAGTGCTTCCAGAATTTCCTGGAGGAATGGCAGGTTTTGCTAAGTACGTTCAAAAAAACTACCGTGTTCCTGAAGTAGATGAAGATATCAGCGGAAACGTTTTTGTAAACTTTGTAGTTGAAAAAGACGGAAGTTTGACAGATATCAAAGTTGTGCGTGACCTTGGTTATGGAACAGGAAAAGAAGCCATCCGTATGTTGAAAGGTGCTCCAAAATGGAAACCTGGAATTCAAAACGGAAAAGCAGTTCGTGTATCCTACAACTTACCAATCAGATTAGTTATTAAATCTCAGTAATGACAGATAATAACCACAATAAAAGAGAACAGAAATCGCTCCTTGAGCGATTTCTTCTTATTTTAGGAATATCCTTTTTCGTGCTTTATTTCTTCATGGGAATGGCCATTATTTTTTGGAAAGAGTTTCCAATCGAAATGGAATTCAAATACCGTTTGGCGTTTGGAATACTATTAATTGTGTACTCGTTTTTCAGGTTCGTCAGGCTGATGAAAAAACCAAACTAAACCTATTCGCATTTTTTTAATATTTTATTAATATGCAAAAACCTATAAAATTCTTATCCTTGTGTACTGTAATTTTTGGCGCTGTATTTTTTATTTATTCTTGCGAAAAAAATAAAAACAACAACCCCGAATTACAAGGCGAAAGCATTACTTTTTTTGTTGACGAAACGTTAATGCCAGTAATGGAAGACGTAAAAGCCGTTTTCGAAAGCAGTCGTCCGGATACGGTAAA
The DNA here is from genome assembly GCF_009915155.1 of Flavobacterium ichthyis. Lineage (GTDB taxonomy): Bacteria > Bacteroidota > Bacteroidia > Flavobacteriales > Flavobacteriaceae > Flavobacterium > Flavobacterium ichthyis. The sequence goes on along the minus strand of NZ_JAABLM010000011.1, from coordinate 8,564 downwards.
TTTAATCGCCAAATCCGAAACTGAAATTGTAAAACTCATCACGGAAAAAAAAGCAGATCGCATCGTAATGGCGCGAACCTTAACTCCAGGAGAAGAAAATGCTTACAGAAAAGAAAAAATTGTTCCGGTTGTAACCCAAATTGGAATCGACGGAATAGCCTTGGTTGTCAATCAAAAATCTCAGGATTCTATTGTTGAGTTAGACCAAATTATTGATTTTTTAAAAGGGAAACCATTGCCAAAATTTAAAGGTTTGGTTTTCGATAATCCAAATTCCGGTACGGTTGCTTTTTTCAAAGAAAAAGCTGGAATAGAAAATTTGCCGTCAAATGTTTTTTCGCAAAAAAACAATAATGAAGTTCTCAAATTTATTGCAGAAAATGATGGTTACATTGGGGTAGTTGGGGTCAATTGGATTACACAACCCATGCCCGAAATGCAAAAATTCACCAACCAACTAAAAGTTTTAGCAGTAAAAAATGTTAAAATTTCAAAAGACGACAATTATTATAAACCCACGCAATCCAACTTGGGAGAAGGAAAATATCCGTTGGTGCGAAAAATATATATGTTAAATTATGAAGGAACAAGAGGTTTAGGTACGGCATTTGTATCCTTCACAGCAGGAAGCATCGGACAAAAAATATTTTTGCGTGCCGGATTAGCTCCCGCAAGATTAGAACTTCGAGAAGTGAAAGTTCGACCAGAAATTGATCAAAACCAAAATTAAAATTATAAAGATTAAAAAATGAAGAAGATTAAATTTATCGGATTATCGTTGCTGTTTTTCGGAACATCGGTTTTCGCTCAAGATTTAGAGCAAGCCAAAAAAGCGATTGATGCCGAACAATACCAAAAAGCAAAAACAATGTTGAAGTCAATGATTGCTTCAAGTCCGGATAAAGGGAAAAATTATTTCCACTTAGGCGAAATTTATATGGCACTTGAAAATACTGACTCAGCCAAAATTTATTTCGACAAAGGGATTACTGTAAAAGACGACGCCAAATTCAACTACATCGGTTTAGGTGAAATCAGCTTAGATAAAGGTAACGCTACCGAAGCCGAAGCTCATTTTGCAAAAGCCTTGGCAGATATGCGTCGAAAAGATACTGAAGAATTTGTATATGTTGGAAAAGCCTACACCAATTCTGAAAAACCAAATTATAAAAAAGCAATCGAAAATCTTCAAAAAGCCGTAGCAATCGACCCTAAAAATGCCGTAGCGTTTTTGGCTTTAGGTGATGCGCAATTTGGGGATAAAAATGTGAACGAAGCGTATAGTGCTTATAGAACCGCTTACGATTTGGATAATTCTTTGCTTCGTGCGAAAATGCAATTAGGTGTGATTACCAAAAATGCAAAAGCGTTCCCGGAAGCAATCGCTGCTTTTAATGAAGTCATTAAATTAGATGCAAATTATGGTCCGGTTTACCGCGAATTAGCTGAAACTTATTACTTCTGGAGTACGGTTCCAAGCAATAATCGTGAACAATATTTACAACAAGCTTTGTCAAATTACGAGAAATACATGAGCTTGACTGATTATTCTCTTGAATCGAGAATGCGTCATGCTGACTTTTTGATTTTGGCAAAAGATTACCAAGCGTTGCAAAAAGAAGCGCAAGCCATGCAACAATTGGATAAAGTAAATCCAAGAATTTACCGTTATTTAGGTTATGCTGCTTTCGAAAATAAAAATTATGACGAAAGTATCAAGGCCATGACTGAATTTTTCGCAAAAGTCGATCCATCGAGAGTTATTGGAAGAGATTACCTTTACCTGGCTAACGCAAAATTGGCTACCGCTAAAGATGCCGAAGGAAAAATTGCTGACAAAGCGAAATTTGATTCAGCAATGGCAGATTTGAAAAAAGCCGTTGCGGTAGATCCGGAAGTTGGAGCAGAATTCAGTGAACTTGGAGTGGATCTTTATAAACAAGGATTATATTTAGAATCGACAAAAGTTTTCGAAGTTTCTACAAAAGCAGAAGGGAATAAAAATGCCGTTTTGGATAACTATTATTTAGGAAACGCCGTTCTATTTTACGTAGTAAACGATTTGAAAACTGACGAAGAAAGAAACAAACCTGAAGTTCAGGAATTATTAGTAAAAGCTGATGCGGCTTTCGCAAAAGTAACTGAAGCTTCGCCAACAACACAAGACGCTCACTTAAACCGTGCCAAAATCAACCGTTTCATCGCAGGAGATGCCGCAAAACAACAAGCAGTAGATTCTTACATGAAATATATTGAAGTGGTGCAAACAAAAGGTGAAGCAGAAATGGCTAAAGAAAGCGTGAAAAACGGATTGTTAAGTGCTTACACTTATCTTGGTTCGCACTACGCAATTTCTGACAAAGTAAAAGCCAAAGAATATTTCACAAAAGCGCAAGTACTTAACCCAACGGATCAATACATCAAAGAATCATTGCAAGTACTCAACAAATAAAAATAAGAAACCGGCGAAAGTCGGTTTTTTTTTGTTTTGAAAAAACCCAAAATCGCAAAGAAAAATTAAACGACAAAAAGCCCAAACATTTGTCATATCTTTGCAAACTATTTTTTTGAACAAATAATGCTAAAAAAAGAATTACAAATTGCAGTTGAAAACGGAACAATGCTTCCGCTAATGGAGGAATTTTACACCATCCAAGGCGAAGGTTATCACACCGGAACCGCTGCTTATTTTATTAGAGTCGGCGGATGTGATGTAGGTTGTCACTGGTGCGATGTTAAAGAAAGTTGGAACGCAGCTTTACATCCACCTACAGCAATAGAAAATATTGTAAAAAACGCGTCAACCTATGCAGATACAGTAGTTGTTACAGGTGGAGAACCCTTAACATGGAATATGTTGCCGCTTACGCAAAAATTAAAAGAAGCCGATATAAAAGTACATATCGAAACTTCAGGAGCTTATGAACTGTCCGGAATCTGGGATTGGATTACGCTTTCGCCAAAAAAAACCAAACTCCCCACAGAATCCGTTTATAAAAACGCTCACGAATTAAAAGTAATTATCCATAACAAACACGATTTTCTTTTCGCTGAAGAACAAGCCGAAAAAGTAAACGACAATGCCATCTTGTTTTTACAACCCGAATGGAGCAAAAAAGACAGTATGACACCTCTAATTGTAAATTACGTGATGCAAAACCCGAAATGGAGAATTTCATTACAAACGCACAAATATCTTAATATTCCCTAAATAATTTTACGGAAATTCGTATATTGCTAACTTCAAAATAAACAAAAACACACATGAAAAAAGTTATCCTAACATTCGCATTAATCGTAGTGAGTCAGTTAAGTTTTGCACAAGATGCATTCAAAGCTGACATTAAAAAATATCTGGAGCTTTCTGGTTCAAATTCTCAGATTGAAGTTGCTAAAAAACAAGTTTTGTCGATGATTCCAGAAGATAAGCAAGCGGCATTTACCAAAGATTTTGAAGCCTCTTTACCTTCTTATTTTGATAAAGTTACTAATTTATATATGACTGAATTTACCCACGATGACATCAAAAATTTAATTAAGTTTTACGAATCACCAATTGGGAAAAAATTATCATCAAAAGCTGGTGTCCTTACCGAAAAGTCAATGGAAATCGGACAAGTGTGGGGAGGAGAACTTCAAGGTATCATTATGAAGTACTTACAATAAAAATAGAAACCGGCTTTTTAGCCGGTTTTTTTATGTCAATAAAGTAAGTTTCGCCAAATAATCGAAATTTTCACCTTCCATCATTAATTCGCAATGAAAACCATTTGCATTAGCGGCATTTTGCAAAGTATTAAAATCGAGATATAACCAATGAAACGGTTTTTCGGTTTCATTTTTATAACGAACGGTAAAGGTCACTTCGCCATAATAATTATCCGAAGGAATCCATTTTCCACCGTCTTCATCTTCGTCAAACATGTAAATTAAATCTGAAGAATCGACTAAAATTTGTCCGTTGTCATTTAGCAAAGATTTTAATTTTTGGAAATAATTAGAAATTTGGTTTAATTTTCCTACAATTCCTATTCCGTTCATCAGCATGATGATGGTGTCAAATTTTTCGGTTTCGAGCATTTCCAAAACATTTTTTACTTGAGCATTTTTCACACCACGCAACAAACAAGTTTCAACTGCATTTTTTGAAATATCAATGGCGGTAACATCTAAATTTTTCTGTTGCTGAAGGTACAAAGCATGGCTTCCGGCACCACAACCCACATCTAAAACTTTTCCTTTGGCCAATTGCAACGCTTTTTGTTCCAATTTGGGCATTTCGTCAAAATTTCTAAACAAATAAGCAACTGGCATTTCATCCTCCTCAGAAATAGAAGTTTCGGTAAATAAATTTTCGGGATTATTTTGGGTTTGGTAATCCAGCATGGCTTTGCCAAATAAGTCTTTCATTGCAAAATTTTTTAGCACAATAGAATTTAGTTTACCTTTGCCGTACCAAAACGTAAAACAAAGTGGAAAAGATTTTGCAAAATCTTCCAAAACTCGCCAAAGATAAGCATATCGAAAATAAAAAGTATTTCGATAAGCTAAAAAAGAAAGCGCCCAAAAATATGGATTATCTTATGCAGGAAATCCATGAAAAAGAATTTGCCAAAACAGATTGCCTTACTTGTGCCAATTGTTGCAAAACCACCGGACCGCTTTTTACCACGGCAGATATTGAACGCATTGCAAAATTTTTTAAACAAAAACCACAACAATTCATCAATCAATATTTGCATATTGATGAAGACAATGATTATGTATTAAAATCGGTTCCTTGTACTTTTTTAGACGCCGAAAATTATTGTATGATTTACGATGTTCGCCCAAAAGCTTGCCGCGAATTTCCCCATACCGACAGAAAAAAGTTTCAACAAATTTCAAATCTTACCTTGAAGAATGTTGCCATTTGTCCTGCGGCTTACAATATTGTGGAGGAAATGAAAAAGAAAATCAATCCGTAAAATTTTTTTGAAGATGAATCACAAAAGAAATCTAATTGCCATTTGCTTCCTGTCTTTTGCTCTTTCGCTGACGCTTTTATTCATCAATCAAGATTTGGTTCAGGTCAGTATAGCTGATAAAGTGATGGAAGTGGTCATCATGATGGCTTTGTTCTTGATTATTTTTATGGTCATATATTTTTTTATTGCGATGACCAAAAGAGGTGCTTCAAAAGTAATTAGGAGGCAAAAAAAAGACCTCCAATAAAGGAAGTCTGATGTTTTTATACAAAAATATAATCTTCTGGAAGTTCTATGTCTTTTTCAAATCTTCCCCCGAAAGCTTCCACGACATAGTCAATCCCGTTTTTGATATATTCTAAAATTTTATCAAGAAAGTCTTTGGCTTTATGGAAAATTTCAATTGCTTGATTTACATAGTCGTTAATCATCTCGAAAAACTCTTGTATCTTATCCATGTAATCTAAAATTAATTGAGAAGTGTTCATTTTATGGTAGTTTATTAGGTGGTTATTAATAATTATTGAAAATCTACGAACTAAAAATAAGAAATTATCAGATTCATTGGATTAATAAATTTGATAATTTTTTCTTATTTTTTCAAAATCTTCAATACCTTTTCGCCAGCTGTTTTTAATTTCAGTTTCGGATAATCCCGTTTCTATCTGGCGTTGAAGCTCTTTAGTTCCGGCAAGCTTGGTGAAAAACGGAATAAAAAATTTCTGTTTGTCGGCAGTGTTTTCATACGCTTTAATCAGCCATTTTAGTTCTATGCCCGAAATTTTGTTGATTTTTGATAAATCTTCACCATAACAAACCTTGCCGTTGTGCAGTGGATCTTTGGCGCCTAAATTTGGTTTTGGAACAAAAGAAAAATTACTTTTTGGTAAAAATGGCGAACCATATATCTGAAATTGTTTTTCAGTACCACGACCCAAACTCACGTTGGTACCTTCAAAAAAGCACAAGCTTGCGTAAAGATTTATGGATTGGTCGTTGGGTAAATTTGGCGAAGGCCTTACCGGCAAAGAATACGACATTTTTTTATTGTAATTCAAGCAAGGAATCACGGTAAGGTCACATTGCACCGCATTTTTCAACCATTTTTCACCATTAATCATTTTTCCATATTCGCCAATTGTCATGCCGTGCAAAACCGGAATAGGATGCATTCCCACAAAACTTGTGTTTTCTTTTTCTAAAACCGGACCATCCACCACGTCTCCATTCGGATTAGGTCGATCTAAAATTATCAGCGGAATTTTATTTTCGGCACAAGCTTCCATCACGTAATGTAAACTAGAAATGTAAGTGTAAAAACGAGCACCAACATCTTGTAAATCAAAAATCATTACCTCGATGTCCATCAACTGTTCCGGTTTTGGTTTTTTGTTATCACCATAAAGCGACACAATCGGCAAGTTGGTTTTGACATCTTTTCCGTCTTTGATTAGTTCTCCAGCGTCAGCCGTTCCGCGAAAACCGTGTTCGGGAGCATAAATTTTCTTCAAATTTATTTTCTCCGAAATTAAAAAATCAACCAAATGTGTGCCGTTTTTTAAGACACTGGTTTGGTTTGTAACTACCCCAACTTTTTTATTTTGAATTAAAGAATGATAGGCGTCAAAATTATCAGCTCCGGTTTCAATTGAAGAAATTACAGTGGAAGTAGTTATTTTCGTTTCGGTTTTTGTTATCACCGAAGGTTTTTGCGTCACCTGATTTCCGCAAGAAAACAATAATAACATCGTTCCAGTTAGGGTTAAAGCGGTTTTTAAAATAATGTTCATATATTAAGGAAGAATTAATTTGCCAATCCACAATGAGAAACTCAGTATATTTGTGTTTCAATTAAATTTAAAATCTTGAATACCGAATATTTTATTGCAAAAAAACTGATTGCTGCTAAAAACGATAAAAATAGCATTTCTGCTCCAATTATAAAAATTGCCATTGCCGCCATTGCTATTGGAATTATTATGATGATTGTATCTGTGGCTACCGGAATTGGCTTACAAGAAAAAATTCGTGAAAAAGTAGCAGCGTTTAATGGTCACATCATTATTTCTAATTATGATGACAACCAATCTCAAGGAAGTCTTCGGCCTATTTCTATCAATCAAGATTTTTATCCTAAGTTCAAAAATGTTGAAGCGGTAGAACATATACAAGCCGTTGCCACAAAACCAGGGATGATTAGAACCGAAACTTCGGTTGAAGGAATCGTTTTTAAAGGTGTGGGTAAAGATTACCAGTGGAATAACCTTAAGGAATATCTAAAAGAGGGCAATCTTCCTGACGTTTCTAATAATTTAAATCCTCAAATCATTATCTCGCAATATTTAGCAAACCGGCTAAACCTAAAACTGGGCGACAAATTTAGTACCTATTTTATGAAAGAAACGGGGAACAAATTACCCAATCTTCGCGTTTTTAAAATTGCCGGAATTTTCAACTCCGGTTTTCAAGAATTTGACCAGACTTATATAATAGGAGACATTCGCCACTTGCAACGCATTAATAAATGGAAACCTGACCAAGTTGGCTCGTTCGAAGTTTTTATTGACAACTTTGACCAACTCGACCAAATTGGTGACGAAGTTTACGCCAATACCCAAAACAAAAATAATCCGCAACAAACGCTCGATACCCAAACCATCGCCGAAAAATATTTCAATATCTTTGAATGGTTACAATTATTCGACTTTAATATAATCGTAATTCTCGGCATCATGATTGCCGTCGCCACCATCAATATGGTCGTAGCGCTACTGGTCCTCATCCTCGAAAGAACCCAAATGATCGGAATTCTAAAATCCATCGGCATGAACAATTGGCAAATCCGAAAAATTTTCCTCTACAACGCCACCTATCTCATCCTTCGAGGACTCTTTTGGGGAAATCTCATCGCCATCGCACTCATCATTATCCAACAACAATTTGGCATCATCACCCTAAACCCACAAAATTATTACGTTTCCACCGCACCCGTAACCCTAAATTGGCTACACATCACACTACTTAATATTGGTACATTATTAATTTGCCTCCTCGTTTTACTAATTCCATCTGTTGTCATCACCAAAATTTCACCCGTAAAAGCCATACGTTTCGAATAAATCCGACCTTTTTTAGGAGCGAATCACCGTTTTGTATCAGTAATGGCAATTTCCCGTCCTATTCCAGCTCCGGATTTTTTTTCAGAAAAAGAAAAAAAATCTGGGAGCTTTCCCTGCGGCCGGGGCTAAACGAGTAGGGGTTTAGGCTCTTTTAAAATCATCAAAAGAAAAACTCAAAAAATTAACATATTGCAAAAACCGCAAAACCAGAGAGTTAACTTTGAATTGAAAAAAACTTTCAAAAAAAGGCATTTAAAAGCTTGCCAGAGTAAAAAAAGTAGCTACTTTTGCACCCGCAATAACGCCGAAAGGCAGTGTAACAAGTTCTAAAAACAAACTGGCAAACGAGCAAAAAAAAATCTAAAAAAAGATTTGCGAAATAGGAAATAAAGGTTGTATCTTTGCCCTCCGCAAAACGCAGTTTTTTAGGGACAAAAAAAGCTTCGGAAAAATAAATAAAATTTTTTTTCAAAAAGCT
>NZ_JAABLM010000010.1 GCF_009915155.1 Flavobacterium ichthyis | reverse complement strand
ACAAAACAGAATAATGTTTCTCTAAAACTAACTTAACACATTCTAATTTAAATGCGTAATCATACTTAACTTTTCTTTCCATAAAAAATGCCCCAAATAGTGTCTAACTTTTTGGGGCATGTTCAAACATTCAGGAGGTTTTCTTCATTTTAAACTAACTAACGTATGAAATTTAAAAGTTGTATCTGATGGTGAAATTCCAGGTTCTTCCTAAACCGTAGAAACCCTGGTTAGCGTCTGCCAAACCGTTGATTAATCTTCCTGCTGATTCGTAAGTTGAAAAATCTGTGGTGCTGGTTGGGTTGATTCTATCAGTTGCTTTAACGTTTGTTCTCGTTTCAGAAATATAAATTTCGTGGAAAAGGTTGTTCACGTTTAATCTAAAATTTAACGATTCATTTTTTTCTTCTCCTAATAATAATTTATACGAAATTCCGGCGTCCACAATTCCAAATGATGGCAATTGTAAGTTGTCTTTCACTGCTCCAACATTTGAATATAAATTATCATAAAATCTATAATCTGCATCAATTGAAAATCTTTGTGCAGGACGAACCACAAATCCTGCTCCAGCTGTAAATTGTGCGGCATCTCCTACTTTACCTCCGTCAACATCTCGGGAATTTTCGGCTAGTACATTCCTGTTTTCATCTCTAATTACATTAACAGAATTCCCTTGGTATTCCCAGTTTCCAACTGAAACAAATCCTCTTAAGTCTAACAATGTAAAAGGTTTTGCAGTGAAATCAAGTTCAAGACCTTGGTGTAATTGTTCCACACCTTGATTGGTTGTAAAAATTTGATCGCCAATAATAAGACTTGGATATGTTTCTAAATCTGAAGCTGCTGCTACTCTTGAATTTGTGGTTACACGGTCTTTCCAAGAAGTTCTGTAAGCATTTAAGTTAGCAGAAAAATATCGGCTTTTAAAACTATAACCTGCTTCAAGTCCTAAAATTTTTTCGTTTTCAGTTAAGGGGTTGATTTGGTTGGTAAAATTCAAATAAATATTATCGTGGTAAGGTTGACGAGAATAGTAACCTGCATTTACATAAACCGAATTTTGCTCGTTAATATTAAAACTTCCACCCGCTTTTAAGTTGTAACCCACATTGTTCACTTTTTCTGAATCTTCTGCTTCCGGAAGATAATCATAGCGATCGAAGCGTTGGTGGCTTTGTGTAGAAATGGCTCCTTGGAAAAAGGTCGAGAATTTATCCGTTGCGTATTCAACTTGCCCAAAAAGACCACCGTAAGAAATTCTTTCGCTGTTGTCATAATCAATTCTTTGCCCTTCGCCTACAGCATTAAAAGTAGATAACCAAGGGTCGATTCTTTGGTGTTCGGTAACAGTTCTTGGCACATTTGGTTGTGCAATTTGATGTGAAAAATCTCTCAATCCACGAGTTTCTGTCCAGTTATTTAATCCCAAGAAATTATTTACTTGACGGTAATGAGTTCCGTAATACGTTCTTAAATCTGCTCCAACGTTTAAGGTTAGATTTTGGTTAATTTGATGCTCAAAATTTGAAACCAAACCATACCAGCTGTGGTTATTTACCGAAGAACGAATTAAGTACGATTGTCCATCGCCTTGAACCCCATTTCCAACAGCTTCATTTCTGTCTACGATTGCATCCCAATTAATTTGTCCGTTGGCACGAATTGCCGAAGCACCGTAGTTTCCGGTTCCACCACCACGTCCCCAAGAAGCATACAACACGGTTGAAAGCTCAGATTTGTCGCTAATAATCCAATCCCAGTTTAAATTAGCAACCGGTTTATGGTAAAAATTTGTTCTTTCGGAAAGGTATTCTCCATTAAGCGTTCCCCAGTTATTATTGTATTTTCTTCCGTACGTTTTATAATCCGAAAGTCTTTTGGTAAAATTTTGATCGTGTCTTTGCGGAGCACCAGTAATTAAAAAGTTAAAGTTGTGTTTGTCCGAAGGTTTGTATCCGAAAGAAATAAAATAATTTTGTCCTTCTCCACGTGTTCCAGCATTATAACCATCACCTTGCCAATGTGTTAACATTACACTCACTCCGAAATTACTGTTCATCAATCCGGAATTGTAAGCTACAGTTGTTTTTAAATAATCATCATTTGCCACTCCCGCAGAAATAAATCCACCTTCTCTCATTGAAGTTGCTTTGGTGATAAAGTTTACGGTTCCACCCACAGAAGAAATGGCTAATTTTGATGAACCCAAACCACGCTGAATTTGAATCATATTAGCAATATCCGCCATTCCAGACCAGTTTGACCAATACATTAAACCATCTTCCATACCATTAATAGGTTGACCGTTTAATAAAAATGCAGTGTTGTCTTGACCAAAACCACGAACCACAATTCTCGAATCTCCAAAACCTCCCGCTTGTCCGGCAACGTAAACTGATGGTGTGTTGACCATCGTTTGCGTAATATCTGACGAACCTACTTTATCCTGAATTTCTTGCGCTGTTAGGTTTGAAACTGCGATAGGCGTTTTTCTGTCATTTGCTAAGTCGATAATACCACGACCAATCACCACTACCTCATCTAATTGACTCGCATCAGTGGCTACACTAATTTCTCCAAGATTTACGGTTTGTCCAGAAGTTCCCGAAAAAGCAACTGTTTTAGTGACATAACCAATAAAAGAAATGGTTACATTTCCGGATGTTGCATTAGAAGTAATTTCAAAATTTCCGTCAATATCCGTTGAAGTAGAGCCTCCCGGCACTGAAACATTTGCGCCTGGAAGTGGTGAATTTAATTGTGTATCCATTACTTTTCCGACGATTGTAACCTGAGCCTGAATTGCCGAAAAACATAGCATTAAAAACCCGGTAAATAAAAGCTTTTTAAAATTTTTCATTTGTAAGTTTATGTATTGTTTATGCGTACAAATTTCTTTAGTAATATTTTAACAGATATTAAGTAAATGTTAAGCAACTGAAAATTTTGATAACTCCCGAAAACGTTAAAGCCTCCGGAATATGGAGGCTTTGTTTACAATTTATTAACATTAAATTCTTAAACTAAAGTTTATTTTTTTAAATAAAATTTAAGCAAATTAGAAGTAGAACTATCGTGGATATTAATCTCCGCAGCATTAATTTCAGATAAGATACTATTAGCTAACTGTTTTCCTAATTCAACACCCCATTGGTCATAACTAAAAATATTCCAAATAATACCTTGAACAAAAATTTTATGTTCGTACAAGGCGATAAGTGATCCTAATGATTCCGGAGTTAATTTATCAATTAACAAAGTATTTGTGGGTTTATTTCCTTGGAAAATTTTAAACGGGGTTAAATAATCTGCTTGTCCGGAAGATACACTGGTTTTAGAAAATTCGGCTCTTACTTGTTCTTCGGTTTTTCCATTTAAAAGTGCTTCGGTTTGGGCAAAAAAGTTTGACATTAATTTATCATGATGGTCTTTATTACCGTGGAGTGAATTTATATATCCAATAAAATCCGTTGGAATTAATTTTGTCCCTTGATGAATTAATTGAAAAAATGCGTGTTGCGAATTGGTTCCGGGTTCACCCCAAATAATTGTTCCGGTTTGATAATTCACCGGATTTCCGTCACGGCCTACACTTTTACCATTGCTTTCCATAATTCCTTGTTGAAGATATGGCGCTAATTTTTGCAAATATTGAGTATATGGAATCAAAGCTTCGCTTTCGGCACCAAAAAAATTATTGTACCAAATGCTCAATAAAGCCAATGTTACCGGGATATTTTTGTCGAAACTTTCATTTTTAAAATGTTCATCCATTTCGTGAGCACCTTTTAACAATTGGTCAAAATTATCATAACCAACCGCCAATGCGATAGACAAACCTACGGCACTCCAAAGCGAAAATCTTCCGCCAACCCAGTCCCACATTGGGAAAATATTTTCAGAATCGATGCCAAAATCCGTTACTTTTTCGATATTAGTCGAAACGGCCACGAAGTGTTTTGCCACGTCTTGTTGCGTAGCTGTTTCTAAAAACCATTTCTTGATCGTTTCGGCATTTGACAAAGTTTCTTGAGTAGTAAATGTTTTGGAAACAATGACAAAAAGCGTAGTTTCGGGATTTAATTTTTTAATTTTTTCCTGAACGTGATCGCCATCAACATTTGAAACAAAATGAACATTGAGATGATTTTGGTAAAAAGCCAATGCTTCAACCGCCATTGCCGGACCCAAATCCGAACCTCCAATCCCGATATTGACTACATCTGTAAAATTTTTTCCGGAAAAACCTTTTCTCGTTCCCGAAATAATTTCATCACAAAAACCTTTCATTTTTTGTTTGACGGCGAAAACTTCCGGCATCACATTTTTGCCATCCACAAAAATTTGGGCATTTTCTTGAGCTCTCAAAGCGGTATGTAGAACGGCTCTGTTTTCAGTTTGATTAATAATTTCGCCAGAAAAATATTGGGAAATCGCTTTTTTAAGTTCCATTTCGTCCGCCAACTCCAAAAGGTATTTCAGGGTTTCTTCGGTGATGATATTTTTGCTAAAATCCACGTAAAAATCTTTCCACTGAATCGAAAATTTTTCAGCACGTTTTGAATCTTGAGCAAACATTTCTTTCATTGATGCATATTGCATTTTATCATAAAAATGTTCGCGAAGTTTCTCCCAAGCTACGGTTCCGGAAGGATTTGTTGTTGCTAATGCCATTATAAGGTTATTTTGTTTTTGAGTTTTTTTGGGCTCAAAATTAAGAATTAGTTTGATTTAAATTTTAGCGCTGCAACGCTGTCAAGCTCTTTTTTCATGGGTTCCATTTCTGCCATAAATCTGGCTTTGTATTTGGTTTCCATTGGGATTGAGTTGGGTAATTTTTGTTTTAAAGCATCTACCTGAACGCCATTTTTCCAAAAACGATAACAAACGTGTGGTCCAGTTGCTAATCCTGTGCTTCCCACTTTTCCTATTACATCACCCTGAGAAACGCGTTGCCCACGACGAACTAAAATTTTCGACATGTGTAAATATTGAGTGGAATAAGTGGAATTGTGTTTTATTTTTACATAATTCCCGTTTCCGGCTGTATAACCCGTTTGTTCCACAACTCCATTTGCAGTAGAAACAATTGGCGTGCCATGTGGTGCAGCATAATCTGTGCCTTTGTGGGCTTTCCATCGGTGTTGAACTGGATGAAAACGATTGGCTGAAAATTTGGAAGAAATTCTAAATCCAAATTTTAGCGGCGCTTTTAAAAACATGGTTTTCAACACTTTACCTTCTTGATCGTAATAGTTAACTTTTGTAGAAGACGTATCTTGTTTAAAAGGAAAAGCGTATATTTTTTTGCCTTTGTGAACAAAAAAAGAGGCTTCTAAACTTTCAACACCAACGTAAATGGAGTCATTAATATATTTTTCATTAAATGTGACAGCAAACTGATCTCCTTTTTGAATTTTGAAAAAATCTATAGAATAAGCATAAATACTGGCTAACTTTTGCGCAAGCGAAGCATCAACGCCTGCGGCATTTAGCGTTTCGGAGAGAGAACCTTCAATTTTGGTAGCGATGGTTCTTTTTTTTATGGAAATGGGTTTGGTTTTATTGTAAGCCACGATAGAATCTCTCAAATCGATGATGCTGTAGTGAATATTGTCTCTTTCGTAAATAAAAACCTGAACCGGATTTGGAGCTGTTTTAGACTTTAGAATCGTGTAAGGTTTTCCGGCTCTAATGTCTCTAAATTTAAACGAATCGCGAGCTTTTTCGGTAATTTCATGAACGCGTAAATCGCCTAATTGGTGTTTTTGCATAATCGTGCCAAAAGTTTCACCGCTTTTTACGGTGTCTCGTTCGACCTTAAAATCATTGAGGGTAAACCCAAATTCTTTGATGATGGGATCCTTTTTTATAACTGCTTTTGGTGTAGATGTGGTATTTTCGCCTTTTTTGTCGCACGAAAAAAACAGCAACAGTGATAAAAGGGCTAAAACTTTGTAATTCAAACCTTTAATTTTTGTGATTTATACTTTTTTTTCTTCGCCCCAATTGGCTAATTCAGTTTCCGTCCAAAGTTCGGGGAAAAATATTCTTCGTTGGTATTTTGGGTGCATGTATTTTTTCCAATCGCTTCCTCCGGTGGCTTCGCCATCGCCCTGACCACTTTGGTCGATATATTTTTTAGCCGTATTGAGATGTTGCATGACCCAGGTGATGTTCACGGTATGGTCATAATGTCTCATGGCATTGACTAAATCTGGATTTTTTTGATCAATTTCTGGTAATTCCTTAAATTTCCTCCACACGTTAATGGTATTATATTCTTCCATATAACTCAAAAATTGTGGTTTATATTTTGTTTCAAACGCTTTTAACAGATAAGATTTTTCTCCGGTTTTGTAATCTTTTCCAGCTGCTTGCCAATATAAATGTTCTAAAGCGTGTTCATATGGGGTGTTGCGGTCAATAGTTGCGCGAAATCTGTAATCAATTAAATTAATTAAATCAGTTGAAGCAAATTCGATTAAACGGTACTGTGCACTTTGAAAACCACTTGCCGGAGTTAAAGTATTGCGGAATTTCATGTATTGGTCAACTTCCATTCCATCTCCCATAATATTAAAGGAAGTAGTCAACATATTAAAGTAGCGGCTAATCCGCATTAATTTTTCGGTAAAATAATCCGTTGCGGGTTTAGGTGTGTGACAAAGTTGGTCAATTTCCCATAAAATCATTTTAAAAAGCAACTCATTTACCTGATGATACATGATAAAAACCATTTCGTCAGGAAGCGTTGTTCTTTGGGTTTGAAGGTTGAGCAAGGCATCGGTTTGGATGTAATCCCAATAGGTAATGGGTTTCGACCAAAGTAAACCTTCGAGGTGCGTTTCTGTTTTTTGGTCAATTGCGGAAAATTTTTCTTCTAATTGATCCAATTGATTTTGAAGTTGGGGGGTGATTTCCATGTTATTCTGCTAATACTCTAAATGGTTTTTGAAGCCCGCGAAATCCATCTAGATCTGCTTTTAACGAGCCTACAGCAAGACTGGCTTTAATTCGAAGCGGCACTTTGTTTTCGTCGTCTGATATCCAGACAGTTAAACTTTCTTCTTCTTTAAAAACCCTTCCCGCTTGAACGTACGGGCGAAAAACCATTGCATTAATTTTTCCAAATTTAGTTTTTAATAATTCTTTCCCCATAAATTTTAACTTAAACTTTGTGGTTTCGTCGTCAAAAAACATGTCAATGGTAATAGATTCGCCTTCTTTTAGCTTGTCTATATTAGGATGGTTACGTAAATAATAAAAGGAGGACACAATATCTTGTACATTATCAGGAACCGAAATCGTTTTCTCGGTTTTTTTCTTGTAGTCTTTTACTAAAACGTTATTGGCTGATGGGTTAAAAAATCCTTCTTGATTTTTAGTGTAGCCTCCCTCGTTAATTTTTCTTACAAACTGGTAGGGTTTACCTGTTTTCTTGTCAAAATAACTTTGATAATCGTCATTTACTTTAAAGAAAAATTTTGTCATTCCGGTAGTGTAGCCATTTCCCACTGCATGGAAAACTTTTTTCCCACTTTTGGTAGCTTCTTTTATTTCGAGTGTTGCGTAGCCTGCGTTAACTAACCCATAATGAATTCTAAATTTAAACCATTCACCTACATCGAAAGAACTGGTTTGCGCTTGGAGTGTAGAAATTGAAAGTAGTACTATTGCTATTATTTTTTTCATAGTGTAAATATATTCTGTTTTTTTATACTGAATATACAATTTCTGTTCCAAAGTAACAAAACAAAAAAACCCAGCCAAACAATGACTGAGTTTTTATGCTATTAACCAACCAAAAAACTATAAATTATGAAAATCTACATAAAATTCAAAGGGAACCACCCCCTCTCATTTTGCGAGTGCAAAGGTACATCGATTTTATATTATTCCAAATAAAAAATCGATTTTAACAAATATTTTTCAAAAATAACGTTTTCGAAACGTTGTTTTTTATCAAAATATCAATATTAAGCTATTTTGTTTACAAAGTTCCTCTTTTTTCTTGTTCTCTTTCAATAGATTCAAAAAGAGCTTTGAAATTTCCAGCTCCAAAACCGCGAGCTCCCATTCTTTGAATAACTTCGAAAAATAAAGTTGGACGATCTTCTACTGGTTTGGTAAAAATTTGCAACAAATAACCTTCTTCATCGGCATCAATCATGATTCCGAGTTTTTGAAGCTCATTGATGTCTTCCTTAAACTTATCCATGTGGTCTTTCAATCGCTCTGGAATGGCATCATAATACGCTTGTGGTGGTGTGCTCAAAAATTCGATTCCACGAGATTTCATTTTTGCAACGGTTGTCAAGATATCATCCGTGGCAACGGCAATGTGTTGAACGCCTTCATCTTCATAGAAATCTAAATATTCTTCTATTTGAGAACGTTTTTTCCCGTTAGCAGGTTCATTGATAGGGAATTTGATTCTACCATTTCCGTTACTCATTACTTTAGACATCAAGGCAGAATATTCTGTTGTAATTTGCTTGTCATCAAACGATAGGAAATTGACAAATCCCATCACATCTTCAAACCATTTTACAGCTTCATTCATTCGGTTCCAGCCCGTATTTCCAACCATGTGATCAATAAATTTTAATCCAACAGGTTCTGGATTATAGTCGGATTTCCATTCTACGTAACCTGGCAAAAAGATGCCGTTATAATTTTTACGTTCTACGAAAACAAAAACGGTTTCGCCATAAGCACCATAAATTCCGGCACGAACCACTTCGCCATTTTCGTCTTTCTCAGTTACGGGTTCAAAATAAGGTTTTGCTCCACGTTGTGTGGTTTCTTCAAACGATTTTCGAGCGTCTTCCACCCAAAGTGCAATAACTTTAACGCCATCTCCGTGTTTTTTTACGTGTTCGCCAATAGGTGAATTGCTGTTTAAAGCCGTTGTTAGCACAATTCGGATTTTGTCTTGCTTTAAAACATACGAAGCCCGATCACGAACTCCTGTTTCCAATCCAGAATAAGCCAAGGACTGAAATCCAAAAGCTGTTTTGTAGAAATGAGCCGCTTGCTTTGCATTTCCTACATAAAATTCTACATAATCTGTTCCTAAAAGAGGCAAGAAATCTTGAGCTCCTTCAAATATTTTTTCTAATCCGTATTCTACTGATTTTATTTCTTTACTCATAATTTGCCCCCTAACCCCCGAAGGGGCAATTCCTATTAGGGGTCAATAGGATTTTATCTTGTTTCCTTAAAAATTAATTACCATAAGGAAAATTAGTTAGTTAATATTTTTTATTCAAAAGCTGATAGAGAAACCTTTTCTCCCTTTTAGGGTTAGGGGGCTTCCACCCACGATTTATAATATTGTCCATCGTCTAATCCCATCGCTTCTTCTGTAACCATCAACGGACGGAAGGTATCGACCATAACAGCCAATTCTTCGGTGACAGTTTGTCCAATACTTCTTTCCATCGCTCCTGGTGCTGGACCGTGCGGAATTCCTTTTGGATGCAAAGTGATGTGACCTTGTTCAATATTATTTCTAGACATAAAATCGCCATCTACATAATACAAAACCTCATCACTATCAATATTACTATGGTTATAAGGAGCCGGAATTGATTTTGGATGATAATCGTACAATCTTGGAACAAAAGAACATACTACAAAAGTTGATGTTTCAAATGTTTGATGAATTGGCGGTGGCAAATGCACTCTACCTGTTATCGGCTCGAAATTATGGATGCTGAAAGCGTACGGGAAATTATAACCATCCCAACCGACAACGTCAAAGGGATGTGTGGCATAAACCACTTCATGTAACATTCCTTCTTTTTTAATTTTAATCAGGAAATCACCTTTTTCGTCGTGTGTTTCGAGTTCTGTTGGCAATTTAAAATCTCTTTCGCAGAATGGAGAATGCTCTAAATGCTGACCTGATTCATTTTTATAACGCTTTGGTGTATAAAATGGTGCGAAAGATTCTACATAGAACAAACGATTTTCTTCGGTGTCAAAATCGATTTGATAGATAATTCCTCGTGGAATAATGAGATAATCGCCGTATTCGAAAGGAATATTTCCCATCATCGTGCGAAGTGTTCCCGAACCTTTGTGGATGAAAATCATTTCATCGGCATCGGCATTTTTATAAAAATAGTCCCGTAAAGATTTTTTTGGTGCAGCAAGCCCGATGGTGCAATCTCGATTGACTAGCATTGCTTTTCGACTATCCAGAAAATCAGCTGCAGGTTTCAATTCGAAACCTTTTAGCAAAAGTGATTTTATATTTTTCCCGATAGCAATTTTTGGTTCAACATTGTGCGAAGCTAAAATTTCTTTTACTTGTGTGGGTCTGTGAACGTGATACAACAAAGAAGAATGACCGTGGAATCCTTCGGTTCCAAAAAGTTGTTCGTAGTAGAAACCTCCTTCTGGTTTTTCGAATTGTGTATGTCTTTTCTGTGGAAAATCTCCTAATTTATGATAGATAGGCATAACTTTTTAATTAGATAATTTTGAAAATTAGATAATTAGAAAATGGGTTTTGTCGTTAGATAATTAGCTCATTTTCTAATTGACTAATTATCTAATTAAATTCATTCCGGATTTCTTTTAATGAGAAATTTTAAATGTGGTAAAAGTCCTGACCAAATTGTATTCATAGCAACAAATATCGGAAAAATTTGCGATTTTAGAACATAATCACCTACATTTTTATTGTTTTTGCTTTAAGATTGATTTTAATAAAAATAAAATTGCATAATACTCCAGTTATAATAAAGCTTAAAAATATCGAACAAGATTATTAAAAAACTACCAATATCATAAAAATTGAGCGCCATCTTTAGATTTTATGTCTTTTTTCAATTGTTTTTTTATCTTTGAGACTCAATTTAACTTTATTTAAGAAAATTTATGTCGTCAAAATCAGAATCGTGGGGCTCCAGAGTTGGTCTCATTTTAGCAATGGCAGGAAACGCTGTAGGTTTAGGTAATTTTTTGCGATTCCCTGTTCAAGCCGTTCAAAATGGTGGTGGCGCATTTATTATTCCTTATTTGGTTTGTTTTTTATTGATGGGAATCCCATTGTTATACATTGAATGGGCTTCGGGACGTTTTGGAGGTAAATTCGGAAATCATAGTACCCCTTACATATTGGATTCAATGGTAAAGGGCAGGGTTCTTAAATATATTGGAGTGTTCGGAATTTTTACAAATGTAGCTGTAGCAGCTTACTATTGTTATATTGAGTCTTGGACGATGTCCTACGTGTATCATTCTCTTTCCGGTACATTTGAAGGCATGAGTCAAACGGGTGTTGCTGAGTTTTTTAACTCATATGTAAATGTTGCCGAATCTACTACTGGAATTCCATATGAAGCTGTGATTTTTTATATTTTATGTCTTATCTTAAACACATTCATATTATCAAAAGGTCTCGGTGGAATTGAAAAAGTAGCTAAAATAGGAATGCCGCTTTTGATACTTTTTGGAGTAATTTTAGCAGTTAGAGGGTTAACACTTGGAACCAGCGGAGCTTCTGATTTATTTCCGGATGCCAATGCTTGGGATGGTTTAAATTTTTTATGGACACCACAATACAGTTCACTTTTAGACTTAAAAGTGTGGATGGCTGCTGCCGGACAGATTTTTTTCACCCTCTCAGTAGGAATGGGTACAATACATTGTTATGCAGCATATATCAAACCAAAAGATGATATCGCTTTAAATGCCGTTTCGGCAGGGTTTATGAATGAATTTGTTGAGGTTGTATTGGGTAGTATGATTGTAATTCCAATTGCAGCTGGCTATTTGGGATTAGACTGGATAATTGAAAATGCAGGATTTGGAATGGCATTTCAAACCATGCCTTATCTATTTCAACAATGGGGTCCACTTTTAGCGGCACTCGGCGGATTATTTTGGTTTGGTCTTTTATTTTTCGCAGGTATTACTTCATCGCTCGCTATGGGTACGCCGTGGATGGGCTTTATGCGAGACGAATTTAACTGGAACAGAAATAAAGGAGCTTGGTCATTTGGAGCGCTTATATTAATCATGGGATTACCAACCGTATTTTTTTACAATCAAGGCGTTTTTGACGAATATGACTATTGGGCTGGAACCGTGAGTTTAGTAGTATTCGCTATGTTTGAAACCATTTTATTCTCTTGGATTTTTGGAATGAATAAAGGATGGGCAGAAATCAATAGTGGTGCTGATATTAAGGTTCCTTTACTATTCAAATACATCATAAAATTCGTCACTCCAATTTTACTAATCATAATCTTTTTAGGATCATTATTTAAGCCTATTAATAATGATTGGTCTGGAAACTTTGCAAGTTTATTTTCAGGAAATGGATGGAATCTTGATAATGGATCAATTATCAAAACGTTAACGCATGCGGGAATTAAAGAGCAAATAGCCATGGCCACAGATAATCAGGTTATTCAAACTTTAAAGGATAAAATCTTTTATCTAGATATGGCAAGATTACTCTTACTTTCTCTATTCCTGTTTATAAGTATTTTGGTTTATTTAGCATTCTTAAAAAGACGCCGTGAAGGCCGTGCCACATTATAATTTTTAATTCGATAATTGTATGAATACTGAAGCATTAATTACCATGGTAATCACTCAAGGACTAGTGATAGCCTTTGCAGGATATTTTTTCTACAGGGTTTTGACTACCAAACCTAAGCAAGAACCAGATTCGTTTAGTGATAATGACAACGAAATCGAAAGAAATTAAAATTCCTTAGAACCAATATCCTAAACTAATCCAAGTATGATGGTCTCTGGTTTCGGGTGACCACGAATGTTTTAACTCAATTGGACCAATAATACTTTCTAGTCCATAACCAAAGGCATAACCCGAATGTGTAGGATCTGCAAACCAATCTGCGGTATCGAAAATTTTTGAACCTATATTGGCATAATTAGCAGTAAAATTCAAGTGATTTTTACGAAAAATTTCGACATCTGCTGTTAATGAGCCTTTGATATAGCTGTTTCCGGCGAGGCTTACAAAATCATATCCATAAAAATGCCTAAAATTATTAATCGTATTGTAACCATATCCGCCCAAAATAAAATCAAAAAAAGGTATCGTGCTTTCGCCAATCGTAAATCCTGCTTCGGATTGTGCGGTCAAAGTAAGTTTTTTCCAAAAGGTTTTTGTGAAAGCCAATTCTCCTTTTAAAATAGAAAACGGTTCAAAACTTTTGGTGTAATCCGAAGAGTACACTAGTGTTTGAAAATCACCGCTAAACATAACACCGCTTTTAGGAAAAAACTTTTTGTCCATAGAATCGTAACGAACATAAGCGTTCCCAGAGAAATAATCGCTGTTTTCCAAAATAGGTTCTGTGTTGGCCAATGTCCTACTTTTGATCTTGAGATGCTTTAATTCCGCCTCCACACCAATCAAGAATTTTTGGGCAAAAAGGGTTTGGAAATAAATTTTATTTGAAAAATCAGTATAATCTATGTTGAGCGAATTTAAACCGAATAAATCTAAAAGTTCACCATTTTTAAAATCAGTCAAAACATTTCGGTTGAAAGTATTGTATCTCGACTTAAAACCATAACTAATGTTAAAGCCATTGTCCACGTAATAATCCAAGTAATATCGGAAATTATCGCCTAAACCAATGTCTAATAACGCAACATCATTCTTAAAAAACATTTTTTTTTGGGTAATGTTTACAAGTAAAGCACTTTTGTACAATCCGTCATAATGCAGTCCGAATTTTAAATAAGTGCGATTTGGATTTTCCACCAAAGATAAATTCATCGTTTCGGCTCCATATTCATTTATGGCAAAATTGTAACCTATGGCGCTAAAGTTTTGCGTAGCATTTAAAGTAGCGATTCCACGGTTCAAATCTTCGTAAGAAATACTAGTTCCGGGTTTAAAACCTAATTGCCCAATCACATAAGATCGCGTATAATTTTCCAATTTTGAAATAGAAATATCGTCTATACATAAAGAATCAACCTGAAGTTTCGGAATTTCTTTCAAAGGTTTCAACGAACTCACTTTTTTTAGCTGATCTACAACTGCTAAAGCCGCTTTTTCACCTCGACTGATAATTTCATTGCCTTCGTCAAAAGAAACTACATTAAAACCTTCAATATCCGGCTTGATATAAATGTCCGTTTTTTTGACATTTTCCGGCATTTTTTGAATCATTTGCATGTTGGTAATTTGCACCAAAATTTTCGTAGCATCAGTCAATTGTTTTCTATCCCGAAAACCATCCTGAACGTCCACACCAATAATAATGTCAGCTCCCATTTTTTTGACTTCGTCAATAGGATAATTATTGACCACACCGCCATCAATTAAAATTTTTCCGTCAATTTCAACCGGCATATACAAAGAGGGAAAAGCTGCACTTGCCAACATCGCTTGCGGCAAAGAACCCTTGTTGAGCAATACCTGTTTTCCGGTTTCAATATCCGTTCCAATACATAGAAACGGAATGGGAAGTTGGCTAAAATCGCGCTCGTGTCTTACATGATGTGTAAGTTTGCTAATCAAATTAAAATTATACAATCCTTTAGACAAAGCCCTTGGGAAACTCAATCGCATCTTATTAAACGGAAGCGATAAAGCGTATAACTCGTCATTCCTTTTTTCGTAAAAATTTTTGGTAGATCTTGGAATATAATCTTGGATTAAAGCATCATAATCCGTAGTCCTAAAAATCGAATCAATCTCGGCAGCTTTGTAGCCCGAAGCGTAAAGACCACCGATAATGGCCCCCATGCTGGTTCCACCGATGTAAGAAATTTCTACATTATTTTCTTCCAGAACTTTTAAAACCCCTATATGTGCCAAACCTTTTGCACCACCACCACTCAACACCAATCCAATCTTCGGTTTTTTTGCCTCTTGTGCATGAAAAACTTGAATGGAAAAAATCGTTATGAGAATGATGAGCCAGTTTTTCATGTAAAAAAAAGATAATTAGGTTTTGCTGTAAAATTCGACAATTTTTTTCGCTTTTGAAACTCCAATAACGTCAGAAATTTCTTTTTCTGTGGCTTGCGAAAGTCTTTTAACAGATTTAAAATGCTTTATCAATGTAATCATTGTTTTTTCGCCAATACCCGGAATGCTTTCTACTGAAGTTTTTAACGCGCTATTACTGCGTTTATTTCTATGAAATGTAATCCCGAAACGGTGTGCTTCGTTTCGCAAATGCTGGATGATTTTTAACGTTTCAGATTTTTTATCCAAATACAACGGAATGGAATCGCCGGGATAAAAAATTTCCTCCAATCTTTTTGCAATACCAATAATGGCAATTTTTCCACGCAAATCTAATTGTTCCAAACTTTTTAATGCCGAAGACAATTGTCCTTTTCCACCATCAATCACAATGAGTTGCGGCAAAGGTTCATTTTCTTCCAGCAATCGCTTGTATCTCCGGAAAACCACTTCTTCCATCGAAGCAAAATCATTTGGTCCTTCAACCGTTTTGATATTAAAATGTCGGTAATCTTTTTTGCTGGGTTTTCCATCTTTAAAAACCACACAAGCCGCCACAGGATTGGTTCCCTGAATGTTGGAGTTATCAAAACATTCAATGTGTCGTGGCTCTGATGAAAGGCGTAAATCTTTTTTCATTTGCGCCATAATTCGGTTGGTATGACGATCCGGATCTACAATTTGCAACTGCTTCATTTGATCCATCCGGTAAAATTTTGCATTGCGTTCAGAGAGATCCAACACTTGCTTTTTATCGCCCAATTGCGGAACAGTAATTTTTAATCCCGAAGCTTCGGGACCCCCTAAATCCACTTCAAAAGGCACAATAATTTCTTTTGACAATAATCTAAACCGCTCCCTGATTTCTACGATTGCTAATTCGAGCAGTTCCTGATTGGTTTCATCCAATTTTTTCTTCATTTCCATCGTGTGCGAACGTACAATCGCGCCATGAGAAATCTGGATAAAATTAACATAAGCCGCACTCTCGTCAGAAACGATTGAAAAAACATCCACGTTAGAAATTTTCGGATTTACAATTGTAGATTTTGCCTGATAATTTTCGAGAACATCAATTTTGTCCTTAATTTTCTGGGCTTCTTCAAATCGCATTTCCAACGCCAAATTTTTCATCAAAGTTTTAAAATCCTTCAAACTTTCTCTAAAATTTCCTTTTAAAATTTCACGAATCGCATCTACATTTTTTTGATATTCTTCCAATGATTGATGGCCTTCACAAGGTCCTTTGCAATTGCCAATATGGTATTCCAAACACACTTTGTATTTGCCCGAATCAATATTTTCTGGAGACAAATCGTAGTTACAAGTTCGCAATTGGTATAATTCTTTGATTAAATCCAAAAGCGTGTGAACGGTTTTAAAACTGGTGTATGGCCCAAAATATTCCGAACCATCTTTGACCATGTTTCTGGTGGTAAAGATCCTCGAAAAAGGTTCTTTTTTAATACAAATCCACGGGTACGTTTTGTCGTCTTTGAGCATGACATTGTAGCGTGGTTGCAGTTTTTTAATTAAATTATTTTCGAGCAACAACGCATCCGTTTCCGTAGGAACCACAATGTGTCGGATGTTTACAATTTTCCGAACGAGCACATTGGTTCGGCCGTTATCGTGCAATTTATTAAAGTACGAAGCCACTCGCTTGCGCAAATTTTTTGCCTTACCCACGTAAAGAATTTTATCGTCTTTATCGTAATATTGGTAAACGCCCGGACCGTCGGGCAAAGTTTGAATCTGAAGTTCTATTGGCGTTCGCATCTTACAAAGTTACGGGCAAAAATGCCGAATTGCAAGCGAGGAAATTTCATTTTAACAAACACCAATCTTGCAAAATTTTATACATTTAGCTTTTTAAAGAAAATTTATGCCGAAAACGCCCAAAGAAATCACAATTTTAGGAGAAACTATTTTGCCAGGAGAAAGCCGAACGCTTAACATGGAAATTGCAAAATTGCACACCATGACCAAACTCAAAATTCCCGTAATCGTCGAACGGTCGCTGGTTGACGGTCCGGTGATTTTATTTTCGGCGGGGTTGCATGGCGACGAAATTAATGGCGTTGAAATCGTGCGACAAATCATTACCCAAAAAATAAACAAACCAAAAATTGGTACAATTATTTGTATTCCGGTAATCAATGTTTTTGGATTTTTGAACAAAACCCGTGAATTCCCCGACGGTCGCGACATGAATCGTGTTTTCCCAGGAAGCAAAAACGGTTCGCTGGCAAGTAGATTTGCTTACTATTTGTTACACGAAATTATTCCGCTGGTAGATTATTGTATTGATTTTCACGCTGGTGGAGCAGATCGATTTAACGCACCACAAATAAGAATTGTGCCACACAACCACGACCTTAAAAAATTAGCGGACGTTTTTCAGGCGCCATTTGGTTTATATTCCAAAAATATTTCAGGTTCGTTTCGAAATTCTTGCGATAAATTGGGTGTAAAAATGTTACTTTTTGAAGGGGGAAAATCCATGGATATAAATGCCGATGTTACCCAAGAAGGCATTGAAGGAACCAAGCGTTTTTTGGCGCATTTTGGGATGTTAAAC
Organism: Flavobacterium ichthyis; assembly: GCF_009915155.1. GTDB lineage: Bacteria > Bacteroidota > Bacteroidia > Flavobacteriales > Flavobacteriaceae > Flavobacterium > Flavobacterium ichthyis. The sequence continues at coordinate 102,695 of NZ_JAABLM010000010.1, read as the reverse complement.
CCTAAAAAAACGGTACAAAAAGCGGAGATCAATACCATTTACATCGAAAAGTCAAATTGGGTTCGCGCCAATCGTTCGGGGATGTTTCACAGCGTGACAAAAGTGGGAAGTTTTGTGGAAAAAGGAACAGTTTTGGCTAAAATTTCCGATCCTTATGGAGCGGTTGAAGTGAAAGTAAAAGCCCCAAATTCTGGCTATATTATTAATGCAAATGAAGCTCCAATTGTATATCAAGGCGATGCAATATTTCATATTTCAACGGCTTTGGAGGATTAAAATTTTTAACAAAATGACAAAAAAAGAGCTACGAAACCACTATAAAAAATTACGCGAAAATTTATCGGCTGAAGATGTGGAAACCAAAAGTATGGCAATTGCAAACATGGCTTTACAAGGAACTTTTTGGCACAAACAAATTTACCATATTTATCTACCAATTATTGCAAACAAAGAGGTTGATACTGAATTTTTATTGCAAATATTATCCGGAAAAGACAAAGACATTGTGGTATCTAAAGCTGATTTTTCCAGCAGAAGCATGACGCATTTTTTATTGACTGACAGCACAAAATTTGTGGTCAACAGTCACGGAATTCCAGAACCTGAAAACGGTTTCGAAGTAAATCCCGAGAAAATAGAAGTGGTTTTTATGCCTCTTTTGGCATATGATATCAAAGGAAATCGGGTGGGTTACGGCAAGGGTTTTTATGATAATTTTTTAAGAAAATGTACTCCGGAAACGATTAAAATTGGGCTTTCTTTTTTTGAACCGGAAACTGAAATTGATGGCATTTTTGAAGGCGATATTCCAATGGATTTTTGCATAACGCCTTCAAAAATTTATTCATTTTAGCATTTTAAAGCTAAGAACTTTTCTTCAATTAACTCTTTATTTACGATTGCTCCAGCCAAGTTTCCGGCAGCAACTGCAGCAGAAACAGAGCGAAACAAGGTCGCACAATCTCCAACAGCGTAAACACCTTCAACAGAAGTTTTCTGGAAATGATCGGTTTTAATGATTCCGTTTTCGTCTAAATCACAATCTAATTTTTCAATGAAATGCAACGCTTTTTGATGGTATTTTGGTCGAGAAAAAATAGCATCAATTTTTTGCGAAGTCCCATCACTGAAATTCACAGCTTCCACATAACCCGAATGATGACTTATGGATTCAACTGGTTTTTCTATCACAGCAATATTTAATTTTTCTAAAATTTCGAGTTTGTCTAAATCAATTTCGCCAATGCCGTTTGTAAAAATGGTGAGGTTTGACGACCAATGAGAAATTAATTTTGCCAACTCATACGCCAAAGCGCCATCTGCCAATATTCCCAAATTTTTATTTCGCACTTCGTAACCGTGACAATAAGGGCAATGCAACACAGAAATCCCCCAAGATGCCGCAAAACCGGGAATTTCCGGCATGACATCTTGTAAACCTGTGGCAATGATAATTTTTTTGGAAGTAAATTTTTTGCCTGAACCGGTTTGTACTAAAAACCCAAGATTTTCTTGCGTCACGGAATGAACCTCATCGTTTAAAAATTGTACCGAAGGATATTGTAAAACTTGATGTTTGGCTTCTTTAGAAATAGTTGCGGGCGGTTTTCCATCTTGTGTGATAAAATTATGGCTTTGGGGCGTTTGTTGGTTACACGGATTTCCAGAATCGATGACCAAAATATTTCTGAGGGAACGTCCTAACGCCATTGCAGCTGCCAAACCCGCGTAACTTCCGCCGATAATCACAACTTCAAAACTAAACTGATTGTTCATGTGGTAGTATTTTTTTCAAAATATAATTGAAAAGATACCAAAACCGACAGCCGTTAGGAAAACTTTAGGAGTTTTGTGGCACCGAAAATGCTTTGCGATTGAAAACGATTAAAATACCAACTCCTGTTGAAATAGCAACATCAGCTACATTAAAAATAGCATTGAAAAAAGTAAAATATTGTCCGCCCCAAAAAGGCAACCATGACGGTAAATTTCCTTCCCAAATTGGAAAATAAAACATATCGACAACTTTACCGTGAAACCAAGTTCCGTAAGGCTGATCTGAAAATAAAGTAGCCACTTGATTGTTACTATGGTCGAAAATTACCCCATAAAAAACAGAGTCTAAAATGTTTCCGAAAGCGCCTGCCAAAATCAACGAAATGGCAATAATTAGGTAACGTGAGCTGTTTTTTTTCACGGCATCCCAAAGCCACCAACCAATCCCGAAAACTGCAAAAATTCTAAAAAGTGTGAGAATCAGCTTTCCATAATCGCCAGGAATTTTGGTTCCCCATGCCATTCCTTCGTTTTCGGTAAAATAGATTTGAAACCAATTTCCGGCTACATGAACGGCTTCACCCAGTTGAAAATTAGTTTTAATGTAAATTTTTGAGATTTGATCAACGATTAAAATCAAAAAAACGATGATATAGGCCTTTTTTAACGACATTATGCAAAATTTGGTGCAAAAGTAATCAATAATATTCAAAAAAAACGCTCCAAAATTAGGAGCGTTTCATAATTTAAAGTAAAATTTTGTTATCTCTGAAGATTTTTTGCTTCTATGCTCATGGTTGCATGAGGAACAATTTTCAAACGTTCTTTGCTAATCAATTTACCTGTAACTTTGCAAACCCCGTAAGTTTTGTTTTCCACGCGGAAAAGCGCATTTTTTAAATCTCTAATGAATTTTTCCTGACGGATTGCCAATTGCGAGTTGGCTTCTTTTGACATGGTTTCGCTTCCTTCTTCAAAGGCTTTGAAAGTAGGCGAAGTATCGTCAGTTCCGTTGTTAAGGTCATTCATATAAGCACTCTTGATAAGGTCAAGATCAGCTTTTGCTTTTTCAATCTTTTTTACAATAATTTCTTTGAACTCAGCCAAATCGGCGTCTGAGTATCGTACAACCTCATCTGTCATTTTGTATTATTTTGAAATTAGTATTTTGGTTTTTATGTCATCAAATTCAATTTCCGCGCCATTTTTTAATTCTTCGGAAAAAATTAATTCTTCGGTTAATGTTTCGGTTTTAATGTATTCCAAATTTTTCGCAACCGCACTTTCCAATACAGGCTCTTGCTGTAATTTTACTTTTACTTTATCGGTTACTTCAAATCCTGAATCTTTACGGATGTTTTGAATTCTATTTACCAATTCTCGGGCAATTCCTTCGCTTTTTAATTCTTCGGAAATGGTTATGTCTAAAGCAACGGTAATTCCATCGGCATTTGCCACTAACCAACCTTCAATATCTTGTGAAGAAATCTCCACATCCTGTGATGTTAAATTAATACTTTTTCCTGATATATCAAGCACTAACAAGCCTGTTTTCTCCAATTGATTAATCTGTTCTTGTGAGAAATTTTGTATCTCTTTGGAAATCAAACCCATATCTTTACCAAAACGAGGTCCTAATGTCTTGAAGTTAGGCTTAATTTGCTTTACCAATATATCCGAAGCGTCGTCTAAAAGCTCAATTTCTTTTACGTTTACTTCGGCTTTTATCAGGTCAGAAACTGCTTCAATTTCCGCTTTTTGTTTGGCGTCAAGTACCGGAATCATTACCTTTTGCAACGGTTGACGTACTTTAATCATTTCTTTTTTCCGAAGTGATAATACTAAGGAAGAAATGGTTTGCGCTTTCTGCATTCTGCTTTCGAGCGATTTATCAACAAAGTTATCAGCATATTTCGGGAAATCTGACAAGTGTACACTTTCAAAATTTTCCTTATTTGTCGCGGAAGTAAGGTCTTTGTAAAGCCTGTCCATATAGAATGGAGCGATTGGTGCTCCTAATTTTGCTACGGTAATCAAGCAGGTATAAAGCGTTTGGTAAGCTGCAATTTTATCTTCGGCATAATCCCCTTTCCAAAAACGTCTTCGGCACAAACGAACATACCAGTTGCTCAAATTTTCCTGAACAAATTCAGAAATAGCTCTTGCTGCACGAGTTGGTTCATAATCGGCATAAAATTCATCTACATTTTTAACCAAAGTATTTAATTCCGAGAGAATCCAACGGTCAATTTCCGGTCTTTTTTCCAGCGGAATTTCGGCTTCAGCATAAGAAAAACCATCGACATTGGCATATAAAGCAAAAAATGAATAAGTGTTGTAGAGTGTTCCGAAAAATTTCCGGCGAACTTCAGCAACTCCTTCTAAATCAAATTTTAAATTGTCCCAAGGATTGGCATTAGCAATCATGTACCAACGGGTTGCATCGGCACCAAAATCACCTAAAGTAGTAAACGGATCTACCGCGTTTCCAAGACGTTTGGACATTTTTTGTCCGTTTTTGTCCAAAACCAAACCGTTTGACACGACATTTTTATACGCTACATTGTCAAAAACCAAAGTCCCGATGGCGTGCAAAGTGTAAAACCAACCACGCGTTTGATCAACACCTTCTGCAATAAAATCGGCTGGAAAATCTTTGTTTCCGTCAATTTTTTCTTTGTTTTCAAAAGGATAATGCCATTGAGCATAAGGCATCGCTCCAGAATCGAACCAAACGTCAATCAAATCTGTTTCGCGATTCATCTTTTTGCCGGAAGGCGAAACCAAAACAATGTTGTCCACCACGTTTTTATGAAGGTCAATCCATTCGTAATTTTCGTCAGACATATCGCCTAAAACAAAACCTTTAAACGGATTTTCTTTTTGGAAACCAGCTGCGATTGATTTTTCGATTTCGTTGTACAATTCTTCAACCGAACCAATCAAAATTTCTTCGGATTTATCTTCCGTACGCCAAATAGGCAAAGGAATTCCCCAATAACGTGAACGTGAAAGATTCCAGTCGTTCGCATTTTTGAGCCAATTCCCAAATCGCCCTTCACCAGTTGCCTTCGGTTTCCAGTTGATGGTCTCGTTTAAATCAAACATGCGTTCCTTTACCTCTGTGATTTTGATAAACCAAGAATCCAAAGGATAATACAAAATTGGCTTGTCAGTTCGCCAGCAATGCGGATAACTGTGAACGTATTTTTCTACCTTAAAGGCTTTATTTTCTTCTTTTAATTTGATGGCAATTTCTACATCTACCGATTTTTCTGGAGCTTCGCCATCATTATAATATTCATTTTTAACGTATTTGCCCGAAAGTTCTCCTAAATTTTCAATGAATTTTCCTTGCAAATTAACCAATGGAACCGGATTTCCGTTTTGGTCTAAAACCAACATTGGCGGCACTTCTGGCGAAGCTTCTTTGGCAACCTTGGCATCGTCTGCCCCAAAAGTTGGAGCTGTATGAACAATTCCGGTTCCATCTTCTGTTGTAACAAAATCTCCCGAAATTACTCTAAAAGCATTTTCCGGATTTTGGTACGGCAAGGCATACGGCAACAATTGTTCGTATTGAATTCCGACTAAATCCTCGCCTTTTGCTTCGGCTAAAATTTGGAAAGGAATCGGCCCCCTAACCCCCGAAGGGGGAACAGTTGCGTACTTTTTGAAGTCGGATTCTTCTTTGCTTTCAAAATAATTTTTTACGAATTGTTTCGAAACCAAATTTTTTGCCAAAATCACATTGATTGGTTCGAAAGTATATTGGTTAAATGTTTTGACTAAAACATAATCAATTTTTGGCCCAACGGTTAAAGCGGTATTTGAAGGCAAAGTCCAAGGTGTTGTCGTCCATGCCAAGAAATAAAAAGCCCCCTCCAACTCCCCCGAAGGGGGAGAGTCGATGCCGAAAGCCTTTGCAATTGAGTTGCCAGTTTCCCCTTTGGGGGTTAGGGCACGAAATTGCGCCACAATGGTTGTGTCGGTAACATCACGATACGTTCCGGGTTGGTTCACTTCGTGAGAAGATAATCCGGTTCCGGCTTTTGGCGAATACGGCTGAATGGTGTAACCTTTGTACAACAAATTTTTATTATAAATCTGTTTTAAAAGCCACCAAACCGTTTCCATATATTTAGGTTTGTAGGTCACATACGGATTTTCCATATCCACCCAATAGCCCATTTTTTCGGTCAAATCATTCCACACATCGGTGTAACGCATGACGGTTTTTTTACAAGCTTCGTTATAATCTTCAATCGAAATTTTTGTTCCAATGTCTTCCTTGGTAATGCCTAATTCTTTTTCAGTTCCCAATTCTACCGGAAGTCCATGCGTGTCCCAACCAGCTTTTCTCTTCACCTGAAAACCTTTTTGAGTTTTGTATCGGCAAAAAATATCTTTGATAGAACGTGCCATAACGTGGTGAATTCCCGGTAAACCGTTTGCAGATGGCGGTCCTTCAAAAAACACGTAGGGTTGTTGTCCTTCGCGAGTAGTTACGCTTTTTTCAAAAATATTTTGTTTTTTCCAGAAATCAAGCATTTCAGACGCTACTGTTGGAAGGTCAAGTGCTTTGTATTCAGTAAATTTAGTATTCATTATTTGCCTTTTTCTAAAATAGATTTGCGAAAGTAATGATTTTTTTTCTGAAATAAGTCGGTTGGTTTTTATCATTTTGAAATGTTATTTTTATGGAAAAATAATTCGAGGGAAATTTCATTTTTTTGTTAGAAATTATTCGATTAAAAATTAGTTTAAAATGAATCTTTTTGACCAAAATCCGCTTCAAAATATTTTGCCTTACGGCGGAAATGTGATTTATTTCGGAAAAATAATTCCGAGAGAAAAAGCTGATTTTTATTATGAGAAACTAATGCATTCGATTGAATGGAAAAATGACGAAGCGATTATTTTTGGCAAATTGATTATTACCAAAAGAAAAGTGGCGTGGTATGGCGATAAAAATTTTGATTATACTTATTCAAAAACCACTAAAACTGCTTTGCCTTGGACAGAAGAATTGCTCGAACTAAAAAATTTAGCCGAAGAAAAAACCGGAACGATTTACAATTCTTGCTTGCTCAATTTATACCACGACGGCGATGAAGGCATGGCTTGGCATAGCGATGATGAAAAAGCTTTGGGCAAACATACTTCCATTGCTTCGTTGAGTTTTGGTGCAGAAAGGAAATTTGCGTTTAAGCACAAAAAAACCGCGGAAACTGTTTCTACATTTTTAGAACACGGCAGTTTATTATTGATGAAAGACGAAACGCAAACGAACTGGTTACACAGATTGCCGCCCACAAAAAAAGTAAAATCTCCCAGAATTAACCTGACGTTTCGAACGATAATCGATTAAGAAAAAACTTCCGTCAATACTTCGAGCGACTTGGGATGACGGAAACTTTCGATATGAAGACTGTAATAATCCATCAAAATTTTGAGCAACAAACGGCGTTGTTTTACCGAAAAAACCAGCGGATTATCGAATTTGATTTCGAGTAATTTTTTAAACAAAAGCGACTCTTCTGCGGAAAGACAAGTCAGGCTTTCTCTTTCGGTAAAAAAACCCTCGGTCATTTCGAAAAAATTTCCTTCGGAAGTATCCGGAAAAAAGCCGAGAAACTTGGTCATTTCTGCCAATAAAATCAAATGGAAATTAGCGGTTTCATCGTGGTTGTCCAGCCACAAAAAAGCGGTTTCGAGGTATTGGTAAAAAGGTGGATTGGCGTCATTTTCGTGTAAACAATAATGCAACACTTCGGACAAAAAAATAGCGATGGTGCTTTTATAAACGTCGGTATTGATATTGTGATAAGGCGAAAAAAAACGAATTTCTTTAAAATTTTCGAGTGTGCCTTTGTTTTTGTGAACCGCTTCAATTTCGAGTAAATTTAAGGGTTGGAAATAGCTCGACTTTTGTCGGTTATTTTTTCCGGTAAAAGCGTTGTGAACAAAGTAACTTTTTAATCCATCCGAAGCTGTAAAACATTTTACAATCAAACTTTTTTCCTGATATTTTAAGGAACTGATGACAATGGCTTTGGTTTTGACGAGCATTTTTTAGGAAAAAATTTTTAGCGAATAATCATCACTTTTTTCACTTTGGTTTCCGTGCCATCTTCCGATGCGATGAAAACCATGTAAACGCCGGAAGCCACTCGATATTTTCCAAAAGCACGGGTATCCCATTCAATTGTACCTCCTTGAGAGGTGGTTTCAAAAACTAAATTACCTTCAATATCAGTGATTTTTACATTGGCATCGTCAATTAATCCGGCAATTTTTACGGTTCCGGTAAATTCCGGCCGAACGGGATTAGGATAAATATATACGTTTGCCAAGCTTTCCGCACCTTGCGTTGCAGTTCCAAGAAACGAAATCATTCCGGATTCGGTAGCAAAAAAAACTTCGCCGGTAGCTTCATTGATATCAATGTCGAAAATATTGTTAGACGGTAAAGGCGAATTTTCGATGGTAAAATGATGAATCGTTTCTTGACCATTTGCCGAAACTAAAAATACTCCAGAATCAGCGGTTCCAATCCACTTTCGGTTAGAACCATCGACACGAATATCTGTAATGTATTGTTCGTATAAAAGTTCTTGCGCCAAACCATCTTCCAAAATAATAATAGGATTAGATTTGAGTTCGCCTTCGCCTAAAAAACGATCCACTCCAGCCATCACTCGCAAACCTTTCATACTACCAATCCAAAGACGGTTACTGTTATCTACCGCAACTGCAGTGATGTTGTTGTTTAATGGCAAGCCTTCGTCTTCGTCAGAAGTGACACGTTTAAAATTTGGCGTTACATTTTCGTTAAACCCAATCAATGTTTGTTGTTCTGAACCAAACCACTTCGTGCCGTTTTTGTCAATCACCATTCGGGAATAATTTTGTTCAATGGTATTCAAAACATTTTCAACTGAGTAACTTTGCCAAGAACCATTTGCTCTACGAACTTTTAAAGCATTAGAAATCAAAGAATTATTAAACCACAAATCATTATTTCGGTCGAAAGCTAAACCATTTATTCTTACAGATTTGTAGTTAGGGTCTGGCGGAAAGATTAAGGCTTCGGGACCGTTTGGCGTTAGATGATTGTATTTTGCAATGACAACATCGTTTTGAATTTCGATTAAACCGCTGTGAAACGAACTGATAAAAACATTATTTTCATCCTGCGGATTTACAGCAATTCGCACTAGTGAATTAGCGTTCATGGTTTCTTCAAAAGGGATGTTGAGCCAGCCAGTTTCAGAAAATTTACTAATGCCGTAACTACTCACGTCTGGAACGTAAAACACGTTATAACCTCCATAAACCGTCCAGATATTTCCCGAAGGAGTAACGCTTAACGCAAAAATATTATTTCGGGAAGGTCCATCAGGTTTAATGCTGATGCCGTTTGCTAAATTATTTAAGGGAACTTTGATGATTCCGGCTTGATTGGTACCTATGAAAATTTGGTTGCTAATTGTTGTTCCGCAATTAAATGTAACGATTTCGTCTGCATAAAAATTGCTTTGGTACTGCACCAATTGCGAATAATTAGCATCAAAAACGTAAACATTGTTAGCTGTTGTGATTGTAAGATTTCCGTTAAAAGACCTGAAATCAACGGCTTGCTGAGAAATATTGGCGAAAGCCACAAAAGAAGTTCCGTTGTGTCGCGAAGCCACTCCTGAGGTATTGACGGCAGCCAAAATATTTCCGTGAGTGGTCACGCCAATCCATGAACCAGCATCAAAAGTTTGCCATTGTGCAAAATCGTTAAGATTAGGATTAGCAAGGCTTGCCGAACGAATACCTTGATTGGTGGCAACGTAAATATTTCCGTTTAAAACTGTAGATTGATAAGCCATGACTTCTTGACCAGAAGTTCCAATTAAATAAGTATCACCAAAAAGATTGTTGGTCAAGTTAAATTGTACTACGCCAAAATCAGTTGAAATATATAATATTCCTTCGTGTTCGTAGAAATGGTTGATTTTTTTTCTAGTGGGCGAAACGCCTGCTTGGTCTCGAATTCCGGGAGCAATCACGATATTGCCGTCGGTTTCATTTCTCACCAAAATTAAACCGTTATTATGACCAATTATAGTTTTGTTAAAAGTGGCACTGTAAAAAATTGCGGAAATATCTTGCCCGGAAAGACCGTCAATTGTGGTAATCGTTTTAAGTTCGTTGGTGGCAAGATTTTGCGAAAAAAGTGCTTTTTGTGTAGCAGCTGTAATTTGGGTGTTGGCTTCTGTCAAATCGTTGACTTGGTTGTAGGAAAAATAACTTTTCCAAACCAAATTATTTTGGGCAAAAACGGTGCTTGAAAGGAAAATGATAAAAAAAAGAAGCAGCTGCTTTTTCATGTTTTTTAAGTATTGGCTACAAATATACTACAAACGGTTTTATTTCGATTTTCATATCAATTGACAAAAATTTATCTAAAAAAAATGCCTTCCGTTTAAAAGAAGGCATTTTTCAGTTTTATTTTTTGTAAAAATTTACACAACGCCTTGCGCTAACATGGCATCAGCTACTTTTACGAAACCTGCAATGTTGGCTCCTTTTACGTAATCTACGTAGCCGTTACCATCTGAACCATATTTTACACATGAAGCGTGAATGTCTAACATGATTTTTTTCAAACGCTCATCTACTTCTTCTGAAGTCCAACTTAATCGAAGAGAGTTTTGCGACATTTCTAAACCGGAAGTGGCAACACCTCCTGCATTAGAAGCTTTTCCAGGTGCAAAAAGAATTTTTGCTTTGTGAAATACTTCAATTGCTTCTGGAGTTGACGGCATATTTGCGCCTTCAGCCACACAAATACAACCGTTATCTACTAACATTTTTGCTTCTTCACCGTTTAATTCGTTTTGAGTGGCACATGGCAAAGCCACATCACATTTTACTTCCCACGGACGTTTTCCGGCCACATATTTTGCATTAGGGTACTTTTTGACATATTCGCTGATTCTTGCGTAGTCCACATTTTTAATTTGCATCACGTGTGCTAATTTTTCAGCATCAATTCCTTCAGCATCATAAATATATCCAGCCGAGTCCGATAGTGTTACTACTTTTCCGCCTAATTGAGTGGCTTTTTGAGCGGCATATTGCGCCACGTTTCCAGAACCAGAAATGACAACTGTTTTTCCTTGGAAACTTTCGCCTTTAGTTTGCAACATGCTTTGTGCAAAATACACATCGCCATAACCTGTAGCTTCCGGACGAATTAATGAACCCCCGAAAGAAATTCCTTTTCCGGTTAAAACTCCGGTAAATTCATTTCTAAGTCTTTTGTATTGGCCAAACATGTAACCTACTTCTCTTCCGCCAACGCCAATATCTCCAGCTGGAACGTCAGTATTATCACCAATGTGTTTTGACAATTCTGTCATAAACGCTTGGCAGAATTTCATGATTTCATTATCAGATTTTCCTTTTGGATCAAAATCAGCTCCTCCTTTTCCGCCACCCATTGGTAACGTAGTCAAGCTATTTTTAAAAGTTTGTTCAAAAGCTAAAAATTTAAGGATGCTCAAATTTACTGATGGATGGAAACGAATTCCTCCTTTATATGGACCAATCGCAGAGTTCATTTGAATTCTGTAACCTCTGTTAACTTGTGTATTTCCAGCATCATCAATCCAAACAACACGGAAAGTGATAATACGTTCTGCCTCGACCATTCTTTCGAGGAGCATTTTATTTTGGTATTTTTTATTTTCTTCGATGAAAGGAATCACTGTTTCTGCAACTTCTTTCACAGCCTGTAAAAATTCAGGCTCGTTTTGGTTTCTTTTAGCAACTGCTTCAACAAAAGAATTAATGCTTTCTGTCATGATTATTAAGTTATTACGTTATTGAAAACGTTTTCGTTTTACCGCACAAATATACATTATAGTTAAATATTACCTAAGTTTTTTTGCGTAAGAGTGGTAATTTATTTTTTTGTTAAGAAATAGAAATGAAACTTATCTTTAATACAGCGTTTTATAGGTTTTTAAGACATTTTTGTGAAGAAAAAAAGTATTTTAGTTATTTATTTTAGTATGTAATTTTTGTTTTTATATATTTGTTGGCAAAAATGATTTAACCCGAAATAAATGCCTAAAAAAATACTCCTCATAATAACATTGATGTTTGGAGGACTTCAAAATAGCGTTGCACAATTTGGTTTAGGCCACGAAGTTGGTGTAATTGCAGGTCCGGTTGCCATGCAATCTGATTATGGTGAACGTCGAGACATGAGTACAAATGCTGGCAACACCGGATACGGAATAGGTATTGTGCATTATTTAAATTTTGCATATAATCCTGAATGTAACTGTATGCGATCCTATTCTTATTTTAGCGATCACTTTAAGTTACGTAGTGAATTGTCTTATAATAAAACCCAGTTAAAACATTTTGGTAAATGGGTTGATGAATCTCGAACCTCAGTTATTGCAGAACAGCTTCGCAACATGCGTGGTGAAACTGCTGTAACTAATATTGGGATGCAATTAGAATATTTTCCTTGGAGTATTCGTGATTTTACAGTAAGTAGAGGAAGTTTTGCACCATTTGTGAGTCTTGGAGCGCAATTTAGTTATTTTGATCCGGAAGCTACTTCTACAACCGGACCATTAACCATTATCAACACTCCCGAAAAATATCGTGATGCTTTTAGAAATGACAGCGGCACAACTTGGTCTATCGTTTCTAGTGTAGGAACACGATATAAATTAAGCGAACTTTCCGATTTAATGATAGATTTAAGATTTCAATATTATTTTTCAAACTGGGTTGATGGATTAAATCCCGATCCAAATAGATATCCAGAAAATAAGGCTAACGATTGGCTCGTATGGCTGAACGTAGGTTATATTTATTACATCAATTAATAAAGAAATTCCCGGAAATTCCGGGAATTTTTTTTGTTTTTATCTTTTTAAAAAATTATTCAGGCTGTAGCTCCACAGTAACTCTTTCGGTAATGACATGACACTCGTCAGCGGTTACGTTTATGGGTTGCGATACATACGTTTGAAAACCTGCTTTGGTAACTGTTAGGGTATAATTTCCACGCCTTTCACCTGCTCCAAGAAAAGTTGAGAGTCCATAATACGCCAATTCTAAAGTTTCGGAATAATTTCCATCTGTGGCAACAACGGTTACTCCTTCTTGTAAATTGGCTCCGGTTTCGGCATTTTTCACGGTTACTTCTAACCCAAAAACAAATTCTTCAGTGCAATATCGCTGATTATCATCATCGTTACTACAACCCAATGTTAACACAATTAATAGTAAAATTATTTTTTTCATGTTTTTATTTTTTCTAGAGATGCTATTTCAAAAAAAAGGTTGCTTGACAAAAATTCATACAATCAAAAAAACGTTATAAATTGGTTAAAAACCACTTCGTTTAAAAACATAACCGTTCATTCTTTGTAAATTTATTTCAAACACCACCTAACGATGACTTTGTCTGAACAATATTTTAGCATCAGAAAACACAGCGAAACGCTTTGCCAACCCTTGCAAACGGAAGATTATGTGCCACAACCCGCCCATTTTGTGAGTCCTCCGAAATGGCATTTGGCACATACCACTTGGTTTTTTGAAACTTTTATTCTCAAAGAAAATTTACCCGATTACCAAGTTTTTGATGCTGATTTTAATTTTTTATTCAACAGTTATTATAACAATGTTGGGGATCGAGTTTTTCGTGCTGATCGCGGAAATATCACACGCCCGGGAGTTGAAAAAATTTTTGAATACCGAAAATATGTGGATTTGCACATGCAAATTTTGTTGCAAACCAAAGCCGATGCATTGCTAGAGTTGGTCATGCTGGGATTAAATCATGAGCAACAACATCAGGAATTATTGTTGACTGACATCAAATATATTTTAGGGAACAATCCTCTTTTTCCGGTTTACAGCGAAAATTTTGAAGGTGAAAATCAAAGCAATTCCCAAAATGGTTTTGAAAAAATTAACGAAGGTCTTTACGAAATTGGATTTTCTGGCGAAGGATTTTCTTACGATAATGAACATGGTCAACACAAAGTGTATCTCAACACATTTGAAATCTCTAAATCCCTTGTTACCAATGCCGAATTTTTAGAATTTATTGAAGCCAAAGGTTACCAAGACTTTAATTTGTGGCTCGACGAAGGTTGGTCCTGGGTGACAGAAAATAAAATTGAAGCGCCACTTTATTGGCATAAAATTAACGGCGAATGGTTTTATTACACATTAAAAGGTTTGCAGAAAATAAACCCCGCAGCCATTGTTACACATGTTAATTTTTACGAAGCTTTGGCTTTTGCCGAATGGAAAAAAATGCGACTTCCTACTGAATTTGAATGGGAAATTGCTTCAGAAAAATTAGACTGGGGAAAACGTTGGGAATGGACGAATTCTGCTTATTTGCCGTATCCAAATTTTAAAAAACCCGAAGGTGCCATTGGCGAATACAACGGAAAATTCATGATTAACCAAATGGTTTTACGTGGTTCGAGTTGTGCGACTTCCCCAAATCACAGCCGAAAAACATATAGAAATTTCTTTCACGCAAACGAACGTTGGCAATTCAACGGAATTCGTTTGGCAAAATAAAAAAACATGGAAACTACTACCACAATACAAAATACTGCTTTCGCAAAAGACGTCCTGAAAGGCTTTACAGACATTAAAAAACATTTGTCTTCACGCTATTTTTATGATGATGAAGGAAGCCATATTTTCCAGCAAATCATGAAAATGCCGGAATATTATCCCACAAGTTGCGAATTCGAAATTTTATCGCAACAATCCGAGAACATTTTGCAAAAGCTCAACTTCAGCCAACCTTTTAATATTGTGGAGTTTGGTTCGGGAGATGGTGTGAAAACGAAACATTTGCTCAAAACTTTTTTGCATAAAAAAGCCGATTTCACATACGTACCAATCGATATTTCGGAGGAAGCCATTTTAATTTTAGAAGAAAATATGAAAATTTCGCTTCCTGAATTGAAAATGAATTCAAAAATTGGCGACTATTTTGATATTTTAGAAGATATTTCCAAAGAAGAAATTCCTAATTTATTTTTGTTTTTAGGCGGAAACATTGGAAATTATAGCGAAATTGAAGCCCGAGATTTACTGAAAAAATTTGCTTCGGGAATGAAAAAAGGCGACAAACTATTGATGGGAATCGACCTTAAAAAAAATCCGCGAATCATTCAAAAAGCGTATGATGATCCTCACGGCATCACAAAAGCCTTCAACATTAATTTACTGCGAAGAATCAACCGCGAATTAGAAGCCGATATTTCTTTAGACCAATTTGAGTTCTATTGCCATTACAATCCCGAAAATGGCGAAGTCAACAGTTATTTGTGCAGTTTGGTGAAGCAAAATGTGTACAGCAAAACGCTCGACAAAACTTTTAATTTCCAAAAAGATGAACTTATTTGGACCGAACTTTCCAAAAAATACAGCTTCGAAGAAATCGAAAATTTAGCCACCGATTTAGACTTTAAAGTGGTCGAAAATTTTATGGATTGTAAGTTTTATTTTACAGATAGTTTGTGGGAGAAATAAAAAAAATCCCGCTTTTTCAGCGGGATTTTTATCTTTCAAAAATTTTAAAAAAATCTTACAAATCAAATTTAATTCCTTGTGCCAAAGGTAAATTTGTCGTGTAATTAATGGTATTGGTTTGTCTTCTCATATATACTTTCCAAGCATCAGAACCCGATTCGCGACCGCCTCCGGTTTCTTTTTCACCTCCAAAAGCGCCACCAATTTCAGCACCAGAAGTTCCGATGTTTACATTGGCAATTCCACAATCAGAACCTGCAACAGAAAGGAATTTTTCCGCTTCACGCAAATTATTGGTCATAATAGCAGACGACAATCCTTGTGCTACTCCGTTTTGAATTTCGATAGCATTGTCCACTTCGCCAGAATATTTTAACAGATATAAAACCGGAGCAAAAGTTTCGTGTTGCACGATTTCAAAATGACCTTCGGCTTCCGCAATGGCAGGTTTTACATAACAACCGCTTTCGTAACCTTCACCCGAAAGTACGCCACCTTCTACAATAATTTTTCCGCCTTGTTCCACTACTTTTTTCAAAGCGTGGTTGTAAGCTTCAACAGCACCTTTGTCAATTAACGGGCCAACGTGATTGTTTTGATCCAAAGGATTTCCAATTTTTAATTGTCCATAAGCCGAAACAATTGCTTCTTTCACTTTATCATAAATACTTTCGTGGATAATCAATCTTCGGGTTGAAGTACAACGTTGTCCCGCCGTTCCAACAGCGCCAAAAACCGCTCCAATCACCGTCATTTTTACATCAGCATCTGGAGTTACAATAATGGCGTTGTTTCCACCTAATTCAAGTAAGGATTTTCCTAATCTTCCGGCAACGGTTTGCGCGACAATTTTCCCCATTCGGGTAGAACCTGTGGCAGAAATTAAAGGAACACGAACATCATTTGTCATCCATTCTCCTACTTTGTAATCCCCATTAATCAGGCAAGAAATTCCTTCCGGAAGGTTGTTTTCTTTCAACACTTCGGCAATGATATTTTGACAAGCCACACCACATAAAGGCGTTTTTTCTGATGGTTTCCAAACGCAAACATCTCCGGCAATCCAAGCCAAAGCCGTGTTCCAAGACCAAACCGCAACCGGAAAATTAAACGCAGAAATAATTCCCACAATTCCAAGCGAATGGTATTGCTCATACATTCTATGTCCAGGACGTTCAGAGTGCATGGTAAAACCGTGTAACTGGCGCGACAATCCAACGGCAAAGTCGCAAATGTCAATCATTTCCTGCACTTCGCCCAAACCTTCTTGCAGTGATTTTCCCATTTCATAAGAAACTAATTTTCCGAGTGCTTCTTTTTTCTCACGTAATTTTTGTCCGAATTGACGAACAATTTCACCACGTTGCGGAGCTGGCATCACGCGAAAAGTTTTAAAGGCCTCAGCCGCTGATTCCATAACTTTTTCGTAATCGGCTTTGGTGGTGGCTTTAACTTTGCCAATTAATTGTCCGTCAACTGGTGAAAAACTTTCGATAATTTCTCCATTTGAAAACCAAGAATTTCCAGTAGAAGTTCCTTCATTAATATCTTTTAAGCCTAATTGTTGCAAGGCTTCCTGCATTCCAAACTGATTTGCTATTGTTGCCATTTATAACTTTTTAATTGTAAATTGTAATATTTTTTTGCGAAGTTATAATTTATAGGTGGATTTTACCAATAAAATTATGATTTTGGCAATCTTGTCTCTTATGATTTTCATGGAGCGAAAGGTCTGTGAATTTTTTTTATCCCGAAGCTTCGGGACATTTTCCTGCTGCAGCCACTCGCTTTAAACCTGTTTTTTAAAGAACAGGTTTAAGAGCTCAAACAATTACAGCATCAGGGCTATGGGAAAATTTTTTGGAATTTTTGGAATTGTTGTTGCCGAATAGGTTTCATAAACTTAGTAGACTTGGTACTGGATGCATAATTAGCCCTGATTGTAGCGGAAAGCCCGGAAACAAAAAAGCCTGTGTTTTTTGTTTTGCAAAAGCGACTCCCGACGCTTCGGGAGAAGCTCTTTGCAGAACTTAAAAACACGGCTTTTTTGTTGAGGACTTGCAGCGAAAAGCGGGAAATAGCTCCTAAAAAAATAGAATCTATAAAAGGTTTTAAAAACTTTGCCGGATTACCTTTTTAATGTATAACGTTTGTCGGCTTCCATGATGGTGCCACATTTTTTGCATTGTCGCAAGGCTTTGGAATTGTAAAAATGCTGAAAATGGGGAAGGAAATCTTTTTCGATGTCGTTGAGTTCAAAATAGACTTCGTGGAGTTTGTGGTTACAGTTTTCGCAGAACCAAAGTAAACCATCTGTGAAACCTTTTCCGGCTCGTTTTCTCTCAATCACTAAACCTATGGAACCAGCAGAACGAACTGGTGAATGTGGCGTTTTGGGCGGATGAAGATACATGTCGCCAGCATTGAGCTCAAATTCTTTTTTTTCGCCATTGTCTTGGACAATGACTTTTATTGAACCTTCGAGTTGGTAAAATAATTCTTCGGTTTCGTTATAATGATAATCTTTTCGGGCGTTTGGTCCGGCGACAATCATCACGATGTAATCTTGCGAATCGACGTAAATATTTTTGTTGCCAACGGGTGGTTTGAGCAAGTGTCGGTTTTCGTCAATCCATTTATTGAGGTTGAAGGGAGGTGTTGTGGCCATCATTAATTTTTTGACTAATTTACTAAAATAAAAAAGGCCGGAATGAACCGACCTTGATATTTATTTTACTTCTTTGATAAGGTAGAGGTAAACCGGGAAGTGATCGCTAAATCCTACTTCGCCATTGGCGTTACGAAGTGGATATCCTTTAAATCTTCCGCTGGTTTGGGTTAGGAACGGCTTGTTATAAACGCCTGCTTTCCAAAAAGTGTAGCTTGAATAATCTTTTTTGATGAGTGGTTCTGATAGAATCATTTGGTCAAAAAGATCCCAAGCGTCACGGTAAGCTAAGGTTCCAATTCCTTTGTTTGCCATTTCTTCCATTGGGTTGAACATTCCTCTAGCTTTGGTTTCTTCTTTTTTAGCTTTGGCACCAATTTCAACTTTTACACTTTTATTGTAAGGTCCATCGTTTAAATCTCCCATAGTAATGATTTTTGCATTTGGGTTGATGTTGTACAACGAATCGATAATTTTTCGGTTCAATCTTCCGGCAGCTTCACGGTTAGGGCTTGATTTTTTTTCTCCTCCAGAACGTGATGGCCAGTGATTTACGATGAAGTGCATTTCTTCGCCATCAAAAAGTCCGGAAACTAAAAGTTGGTCACGAGTGTAAATTCTTTTAGTATTATCTGACTGATCGTAGATAATTAAAGGAACATTGATGTAACTTGTGGGTTTGAAATGCTTTTTTTGGTATAAAAATCCTACGTCAATTCCACGACGATCAGGTGAATCAAAGTGCACGATTCCGTAATCTTTATTGATTAGTAAAGGTTGTTTTATTAAATCTTCCAAAACACCACGGTTTTCGATTTCGCAAACGCCTAAAACGGCAGGTGCTTCTTTTTGGTGTTCACTTGTTCCAAGTTCGGAAATCACTCGACTCAAGTTGGTTAACTTGGTTTGATATTTTTCTTTTGTCCATCCGTTAGCAGGAGTATATTCTTCATCATTGATGTTCGGATCATCCGAAAAGTCGAATAAATTCTCCAAATTGTAAAATGCAACGGTTTGAACTTTAAATTTTTTTTCCTGCCCTGTAGCCACATTCATTGACAAAATCACAGTAAACAGGGCGATAAAATTGGAAATTCTCATAAATAGAAATATTAATTTAATGTGAAGTTTGATATAAAACTCGCTGCAAAAGTAAATAATATAATTAAATAATATAACTTTGCCGGCTGTTAAGAAATAATTAACTTAACAAGAATGTATTAACTTAAATTAATTTATGAAAAAACTTGTAATTAGTATTCTATTTGTAATGCAGGTTGTTTTTGCATTTGCGCAACAAGAGTCTTTAGTTAAAGGACGTGTTGTGGATTCAAAAACACAAAAGCCGATGCAGAATGTTGTTGCAACACTTCAAAACACAACTTTAACCGTATTGACAAATTCTGACGGTATTTTTGTTTTTGAAAAAGTTTCTGAAGGTACTTACCTTTTGGAGGTAAAAAGTACGGGGTTCTCTCGTCAATTATTATCAATTGAAGTTGAAGGCGAGCCTTTAGACATTGGATTAGTTGTTTTGGAAGAAGATATTACTTCTGAACAACAATTGAGTTTAATTACCATTACCGAAAGTGATTTGGGTGATGATAACAGTGGATCAGAAAGTACTGCTGGACTTTTACAAGCCACAAGAGATGCGTTTCAGCAATCTGCTGCTTTTAATTGGGGACAAGCACGTTTTAGAATCAGAGGTTTAGATAACGAATACGGAACTACCATGATTAATGGTATTGTAATGAACAAGTTGTACGACGGAAGACCACAATGGAGTAACTGGGGTGGATTAAACGATGCAACAAGAAACCAAGAATTTACAATGGGTTCTGCTCCTTCAGATTATACTTTTGGAGGGATTTTAGGAACTCAAGAAATTAATACAAGAGCTTCTTTTTACAGACCTGGAACCAGAATTTCATTTTCAGGAACTAACACAAATTATAACTGGAGATCAATGATTACTCATGCTTCAGGAATGGACAAAGACGGTTGGGCTTACGTTTTATCTGCTTCAAAACGATGGGCTGAAGAAGGTCATTTTGAAGGAACGGACTATGATGCACTTTCGATGTTTGCAAGTGTTGAAAAAAGATTTAACGCTAACCACAGTTTGAATTTTACTGCTATTTACGCTCAAAACAGTAGAGGAAAAAATTCGCCAAATACTAAAGAAGTAAACGACCTTATGGGTGTGAAATACAACTCTTATTGGGGTTGGCAAGATGGTAAAAAAAGAAATTCACGTGATAAAGACGTAGAAGAGCCAATTTTTATGTTAAGCCACTATTGGAAAATTAATGATAAAAATAGCTTAAACACTAATGTATCTTACCAATTTGGTTCTATCGGGAACTCGCGTATTGATTTCCAAAACGCAAACAATCCAGATCCAACTTACTACAGAAACCTCCCGAGTTATGCTTTAAATTATTTTACTCCAGATGGCACTTGGCTTCCGGATTATGAAGAAGCGGATGCTTTAAGAGGTTATTTCTTAAACAACAGTCAAATTGACTGGGATGCAATGTATTTGGCCAACCAAAATTCTGCTTTAGGAAATAGTATTTATGCTTTGTACGAAGACAGAACGGATGACAAAACTTGGACCGCAAATTCATTGTTTGCTTCAGACCTTTCTGATAACATCATTTTAAATGCTGGTGTTACTTACAGAAAATTACAATCAAGCAATTTCCAAAACTTGCTCGATTTGCTTGGTGGTCCATACTTTATTGACTTTGATCCATTTTTCCAAGGAAATGCTTCGCAATCAGACTTAAATAATCCAAACCGTCAAATTGGAGTTGGAGATAAATATGGTTACAACTACAATTTATTTGCAGATGTTGTAGATGCTTTCACGCAATTTAAATTTACTTACAGAAAAGCTGATTTTTATTTGGCACAAAGTTTCTCAAGAAGCGAATACCAAAGAGAAGGATTGTACCGTAACGGAATTTATGCAAACAACTCTTTTGGAAAAAGTAAAAAAATGATCTTCGAAAACTTCGGATTCAAAGGTGGGGTAACATTTAAAGTAACCGGAAACCACTTGTTCGATTTTAACGGAGCTTACATGACTAAAGCGCCGAATTTGAGAAATACGTTTACAAACGCACGTTTGAACAACAACATCACACCTGATCTTGAAAGTGAAAGAATCATGAGTGCAGACGCAAGTTACATCTTGAGAATGCCAAAATTAAAAGCAAGAATTACAGGATTTTTCTCAAAAATTCAAAATAGTGCCGATTTATCATTTTTCTACGCAGAAAGTATAGGTGATATCGAAGGAGATGCAGATTCATTTGTAAGTGAAATTGTAACCGGAATCAACAAAAGAAATATCGGAGGAGAACTTGGTTTAGAATACCAAATTACTTCTACAATTAAAGCTACTGCAGCGGCTTCTTATGGTCAGTACATTTATGACAATAATCCAAACGTACGTCTAAACGATGATGCTTTGGCTACCGAAACAAACCCACTTCCGTTGAGAAATTTCGGAACGGCTTATTTAAAAAATTACCGTTTGCCAGGAATGCCGCAACAAGCGTATTCATTTGGTTTAGAATATCGCGACCCACATTTTTGGTGGATTGGAGCCAATGTAAACTATCTTGACGATAATTACGTAGATGTTTCTAACGTGTTGAGAACTTCTAACTTTACCATTAACCCGGCCACAGGAATTTCTTATGACGGTGCCACTACAGAAAATGTGACCAATGCACTTCGTCAAGAAAAATTCGACCCATTTACGTTGGTAAATTTAACAGGAGGAAAATCTTGGAGAATTGATGGCAATACTTTCGGATTTTTTGCTTCGGTAAACAACGTTTTTGATATTACCTACAAAACAGGAGGATTCGAACAATCACGTAAAGCTGCTTACCCAGATTATGTTCAAGATAACACAAGCGGAATTCGCTCTTTCGGAACGAAATATTTCTACGGTTACGGCAGAACATTTTTCGTAAATTTATACATCAACTTCTAAAAATTGATTATGAAAAATATTTTTTTAAAATTTTCACTAATAACATTACTCGCAACTTCAGGAATTTCTTGTGTTAGCGAAGATGATTTTGACATCCCACCGGTAAAATCCGCTTTGTTTTTCGAGGATTTCAATGATAATACAAACTATGAAACGCCATTGAATACAGAAGGCTGGTCCACTGTTGCCGAAGCCGGAACCGTAGTTTGGAGAGAAAGAGTTTTTACCGATGACAACGCAGGCTATGCCGAATTTTCATCTTTTAATTCCGGACAACCCTCAAACATTGCTTGGTTAATTACGCCAGCAATTAATTTAGAAGGTGGCGAAAAAAAGCTAACTTTTCAGTCGGCTCAACATCACCTTGAATCAGCAAGTAACACGATAGAGGTGTTTGTTTCTACAGATTATGACGGAACCAACGCCACAACTGCAAACTGGCAACCTCTTACGGCTAATTTTGCAGATATGGACAACGATTGGTACGAATATGTAAATTCAGGAACAATTGACCTATCAAATTATAACGGCGAAATTTTTATCGGATTTAAAGCTACCGGAAACGGCACAACTCTTGCAGGAGGCTTTCAAATTGATAATGTAATCGTATATTAATTATTAAATTATGAAGAAGATATTTTATAAAGGAGCCATCGCATTAGCAACCGTTGCGTTGCTAACCAATTGCTCTCATGACGATGACTACGGTGTTCCTAATTTAGAAGGAAAATGCCAAACTCTTGCCGTAACCAAACAAGTTTCGGACATTACAGGTGCTGCTACAGCTACCTATCAGCAATATACAGCTGATGATGTAATTGAAGCTTATGTTACCTCAAGCGACCAAGGTGGAAATTTTTACAAATCGATCACTTTGATGTCAGTTGATGGTACAAAAGGTTTCAGCATGCCGGCAGATGATTACAATTTATATACAAAGTATGAACCAGGAAGAAAAGTATATGTCAAATTAAAAGACAGGTATTTTGTAAACCAACATTCATCAACTATCATCGGTTCGCTTTACAACAACAATACTCCAGATAATCCAAATGATGATTCAGTAGGAAGAATGTCGAGAGTAGAATATCCGCAAACAATCATCAGATCTTGTGATAAAGTAAACGAAGATGAAATTGTAAAACATCTTACTATTGCCGAAGCTAAAAGCAATCAATACTTAAACATGTTGATTGAATTAGATGAGGTTCAATTTTCGTCGGCATCTAACGGAAAAACGTATTACGATGCGTCGTTAAATAGCATTGGTGGTGCAACAAACCATAACATTACGGATCTTCAAGGAAACACTTTAATTGTTCGTGTGAGTGAATATGCACAATTTGCAAAAAACCAAACACCTACCGGAAGTGGAAAAATTCGTGGTGTCATGACCAAATTCAACAACGATTTTCAGTTTATGATTAGAACAGAAAACGATGTACAATTGGGAGATCCAAGAATTGAAGCTTTTTTTAGCCAAGATTTCGAAAGCATTGCTGCAACAGGAAACAATCAATTTGTTAACTTACCAGGATGGTCTAATGTTTCCCTTAACGGTGGAGCAGAAAGATGGGAAGCGAGAATTTTCAGCGGAAACAAATATGCACAACTTTCTGCTTTTGGAACAGGAGAAAGCAACATGGATACTTGGTTAATTACTCCAGCGATTAATTTAGATGCTACAACAGGAGAGTTTTTAATGTTTGGTTCTAAAATTGGTTTTGCCAATGGCGAAGCAGTAACCGTTCACATTTCTACAAATTATAGTGGAGCTGGAACAGCTGCTGCAATTAACGCTGCAACTTGGACACAATTAAATCCAATTATGGCACCACAAACGCAATCTTATCCAACAGATTTTACAAGTTCAGGTCCTGTTGATCTTTCTTCTTACAATGGAAATGTTTACATCGCATTCCGTTACAGAGGTTCTGCCACAGGAATTACTTCAACTTATCAAATTGATAATATTAGAGTATTCGGAGGTAACTAATCTTCCACCACAAAAAACTAAAAACTCCAGAAATTTTCCGGAGTTTTTTTTTGATTAATAATGAAACAAAAAAACGTGATTTCTTCCAGTTTTCATTTATTTTCCTAAAAAAGTTGGTTTCCGCTTCTCCAAAAATGCAGTCGTTCCTTCTTTAAAATCTTCGGTTCCAAAACATTCGCCAAAGGCTTTAATTTCGGCTCTAAAACCATCTACGTCGTGTTTAAAATTGGCATTTACCGCTTCAATGGCTTTGCTGATTGCCATTGGTGAATTGCGTAAAATTTTTACGGCAATGTTTTTTGCCAAATCCAAAAGTTCGCTTTGTGGCACGACATAATTTACCAATCCGCAGGTTTTCGCTTCTTCAGCAGTTAGCATTCCTGCCGTCATGATCAATTCCATCGCTTTGCCTTTGCCAATTAATTGTGGCAAACGTTGTGTTCCTCCATAACCCGGAATTACGCCAAGCGAAACTTCTGGCAGACCCATTTTAGCATTGTCTGAAGCAATACGGAAATGGCAAGCCATCGCCAACTCTAATCCGCCGCCAAGCGCAAAACCGTTAACAGCAGCAATTACAGGCTTTTTTAAATTTTCTACAAAATCAAACAATTGTTCCTGACCTTGTGCGGCAAGCATTTCGCCTTCGGCAACAGAAAAACTGGCAAATTCTGAAATGTCTGCTCCAGCCACAAAGGCTTTTTCGCCGCTTCCGGTTAAAATAATCGCACGAATTTCCGCTTGTTGTTCCAAAGTTTCAAACGCATTGTGTAGTTCAGCAATCGTCGCTTTATTCAAAGCATTCAACTTTTCCGGACGATTAATCGTTAGCGTTGCAATTCCATTTTCCGAATGGATTAAAATATTGTCGTAATTCATCATATTGAAATTTTTACATTTTTATTATCGGAAGAAAAACACAAAAAACAGTGCCTTTTCCAGCAGCAGTTTCAAAGGTAATTGTTCCGTTGTAGTTTTCTATAATATTTTTAATGATTCCTAAACCAAGTCCCATTCCGGAATTTTTGGTGGTAAATTTTGGCTCAAAAATTCTATCAAGATGATCGCCTTCAATGCCGGTTCCATTGTCTTTCACACTAATCAAAACCTGATTTTCTTCTTTCTTAACCAAAACTTCGACTGATTTTTCCACTTGATTCTCGGGAATCGCCTGAATGGCATTTTTCACCAAATTCGTCACCACACGAATCAATTGGGTTCGATCCATCACCGTAATAATTTCGTCTTCTTCACTTTTAAATTGAATATAATCTTCATTAAAAATATCCAAAGTAAGCTGCACCACATTCACCACATTGAGGGTTTCATTTTGTTGGGCTGGCATGGAGGCAAAGTTAGAAAACGCCGAAGCTACGGAACTCATCGTGTCAATTTGTTGAATCAAGGTATTGGAATAATCCGCCATTTTCTGTTGAATTTCTGGATCGTTGGCGTTAAATTTTCGTTGGAAACTTTGCACGGTCAAACGCATCGGGGTCAACGGATTTTTAATTTCATGAGCTACTTGTTTCGCCATTTCGCGCCACGCTTGTTCCCGTTCGCTTTGCGCCAATTTCGAAGCACTTTCTTCCAATTCATCCACCATCGCATTATAAGCATGGACCAAAAGCGCAATTTCTCTGGAGCTATCCTCCAGATTGATTTTTTCGTTTTTTTGGTTGAAACGCGTTTCGGTAATTTTATCGGTAATTGACTTTAAAAATTGCGTAATGTAACTCGATAAAAAATACGCCAAAACGAATGCCACGACCAACATAATCCCGTAAACTTGCCCAAGCCGAATGAGGAAATTTCGCAATTCTCGTTCATAAAAACCATCGTCTGGAATGTAAGGAAGGTTTAAAATTCCGAGCGGTTTAAACTTTGTATCTTTAATTTGTGCATACGAAGATCGAAACTTTACGCCGTCAATACTTTGCACATCCACATACCTTTTATCCATCGAAGATTTTACTAATTTCAAAATATAATCCGGAACGGGAGGTAAAATGGTATCAACCGTAAAAGAAGCTTTCGACGATTTTAACAGCTTACCGTCAAGGCTATACAAATTAATCGGAAGACTGTGAATATCAGCTAATTCGTAAATTTTATCTTTAAAAATGAGTGGCAAATTTTCTGAAGTAAGCGGATAAGTCGTGGTATTCAACACATAATTAATGTGTTCTTTGATAGCAGTTTCCCGCCGTTCGAGCCGTTCTTCATGGTATTCTTTTGCCGCTTCTTTAAACTGATAAATCGAAAGCGAAGCCATTAAAACAGATGAAATTAGGGTGAGAAAAATCATGGATAAAAATATCCGTACCCGAAGTGACAATCGTTTGATTTTAATGGGTTTGAGCATTGCTAACGGTTTTTTTCTCTAATTTTTTTGTAAAATTTAAAACCTAACATTAGTAATATTGAAAATAAAATAATACCGACAACACCAAAAATCCAGTTGAAGGCATTTTTCAAAATTACCAAAAAAACCACTGCAAAAAGTATGATGGTTGCACCTTCGTTCCACAAACGCATAAAATTAGCCGAATGTTTTACCTCATCATTTTGCAATTGCCTAAATATTTGATGGCATTTTAATTGGTACAAAATGAGGGCAAAAACAAAGCCAAGTTTGACATGCATCCATGATTGTTCCAACCATCCTGGCATTAAAATTAAAAGTACAATGGCAAAAATAATGGCTAAAACCGCCGACGGCCAAGTGATAATGTACCACAAACGGTAACTCATGAGTTTATACTGCTTCTGTAAAATTTCTTTTTCAGGCGAAGGTTTTTCATTGGCTTCAATCTGGTAAACAAACAATCGAACAATGTAAAAAAGCCCTGCAAACCAAGTGATTACAAAAATAAGATGTAGTGATTTGATATAGTTGTAATAGTCTATCATTCTTCAATTAAATGTTCGTTCATTTCTTTTTTCAAATAAATTCCGGTGATAATGGTTGACAAAATATCGGCAATGGGAAACGCAATCCAAACCCCGAAAATCCCGAAGAAATGTGGTAAAATTAACACCAGCGGAATCAAGAAAAAACCTTGTTTCGTCAGAGTAAGCAATAACGCTTTTTTAGCTTTTCCGGCCGCTTGAAAATAAGCGGCTCCAATTAACTGAATTGCGATAATTGGCGATGCCGCAAAAACCCATCGCAAAGCATTTGGCGTTTCATCAATCACCAATTGATCAGTAGTAAAAACCGTCACAATAGATTTTGAAAAAATTAAAATTACCACAAAAATTGCAATTGCCAAAACCGCCGCATATTGTATGGAAATCCGAATACTTTGTTTGACTCTGTGGTAATTATCGGCTCCATAATTATAACCCGCAATCGGTAAAAATGCCTGAGTAATTCCCAAAACAGGAAATAGAGCAAACATCAACATCCTACTAATAATTCCGTAAACAGTTACCGAATGTTCGCCACCAAAAGTATATAAGGTATGATTTAATATAATCGACAAAATACTAACAACGCCTTGTCTTGCAAAGGTTACAAAACTCAACGAGGTAATTTCAGCTACGATTTTTTTGTGAAATTTAAAATGATGCCAACCTAATTTTAATTCGGTTTTAAAGATAAAAAACCACAATACAAATAAAAAGCTGCTCAAGTAAGAGACAAACGTGGCATAAGCAGCTCCGGTAATTCCGAGGTCTAAAATTTTGATAAAAACTACATCCAGTATAATATTGACAAACGCTGGAATGATCATGCTTATCATGGCAAAAGTAGGTTTTCCTTCAGCTCTAATCACGTTATTTCCCATCATACAAAGTGCCAAGAGCGGAACACCTAGCAAAACCGAAAGAAAAAATTCTTTGGCGGGTTTCATAATGTTTCCGTTCGCACCAAAAATCAAAAGCGTTTCTTCTTCGAAAAATAATCCTAACAACACGAACACGGATGCCAAGATAAAAGTCATCATGATTTGGTTCGCAAAAACAATATCAGCTTTTTCTTTGTTACCTGAACCTAAAGCCCGAGAAAGCACTGAACCTCCGCCAACGCCAATTGCCATTCCCAAAGAAGAAATTAAAAAAGTAAAAGGCAACACCACCGAAACTGCTGCAATTGCCAACGAACCCACCCATTGACCTACAAAAATCGTGTCAACTAAGATATTTACCGACATAAACAAAATCCCAATTGAGGACGGAATGGCTTGCGTAATCAGCAGTTTTCTGATGTCTTTTTTTCCTAATTCTTCCGAAGAAACCGCCATATTTAATTTAACTTAGCGTTTTCCTGAATTCCCCCTTTGGGGGTTAGGGGGCATTTCCATTCTTCAATCCAATTCACAACTGTTTCCACCCAATTATCATCATCATTTAAACATGGAATTGCTAAAAATTCTTCGCCTCCATTGGCTTCAAAGTCTTCTTTAGCACGCATAGCTATTTCTTCCAAAGTTTCTAAACAATCAGTTACAAAAGCTGGCGTTACCACCGCAATTTTTTTGATTCCTTTAGAAGGCATTTTGTCGATTTCAACATCAGTATAAGGTTCGAGCCATTTGTCGCCTGCTAACCTGGATTGGAAAGTTTGGGTATATTTTTCTTTCGGAATTCCTAATTGTTCTACTACTAAACGTGTGGTTTCGTAACATTGATGACGGTAGCAAAAAGCGTGTGCCGCAGAAGGCGTGTTGCAACATGAACCATTAATTTTACAATGAGATTTTGTTACATCCGTTTTTCTGATATGGCGTTCTGGAATTCCGTGATAGGAAAAAACCAGTTGGTCATACTCATATCCTTCCAAACTTTTTTGGATTAAATCCGAAAGGTTTTTGATATAATCCGGTTTGTTATAAAACGCTGGAACATCTGTAAATGTCATATGTGGAAATTTCTCTTTGCGGATTTTTTCGGCCAAAACCAGAATTGTCAATGTAGATGCCATTGCATATTGTGGATACAACGGAAAAAGCAAAACTTCTGTAACGCCTTGGTTGTGCAATTCTTGCAAACCTTTTTCAATGGTCATTTCACCGTAACGCATGGCCAACGCTACCGGAATATCCGTTTTTGCCTGAACTTTTTTGTGCATTCTTTCGGACAAAACCATTAAGGGAGAACCTTCTTCCCACCAAATTTTTTGATAAGCATGAGCGGATTCTTCCGGACGTTTTCTTAAAATAATACCACGAACTAATAACGCACGTAACAAATACGGAACGTCTATCACATATTTGTCCATTAAAAATTCGTCTAAATACGGTTTTACATCTTTTGGATTGGGACTTTTCGGAGAACCCAGATTTACTAATAATACGCCTTTCATTTGTGTTGATTTGAAAAATGAGAATTTGAAGATTTGGAAAAAGCAAAAAGTTCAAAATCACAATTTATTATATTTAACTATTTGAATTTTATTTAGCAGAGAAGGAATTGATCAGGAACGAACCATTTTCAAATTTCCAAATTCTCAAATTGATGCATTAGAGTTAATCGACATTAAATACTTTTTAGGTGTGGTACCAAATTTTTTCTTGAACGCGGCTATAAAATGACTTGCTGTGCTGTACCCTATTTTTAGTCCCACCTCATTGACATTATATGAACCGCTATCCAATAATTTTCTTGCATATTCCATCTTGTAGTCGAATAAAAAACTGTAAACGCTATCGCCATAAATCTGTTTAAATCCCATTTTTAATTTTTTGAGATTGATGCCTACCTGGTCTGACAATTCCTGCAAACTCGGCGGTTCTGACATGTTGGCGATGACAATTTCTTTGGCTTTTTTTATTTTCAAAACATTATCTTCATCAACTAAAAACGGACATTGTTCGGCATTTGAATCTTCGTTTCGGTTGAAATAAAGGCTTAACAATTCGTAGGCTTTACCTTTGAAATATAAATTTTTAATTGAAGGATTTAGGTTAAAATTGAAAAGTTGGTTCAATACAATAGACATCGAAGGTGAAATGGGCTCGTCTTTGTAATACTTTTTGTCTTTATTTTCTTCGCTTAAAAATGGGATGTAATCGGCTTCGGTAGAAAATAAAGCATGAAATTTTTTGATAGAAATTAATACCGAAACAATCCAAGAATGGGGTGCAATTTCGAGATGAACAGGCAATTCTTTTTGTGGATTGTATAGAAAAAGCGACAAATCTTCCCGCAAATCTAAAGCATAATGACCTTGATTAAAAATAAATTTGGCCCGCCCTTTTATGCCAAAATGAAACTGTATTAATTCTTTGTTAACATCTCGTTCAAAATGTGAAACAGCGTCCGAATCGTTTTGAAACCTGATGATAATAAAGTCGTCCTCAATTTTAATTTCTTCCGGTGAACTCATAGCGGTATTTTTTTTGTCGGTAATTTTATTTTCGATTTAAGTTTTATTTAGAATAGTTCTAAACTAAAACGGTTAAAAATGCCTGATTTCATTGCAAATGTAGCCTTTTTCTAATTTAGAATTGCCAAAATTATCAAAATATCCGAGAGCGACACAATTAGCACTTGTAGCGTTATTTTTGTAAAGATGATACTAATAATTTTGTGGGCTAAAGTGCAAAGTCTGTTTTTTAGGTTTTGCCAAAAGTTTAAAAGAAGCCTAATGATGAAACATAGCACTTCCCGAAGCTTCGGGAGAACTAGTGTCCTCACGACTTCAAAGGAGAAGTGAGATAATGGCAAAAGCAGGAAAATGATGAAAAAAATGCCTGGTCCCGAAATTTCGGGAGGCTTCTGAAAAAAAATTTGAAGATTATTTATGGAGAAAAAAAATCCGGTGAAACATCAAACTTTTTATGCGGTTGGGTTGAGTTACAAGAAAGCTGATGCCGAAATACGAGGAAAATTTAGCCTTGGAAATTTAGCAAAAGCCACTGTGATGCAACAGGCGAAAGCAGAAGGTATTAAAAGTTTAATTGTAACTTCTACTTGCAATCGCACGGAAATTTACGGTTTTGCAGAACACCCTTTTCAGCTCATTAAATTGCTTTGTGACAATAGTAACGGAACTGTCAACGAGTTTCAGGAAGTGGGATTTGTGTACAAAAATCAGGAGGCGATTAACCATATTTTTAGGGTTGGAACTGGTTTAGACAGCCAGATTTTGGGCGATTTTGAGATAATTGCGCAAATAAAAAACAGTTTTGCGGAGGCAAAAGCTGAAGGTTTAGCCAACGCTTTTATGGAACGATTGGTGAACAGTGTGATTCAAGCAAGTAAAAAAATTAAAAACGAAACGGAAATTAGCTCTGGCGCGACATCGGTATCCTTTGCTTCAGTACAATATATTTTGAACAATGTGGCCAATGTGAGCGAAAAAAATATTTTGCTTTTCGGAACGGGAAAAATTGGTAGAAATACTTGCGAAAATTTAGTAAAACACACTAAAAATGACCACATCGTTTTAGTCAACAGAACTAAAGATAAAGCAGAAAAAATTGCGGGAAAGTTTAATCTAATTGTAAAAGACTACGATGTTTTGCCGCTTGAAATACCTAAAGCCGATGTTTTGGTTGTAGCGACAGGAGCTCTTGAACCTACAATTGACGAGTCGATTTTGCAACTTCAAAAACCGCTTTTAATTTTAGATTTGTCGATGCCTAAAAATGTGCACGATAATGTCAAAAATATTCCAAACGTTACGGTAATTCATTTAGATGATTTGTCGAAAATTACTGATGTTACATTGGAAAATCGTAAAAAGCATATTCCGCAAGCGGAAATGATTATTGAAGAAATAAAAGACGAATTTATCGCATGGATGAACAGTCGTAAATTTGCGCCAACAATTCATGCACTAAAAGAAAAATTAAATTCGATTAAAGATACGGAATTGAATTTTCAACGTAAAAAGATTGAAAATTTTGATGAAGAACAAGCCGAAATCATAAGCCGAAGAATTATCCAGAAAATTACGACACATTTTGCCAATCATTTAAAAGATGACGCGACAATGGTAGATGAAAGTATTGAATGGATTGAAAAAGTTTTTCAGATTAGCCCCCTAACCCCCAAAGGGGGAACTCCACAAAAGCCTGTCTATAATGAAAAATAATTCAACGTCAACTATTCCCCCTTCGGGGGTTAGGGGGCTAAAAACAATCAGAATCGGAACACGCGACAGCGAACTAGCACTTTGGCAAGCTCATACGGTCGAAAAAAAACTGAACGATTTAGGTTATAAAACCGAAATCATTGCCGTAAAATCCCAAGGCGATATCATCCTGGACAAGCCACTATACGAACTCGGAATTACCGGAATTTTCACCAAAACCTTAGACATCGCGATGATCAAAGGCGAAGTGGATATTGCGGTTCACTCGATGAAAGATGTTCCAACCGCTTTACCTCAAGGAATTGTTCAAGCTGCTGTTTTAGAAAGAGCCACTGTTTTGGATATTTTGGTGCACAAAGGCAATCTTGACTTTTTAAATTCCGAAGGAACAATTGCCACAGGAAGTCTTCGCCGTCAGGCTCAATGGCTTAATAAATATCCAAATCACAATGTGGTAGATTTACGTGGAAATGTCAATACTAGATTACAAAAACTTCAAGATAACCATTGGAACGGAGCTGTTTTTGCAGCAGCGGGATTAGAAAGATTAAATTTTGTTGACGACAAACTGATAAAAAGCCCCTCCTTTGGAGGGGTTGGAGAGGCTTTAGACTGGATGATTCCCGCACCAGCTCAAGGAGCAATGGTTGTGGTAGCAATGGCTAATGACGATTTTACACGCGAGGCCGTTTCAGAACTAAACGATATTGAAACCGAAATTTGCACTTACATCGAAAGACAATTTTTGCGAACGCTCGAAGGCGGTTGTACGGCACCAATTGGCGCTTTGGCAAAATACAATGAACAAACGGATAGCATTGAATTTCAGGGAGTTTTGCTGTCAATTGACGGGAAACAAAAACTCGAAATCAATAAAAACGTCGATATTTCGGAGTGGAAAAAACTTGGGTTTCACGCTGCTCAGGAAATATTAGACAGCGGCGGAAACGAGTTAATGAAAAATATAAAAATATCTCTAAAAAAATAATAAGAAGCAAATCGGCAGGCATTTGGACAAACCATGTTCCCGCCTTCCTTCCAAATCTTTTTATTTGAAAAAAAATAAAAAGGATTTTCCCTCCAGTCGGGGCTAATTGTAAAACTTCGGAACAAAAAATACCGATGTTTGTAACTACAAAACAATAACTTATAGATTATAAATGTAAAACTTCACCGTGGAAAAGGACTCTGTTTTAAAGTTTATCTATCGTTTTTTCGACTTAATTGTCTTAACTTTTCTTGTATTTGACTTTGGATACAGTGTTCATGATTTATATAAAACCCCAAAATTCATCGCTTTAGTTACCCTTTCTATTGCCTTATTGATTTTCAATATCTATAAATTTAATTATTATACCACTTCAGGAAAGAAAAAAATTGCGTTTGTAAATGTTATCATTATAGGAGGGTTATTATTGATTTCGGCAATAACAGCATTAGTAAACCTTAACCTTAGTTACATAGAGATTTCTCAAAAAATAAGAACGCTGTTAGAGTTGGGAATTATTATGTATTTCATCATCCGTCTGATGATTTTAGTGCGTTACATCTATGATGTTTACTACAATCCCGCCATTGTTTTCGTAGGAAGTTTTTTTGTAATTATCCTTATTGGTGCATTTTTATTGATGCTTCCCACTGCCACAAAAGGTTCAATTACATTTACTGATGCTCTTTTTACCTCCACAAGTGCCGTGTGTGTTACAGGACTTAGCGTATTAAATGTTTCGACTACTTTTACCATGTTAGGCCAAACTATTTTATTGTGTTTGATTCAAATTGGTGGATTAGGAATATTAACTTTCACCTCCTTTTTTTCCTTTTTCTTCCGTGGAAGTTCATCGTTTAGAGAAGGCTTGAATGTAAAAGATTTTACATCGCACGAAAATCTGAAAGACGTCCTTCAAGTTGCTCTGAATATTGTGATTTTTACCCTTTCGGTCGAAGCAATTGGGGCCATTTTTATTTATACGTCCATAGCTGATGAAGCCGGAATCTCTAACAAAATATTCTTCTCAATATTCCATTCGATTTCAGCCTTTTGTAATGCTGGATTTTCTACTTTAAATAATGGAATGAGTGAGAGTTTTTTGTTCTATGACTATTATTTTCATTGGATTATCATTGGTCTCATTGTTTTTGGAGGCTTGGGTTATTCCATCATCTTTAACTTTTATTCCTATTTAAAGAATTATATTTTAGAATTGTTCCAAAAGAAAATCATTCATAAAAAAAATCATATTGTAACCCTAAATACTAAAATCGTACTCTACACCACAGTAATTTTATTATTTGGAGGATTTTTGCTTATTTATTTGTTAGAACAAAATCATACTTTATTAGAACACCAAACCATTTTTGGTAAAATAACCACAACTGCTTTCCACGCCGTAACACCCAGAACGGCAGGGTTTAACACTATTGATTATACCGAAATGAGAGTGCCCTCACTCCTTTTTATTATTTTTTTGATGTGGGTTGGAGCGTCGCCAGCTTCTACGGGAGGCGGAATAAAAACCAGTACCTTTGCATTAGCAACACTTAATATTTTCTCTATTGCTAGAGGCAAAAGCAGAATCCAACTTTTTGGCAGAAGAATTTCAAGCGAATCGACTTCTAGAGCGTTCGCCATTCTTTGTATATCTTTGATAGTCATAGGATTTGCGATTTTAGGATTGCTGATTTTTGAACCCGAAGGAACCGATTTGTTGACGATTGTCTTTGAATGTTTTTCGGCATATAGTACAGTCGGGTTATCGCTTAATTTTACGCCATCCGTTTCAGAGCCAAGCAAATATATATTAATTGCTACCATGTTTATAGGAAGAATCGGAATGCTCAACTTGATGATTGGAATGCTTCGTCAAATCAACCATCAATTTTATGAGTATCCAAAAGAAAATATTTTGATTAACTAAAACCGATTGAAATGAAAATTATAGTTTTTGGTCTGGGAAATTTCGGTATGTCATTGGCGTTAAGCCTAACAGAAACAGGAAATGAAGTCATTGGTGTGGACCGCCAAATGGATAAAGTAAATTTAGTAAAAGACAAAATTTCGCACGCCATTTGCATGGATTCTACTAACGAATTAGCCTACGAAGCCTTGCCGCTAAAAGATGCCGACAAAGTAGTGGTGGCGATTGGAGAAAATGAAGGTGCTGCTATTATCACAACCGCTATTATCAAAAAATTATCCGATGTAAAAATCATCAGTCGAGCACTTTCACCCATTCACGATACAGTTTTGGAAGCGATGGGAATTCACAGTATTGTGCATCCCGAACAAGAATCGGCCGACAGATTGACCAAGCAAATTAATTTTAAAACCACTTTGGAAAACTACCAATTAGACAATAATTATACCATATCCGAAGTAAAATCTAAACCAGAATTTCACGGAAAAACCTTGGCAGAACTTGACACAATCGACAAATACCATCTGAAATTAGTTACAATAATTCGCAAAAGAGAAAAAGTAAACCTCATTGGTAAAAAGTCTATTGTGAAAGAAACCATTGGACTTCCAACACCCGAAACCATTTTGTTAGAAGACGATATTTTAGTGGTTTATGGAGAAAATAAAAACATATCGTTTTATTGCGATTGTAAATAATTTCAACCAAAATGCAAAACCAAATCCGTATTTTATCTACCAAAAAACTTTTGAGCAATCAGAAGCAATTTTTGCTAAACGCCAATTTTTCTGTTATCGAAGCCGATTTTATCACAACCGAAAGCAAGCCTTTTGAGCTAAAAGAAATTAACGAAAATTTAATTTTTACCAGCCAAAATGCTGTTCATAGTTTGCTGGAAAATGCAAAAGAAGTTCTGCCAAAACTTCAAGAAAAAAATGCTTTTTGTGTCGGACTAAAAACCAAAGCATTATTAGAAAAAAATGGCTTCAATGTGATAGCTTATACAGGTTATGCTGAAGATTTAGCCGAAATTATCGCTTTGATTTATGCCAAAGAAAGCTTCACTTTTTTCAGCGGAAACCTTCGAAGGGATACGTTGCCAAATTTTTTAAAAGAAGCCAATGTCAAGTTCAATGAAATTGAAGTGTATGAAACGCATTTAACGCCACAAAAAATAGCTACACCGCTTGATGGAATACTATTTTTCAGTCCTTCAGGTGTAGAGAGTTACTTGAAAGATAACAAAATAGAA
The DNA here is from genome assembly GCF_009915155.1 of Flavobacterium ichthyis. GTDB lineage: Bacteria > Bacteroidota > Bacteroidia > Flavobacteriales > Flavobacteriaceae > Flavobacterium > Flavobacterium ichthyis. The sequence goes on along the minus strand of NZ_JAABLM010000010.1, from coordinate 66,433 downwards.
AACGAATTGTGCTTCTGCATCGGGAATACAACAGCCGAAGCATTAGAAAAAACAACAAAAAATATCGTAATCGCAAATCAGCCAACAGTTGAAAACACGATTATTCAAGCGATAAATTTTTACAAATAACTATCTTAATCCTGCAAGGTTTTCAAAACCTTGTAGGTATAATTAAGAAATACAAAAAAAACACTTACAAGGTTTTAAAAGCTTGAAAGAAAAAAACAAAAAAAATGATAAAAAACGACCTATTTTTAAAAGCATTAAGAGGAGAAACAGTTCAACGTCCACCCGTTTGGATGATGCGTCAAGCCGGAAGATATTTACCAGAATTCAGAGCATTACGCGACAAATATGATTTCTTCACCCGTTGTCAAACACCAGAATTGGCGGCTGAAATCACAGTACAACCTATCAGAAGAATCGCACCAGATGCAGCAATCTTATTTTCAGATATCTTGGTTGTTCCGCAAGCAATGGGAATCGAAGTCTTGATGAAGGAAAGCGTTGGTCCGTTTTTGCCAAACCCAATCCGTACACCACAAGATGTTGAAAAAGTGATAGTTCCAAATATCCACGAGACTTTAGGTTATGTGATGGATGCGATTAAACTGACCAAGGAAATGCTAAACGACGAAGTGCCATTGATTGGTTTTGCGGGTTCGCCTTGGACAATTTTCTGTTATGCTGTGGAAGGAAAAGGGTCGAAAAGTTTTGATATGGCCAAAGGATTTTGTTTCACACATCCAGAAGCAGCACACGTTTTATTGCAAAAAATCACCGACACAACAATTGCCTATTTGAAAGAAAAAGTAAAAGCGGGAGTAAATGCCGTTCAAATTTTCGACTCTTGGGGCGGAATGCTTTCTCCGGTTGACTATCAAGAATTTTCTTGGAAATACATCAACCAAATTGTTGAGGCTTTAGCCGATGAAACGCATGTTATTGTTTTCGGAAAAGGATGTTGGTTTGCACTTGGTGAAATGGGAAAAAGCAAGGCTTCGGCACTTGGAGTAGACTGGACGTGTTCACCACGAAATGCAAGATATTTGTCTGGTGGCAACATCACTTTGCAAGGAAATTTCGACCCCTCAAGATTGCTTTCGCCCATTCCAACCATCAAAAAAATGGTGCATCAAATGATAGACGAATTCGGTAAAGACAAATACATTGTAAATCTTGGTCACGGAATTTTACCCAATATTCCTGTTGACCATGCGAAGGCTTTTGTGGATGCTGTGAAGGAGTATAAGAAGTAATCAGTCGCAGTTTGCAGTGATTAGTTTTCCTGCAAGGTTTCAAAAACCTTGTAGGTATAAAATGAAAATTATGGAAACCAATGAACTTATTGATAAAATTATTTTAATTGAAGAAAAATACAATCCGTTAATTAAGATTTTGGAAGAAAAGAAAACGGAAAATAATTTTAAATACAGAAATTTATATAAAGGAATTATTTCTATTCAAAGTAAGATTTCATATCAACCTGAAATTTTATTTCTTGGTATAAATCCTGGTGAAGGTGCATTTGTTGAAAAAAATCACAAAAGTGGAAATACTTTCTATTTCCCTAAAGAACTATTAACTAAAAACACCTCTTCAGAATTAAATTGGTTTAAAGATAACAATGCCAAACATGGAAAGTGGTTTGATGAAAAAGCAAAAACTAAAAACTCTTTTCCAAAGCAAATGATTGATATTCTTTTAAATTTTTCGGAAAAAAAATTAGGAAAAAGAATTAATCTTAAAAATGAAGACGAAAGAAATTTATTTATCAATGAAATTGCGAATAAAATTGTTTACACTAATATTTGCCCAATAGCCACAAAATCAACAAAAGAATTAAAGTCAATTTACAAAAAACTTTCACAGGAAGAAACATTAAAAAATCATTGGAACGGAACAATTCAAAATTTTTTCCGTCAAAGAACAATTGATTTAATTTTAGAACTTCAACCAAACGTATCGTGTGTGTTGGAAGTTCTGTTTACAAAGATTTATTTTTAAAAGATACTTCAAAAAAAAACAAAGTGTTCTCATCATCTGAAATAATAAAAAGAAAAGATATTCAATACAAATTTAAAGTTGTAACTTTTTCAAGAAAAGGAGCATGGAATATAAAAAAAATATCAGAATTACTAAATAATGAAAAATAAATTCTACACCTACATACAAAACCTCCAAGACACCATCGTCACCGGACTTGAAAAAGTCGATGGAGTAGCCAAATTCCGCGAAGACATTTGGGAACGTCCAGAAGGCGGTGGAGGAAGAACACGTGTCATCGAAAACGGAAAAGTTTTCGAAAAAGGAGGCGTCAACATCTCGGCCGTTCACGGAAAATTGCCCGAATCCATGCAAAAAATGTTCAACGTTGGCGAAGCCGATTTTTTTGCCTGCGGTTTGAGTTTGGTCATTCATCCGAAAAACCCAATGGTGCCAACGGTTCATGCAAACTGGCGTTATTTTGAAATGTATGATAACTCTTCCCCTTCGGGGAAGTTGGTTGGGGCTTGGTTTGGTGGCGGACAAGATTTAACACCTTATTATTTGTTTGAAGAAGATGCCACACATTTTCATCAAACTTGCAAAACCGCTTGCGACAAACATAATCCCGAATTTTATCCAAAATATAAAAAACAATGCGATGCCTATTTCTGGAATGCACACCGAAACGAAGCCAGAGGAATCGGAGGGTTATTTTTCGATTATTGCAAGGCAAATGAAGAGATGTCAATGGAAGACTGGTACAATTTCGTAACCGAAGTTGGCGATTCTTTCCTTGAAGCATACGTTCCAATTGTTGAAAAAAGAAAAGATTTACCTTATACCGAAGCACAACGAACCTGGCAAGAAATCCGTCGTGGTCGTTATGTTGAATTCAATTTGGTTCATGACAAAGGAACTCTTTTCGGGCTAAAAACCAATGGAAGAATCGAAAGCATCCTGATGAGTTTGCCGCCACACGTTCAATGGATTTATGATTATCACCCAGAAGCAGGTTCAGAAGAAGAAAAATTAATTACAGTGTTAGAAAAACCCGTTGATTGGGTATAATGGCTGATAGAGATTAGCTGTTAGCTTTCAGCAATTAGCTTCCAAAAAAAGTAAAAAAATAGCTAACAGCTAATCGCTAACAGCTAACAGCTTTAAAAATATGAAAGATTATAAAAATTTCACAGTTTGGCAAAAATCCCATCAATTGACTTTAGATGTTTATAAAATTGTAATTAATTTTCCAAAAGAAGAACAGTTTGGACTAACTAGTCAAATGAAAAGATCTTCAAGTTCGATTCCAACAAATATTGCGGAAGGTTGTGGTAGAAACTCAGATAAAGATTTTGCCCGATTTCTAATCATTGCATTCGGATCAGCAAACGAATTAGAGTATCAATTTATATTAAGTAGAGATTTAAATTTTCTAAATCTAGAAACAGCAGAGAAATTATTGTTTCAAATTGAAGAGATTAAAAAAATGCTAAATAGTTTAATATCAAAGTTAAATAAATAAATTTTAATCGCCAACAGCATGTAGCTAATTGCTAATTGCTGAAAGCTAAAAGCTAAAACCATGTTCCCATTACAAAGAGGTAGAAGACTACGAACCAACGAATCCATCCGTTCATTAGTCCGCGAAACCACATTAAGTCCGAGCGATTTTATGTTCCCAATGTTCATTGCCGAAGGCGAAAACTACAAAGTAGAAATCCCCTCGATGCCCGGAATTTTCCGTCGTTCTATTGATTTAACGGTAGCAGAAGTGAAAGAACTTTTTGCTTTAGGAATTCGTGCCGTAAATATTTATGTAAAGGTTGATGAATCTTTGAAAGACAATACCGGAAAAGAAGCTTGGAACGATAATGGATTGATGCAACGTGCCATTCGCGAAATCAAAATCGCCTGTCCTGAAATGATTGTGATGCCCGATGTGGCTCTCGATCCATATTCCATTTACGGTCATGATGGAATCATCAAAAACGGTGATATCGCCAATGACGAAACCAACGAAGCACTCGTAAAAATGGCGGTTTCGCATGCAAAAGCCGGAGCCGATTTTGTAGCACCAAGCGACATGATGGACGGTCGTGTCCTTCGACTTCGTCAAGGTCTTGATGCTGCAGGTTTTGAAAATGTTGGCATTATGAGCTACTCCGCTAAATATGCCTCGGCTTTTTACGGACCATTTCGCGACGCCTTGGATTCTGCGCCAAAAGAAGCCGATATCGTGGTTCCAAAAGATAAAAAAACCTATCAAATGGATTATTCTAATCGTCTTGAAGCCGTGAAAGAAGCCCTTTGGGACGTTGAAGAAGGTGCCGATATGGTCATGGTAAAACCCGGGATTGCTTATCTGGATATTGTTCGTGAAGTCAAAAACGCTGTAAATGTTCCCGTTACCGTCTTCCACGTTTCCGGCGAATATGCCATGATCAAAGCCGCTGCCGAAAAAGGATGGCTCGACCACGACAAAATTATGATGGAGCAACTCATGTGTATCAAACGTGCCGGAGCCAGTTTAATTTCGACGTATTTTGCCAAAGAAGCCGCAATAATTCTGAATCAATAAATTTTTTAGGAGCCTCCCGAAGCTTCGGGACTAGGCATTTTTTTAAACGTAATTCCCGCTTTTCGCTACAATCTTCCCGAAGAAAAATCGAGAAGGATTTCCGCTACAATCGGGGCTAAGGGAAAACTTCGGGCATTTTTTAAATGCTAGTTTTCCAATCTTTGTCTATCAAAATATTTTCAGGAAAATGCAATTTTTCGTAAATTTATCAAAAATCCAAACCATGAAACCAGCGTTTCTAATTCTACTCACTTTCCTCCTATTTTCCTGCAAAAAAACCGAAGAAAACTTTGGAAAACCAGCTCCCGAAACCGTAACGGAAACCAAATCCGACAATCTCGGTCAAGAAATTTTCGATGGCAAAGGCATGTGTTATTCTTGCCATAAACCGGATGCTAAAATCATTGGTCCAAGTATCAAGGAAATTGCCAATATCTACAAAAAAAATAATGCCGACATTAAACTTTTTTTGCAAGAAAAAAGTGAACCCATCGTAGATCCAAGCCAATATTCGGTAATGAAAACCAATTTTGCCATCACGAAAACTTTCACTCCTGAAGAATTAATCGCAGTGGAAAAATACATGATGATTTTTGCAGAATAAATCTATGAAATCTAAGCTATCTTTACGTGCTTACATTATGGGATTTTGTTCATTTCCTTTATTAGTGTCGCTAATCTTTCTATTTTTTAATCGCAAATCCGCTTTCAGCAATCATTACAATCTTAAGTTTTTATTCATTGGGATTTTAGGATTTTTAGCGTTTATGTATATCTTAATTGCAACGTACAAAAGGGCGATTTTAATAGAAATTCTTGACAAACACATTTCCGTAAAAAACATTTTTTCAAAATTCGCGCACTACGATTTTGAGGAATTTGATGGCTTCCAAACTGTTATTGAAACTTCTAAAGGAGGAAGTTTTGAAGTTTTGTATCTCATTATAAAAAACCGTAGAGTGGTACCAATCTCTGAATTCCACCAAAAAAATTATCATCAATTAAAAATTGAAATTGCTAATAAAGTGAAAAATCTTGGCGAAGTTCCGTTTAATTTCTTGAGATGGTAGTTTCATCCTACAAGGTTTTGAAAAACCTTGCAGGATGATGTAACGGAAAATTTTTTTCGCAATATTGGCAACGACGATTATAAAAATGCCAAAAGATTTTCCCATAGCCCTGATGCTGTAATTGTTTGAGCTCTTAAACCTGTTTGCAAAAAACAGGTTTAAAGCGAGTTACAGCAGCAGGAACAAGGATGGCAAAAATTCACGGACCTTTCGCTCCTGCTAAAAAAAAAAATTATAGAAATTTAATTGTCGGAACTGTCGTATTTCATTTTTCGGAGAATCCTCATCGCTTCTTTGAAGCTGACGTAAATGGCTGGATTTTCGAAGGATTTGAGTAAGGGTTTGGCTTCCGCCAAAATTTTCTTGGCGTCTGGAAAATCGTTCATGTGGCAAATCATGAGGGTTGATGGCAGGTTTTGGAGGTCTTTTTTTTCGCGTTCGTTTAGGGGAATTTTTTTTTCCATTTTGTTTAAAATTGCGAGGTTCGCATTGTAGATGTGGAACAACACTTTGCGATTGTATTGCGGAGGTTCGAACAAAAATTCAGTTTCGATTTTGTAATAACCATTTTCAAAAAAAAGGATTTTTTTGCGCTCTAAAGGATAATAGCTGGTTTTATCGTTTAATCCCAACGGCAGAAATTCGGTGATTTGAAAACTGTTGGCATCATATTCAATCAATACTTCGTCTAACGCAGAATAAAACAACTTGACCTGCTCGTTAACTAACTCAATATCAACACGTGACAAATATTTTTTATCTTTAACTTTTTTTGATATTCCCGCCCAACATACAACGAAAAGCTCTTTAAAAACTTTATATTCAGCTTGCATGTCTTTGTGGCGGTTGTTCAAAAAATCAATCACACCTTCCAAAGTATCGGCAATGCTGTTGCGCGAATTATTTTCTAAATTGTTAACTAATTCAATGTTTTGCTGATTTCGGCTGGTATCTGAAGGGAAATTTTCCACCGGAAGCGAGTTGCTTCCAACCCTCATAAAAGTAGTTTTTGCGGGAATGGTGTAAATCGATTTTTTAAAGAAAGATTTTTGTTTCCCTGGTTTTATTGTTACTAATCCCACGACTTTGTCTTTCGGAAGATGTGGAAAAGGTACATTTTCGTACTGAATTTTCGGCGGATTTTCGAGATAAGCGTTTACAAGATTTTGAATGCGGCTGTCGTCAAAAAAATCATCGCCAACGATGGCATTATCTTGGTCTTCCACCCCAACTACAATGTAAGAATTATTGTATGGATTGGAATTTGAAAGTGCACAGATATGTTTTAAAAATTTGGCTTTTCCTTCTTTAAAATGTAAGTTCAGCTGCCGTTTTTTATCATAAAAAACATTCTCATCATTATGAGCCAAAAGATTTTTGATGAGCAACCGCTTGTTAATCATTTAGTGAAAGAATTTTCTAAAAATTAAATAATTCGGTTGACGATGGTCGAAGAGGCTTGCGCGGTTGACATGACCATCAAATCGGCAATGTTTACGTGATAAGGTCTGGTGATGACAAACCGAATGATATCGGCAATATCTTCGGGTTTTAGCGGTTGAAAACCTTTGTAAACATTAGCGGCACGTTCGGCATCTCCTTTAAACCGAACTTGAGAAAATTCGGTTTCAACCATTCCGGGATGAATGGCACCAACACGAATTCCATATTGATTTAAATCCATTCTCATACCTTGATTTATGGCATCTACCGCATGTTTTGTGCCACAATAAACATTCCCATGGGGGTAAACTTCTTTTGCAGCTGTAGAACCGATGTTGATGATATGGCCACTTTTTTTTTCCACCATTTTGGGAATAATGGCTTTGGAAACATACAAAAGTCCTTTAATATTAATGTCAATCATGGCGTCCCAATCCTCTAAATCTCCGTTTTCTACAGGATCTAAACCATGAGCATTTCCCGCATTGTTAATTAAAACATCTATAGTAGAAAAATCCGTCGGCAAAGAATGAATTGCGTTTTGAACAGCTTTTTTCTTTCTTACATCAAAATTTAAAGTATGGACTTTGGTTCGATGTTCTAATTCTATTTGTAATTCTGTCAATCGATCTTCTCGACGACCACAAAGTATCAATTTAAAATTATGTTTTGCCAATTCAATAGCAGTCGCTCGTCCTATTCCGCTTGTGGCTCCTGTAATCAACACTGTTTTCATGTTTGTTTTATTTTTTTACTAAAAGTAAATCTCAATGATTTTCTGAACAAATCCTATATCTCACTTCATAAATCATATATCTTAAATCATAAATCCTACGGAACTTCATTCCCCATACTTTCTGTCCAAATGGCAAACCATTCATCTTGTGTGAGTTTAATTTCTTCAGCTTTTGGGAGTTGTTGAAGTCGCGCTACATTTACCGTTCCGGCAATAGGGATAATTTTGGCGGGATGCTGTAAAATCCACGCTAACAAAATCGTGTCAGAACCCACGTGGTATTTGGCCACCAAATCTGCTAACAATGTTTTTAATCGTCTTGCTGCATCTGATTTTGCTCTGAAAACCGTTCCTAAAGGATTCCAAGCCATTGGGCGAATGTTGTGCAATTGCATATAATCTAAACTTCCGTCAATCATGGGTTGAAAATCTGTAGCTGAAAATTGTATTTGATTATAAGAAACTTCAGTTTTTGAACGAATTAATTCGGTTTGAAGATTGGTAAAGTTCGAAAGTCCAAAATCTAATATTTTGCCTTCGCTTTTTAATTTTTCAACCGCTTCTGCAACTTCATCAGCCTGAATCAAAGGACTCGGACGATGCAATAACAAAACGTCCAAATAATCTGTATTAAGATTTTTAAGAGAATTTTCAACGCTCCAAATAATGTATTCTTTAGAATAATCGTAGGATTTTATTTTATAATCGCGATTTCCATTTGGCATCTTGATACCACATTTCGAAATGAATTGCAGCAAGTTTCTGTTGATTCCACTTTCGGCGAAAGCCAAACCAAACTCAGCTTCGGTTGTGTAACCTCCATAAATATCGGCATGATCAAAGGTTGAAATTTTATTTTCCAGGCAAATGTGGATTAGGTTTGCCATCTCTTTTGGAGTGAGGTTTTTGTCCCATTTTCCCCAACTCATAGTTCCTGCAATTACAGGCGATAGTTTAGTTTTCACGCAAGAAATATTTTAGAACCTAAAATTATGAAAACAAAATCATAAATCATCCTTAAAGACAAGGAATTCAGAAATTTTTTAACTAATTCTTAACAAGATACGTGTAATTAAATTTTCAATTTGCACCCCTATTCAAAATGTATTTTACAAAAGCCCTTAAAACTTAAATTATGGAAGAAAATGCAACAGCATTAGACATTAGGACAATCAATGAAAAAATTGAGAGAGAAAGTGCTTTTATTGACCTCCTGATGATGGAGATGAACAAAGTAATCGTAGGCCAAAAACACATGGTAGAACGATTGCTGATTGGATTATTAGGTCAAGGACACATCTTGCTTGAAGGTGTTCCGGGATTAGCTAAAACTCTGGCCATCAACACACTTTCACAAGCAGTTCACGGTACTTTTAGCAGAATTCAGTTTACTCCAGATTTGCTTCCTGCGGATGTTGTAGGAACAATGATTTACAATATTAAAGACAATAATTTTTCGATAAAAAAAGGACCGATTTTTGCCAATTTCGTCTTGGCGGATGAGATCAATCGTGCCCCTGCAAAAGTGCAATCGGCTTTGCTCGAAGCCATGCAAGAAAAACAGGTTACCATTGGCGATACCACTTTTAAATTAGAAAAACCTTTTTTGGTATTGGCTACGCAAAATCCCGTGGAACAAGAAGGAACTTACCCGCTTCCTGAAGCACAAGTGGATCGATTTATGTTGAAAACCGTAATCGAATATCCAAAAATTGATGAAGAACGCATGGTAATTCGTCAAAATTTAAAAGGTGCGTTTGACAAGGTAAATCAAGTGGTTTCTACCGATCAAATTCTTCGTGCGCAACAAGTAGTTCGCGAGGTTTATATGGACGAAAAAATCGAAAAATACATACTCGATATTATTTTCGCCACGCGTTTCCCTGAAAAATACAAACTCGAAAGTTTAAAACCATTAATCAGTTTTGGAGCTTCACCTCGTGGAAGTATCAATTTAGCTGTTGCGGCAAAATGTTATGCGTTTATCAAACGAAGAGGTTATGTAATTCCAGAAGACGTTCGTGCGGTTGTTCACGATGTGCTTCGCCACAGAATTGGCATTACATATGAAGCCGAGGCAGAAAATGTAACTTCGGTGGACATCATCAATAAAATTGTAAACGAGGTTGAAGTGCCTTAAAAAATTTGTTTAATGTTTAAAGTTTAAAGTTGTTGTGAAAGCAACGTTAAACGATAAACCTCCAACTTTTAAACAAATTATATGGATACCAAAGAATTACTCAAAAAAGTACGCAAAATAGAAATTAAAACCCGTCGGTTGAGCGATCATATTTTCTCCGGAGAATACCATACTTCGTTCAAAGGCCGAGGTATGACTTTTAGCGAAGTTCGGCAGTATCAATTTGGTGATGATGTAAGAGCTATTGATTGGAATGTTACCGCCAGATATAACGAACCTTATGTAAAAGTTTTCGAAGAAGAACGAGAACTAACCATGATGCTTATGGTAGATGTTTCGGGTTCTGAAAGTTTTGGTACACAAAATAGTTTCAAAAAAGACATCGTCACGGAAATTGCGGCAACGCTTGCTTTTTCCGCTACGCAAAATAATGACAAGATTGGTCTGGTGCTATTTTCAGACCAAATCGAACTTTACATACCCCCGAAAAAAGGCCGATCTCACGTACTCCGAATCATTCGCGAATTAATTGAATTTCAACCCAAGAGCAGAAAAACAAATATTTCACAAGCCCTAAAATTTTTATCGGGAGTGATGAAAAAAAAAGCTATTGTATTTGTAATTTCTGATTTTATGGCAGATGACAATTATGAGCAAACTTTGAAAATTGCTGGAAAAAAACATGATCTCACAGGCATTCGCGTGTACGATATTCGAGAAGAAAAATTGCCAAACATTGGAATGGTTCCGATGATTGATGCAGAAAGTGGTGAAAAAATGCTCATCAATACCAACTCGAAAACAGTTAGGGTTGCTTACGAAAAAAATTACCACGAGAAACTAAAATTTTTTAAAGAAACTTTCAGTCGTTGTGGTTCCGGAACCGTAAATACTAGGGTTGATGAAAGTTATGTAACCAAGCTACTCGGCTACTTTAAAGCAAGAATTTGATTTTTTCCGAAAGGACAAACTAACATGAAAAACTTTTTTTCTTACATACTAATCCTCTTTTTTTTCGCCGGCGGATTTGCCCAACAAAAACGCGTCACGGCAAATATTGATTCGGTTAAAGTAAAAATTGGTGCCCAAATAAACCTTACGCTAAAAACTTCCGTCGATACATTGTCGAACGTGGTCTTTCCGGAAAGTACCAATTTTGGCGCTTTGGAAGTTTTAGAAATTTATCCAACTGATACCGTTAAAGAAAACGATAGGTATTTATTGACCAAAAAATACGGTCTTACGCAATTTGATTCCGGAAAATATACCATCCCAACATTGTACGTTTTAATCAACGACAAACGTTTTGAAACCGATTCGCTTAAAGTGGAAATTACTCCAGTAAAAGTCGATACGTTGAAGCAAAAAATGTACGACATCAAAGGCATTTCTGAAGTGGAAAGTCCTTCGGGAAAATGGTGGATTTATGTTTTAGCAATTATAATTTTAGCAGCAATTGGTTATGTGATTTATTATTTTGCAAAAAAATACAAACGCAAAGAAAAGCCGGAAGAAATTGTTTTTGCAACGCCAATCGAAAAAGCCGTAACACTTCTTAAATCATTAGAAAACAAGCAGTTATGGCAAAAAGGAGAAGTGAAAAATTATTATTCAGAATTGACAGATATTGCCAGAACTTACATTGAAGAAGAAATCGAAATTCCGGCGATGGAAAGCACCACTTCAGAAGTAATTGCGGGACTTCGCAACGCGGTAATTCGGAAAAAAATGAATCTTTCGCAAGAAACCGTTGAAAACCTCGAACGCGTTTTGCGACAAGCGGATTTGGTAAAATTCGCCAAAGTAAAACCACTCGATTTTGAAATCGCCGAAGACCGAAATAAAATAGAAAAAACCATTTTCACGCTTCACAAGGCCATTCCAGAGGTGGAAGAAATTGACGAAGAAGCATTACTTGACGCCAAAAAACACGAATTACTTTTAAAACAAAAACGCAAAAGAAAACGTGCCATTATTATCGCTTCAAGCATTTTTGTAGTTTTCATCGGGTTAGGAATTTGGCTTTCAACTTCGGGAATGGATTATTTGAGAGAAAATGTTTTCGGTTACGAAACCAAGCAATTAGCGGAAGGCGAATGGATTAAAAGCGATTATGGAAATCCAGCAATTTCGATTGAAACGCCAAAAGTATTGAAACGTCAAAAAGAAATTAAAAAAACCGTTGGTGTCAACTCCCAAACTTTTTCGTTTGGAAGTCCTGCAGAAAATCTATCGATAACTCTCACTTCTGCTAGTTTTACCGAAGAAAATAAAATAGAAAATTTACTGAATTTATTGGTTGATGCGATTCCGCAAGATTTTGAAAAAAAACTAAAAGCCACTGATATTTTATTCAAAAATTCAGCATTTGAGAAAGATGGCATCAAAGGCGTAAAAAGTTATGGCTCGATGCGATTAAAACCCGATGGCGACGAAGCCAAAGAATTCAAATACGAAGTATATACTGTGGTTGCAGACGGAATAGGCTCCAGCCAGATTACCGTAATTTACGATGCAACCGATAAATATGCTCCCGAAATTGCAGAAAGAATTATCAATTCTGTAGAACTCAAAAAAGCACTTTAACATGAAAAATTTCAGTTTTTTAAATCCCGAATTTTTCTGGCTATTTCTCCTGATTCCAGCAGCAATTGCTTGGTATATCTGGAGAGGTAGAGAACGTGCAACTTTAAAAGTAAGTTCGCTAAAAGGTTTCCAGGCGAAACCCTCTTTCTGGGGAAAAATTTATCCGTTTTTATTTGTCCTCAGAATTTTGGCTTTATCATTTTTGATTTTAGCGTTAGCAAGACCACAAAGCGTTGACATTAGCAACAAAACTAATATCACTAATGGAATTGACATCGTCATGTCCATTGACGTTTCGGGTTCGATGTTAACGAGAGATTTAAAACCAAACCGTTTGGAAGCTTTGAAAAGAGTAGCTTCGGAATTTGTGGAAGCAAGACCAAATGATAGAATTGGCTTGGTCGTTTACGCTGCTGAAAGTTATACCAAAACACCTGTAACCAGCGATAAAGCCGTAGTTTTAGAAGCTTTGGAAAACACTAAATATGATCAGGTTTTACAAGATGGAACCGGAATTGGTATGGGATTGGCAACTGCTGTAAACCGATTAAAAGACAGCAAAGCCAAAAGTAAAGTCATTATTTTGCTGACTGATGGTGTCAATAATTCTGGATTTATTGACCCAAGAATGGCTTCGGAAATTGCAAAAGAATATGGAATAAAAGTGTACACAATAGGGATTGGAACGACCGGAATGGCCGAATCTCCTTACGCCATCGCTCCAAATGGCGATTTTATTTACCGCATGATGCCAGTGGAAATTGACGAACAATTGATGCGAGAAATTGCAAGAAATACTGATGGAAAATATTTTAGAGCCAAAAACAACCAAAGCCTCAAACAGATTTACGAAGAAATCAACAAACTCGAAACCACCGAAATTGAAGAACAAAAATTCTACAATTATGATGAAAAATTTCGACCGTTAGCCATTGCTGCCGGATTGCTGCTTTTACTTGAAATATTATTGAAAAACACTGTTTACAGAAGTTTTATCTAAAAAATTATGTACGACGAATTAGACGAAAAAAAATATTTATACCTGCTGATTATCATCCCTATCGTGGTGCTGATTTATCTTTTCAATTTGTATTGGAAAAAGAAAAAACAGCGCGAATTTGGGGATTTAAATTTAGTCAAAAAACTCGCTCCCGAACATTCGGTTTTTAAATCAACCGTGAAAATTGTGATTGCGTTGTTGGGTTTTGCGTGTATTGTTTTAGCTTTGGTTAACCCAAAAATTGGTGCAAAAACCGAAACTGTAAAACGCGAAGGAATTGATATTGTTTTTGCCATTGACGTTTCAAAATCAATGTTAGCCGAAGATGTAGCACCAAATCGCTTGGAAAAAACCAAACAAATTGTCTCGCAAATTATCAATCAATTAGGAAGCGACCGTATTGGAATTGTGGCGTATGCCGGAAGCGCTTTCCCGGTTTTGCCCATCACCACAGATTATAGCGTTGCCAAAATGTTTTTGCAAAATATGAATCCCGGAATGGTTTCCTCACAAGGAACGTCTCTTGGCGAAGCCTTGCAGCTTTCGGGTACATTTTTTGATGAAAATACTAAAACCAGCAAATTGGTTATCATGGTTTCGGACGGAGAAGACCACGAAGAAGGTGTTGGCGATGCCGTTTCTGAAGCAGTAAAAAATGGATTGAAAATTATTACAATTGGAATAGGAACTGAAAAAGGAGGACCAATTCCATTCCGGAGAAATGGCGTTGTAGAACGTTTTCAGCGTGATCAAAATGATGAAGTGGTCGTTACGAAACTCAATGAAGAAACGTTGAAAGAAATTGCTTCTGCTACAAAAGGTGGTTACGTTTTGGGCAACAATACGAAACAAGTGGTGGATTATGTGAAAAATGCTTTAGAAAACATTGAAAAAACTGAATTTGAAGCCAAACAATTTGCCACTTACCAATCACAATTTCAGTGGTTATTAGCGTTGGGATTTTTGCTATTATTCTTAGATATTTTTTTATTGGAAAAGAAAACAAGCTGGGTGAAAAAGTTGAATTTATTTAATGAAAAAGAATAAAATGAAGCAGTTGATTGTACTTTTTTTGATGATGGTTCCTGGGTTGCTTCAATCGCAAGAAAAGGATAAAAATTTGCCAAAAGGAAACGACGATTTTGCTAATAAAAAATTTGCGGAAGCGGAAGCAGAATACAGAATTTCGGCTTCAAAAAATCCGGAAAATGCCATGGCTAATTACAACTTAGGCAATTCGATTTACAAACAAAAGCAACATGCCGAAGCCAAACGGGCTTACTTAACCACAATAGAAAAAACTACTGATAAAGTTCAAAAACACAAGGCTTTTCACAACTTGGGAAATATTTTCATGACCGAAAAAAAATATAGTGAAGCGGTAGAAGCCTACAAAAATGCCTTGCGAAATAATCCCGCAGATGAAGAAACACGATATAATTATGCTTTAGCAAAAGAATATTTAAAAAATAATCCAGAACCTCCAAAAGATAAAGACAAGGACAAAAAAGACCAAAATAAAGATCAGAACAAAGACCAAAAAGATAAAAATCAAGGAAACGATCAGCAAGACAAAAATCAGAACCAAGATCAAGATAAAGGCAAGGATAAAAACGACAAAAAAGACGGAAACAAAGACCAAAATCAAAACCAAAAACCAGAAGAAAAAGACAATAACGGACAACCAAAACCGCAACCAGGCAACAGTCCTTCAAAACAAAGAATGGAGAATTTACTTGATGCAGTAAATAACGAAGAGAAAAAAATTCAGGATAAGATAAACGCAAAAAAAACCAAGGGACGACCAGTTCCAACCGAAAAAGATTGGTAATAGCAAAATGAAAATGAGAAATTTTTTTACAGCACTTTTTATAACTTTTTTCGCCACGCTTTCGGCACAAGTACAGTTTGAAGCGAGAGTGAACAAACAAAGTGTGGCACAAAACGAGCGTTTCAGAATTGAATTTGCCATGAACGAAGATGGTGACAATTTTGTGCCACCAAGCTTCGAAGGCTTCAGAATTGTTGGCGGTCCAAGTCAGCAGGTTAGCCAATCGTGGATTAACGGGAAAGCCTCATTTCAAAAATCGTACATCTATATTTTACTTCCCACACAAAAAGGAAATCTTACCATTAAACAAGCTTCAATTGAAATTCATGGGCAAATTTATAAAACTTCGCCTGTAAAAATCAACGTTACTAACGCAGTAGAACAACCGCAAGATCCTTATGCCAATCCTTACGGAAATCCATATGGAAATCCATATCAACAGCAACAACAGCAGCAGTATCAACCTCCAGCAGACGGAGGAATTCATTTGGTAGCCGAAATTTCGAACGAAAATCCTTACGTAAACCAACCCATTACCGTGGTTTATAAATTGTACGTGAGCCACAATTCTAGTGTTAGAAACTGGCGCGAGTTGCAAAGTCCGAAGTTTAATGATTTTTGGAGCCAAAATATCGACATCAAAAATTTAGTGGTTGAGGAAGGAAAATTTAAAGGCGAAAATTACCGTTATGTCGTGTTGCGTAAAACGGTTTTGTACCCACAAAAGTCAGGTAAATTAACCATCGAACCACTTTCGCTTGACATTGCCATAGACCAACCAACCGGAAAACGTGACATCTTCGGACGACCACATTTTGTACCAACGAACAAAACGGTTTCGGCTGGAAAAAGATCCATCAACGTGAGAAGCCTTCCCGAAAATGGAAAACCAGAAGATTTTGGAGGAGCTGTAGGCAAATTTAATTTTGTGGTAAAACCTTCAAAAACGGAGTTGAAACACGGAGAAACATTAGAACTGGAAGTTTCGGTTTCTGGGAATGGAAATTTAAAATTATTTAATTTGCCAAAACCAATTGTGCCAAGTGCCTTTGAGATGTATGATCCGGTTCATAATGAGCAGGTTTCAACGCCACTTTCGGGAATGCAAGGAAAAATTTCTGACAAATATACCATCGTACCACAATTTCAAGGTGATTACACCATCAAAGGTTTAACTTTTTCTTATTTTGATTTAAGTTCAAATTCTTATAAAACCATTACTTCTAACGATGTCAATGTAAAAGTTTTAGACGGTCCAATTGCCGGAAATGATGTGGCAAATACTTCAGAATCAGCAGAAAAAAAAGCAGTTAAAACTGTAAATCAGTTTAAATTTATCGCCTTAAAAACCAATTTGATAAACATAACATCAGAAGATTTTTTAGGTTCGCCATTATTTTATGGATTGATGATAGTGCCATTTTTGTTGATTCCGATTATCATTCTTGCCAGAAAGAAAAAAGAAGCCATCGACAGTGACATCGTGGGCAACAAACGTAGATTGTCGAGTAGATTAGCAAAAAAATATTTGGCGGAAGCCAGAAAACAAATTGCTAACAAAGAAGCATTTTACATCGCGCTGGAAAAAGCGTTACATAACTTCTTGAAAGCAAAATTACACATTGAAACTTCGGAAATGAGCAAAGAAAAAATCCGTGAAATTTTGCTAGAAAAAAATGCCAAACCCGAAACGATTGAGGATTTTATCAACCTCAGCGAAAGTTGCGAATTTGCCCGTTATGCACCATCATCTTCCACCGCTATTCAGGAAGATTATGAACGTGCCGGAAGCATCATTTCTGAACTCGAAAAGCAAATTTCTTAAGTCAAAAAAAATTATGATGAAGAATTTAGCCTACATATTATTATTGATATCGCAATTTTCTTGGGCACAAGATGCTTTCGTTAAAGGAAATAATTTCTATGAAAAAGAAAATTATGAGCAAGCTATCCAGCAATATGAGTTGGTTTTAAAGGAAAAAAAACATTCGGCAGAATTGTATTTCAATCTCGGAAACGCCTATTACAAACTCAATAAAACGGCTCCTGCGATTTATAATTTTGAAAAAGCTTTGTTGTTGAATCCCGGTTTTTCCGATGCCAAAAATAATTTGCAATTTGCCCAAAACCGAACCATCGATGCCATCAAACCTGTAGAAAAAACAGGGTTTAACAATTGGTTTAACCAATTTTTAGCCTCGCATACTCATAACGGTTGGGCGACGATTGCGGTAGCTTTCTCCATTTTATTTTTACTCTTTTTTATCGGTTATTATTTTACCTCAAAAACCTGGTTAAAGCGAACTTTCTTCACGCTTTTATTGCTGTCTTTTGTGGCGATGATTGTGATGGTTAGTTTGGCTTTCGCCGAAAAATCTCGTTTTGAAAATGATCGTCCGGCCATTGTATTCCAATCTGTTTTAGTGGTAAAAGCCGAACCAAAAGAAAATGCCACTGACGCTTTCATCATTCACGAAGGAACACGTGTTCAAGTTTTGGAAGAATTAAACAATTGGCAAAAAATTCAGTTGGCAGACGAAAAAGAAGGTTGGGTTTTAAAAAATGCAGTAAAAGAAATTAAGTAGTTATTTCTTCGTTTTTCAACGCATCAAACCATTCTTGAAAAACCGGATAGACAATTTCGGAAACTTTTAAAATAGGATTGTAAAATAACGAATTGTCCAGCGTTTCTTGTTTGGCAATTACATTTGTTGAATTTATTTTTGCAAAAAGCGTCAATACGAAACTTAAAATTACGCACATTTTAAGTACCCCAAAAATGGCTCCGGCAATTTTATTTACCAGTCCCAAAGAAGCCAGACTTGCAATGGAAGTAAAAAATTTTCCGAGCAAAGAAACACCCAAAACCACCAAAATAAAAGTGATGATAAATGCCCAAATCGCAATGTTTTTCGGATTCCAGGAAAACCAATCACTTAAAATTTCGGCGGTAAAAAATGAAAATTTAATAGCAACGTACAAGCCCAAAAGCAGCGAAAAAAAAGAAGCGACTTCCACAAAAAAGCCGTTGAAAAGCCCACGAATTGCTCCATAGGCCAAAATAATTCCGAGAACAATATCTAAAAATCCCATATTGCGGTATAAATGTGTGGCAAGATAAAAGTCTTTCTCAACAAAAACAAAAACAAGCGTATCTTTGCCCTGACACTTTAAAAAAGCTGACAAAAATGTCTCGAGATATACAACTTAAAGAACGCTGGGAGAATCTGGTGCAAAAACTTTCGGCTCAATTTGCTGATGGTGATGAACTTGACTTAGATTCAATCATCTATTTAATTGGCGTTCAAGAACTTGGAAAAGTTCATCAAAAATTTAAGAAAGACGAAAAAGTTAATTTAATGCACATTGCCATTTGCCGTTTACTCGAACCTTATGGTTTTTACGAATTTGATTTTTTTGACCGCGACGGTTGGCCACATTACAAAGTAAAGGAAGAATTGCCATCACTAAAAGCCGGTGAACAAACGGTTTTAATGAAAGAAGCTATAGTTAATTATTTTTTAGAACGACATTTTATTGATTAAAAACTTGGCTTTCCATTTCGTTTAAAAATAGTAAATTTGCACTCTTACAAAATGTACCAATGATTGACAAAATAAAAAATTATATTGCCGAAGCAGAAGCTTTCCAAACCACTTCAAAAGAAGAACTTGAAGCTTTTCGAATTAAATTTCTCGGAAGCAAAGGCCTTTTGAAAGATTTTTTTACCGAATTTAAAAATGTTCCAAACGAGCAAAAAAAAGAGTTCGGTCAAGTCATCAATGCATTAAAATCTGCCGCCGAAGAAAAGATAAAAACCCTTCAAGAAACCTTTGAAAACCAGCAAGAATCCGCCGGAATTTATGGCGATCTTTCCCGTCCGGGAGAACCATTCGCTATTGGTTCGCGCCACCCAATTTCTATCGTAAAAAATCAAATGATTGATATTTTTTCGCAAATTGGTTTCAACGTTTCCGAAGGTCCCGAAATTGAAGACGATTGGCACAATTTCACCGCGTTAAACCTTCCGGAATACCATCCGGCAAGAGATATGCAAGACACTTTTTTCATTCAAACTAATCCAGATGTGTTGTTAAGAACACATACCTCATCAGTTCAGGTTCGCTACATGGAAAATAACAAGCCGCCAATCCGAACCATTTCGCCAGGTCGCGTTTTTCGTAACGAAGCCGTTTCCTCGCGTTCGCATTGCATTTTTCACCAAGTCGAAGGCTTGTACATCGATAAAGACGTTTCATTTGCCGATTTGAAGCAAACTTTGCTCTATTTCACTAAGGAAATGTTCGGAAAATCTAAAATCCGCCTTCGTCCGTCCTACTTTCCATTTACCGAACCAAGTGCCGAAATCGACATTTATTGGGGTCTAAAAACTGAAACCGATTATCGAATTACCAAAGGAACCGGCTGGCTCGAAATTGGCGGTTGCGGAATGGTAGATCCAAACGTGCTTAAAAATTGCGGCATCAACCCTGAAGAATTTACAGGTTTCGCCTTCGGAATGGGAATCGAAAGAATTGCCATGTTGTTATACCAAATTGGCGACATCCGCATGTTTTACGAAAATGATATCCGCTTTTTAGAGCAATTTAAAACCAGCATTTAAAGGCGATAAGCTTTAAGCAGAAGGCAATAATCAAAGTTTTGGGAAAACTTCGTACTGAAAACTGATTACCAAAAGATTTTTTCGGAGCGATCCCAACGCATCGGGACAGGCATTTTCAGCTCCCGAAGCATAGGAACATTTTCCCGCTTTCTACACTAGCTTTTCTCTAAAAAAAGCTTTGTTTTCAGGGAGAGAAAAAGATTACTTTGCTGCAATCGGGGCTAAAAAATTATCCTTAAAAACGAGACCGTCAAACCATAACTTTAATTTCTTTGGCATCAACCTTAAACTTTGAACGTTAAACTTGAAACTAAAAAAATGAAAAAAGACATCATCATCCCAAAAGTAGAAAATGTATTCCTTGCTGCAGTTCAGGAATGGAACGACGATTTCATGGAAAAAGTTTGGAACGTTTACCTCATCAACGACTCAGATTTTGACCTCGATAGCGTGATGGTGGTTTCAAAAGCTTTTGGAACAATTGATGGTGAAATGAAAAAAACGTCGTTGCTTCGTCATGCATTTGTGCAAATTCCTTCGGTTTCCGTAGTAAAAGTTGAGATGGTCGAAAAAAGCGTTTTGGCACTCAACAACGAATTTATGATTACTTATTTCATTGGAAACACTTTATACGACAAAAAATTTATTTTCCGTACCAACACCATCAACGAACGCGCTACGGAAGAAGTGCCAATTTTGTTTGTTCCTGGAGTTATTGTGAGGTAAATATATAGCGGCTGCTTGCGTTTTTTATTCTTTATTTTTCCCTTCAATTCTTTAAGCAGATATTTCCATTTTTCACCTATGAAGAAAAGTATGGGTTTAAATTATTATTCCTTGACCGGAAATACCAAAGACGCCACAACCGATAAAATCAAAACGCCTCCCACAACCATTAAAGAAACTGGCGATGGCACGTGAAAAAACGGATTGATCAACATTTTTACCCCAATAAAAGCTAAGATAATTGCTAAGCCATATTTCAATCGACTAAACATGTGCATAAAGTTTGCCAATAAAAAATACAAAGCTCTTAAACCTAAAATCGCAAAAATATTAGAGGTGTAAAGGATAAATGGGTCATCTGGAGCAATCGCAAAAATAGCCGGAATGGAATCTACCGCAAAAATTAAATCGGTGAATTCAATAACTGCAACCACTACTAACAAAGGCGTTGCCATTCTTACACCATTTTTTACGGTAAAAAATTTATCGCCATCATAGTTGTCACTCACTTTAAAAAATTTATGTACAATTCTGGCTCCCGGACTTTTAGAAAAATCTTTGTCGCCATCATCGTCATCGCTGGCAAACCAAGATTTGATTCCGGCAATTACTAAAAATATCCCAAAAATTGAAAGAATCACATTGATTTTCACCATTTGACCAAAAATCTCCATTTCTGGCAAATAAGTGAGGTTGATGAGTTTGACGCCCGTGAAAATAAAGATTGCCCTAAAAACCAAAGCCCCAATAATTCCCCAAAACAACACCTTGTGATGTAAATGTTTTGGCACATTAAAATATCCGAAAACCAAGATAAACACGAACAAATTATCAACCGAAAGCGCTTTTTCAATCCAATATGCCGATTGAAATTGTGTAAAACGGTCAACTCCCATCAAGTAATAAATAATAGCGCTAAAACCCATTGCCATGGAAATCCAAACGATGGACCAAATCAACGCTTCGCGATTAGAAACCACGTGGCTTTTTTTGTTAAAAACACCCAAGTCTAATAAAAGCATTACGAAAATTGCAATACCAAAACCAGTTAAAATTCCGGGATGATTAATAAGGTGATCGTGTTGACCTGTTTGCATATACATTAGTTTAAGTGGAGATTAATCAAGTTTATCGGTCAGTTTTTTAAATACATTTTTGGGTTCTTTACCTTCGTATAAGATTCCGTAAACTGCATTGATAATGGGTGTTTTTGCTCCTAAGTTTTCATTTAATTTATACGCGCTTTTGGTAGCATAATAACCCTCGGCTACCATACTCATTTCCATCATGGCAGATTTTACAGTATAACCTTTACCAATCATATTTCCAAACATTCTATTTCGTGAAAAAATTGAATAACCGGTTACTAATAAATCTCCTAAATATGCCGAATCGTTGATGTTACGCTTCATTTTGTGCACTTTGCGAATAAACTTTTTCATTTCGCGAATCGCGTTGCTCATCAACAATGCCTGAAAATTATCGCCGTACCCCAATCCATGAGCCATTCCCGCAGCAATTGCATAAATATTTTTGAGCATTGCCGCATATTCTGTTCCTACAATATCATCAGAAATTTTAGTTTTAATATAATTTCCGCTTAAATTTTCAGCCATGATTTCGGCTTTTTCCGCATCTCCACATGCAATTGTAAGATAAGAAAGTCGCTCCATTGCTACTTCTTCTGCATGACAAGGCCCCGTAATTACCCCAATATTATCGTACGGAATATTATAAATTTCGTGAAAATGTTCGCCAACAATCAAACTCGTTTCAGGAACAATTCCTTTGATGGCCGAAAAAATAATTTTATCGCTTAAATTAACTGTTAGTTTTTCTAACTCTTTGCTCAGAAACGCCGACGGAATCGCAAAAATCACATAATCCGCATAAGCAATTGCATCATCAAGATTGCTGGTTAACCTTATTTTTGAAGTATCAAATTCTACCGAACTCAGGTAATTTGGATTATGTTTATATTCCTTAATATGATTAATTGCCACTTCATTTCGCATGTACCAAGCAATTTCAGCAAGATTTACGCATAGCATTTTTGCAATTGCGGTTGCCCAGCTTCCGCCACCAATTACAGCAAATTTAACGGGATGATCCATTTCTTAAGTTTGGGTTTGTTCGCTCAAAAATACTCAAATTCCCACGAACATCGCAACAAAAAACAAGTCTTTAGTCAAATTTTATCAGAAACCACTTCTTAAAATATTGCTCCAATTCACTTTTAACTTAATATTATGATTTTCAACACAATGCAATACCAGTTTTTGCGTTTTCAATATTGAGTTGGTTACAACGCATACGTTAAAGCTTGCAATTTTTTGAATGGTTATTGCAAGAGTTAAAATTTGTTTTTGGTGTTTTGATAAAGGCACTCTCTGAAAATTTTTTTCGGGAGTGCCTTTTGATTTTTTCGTGTTTTTTTTTTGGAGCAACACTTGGTTTTGTATTTTAATTGTAAATCCCGCTATTCGCTTCAACCCGAAGAAAAATCGGGTTTTCGCTGCTATCGGGGCATAAGAGCTTTCTTTAAACGCTCGCCACTTTGCGTGCCGACAAACGTATAAAAAATGCATAGTCTCTAAGTACTGGGAAAGCTTTTAATAACTCATTTCCACGATTTCTTTTACTTTTTCAAGCGTAATATTTTGGCGTTCACCCATGGCTTTCCAACCTCGTTTCTCAAAGCGATTTACTACAAATTCAGCCGTTGATGAGTAGTTTTGTGTATATTCTGAAAGCCTGGTTTGCATCCCCATTTTGTGGAAAAAAGTTACGGTTTTTTCTATGGCTTCTTTTGCAGTTTCCTCTATAGTTTTGTTTTGAATATTCCAAACTCTCTCGCCATATTGTGCTAGTTTTTCTTTTTTTGATTCAAACATTACGCGGTATAAATTAGGTCCGATGATGGCCAAAGTTCTTGCATGGTCAATTTCAAAAAGTGCGGTAAGTTCGTGGCCAATCATGTGTGTTGCCCAATCGGTTGGGACGCCTTTTTGGATAAGCCCATTTAGCGCCATTGTGCAACTCCACATATAATTTGATGCCAATTTATAATCCGTAGGATTTTCCACAACATCTGGACCAATTTCTATAAGTGTTTGTAAAATTCCTTCCGAAATTCGGTCTTGCAACATGGCATCGTGAGGATACGTAAGGTATTGTTCAAACACGTGCGTAAAAGCGTCAACAATTCCATTTTGAATCTGACGTTTTGGTAAAGAAGCCACCACCTTCGGATCGCAAATTGAAAATTTTGGGAACAATGCCGAACCTCCAAACGACAATTTTTCCTGCGTTTCATTAATGGTAATAACAGCGCCAGAATTCATTTCACTTGCAGTTGCAGGCAAAGTGAGGACAGTTCCGAAAGGCACCACTTCATCCATATTTTTTATTAGAAGTCGTTTGTGAAGAATATCCATTGGGTTTCCGGAGAATTTTACGGCTGCAGAAATGAATTTAGTACCGTCAATAACAGAACCTCCACCAACAGCAAGAATGAAATCAATGTTTTGTTCGCGAATAATTTCCACTGCTTTCATTAAGGTTTCGTAACGCGGATTGGGTTCAATTCCTCCAAATTCGGTTAGGTTATAATCCTTTAAAGCTGTAATTACCTGATTATAAACATCATTCTTAAAGATGCTTCCCCCGCCATAAGTGATGAGAATCTTGGCATTTAGAGGAATTAATTCTGAAAGTTTTGCGATTTGGTTTTTCCCGAATACAAGATTTGTCGGGTTATATAATTCGAAGTTAAGCATATTTATAAATTTTGAACAAATTTACAAAACCACTCGCTTAAATCTGGTAAAGCTTTGTTAAGGTCTATTTTTTGTAAAACAAATTATGGTCGATATATTCCCAAACTTTCGAAGAAAGTAACGGCTTTACGTTTTTGTCGGCTTTAATATTTTCGCGAATATCTGTAGAAGAAATTTCTACGATTGGCGCTTTTACCTTTTTTATTCTTGGATGATTAATCAGTTCTTTATCAATGGTTTCGGTATTGATACGTGGATAGACGAAAATGTTGTGTCGCGCTAATATTACTTGGTAATTTTTCCACTTATGAAGTGAATTAAGGTTGTCTTCGCCCATAATTAAGGAAAATTCATATTCGGGGAATTTTTCCTCCAAATGTACCAAAGTATTCACAGTATAATTGGGTTGAGGCAACTTAAATTCGATATCCGAAGGTTTGATTTTATGATAATCTTCTGTTGCTAAAAAAACCATTTGCAACCGATGATGATCATCCAGCAATGTGCTTTTCTTTTTATGCGGATTATGTGGCGTTACTACCATCCAAATTTGGTCTAAATCCGAAAATTCTGCCATGTGGTTGGCGATAATCAAATGCCCAACATGAATGGGGTTAAACGTTCCGAAATATAAGCCTATTTTCATTTTTTTCAGAGTTGAAGAGTTTCAAGTTGCAGAGTCTCAAAGTTTCAGAGCAAAAATTCGAGCCAAAAAAAACTTTGCAACTCTGTCACTATGCTACTTTGCTACTTCTCAAATCATTTTCAAATAATCATGCACCAGTTTATATGCATCCGTTTTAGCGATTTCAAGGTCGTAGTTTTTCAAAATCACATCAAAATTTTGCGCTTTGGCGATTTCTTTTTCGGCTTTTGCCAATCGCATTGCAATTTTTTCATCGCTTTCGGTTTGACGGTAACGCAACCTTCTTTCCAATTCTTCAACCGAAGGTGGACTTACGAAAATAGCCAAGGTTTGTTTCGGAAATTGTTCCTTTATTTTTAATCCTCCTATAACATCGATGTCGAAAATCACGTGTTTTCCCGTTGCCCAAATGCGTTCAAGTTCACTTTTTAACGTGCCGTAGAAATTATCTTTGTACACTTCTTCATATTCTACAAAGGCATTTTCCTTAATTTTCTGCTGAAATTCTTCGTTTGATAAAAAATAATAGTCACGACCATGTACTTCTTCTCCCCTTTTTTCGCGCGAAGTCGCCGAGATTGAAAAATCAAGGTGTAGTTCTTTTTGATCAAGAAGGTATCTAACAATTGTGGTTTTTCCGGAACCTGATGGAGCTGAAAATACCAGTAATTTTCCGTTATTCATTGTGTTTTGCTTTAAGCTTAAGCCATATAGCTTTAGGCTAAGTGGGTTCTAATTATCGGTTTTTATGGTTTTTTTTACAGCACGTTGAGCACTTGCTCTTTTATTTTTTCGAGTTCGTCTTTCATTTGAACCACCAATTTCTGCATTTGAGCATGATTAGATTTCGAACCCATAGTGTTAATTTCGCGACCAATTTCTTGTGTGATAAATCCCAGTTTTCTACCATTGGCTTCTTTTCCCGCAAGGGTTTCTATGAAATAATTTAGGTGGTTTTCAAGCCGAACTTTTTCTTCGGTAATATCGTATTTTTCGAGGTAAAAAATCAATTCTTGCTCAAATCTATTTTCGTCAACATTTACGCTTAACTCTTCAATGGCGGTTTTTAATCGGGTTTTTACCGTGGCAATGCGTTCGCCGTCTAAAGCTACAGTTTCGTTCATTAACTTTAATATATTAGCAATGCGAAGCAAAAATTCTCTTTCGAGCGCCACACCTTCGGTGGTGCGGAAATTGATAATGTTTTCCAAAGCTTTTTCCACAACGCCTTCAATGGTTTTCCACTCGTTTTCGTCAATTTCTTCGCGTTCAGTTTTTAAAGCATCGGGCATTCTCACCGCCATTTTAAGCAGTTCGGTAGCATCGCCGTTAACCACTTCTTGCAATTGGCTAATGTAGGATTTAACAATGGGAACATTAATTTTTGACGAAGTTTCTTCTCCAGTAATTTCAATATAAAGCGAAAAATCAATCTTGCCACGTTCTAAAGCCGAAGCAATTTTGTTGCGAAGTCCAAGTTCCATTTCGCGGTAAACTGATGGCGTACGAACATTTAGGTCCAAACCTTTGCTGTTCAAGGATTTTATTTCAACGGTTATTTTTTTGGTTGGCAATTGAAGCGTTGCTTTTCCAAAACCGGTCATTGACTGTATCATATTTTCGAAAAAAAATAAATAGCTACAAAGATAATGAAATTGTGCTTGCCAAGCGGTATTTACACCCGAGATTGTTAGCCTTGTAATGCTTTGTGTACTTCTAAAATATTTTTTTGGCTGTTGCCAATGTAAATTTTACCCTCAATGACAAAAACCGGCCGACTCAAAAAAGTGTAATGTTTGAGCAAATATTTTTTAAAATCTGCTTCGGTAAGTTTTTGGTCTTTAAGATTTAAGGATTTATACAATTGTGCCTTTCGGCTGAAAAGTGCTTCGTAACTTCCTCCTAAATCTTTCAACTCATCCACTTCTTTTTCGGTTAAAGGATTTTGACGAATGTCATGATATTGCAAATCATTTTCTGGCAGGTTTTTGATTATTTTCCGGCAGGTATCGCAAGAGGCGAGGTAATAAATTTTGTTCATTATTTGTTAGAATTTAAGCAAAGAAACAAAACTTTATTTCAATAGAAGGTTTCCTTCCAACTGATTGTACGGAATTAAAACTTCTTTGGCACCTTCTACATAAGCGGCAACTTCGTAAGTATTGTAGTACAAAAGCAAACCGTCTTTGGTGAAAAAAATATTTTGCGGCAACGCAAATTTCTCGCCTTCAAACATTAATCCTGTTTTGTTGATGGGGTCGTTAGCACCAATTTTATATTTTTCTCTGAATAATTTTTCGGCCATGGCCAACAAAGAAGCTTCGTCTTTGATGTAATCTTTTAATTTCAACTCTTTCCCGGTTTTGGCATCAAACAAAAGCGAGCGAATGCCTTGATAACCGTGAGCTCCACCGGTAAACATATAATTTTCAACGGAAACATTGATTACATTTTCAGTTTCGTAGGTAATTTTCGCATCAATTTTGGCTTCCCAACCCGCTCTTTCGTCTGGATATTTTTGTTTCAAATTTTCGTACGAAGCAATAAACTTGTCCATGATTTCTTGGTAAGTCTTGCTGTTGGTGGGTTTTTCACCAAAATAAACAATGCTTCTCACGGTATTGAAAATTTTATTATTGATGCTATCGGCCGCAACTGGAACATTTTCAGCCGTTGGAACCGAAATTTTTACGGTCGCACAAACGTCTTGATCACACGGCAATGTGGTTTTCTTTTCAAAATTTTCTGTTTTAAAAGAAAGTGTTCCTGCAGTTTCCGGATTTTCTTTCGGATCTTTTTTGCAACCTACAAACGATAAGGCGATTAGGGAAATCAAACAAAGATTTTTCATGGCTGTGGTGTGTTAATTATTTATAAAGTTAGGGGTTTTGTCCAAAAATTAAACAGTAAATTTGCCCAAAATATTGAAATTTAAATAATCATTTATATGAAATTTAACACTAAAACCATACACGGAAACCAGCACCACGATCCTTCAACTGGAGCTGTGATGCCGCCAGTTTATCAAACCTCAACTTATGTGCAATCCAGTCCAGGGAAACCTTTGGGAGATTATGAATACAGTCGTGCAGCAAACCCAACCAGAACGGCTCTTGAAGACGCTTTGGCAAGTATTGAAAACGGGGCAAAAGGCTTGGCTTTTTCGTCTGGTTTGGCAGCAACAGATTGTTTGTTGCGTTCGTTAAAAGCAGGTGATGAAGTGATTGCAATGGACGATTTATACGGCGGAACGTACCGAATGTTTACTAAAATTTACAAAGATTCTGGAATTAAATTTCACTTCGTGGACATGAACGATTTAGAGAAATTTCGTTCGTTGATTAATGAAAATACAAAGTTGGTTTGGGTAGAAACGCCAACGAATCCTTTGATGAAATTAGCTGATATTGAAGCCATTGCCAAAATTACCAAAGAAAAAAAATTACTTTTTGCAGTTGACAATACTTTTGCAACGCCATATTTACAAAAACCGCTTGATTTAGGAGCTGATGTGGTGATGCATTCTGCAACAAAATATTTAGGCGGGCATTCTGATGTGATTGCCGGAGCTTTGATTATTAAAGACAAAGATTTGGCAGAACAATTGCATTTTCAGCAGTTTGCCACTGGCGCGACTTTAGGACCAATGGATTCTTTTTTGGTTTTGAGAGGAATCAAAACGTTGCATTTGCGTGTGCAAAGACATTGCGAAAACGGTGAAAAAGTAGCGGCTTTCTTAAGCGAACATCCAGCTATTGAAACTGTTTTTTATCCGGGATTGAAAAATCATCCGTTTCATGAAATTGCCAAAAAACAAATGCAAAATGGTTTCGGGGGAATGGTTTCGTTTACTTTTAAATCTGGGAAAAAAGAAGATGCAATTTCTTTTTTAGAAAAATTAAAAATTTTCACGTTGGCAGAATCTTTGGGAGGTGTTGAATCTTTGGCCAATCATCCGGCTTTGATGACTCACGCTTCAATTCCGGAGGATAAGAGACAAGAAATCGGAATTTCTGACGACTTGGTTCGTTTGAGTGTTGGAATTGAAGATATCGACGATTTATTGGAAGATTTAAAGCAGGCTTTGGCTTAAATTTTTTTAATTCAAAATACAATCACCTCAAGAATATAATTTTTTGGGGTGATTTTTTTTATGCCAAAGTCAGAAATGTTTCTATAACCGAAATTTTTCACCTGAACTGGGGTTGCGTTAACGGTTGAAGCGGCATCCTTTTTATCAATTGCTTGTGGTTCCAATCACAAGCGATAATAAAAGATACAGCGTCCCGAAGCTTCGGGATTGACACCTTTTTGCAGGATTTTTCTTGCTTATTGTGAAGTTATAAATCGAGGAAGGCCCAAAAAAATCCCGATGCAAACAATCGGGAATGTATTTTATAATTCTTGAATGAGTAGCCAGGCTTCGGCGTTTTCGGTTTTTTGAATTTTTTTCATTTCCGTTTGGGCTTCCGCAAGCGTGGTGAAACTGCCGTACAAAACAGGGTGTAATCCGTGACGGTTTTTGTCGATTCGGCGGGCTTTGAAACCTTTGGCACTCAATTTTTCAAAAATTTTCTGCGCGTTATTTTCATTTCGAAAAGCGCCGGCAACGATGTGGTAATTGAGTTTTTGCTCTTTTACCGAAAGTGTCACAGCGGGAAGTGGCGTCTCGATAAAAAACGTGGCTTCCTGAATTTTATCCTGCACTTTTTTCTGCACTTCTTTTTGCACCATCAAATTTTCGGCCGCAATATTGTCTTGGTAATTATTGTAAAAATTATTGGCAAAAAAACCTGCCGTTCCTAAGCCTAACACGAAAATCGCAGCGTATTTAAAGTAAGGTCGAGAAGTTTTTTCGGGTTCTAATTGCAATACCGGAATTTCTTGTGCAGCAGTTTCGGTTTCAGCAAAAATTTCTCTTGTGATTGCCGGCGAAACAAAACTATTTAACCCGAAAGATCCGGTGAAATAATTAATGGTTTCTGAGGGTTCGAAACGCAGATTTCCTTCGGTGTTTAATGAAAATTGACCGATGTTATTTAAGGTTAAAGGTTGGTTATTCTGGAGTTCATTTTTCCAAGATTCCACCGCATTGTTGATGTCTTGCACCGCATTTTCGTAAGAAATTTTTTCGTTTTGCGAAATATGCGTTGCCAAAAGACCGTCGTTGTTTTTTAGATTTCCGTTAAAAGAAATAATTTTTCTGGGCGGATAAAATGCCGAATTGCTTTCTAACAGTCGTGCAGGTTGCATTTCTGTAAGAAAAGCCCCAAATCCGGGAACGGTTACACATTGGTAGCGATACAATAATTGCGATATGTGGTGCTCAATTTTCATAAAAACAAAATTACAGTTTCGGGTGGTTTTTTAAAATTTTATCAACAAATTTTATTAACAATTTCAGTGATTTTTCTTTTCTTTGAGTTTCAATTATTTGCCATGAACGACGAAACACTTTTTTATATATTAGCCTTACAAAAAGTAGAATTGGTAGGAGATGTTGTTGCCAAAAAACTCCTCAATCACTTTCCAAACCCAAAGGAAATCTTCGAGAGTAAACCTCAGAAAATCTTGTCGATTGATAATGTAGGAACGGTTTTGGTGAAAAACCTGCAGAACAAAACCGTTTTTGAAAAAGCCGAAGCCGAACTGAAATTTATCCGCGAAAATAATCTTGATACTTATTATTTTTTAGACGAAAAATATCCGGAGAAATTAAAACATTGCATTGATGGTCCTATTTTAATGTTTGGTTCGGGAAACATGAATTTTAACGACCGAAAAGTGATTAGCATTGTGGGAACCCGCCAAATTACTTCGTACGGAACAGAATCTTGCCGAAAAATTATTGAAGATTTGGCGCCGTTAAATCCGTTGATTGTAAGCGGTTTTGCTTATGGCGTGGATATTGTGGCACATCAAGCGGCAATGGATTTTGGGTTGCAAACCGTTGGTGTTTTGGCTCATGGTTTGAACCAAATTTACCCAAAAGTTCATAAAAAATATGTGGCAAAAATGGAGCAAAACGGTGGTTTTCTCACCGATTTTTGGAGCACTTCAAATCCGGACAGGGAAAATTTTATTCGCAGAAACCGCATTGTCGCTGGAATGGCAGAAGCGACGCTTGTGATTGAATCTGCGGAAAAAGGTGGTTCGCTCATTACGGCAAATATTGCCAACGATTACAACCGCGATGTTTTTGCACTTCCCGGACGAGCTACTGATAAATACAGCCAAGGTTGCAATACTTTGATTAAAACGCAAAAGGCAAATTTGATGACTTCTGCCGCGGATGTGATTTATTTGATGAATTGGGATTTAAAACAAGAAACCGCAAAACCGGTGCAAAAACAACTTTTCGTAGAACTCGATGACGACGAAAAACTAATTTACGATTTCCTCCAAAAAAACGGCAAAGAACTGTTAGACATCATCGCCATAGAATGTGGTTTCCCGGTTTACAGAATTTCTTCTATTTTGTTAAATATGGAACTCAAAGGTGTGATTCGGCCGTTGCCAGGGAAAATGTTTGAGGCAGTATGATGGAAAAATTTTGCTTCTTGAAAAAACTCTGCGATGGTCTTCCGACCTCGCAGCAATAAAACTGTTACAATTATTGTTAAATTTGGTAAAAAAATAGATTTTGGAAAAAGGATATACTCCTAATCATCAAAGTATAACTTCCAAATTGACACGGAGTTGAACTGGAAGTAACAGCTGCGAGGTCGGGAGACCATCGCAGAGCAAAGCGCTATAAAGGAAGATCTCGGAGAGCGGGAATTAGACAAACGGATACTTTACACGAGTTATTTTAAATTAGCAATGGATTATGAAAACTGTAAGAATAAATAATGTTATCTTGTCCAATATTATTGGGTTGTTATTTCTATCTTCTTGTGGTAAAAAAAATGTTATTACAGATACTGTAATTTCTCAATCAGTAGTTGAACATAATCAGGATACTATCACATATAAAATAAATTTAAATGGTGAGGATTCCAAATCTACATTGTATACAGTTAGAGATCTTTACGCAGGGCGTGTAAATTTAGGAGCTTATAATTCTCAAAAAGAAATTGAAGCTTTAAAATTACATAAAGAAAATAGTTTGACGCCGCTATATTTGAAATATACTGTTTCATTAAAACGGAACGATTACATTATTAAGCTATGGGAAATTAATATGATAAATACTGAAAATATCGAATACCCCATACTGGAACAGGGAGCTACAATAAATAAACATTTTGACGATATTTCAAAAAAAGTCGTTTATTCAAGTGTTAAGGATATTGTAAGAATAAAACTTAAAAGAGATGAGTACCAAGATTTTGAATGTCTTAATTTTAGAATTAATAGTGATAATACTTGGGAACTTATCTCAAAAGAAAAATTGAACACAACTTTACAATTAAATAAAGGCTATTGCATAGACACAATAAGTAAAAATTTAAACAACGGGCATGCCGAGAATATAATAATTTTTCATCAAGCATTTGATAATTTTACTGGGGACTGCAGTTGCAATAATTAATATTTTATTTTGTTTGCGTTATATTTGATTAAACTAAAAATCCAAAGTGATTTGAAGATAAAGGAAACATTTATGAGAGTAATGATAGAGGTAGGACACGCCGCTCCTCGATGTGTTTTCCTCTAGTTAACACGGAGCTCTGCGATGGTCTCCCGACCTCGCAGCAAACAAACTGTTCCAATTATAATTAAATTTGAAAAAAATAGATTTTGGAAGAAGGATATGTTATAAGAAACCAAACATTACCGCATTTTATTACTGCCACAGTAGTAGACTGGATTGATGTATTTTCCAGAAAAGTTTATCGTGACGAAGTAATTAATTGTTTTGATTATTGTATCAAAAACAAAGGTATGGTTCTTTATGGCTACGTAATTATGAGCAATCATATTCATATGGTTGTTCAATCAAAAGACGGAAAATTATCAGATTTAATTCGTGATTTCAAAAAATATATAGCCAAGACAATATTGAGTAAAATTCAAACGGAAACCGAAAGTAGAAGAGAATGGATGTTAGAGCGATTTAAATTAGCCACTCAAAATCATAGCCGAAATAAAAACTACCAATTTTGGCAATATGGTAATCACCCGGAAGAAATTTTTACAAGCCAGTTTATGTGGTCGAAACTACATTATATTCATTTAAATCCTGTACGTGCCGGAATAGTTGAAAAAGCTTCACATTACCTTTATTCAAGTGCTTCCAACTATGTGAATGATGCTGGCTTGGTATTTATTGAAAAAGCAGATTTTCCTATTGTTGACGTGCTGAATTTGAATAATTTACAAAGATATGATTCGTATTAGTGATTGTTCCAAAAGCCTGCGAGGTCGGGAGACCATCGCAGAGCAAAGTGCTGTTAAAGGAAGATCTCGGAGAGCGGGTATTTATTGAAAAAGCCGATTTCCCAATTGTTGACGTGCTGAATTTGAATAATTTACAAAGATATGATTCGTATTAGTGATTGTTTCAAAAGCCTGCGAGGTCGGGAGACCATCGCAGAGCAAAGTGCTGTTAAAGATCTCGGAGAGCGGGGATCTATAAACTATCCTAAAGCATTAATTACTAAAAATTATGACCCAATTTATGGGATGAAAGATAGACGTCTTTTTTTCAATTTACTTAAGCAAATCCTTAATTATGATGAATGCAAAGATTAATTCATTTATATTCTGTATAATAATCGGTATCTTCAGTTGTGACAATAATAATAAAATGCAGAAACCCGAGAAATTTATTCTTATGGACGTAATAGGCGATTCAAAAATAGATACTTTAATAATGAAAAATAAAAACAATACAGAAATTTCCATTTTCAAAAACGGTAAAATTCATCCGATTATAAAACTTTATCCTTTAATAAAAGAAGAATTTTTGACGACGATGCCACCTATTGAAATGGTTTACTTAGAGGCAAATTATATTCAAACAAATAATAAAAGCTTGAGGATAAAGGTTAGAAATACAGATTTGCAACCGGATTGCTTTTTTATAGATATTTCGCTAAACCTGAAAGAAAGTTATATTCAAATTTAGGGGTATTAAATTCTACAGACAGTGTTTACATTAAAAGTAAAAAAGTAAATTACAAGCTTAAAGACATGATAGATGAAAATAAAGGATTGAACATTTTAGAATTTACTAACAATAATCTATGATTACGAAAATTTTAAATATTATAATTATTTTCCTATTTCTTACACAAATATCGTGTAATCAAAAAAAGAATTTTGATAGCAAGCAAAAGAATACAAATTTAAAAACGGCCACAATAGATTTTAATACTGATAGTGTT
This sequence comes from Flavobacterium ichthyis, assembly GCF_009915155.1. Classification (GTDB taxonomy): domain Bacteria; phylum Bacteroidota; class Bacteroidia; order Flavobacteriales; family Flavobacteriaceae; genus Flavobacterium; species Flavobacterium ichthyis. The sequence goes on along the minus strand of NZ_JAABLM010000010.1, from coordinate 31,953 downwards.
TATTACAGATTGAATGTTGGACATGAAAACAACAATTATTATCAGGATGAAAAATCAAATTTAGTATACTTAGTGACGAGAGAGGTTTACGTTGATGATATAAATTTTGGAGCGTTTAATAATGAAATGAACATGTTCAAGGCAGGAAATTATTCAAAAGAAAACGGATGAATAAAATAACTCTAGCTTGCTATTTTTTGATTCTTTTTTTTATGTTTTCAAGTTGTTTCTACAATGAAAAAAAAATCAAGAAAAAAACAAATCAATAATGTATGATGAAAACATCAATATTGATGAAATAATTAATAAAATGCAAGTCGTGCAATTCAAAAATGATAGTCTCATAAAAAACTATATTTCTGAAAAATTGACCGAAATAGGTGCAGACACAATTGCAGAAATAGGAAAAGACACTATTTTTTGTACAAGATTTATTATAGATAATTATGGGGATATCTTTAGAAATAATCACAAATATTTAATCGTTTACGAGCAAAGCATGATGCGGTCGGGCTACAACTGGTTTTTAAAAACAAATAAAGGCTTTGTTAAATTTTATGAACGAGATAAAGACGGTATCGAGGGGTCGCTTTACATTAAAGATTCAATTTTTGATACAAATAATGACGGAATAAATGAACTCGTTGCTTATAAACACAGAGGCGGTTCCGGACCAGATTACAAAATTATTTATTTTTTAAATGATGACGGCCTTATTATTAATGAAGTGTCTGAAGAACTAAATGAAGATGAAATTAAAAATTTAAGATGAAAAAATTGTAGTTCTGAGCATTCATTAATATAGCTGGTAAATAACCGCCAGAGCAAAGTGCTATTAAAGGAAGATCTCGGAGAGCGGGAGAGCGAGCCGTCTTGTTTGTAACAAAAAACGGTAGAAATAAACAAAAAGTACCTCTGTTAACAATTAATATTTTTTTAACACTATATCGTTTTAGTTATTAAAAAAAATAATAGTTTTGACCTATTAACTAATTTAAATATGTCTTAATTATAAGACCGAGTTAAAGTCTGAAAATCGTTAAGAGTAAGACGTTATAGTATTTTTATGAAAATTATTTCAAGGTTATCAGCAATTCTCTGCACATCACTAATGTTTTTTAAGTTGTAGCGAAGATGGTTCTAGTATCAATGACTCACAAAGTGTTGTATTGAAAGACTCCAAAAGCGCCAACAGACGCGTCATGATTCATGATTTGGAAAGTGTTATTCAAGTTCACAATGAAAAAGAAGAATTTGGCGAATTAGGTCTTTCGTTGGGTTTACGAAAAATTGAAGTTTCTAATCGTTCTGCTACGAAGTACGAATATTTAATTAAACGGGATTATTCTGAGATTAATGGTATAGATCTATCTGAATACAATAACTTGGAAATCTATATTGAAAATGATGAAATTTTTACTAAATTTACTAACTCAACAACTTACATTACAAAGAAGGGTAATGATGCTTCTAAAATAATTATAAATGGCGTTGAGACGACACTAACTCCAACAGTTATGAAAAGTTTAAATCCAAGACTGCATATGGAAGTTAGTAATTTGATAATCATAAGAGATGAAATTACAAATCCTGACCTAGTTGTATATCCGACTCCTATTTACGAAGTTAGTGCTGATTGCAATATGGTTACAGTTTCATTCGGATTATCTAAAGAAACTGTTAAAGCTGATTTGGATAAATTAGCTCAAGATTATTTATCCGCACATCCTGATTGTAGATTGAGAGGCGGCGTTAGCACCTCCTGTATTTTTGACGAGCATTTTTGTGTAGGTACTCAAGCTTATGCTTGCTCTGGTTCAACTTGTAACTAAATAAATTTAAACACTATGAATTTTACTTTATCTGAAGGACAAATCGCTCTGATATCTTTCGTTTTCTTCTTAATCCATGTCGGATTCACAATTTTTGTTATACGAAAAAATCGCCCGCCTGTATATAAGTTAGTTTCTTGTACTGTAATATGGCTACTCCCCTTTCTTGGGATATTAATATTTCTAGCGGTTGACAAGTATAACTACGAAAACCGTAAACAGATTTCCAATTAAAATTAAAAACTTGCAAACTATATCATACCCTAAAGAGTTAAATCTTCTTAGGGTATTTTTTTATGAATTGGTAGATTTCATAGAGAGATATTAAACACATTGATGAGCATGTAACTCAAACATGTGATTCGGCCGCCCGCTCATCGAAGTGTGATTCTTCTAGTTAACACGGAGCTCTGCGATGGTCTCCCGACCTCGCAGCAATTAAACTGTTACAATTTAAATTTGATAAAAATAGATTTTGGAAGAAGGATTTATTATAAAAATGGAAGCCTGCGAGGTCCAGAGACCATCGCAGAGCAAAGGCAGTTTAAAAAAAATCCTGCTCGGTTTACAAGCAGGATTCTAATTTTAATAACCTAATTTTTGTCTCACACGTCCCAAAACTTCATTGGCTTTGGCTCGGGCTTTTTCAGCGCCTTGAAGCAATAATTTATCTACTTCTTCAAGGTTGTTGATGTAAAAATTATATTTTTCTCGTTCTACTTTAAATTTTTCTACGATTAATTCAAACAGCGCTTGTTTGGCGTGACCCCAACCAAAATCACGGTTTTTATTTTTGTATTTTTCCAACATTTCTGCAATTTGAGCATCGGTTGCCAATAATTTATAAATGGCAAAAATTTTACAAGTTTCCGGATCTTTTGGGTCTTCTAAAGGTGTACTATCGGTTTCTATGGACATTACTTGCTTACGCAAAGCCTTGTCATCTAGGAAAATATTGATAATGTTGTTGGCAGATTTGCTCATTTTGCCTCCGTTAGTTCCGGGAACATATTTGGTTTCTTCTTGCAAAAAAGATTCGGGTAATACAAAAGTTTCGCCCATTTGATAGTTAAAGCGGGAAGCGACATCGCGGGTAATTTCTATGTGTTGTAATTGGTCTTTTCCAACCGGCACAAATTCGGCATCATACAATAAAATATCGGCCGCCATCAACATCGGGTACGTGAAAAGTCCGGCATTTACGTCTTCTAATCTGTCGGATTTGTCTTTAAACGAATGGGCAAGCGTCAAACGTTGGTACGGAAAAAAACAACTCAAATACCACGATAATTCCGCAGTTTGCGGGACATCGCTTTGTCTATAAAAAGTAACACGATTAATATCTAAGCCAAAAGCAAGCCAAGTTGCGGCAACACTGTACGTATTTTGTCGCAGGGTTTCGCCGTTTTTTATTTGCGTAATCGAGTGCAAATCGGCAATGAAAAGATAGGTTTGATTTTCGGGTTTGTTAGATAATTCAATAGCAGGAATGATGGCTCCGAGAAGGTTTCCCAAATGTGGCGTTCCGGTGCTTTGAATTCCGGTTAAAATTTTGGACATACTTATATTTTTTATGCTGATGCAAAAATACAGTTTTGTGGGTTGATTTTGAGGTTTTGCATTTTTTTTCGGAATAGCTGATGCAAATTGTTATTTTTGGGAAGATTAAAAAAGGCGAAAAGTTTTTCTTCTAACCCCGATAGAGCCGATATCCCACGCCTGAAGGCAAAGTGAAATTTGGCGTGGATAAAGGCGAAAGCGGGAATTACGATTAAAAGAAGCCTAATGATGGGTTTCTAAAAAATTAAATAAATGCGGATTTTTAAAATTGTTTTCTGGATTTTGTGGCGAATTTGGTTTTACATCCTGATGGCGTTACCAATTTTGGCAATGTTGCCTTTTTTGCTGATTTCGATTTCGAGAGAAAAATGGTATCCGGGCTTTTTTGTGATGGCGCGTTTTTGGGGAAAATTTATTTTATTTTTCATGGGATTCCGCGTAAGAGCTGACTTTGAAGAACAATTAGAACCAGGTAAAAGTTATATGTTGGTGGCCAATCATACTTCGATGACCGATATTATGCTGATGCTTTCGCTGGTGAAAAATCCGTTTGTTTTTGTAGGAAAAATGGAGCTGGTAAAAATTCCGCTTTTTGGATTTTTCTACAAACGAACGTGTATTTTGGTGGATCGAAACAGCTCGAAGAGCCGGATGGAAGTTTTTACGCGTGCGCAAAAAAGGCTTTCGCAGGGTTTGAGCATTTGTATTTTTCCGGAAGGTGGCGTTCCTGATGACGAAAATATGTTGCTTGACGAATTTAAAGACGGTGCTTTTCGATTGGCTATTGAACATCAAATTCCGATTGTGCCGATGAGTTTTCCGGATAATAAAAAACGTTTTTCTTATACTTTTCTAAGCGGAAGTCCTGGAAAAATGAGGGCTAAAGTACATTCATTTGTTTCAACCGAAGGTTTTTCGGCTACGCGAAAAGCAGATATTCAGGAATTAAAACGACAAGTTCGTGCCGTGATTTTAGAGGGGTTGCAAGGTTTTGAAAACAAAAAAAGCGCCTAACCAAAGCGCTTTTTTCTGCCATGTTTACACGGCCTCTAACTAAAAACTATAACAAAAATTTTATTTAAAACTGGTAACTTAAACCAGTGTAAATGCCAATGAAATAAGGCTTAAATCCGCCATCGTTAGCGTTAAAAGTATTGAACTGATACTTAAATCGCGGCTCGAGATTGATTTGAAAATTTTTCCAAAAACTGTAATTAAAACCTAAACCAATATTTGAACTAAATGATACATCGTTAAGGTTGGTAGCTTGTCCTAAACTGGTGGACATTCCGGGTGAAATTACGGAAAGATTATTTTCGTTTAAGAACAAAGTACTCATCCCGCCAATGAGGTTGATGCCAAATTTTTTGTCTAAAACTTTATACGAAACTTCCATTGGTACTTCAATAAATCCCATCGTTTGGTTAATTTGTCCGGGGGTTTTTACCGATGAAGCTTCAAACGAAAGTACATTTGCGGCTCTATTATCTTCAACTATAATGTGAGAAGCGTTTGCATTTATGTTTTCACTTCGTGCCGCTAAACCTGGATAATAAACGATGTCACCCGTTTTATAGCCCAAAGTTAACTTGTTCACTCCAGCCCGAACAGCCCAACGTTTATTAAGATTATATGCCATCCCAACGCCATAAGTCAAATTATTTTCAAAATTTTTAGGGTTATCGGCAAATTCGGCATTAATTGGCGAACCGTTAGAAGCGGAGTTGAAATAAACAGGAGCAACCGTAGAGGTAATTTGCCACCTGTTTATTTTTTCTTCTGTTGCTGCAACTTGTTGTTTTTCTTTTTCAATTAGCAATTCTTCCAACGCATTAGGGACATTGACAACAGATTCCTCCTGGGTTTTTGGGTTTTGAAAATCGTTTTCTTCGCCCAACTTTTTCGGCAATTTTTGGTTCTCAACAGTTTTTTGAGTATTTACGTACTGATTGTCTTTTTGGATGTTTTCACTATTTTTTTCTGCCGAATTATTTTGATTTTTTTCAATAACAGCAATGTTGTTCTCGGTATTATTTGAAACAAAATTATTTTGGCTTTTATTTTTTTCCGAAGCATTGGCAATGCTGGAATTATTGTTGTTTTTTACCAATCTGTTATTCGGTTGCGTTTTCTGATTTTTAGTTTCGGAAGATTTTACAATGCCTGAATTTTGATCATTTCTAAAAACTTTGATTGTAGTATTATTTCTATCCTTGTTTTTTTCAGAAGAAATATCGCCGGAAGGTTGATTGTTTTGTTCCAAATATTCTTCTGTTGCAACAATGGCTTTGTTATTTATTTTTGGAACAATTTTTTCTCCCGATTTTTTTTGTTTGGGTAAAATGTTTTCAGGTTTTTCGCCACCAACCACTTCTATCGTTTTACCGGAAGGATTGTTCAGGAAAAAATTCCCAACCGTTAACCCCAATACAAAAATGGCTGCAACACCCGCAATGCGGTACCAAAACGGTATCACTCTGCGTTTTTTCTTTTTGCCTTGCAACTTGGCTTCGATAGCTGTCCAAAGCTCAGGCGAAGGTTGTACTTCGAAGTCTTTAAACTTTTCCTGAAAAAGCCTTTCTATATTTTTTTTCTCTTTCATTTTGCCGCTGTAAAATTGTTCTGCTTGCCGTGAGCTTCAATTTTTTCTTGTAAAATTACTTTGGCGCGAGCCAAATTAGACTTGGTGGTTCCGGTGGTTATGTTAAGCATTTCTGCAATTTCTTTGTGCGAATATCCGTCTAAAACGTACAAATTAAAAACCAATCGATAGCGATCCGGCAATTCTTGAATAATTTTTAATAAAAATTCAAAAGAAACATTTTCGTCATCAATTTCAATTTCGGCTTCATCCGGAATATTTTCTGAAACAATTTCAAAAACCGTTGTTTTCCTATACTGTTGCAGCACATTGTTTATCATTATTCTTTTTGCCCAACCTTCAAATGACCCTTTTGCGTTGAATTGTTCAATTTTATTAAAAATAATTAAAAAACCGTCTTGCAAATTGTCTTCGGCTTCGGCATAATTCCTGGAATATTTCAGGCAAACCGAAAATAATTTCGGAGCAAGCAGCCGGTACAATTGTTCCTGGGCTTTAACATTTCTGTCTTTGCAGAGTTGTATGAGCTGCTCAATCTTCAAAATAAATTACAATTATTGTGTTACCTCAATTCGGTGTTCTTCAAATAAATTTTGACCGTTAGCGTCGGTTCCTTTGTAAAATTTAAAAAGGTAAAAACCAGTATTGATAGGCGTAAAACGTAATGTTGCTTCTACTGGAGCTTCTTCTAATTCTTGACAATCGTCTTGAATAAGCACTCGTGATTGCATGGCAACTGTTCTAGTAGTTCCATTAGAATCATCATAATAAAATCCTTCGATAAAATGGCAGTCACTGGGTCTTAAATAGGTCACCATAATATTGTTGGTCCTGTTTACTTTAACAGTGTCCGGAAATACGGCAGTTTCGATTGGTAATAATTCGTAACCGAAATTTTGATAATTGTCATCTCCTAATTCGCATGAAATAAATGTGAATCCTGCAAAAAGCGCAATAGTTAATAGGGAAATAATTTTTTTCATTGTAAATAATAATCTTTTTAATAAGATGTAAAAATAAATCAAGGGTTGCGTGAGGGGTACAAAAAAACCCGAAATTTTTTTCGGGTTTTTAAGAAATTAATTTTCTTCCTTAATTCTGTCTTTAATTTTTTGTTCCAATTCGTCGGCTAATTCCGGATTGTCTTTAATGAGCGATTTCACGGCATCACGCCCTTGTCCTAATTTAGTATCGCCATAACTAAACCATGAACCTGATTTTTTTACAATTTCAAATTCTACTGCTAAATCTAAAATTTCCCCAGTCTTAGAAACGCCTTCTCCGTACATAATGTCGAATTCTGCGGTTTTAAACGGTGGCGCTACTTTATTTTTAATGACTTTTACTTTGGTTCTGTTTCCTACCACATTATCGCCATCTTTAATTTGAGTAGATTTACGAATGTCTAATCTCACCGAAGCGTAAAATTTCAAAGCGTTTCCTCCTGTTGTGGTTTCCGGATTTCCGAACATTACTCCAATTTTTTCCCTCAACTGGTTGATGAAAAACACGGTACAATTTGTTTTGCTGATTGTTCCGGTAAGTTTTCTCAAGGCTTGCGACATCAATCTGGCGTGAAGTCCCATTTTAGAATCACCCATTTCGCCTTCAATTTCGCTTTTTGGCGTTAAAGCCGCAACTGAGTCAATCACCACAATGTCAATCGCTCCAGAGCGAATTAAATTTTCGGCAATTTCTAAAGCTTGTTCACCGTTATCGGGTTGGGAAATAATTAAATTTTCGATGTCAACGCCTAATTTTGCTGCATAAACTCTGTCAAAAGCGTGTTCTGCATCAATAAATGCGGCAATCCCTCCAGCTTTTTGTGCTTCAGCGATGGCATGAAGTGTTAAAGTGGTTTTTCCAGAAGATTCCGGACCATAAATTTCAATAATCCTTCCTTTTGGGTAACCATTTACTCCTAAAGCCAAATCAAGCCCAAGTGAACCTGAGGAAATGGTATCTACTTCTTCAACGGCTTGGTCTCCTAATTTCATTACGGTTCCTTTTCCGTATGTTTTGTCTAATTTATCGAGCGTAAGTTGTAACGCTTTTAGCTTTGCTTCTTTCTCTGAACTCATTTTTTCTTTCATTAATAATTTGGCACTTATTTTTCGTAAAAGTACTCCTTTTTTTGTACATTTTGTGAGATAAATTTTCCCATAATTAAAATGGTTTAAGAATGCTTTGCCAAATTTATTTTATAATTTTGGCGAGAATTTTTACAAATATGGAAAAAATTATTTCGTACCCAATTTCAATCGTGTACTACCTTCTTTTTGGAATATGGTTGTTGATTTTTCATCCTATTCAATGGGTTAGTCTGAAACTTTTTGGGTATCAAGCCCATAAAAAAAGCGTGGATTACTTAAATTTTTTTTTGTTGAGAACCACACATCTTTTAGGAACCACTTATAAGGTAGAAAACCGTAATTTGATTCCAAAAAATGTACCCGTGATTTTTGCAGCCAATCATCAAAGCATGTACGACATCGTAGCAATGATTTGGTTTTTTAGAAAATCTCATCCAAAATTTGTCAGTAAAAAAGAATTAGGAAAAGGAATTCCAAGTGTGTCGTTCAATCTTCGTCACGGGGGTTCAGTTTTAATTGACAGAAAAGACCCAAAGCAAGCCATTCCGGCAATTTCTACTTTAGGCAAATATATCCAGCAACACAATCGTGCGGCAGTAATTTTTCCGGAAGGAACAAGAAGCAAAGATGGAACTCCGAAAGAATTTGCACAAACTGGACTTAAAATTTTATGCAAAACCGCGCCTTCGGCAATGGTGGTTCCTGTGACGATTAATAACTCTTGGAAAATTGTTAAATATGGATTTTTTCCGTGTGGTTTGGGAAATCGCCTTACCTTTACCGTTCATAATCCAATCGCGGTATCACAAGTTACTTTTGAAGAATTAATGCTGAAAACTGAGCAAGCGGTTGTGGGTGGAATTAAAAATTAAAAAGTATGTCAACTAAAAATGTAAGGTTAGAAGTAATGCAGTTTCTGGAAAAAAGCATCGACAGGTTCGTGGATGATTTTCTGATTCCGGTAGAAAAAATCTGGCAACCTTCTGATCTTTTACCCGATTCTCAAAACGATAATTTTTTTGAAGAAGTAAAAGAATTGCGAGAATTAGCCAAAGAACTTCCCTATGATTTTTGGGTAGTTTTGGTGGGTGATACCATTACCGAGGAAGCTTTACCAACTTACGAATCTTGGTTAATGGATGTTGAAGGTGTAAATCAAGTGGACAACGGCGGAAATAGCTGGAGCAAATGGGTAAGAAGCTGGACCGGTGAAGAAAACCGTCATGGCGATTTGCTTAACAAATACTTGTATCTTTCTGGTCGCGTGAACATGCGCGAAATTGAAATGACCACGCAACATTTAATCAACGACGGTTTTGACATTGGAACCGATCGGGATCCTTATAAAAACTTTGTGTATACTAGTTTCCAGGAATTGGCAACTTACGTTTCGCATAACCGCGTTTCACAATTGGCAAAAAAATATGGCGACAAAAAATTATCTAAACTTTGCAAATTAATTGCGGGAGACGAAATGCGCCATCACCAAGCCTATTCTACTTTTGTCGAAAAAATATTTCAAGTAGATCCAAGCGAAATGATGCTTGCTTTTCAGTATATGATGAAGCAAAAAATTGTAATGCCGGCTCACTTTTTAAGAGAATCCGGACAAAAAATTGGAACTGCTTTCGAACAATTTTCAGATTCGGCTCAAAGAATTGGCGTTTATACCGCAAATGATTATGTAGATATTTTACAAAAATTAATTGACCGTTGGGATATTTCAAAAATTTCAGGATTAACGGATGAAGCCGAAAAAGCCAGAGATTATTTGATGAAACTTCCGGCAAGAATGGCAAAAATTTCTGAGCGATTGGTTATTCCGGCGGAAAGCCACATCTTCAAGTGGGTTGAACCTGCAACTTTAAAATAACAACACCAAAATCCTTTCAATTTGAGAGGATTTTTTCTTTATAAAAATTTTTTCAAAATGAATGCTTTAATCCACAACACCATCATTTTTGTAAAAGAAAAACTCAAAGATGCCGAAGGCGGACACGACTGGTTCCACATCGAACGCGTGTATCACAACACCATGAATATTGCGCAAGAAGAAAATTGCGACACAACGATTGTGGCTCTTGGTGCGTTGCTTCACGACATAGCTGATAGTAAATTTCACAATGGCGATGAAACCGTAGGACCAAAAATGGCGCGGGAATTTTTAGAAAGTGAAAATGTAGAAGAAGCAATTATCCTTCACGTCATTGCGATTATTGAAAACATTTCTTTTAAAGGCGGAAATTTTGAACGAAAATTTACTTCTAAAGAACTCGATGTGGTGCAAGATGCCGACAGGTTAGATGCCATTGGAGCTATTGGAATTGCAAGGTGTTTTAATTACGGAGGTTTTAAAAACCGACCGCTTTACAATCCGGAAATTCCGGTAAATCTTAACATGACAAAGGAAGAATACAAAAATTCGGTTTCACCTACTATTAATCATTTTTATGAAAAATTATTATTGCTAAAAGACAAAATGAATACCGTTTCCGGAAAAAAAATTGCAATGAAACGCCATGAGTTCATGGAACAATTTTTGGAGCAATTTTTTGAAGAATGTAAGGGAAATGTTTGATTTGTTCAAATTTAAGAAGATCCTCCACCAATCAACGAAGCTAAATCTGTTAAAATATCTGACATCCTAGATTTCAAAAATGAAATTTCCGAACATCCGGAAGCAGTATGTTTCAGAGAGATTTCAACAATTTCTTTCGTTGGTAAAAGTTCGTACTTGATATCTTTAGTAATTATATAGTTTCCCCATGTTGGTAATTTCCTCGCTAATCTTTTGGGATCATTTTTTAGTTTGTCAAAGTTAGATTGCTCAATTCTAAATTGAAATTTCAAGTTTTCTAATTTAAATTTTTTATTATTTATGAAAAAATATTCTTGGTCAATCAAAGCTTCGCCAATTATATTTTTGAAAAAGTAACAACACGAGAAAATCAAAAAAAGGGCTAAACTGATGAAACTGAATTAGATTAGCGGTGTCACTATTGATTTCAAACTGGAAATTTCAGAACTCTCTATTGGAATTACCAGAAAATACGGAAGCCCAAATCCCAACAAACTGAAGTTGTGAAACGGTTTAAGCATTTCCAAAAAATCGATGGTTTACTATTTTCAATTTCGAGGCATTATTTTCCATATAGACTTACAAGATATAAAAGCAATGTCGAACACTAAAGTAGCATTTTCTTTAAAAATAAATTCAATGTCTTATCGCAATTTGTAAAAATCCGTTCTTTTCCCGATATTTGAAAAAACCCAATTCCAAAAAATGAGCAGAACCCTTGTTATCGGCGACATCCATGGAGCATTTAAAGCATTGGAACAAATTTTAGAACGCGCCGAAGTTTCACCTAACGATACGCTTATTTTTTTAGGCGATTATGTGGACGGTTGGGGCCAATCTCCCGAAGTTTTGGACAAGCTTATTCAACTCTCCCAAACCCATAAATGTATTTTTATGCGCGGTAACCACGACGATTTGCTTTTGCAATGGCTCGAACACAAAAAAGACAATCCGCAATGGTTTCAACACGGAGGTGAAATCACCATGAAAAAATACGAAATGCTCGATGACCATTACAAAAACCAGCATATCAAATTTTTAAAAACCCTCAAAAATTATTTTATTGATACTCAAAACCGGCTTTTTATTCACGCTGGATTTACAAACCTAAAAGGAGTAGAACACGAATATTTCCCCAAGATGTTTTATTGGGAAAGAACCCTATGGGAAAACGCACTTTCGCTAAATCCCAACCTTTCGCCAAACGATATTTTGTATCCAAAACGATTTAAGATTTATTCCGAAATTTACATCGGTCACACGCCAACCACACAAATCAATCAAACCACGCCACAACAAAAAGCCAATGTTTGGAACATCGATACCGGTGCTGCTTTCAAAGGACCGCTTTCTATTTTAGATGTAAATACCAAAAATTTCTGGCAAAGCGATCCCGTTTATACTTTGTATCCGCACGAAAACGGACGCAATTAAAACCTTGCAAACTAAACCAATAAAGTTATATTTGTATAAAATTTACAAACCATGAAAAAAATTATCACATTCGCATTGTTGTTAACCGCTTACCTTGGAAACGCTCAAGCTTTTTCGGGTAAAGGTGACGAAAAATTTCAAGTTGGCGCTAACTTCCAAGATCACGCAACCGGAATTATGGCTACTTACGATCATGGAATTGGCGAAAACATGTCCATCGGATTGTACACCACTTATCTTTTAGGAGTAGATGGTGACGGTTCGGAGTTTGGCGATCGTTTCGACATCAAAGGCCGTTTTTCTGCACATCTTGGCGACGTAATAGGACTTCCGGAACAAGTGGATATTTATCCAGGATTAAATTTAGGACTCAGAAATTTTGGAGCACATCTTGGCGGACGCTACTTTTTTACCAGCGGTTTCGGTGTTTTTACTGAATTTACTTTGCCAATCGCCCGTTATGAAAGTGACCCTATTGGATACGAACATCTCAACAACCAATTCATTTGGAGCATTGGAGCTTCGTTCAACCTTTAAAAATACTTCCCGGAATTTTTTTCCGGGATTTTTTTTGGGCATTTCCCAATTTACAAACCAGCTACAAAGCAAAACATTCTGCAAAATTGAATCGCTCCCGAAGCTTCGGGACGCTGTATCTTTTATTATTGCCTTGGTTTTTAATCCGAGGTAATTACTATAAGAGGATGCCGCTTCACACGAGCGAAGGGAACTGATAGAGTAATCGCTAACGCAATTGAACTGAACGAAGTTATTTATTTTCATTTCCTAACAGGTTTTGAAAACTTTTAGGTTGATAACTACTTTTTATTAAAAACTCTCCACTCCAAACTCCCCACTCCAAACTCGCACTGCAATAGCCCTGATTGCAGCGGAAAGCCCGGAGTTTTTGGGAAACAATTTTTGTTGCCAAAAAAGAGCGACTCCCGACCCTTCGGGAGAAGCTCCTTTTTTAGCTTACAAAAATGTTATCTAAAAACGAGGACTTGAAGCGGAAAGCAGGATTAGCTCCTTAAAAAAGCGACAGAAAAAAGGTTTATTCTTGTTACCTTTGCAAAAAAAATTACAATGATGCAAGCGAAAACACCTTCGGAATCGGCAGCTATCTTAACTGATTTGGTTTTGCCGGGCGAAACGAACCCGTTGAATAATTTATTTGGTGGCGAATTGCTGGCGAGAATGGATCGTGCGGCAAGTATTGCGGCAAGACGACATTCGCGCAGGATTACGGTGACGGCTTCGGTGAATCACGTAGCTTTTAATCGTGCGATTCCGCTGGGAAGTGTGGTGACGATTGAGGCGAAGGTGTCGCGAACGTTTAAAACTTCTATGGAAATTTTTCTGGATGTGTGGATTGAAGACCGCGAATCGGGCTTGAAAAATAAGGCGAACGAAGCGATTTATACTTTTGTGGCGGTGGATGAAACGGGACGTCCGGTGGAAATTCCGCCTATTGAACCGGAAACGGAATTGGAAAAACAGCGATTTGATGCGGCTTTGCGACGCAAACAACTAAGCCTGGTTTTAGCCGGAAAAATGAATCCGCAGGATGCAACGGAGTTGAAAGCGTTGTTTATGTAAAAAGAAAGAACCTCGAAAGGTTCTTTTTTTTATCTTGAAATCCAGGATTCTGGATTTAGTAAATCGGCGTTTTGCATGATCATAAATTTGAGGGTTGTGGCACCACCTCTGGTTGCAATTTTCCCGATGGGTTGCAAACGCGATACTTTGGTTCCGGCAGAAACATTTACCGAAGAAAGGTTTTGGTAAACGGTGAAAAATTCCCCGTGTTGTACGTAAACCACAATCATATTCCCTGAAATGACGTGTACTTTTGTGACTTCGCCTTCAAAAACCGCTCTGGCAGATTCTCCGGCTTCGGTACTGATTTCCACGCCAGAACAATGCACAATCAACGATTTTTGAAGCGGATGCGGTTGATCTCCATATTTAAGCGAAATAAATCCTTTGCTTACCGGCCAAGATAATTTTCCGCGATTGGCTTTAAAATTGTTGGATACGATTTTTCCTTCTGGCGTCAATACAATTTTCGATGAATTTTCGATGGCTTTAGTTTCGGCAGCGGTCGCTTTAGGGTTGGCTTTTTTCGCAGCTGCAGCGGCTTTACGGTTGGCTTCGGCAATGGCTTCGCGAATCATTTTCTGAATTTGGCGATCGGCTTCCTTGGCTTCTTTTTGCTTTTTGTTGATTTCTGCCGTATATTTTTTAACGTCTTTTTTGATAGACTGCATTACTTTTTCTTGCTCGGTTTTGGCTTTCTCAAGTTCTTGTTTTTCTTTTTCGTTTTCAACAATTACTTTTTGCTTTTCCTTTTTTTGTGCCGAAAGTTTTTCGTTAAAACCCGCTAATTCCGCCGATTTCACTTTGATTTCTTCGCCTTGATTTTTTCTGTAATTGGCGTATTGCTTCATGTATTGCGCACGCTTATACGCCTGAAGAAAATTTTCCGAAGATAAAATAAACATGGCGCGACTTTGTTCAGAACGGCTTTTGTAAGACTTGACAATCATCTTGGCATAATCTGCTTTTAAAACCTCTAATTCTTTTTTTAAAGCATTAATTTTCAATTGATTGGTATAAATATCGTCTCCTAACAATCGGGCTTGTTTTTCGGTTGTGGCGATTAATTTTTCTTGTAATTTTATTTTGGCAGATTGCTGGACAATTTGCGTCATTACCGATTTTTCCTTTTTCTTCTCGGAGTTTAAAGCGGCTCTTGCGGCCGCAATTTCTTTTTGCAATTGGGCTTTTCGTTCTTCTAATTTTCTTTGTGCATCGCTTTGCGACCACGCCAATGAGGTGGAAAGCAGCAAAACAAGCGTAAGAATGATCTTTTGCATATCGATAGTGGTTTGCGCAAATTTAGTCAATATTAATCTTTTCATAACCATCGGGAACGCTATAAGGGAAACTTAAATTTTCGTCGAAAGTTACGCTGTTGTATTCGATGTTGATTTCGGTTGTTTTTTTACTTTCTTGTGCCATAATGTCGATTTTTGCAGGCAAAACCAACTTAGGATGTTCTTTGTGAGCCGGATAAAATACCGTTAAACTGCGGTTTTTCTCGGCTTGAACGATTTCTTGTTTTTTAATCAAAAAATTCCCGGCTTCGAAGAAAAACGATTTATTGGTTTCGGTTTTGGCTAAATCTTCTAATTTGTACCAACTATTTTCAATTGTGGCTTTGTATTTTCCACGGTCTAAATCGTCCATGGCTTGACCCACGAGCATGTTTTGCACTTTAGAAAAATCTAAATCGGTTCCCAACCATTTGCTTAACGTATTGTAATTTCCTTCAAAAAATTTGCCGTTGATTTTTTCGTAATATTTCACTTCTTTTGGCGTGATGTAAGCTTTTGCCCAAGTGATACCAAGCAATCTGATGCTTACCAAAATCTGCTTGTCTTTATCCATCCGGATTTCGGCCGAAACACTTTGCGACAATTTTGGGTCGCTGTATTTTACGTTAGATTTGATGTAAAGCGTTTTAAAATCACGGTTGATTTTGTAATGATTTTCTACGATAGATTTTGACGAAATGCTTTCGGCTGCATTTTCCTCGGAAACGATATTTTTTTTGGAACCGCAAGCCACTAAAACCATTGCAAAAAGTGTTGTAAGTATTTTTTTCATTATTGTTTTTGCTTTAAAAGTCTTTCGGCTTTGGTGAAATATTCTTGTTTGGCTTTGGCATCTCCTAAAGCTGAAGCCGCTTCGCCTAATTGAATGTTAAAATTAATTTCTAAATCTCGGTTTTCTACCAAATAATCTATTCCGGCAAGTAAAATTTCTTTGGCTTTTTTAGGATTTTTTAATTGATTGAAAGCCAGTCCGGAAAAATAATAAAACTCAGGTTGCATTGGGAAATAATCCAAATACGAAGCACTTTTGGAAGCGACTTCGTCAAACTGTTTATTTTCGGTGTATGATTGAAGCAAAAATATTCCGGTTTCGGCGTCTTGCGGATTGTTTTTAGAATAAATTTCGAAAAATTTTATCGCTTGGGGCCAATTTTTATTTATAAAAAACAGCTGCCCAAATTCTTTTGAAAGTGCGGCTTGTTTATCTGATTCCAGAGCTCCAAAAGCCGTGTCTAAATCAGCCGTGTAGCTGGGATTTGTTTTTACAAAAATTAAAAATTCTTTCAAAATTTTTGCTTTTACATCCGAATTGATTTTTTTGCTCTCGAGTACTTTATTCATGGCCGAAACCGCTTTTTGACCATCATTTTTATTTAAATGAAATTTAAAAAGTCCGATTTGTGCAAACTCCGAATCCGGAATTTCTTTTTCGAGTTGTTTGGCAATTTCGAATGCCTTTTCCTCCTGATTGTTTTCGGCATATTGGTAAATCAGTTCAATGTAATTTGCTTCATTTTTAGGGTCTTTTTTGATGGCTTGCAAAAGATTATTTTTTTCCGAAGCATTTTCGCCAGAAGTTAAGCCAATTTGTGAGCGATATGCATTTCTTTGTGCAGTTTTCCCCGATGTTTCATCTAATTCATTAATCAATACCAAAGCCTTGTCAAACTGGTTGGTGTACATATAAAGCGAAGTCAAATCTTCTTTATATTTGGCATCAAAACCAATTAATTTTTGAACCACCGTAATTGCTTGATTGTAATCTTTTGTTTCGTAAAAAACATCGTACAAACCCACCAAATACCATTTATTCGATGCGTCAATTTTTATCGCTTGATTAAAATTTTCTTGGGCTTTTTGGTAATTTTTAAGTTTAAAATAATTAATGCCTAATTCATTAAAAATGACCGCGTTTTGAGGTTGTAATTTCAAACACTTTTCTAGAGAAAGAATGGCTTTGTCATAATTTTCAATGCCTTTTTGCTTCAAAGATTCGTAGAAATCATCCTGAAATTTATCTTCCGCCAATGCAATTAAATCCGGCTCTTGCTGGGCAAAACCGGTTACCGGAAGCCAGAAAGTTCCGGTTAAAATCGAAAAGTAAAAGATTTTTTTCAGTTG
Source organism: Flavobacterium ichthyis (assembly GCF_009915155.1). GTDB lineage: Bacteria > Bacteroidota > Bacteroidia > Flavobacteriales > Flavobacteriaceae > Flavobacterium > Flavobacterium ichthyis. The sequence continues at coordinate 14,833 of NZ_JAABLM010000010.1, read as the reverse complement.
CATTTTTTATTTTATTTTAAAAAAATTATTCCAATACCGAATAATCTCCAATGCTGATGTTGGTAAAATTGCCGTCGAATGTGGCGTGATTTCCAATCATGGCATTGTCTAAATTGGCATTTTTAATGTTAGAATGGGTTTGCACCAAACTATTTTTGATGGTCGAATTGATGACGTGACAACCTTTTCCTAAGGAAACGTTTGGTCCAACAGTTGCATTGATTAAATATACATCTTCACCAATGTAACACGGCGGAATAATGGTTGAATTTTCCAATTTCACATCTGGTGAAACTAAATTTTCGCCGTCTTTTTGTAAAAAGCCCAGCATTCTCGAATTGGTTTCAACCGTTACATTCTTGTTTCCACAATCCATCCATTCATCAACTTTTCCTGGTACAAATTTCATGCCTTTTGCCATCATTTGTTTGATTCCGTCATTAATTTGGTATTCGCCACCGTGAATAATGTTATTGTCTAAAACCAGTTGCAACTCGTTTTTCAAAACGGCAATATCTTTGAAATAATAAATGCCAATCACGGCCAAATCCGATACAAATTCTTTTGGTTTTTCGACTAATTCTACGATTTCGTTATGTTCGTTTAAATTAATAACGCCAAAAGCTTCCGGTTCGTCTACTTGTTTTACCCAAATTACGCTATCGGCAGTTTTATCTAAGTCGAAATCTGCACGAATTAATGTATCCGCATAAGCAATTACGGCCGGACCACTCAAAGAATCTTTGGCACACATAATAGCATGACCGGTTCCTAAAGCTTCATTTTGGTAATAAATGGTGCCCTTTGCCCCCAATTTTTCGGCAATGGCAATGAGTTCTTTTTCTACTTTTTCACCAAAACTTTCGTGAATTACAAACGCTACTTCGTCAATTTTTTGATTTAAAACCCCGGCTATATCTTCTACCAAACGGTGAACGATTGGTTTTCCGGCAACCGGAATTAGTGGTTTTGGAACGGTTAATGTGTGTGGTCTTAGGCGAGATCCTCGACCTGCCATTGGTACTATTATTTTCATAAATTCTGCCCCTAACCCGCCGTGGCGGGGAATTCCTATTAGGGGTGAATAGGCTTTTAATTAATTTAATTTTTTGTTTTCTTTTTTTGCAAATTCCCCCTTTGGGGGTTAGGGGGCTATTTTAAACCCGTACTTCCAAAACCGCCATCTCCACGTGAGGTTTCCGATAAATTTTCGGCTTCAACCCATTCGGCTCTTTCATGTTTGGCAATAATGAGCTGGGCAATTCTTTCGCCGTTTTCAATAGTAAAATCTTGGTTAGATAAATTTACTAAAATTACTCCTATTTCACCACGATAATCTGCATCTACAGTTCCGGGAGCGTTTAAAACAGTGATGCCATTTTTTGCTGCCAAACCACTTCTCGGGCGAACTTGTGCTTCGTAACCAATAGGCAACTCTATAAAAAGTCCGGTTTTTACAATGGTTCTTTCTAATGGTTTTAAAATGATAGGTTCCGAAATATTGGCACGTAAATCCATTCCAGCGGAAGCAATGGTTTCGTAATGCGGTAAGGAGTGATTAGATTGATTAACGATTTTAATTTCCATAAATTATTTTCTGCGATTTGCGATTCGTAAAATGGTTTCTTTTTCGTTGTAATATATGAAATAGGCGAAGATGAGCAAGAGTGGAACACCAACAAAATAATTTTGGCGAAAGCCATAAAAATAAACTACCGAAAACAATATAGACAATCCAAGATAGCCACCAATTTTCTTTTTGTCGTACGGAATGGGATATTTATTTTTTCCGAGCCAATACGAAATGACCATCATGGTTCCATATGCGGCAATAGTAGCAATTGCCGAACCCATGTAACCGCCAATTCCTTTTTCTTGTGCAATAGGAATTAAATAAAAATTAAGTCCCAAGGTTACAATCGCCCCAATGATGGAAATGATGGCGCCAACGTGTGTTTGATTGGTGAGTTTGTACCAAACGGAAAGATTGGTGTAAATTCCCAAGAAAAAATTGGCAAAAATAATGAGTGGCACTACATTCATTGCAGCCCAATACGAACTGTCTTGAATCATCACTACTTTTAAAACATCGGCAAAAACGATAACAGCCAAACTCATCATTGAGCCCGTGATGACGAAATATTTAGTAATGGTGGCGTAAGTTTGCGAAGCATTGTCATTAGCAGCATGACTAAAAAAAAATGGTTCGATTCCTAAAGTGTAAGCTGTTCTGAACAAAACCATGAACAATCCAAGTTTATAACAGGCGGAATAAATTCCTACTTGCGCTTCGGCAATATCCGGCGGCAATAAATGTTTTAACAAAATTTTATCGAACTGATCGTTGATGGCAAATGCAAGTCCGGCAATCATGATGGGAAATCCGTAACGTAGCATTTTTTTTAATAAAGAAAAATCGAAACGCCAACGGAAATGCAAATAGTTTCGGCAAAGCACCAAAAAGGTAAGGAAACTGGCAATTAGGTTCGATACGAAAATATAGCCAATTTGAAAATCTTGATAATAAAAAGTACTGATAAATGCTGATGGATTTTCTTTGGCGATTTTGGGTAATGCAATAAGGAAAAAAAGGTTTAAACCCAAATAGACAGCCACATTTCCAATTTTTATTGCTGCATAAATCATTGGTTTTTGATTGGCTCGAAGTTTAGAAAAAGGAATAACCACTAAAGCATCGAGTGCCAAAATCCAAATCATGTAGGTGATGTATTGGGCATCAATTTCTAAATAATTGGCGATAGAAATTCGGTTAATTAATGCAATGGAGAGGAAAATAATCGTAGTCCAAAAAATAGCAAATGTAGAAGTTTCGATTACTTTTTTCTTGTCGGTTTCGGAATTGTAAAACCGGAAAAAAGCGGTTTCCATACCGTAGGAAAGCAACACATTGAAGAAAATGAGGTAAGCAAAAATCACATTTACCGAACCGTATTCTTCTTCCGGAAGCAATTTAGTGTAAAGCGGCACCAAAATAAAACTAAACATCCTCGGAATCACCGTGGCGAGACCGTAAATGGCGGTTTGTTTGAAAAGATTTTTGTAAAAGCTCAAAATTTAGTTTTAGTGTAACAAAAATAAGGATTTCTTTTATTGTGGTACAATTGGTTCGGCTTTATCTTTTTAACACAAAACAAAAAAAAGCGCCTTTTTGTAAAAGCGCTTTTCTATAAATTGAATATTTTTTTCTTAACTGTTTAAAGCTTCTGCTCCACCAACAATTTCGAGGATTTCTCCGGTAATGGCTGCTTGACGGGCTTTGTTGTAAGTTAATTTTAATTGATTGCGCAATTCTGTCGCGTTATCAGTTGCTTTGTGCATGGCGGTCATACGAGCTCCATGTTCTGAAGCAAATGAATCACGAATGGCTTTGTACAACTGCGTTTTGAGCGAAAGCGGGATCAACTCTTCGATGATTTGTTCTTTTGAAGGTTCAAAAATATAATCAACTGAAGTGTTTTCTTGCTTTTCTACCGGTAGAATTGGCAAAAATTGTTCTGTGATAATGATTTGCGTAGCGGCATTTTTAAATTGATTATAAACCAATTCAATTTTATCATAAGCACCATCTACGAAAAGTTGCATTAAATTTTCGGCAATATCGGCAACGTTTGCAAAAGTTAATTCGTCAAAAACCGTAGTGTTGTGGTTGATGATATTGTTTCCTTTTTTGATTGCGTCATTACCTTTTTTTCCGATTGTAACAAAATCTACTTGTTTGTCTTTGTATTCCACAAGCAAATTTTTTACTTCTTTCACCACATTTGAGTTGAACGCACCACTCAAACCACGGTTAGAAGTTATGGCTACTACCAAAATTTTGTTTACCGGACGTTGTTCTGAATAAACGCTTGCACTATCGCCTTCTAACGATGCGGTTACGTTTTGCAACAATTCGGTTAATTTTTCGGCATACGGACGCATGGCTGTAATAGCATCTTGCGCTTTTTTGAGTTTGGCAGCAGAAACCATTTTCATCGCCGAAGTGATTTGCATCGTCGAGGAAACTGAGGTAATTCTGTTACGGATTTCTTTTAAGTTTGCCATCTATTTTGTATTAAGACTTTAGTATTAAGTACAAAGTTCATCTTGATACTTTGTACTTAATACTTAATACTTTTATTAGTTATATTTCGCTGAAACTTCTTTCGCTACATTTTCGATCACATCAGTGATGCTGTCATCTAATTTACCAGCTTTTAAAGCGTCAAGGGTATCTCTATGCTTGTTGTTCAAGAATTCTAAGAAATCTTTTTCAAACTCTTTTACTTTGTTTACCGGCACGTTTCTCAACAAGTTTTTAGAACCTGCGTAAATAATCGCTACTTGGTCTTCTACGGTATAAGGATCGTTCAAACCTTGCTTTAAGATTTCCACGTTTCTTTTTCCTTTTTCAATTACGTTTAAAGTAACAGCGTCCAAATCAGATCCAAATTTTGCGAAAGCTTCTAACTCACGGAATTGAGCTTGATCTAATTTCAAAGTACCAGAAACTTTTTTCATTGACTTAATCTGAGCATTTCCACCAACACGTGATACCGAAATACCTACGTTAATTGCCGGACGAACCCCTGAGTTGAACAAGTCCGACTCCAAGAAAATTTGTCCATCAGTAATTGAAATTACGTTAGTTGGGATATATGCTGAAACGTCTCCTGCTTGTGTTTCAATAATTGGTAAAGCTGTTAATGATCCACCACCCTTTACAATTGGTTTCAAAGATTCCGGAAGATCATTCATAGTTCTAGCAATTTCATCGTTGTTGATTACTTTTGCCGCTCTTTCTAACAATCTTGAGTGAAGGTAGAAAACGTCTCCAGGGTATGCCTCACGTCCTGGTGGTCTTCTCAACAACAGAGAAACTTCACGGTAAGCTACTGCTTGTTTAGATAAATCATCATAAACAATTAAAGCCGGACGACCTGTATCACGGAAATATTCTCCAATTGCAGCACCAGCAAATGGCGCATAAACTTGCATTGGAGCTGGATCAGAAGCATTTGCCGCCACAATTACTGTGTAAGCCATTGCTCCTTTTTCTTCTAAAGTTTTAGCGATTCCAGCAACAGTTGAAGCTTTTTGCCCGATGGCAACATAGATACAAAATACTGGTTTACCAGCATCATAAAATTCTTTTTGGTTGATAATGGTATCGATACAAACTGTTGATTTACCAGTTTGACGGTCACCAATTACAAGCTCACGTTGACCTCTACCAACTGGAATCATCGCATCAACCGCTTTGATACCTGTTTGTAATGGTTCGGTTACCGGCTGACGGAAAATAACTCCAGGCGCTTTTCTTTCTAACGGCATTTCGTATAAAGTTCCACCGATTGGTCCTTTACCATCAATTGGTTGTCCTAAAGTATTTACAACACGACCTACCATTTCTTCTCCAACTTTAAGTGAAGCGATACGTTGTGTTCTTTTTGCAGTTGAGCCTTCTTTGATTCCTGTTGATGAACCGAAAAGTACAACCCCAACGTTGTCTTCTTCAAGGTTCAAAACCATTCCTTCCATTCCATTTTCAAACTCAACTAATTCACCGTATTGAACGTTTGAAAGACCGTAAACACGAGCAATACCGTCACCCACATTTAAAACCGTTCCAACTTCTTCCAGCGTTGCACCAGATTCGAAATCTGACAATTGCTTTTTTAATATTGCTGAAATTTCAGCAGCTTTAATTTCCGCCATTTTGTTTTATAGTTTATACACTTAAAAGTGTGGTAAATTTTAATTATTACTAAATTCTCTTTTTAAAACTTGCAATCTGTTGGCGATGGAAGCATTGTATTGCTTGTCGCCGATTCTCAAGATAAATCCACCAATTATTGAGGGATCAACAATGTTTTGGATGGTAATTTTTTTGTTAGAAAACTCTCTGATTTTAGCAGCCACTTTAGCTTCTAAATCAGCATCCATTGGGATTGCCGTGGTTACTTTTGCAATTTCAAAACCATTCATTTCATCAAACAAAGTCGTGAAATTTGAAGCAATAAAACCCAAAATTTCGAAACGTTTGTTTTCTTTCAACAAATGAAAAAGTCCTTTTGTTACAGTATCTGTTCCTGCAAAAATTTCTAAAAGTGCAGATTCTTTCACGTTTCCGGCAATGCTCGGACTTTGAATAAAATTGCTCAATTCTTGGTTTTCAGATACGGTTTGTGCCACAAGAGTCATATCGTTATAAACTTCTTGAGCGACACCTTTGCTTAGTGCCAAATCTAATATTGCTTTTGCGTATCTTGATGCTGCTCTGTTTCCTGACATGTGATTAGTTTAATTTTACGTCGTTCAACATATTTTCAACCAAAGCAGTTTGAGATTCTTTTGAAGAAAGTTCTTGTTTCAATAACTTTTCTGCGATTTCTAGTGAAAGTGCCGAAACTTGAGATTTCATTTCTGCCATGGCTGCGTTTTTCTCCGCTTCGATAGCCGTTTTAGCTTGCTCAATCATTCTTTGTCCTTCTGCTTGTGCTTCTTGACGAGAATCTGCAATCATTTTCTCTTTCATTTCACGTGCTTCTTTTAATAGTGAATCACGTTCCATTCTGGCTTCTTGCAAAATTCTTTCATTATCTGCGGTTAGGTTTTGCATTTCTCTTCTGGCTGCTTCAGCAGAAGCCAACGCGTTGTTGATTGATTCTTCACGGCTTTTTACAGCTCCCAAAATGGGTTTCCATGCAAATTTTGCCAAAAGAATAAAAAACACGATGAAGATCAATGTTGTCCAAAAAACTAAACTTTCCGGTGAAGTAAAATTCATAAACCTTGTATATTAATTTTAATTTTTTATTTTTAAAAAAACTTCCTGAAGCCAACCGCAACAGGAAGTTTTAGTTTTAATTATTTTGCGATTAACGCAACTACTACCGCGAAAAGAGCAACACCCTCGATAAGTGCAGCAGCGATAATCATAGCAGTTTGGATTTTTCCAGCAGCTTCTGGTTGACGAGCCATAGCGTCCATTGCAGAACCACCAATTTTTCCAATTCCAAGACCTGCACCGATTACAGCTAATCCAGCTCCGATTCCAGCTAATACCATAATAATAAATTTATATAGTTAATAATTAATAAAACTCAATTTTAGTGATGGTCGTGCTCTTCTACAGCTTGACCAATAAATAATGCTGAAAGCAATGTAAATACATAGGCTTGCAACGCTGCAACTAACATTTCTAAAACACTCATGAACAAAACAAATGCTCCAGAAACGGGTCCGACTGCAACGGTTTTGAAAATAAATATTAATGAAATTAAACTCAAAATGATAATGTGTCCCGCTGTAATGTTAGCAAAAAGACGAATCATCAATGCGAACGGTTTTGTCAACATCCCAATAATTTCCACAGGAACCATAATAGGATATAATGCTTTTGGTACTGGAGGTGTTAAAATGTGACTCCAATAATATTTGTTTCCGCTGAAAGATGTTACTAAAAATGTAATGAATGCCATTACGAATGTAAAGTAAATATTTCCGGTTAAGTTTGAACTGAATGGGAAAAACGGAATCAAACCGATTAAGTTGTTAATCCAAATGAAGAAAAAGATGGTTAACAAATACGGCATGTACTTTGCATATTTTTTGTGTCCTATGTTTGGAATAGCAATGTCATCTCTAACAAATACTACCAATGGCTCTAAAAATCCAGCCAAACCTTTCGGTGCTTTGTCGTTCTTTTTGTAACTTCTGGCTGCAAAAAAGAAAAGTACAAACAGCAATACTGCCGACATTAACATCGAAAACACGTTTTTAGTGATTGAAAAATCTAACGGACGCGCTTCAAAATTAAAAGCACTTTTGTCTTCTTCTGAAAGTTTTTCGAAAGCATCAGCATAAAAAATCACTTCGTTGTAACGAACAAACTTTTGCCCGTCAACATCCACAAGGTGATGACCGGTATTGTCGTGATGAAATTTCTCTGAAGAAAATATTTTCAAACCATCATTGGTCCACAAAATCACTGGAAGGTAGAAGGAAATGGGATGTCCGTTCCAATCTGCAATGTGAAATTCGTGAGAATCTCCAATATGAGAATTAATTAAATCCGAAGCATTAAATTCTTCCTCAACTTCCCCATGGGTTTCCACATGATTTCCATGAACCGGATCTACCGCTTCTGCCTTTACATAAAGACTATCAATAGTTGTGTTTGCAAATGATCCGTATGAAAAAATCATTGCAAGGGCAAGGGTTAAGGTTTGAAGTGGTTTCTTTGAAAATATCATCGTTAAATTAGTGTAGCTAATTAATAGGTTCCAAAATTTTTGCAAAGGTACATATTTAATTCGTTCTTTAAAATTTCTATATAGAATTTTTAAACATTGGCATCAAATAAAGATAATTCTTTAAAATTCAGTTGTTTTAAGCCTTATTTATTAGCCGAACAGCAAAAATCGTTTCGAATGTAAGATACAAAAAATAAGGGATAAAAAACGCCGCAACGTCGGCAACGGGTGTTAAACTTTCGGATTTTATAAACGGTATTAAAAATATAACCGCGGCAAACATTTTAAGCAAACTAATCGCCATAAAAGCGAAACCGGTTTTTTCGGCGAAACTTTTGTGTACAAAAAATAAGAAGCCAAATACAAAAACCGAGGCCAAAAAATTAAAAATGTAAATACTATATATTGAATAGAAAAATTTCTGATTGCTTAAAACCGTTTCTAACAACAATAAATGCAAGCCAAAAAGCAAAAGTGTGAAGATAACGAGCGATAGAAAAAATGATTTCATTAATTATTTTTTGTTGAGTTCTTTTACCTGCCTGATCACGTTGTACAATGCCACAAAAACCGAGAAAATAGACAATATAATTGTCCAAACAGAATGATCATTAGGATATTTTTCGTCAAGCCAAATTCCAGCATAGGTGAAAATAAAAATGATGAATCCCATTTGTAGCGGAATCCCGAGCAAGGCCATCCATTTTCTGTTATTATTTTCTGACGAATTGCCCACGATGTTATGGTTTTTTAACCGATAAATATTCGCTGTAATTTTTCTTGATTTGCACCACTTTGTAATTTTCGTTCGAAATAATTACAGGTGTTTCGGTAATTTTATATTCTTTAAAATCTTTTAAAATACTTGCGGCATCTTTCGCTGCTTGTTCGGTTGCAAAGCCGTGAACTACCACAAAATTTTCTTCCATTGTGTAAACATCAAAGGATTGTGAAAGTTTTGTTGAAGCTCTTTCGGATATGAATTTTTTGAGTTTTTCCTGAAGTTTTACCGTAGCAGGATTATTTACATCGGCATTGGTTTTAAACAACATTTTGTAACTCACCGGAATTTCCTTGTCAAACTGAACTTGCTCTAACTGCGGTACATTTTTTTGCAATAATTCTTCCGCTTGTTTGCCTTCGGGATTGTTCGGATAATTTAAGGCTACATAATTTAAAGCGCCTTTGTATTGCTCAATTCCTTTTAGTTTCCCAATGGTGTTGGCTTTCAACAATTCAATTTTTGGCACAATTTCTTCGCCAGAATACAATTCGATTAATTCATCGGCATCAATTAAAACCTGCGTAAATTTTTCAGCTTCATACAATCGGAACAATTTATTATAAGCATTTTCTGGCGTGTCCAAACTTTCGGCATCAGCTCCTGAACCTGCTTTTAAAATCGTTGCATAACGAGAATCGGGATATTGCGAAATAATATTTTGCTTGATGGTTTCGGCTTTTCCGTTTTGTAAAATTTCGTAAATTTTAAACAAATTATATTTTGCTGGTAAAACCAATCTTTCTTCCGGATTGTTTTCTAATAATTTTTCCAAACGTTGGGCCGCTAATTCGTATTCTTTGAATTTTTCCTTGTAAATCAAACCTAATTGATAATAAGCAAAATTGCGGTCTTTCGCCAAACTGTCAATCACTTTTTTATCCGAAGGAATTTGGGTCAAATAATAATCCACTGTAAAACGCGGATTGATTTTTTCTTCTACTTCCTCTTTTTCATCTTCGGTTGAAGCTACTTCTCCGTCAAAATCATCGCCAAAACCAATTTTTGTTTTCATTTCCGAAAGTCGCCAATTGTCCTTCAACGTACGATTTCCCCAACGTTTTCTAAATTCATTTTTACCATAAGCCACCGTTGACGGATTGTAAAAATAAAAATTAGTTTGCACTGAAGAATTGCCTCCCGGAGGTCTTGGTCCCGCAGGTTTTTCAAGTGTTTCAACAGCTGATTCTTCTCCTTTTGACGATCTCATCGCCATTTTAGCTGCTGCTCTTTCATTAGCCACTTCAGCATTATCATTCGCAGTATTGATAGAATTAGAAATATTTGCTGCTTGTTGCGCTGCGATTTCTTCTCGTTTTTTTCTGGCTTCTTCAGCTTTTTTTAATTTTTCAATTACATTTTCGAAAAACGCCACCCGATTCGGCTCTGAAAGCGACACCACGTGTAAAATACTGTCATTAGTTTGCGCAATCGCTTCGTATTTAATTACGTCTTCGAGATTTTCACGTTTTTTCTTAACCGCACGATATTCCCGGGTTCGCTGGTCTAATCGAACCAACGTACTGTCGAAATATTTTCCGGCATCGGCATATTTTGCTTTGTTAAAATTGATTTCGGCAATGTTGCGGTAGTTTGAAGCCACCAAATAATTATCGCGCGAATTGGTGCGAAGCGAACGGTTGTAATACACCGTTGCCATGCTGTCTTTTTCTTGCTTGTCGTAAAAAAGCGCCATTTGGTGGTTCAACACATCTAGGTATGGACGGTTTTCGCGGTCTTCCAACAAATCGTTGAATTTTTCTAAAAATGCTAAAGTATCATTTTTGCCAAAATCAAAATATTTGGCCTGTTGGGCATGAGCTTGAATCACGTATCGTCTCGGACTTTTACGCTTCATGTCGATTACCTTTTGGTACTCCAAATTTGCGCTATCTTGGTGTTTTTCAGCATCGTACAATTGACCTAAAATAAAATGGTAACGGGCTTTTTCTTCATTGCTTTTGGTAAATTCGGCAGCCAATTTTAGTTTGGCAATCGCACTATCTTGTTCTTTTAAATTCAAAAAAGCTTGCGCCAATGTTGCATTGGCATCCGCATAAACCTGGTCTTTTAACTCAATGTGTTTTAATAATTCGGTCAAATTTTTGGCAGCAAGGAAATCATTTTCCATTCGCATATTGGTTTTTTCACGCCAAATTTTAGCCAAATGAATTTTATCGCTTTTAGGATATTTGTACAAAACGTAGTTAAAAGCCTCCAAAGCCGGAACGTATCTTCTCTCATAATATCTTGACATTCCAAGCATTAAGTGCGCTTCGTCCATCTGAGGATTTCTTTCAGAACCATCAATGTTCATGGAATGTTTTTGAATCGCTTTGATCGCTTTAGTTTCGGCCCGTTCAAAGTTTGGATTTTTTTGTTCACCCGGAAGCATCGTTTCTTCAGAAGATTGCATACGTTCCACCGGAAGTGTTTCCCAAAAATTATCTACATATTGCGATTTCAGCTCGTTAATTCCGGTTTCCAGTGCAATTCCACCATTGTAAAGCGTGTTATATTCAGTATTTACGGCATGCCAGCTTCGGGAAACGAAATTATCTTTTTTGGTAGAACATGCGGCAAGAGCCACAATAATTCCTCCGGAAATGGCGTATTTTAATGTATTGGTTTTCAAAGTAAAAACGTTTTAATCCTTTAACTGCTAAAAGTGCATTTTAGTATATCAACTGGTAAAAATACGTTTCTTTTTAATATGTAGAAAAATTTCGGTGGTTTTTTGGGGAATTTGCAGTTTTCCACCTAAAGATTGAAATGAATTTTTTATAAATAAACTTTCCAAAAGTGCGAACGGACAATTATTTTTTTGGGCGTTCCCCTGCGGGTCGGGCTGTTCGCTGTATCTTTTATCAATTACCCCGGAATTAAAATCCGGGTAATTGATAAAAGGATGTCGCTTCCATCCCTAACGCAAACCCCTGCATATTATAATTTTTTTTTGAACCACGGGAAAGGATTTGTGCGGTAGCGGGGGTTGGAAATTAGGCAAAATTAAAACTGGTTTACACCACTGCAACATGATGTTCAAAGGCATTAACTTAATCACGGGACAAATCTCACTTTTTCATTCCAGTGACGGCTTGCGATTTTCCGGCGGAATCGGGTTTGGGTTTTGAAAAAGAAGCTTCACCGGGAGCCTCTTTTTTGAGTGGGGATAAATCAATTCACAAGTCTGACTTGTTGAATAATCACTTTTTTTGCTTTCGAAGATTCTTCAATAAGAAATATTCTTTTTGGGTTTTCTTTTAGTAGTTTTTTCAATTCTTCAGTGAAATATTGGTTCAGATAATTATAATCCACAATTAGCTTTGGATTAATATTTTGTAATTTGATCTCTTTATGCGTTTTCCCAATATTGTAAAACATCAGTTCGTTAATGAAAAAAATTTCGCTTTCGTCAACAATATCTTTTCTGTTAATTAATGTTTTAGAAGAATTATTGTTTTTATCATATTTAATGTAAATTTCTTTTGCTGATTGCAGCTCCAAAAACCTTTCATCAATAAATAAGTTTTCAAGACTTTTGTAATAATTTAAAAATTCCTTTCGTTCTTGATAAAACGGGTATTTATTTGCAATGTAAGTTTCAGGCGAATGGCTTACCAACTTTAAGTGTTTGTCTTTTTTATAAATATCGATTACATATTCTGCTCCGTCACTAATTGAAATTTTTTTCCCATCCATTTCATCCACATTTAATTCTGAAGGATTTAAACTAAAAATAGGAGTGATATCCATTGTTGAATGAATTTTTTCTTTTAAAATCCTTTCTTTAAATTCCACTTTTCCAGATTTAACTTTGTATAAGACGATTGAATCTTTTCCAATTAATACACATTTGGAATTATTCAAACAAATCAATGTATCATCGGCTTTAAAATTAAATTGATTTCTCAGAATTTCAACTTGTTCATTTTCCTTTTCGAATCTTGAAATTTCAAAATTATTACTTTGCTGTCCAAATACTGAACAGCAAAATAATAGAAATAGTATTTTAGATATTTGCATAAATTTTATGAGACAGTTTTTTTAGCTTTTATTCTGGTCGAATATATACGAATTCATTTACATCATATAAAGTTCCTAAATTTTTACAGTCTGAATTAGGTACAAAAACCTTTATGTCAAAGTATGTTTCTGTATAATATTTTTCAACTCCTATCTCTTTAATTTTTAAAGCTATTAGTTTTTTCAGTTTATCGATATTTACAATGTGTGTTTGAACATCCCTATAATTCACTCTTTGGCTTCTATATTGTTTCTTTATATACCCAAAAAGCAATTTCTGATTGTCAAAATAGAAATTAATAATTCTATCATTTTCAGTAAGTTTTGATTCCCTACTATGTAATATGTATATTTTACGCTGTTGTGAAAAACAACAGGTAGAGAATAATAATAATAATAATAATATATACAAGGTAGTTATTTTCATAATTACGTTAATTTTCAAAGTCTCTAATTATTTGGCGAATTTGAAGTCTTTCTTGTTGAGGTACATTTTGCCAAGACAAAGTAGGTTGCGCAGGTAGTCCTGTAGTTTCGTCCATCGTTCCACTACCCATTAACCCCACCCAAGCTAATGCTTGGTACAATTCTTCAGAATACGAATTGTCAAATTCTTTCATCGCCTGAACTATAATATTTCTGTAATGTTGTGCCATCATTTGATGTTGCGCAGAATTTATATTCATTCCTGCTGGGATATTTTGGCGCCAGCGAATGTAATAATCGTAAATACCAGGAAAATTATCTTTCATCGCAATTATATCACTATATGTCAGCCCGTCAAGACTGGGTTGATTATAATTTGAAAGTAGCTTTCTAAAAATTTCAGCATGAATGATCTCGTGTATCATAGTTCGGGCGATCGACAAGTTAGGTCTGTTTAAATTGTCAGTATTAAACGTAATAGTAACGACATAATTTTCCGGGAGGCTTGTTTGAGCGTTTGCATTATCAGGCAAATCAGAAGCTGCTGCTAATTTAAGATGCGCTACGGAAAATGATCCTTCAAAATTTTGTAAATAATTTTTAAATGTTGGCATTCCACCAAACAAATTATAAACATTCATTAAAATTGAATTGTTTGAAAAACTTGGATCGATAATAACTTGTAATGCAAAATCCACCGCACCGCCTTCTATCAAGGCATCGATAGCGCTTTTTGTAAACCCCATAGCCTCATTACTAACCACTCCATTTATCGTACCTTGGGCATCAATGTAATTTTCAATGTCAGCTTTCACATCAGGATAATCGTTCAGGTATTGTTGTTGAGCAAAATTTAAAGAGTTATTATAAAACGTTTGAAAAAAGCTTTGAAAAACAACCGGTTTTGTAGGGATTTCTATAATCTCTTGTCCTGGATTTCCATTGTTGCCCGGGTTTCCACCACCTGAACCTTCGCCACCACCACTGTTAGGACAATCACCCCAAACTGTGTTATAGGCGACTATTCTATTTTCTCCAACTCTACATACTCCACTTACGTAATCGTCAAAGCTATGAGCATTGTTTGCGGCACATATCCAAACCGGAATTTGAGCAATCGGACATTGCATACTTCCGCCTTTAGCGTAAGTGACACCTGATAATTCCACTTGTGTAGAATTAAATCCTTCAATAGTTCCTGAAAATAAGGTGTTAGGATTATTACGGTAACTTTCTAACCAATTATCCGAAGGAAAATATCGGATTACTTTGTAATCAAAATCGTTACCATTTTGCGAAAAATAAACAATATTAGTTATGGCTTGGTCGTTTTCTAAATTCG
>NZ_JAABLM010000009.1 GCF_009915155.1 Flavobacterium ichthyis | reverse complement strand
AGAGTATGTCGCCGCCTTTCTTTAAGATAGCCCGCTCTGAAAAGAGCGGGCTTCTTTTTTTTATAGGTGCGGCGTGTCGACCTTCGGGCTCGATCCGCCGCCTTTCTTTAAAATCCTCATCAGAAATGATGAGGATTTTTTTATTTGTGTATTGTCCTGAAATAAGTGGACTAACGATCGAAATCCAGTGGAAGAGTTAATAGGCATTGAAGTGGGTATCAGGCAATCGTTCTTTACAAGCCTGCTCAGGAGATGAACTCCATAGGGTTTAAGTAAATTTATCTTGTACATTTCTACGGTTTTTTTCCTTTTGGATGTATAGAAATTTGTAGATTGTTTTTTTTGGTGTGCACTTACTTGCGTGAGGGATTGAAGTGAAAAGCCCACAGCGAGGAGGAACGACGAGGGAGGACTTGAAACGAAAAGCCCGACCCGGAGCTTGCGGAGGGACACGCCCAAAAAAATCAATCAAGTATTCACTTCCAAATCCTCAATATAATACCGATACTCATAAAAAAATCGCTCAAACGCATCCATATTTTGGTAAAAGAAATCAAAGATTTCCTGCCAAGTATTGCGGTTCATCAAGCTAATTCCGTTTTTTTCAACCCACACTTTGCTGATGACTTTTCCGGTTTCTAGATGAAAATTTCTTTCAAAAATCGCTTCAGGTAAAAAGTCATCTAACAAAATCTGCTTCAAGGACTCCACTTTCTCGAAGTAGATTTTCCGTTTGTTTTCGTCTTTTGGTTCAATGTCGATCATCACTTGCGCTTTTTTATTATCCACATAAAACTTAAAGGTAAAATCTTTTATTTTGGTGTCGTACAGCAACCATTTTCGGGGGTATTCTTCGGCAAATTTTATCCAGAATTCTTTTTTGATGATTTGTGCTTCGGCTTTGCTGTACATGATTTTCTAATTTTTATTTGGTATCTTTAATTTACAAAAAATACCAAAATGAAATATTCTGAGTTTGTAAAATTTCTCCCAAAAATAACAAATCTTTACTTACCGGGTTTTGAAGCCCACGCTAAAATGGCTCCTTTGGATCGAATTGCCACGCTCAAACCGCCTTTTTTTTCTGAAAATATTGAAAAAGCAGCCGTGATGATGTTTTTTTATCCTAAAAACAACGAAATTTTTTTAGCCCTAATCTTA
Organism: Flavobacterium ichthyis; assembly: GCF_009915155.1. Lineage (GTDB taxonomy): Bacteria > Bacteroidota > Bacteroidia > Flavobacteriales > Flavobacteriaceae > Flavobacterium > Flavobacterium ichthyis. Next base: position 156,978 of record NZ_JAABLM010000009.1, on the reverse strand, counting down.
CGAAATTCGTACAGAGGCGTTCATTCGTCGCAAATTGCCTTTCCCGGTGGAAAAGTAGAACTTTCTGATGTCGATTTAGAACAAACGGCTTTGCGGGAAACGTTTGAAGAAATTGGTATTAACAAGGATTCCATCGAAGTCATTCGCCAATTTTCAGAAATATTTATTCCGCCAAGTAATTTTGTGGTAACACCTTTTTTGGGTTTGTCACATTCTGAAATTATTTTCAATCCAAGCGAACGAGAAGTTGCCGGCATGATCGAAGTTTCCATTGATGAAATTTTAGACGATGCCAATGTTTCAGAAGTTTCACTTACCACTTCTTACGCCGAAAACTGGGAAGTTCCGGCGTTTAAATTTGGCGAATTTGTGGTTTGGGGTGCAACAGCCATGATGCTAAATGAACTTAAAGAAGTGATAAAGTCTGCGTTAGAATAAGGTTGTTTTCGTAAATTTGCCGTTCTAAAATATAAAATAAAATATGGGATTATTTAAAAGAAATCCTTTCGGACATATACTTTTTTTAAAAAAATGGCTCATTCGGTTTTTTGGAATGCTCACGCATCGGAGGTACCGAGGCTTCAACGAACTCATAATCGAAGGTTCGGAAATCATTAGAAATTTACCCGACAAAAACGTACTTTTTATCTCCAATCACCAGACTTATTTTGCCGATGTTGTCGCCATGTTTCATGTTTTCAACGCCGCATTGAAAGGCCGAGAAGACAGCATTAAAAACATTGGTTATATCTGGAATCCCAAATTAAATATTTATTACGTTGCCGCCAAGGAAACCATGAAAGAAGGTTTGCTACCACGAATTTTATCGTATGCTGGAGCGATTACGGTAGAAAGAACATGGCGTTCCAAAGGAAAAGATGTGCAACGTGAAGTAAATTTAAACGATACCGAAAATATAAAAATCGCTCTTGAAGACGGTTGGGTCATCACTTTCCCGCAAGGCACCACGCGTTCGTTTAAACCAGTTAGGAAAGGAACGGCTCATATTATTAAGCAACATAAACCCATCGTGGTTCCGATTGTTATTGACGGTTTCCGCAGATCGTTTGACCGTAAAGGACTTCGATTAAAGAAAAAAGGTATTCTTCAATCGTTTATCATCAAAGAACCTTTGCAAATTGATTACGAAAATAATTCGGTTGAAGATATTGTGGAAATGGTAGAATACGCCATCGAGCAGCACCCGTCTTTTTTAAAAGTTTTGGCGCCTGAAATTCAGGAAGAAGTTTTACAAACCGAAGAAGAACTCAACAAAAAACGCCGATGGGAATACTAAAATAAAAAATCCGCATCGGCGGATTTTCTTTTATAACTCAATCTTTTTTAACTCTTGATAGTTTTTATACAATTTACGTAGTAAAAATCCGTAAACCAATCGGTAAAACAACCAAAATAGTCCAAACATGGCGGCAAACATGACTATAAATAAAACTGCCGTTACAATCCAGATAAGCGTCGAATTGTCATGCTGAGAAATCTGATTAAAAGTTTCAATCATTTTTGGATCGTACATACAACTACAAACTAGCACCAACGCAAAAATAAATACAAACATCGTCAGGTTGTAGTAAATGTAATATTGTACCGTTTTGCGTGACTTTAAAATACTTTTCATCAAATTTTTAGCTGAGTCCGTCACCGAAATCGCTCTGAAATTTTTGTAGAAAAAATAAATAAAGCCAATTACCACGGCGTAGTTCAAATACGTCAACACATTCATCACCGTCAAGATATGCATCATTTCTAACCGTTGAACGTAGTTTTCGTCTGAAACCACAAGTCCTAAAACGGTCAAAACGACAAATTCAATCATACTGATTACCAAAATCCACTTCACCACAGACGACGAACTTTTGTGGATCATTTTGTAAATGTCAAGCTCAGAAATTTGGCGAAAATTACCCTCGCTTCGTTTCCAGTCTTTCTTTAATAAATCTAACTCTTCCATATTTCCTTGCCCTTACGGGTTCAATATTTTTTTTAACTTCCCCTTAATCCTGTTCATTTTCACCCGAGCATTCACCTCGCTAATCCCTAAAGTTTCCGCAATTTCCTCATAATTCTTATCTTCTAAGTACATAAAAACCAGTGCTTTTTCAATGTCATTTAATTGATAAACAGCCTTGTACAACAATTTTATTTGTTCTTCCTCCTCATAATCATACTCCTCCTGTTTCACAAAATGTTTGGCCGTGTCAAACTCCATCGTATTTACAGTTCGCGTACTTTTTCTGTACAACGTAATCGCCGTATTCAATGCCACCCGATAAGCCCAAGTCGAAAATTTTGCATCACCTCGAAACTTCGGATAAGCTTTCCATAATTGAATCGTAATTTCCTGGAACAAATCATTATGGGCATCTTCCCCAGAAGTATAAAGTCGGCAAATCTTGTGGATAATATTTTGATTATCCTTCAACTGCTTCACAAAAGACTGTTCTAAACTTTGTTCCATTACACGTTAGTAAGTAAAAAACCAAAAACGTTACAAAATAAAATAATTTTTTTCAGAAGCCTCCCGAAGCTTCGGGACGGGGCTAAAAAGTAGTTCGCTTTTTGGAAAGTTAGTTTAAAGTTTAAAGTTTAAAGTTTCAGGTTTTAAAGTTTCAAGATTCAAGGTTCAAAATTTCAACTTTGCACCCCAAAAACTTAAAAATTCTTATATTTTTTATAAGGTAAATCAAATAGAAAATCTTTAGAAAATTTTAAACACAATGTTTTTCTGCCAAATAAACCATATCACTTTACCTAAAAACTTTCGTACATTGCACCAACAAAAACAAAAACCTTAATTATCTTAATCCCTTAATGGTTCAATAATCATCTGAATTATAATTTTTTTAATATTTCAATCATTAAATCATTTAATCAAATCCAACCAAATGAATATCCCTGACAGTAAACTCCCAAGAATTATCATCATCGGTGGCGGCTTCGCCGGAATTGCTTTGGCAAAAAAATTAAAAAGCCAATCCCTTCAAGTCGTACTGTTAGACAAGCATAATTACCACACCTTTCAACCTTTGCTTTATCAAGTGGCAACAGGTGGTTTAGAAGCAGGTTCCATTGCATATCCCATTAGAAAAGTAATTCACCATCATGAAAATTTTTATTTTCGTTTATGTCACGTCAACGAAATTGACACCAATAACCAAAAAATCATTGCCGATATTGGCGAACTTTCTTATGATTATCTCGTCATTGCCACAGGTTCCAAAACCAATTATTTTGGCAACAAAGAAATTGAGCGAAACAGCATTGCCATGAAAACCATTCCGCAATCGCTCAACATTCGCAGTTTAATTCTCGAAAATTTTGAACAAGCTTTGCTTTGCACTGATGAACACGAGCGACAAGCATTAATTAACTTTGTCTTAGTTGGTGGCGGACCAACAGGCGTCGAACTTGCCGGAGCTTTAGCCGAAATGAAAAACGCCATTCTCCAAAAAGATTATCCGGATCTCGACATCAGCAAAATGCAAATCAACCTCATTCAAAGTGGCGACAGAATCCTCAACACCATGAGCGAAAAATCGTCTGCCGCTGCCGAAAAATATTTGATTAATTTAGGAGTAAATGTGCTCAAAAATGTTCGCGTTACGAGTTACGACGGTCGAAACATCACTACAAACACTTCACTAACGCTCGAAACCGCCACATTAATTTGGACAGCTGGAGTTCAAGGAGCAACCGTCAACGGATTGCCAGTTTCTGCTATGGTTGAAAGAGTAGAACGCATCAAAGTCAATCACTTCAACCAAGTTTTAGGTTTTGAAAATATTTTTGCCTTGGGCGATATTGCTTCCATGACCAGCGAAGAATTTCCGCAAGGTCATCCACAAATGGCGCAACCTGCCATCCAGCAAGGAAAACATTTAGGCGAAAATTTGGAAAGGTTATTAAAAAACCAAGCCATGAAACCTTTTAGCTACAATGACAAAGGTTCGATGGCAACAATTGGTAGAAATAAAGCCGTTGTAGATTTGCCTAAATACCATTTTCACGGCGTTTTTGCTTGGTTCGTATGGATGTTTGTACACCTTTTTTCGTTGATTGGATTCAAGAACAAAGCCGTTGTGTTCCTGAATTGGCTTTACAATTACATCCGTTTCGACCGCGAAGGAAGATTGATTATCCGTCCGTACAAAAAGAAAAATTTCACCAGCTTTACGTTTGATGAGATTTGATTGGAAATTAATTTTACAGAATTAATTTTAGTCAAAACCCAAACGCTTCGGGATTTTTATGAAAATACCCCATCATCAACCCCACAAATTTATTATAGCTTTCCAAGCCGTCTTTTTGCTGGTTGGCTTTTAAAAATTTATCGTAAAAAAAATGAAAAAATGTATCAATTGGGGTTTGGTAACTGTCCCAAAAATCGCGTGATTCCTGAAAATTTTTTAAAATTCCAGGGTTGATTAATGGTAAAAATTTTTCGCTTTTTCCTTCTCCAAATCTTTCCAAATTTGCCAAACAATATTTTAAAGCATAAGCATAACCTGAATATTGAAAGTAAATATTTTCATTTTCAATGGAAGCCAAAAACCCAATAAAATTGGCTTCACTCTCAGAGGCATAACCCAATTGATGTGCCATTTCATGCGTGGAAGTCGTTGGGAAATTGTATTTCGGAATTTTATAATTTACTTGCGCTTCATTGGTAAACGGATTCAAATAACCGCCAAATCCCATGTAAGTCAAGGGCAAACTCACCAAAGAATTTTTCACGCTCGGAATTTCATATCTAAGGTAAGGATATTCTTTCGACAAATTTTTATATCCAATTACAGATTGTTGATAAATCATTTTTTCCGTTAGAGGATTTTCAATTTTTTGCAAACTATCAGTTGTAATTTTCAATTGAATTTCATTAGTTTTGGCAATCAATTTTTTGGTAAAAACCATTAATTCTGCTTCGGTGTATTCTTTGTCCATTTCCATTTTTTCAAATAATGGCAATCGGTAGTAATTCATTCCCCAAAGCAAATGAAACATAAAATAAATAATTGATAAACAGCTTGTTATTTTTAAAAAAAATGATTTCCAATACAATTTCCAAGCGGTTCTGCTGAAAATATTTTTTCTGTTTTTAAAAATGTATTTTATTATTAAAAGAATTAAAACTATATACATAACATCGCCCATTGAAAATGGAATTTTCCCAAATAAAGTGTGAGAAATTTTTGAAATACACAAATAAATTCCATTGCTGTAATAATTTTCAATAACTTCGGGAAATTGGGCTGCAATTCTCACCATAATAATTTGAATCACTAAAAAAATAGGTAAAATATATTTACGTGACATTGTTTTTTGAGATAAAGAATAAATACTACCTGCTCAATCGTCTTGTATTTTGTAACTTTGTAAGGCAAAATTTAGCAAGATGAAAAAACTGGACGTTCCTTCAAAAGTAGTGCTCTTTTGTGATGGAAGCAAATGTGGAAAGGAAAACAAGCAAAACCGGAAAATTTTTAAATCAATTTTAAAAGAAGCTGGTTTGAAAAAAGAAATTATGATCCAAAAAATGTATTGTACAGACAATTGTAAATGCGCTCCTGTTATTGCTTTACAACCCCAGAATCTTTGGTTTGGAGAAGTTTCTGAGCGAAATGTCGAAAAAATTTTTAGCGAATATTTAATAGAAAACCATCATAAAGAATGAATCAAGAAATAAGAAACCTTGAGCCAAAACAACTTTGGAATAAATTTGCCGATTTAAACGCCGTACCTCGTCCTTCGAAAAAAGAAGAACGCGTCATCGCTTTTATGAAAGATTTCGGAAAAAATCTTGGATTAGAAACCATTGAAGATGAAGTGGGTAACGTAATTATCAAGAAACCAGCTACTTCCGGAATGGAAAATCGTAAAACCATCGTGATGCAATCGCATTTAGACATGGTTCACCAAAAAAATAATGACACTGTTTTCGACTTTGACAAACAAGGAATTGAGATGTTTGTGGATGGTGATTGGGTTCGTGCAAAAGGAACAACTCTTGGTGCCGATAACGGTCTTGGTGTTGCCACAATTATGGCAATTTTAGAATCCAAAGATATTCCGCATCCCGCAATTGAAGCGCTTTTTACCATTGACGAAGAAACCGGCATGACGGGTGCAATGGGATTAAAAGGTGGTTTGCTTTCGGGCGAAATTTTACTTAATCTCGATACTGAAGAAGACGATGAAATTGATATCGGTTGTGCTGGAGGCGTTGATGTGACGGCCACTGCAGAATATGATGAGGAAGAAACGCCTGAAGGTTCGGTGGGTTACCAAATTACCGTAAAAGGTTTAAACGGTGGACATTCCGGGATGGATATTGACAAAGGTTTAGGCAATGCCAATAAAATTATGAACCGACTTTTGTTTGACGGTTTTGATAACTTTGGTTTGCAAATATCTGAAATTCAAGGTGGAAGTTTGCGAAATGCCATTCCCCGAGAAAGCGTGGCGAAAGTAATTATTGCCGAAGTTTACGACGAAGCTTTTGTTTTTGACATGCAAGAAATTGTTAACGAAATCAAAACTGAATTCAAAACCACAGAACCCAAACTTGAAATTACCTTCGAAAGATTAAGCGAAACTCCTAAAAAAGTAATGCCCACGGCTGCGCAATTTTATTTTGTAAGAGCAATGTACACGGCACACAATGGCGTTTACCGAATGAGTCCGGATTTTGCAGACTTGGTAGAAACGTCAAATAATATTGCAAAAGTTTTAGTTGGAAATGGAAAACTTTCAGTGCAATGCCTCACCCGTTCATCGGTAGAAAGTTCTAAATTTGATTTGGCAAATGCGCTTCGTGCGGCATTTGAATTGATAGGTTGCGAAGTGGAATTTTCCGGATCTTACCCGGGTTGGACACCAAATGCAAACTCGGAAATTTTTGAGGTTCTCAAAGATATTTATCAAAAACAAAACAATTCAAAACCTAACGTTGTGGCTTGTCACGCAGGTTTAGAATGCGGAATTTTGGGAACCAATTACCCGGAAATGGACATGATTTCTTTTGGCCCAACCATCAAAGGAGCTCATAGTCCGGATGAACGCGCTAGTATTTCTTCGGCACAAAAATATTGGAAATTTGTGTTGGAAATTCTCGAAAATATTCCTGCTAAAAACTAATAATCTTCCAATTGCCACAGCAAATTTATTTTTTCTGTGGCAATTTTTTTTTACATTAATTTCCAGATGAATTCAAAACAACAAAAACTAGAAGCCTTCGGCAGATTGCTTGATATCATGGACGATTTGCGCGAAAAATGTCCGTGGGATAAAAAACAAACGTTGCAGTCATTACGCCATCTCACCATTGAAGAAACCTACGAATTAGGCGACGCCATTTTGGATAATAATTTGCAAGAAATCAAAAAAGAATTAGGCGATATTTTGTTACACATTGTTTTTTATGCCAAAATAGGAAGCGAAACCGAAACCTTTGATATTGCTGATGTTTGCAACGATATTTGCGAAAAGCTCATTCACCGTCATCCACATATTTATGGCGATGTAAAGGTGAACGATGAAGAAGAAGTAAAGCAAAACTGGGAAAAATTAAAATTAAAAGAAGGCAAAAAATCAGTTTTAGAAGGCGTTCCGAAAAGTTTACCGGCTTTGGTCAAAGCGTCCCGAATTCAGGACAAAGTAAAAGGAGTGGGATTTGATTGGGAAGAGCCAAAGCAAGTTTGGGAAAAAGTGGAAGAGGAGTTAACAGAATTTAAAGCGGAAATCGAAAATGCCAATCAAGATAAAATGGAATCCGAATTTGGCGACGTGCTTTTTTCTTTAATAAATTATGCCCGATTCTTAAAAATAAATCCGGAAGATGCGCTTGAAAAAACCAATAAAAAATTCATCAAAAGGTTTCAATATTTAGAACAAAAAGCCAACCAGTCTGGTAAACAATTAAGTGAAATGACCCTTGCAGAAATGGATGTTTATTGGAACCAAGCTAAGAAATTACCGTAAAAAAAAAACGCTGCAATTGCAGCGTTTTTCGTTTATTGATTTGTATTTAATTCTCTCAATTGCTTTAGTTTTTCTTTCCATAGCTGTAAACTTTCCTTGTGCTTTTCGATGTTTTTCTTTACTTCTAAAACCATGGGATTGTCTTTTTTTGCATTCGCAAAAAACTGAATATTGTTTTCTAATTGAAATATTTCTGACTGTACTTCGTCAATTTTTTTCATAATGAAAACTTTTTCGTTCTCCAGTTTACGAGAATCATCGTTATGAGCTAATTGGTCTAATCTGGAGGCAAATCGCGCCATCTCGCTATCTTTTTTGCTCAAGCTCAATTTGTCAAATAAAACATCTAAAATTTTATTGAATTTTCCTTCAATATGTCGTCTGGCATGCGGCACTTTTCCAAAACCTTTCCAAGTTTCAATATGGGCTTTTATTGCGTCTAAATCTGTTTTATGATCACCGGTCATTTCAAATTCTCGCATCGTTTCAAGATAAGCTTTTTTCTTCTCAAAAGCTTCAATTTCGTCCGCACTTGCAGCATTTCTTTGTTCATGAAGTTTGTCAAAATAAAAATTGCAAGCTTCTTTAAATTCTTTCCAAAGTGAATCAGAAAATTTCCTTGGCACGTGACCAATTTGCTTCCATTCCTCCTGAATTTGCTTCATCACCGGAGTTGTGGCAGCGAAATCTTCACTGTTTTTCAAAGCTTTTGCTTTTTCCACCAAAGCGATTTTTTTATTCAGGTTTTCGTTTTGATCTTTTTTAATGTCTTTATAAAATGAATTTTTCAAAACATTGAAATCCCGAACTGCATTTTTAAAAGCACTCCACGTTTCCTCATTGTTTTCCGTCGGAACTTTTCCAGTGGCAAAAAAACTTTCACGTAACGCTTCAACCTTTTCAATTTGCTTTTGCCAAGCCGAATGTGAATTTACATTTTCTTTTGCTAACTCCGAAATTTCAAATATAATTCCATTCTTTTTGGATAAATTTTCGCGTTCATTTCCTCTTAATTTTTCAAATAAAAGTTCTCTTTTATCATGAATTTTTTTGGTCAAAGCACTAAACTGTTCCCAGATTTCTTCACGATTTTCTCTCGAAACCGGACCAATATCTTCTTTCCAAATACGGTGTAAATCCTGCAATTCTCTAAAAGCCTTATTCACATCGCTTTCATGCGTTAACTCTTCAACGCGAGCAATTATCTTTTGTTTTAATTCTAAATTATGCTTAAAATCTAGATCACGAGCCTCGCGGTCAAGGTGCAAATAATCATAAAAATTTTCTACGTGAAAATGATAATTATTCCAAACATGGTTATATTTATCACGCGGAATCGGACCTGCCGCTTTCCATCGTTCACGTAATTCGTTAAAATGTTTAAGCGTATCTTTAATATTTTCTTGAGGATTAATCAACTCTTTTAATTCTTCCACGATGGCCAAACGTACCTCTAAATTATGTTTCAAATTATTTTGAAGTTTCTGGAAATGCGCATTTTTCTTATCACGATATTGGTGAAATAGATGATCAAACCTAGATTTTAGCGGTAAATGATATTGAAAATCTTCTGTATTTTCAGCCCCTTCATTTTGCGCTTCGAACTCTTTTCTCTTTTCGTCAATAAAATGATGGTATTTCGACATAAATGCCGACTTGATTTCCTCAATATGATCCTTAACCGACATTACTTTTTCCACCGAAGCTAATTTTTCAAACTCCTCCACAAGCGCTTCCATTTCCATCGCCTCATAATCCAGCATTGGAATTTCGTGTCGGTCCTTTAAAGTTTCGTCTTCACTTTCCTCAGCATTATGTTCAGCAATTACATCAATTGCCTCCTGATTTTGATTTCCTACAATCGTTTCTTCTAATTCTTCTGCCGAAATTGTTACCGGCTCAATTGTTTCACCTACAGCCTCAATAGAGGTTTCTGCCTGATTTGGAACCATATTTTCCTCATTTCCATCTGCATTTTGCAGGTTGTCATTCTTTTCTTCTAACATCACAAAAAATGTTTAAGGGTTATAATTAATTGGGAAAGATAAGAAAGCCCACGCAAAATTCAAAATTTTCTGTTAAAATCTGAACTTGCTTTTTTATTTAGGAGCCAATCTATCTCTCGTTTCCAGAAACGCAATTCCTGCTTTCCGCTACAATCTTTTATCGATTGCCCCGGATTTTATCCGGGCAATCGATAAAAGGATTTCCGCTTTAATCAGGGCTAAAATCAATCTTGTTTACTTTTTTTAAGCTTGGGTTAATTCTCTATATATTTTATTTATTCCATATCCTCCAGGCTTTTTCCGCCTGAAGTTCTAGCATTTCCAAACCGTTTTTGATTTTGGCACCTCGCTTTTTGGCTTTTTTCAAAAAAATAGTTTCTTCAGGATTGTAAATTAAATCGTACGCCAAATGTTTTGCTGTAAAAAATTCGTATGGTAAAGGTGGAAATGCATCCACATTTGGCGAAGTTCCCAAAGGCGTGCAATTAATAATAATTTGATGATTGTCAAAAGTCGTGGCATTAATTAATTGGTACGAAATATTATTTGCTGAACCTTCTCTCGAGGCAAAAGTGTACAAGATATCTAACTCTTTCAATGCAAAAGCCACCGCCTTTGAAGCGCCACCTGTTCCTAAAATCAATGCTTTTTTATGATGTGGTTCTAATAATGGTTTTAGTGATTTTTTAAAACCATAAAAATCTGTATTGTACCCTTTTAATTTGTTTTTACGTGTAAATCTAATCGTGTTTACGGCGCCAATTTCAGTAGCTTTTTTTGAAATTTTGTCCAATAATGGCATCACGGTTTCTTTATATGGAATTGTCACATTCAAGCCTTTTAGATTTGGATTGTCTTTTACAATTTCTGGCAGTAAATCAATTTCTGGTAAATCGAAGTTTTGATATTCATAATCGGTTAAACCAAGAGAATTGAATTTTTCTTTAAAATATTTCGGCGAAAAAGAATATGCGATTTGTTTTCCGATAAGTCCAAACAAAAAATTGATTTTAGCCATGATTTTTCTTTCAAAAATAAAAAAAAACCTGACAAAATGCTGTCAGGTTTTCCTTCAAGTTGTTGCTTTATAGCTATTTTTTAAATTGCGAAAAAATTTTTTGTACCTCAGGGCGTTTTAACGTGTCAGGAAAAGTTTGTTCAAACTTCGTTTTTTGATGTGTATTGAATTGTAAAGCTTTGGTGAGATGAAAACTGCCTTTCTCAATATTATTAAGCCCGTAATAAAATCCCGCTAGTCGGTATTCAATTTCATACTCGTCCGGAAAATATTCTGTAGCTTTTAAAAGGTTATGTATTGCGGCTTCGTATTCTCCTAACTCTGTTAATATATCTGCCCAGGATGTCCAGGAGTTGAGTTCAAATTCTCCATGTTCAATGGCTTTTCTATACCCAATTTCGGACTCTTCATAAAATCCAAGTTCGCGGTTGATCATGGCGTAACGTTTCCAGTATAATTTATTTTCATTGTCTATACTGATTGCTTTATTGGCATAAAACAATGCTTTTTGGAAATTTTTTTGACGTACGTAGAAATCTGTAATGGCAATCCAACCTTTGTCTAAAAGCGGATCTTCATGAACGGTTTTATGATAATACTTTAGAGCTTGATTTTTATTTCCAAGTTTTTCATAGCATTTACCCATCCTTAACAATGCATAAGAGGTAGCATCGTCTAGTTCAATGGTACGGTTATAGCTATCAATGGCTTCTTCATAACGTTTTAATTTTTCGAGCGCTTTGGCCTTTTCCATAAAAGAGCCCATAAAATCTTCGTCAATCAATGAGGCAAAATCAAAACAACGCAAAGCATTTTCATAATCTTTTAGATTATAGTAAAGCCTTCCGCTTTGATGCCAAGCAATTTCGCTATAAGGATTTTTGTTAATGTATTTTTCAAGAAAATCAATTGCTTCCTGATATTGGTCTAAAAATTCAAAGCAATACACCACATTATACAAGGCTGACTGATCTTCAAAATCTTCTTCTAAACATAGAATAAAATTTTGCTTTGCCAACTCTAAATTGTCCATAAAAAGATATTCCATGCCAATTAAATTGTAAACATCGGCATAATCTTCAGTAAGATTTAAAGCTTCTTTCAGGAGTTCAACGGCTTTTTCGTGATTGTCTTTTTTAGAATAAATATTAGCGTGTTGAATGTAAATTTCTTCGTTTCGGGGTTCGATGGCATATAACTCGTTTAGGAGTTTTTCGGCAGCATCTAATTTGTCCTCAAATATCATCATTTCGACCTGTACCAATTTTAGGCCCGTAGATTTCGGATGCTGATCTAATGCCAATTTTAAAGCTTTTTTTGCCAAAGACATTTTACCCATATCCATGTAATGAAGAACAATTTCTTCAAATTCTTCAGAATCGAAAAAGAGAACTTTATTCGTTTTTAACATCGATTCAAAACGAGATAAGGATAAGTTGTGGTCTTCTTCATCATGACTCAAATGCATAGGCTATATTTTAAAAATTATCCTTCAATAAATTTAGTTAGCTTAATTAAGCTAATCTGGTGGTGTAGTAAATTGTTGTGAACAATTTAATTAACAGTTCAAAAATATTAAGTTACGGTTTTTATTTAATAAATCCTATGAACTGTGCGCTTTTTGAACCTCATCTAATACATTACATATAATTGCGCAACCTTCAACAATTTCTTCTTTAGAAACGGTTAGGGGAGGTGTAATCCGGATGGCTTTTCCTTCAAACAATAACCAAAAAAGAATTAAACCTCGTTGATGACATTTTAAAATTACTTCGTTGGTAATTTCGTCGCTTTCCGTCATTGCGGCAAGCATTAACCCTCTTCCTCTTATTTCTTTTATCAAAGGATGTACCAAATTTTCTCTGAAAATTTTTTCTTTCACAAGCGTATCAGCAATCAGGTTGGTTTCGGTGATTTCCTGCAAGGTTGCCAAACAAGCTGCTGCAATGACAGGATGTCCACCAAATGTAGTAATATGACCTAATTTCGGACCGAAACTAAGCAAATCCATCATTTCTGCCGAAGCTACAAAAGCGCCAACCGGCATTCCGCTTCCCATTCCTTTTCCTAAAATAACTACGTCAGGAACGATATTGTAGTTTTCAAATCCAAATAATTTTCCGGTTCTTCCAAATCCCGGTTGAATTTCGTCAATGATCATTAAAGCGCCAACTTCGGTACATTTTTTTCTAACCTTTTGCAGAAAATTATTTTCAGGCTCAATAAATCCTGCACCTCCCTGAATACTTTCAAGAATAATTCCAGCAGTTTTTTCAGTAATTTTTTCTAAATCGGCTTCATTGTTAAAGGTAATGAAATCAACATCAGGGATTAACGGTCTAAACGCTTGTTTTCGTTCTTCAAAACCCATTACACTCATCGATCCCATGGTGTTCCCGTGATAAGCATTTTTGCAAGAAATTAATTGGCTTCTTCCGGTCACGCGACGAGCTAATTTTAAAGCACCTTCGGTGGCTTCAGTTCCAGAATTTACTAAATACGTTTTGTTGAGCGGTTTTGGCAGTAACGAAGCCAACAATTTACAAAATTCTGTTGCGGGATTTTGCGCATATTCGCCATATACCATCACGTGAGAATATTTGTCAAGCTGATTTTTGATGGCGTCGTTCACTCTTTTGGGTTGATGTCCTAAAGTACAAGCCGAAACGCCTGCCACAAAATCAAGGTATTTGTTGTTTTTAGTATCGTAAATATAAGAACCAATTGCGTGAGAAACCTCCATTCCTAAAGGATATGGTGATGTTTGTGCTTGGTATTGGTAAAAATCTTTAATCATTTTTAAGTTTCAAAGTTTCAGAGTATAAATGTTTCAAGTTTGAAGTTGCAAAGTTTCTACTGACAAATTTTCAAATCTTGAAATCTTCAAATATTACTGCGTTTTATTCTGCGACGGATTATTTTTGTCATACTCCAAAGTTTCTTTTCGTGGTTCCATTGGTACGGGTTTTTTGGCATCGTCAATGGCACCTGCTTTTTCTTGTTTTTCATGATAAAGCTGTTCTTCCGGTGGAAAAATATCTTCCATTTTGGTAATCATTTCGTCGCCACGCCAAATAAATCCTCGGAGTTTCCTAGCATTTTCGGGAAGTTCTTTTTCGGGATAGCTATCACTTTGAATATTTTTAAAAGAGGTAATAGTATTAATTTTATTGTCTTCTAATTCAAGTTTGATGGCGCTGCTAACGCCTTTATCAATTGCGGCAAGTTCACCTTTATCGTAAGCAAAATAAATTTTTTCGGTGTTTTTGACCAAATCTACTTCGTACAATTTATTATCCCGAAATTTTCCGTAAAGATTTACACCTTTCACCTGATTGTAGCCATTTCCCAAAGTATCTTTTGAAGCGATAAAGGCATTGTTGAGTACTTTTAAAGAATCAAGTTTTTCGGTTTGGGTATTGGAAATAAGATGCATGACATCACCGGTTAATTGGTTTTCGCCGTTCCATAAAACAGGTCTTCCAATTAATTTCGTGATTCCTGTTTTTTCCGAAGAATGTAACGAATCACATTTTCCACTTAAATCTATTTTGTAAAATCTCACGTTGGGAAACGCCCTGACCACTCTATTTTCGGGTTTTCCGGTGACCAACATTTTTTTTCCATGCATATACAAAGTGTCTTTTTCCACCAAAGTTGCGGTGTAAGCACGTCCGGTCATCATGAGGGAATCTTGGTTTCGGTAAACTTCTGCATAATGTCCGCGAGCGATAGATTTATTTATGGAATCCGTTACTCTTACCCGTCGTGTTGCCGAAGCAAATTCCCGGTTTCTGTCATAGTACAAACTGTCGCCTTCTATGAGCCGGTTATTGTATTTGATGTAAGAATTTTTGACAAAATGGGCAAAATTCTTTTTAGTGTCATAAAAACCTTTTTCGGTATAAATAAAATTTTCTTTACTGCTAATGGTTGAAGGTCCAAACAAATATGAATGACCAGAATTTGAATAATAATCTAAATGATTAGATTTGATCACATATTTAGGATTGGTAATGGTAACAGCCGTTAAAAACTGAAACTTTTTTTGATCTAAATAATACCGTCCGGATTTGCTTCGTAACGTGTTTTCTTGGTCTTTAATGGTACCATAAGTGGTGTAATATGCTTGTTGGATTCTTCTATCAAAATTAATGGTGTCGGTTGTTAGCGTCATTTTTGGATCACGCATCACAACATTTCCAGTGGCAAAAGCAAATTTTGTATTTCCACGATATTCCGCATATTTACTGTCCATAAAAACCGTGTCGCCTTGGTTCATCTTAACATCTCCAAATGCCAAAACGTAATTTTCTTTTTGAAAAAGATAAGCCGTATTGCAATTCATACGAACGCCATCATGCAACAACCGAACGTTTCCGCGATAGCGAATGGCTCCTGGAATATCATTTTGCTGGATATCCACAAAATCTGAGTTTTCCATCACAATTTTTTTTGGCGGTGCTTGTGCCGAAATTGCTGCGGAAATCAAAAAAGCAAGCAGTAAAAAAAGGTTCTTCAATTGAAAATATTTTGGGTTCAAATTTAAGTAATTTCTATGAACCTTATTTTTAATTAAGAATTTTTTGAGAGTTTGCCTCAGATGGCACTGTTTTATTTAAGCCACTAATTCACGAATTTTTATTGTAATAGAAATAAAACTTCTAATCAGTGGCGGAACTCAAGTGAAATTCCAATTTTTTTAAATTCCAAATTCCGATAGATTTACTTTGCAAACATTCCGAAAAACTTTGCGTCCCGAATCTTCGGGATTGCGGTTAAAATTTTAATTTAAAAAATAATCAAAAATATCTTTTATTCTGTAGCAAAAAAAACTAACAAAAAAGCCCCGAAATTCGAGGCTCTTTTGATTATTTCAGAATTGTTTGTTTTCGGTCAGGACCAACTGAGATTACTTTAATGGGAACTTCCACGAAATTCTCTATAAATTCTATGTATTCTTTTAGTTCAAAAGGAAGTTCTTCATAACTCGTCATTCCGGTTAAATCCGCTTTCCAGCCTTTTTTCTCTACATAAACTGGAGCTACATTTTCCGGCTCAATGTTGTATGGTAAATGATTGGTTTCTATGCCGTTATATTGGTAAGACGTACAGATTTTTAAAGTATCAAATCCCGAAAGAACATCGCCTTTCATCATATATAACGCTGTTACACCGTTAATTTCAATAGCATATTTTAAGGCAACCAAATCTAACCATCCGCAACGTCTGGCTCTTCCGGTAACCGAACCAAATTCGTTTCCTACTTTTGCCATCGTTTGACCTACTTCGTCAAATAGTTCCGTAGGAAAAGGACCACTCCCAACTCGAGTAGCATACGCTTTAAAAATTCCGAAAACTTCTTTTACTTTATTTGGCGCAATTCCTAAACCTGTGCAAGCTCCAGCAGCTGTAGTAGTTGAAGAAGTTACAAAAGGATAAGTCCCGAAATCTACATCTAATAATGAACCTTGAGCTCCTTCGGCTAAAATAGATTTTCCGGCTTTCATCGCATCGTGCAAGTACGCTTCGCTATCTATAAATTGTAAAGTTTTTAATACTTCGATTGATGCAAAAAATTCTTCCTCCATTTCTTGCAAATCATATTCTAAATCTACATCGTAAAAAGCAATCATTGCTTCGTGTTTATCAGCCAAAGATCTGTATCTGTCAGCAAAATCAGCTAATTCAATATCACCAACCCGAAGTCCGTTTCGTCCGGTTTTGTCCATATAAGTTGGACCAATTCCTTTTAACGTAGAACCAATTTTGGCTTTGCCTTTCGAAGCTTCAGAAGCCGCGTCAAGCAAGCGATGTGTTGGCAAAATTAAATGCGCTTTCCGCGAAATGAGCAAACGCGATTGAAGGTCTATGTCAAATTTTGCCAAACCTTCAATTTCTTTTTGAAAAACCACTGGATCAATCACCACGCCATTTCCAATAATGTTAATAGAATTTTTGTGGAAAATCCCCGACGGAATCGTTCTCAAAACATGTTTAATCCCATCAAATTCAAGCGTGTGTCCGGCATTTGGGCCTCCCTGAAAACGGGCAATAATATCGTACTTTGAAGTGAGAACGTCAACAATTTTTCCTTTGCCTTCATCGCCCCACTGCAATCCGAGTAGTAAATCTACGGTCATTTTTTAGTTGTTAGTTGTTTATTTTTTTGTGAAGTTATTCAGTAGTTTTCACCTTTCTGTTGCCATAAAAATAAAGCGAGTGATTATGGATTTCGATGTCAAAAATTTCTTCGATTGTTTTTTTAATCGTTTGAATTCTCGGATCGCAAAACTCAATAACTTCGCCTGTATCGGTCATTATAATGTGATCGTGTTGCTTATCGAAATATGATTTTTCGTAATGCGCTTGGTTTTGCCCAAACTGATGTTTTCGCACCAAAGCACAATCCAGCAGCAATTCAATCGTGTTGTAAAGCGTAGCACGACTCACCCGATAATTTTTATTTTTCATCTTGATATACAATGATTCGATGTCAAAATGCTCTTCATTATCGTAAATTTCCTGCAAAATTGCGTAGCGTTCCGGCGTTTTTCGGTGCCCTTTGGTTTCAAGATATTTTGTAAAAACATTTTTTACAATTTCCTGATTTTTATTATTGTCAACAGAGATGAGTGTCATATCCTGCAAAGGTAAATTATTTTTTTCAAGTTTCAAGTTTCTCGTTTATTGAATTTTAGCCAAATTTTTAAGGAGCTGCTTCCCGTCCTGAAGGTTCGGTAGTAGAATCTTTCGGCGCAAAATCTTTTTTTCAACGCCAGTAAAAGAGCTTCTTCCGAAGCGTCGGGAGTCGCTTTTACTGTTGGCAAAAATTAGATTTTTCTTCTCAAGGATTTCCGCTACAATTGGGGCTATGGGATTGTAGATTTAAAATTTGAAGAAGAAAAAAAAATTATAACTGATAAATTTCAAATTGATTTATGCTGGCGACATTTTTATTTGAAATTGTACAATCAAATATCTAAAATCAAATATCGAAAATCCTAAATCTCTAACTTTTATTAATCCTCGTTACTTTATCAATTCCGTCAATTTTTTTAATGTTTTCAATGAGTTTTTTCAAAATCGTGTTATTTTGTACGATAACCACGACTTGTCCGTTGAAAATTCCCGCATCACCACTTAATGAAATACTTTGTATGTTCACGTGCATGTTGTTAGAAATTACTTTGGTTAACTCATTTGTTAATCCTAGTGAATCCATTCCGGTGATGTTTAGAATTGCCTTAAATTCTTGTTGGGTAGAGTCAATCCATTTGGCGGGAATAATTCTGTAAGCATAATTGCTTTGCAAGCTAATGGCATTTGGACAATCTTTTTTATGAACCTTAATTCCTTCATTTATCGTCACAAATCCAAAAACATCGTCGCCTGGTATTGGGTTACAGCAGGTTGCCAACTTATAATCCAGTTTGTCCTGTTCTTTGCCAAAAACCAGCATGTCATAATTTTGACTTAACTCGGGTTTGTTAATCACTTCGGGATTAGCAGTAGGCGTTTTTCTGATTCTGTTTTTGAAAAAATTCATAAAAGAATTGCTTTTTTGCGAAGCAAAATCTTTTAGTTGTTGGTTGTCAATAGCACCAATTCCCACGCGGTAAAAAAGGTCTAAACTGGTTTTGAGTTTAAAATATGTTACCAATTCATTTACCACCGTTTCATTGAGTGTAATTTTTAGATGACGCAATTTTCTGGTCAATAATTCTTTTCCTTCTTCGCCTAATTTTTTGGTATTTTCGTTTAAAACATTTTTAATTTTCGTTCTGGCGCGAGAAGTGGTCACATAATCCAACCAATGTGGCGTTGGTTTTTGGTTTGGCGAGGTAATAATTTCTATCTGATCACCACTATTCAACACGTGATTCAGCGGTACTAATTTTCCGTTCACTCTTGTTCCTCTGGTTTTTACCCCAATTTCGGAGTGAATACTAAAGGCAAAATCGAGTGAAGTTGCACCTTTTGGTAAGGATTTAATTTCGCCTTTTGGGGTAAAAACATAAATTTCTTTGGAATATAAATTGAGTTTAAAATCTTCAACGAAATCCACAGCATTGTTGGTGCTCGAATTTTCTAGAGCTTCTTTCAGCAAATTCAGCCAAGTGTCCAAACCGTGTTCTTCGTTTCCGCCTTGTTTGTATTTGTAATGTGCGGCATATCCTTTTTCGGCAATTTCATCCATGCGTTCACTTCGGACTTGAATTTCAACCCATCGCCCTTTTGGTCCCATTACCGTAATGTGCAAAGCTTCGTAACCGGTGGATTTTGGTGAAGAAATCCAATCGCGCAAACGACTTGGACTTGGACGGTAATGATCCGTAACTATTGAATAAATTTTCCAGGCCAGAAATTTTTCTTCCTGAGTATTAGCTTTGTAAATAATTCTCAGGGCAAATTTGTCATAAACTTCGTCAAAAGTTACCCCTTGGACCAACATTTTTTTGCGAATGGAAAAGATAGATTTAGGTCGTCCTTTTATGGTATATTCAATATTTTCGGCATCTAATGATTCTTGCAACACATCCGAAATCGACTTGATATAAGCGTCTTGCTGTTCTTTAGTTTCTTTAATTTTCGAAACAATATCGTTGTAAACTTCTGGTTCTGTGTATTTTAATCCTAAATCTTCTAATTGATTTTTAATGTTGTACAATCCTAATCGATGTGCAAGTGGCGCATAGATGTACAATGTTTCAGATGCAATCTTGGCTTGTTTGTAATCCACCATCGATTCCATAGTTTGCATATTGTGCAATCTATCCGCAATTTTAATTAAAATTACCCGAACATCATCGTTTAATGTTAACAACATTTTGCGGAAATTTTCGGCTTGAATTGAAATTTCGTTGTCCGTTTTTACCTGCGCCATTTTAGTTAAACCCTCAACGATTTTTGCTATTTTAGGGTTAAACATGCGTTCAATATCTTCCACGGTAATTGGCGTATCTTCCACTACATCATGCATTAAAGCTGCCGCAATAGAAGTAGCTCCCAAACCAATTTCTGAAGCTACAATTTTAGCCACAGCAATGGGATGGAAAATATAGGCTTCGCCTGATTTACGACGTTGGTCTTTATGGGCATCAACCGCTACATCAAATGCTTTCCGAATTAATTTTTTGTCATCTTCCGTAAGTGTTTGATAACTAATACGCAATAATTCTTTGTATTCGCGAGCGATAGCCTTGTTTTCTTGTTCTAAATCTATTTCTGTCATGGCGTTTTATGGGGATGTTTGTACCTCTTTAAAAGTAAAATAAACTTTTGTATTGTGCAATATTTTTAAAAATTTCTCTTAAAAACAAAAACCATCGTGAATTGATGGTTTTTTGTTAGATATTTTTCGAAATATTTTTAATTGACTTTTACAAAATTTAAATCTTGAAAATCATAGCTAAAATCGGTTTCTGGGGAAATGGGTAGCATGGTAAATCCTGAATTATTGTCGTTGAAAAATACGTGTGCATCCGCATGGAAGTATCGGTTGAACCATTTTACCACAAAACTATTTTCTTTATGAAAAAACATTTCCCCTTTGAGCTGTGGCGATCTTTTTGATGCAAAAATTAATTTTCCTTTTTCTCTGGAAATGGTTATTTCGCCAAACCAATTATCTCGATATGTTCCAACATATTTTTTTAAGTCGATTTTATTTTTTTTATTGTTTTCAACAGTTTTCCAAACTTCCGTTGTGATTTTGTCCGCTTTTTCAGTATTTGATTGCATTCTTGAAGAAAATTGCGCCACATGGTCAATCGGTTCAATACCTAAATAACTATCTTTAATGGTGTTAGAAATCGCCATAAATGCCGCACCAGATTGTTGGTTAGTTAATACAATTATTCCCAAATTAATTTCAGGAATCATGATGGTTTGCGTTACAATTCCTTCCAAACCACCCGTGTGCGAAACTTGTAATTTTCCTTTGACATCAGTAAGTTGCCAACCTAAACCATAAGCTTTGAAAATAGAGTTGTATGGAGGGGAAGTTCGGTTTGGCATCAAAGTTTGTGGTGTCCACATTTCGTTGTGCTGTTTTTCAGAAAAAATAATTTTGTCTTGAAATTTTCCTTTGTTCATTTGCATAATCAGCCAATTGCTCAAGTCGTGAACGCTTGAATAAATTCCGGCAGCGGCATCGAAGGTTTGGTTTTTATACCGAGAAATCACTTTTAATTTTCCGTCAATTGGCACGTGTGGAACGATTACATTTGACGTATCACGAACTCTATTCCATGTTGAACCTGAATTTTTCATTTGCAAAGGATCGAAAAAATGTTGTTCCACAAATTCGTTCCAAGTCAATCCGCTGGCTTTGTGAATCACTTCTCCAGCAATAATGTACAACAAATTGTCATAGTCATATTGAGTTCTAAATCCTGAAACGGGTTTTAAATATTGAATATTTTTAATAATATCGTCAGCTTTAAAATCTGAACCATCAGGCCAAATCATCAAATCTCCGGCACCAAGACCCAAACCGCTTTTGTGCGTCAATAAATCTCTGATGGTAAATTCTTGCGTCACATAATCGTTGTACATTTTAAATTCCGGAAGATACTGTATCACTTTATCATCCCAGTTTAATTTTTCTTGATCAACCAAAATGGCCAAAGCCGCACTTGTAAAAGCTTTACTATTTGAAGCAATCCCAAAAAGTGTGTGTTCATTTACCTTTTCTTTGGTTAAAATTGATTTTACGCCGTAACCTTTTTCGTGAATAATTTTTCCGTCTTTTATTACGGCAACTGCTATTCCGGGAACATCAAAAGTTGTCATGGTTTTCGCCACAACATTGTCGATTTCCGCTGAAGAAATTTGGCTAAAACCATTGAACGATACACAAAGTGTAATGCAATAAAATATAATTTTCATGATTAATTTCAATAAAATAGTTTAAAATCCTCTTTGTCTTTTGGCTTCAAAAATTAAAATTGCTGCCGCTACCGAAACATTCATCGAATCAATCGCGCCTTGCATGGGAATGATAATGTTTTGAGTAGCATTATCCCGCCATTCTTGAGTTAAACCTGTGGCTTCAGTTCCAACAACCAAAGCTGTTGGGGTGGTGTAATTTTGCGTATGATAACCGGTGGAATTTTGTAAAGTAGCGCAATAAATGTTAATATTTTTTTGCTGCAAAAAGGTGATGATTTCGTTAGTAGTTCCTACGGCAATGTTGTTAGTGAAAAGACAACCCACGCTCGAACGCACGATATTCGGGTTGTACAAATCGCTTTTTGGATTGGCAATTATCACGGCATCGAGATTGGCGGCATCTGCGGTTCTTAAAATTGCACCTATATTTCCGGGTTTTTCGGGAGCTTCTGCCACTAAAATTAAAGGGTTTTCGCTTAATTTTAATTCGTTTAGGGAAAGATTTTTGGTTTGGGCTACCGCTAAAATGCCTTCGGTGGTGTCGCGATACGCCAATTTCTGGTAAACTTCTTTGCTGATTTCGATGATTTCCGCCGAATTAGTAATGTTTTTTACTTCGGCGAAAGCCAAAATTTCGGGAACAAATAAAACCGTTTCAATTACATAACCGCCTTTTTGCGCCAAGTCAATCTCGCGTTTTCCTTCTATTAAAAAGGAACCGGATTGTTTTCGTGCTTTTGATTTTTCTTGAAGCAAAACCAACGATTTGATAAACGGATTTTGAGCAGATGTTATTTGTTTCAAAATGTCAGGAATTATGAATTATGATTTAAGATATTTGATTTAGGACTTATGATTTTGGAATTTAGTCAATTTTTTCGTGTTGCAAGTTACTCATAAATCTAAAATCATAATTCTAAAATCCTCTACAAAATCCCTCTCGCTTTGATTTCCAGATATTTATTGATAGTATCCAAAGTCAAGTTTT
This sequence comes from Flavobacterium ichthyis, assembly GCF_009915155.1. Classification (GTDB taxonomy): domain Bacteria; phylum Bacteroidota; class Bacteroidia; order Flavobacteriales; family Flavobacteriaceae; genus Flavobacterium; species Flavobacterium ichthyis. Next base: position 134,075 of record NZ_JAABLM010000009.1, on the reverse strand, counting down.
CGGGTTGGGTTAACACCGAATAAATTCCGTATTTTCGTAATTCGTTGACAATCAATCTTTTTTCAAAAGCAAATTTTTCCGCAATTACTTTATCGTAAACTTCTTGAATGGTATCGGCTTTTTTGTTTATAATTTCCTGAACTTCAGTATTTTGAAAAAACACTACGACCACCAAGTGGTTTTTTGCCATCGCTTTCAAATACGTCAACTGGCGTTTTAAACCGTCCATGGTTTCGAAATTGGTGTACAAAATCAGCAAACTCCTTTGGGTAATATTTTTTCTGACATCTGCATATAATCTGCCGTAATCGCTTTCAAAAAAATCTGTTTTTACGTTGTACAAACTTTCCAAAATGCGGTTCATTTGTCCCGAACGTCTTTCTGCAGCGACACGGTTTTCTACTTTTTTTGAGAAAGAAAAAAGTCCGGCTTTGTCTTGTTTTTTCAAAATGACATTTGCCAAAACCAATGAAGAATTTATGGCGTAATCCAATAAACTCAAGCCATTAAACGGCATTTTCATCACACGACCTTTGTCAATCAACATATAAACTGATTGCGATTTTTCGTCCTGAAACTGGTTGACCATGAAGGCATTTTTTTTAGCCGTCGCCTTCCAATTCAGTGTTCTAAAATCATCTCCCTGAACGTATTCTTTAATTTGTTCAAATTCCATCGTATGACCAATTCGCCTGATTTTTTTCACGCCATATTGCAAAAGATGGTTAGAAAACGCCATCAAATCGTACTTTCTGAGTTGAATGTATGACGGATAAGTGGGAACCATTTGGTCTTTGTCAAAACTGAAACGACGGGAAATTAAGTGTAATGGCGAAATTACGTACACATTTAACCTTCCAAAAAAATATTCGCCACGAGCAGTTGGTCGTAAAAAATATTGTAAATTTTCCTGAGAAGACGCTTTGATTCTTTTTGTGATATTGAAATTTCTAACTTGAAATTGTTCCGGAATTTCATCGATAATTTTCGTGACAATTGGAAAAGTGTAATAATTTTTGATTTCAATACCAATTGCGTTTTCGTCTCCGTTAGACAATTTTTCCGGCGTTGTTCGGCTGGCTTCAACCCCAGTTTTTGCGGCAAAAAGAATTAAAATATCCAATCCTAAAAAGCCAATTAATACCAACAATAAATAGTTCACGGCATTGTAAAATGCTGGAAAAATAAAGGCAACACAGTAGCAAATGCCAATCACTCCTAACAGGTAGAAGAAAAAATTGTTGAGGTATAATTGTCTGAAGAATCTCACTTTTTATAAAATTTATCTCGGGATTTCGATGGTTTCAATAATTTGTTTGATGATTTGCACGCTCGAAATACCTTCCATTTCGCGTTCTGGTGTTACAATAACACGATGTTGTAATACGGGAATTGCCGCTTCTTTTATATCTTCTGGAGTGACAAAATCACGTCCGTTAATGGCTGCAAAACCTTTAGCAGCGTTAAGAATCGCGATGGAAGCTCGAGGCGAAGCTCCTAAATATAAAAAAGCATTTTCTCGTGTATTAATCACCAACTTTGCAATGTATTCCATCAAGTTGGGTTCTACCACAATTTTTTTTACCAAATCCTGATAATTTTTGATTGCTTCGCCAGAAAGTATCGCTTGAATATTTTCTAATTTTCCGTGATTTTCGAGCTGATGTTCTTTTTGGAGAATTAAAATTTCTTCGGCTAACTTTGGATAATCCACATTAATTTTGAACAAAAAACGATCCAATTGCGCTTCTGGCAAACGGTAAGTTCCTTCTTGCTCAATTGGATTTTGCGTAGCAATTACCAAAAACGGCGCATCCATTTGATAACGTGTTCCATCCATGGTAATTTGGCGTTCTTCCATCACCTCAAAAAGTGCCGCTTGGGTTTTTGCAGGAGCACGATTAATTTCGTCAATTAAAATCAAATTTGAAAAAACAGGTCCTTTTCTAAACTCAAATTCACTTGATTTTAAGTCATAAACGGAAGTACCTAAAATATCTGACGGCATCAAATCTGGCGTAAACTGAATACGGTTGAAGCCAATACTCAAGGTTTTTGCCAATAATTTTGCCGTGATGGTTTTGGCAACTCCAGGAACACCTTCGAGTAAAACGTGTCCGTTTGACAAAATCGCCACTAATAACTGGTCAATCATTTTATTTTGTCCCACAATTACCGTTGCAATTTCCTGACGAATTTTGGCAATGCTTTGCTGCAAAGGTTCGAGGTTGAGACGGGCTTTAAAATTTACATTTTCCGAAATATTTTCGGTGTTTTCAGGTATATTTCCGTTTGTATTTTCTTCCATAATCAAAATGTTAGGTGTCTTTTTCTGTTGAGTTTATTTTTTCGATGGCTTCGTTTAATTCCAGCAAATCTGCTTCGATACTTTGATGATAACCTTTTCTAAAATTTTTAATGAGCGAAATTACTTTTCTTACATCTTCGGGTTTCTTGCCGGTTTTTTGTTGTAGTTTTTGTTCAAAATTTTCATCCAAAACACTGGTGTCAATCAAATATTCGGTTCTGATTTTTTCTAAGAAATAAATAATTTTTTTATCAATAATATTGTTGTGATCGCCTTCCTGAAAATATAAATTTCCGATGGTTTTGGTAAATTCTACCGTAGTATTTTCAACTGGTTTGACAATCGGGACGATGCGTTGTTTTCTTTTCACATTAAAAATAACGAATACTAACAAACCGAACAAAAACACGTACCAAGCGGCTTTTAACGGCGGTTGACTCAAAATATACCGCAGTTTTGAATTTGAAATCACTTCACCGCTTTGTCCTTTGATTAACCAATAGATATTTTTGTTTTGTGCATACGCAAGGGTTTTTTCGGCGAGTTGGTAATTTTTATTTTTGAGCAAATGATAATTGGTAAAAATGTTCGGTTGGATGTGAAGCAAAAATTCGCCTTTGCCAAACGGCACACGGATAAACGTTGTGGCCGTATCTTTTTGATTAATTCGGTAGCCTAAAACTTCAGTGGTAAGCGTATCAATTTTTTTGAAATAATTAAATCCGTTACCAATAGTTGTATTGACTTTTTCCGTGCCCAAATTCGGATTGGCCACCCATGTAAAAATTTTGTCAGAAGGATTAAATTTTGACGAATAATCAAATTTTAAGCTGTCCATCAACTTCTCCGGAAACGTTTCGGAACTGATAAAAATTTTATTTCCGTGATCGGCAAAATACAATAATTCTTGAGTCGATTCGTCGTCAATGTTATATTCTTTTGCAATATATATCATGGTTCCGCTGATGTTGTAAGTTTTTACGAGCGAGTCATAATTATACTGAGGTTCTAAAAATTCATAAGCGGTTTGGCTTACCCGCTGAATTTTTTCTTTGCCAAAAAGTTTCGTCACTTCCTTATCAAAAACTTTTAGCCCAAGCGGTGTTTTTTTGCTAATGTCATAATTTGGCGTCCAATCAATTGGTTTTGGTCGTGTGGCGTCAATGTAAACCGTTCCAACCAACAGCAAGACTAAAATAGCAATGTATATTTTAATAGTTTTTGTCATTTATAAGGTAGAAATGGTTTTGCGAAAAGCTTTCACGGTTTTTTCGAATGTATTTTCTTCCAAAGCAAATTCTCCGTACCAAATATAATTGTACAAATAGGAAAGATAAGAAAATTCTGATTTTAATTTTTCCGAAGAAATCTCATAAACATAATCGGAGTTGGTTTTTTCAGGATCCCATTTAATAATTCCTGAAGCCGACATTTTCTTGAGCAACCACAAATAATAATAACGAACCACCAGTCGTTGTTCGCCATTTTGCATGGCTTCGTCAATTAATTTTTCGAAATTTACAAGTTGCAAATTTTTTTCCAAATCTTCATAGCGAATCATTTTGGCATCGCTCGATTTTCCAAAAATCCATCTTCCTTCTTTGTTCAAAATCGCTTTTGCAATTAAATAAATGACAAATAAAACGACCAAAACGGCTAATATTTGCAAAATAATATTAATCACATTTCCAGCAGATTGTGAACTGCTCATTCCGAAAATTTTTTGGAACCAGTAAGCCAACCATTCTAAAAAGCGATCCCACCAGTTTTCTCCACGAGGTTTGGCTTCATATTCATAATCCGAATCGGTATATTTTTCTTGAAAATTTTCTTCAAAAGACAGCGGTTTGATATCTGAACTGTCTTTTAAAATCATGTCTTCGGTGAATTTCACAGCCACTTTTACCGAATCTTGTGCAATAGAAACGGTATCTTGTGCCGAAATACTTCCGCAGAAAATAAACGCGATGATGAGCAAAAATTTATTCAAAGCTTTGACCAATGCTGTCGATGGTTTTAAAGGAGTTGATGTTTTCTGTTTTTTCGCGATGGCTATAATAAATCATGGCTTGGTTGATAAAAATCAAATTGTTCAATATTAGAGATGACAAGGTAGAAAAAATAAAAACAATGGAAATAATGACTTGTAACATTGGGAAAAGAGCTTCGGGATCACCTGAATTATTCATTTCCATCATTACCAAAAATGCACCCACCACGTATATAATCATTCCAAAAATTCCCAAAATTACTTGCATCAAAATATGCATGGTTAAACACGAACCGATGTTGGGCCAAAAATTTTTGAACGTTACATTCCAACCTTCGCCCAAAGAAGTAAAGTAAGTATCTTCAGTATTTAGGTAATGAAAAAGCGATTGTTGAACCCAAGTGAAAAAAACCGGAATGGCAATCATCAACATTGGAATTCCGATTAAAAACATCGACAATAAAACCAAAATTGTGAAGACGATGATTGCCGGAAGCAAAACGGCAAAAATTGACATCACAAAAAACGCCACAATTTTACTCAAATAGGAGCGAAGTGAAATAGCAATTTCCCGGGCTCCAAATTTTTTTTCAGGGTCAATTTCGAAATATCTGAAATAAATAACCGGAAAAGCGTGGTGAATGATGGTAACAAAAATAAAAAGAAAAAAGCCGAAAATACCGCCCCAAATCCAAGTACTATAATTTTCCATAAATGCGGGTTGCATTCCCGGATTTTGGATAGAAAAAAAGATAAAATCGGTATAAATTTTGGAAAAGAAATACATTAAAATAGCCATCACTAACAAAAATGCACCATTTACGGTAAAATAAGTTTGGAAATAATGTTTTCCGTGTTGTCGGATGAAACTAAATGTGTCGGAGATTAAATCGCCAAAATTTCTACTCTTGTAAAGTTCTGTCATTTTTTTAAATTCAATTTTTTGTAAACAATTCTAGGGAAAATCAGGTAGTAAAAAGAAATCAGCGACAAAGTGGAAAGAATGATGAACACATTCAACCAGTTCGGCATTTCTAATGCATAACGGGTGATGAATCCTTCTAAAATTCCGGCGGCAATTGTAAAAGGCATCGTACTAATTAATATTTTAAAAGAATCTTTAAATCCTATCTTAAGCGAATTCATTCGGGAATAGGTTTTGGGAAATAAGATGGAAGCGCCCAAAATAAATCCGGCGGCAGCTTCAATCACAATGGCAAATATTTCCATCGAACCATGGATCCAAATCCCACGAACGCTTTCCCAAAAAACGCCCTGTTCGTAAAAAAAATATTGGAATGATCCCAGCATGATACAATTTTGCAATAAAATATATAAGGTACCGATGCCACCAAAAATACCATAGAGGTAACAATTTAATCCTACATATAAATTATTTAAGGTAATTCCAAAAGCCGAACCCCAGTTAGAACCCGTTTTGTAAACTGCCACAGGATTTCCATCTTTAATATTTTCTAAAGTCATGTTTACATATTGATCTCCCATGACCAGCCGTGCAAAATCAGGGTCATATTTCCCCGAAAGCACGCCAATTCCCACAAATAAAAAGAAAATGGAAAAAGCATACAACAAATACCGCCGGTATTGATAGACCAAAAGCGGCACTTCTAAGGCAAAAAAGTCCACAAATTTGTTGCGTTCGGTTCGCTTGGTTTTGTAAATTTTCTGGTAAATTTGCGACGCGAGATAATTGAGGTAAACTACTGTTTTGCTTTTGGGATAATAGGTTTTGGCAAAAGACAAATCGTTCACCAAATGAATGTACAGGCTCGCGAGTTCGTCAGGATTTTTTTGTATCTTACCAAAAATTGCCTGCTCAAATTCGAGCCATTTTTCTTTATTTTGCTTAATAAATGCAACTTCTCTCATCTCCGCTAAAATATAAAATATGACACAATTATCCATCACAACTACGCAAAATGTTGATATCAATTTTACAGCAGCTTCTGTTGGCGAAAGAATGTTGGCGTGTTTGCTGGACATGATTATCAAATTTGCCTACATAATTGTGGTCTATTGGTTGTTTTTTTATTTATTGGGGATTAACAAACTCATTGATGGAATGGACCGATGGAGTGCTGCTACCATTCAAATTATATTTTATTTACCTGCTATTTTTTACTCACTCATTCTCGAAAGTATGCTTGAAGGACAAACATTTGGGAAAAAATTATTGAAAATGAAAGTGGTGAAAATCGATGGATACCAAGCGTCTTTTGGCGATTATTTTATGAGATGGGCTTTTCGTATCGTGGATATTAATTTGAGTTTTGCGGTGGTTGGATTGGTTTCAATGGTGACCAGCAAAAAAACGCAACGATTGGGCGATATTACCGCAGGAACTTCTGTGATTAGTTTGCGAAACGACATCAATATCAACCATACCATTTTAGAAGAAATTGATTCGGGTTATGTACCAACATATCCTTCAGTAATCAGACTTTCTGATAATGATGCCCGAATTATCAAGGAAACTTTTAAAGCCGCAATGGCTTCCCACGATGTAATTTTAATTAATAAATTGGTTGCCAAAATAGAAGAAGTTGCCAAAATAAAAAACCAAAGCGGCAATCAAGCCGATTTTATCCGGACAGTATTAAAAGACTACAATTATTACACCGGCAACATGTAAATTTTTCAGTAAAAATGTTTCACACTTTAGATATTATCGGGACGATGGCCTTTGCGCTTTCGGGCGCTTTAACGGCTATGAACAAACGCTTAGACCCGTTTGGGGTTTTTATCATTGCATTTGTTACGGCAGTTGGAGGCGGAACTTTACGCGATATTTTAATTGGCAGAACTCCAGTAGGTTGGATGCGTGACATTAATTATGTATATTGTATTATTTTAGGTTATTTTTTGTCGATTGTTTTCAGAAAAAAGTTAGAATATTTACGGCGGTCGCTGTTTTTGTTCGATACAATTGGTTTGGGTGTTTTCACATTAATTGGTCTTGAAAAAGGCTTGGAAAACAACCTTAATCCGCTGATTTGCATCTCGTTAGGAACGATGACAGCCTGTTTTGGTGGCGTTACCAGAGATATATTGTGTAACGAAATTCCTGTGATTTTTAGGAAAGAAATTTATGCTACGATTTGTATCATCGGTGGAATTTTATTTTTTGTACTGAAATATTTCAACCTCAAAGACGATATTTTGTACCTTTCTACTTCGTTGGTCATGATTTTTATCAGGCTTTTAGCGGTGAAAAACCGATGGAGTTTGCCACCTCTAACGCGTAACTAATTTTTATTTTTGAAGAAAAACAAAACCGTTTAACGCATCGGGATAATCTTTATCGTTTAAATAAAGAATGTAAAAATAGGTTCCGGCAGCTAAATTTTCGGTTAAAAAATGAACACCGTTATTAGAGTTTCCGGTCCAGTTTTCACTTTGATGGTTTCCGGTCCACACTAATTTTCCCCAGCGGTTGAAAATGAAAAGTTCGTAATTCGTAAAAATATTTTGCAACCCGTCAATGAAAAAGAAGTCGTTGTAACCGTCACCATTTGGTGTTAGAGCATTGTAAACCGTTGGGGGACAATTTTTGGTGTCAATCCAAAAAGAAGTGATGCTAAAGCAATTGTCGTTAGATATTCTCACAAAGATTTCTTTCGGATTCTGTTCAGAGCGGTAATCATTTGTGTTCCAAATTGGAAAAATATTCTGGACAGCATTGGCTTCATTTTCAAAAAAGGCAACCAATTGTGAAGCTTCGGTTTTAACAAAATTTTCATATTCCGAAAAGTCGAAAATTCCGGCACCAAATCCGATGTTGCAGCTTTGTAAATTGGGCAACACATTAAATTCAGGCGAAACCGGAAGCGTTACATTTTCGATAAAAATATTATTGGTTTCAATTAATTCGTTGACAATTCCTTCGCCATTTCCTAAATCATCAATTCCTAATTTCAGTTCAAAGTTATTGGGAATATAATCGGGAATTTCTAACCAAATCCGGTCTTGGTGGCTTTCGTCAATGGCTAGTTCCACGAAAGTTTCGGCATATTCGATAAATTCGTCATTGGCGTAAATGGCAATGGGAACTCCGGCTCGTAAAAGTGCGGTACTTTGGTAATTGGTCACGGTAAAATGTACGATAATTCTGCGGGAATTACATTCCGTTTCAATGGAATCAATGGCAATAATCGCATCGGGAAGTTGGCTGTTGAGTTTGGTAACCACGGTGCTTATCATCACAAAATCCTGTTGGGAAGTCAGCGTGATTTCCGCGGAAGTATTTCCTGCCGAAATATAATCTTGAATGTCGTAAACATCCAAATCCATGTTGTAAAGATTGGTTTCGCCAGTAAAACTGTTGGTTCCATTAAAGGCGTTATTGGGTGGATTCAAGTCGTTGCTTAACGTATAGCCATTGATTTTAAGTGCTTCCGTAAAAATGGGTAACGAAGGCAAATTCACGTCACCTTCCCACGCCACAAAACCCACTTTAGAATTGGCATTATCCCGAACAAAAAGATTTTCGAGCCGAAGTGTGAGGTTTTGTTGTTGTTGCGAAACACCTTGTAAACCGTCGTAAATATTAATTTGATTTTGAGGAAGGTTTTCGTCTTGATAGACGATGACCAAAGTCCACCCGGCAAAATTTGTTCGGTTGTTGCAATATTGCGACGGACTTAAAAATGGCGTCACATCAAGGTCTGATAAAGTATAAATTCCGTTTCCGGTTTGTTGCACCAGCTGCGTAACATTTGCGAAAGCAGCAAAATAGGGAAGATCGTTTTGAAACAAATCAAAATTTCTTTGAGCCTTGATGATGCTGTCATTTAATTTCACCGAAAAATCTCCCGTTCCCGAACCCGCCCAATACAAATAAGCCCGGTGAATTTGTTGTGTGGACGACAAGTTGAGGTGAGCTGAAGCAGTTGTTCGGGTGATGTTGCACGAGTTGGTCAGGTTGTTTTCCAGAAGGTTCATGGTGTTTCCGATGAAAATAAAATCGAACCTACCGTTGAATTGCTCGTAAAGCGTTACGTTTTGCGCAAAAGAATACGCAAAAACAAAAGACAAAATACAACTAAGATAATATGGTAGTATTTTTTGCACCTTACAATCCGGTTAAGGCTTTAAATGTAGTGAAAAACTTTTAAGTAATTAAGTTTGAGTTAGAAAGAGGTACTTCAATAATTCTTAATTTTGACTTTTATTTTTATTTTTATTTTTATTTTAGCCTATTACAACCCTACACTATCCATACATCATCTATACACTATCCATACTTTAAGGTTACATTATCAGGCTGGAATTTCAAAAACCATTAAAATAACGCATTAATTAGCTGCGGGAATAAAATAAAATATGTACATTTCTGCACTCCAAAAATTGTGTTTTGTACAAAAAAGTTTTACATTCTACATTCGTTAAAGTGGCGTCATTAAACAGTTTTTCTGTAGTGATTAAAATCCTTTCCGGGTTAATCACTTCTAAAATTGTGGCGACTTTTTTGGGTGCTTCGGGAATGGCACTTTTGAGCAATCTTCGCAATTTTTACAGTTCGGTGGAAACTGTGGCTTCGCTGGGATTTCAAAACGGGATTGTAAAATATGCCGCCGAAAATAAAAGCGATGTCAGCCAACTCAAAAAAACCGTCGCTACTTTGTTCATCAGCATGCTTTGTGCGGCAATTATTGTGGGGATTTTTCTATTTTTTGCTGCCGAATTTTTACGCCAGGAAGTCTTTGGTTTTGGCGCATTTGGTTTTGTGTTTCAGTTGATGGCATTTGCGTTGCCATTTTACATTTTGGGTTTATTATTTACCAATATTCTCAACGGTTTTGCACAATTTAAGGCCGTGATTTTTATCAATATTGCCGGCAATATTTTAGGTTTACTTTTAACGGTTTTTTTGGTAATCTGGTACGGCATCAACGGTGCTTTCATTGCCACAGTGTTACTTCCGGCTTTCATTTTTTTAGTGTCGCTTATTTTTGTTTCCAAAGAAATTCGTTTGGCTGAGATGGTTTCTCCAGCACATTTCGATTTTAAAATCATCAAACAATTGGCGGGTTTTTCGCTGATGACATTTGTGTCCGGATTTATCGGTCCGATGATTTATTTGATGATTCGAAATAATATAATCAACACAATTGGTACTACCGAAGCCGGATTTTGGGCTGCCGTCGAAAGAATTTCTTTCAATTATATGCTGTTTGTTTCTACTTTGCTAACCGTTTATTTTATGCCAAAATTAGTAGAAGCCAAAACCACAGTACAAACCGGAGCAATTTTTAGAAATTACTTTAAAAGTGTTTTGCCCGTGTTTGCCCTATTGCTAATCGGCATTTACATTTTCCGAGAATTCATTACCAAAATCCTTTTTTCGGCAGATTTTTTGCCGATCGGCGAATTGCTTCCGTGGCAATTGGCAGGCGATTTTTTCAAAGCTGCCTCGCTGATTTTAGGCTATCAGTTTTTTGCCAAAAAAATGACTATAACATTCATTATTTCCGAAATTTTATCGCTTAGCATTTTGTATTGCAGTAGTTTGTATTTTATCGAAGCACAAGGAAGTCAAGGCGTGGTTATCGCTTATTTTATCACTTACCTTATCTATTTTTTAGGACTATCGATTTTTTTTAGAAAAGAATTATTGCGCTAATACACTGATTTACTGATTAAAACGGGTAATGCTGATTTTTTTTCGTTGGTGTTGAAAATGATAAAATGTTCGGTTTCTTCAATTTTTTTGAAATTATTCAAAATGTAAACCGTTACCGCGCTAAACTCTGAACGATTTTCCGGTAAATACAATTCGCCTTCGATGAACGATTTTTCCAAAAAAACAAAATGATCAACACGTGCGGCAGTTTCTATATAAGTTCCCGCTTGACGGTTGATTTCGTTGTTAGTTAACCAGTCAGATTTCATCACGCTTTGTGTATCAAAAATGTAATGTGCCATTGGAAATCCTGGTGCCATGATGTATTTTTCTCCATATTTTTCAATCAATTTTTTGGCCTCAACTAACTTATTTTTAGTTTTTTCAGAAGTGTTAATTCCTGCTAGTTTTGGAGAAACTTCGCCTAAATCATGATTGAGTTCCAAGATATTTGCTTCTCGATATGGATTAAAATTTTTTGCCATGGCAAGAAAGGTCAATAAAATGCCTAAAAAAAGTATGAGTTTATTGGATTTGAATTTTACCAAATATTCTTGTAAAACCACGACAATCGACATAATAATTCCGGTTGAAAACAAAATAGGGTAGTTGTAACCCATACTTACCGAGCAGCTCCAAGCCAATAAAAGTGCCAGAAAAACGGGAAAGTAATTTTTCAAATTTTTTTTCTCAATTGCTTTTACAATCACAAATATTCCGGTTCCGATAAATGCAATTCTCGAGGCAAAAAGAAATTCTGTTGCAATGCACAATATGATGCTGTAACCAATTAAAACGACAGCAATTATTTTGAAAAATTTTAAAAAAGAGAAGTTTTTTCGGTTGAAAAAAAGTGCAATTGGTGCAATAAGAAACAACGGTATAATTATTTTCTTGCCATAATTGATGAAATAATTTAAAAATCCGGTATAAAATAAATCGATGAAATGCGTTTCTCCCGTGGTTTGTTTTCGATAAGTTTCCCAGGAAGTAAATGTTTCAATCCAAAGGAAAAATAAACCATAGCAAATTATTAAAGACAGCAGGAAAACGTAAAGATTTTTTCTTTCGAACATAAAATAAATCGTTACGATAAAACCAATTGGAATTAAATAAAATGACTGTTTGGTTAACGAGGAAAGCGTGACAAATAACGCAATGAGAAACCAATGCAAGAGGTTTTTTCGTTGTAACGAAAGAATGAAAAAAGCAACGCTTGCGAAAAGCAATCCATCCGTTGTTGGCCACGGATATGCGGTAAAATTGAGTAATGAAATCGCAAATGAAAAACTAATTAAACTCCAAATATTAAACGAGATTTTGTTTGGATAAAAATTTTTAAAACCAAAAACACAAAGCATGACTTGAACTGCAAAAAGCAAATAATTACAAATTTTTATTAGCCAAAATTGTTGAAGGTTGGGAAAAATTTTCATGAATAACGCATGAAAATAAAGTGTGATTGGCGGTGCTTTATACACAAAATCTTCATAAACATTTTGGCCATTAACAATTCGCCAAGAATAACTCGGAATGTAACCAGTATCCCAAAGTTCAAATCCCATACGGGCAAAAAACAAACCGTAAATCAGCAAAAGAATTACAAAAACGGAAGCGTAAATTACATTTTTTGACAACAGATTTTTCATAACAGCAAATGTACTCAAACCAATCGGATTTCGGCAAAAATTAGTAGCTTGCGACAATTAAATCCTTATAATGTTTCGTTATATAATTTCAAAATTTTCTCAAAAACCCTACTTACAATTGCTTTTGCTGTTGCTTTTGTTGCGATTGGTATTTGTAGCATCTCAGTTTTCGGTAGTTCATCCACCGGACAGTGGTGCATTTATGGAGTTAGGTAGAAAATTACTCACCTTTAATTTACAAGGTTATTCCGGCGAAAGAAGTCCGGGATATCCGCTGTTAATTGCTTTGGCTTTCGGAAAGGTTTTGGGTACAATTGTGTTCCAAATTTTCCTCGGAATTTTGACAGGATTACTGTGGTTTGAAACATTTTTACAAAATAAACTGAATTCAAAATTTAGTTTTTGGCTGGTAATTTTCTTGCAATTCAATCTATCCATTCATTTTTACGAACATTTAATTTTAGCGGAAACGACCTTACTTTTTTCCTCAAGTTTGTTATTCTATTTTCTCAGCAAAAATTTTCTTCAAGGCAATTTAAAACAACTTATTTACGTGTCGTTAGTTTTGTTTTTCCTGGTTTTAATCAAACCCTTTTTTATGTTCATACCGTTTGTTTTGAGTGCGTTCATTGTTATTTCAAAAACAAAATGGCGGTTAAAATTGGCAAAAACTTTAGTGGTATTGACGATTCCGCTTACTGCTTTTTTGGGTTGGTCATTGGTTAATAAAATCAATACCGGATATTTTGTTTCTACCACATTTTGGGGTTTGAATATGGCACAAAATTGCACCATGTTTGCCGAAAAAGCACCCGAAAAATACCACTGGATTACGCAACCTTTCGTAAAACATCGCGAATTGGCGATTGCCAGAAATGATGATCCAGCCATGGCAATTTGGTTTGCATACAATGCGGGTGAATACGACGATAAAAATTTAAACTTCCCGGATTTTTCGAATGAATTGGGAAAATTCGCAAAGGAAACAATCGCTCAAAATCCGAATGATTATTTTACGCAAGTGTTTCGGTCGTGGAAAGATTTCTGGAATGTGACCGACTTAAAAAACTATTTTAATCACAAAAATCAAACCTTTCAAGAAATAATTTTTAGAATAGATTTTTTACAACGAAGTTTGCTTACATTGCTAAAACATTTTTTTTGGATTGTAAGTGTTTTCTATATCGTACTGTTTATTAAAATAAGAAAAATATCCTTTGAAATTATCAGCGTTACGATAATTTTAGCGACTTCTGTTTTACAAGCGTTGGCAACTTTTGGTAGCAATTCTCGCTACGGTTTTCCTTTTGAATATCTAATAGTGCTGCTGATTTTTCTATTTTTCAAATCGGTTGTTAAGCATTCCAAACTCCGAGGTATTTTTTTGCAACGTTAACATAATGGTGTTTTTCTTCGATAAATTGTCTTGCATTTTGCGCTATTGCAGTGATTTCTTCAGGATTCTCGATTAGGTAAGAAAGTTTTTCTACTAAAAAATCCACATTTGGTAATGCATTAACCGCAACTGTTTGTTCTAAATTGTAATACTCATAAAACTCTGTTTCGGCTCCGGTAAAAACCACTTTGCCTTTCGCCATTGCTTCCAAAGCGTTGTAACCTTGGTCAAAAGCGTAAATTTGATCTAAAATAATATGCGACTCATCAATCCATTGCTGGAACAGTTCGTAAGGAATGCTGTTAGCGGTTTTAATCGTTACTTTTTGGGGATATTTTTTAGCGATAATGGTCAAAGCTTCTTCAAAATAAAGCGTTCCTTTTTTTAATGCACTAAATTTATTTTTGCCTAAAAAAATGACAATTTTATCAGTGATTTCCGTAGATTGATACCGAAGTTTGTCAACGTTTACAGGATTTGGAATATGCGTAAAATTAATGTTGGTTTGCTGCAATGGAATCACATAGTCTAAGTCTGAAGCCACCACAACATTCGATTTTTTAAGTAAAAAAGCGAATAGATTTTGATGGTTCTTTTTTACGAACTTTAAGGTGTAATTGTAAAATTTTTTGTATTTATTATTTTCAAACAAAGGTGTTAAAACAGAATATTTCAAATTGTTTTTTAACTGAACTTCCACGATTGGTGTTTCGTCACCACAAATTAAAAGTGATATTTTTTTATTTTGATAGAAAAGTTTTGCAAATAATTTTTTGGACAAAAAAGGATACGTTTCCAAAGCGTCGGAATTGATAATTTGCACTACATCATAGTTTTTTAACTTGAGCAACATTTTTTGAAACCGAATGGCTTTTTCAATTTTCTCTAAGTCGATTTTCAAAATCTTTCTCGAAACGCGATTAATCGAACTTAATAATATTGAAGAATTTACGCTTTTAGCAGCAAAATTATAATCCATTGGAAATTTTTTAAAATCATCTCCTGTGGCAACAATTTTCACTTCGTGACCCAAAAATTCCAATCCTTCTTTCAAAGAATTGTGCAATCTGCTAAATTCGCCCACGAGTAAAATCTTCATAAATGTTTATATTTGTTTCCAAATGTAACTAAACACGTTTGCATGGGCAAAACTAAAATCTGTTTGATTGGCATAAATTTTTCTAATGGTGGCGCTGATAAAATTCATGCTGTGATGTCCAACTATTTTTTTAGCCAAGGTTTCGAGGTTCATAATGTGATTTTTAACGACTTGATTACGTATGAATTTTCGGGCAAATTAATAAATTTAGGAAAAATAGAAGCAGGTAGTTTTCGCAAATTTTTCATCCTCAAAAAATTTATTTCCGACAATAATTTTGACTTTATCGTTGATTTTCGAAACCGAAATAACCAATGGAAAGAATTTTTAATCACCAAATTTTTATATACAAAACCTTATATCATCACGGTTCACAGCTACCAAACTTCTTGGTATTTTCCTGAAAACAAATGGCTTTCCCAAAATATTTTTAAAAAAGCCTATGCAATCGTAACAGTTTCAAAATTGATTGAGGCAAAAGTTAGAGAGAAATACGGTTATCAAAATGTGACGACTATTTACAATATGCTCGAAACCCAGGCGATTGAAAGGAAGTTGCAACAGCATTTTGAGGTAGATTTTAAATATATTCTGGCGGTTGGACGAATGGTTTTGGATAACAACAAACAATTTAACTTGCTGATTGAAAGTTATGCCAAAAGTATGCTTCCGCAAAAAAATATCAAGCTACTTTTTTTAGGCGACGGACCTCAAAAACCTGCCTTAATTTCTTTGGCAAAACAATTGAATGTTGAAGATCAAATTGTTTTTGAAGGTTTTGTCGATAATCCGTTTATTTACATGAAAAACGCCACTTTTACTACGTTAACCAGTAAAAATGAAGGTTTGCCTAACATCATTATGGAATCTTTGGCTTGTGGAACTCCAGTTATTTCTTTTGATTGTAAATCTGGTCCTTCGGAATTAATATTTAATGAAGAAAATGGTCTTTTGGTTGAAGATCAAAACTTTAAAAAGTTAGTTGAAGCCATGAATCGAATGATAGATGATGAAAAATTACACGAGAAATGCAAGGCTAACGCAAAGTCAAGTGTTGCTCGTTTTTCGCCGGAAATTATAGGAAAACAATGGATATCACTCTTGCAATCAAAACCTTAATGATAAACCGAAATCATAATGTTTTTTCGCTCTAGAAACTTTTTGAAACCAAATAATTTTTGAAGTAAAAAAACCGGCAACTTCAACAGTAGTTTGGTTTTAAGCGGAATATTTTCCTGGTTTGTATTTTGAAGATAATAACGATAGGTTTTTAAATCTCCAGCAATTTTGTGTTTTAGGGCAAATTCTGTTCGGTATAAATCCAAATATTTTTTGAGCGACAGATTTTTTTTTTCCGCTTCTGCAAATTCGTCAAACTTTGCAAAAGAACGTTTCAAAGTGTTCGCAAGTGAAATTCTATTTTCGGAATTTAAAACGTGCCTCGCCGAAATTTCATTGTTGAAAGCCACCTTATATTGCAAAGCGATTCTAATCCAAAGTTGGGTGTCTTCTCCAGCTCCAAGTGTGATTTTCGTATCAAAATTTCCTACTTTTTCTAAAACTTTTTTCGGAACGGCAACTGCCGAAGTCCAAGCAATTCGATCAACGTAACTTGATTTGAAAAAATCGGATACAATCCCTTTCCAAGGTTGGGTTGGTACATCAACAAAATGAGGTTTTACAATATTTTTTTCGTTAAAAAAACGCTCGTAATTGGTACAAAACATTCCACATTCCGGAAACCTTTCCCCCAATTCAAATAAATTTTCTAAATGATTGGGAAACCAATAATCATCGGCATCCAGAAAGGCAATCATCTTGCCGGAAGCTTTTTCAATTCCAAAATTTCTTGCTGCGGAAACGCCTTGATTTTCGGTGGTAAAAAGTTGAATGCGGGAATCGGAAATTTGGCTCACTTTTTCGGCACTTTTATCAGTAGAACCATCGTTGATGACAATGATTTCAAAGTCGGTAAAAGTTTGATTCAAAGCGCTTTGAATCGTGGCTGCTACAAAATTTTCTTTGTTGTAAAGTGGAATGATTACCGAAAAAAAAGCCATTTTATTTTTGGTTTAATTGACAAAAATAACCCAATCGGTATAAATCAAAAATAAAAAGTGATGGATTTTCGCCTAACAGATTTTTAATCATTTTTTCGCGGTAATTTTTAAAAAAAGGCATCAGCAAAAAAGTCAATTTCCATTGGTTTAATCTCTTGGAAATTCGGGCTAATTTCACATATTTTTCATCAATCAAATTATTGTCAATGAGGTTTTTAAGTCCCAAAAGTGCTTCTTCGGATTTTTGTAAAAATTTTTCGCTGCTTTCTAATCCGTTGTGAATGACAGGATTATTAATGTGAAACATTTTAATTTTTTTTCTGGCTAAATCACTTGAAAAAAGCGTGTCTTCATGTCTTAAATTCGGGATGTTTTCATTAAACGACACTTTTTCAAAAACCGATTTTGTAATTAAAAAATTGAGCGTTAAAAATGAAATGTACGGATTTTTTTTTCGGGTTTCAACTGATAATGCTTCACGGGAATTGCCGTAAATCCAGCGTAAAAGCTCGTTTTTATCTGGTTTTTCGGGTTGGTATTCAATTCCGCCGTAAACCACTTTTTCTTCGTTGTTTAAAAACGGAAGATATTTTGCCACAAAATCATTTTGCTTCGGCATCACATCGGCATCTAAAAACAATAAGCTTTCAAAAGATGCTTTTTGGGCGAGTAAATTTCTAATCGCACTTCGCCCGATATTTTTTGGTAAAATTTCGTAAGATGCGTTTTGTATAGAATTAATATTCTGGTTTTCAGTATTATAATTTTTTGAATCGTCATCCAAACAAATAATTTCAAAATCAATTTTGGCTTTTTCAAGTTGAGCCGCCACATTTTTCACCAACGGGAAAATATTGTAATTATATGTAGGAATTAAAACCGAAAGCATTTAAACCGTTCGTTGCACCACTTCAAACACAGAACCTGAATCACATTTTAAAGTTTTGGCAGGATATTTCAATAATAACGCATAATCGTGGGTTGCCATGATAATCGTTTTGCCGTTGGCATTAATTTTTCGCAACACTTCCATTACTTCGACACTGGTTTGTGGATCGAGATTTCCGGTAGGTTCGTCTGCCAAAATAATTTCAGGATCATTTAAAAGCGCTCTTGCAATGGCAATTCTTTGTTGTTCTCCACCCGAAATTTGATGTGGCATTTTGTGTGCAAAATTTTTCATGCCCACTTTTTCCAACACTTCTTCAATTTTCACGTTCATTTCGTGTTTGTCGGTCCAACCAGTGGCGCGAAGCACAAAAATCATATTTTCCTGAATGTTTCGGTCGGGAAGCAGTTTAAAATCTTGAAAAACAATACCGATTTTTCTTCTCAAATACGGAATATTTTTTTCTTTTAAAGCCGCCAAATCATAATCAGCAATGCTTCCTTGACCGTCAGTTAACGGCAAATCAGCATACAAAGTTTTCATCAAACTACTTTTGCCGGAACCCGTTTTTCCAATGATATAAAGGAATTCGCCGTGTTTTACTTCGAGATTTACATTGGTTAAAACCGCATTTTTATCTTGGTAAATATTTACGTTTCTTAAAAAAAGCACAGGTTGCGACATAGTGGAAATGATTATTGCGTAAAAGTAAGAAGTTCCATTTGGGTATCAAAATTTAATTGTTGGGTTGCGAAAAAATTATTGTTTTTTGTTAAAAATATATTGCAAATTCCTCAAATCCAATAGGTGTGAAAATTGTTAAAAAAAATGTTTACAATAAACAACGAAGCCGTCTCGTTATCATTTTGAAGATTGATATATTTGAAAGTTAAAACAAAAACTCACGCAATGCATAAACTCTCGAAGTTATTTTTGCTGGCCACTTTAGCCGGAAGTGCTCCGGTTTTTTCACAGCAAACCGCCATTTACACTCATGATTTGTCGCAGTACAATCGTGCTGTATCGCTTTATAATGACAAGCAATATCAGGCGGCTCAAATTATTTTTGAAAAAATTAAAGCCGAAAATACCGATGATAATTCAGATATTGAAGCCGATTGTGCCTACTACATTGCCAATTGTGCCATTCGCTTGAATCAGTCGAACGCGGATGTATTGATGGAAAGTTTTGTGGAAGATCATCCCACAAGTACCAAGAGAAATCAGGCTTACATTGAAGTTGCCCACTATTATTTTGACTCCGGAAATTATCCGCAATCCTTAAAGTGGTTTGAAAAAGTGGACGAGGATAATTTAAGTGGTTCGCAACGAGATAAATACCATTTTCAAAAAGGTTATGCGCTTTTCGCCGCCGGAAATAAAAAAGAAGCGGCAAACTATTTGAACCAAGTGGTTAATAGCAACGAATACGGTTCGCAAGCGAAATATTATTTGGGGTTCATGGCATACGAATCTGATGATTATACCAAGGCCAATCAGCTTTTTGATGAGGTTTCGGGCGAAGAAAAATACCAGGAAAAAATGTCATATTTTCAAGCGGACATGAATTTTAAACTGGGAAAATTTGACGAAGCCATCAAATTAGGAAAGGCCGCAATGGCAAAATCTAATGCGCAAGAAAAATCGGAATTGAATAAAATTATTGGCGAAAGTTATTTTAACTTGAAGCAATATGATCAAGCGATTCCTTATTTAAATGAGTATAAGGGTAAAAAAGGCAGATGGAGCAACACTGATTTTTACCAATTGGGTTATGCTTATTACAAGCAAAATGACTACGAAAATGCCATTGCGCAATTCAATAAAATTATCGACGGAAAAGATTTTGTAGCCCAAAATGCCTATTATCATTTGGGTGAAAGTTATCTAAAAACCGACAAGAAGCAACAGGCTTTGAACGCTTTCAAAACGGCTTCGGAAATGACTTTTGATGCCAAAATTCAGGAAGATGCGCATTTGAATTATGCCAAATTGAGTTATGAAATTGGAAATTCGTACCAAAGTATTCCAGGTATTTTAAGCGGTTTTTTAGAAAAATATCCAAACAATCCTAATCGTGCTGAGGTTGAATCTTTATTGATTAATTCTTACATCACTTCAAAAAATTACCGAGAAGCATTGGTTTTATTGGAAAAAAATAAAGCCGGAAACCGCGAAGCGTACCAAAAAGTTACTTTTTACCGAGGTTTAGAATTATATACCGATGGAAATTACCGCGAAGCTTTAGATATGTTCAAAAAATCTCTAGCGGAAAGAAACAATCCAAAATTCACGGCAAGAGCCTTGTTTTGGAAAGCCGAAACGGAATATACCTTAGATAATTTTGGCGAAGCCATTATTACTTTCAAACAATTTTTAGCGGACGCCAATGCACAAAATACCCCAGAATTTAAAAACATCAATTATAATTTAGGGTATGCTTATTTCAAGCAAAAAGATTACGATCAAGCGATTACCAGTTTTCAAAGTTATATTGCTTCCAATAAAGATGACAAAACCAGATTAAATGACGCTTATTTGCGTTTGGGCGACAGTCATTTTGTTTCGGCAAAATATTGGCCTGCAATGGAAGCTTACAATAAAGCCATCGAAATGAAAGGCGTTGATGCAGATTATGCGGCTTTTCAAAAAGCCATCAGCTATGGTTTTGTAAGCCGAAATGAAAAGAAAATTGAGGATTTGACTATTTTCATCAAAAATTATCCAAAATCTCAATTGCGCGACGACGCCATGTTTGAGTTAGGAAACACTTATGTTGCCGAAGAAAAAATAGAAAGTGCGGTAAAAACTTATGATCAACTCATTGCGGAATACAAAGGCGGTTCTTATTCTTCAAAAGCGATTTTGCGTCAAGGTTTAGTGTATTACAACGGCGGAAAAAATAATGAAGCTTTGGCAAAATTAAAAAAAGTAGTGGGAGAATATCCTAATACTCCTGAAGCGCTTGAAGCCGTGGCAACCGCCCGGTTAATTTACATGGATACCGGAAGAGTGGACGAATATGCTTCTTGGGTAAAAACACTTGATTTTGTGGAAGTTACTGATGCTGAACTCGATAACGATACTTACACAGCTGCCGAAAAATATTATTTGCAAAATAATACCAAGCAAGCTATTAGTGCTTTGAGCGGTTACGTGGCCAAATTTCCAAACGGTGTCAACGCTTTGAAGGCTAATTTTTATTTGGCACAATCTTATTTTGCTGATGGTTTAGAAAATAATGCCGTTTCGCATTACGAGTTTGTCATTGCCAAACCAAGAAATGAATTTACCGAACAATCTTTAGCAAGGTTAGGGCAGATTCACCTCAAAAAAGCGGATTATGCTAAAGCCATGCCGGTTTTAAAACGTTTAGAAAGTGAAGCCGATTATCCGCAAAACGTAACTTTTGCACAATCAAATTTGATGAAAGCGTATTACGAACAACAAGATTATGCCAATGCTGTTAATTATGCTGATAAAGTTTTGGCCAATGCAAAAACTGATGATCGTGTAAAAAGTGATGCCCAAGTGATTGTGGCAAGATCTGCCATTAAAATTAATGACGAAACGAAAGCAAAAGCAGCTTACGCCAAATTACAATCGATTGCCAAAGGTGAATTGGCGGCAGAAGCATTGTATTATGATGCGTATTTCAAAAACAAAGAAGGAAAATTTGAAGCCTCAAACACCGCGGTTCAAAAATTAGCGAAAGATTATTCTGGATATAAATATTTTGGAGCCAAAGGTTTGGTATTAATGGCGAAAAATTTCTACGGATTAAAAGATAGTTTCCAAGCCAATTACATTTTGGAAAGTGTGATCAAAAATTTCAAAGATTATCCGGACGTAATCGAGGAAGCGCAAACCGAACTCAATTTGATTAAAACTGAAGAAGCCAAGCGCAATTCATCAGTAAAAAATTAATTCGGGAACTAAAATCAAGAGAATCATTATGAAAAATAAATTTCAATACATCGCTTCAATCATCGTATTAGCCGGAATCCAAACGCTTTCGGCACAGAAAAAAGACGAAAACATCGGGACAGAAGTCGTAAATGTGGTAAAACCATACACGCCAACTATTTCCGATGCTTTTAAAGTGAAAGAAACGCCAAATCTCAACGACGATGAAAATTCGGCTAAAGAAAATATCCAATACAATATTTTTTCTTTTCCGGTAGCGTCAACTTTTACACCTGCAAAAGGTCGTGCGGCAAGCGTGGATAAAGCAAAACAAGAAAAATTGTATAAAAATTACGCCACTCTCGGCATTGGAAATTACGGAACCGTCATGGGTGAATTATTCGTTACCGAAAATATCAACCGAAATGAATATGTTGGTGGAATGTTGCGTCATCACTCGTCTCAAGGCGGGATAGACGATTTGCTTTTGGATAACGATAAATTTTTCGACACTTCCCTCGACTTGACTTACGGCAACAACCAAAAAGATTTTTCTTGGAGTGTTGATGCGGGTTACCAACACCAAATTTACAATTGGTACGGTTTGAGAAACGATTTTGGTTCGGATTTAATTGATGATGATAGAAATGCCATCATTCAAGGAATTGACCCTAAACAAGTGTACCAAAACATTTACATTGGCGGAAGATTATCGGCTAAAGAAAGTTTTTTCGATGAAGCCACGTTGCGTTTCAGCCGTTTCAGCGATGATTTTGGTTCAGCCGAAAATCGTTTTGTAGTAAAGCCCGAAGTAAGTTTTGATTTCAATAATACGCAAGTGAATGCCAAATTTGTATTTGACTATCTCGGCGGTTCATTCGAGAGAAATTATTTGACCGAAGCTCCAATTGACTACAGCTTTTTCAACATTGGCGTTTTGCCGAGTTTCGTGTACCAGCAAGACGATTTGACCATCAATCTTGGAGCCGGATTATTTTACAGCATGGACAGCGAAAACAGCGAAAGTGATTTTTTTGTATATCCAAATGTAACCGCAACTTACCGAATTGTGGATGATGTGGTCATCGCTTATGCAGGAGCTGAAGGAACGCTTCGCCAAAATTCTTTCCGCGAATTTACCCAGCAAAATTTCTTCGTGTCACCGACTTTGGCCATTGCGCCAACTGATCAAAAATATGATGTATATGTTGGTTTAAAAGGAAAATTGGCAAGTAACGTAGGTTTCAATATTCGTGGATCTTACAAAAATGAAGACAATCGGGCGCTTTTTGTAAACAATCCGTATGATTTTACAAATGCCAATAGGGAAGGTTACGCTTTTGGAAATTCATTTGACGTGGTTTATGACCGATTGAAAACCATTAGTTTTTTTGGAGAAATTAAAGCAGATGTAACCGATAAGGTGAATTTCGGAATTTCCGGAACTTTTAATAGTTTCAACACAGAATTTCAGGCAGAAGCATGGAATTTACCCACACTTGATGTAGCCGCCAATCTTGAAATTACCATTACTGATCAATGGTATGCAGGAACCAGCATCTACTTCGTTGGAGAAAGAAAAGATTTATTCCGTTACAATTCACCGTTTCGAACAGAAAATGAAACGGTTACTTTAGATAGCTTTTTCGACCTAAATGCTCACGTGGGTTACAAATACAACGAAAGATTGACCGCGTTTTTGAAAGCAAATAACATTGCGAATCAAGATTACCAACGTTGGCAAAACTTCCCGGTTCAAGGATTTCAGTTCTTAGTGGGGGCCAGTTATAAATTTGATTTTTAAAAAACTAATTTCAATAAAAAATAAACCTGCGAAATGTATTTTTGCAGGTTTTTTTATTTTTGCCCATGATGAAAAAACAAGTGCTGGAACGATACCGCCAAATGGTTCAAGACAAAATTGATGTGTTTCGAGATATGATTTCTGGGCTAACAATCGATGCCCAAAACGATGCCAAAGGTTCTGCCGGAGACAAACATGAAACGGCTTTGTCCATGATGCATCTCGAGCAAGAAAAACTCAATCATAAAATCGCTGAATATATTTCGCAAAAAGAAATTTTAGATAAAATTGATGCTGATTTTGTTTCCGGAAAAATAGCCATTGGAAGTTTGGTTACCGCCAATAATATTTTGCTTTTCGTGAGTTCGGCCTTGCCTAAAATTTCGATTGAAGGAAAAAATATCATTGCGCTTTCGCCACAATCGCCATTGGGACAAAAATTAATGGGACAATCCGAAGGTTACCAATTTGAAATCAACGGCACAAATTACACTATCCAAAAAATCGAATGATTACTATTTGTAATTAAATCGCTTTTTTTTAGGGCATCAAATTTAAAAAATAAATAAAAATACATTTTTACGTTTAAAATAATAACCTAAAATGCTTTCCTGATTTTTAAATTGTAATAAAAAATTCAATTTTGCTTCAACAATAACCAATTGAATATTTATCATTAAAAATTAAAAGTTATGTGCGGAATTTTAGCAATTATAGGAAAAGGAAAAGACGAAGTATTAGTAAAACAGCTCTCTAAAAGAATGTCGCATCGCGGTCCCGATGAAAGCGACTTGCACGTTACTGAAAATGGACATATTTTAAGCCACGAACGTTTGTCAATCATCGATTTACATTCGGGGAAACAACCCATTCAAGGGACAAAATCGGCTTGGATGGTACACAACGGCGAAATTTACAACCATCAAAAATTACGTGAAACGGTTTTAAAAAGCCATACGTTCCGCACAAAATCTGATTCGGAAGTTATTGTGCATTTGTACGAAGAATTTGGTTATGAATTTCTAAACTACCTCGATGGTGATTTTGCCTTCGTAGTTATCGATGGCGATGATTTTATCGCAGGTCGCGACCCTATAGGTGTGAAGCCTTTGTATTATGGTCTTGACGATCGCGGCAGAATTTATTTTGCATCAGAAATGAAACCTATTGCTGACCAATGTAAAACTTTTGCCACTTTTCCTCCGGGACATTATTATACACCCAAAACCGGCTTTGTAAAATATTACCGTCCTGAATATGAAGATTTTACAAAATGTACCGATGCTTTAGATTTGCAAAAAATTCGCGAAACCCTAACCGAAGCGACTCAAAAAAGGCTGATGAGCGATGTACCAATTGGCGTATTGCTTTCAGGAGGGTTAGATTCGTCCTTAACCTCGTCAATTGCGGCAAGACTTTTAAAAGAAAAAGGAAAAAAATTGTTGTCATTCTCAATCGGTCTTGATCCAGAAGCGCCAGATGCTGTTGCTGCCAGAAAAGTAGCTGAATTTTTAGGAACCGAACATCACGAAATTCATTTCACCATCGAGCAAGGAATTGAAGTGCTTGAAAAATTAATTTGGCATCTCGAAACCTATGATGTAACTTCGGTTCGCGCCAGTACACCAATGTATTTCTTGTCTAAAGCCATTACCGAAAAAGGTGTGAAAGTGGTGCTTTCCGGTGAAGGAGCTGATGAAATTTTTGGAGGTTATTTGTATTTCAGAAATGCACCAAGTTCAGAAGATTTTCAAAAAGAAACCATTGAAAGAGTTCAAAAATTATTCACTGCCGATTTGCTTCGTGCTGATAAATCCACGATGGCTCACGGTTTAGAAGCTCGTGTTCCGTTTTTGGACAAAGATTTCTTGGACATGGCTGTCAAAATTAAACCAGAGGAAAAGCAACCTAAAACTTACGATGGCGTTGAAAAATATATCCTTCGAAAAGCATTTGACACGCCGGAAAATCCGTATTTACCGCAAGAAGTTTTGTGGCGCCAAAAGGAGCAATTTTCGGATGGAGTAGGTTACAACTGGATTGATACGTTGATTGAATATTGCAGTTCGCAAATTACCGATGAGCAAATGGAAAAAGCTTCCGAACGCTTTGAATACAACACGCCAACCACCAAAGAAGCGTATTTTTACCGCGATATTTTCCACAAACATTATCCACAATTAAGTGCAGCTCAAACCGTGCGAAAATGGATTCCGAAATGGCAAGAAAACCAAGACCCAAGCGGTCGCGCGAATGCCGCACATGTCAAAGCAGATACCTCCATCGCAAAACCTGGAGTTGCGGTTTAAAGCAGTTTGTTTGTTTATATTTTTGCAAAGTGTCGTTTTTTTAAGCGGCACTTTTTTTTGGCTTGTGATGCCGGCTGATTCGCTCCTGAAAAAAAAGTATTAAGATTGGAGTATTAAGTACTAAGACATTTGCTTGAGGTTTAATTTTTTGGAATTTGAACTCGAGCGATTAGCGAACAGGCGAAGCAATTTTCGTATTGGAATTTTTCTTTCCTAAAGTTTCCAAAGAAGCCAAAAGTTTTTCCAATAGCCCGATAGAGGCGATATCCCACGTCTTAATGCCAACAAAATTTGGCGTGGATAAAGCCGAAAGCGGGAATGTGGACTATTAAAATGCCTGATGATTCGCTCCTGTAAAAAAGTATTAAGATTGGAGTATTAAGACATTTGCTTGAGGTTTAGTTTTTTGGAATTTGAACTCGAGCGATTAGCGAACAGGCGAAGCAATTTTCGTATTAGAATTTTTCTTTCCTAAAGTTTCCAAAGAAGCCAAAAGTTTTCCATTAGCCCCGATAGAGGCGATATCCCACGTCTTAATGCCAACAAAATTTGGCGTGGATAAAGCCGAAAGCGGGAATGTGGATTATTAAAATGCCTGATGATTCGCTCCCGTAAAAAAGTATTAAGATTGGAGTATTAAGTATTAAGATATTTGTTTGAGGTTTAGTTTTTTGGAATTTGGAATTTTCGCGAAAGCGGGAATGTGGATTATTAAAATGCCGGCTGATTCGCACCTGGAAAAAAGTATTAAGATTGGAGTATTAAGTATTAAGACATTTGTTTGATGTTTATTTTTTTGGAATTTGAACTCGAGCGATTACCGAACAGGCGAAGCAATTTTTTTATTGGAAATTTATGTTAAGATGTTAATAACTTACCATTGATTATTAGTATTTTCAATAGGTAATCTGCTGGTTTTGCTTATATTTGTTCGTTAAAACAAAAAATACCTTTTTTTTAGATAATATTTATGAGCGAAGAAATTAAGAAGAACAATTATTCAGCGGATAGTATTCAGGCATTAGAAGGAATGGAGCACGTGAGAATGCGACCTTCCATGTATATTGGTGACGTAGGAGTGAGAGGTTTGCACCACTTGGTGTATGAAGTTGTGGATAATTCCATTGACGAAGCAATGGGAGGTCATTGTGACACGATTTCGGTTTCAATTAACGAAGATAATTCAATTACGGTTGAAGATAACGGTCGTGGAATTCCGGTTGATATTCATAAAAAAGAAGGCGTTTCGGCTCTTGAAGTTGTAATGACCAAAATTGGTGCCGGAGGAAAATTTGACAAAGATTCTTATAAAGTTTCAGGAGGCTTGCACGGTGTTGGGGTTTCGGTGGTAAATGCGTTGTCTAACCATATGAAATCTACCGTTTTCCGCGAAGGAAAAATTTACGAGCAAGAATACGAAAAAGGAAAAGCGCTTTATCCTGTAAAACAAATTGGGGAAACCGACAAACGCGGAACTCGCCAAACTTTTTACCCAGACGATACGATTTTTACGCAAACTACAGAGTTCTCTTACGATACGCTTTCGGCTCGTATGCGTGAACTTTCTTTTTTAAATAAAGGAATTACGATTCATTTTACGGATAAGAGAGAAAAAGACGATAAAGGTGAATTTTTAAGCGAAACTTTCCATTCTGATGAAGGTTTGAAAGAATACATCCGTTTCTTGGATGGTAACCGTGAACCGATTATTTCGCACGTGATCTCGATGGAGAACGAAAAAGGAGAAGTTCCGGTAGAAGTAGCTTTGATTTATAATACCAGTTACTCTGAAAATATTTTTTCTTACGTAAATAACATCAACACTCACGAAGGAGGAACGCATCTGCAAGGTTTTAGAAGTGGATTGACACGTACCTTGAAAAAATATGCGGATGCTTCGGGATTGCTTGAAAAATTAAAATTTGAAATTACCGGAGATGATTTCCGTGAAGGTTTAACAGCAATTGTATCAGTAAAAGTTTCTGAACCACAATTTGAAGGACAAACCAAAACCAAACTAGGTAACAGAGAGGTTGTTTCTCCTGTAAGTCAAGCCGTTGCTGAAATGTTAGAAAATTATTTGGAAGAAAATCCAAATGATGCCCGAACCATTATTCAAAAAGTGATTTTGGCTGCACAAGCCCGTCACGCTGCGAAAAAAGCACGTGAAATGGTGCAAAGAAAAACTGTCATGGGAGGCGGCGGATTACCAGGAAAATTATCTGACTGTTCAGAGCAGGATCCGGAAAAATGTGAAATTTTCTTAGTAGAGGGAGATTCAGCAGGAGGAACGGCTAAACAAGGACGAGATAGAAATTTTCAAGCAATTTTACCTTTGCGTGGAAAAATCTTAAACGTCGAAAAAGCCATGCATCACAAGGTTTTTGAAAACGAAGAGATTCGAAATATCTTTACCGCACTTGGAGTAACTGTTGGAACAGCCGAAGATTCAAAAGCATTGAACTTAGAAAAATTACGATACCATAAAGTTGTGATTATGTGTGATGCCGATGTTGATGGTTCACATATTTCTACCTTAATATTAACGTTCTTCTTTAGATTTATGAAGGAGTTGATTGAAAACGGTCACGTTTACATCGCAACGCCACCTTTATATTTGGTAAAAAAAGGAAACAAAAAAGAATATGCTTGGACAGATGCACAACGCGATGAAATTTCTTCAAAAATGGGCTCTGGTTTTAATATTCAGCGTTATAAAGGTTTAGGAGAGATGAACGCGGAACAATTGTGGGAAACTACTTTAAATCCGAGTTTTAGAACTTTGCGTCAGGTAACCATTGATAGTTTGGCAGAAGCCGATAGGGTTTTCTCTATGTTGATGGGTGACGAAGTTCCACCTCGTAGAGAATTTATTGAGAAAAATGCGGTTTACGCTAATATCGATGCATAATTTTTGCAAAAATAAAAACAAACAAATAACAACTAAATACAATTAAGCATGAAAGTAACAATCGTAGGTGCCGGAAATGTTGGCGCTACTTGTGCAGATGTCATTTCTTATAGAGGAATTGCAAGTGAAGTGGTTTTATTAGATATTAAAGAAGGTTTTGCCGAAGGAAAAGCAATGGATATTATGCAATGTGCAACTAACACAGGGTTTAATACACAAGTTTCGGGTGTAACAAATGATTATTCTAAAACTGCTAAAAGTGATGTAGTAGTCATCACTTCAGGAATTCCGAGAAAACCAGGAATGACACGTGAAGAATTGATTGGTATTAACGCCGGAATTGTAAAATCGGTTGCAGAAAATGTTTTAAAATTTTCGCCAGATGCTATCATCGTAGTGGTTTCAAATCCAATGGACACCATGACTTATTTAACTTTAAAAGCAACAGGATTGCCTAAAAATAGAATCATCGGAATGGGTGGTGCTTTAGATAGCTCACGTTTTAGATATTATTTGTCAAAAGCTTTAAACAAACCTTCAAACGATGTTTCTGCAATGGTAATTGGAGGTCACGGAGATACGACCATGATTCCTTTAACGCGTTTGGCTTCTTACAACGGAATTCCGGTTTCAGAATTTTTAACGGAAGAAGTTTTAGAAAAAGTAGCGGCTGATACCATGGTTGGAGGAGCTACACTTACTGGATTGTTAGGGACTTCTGCTTGGTATGCTCCTGGAGCTTCTGTAGCTTATTTGGTTGACAGTATTTTGAATGATCAGAAAAAAATGATTGCTTGTTCTGTAATGCTTGAAGGTGAATATGGTCAATCAGATATTTGTGTGGGCGTTCCATGTATCATCGGCAAAAACGGAATCGAAGAAATTTTGGATATCAATTTGAACGAAAAGGAAAAAGCGTTATTTGCTAAAAGTGCAGACGCTGTTCGAAATATGAATGCCGATTTAAAATCGGTTTTGGTATAAAATAAACTTTAAAGTTTTAAAAGACTGCTTTGTGCAGTCTTTTTTTTATGATATAATTAGCAAATTAATTGGTTAATCATTCGGTTAATTATATATTTGCTCGTTTTAAAAAAAAGCGATTATTATCATTTGTATTTTAATAAATGTAAGTGATTGATATATTGTTTTTTAAATTAAAAATACCTCAAAAAAAAAGAATTTAATTAATTTTAGTAATAATGCAGAATAGAGGACTCGTTAAATTTTTTGCAATTTTATTTGCATTGGTAAGTATTTACCAGCTTTCGTTCACGTTCGTTGCAAATAAGGTAAAAAGCGATGCAAAAGCTTTTGCCCAAGGCGATGATCAAAAAGAATTGAAATACCTTGATTCAATCAGCAAGGTGAATGTGTACAACTTAGGTTTTACAAAATTTACCTATGAAGAAGTAGCCGACAAGCAAATCCAGAAAGGTTTGGATCTTGAAGGAGGTATCAACGTAATTTTGCAGATTTCTGTAAAAGATGTTTTGAAAACCTTAGCAAACGATTCTAAAAATCCGGTTTTCCTTAAAGCTTTAGAAACAGCTGACAAAAACAGAGCCGGAAACCAAGATTACATCGATGCTTTTTTTGCAGCATTCGATCAAGAATCTAAAGGAACTGTTAGATTAGCCGATCCTGAGATTTTTGCACACAGAAACTTAGAGGAAGTGAACATCAAGATGTCAGATGCTCAAGTGACTACTGTTGTAAGAACAAAAGTAAAAGAATCAGTAGAAAGTGCTTTCCGTGTTTTACAAGAGCGTATCGATAAATTTGGAGTAGTTCAGCCAAACATTCAAATGTTAGGAGAATCAGGCAGAATTTTGGTAGAATTGCCTGGTGCTAAAGATGTTGATCGTATTAAAAAATTATTACAAAGTACAGCTCAATTAGAGTTTTGGGAAACTTATAAAGTAGAGGAAATGAGTAATTTCCTTATGGCTACTAACGAACTTCTAAAGAAAACTGAAGTAGCTGTTGCCGCTCCAGAATTACCAAAAACAGGTATTGATACTTTATTGACAGATGCTTCAAAAGATTCTGCTGCTGTTACTGGCGCTAATCCTTTGGTTGATAAATTCACCGCTTTTGGTAGTGGTCCGGTTTTAGGATATTTTTCTCCAAAAGATACGGCTGCTGTTAACAAATATTTGAACAAACAAGAAGTAAAATCGCTATTAGCCGGAGACCAACGTTACGCAAAATTCGTGTGGAGTAAAGAGCAAACTATTAACGTTTTGAACCAACAAATCGTTGATCCTAAAGTTACACCAAACTCGAAAAAAGTAGAAGTAGTTGAATTATACGCTTTAAAAGGTAACCGTCAAGGAACACCTTCAATGAGTGGTGCAGTTGTAACTGATGCTTCGGATAAATTTGACCAAATGGGTAAACCGTCTGTTGAGATGGTAATGAACAGCCGTGGCGCAAAAGACTGGGAATCTTTAACTGGAAAAGCTTACGCAGAAAGAGGTTTTATCGCCATTGTTTTAGATGATGTAGTGTATTCTGCTCCTGGAGTTACCAGTGGTGCTATTACTGGAGGAATTTCTCAAATTACAGGAAATTTTGACATTGCTGAAACAAAAGATTTAGCGAATATTTTAAGAGCTGGTAAACTACCTGCTTCTGCAGATATCGTGCAGTTTGATGCTGTTGGACCATCATTAGGACAAGAAGCAATTGATAACGGAATTACTTCTGCATTAGTAGGATTGTTATTAGTTTCGCTTTGGATGATTATTTATTACGGTAAATCAGGTTGGTTCGCTAATATTGCGTTAGCAGTTAACTTATTATTCTTATTCGGAATTTTGGCAAGTATTGGAGCCATCTTAACTTTACCAGGTATTGCCGGTATCGTGTTAACAATGGGAACTGCCGTAGATGCTAACATTATTATTTACGAAAGAGCAAAAGAAGAATTGCGATTAGGACATTCGTTGGAAGAAGCTATTAAAACTTCATTCAGTTGGAGAGGTGCGATGTCATCAATTACAGATGCTAACGTAACCCACATTTTAACTGGAGCTGTGTTATTTATCTTTGGAACAGGTCCTATTAAAGGATTTGCAACTACATTGTTAATTGGTATTTTTACATCACTTTTCACCGCCATTTTCATCACTAGAATTTTATTAGAGTGGAGTGTTAACAGAGGAGATAAATTGACTTTCGTTACAGGTTTCTCTAAAAATTTATTTACGAAATTCAACTTTGATTTCTTAGGGAAGAAAAAAATCACCTATGCAATTTCAGGAGTTGTGGTACTCGTTTCGGTTGCGTCATTCTTCATCAACGGTTTTGATCAAGGTGTTGATTTCGTTGGAGGAAGAACATTACAAGTACGATTTGAAAAGCCAGTTGAAGCATCAGTAGTTTCTGAAGAACTTTCTGAAGTTTTCGGAAGCGTGGTGCAAGCAAAAGTTTTAGGTGATGACCAACAATTAAAAATTGTAACCAAATATAAAATTGAAGATCCAAGTACCGAAGCTGACGTTGAGGTAAACAAAATGTTGTTCGACAATTTAAAAAAATATTACAATGCCGATATTACATATGAAAAATTTGTAAATGCATATGATGGTAAACAAACTGGAATTATGCAATCTTCAAAAGTAGGTCCGGCGGTAGCTCAAGATATTAAAACTAACTCTATTTGGGCAGTTTTAGGAGCAATGGCCATTGTATTCCTCTACTTAATGGTAAGTTTTAGAAAATGGCAATATTCACTTGGTGCAATCGCTGCAGTAGCTCACGACGTAATTTTCGTTTTAGGAGTTTACTCGCTTTGCTACAAATTTATGCCTTTCCACATGGAACTTGACCAGCATTTCATTGCAGCAATTCTTACTGTGATCGGATATTCAATGAATGACACCGTGATTGTATTCGACCGTGTTCGTGAATATTTAGCCGGAAGAATGAAAGGTAATTTCAAACAAATTGTAAATAGTTCTGTAAATACAACCATGTCACGTACCATCAATACTTCATTAACAATGATCATCGTATTATTGATTATGTTTGTTTTCGGTGGGGATTCAATCCGTGGATTTATTTTCGCAATGTTGATAGGTATTTTAGTTGGTACTTATTCTTCACTATTCATTGCAACTCCAGTATTAGTGGATAGTATTCCCGAATCAGAACACAAAAGAATTGAAGACTTACACAACGCTGAAGAAGTAGCTTAATTTAAGTTTTAAATCATAAAAAAAGCCCCGATGTTTTCACGTCGGGGCTTTTTGTTTAATGGTGTTTAGGTTCCCAAATTAAACGCAGAAACGAACTAAAACGCTCATTTTCTCGTTCTACTGGAATTCCGGCTACAATGCCAATCATCAATTGTTCGGTAACGCCAACCCGCATTTGAGGTCTTATTGTCATGTCAAAATCTTTTTTGTCCAAAGTTTTGTTGAACTCAATACCCAAAAAATTTCGCGTTCCCGGAATCATGTAGTGAAAACTGGTGTTGATGTCATACGTAGTATGAAAATTGTTATTTTCAAAATCCTGATGAATCATTGGACCCGTATAAATTAAGGAATGGAAATTATTTCCCCAACGTTTCGCCACCACCAAAAACGGATTGTAAACATTTCCTTTTACCAAAGGTTTTCCAAATTCTCTAAAACTAGACAATTCAAATTCGTTGATGTAACCAATTGCCATCGAGGTAGCATATTTTTCATTAACAAAAAATGACCACTGTGCTGCCACTTTCAAACTATTTAATTGATTCGACGGAATAGAATCACGGCTTGTTGATTGTAATGGAGAATAAAACGTAAAAGGCAATTCAACCTCCAAACCCAATCGGTCAATTGGAGCCCATTCATATTCTACCAAAGCTTCGTATGAATCGTATTTTAAATTATCGGTCAAGCCTAAACCAAGATTCCATTCGCGTTCGCCTTTTCGAGCTCCTAAATCGCGAATCAAATCAATGTAAAGCGGTTCGGCATGTAAAACTTTAACTGGTAATTTTTGTTCTTGTACTTCTTCAATGTACAAGCTGTCGAGCGTGGCATCATTTTGAGCCAACGCCATGTGAGCCGTTACCGAAAATAACGATAACAGCAGTATTTTTTTCTTCATTTTTAAATACGTGTTGTGATAATTCCCAAATGATTTTTCACATTTGGAAACAAAATTATTTTAAACTGATTACAAAAAAATCATCTCCGGAGGAGGAGAAATCAGGTTAAAATAATGAAATGAAGTGAAATTTTTGGTCAAAAATATTTTTCTTGAAGAGTGATTTTCAAAAAATAAAATTTCAAAATAATTGTTTTCCGGAAACATTAAAACTGAAAGTTTAAAGTTATTCTTCAATGAAAAATCTTCTAACTCTGTATCGTCTTGTTCTGCAATCGCATCTTCAAACCCAAACACTTTCTCTACTATAATTTCAATTAAACTTTCTTGTTCGTTGTAAGTGGAAGCCGTTTTTGTTTTAAGATCAATGTCAGCCGGATTCACACTGATATTTAGGAAAAAAAGCCCTAGCATAAACCAGAAGAAAGGAGTAAAAGTGCTATTTTTTATCAGTTGAAACATACAATATTTTAAAATGCATAATTACAATTTTTACAACAAAAACTTCCTAAAAAAATGTAAAAAAAAAGAGAACGCTTTGGTTCTCTTGATTTTATTTATAATTATTTAAAGGGTTCGAGGTTCTTTTTTCGCCCGGAAAATCAAAATAAATCCAATGATGATAAACGGAATACTCAACCATTGTCCGGTAGAAAGCGCTCCATTCAAAATATCTTTTTCAAAACCGCCTTGGCTTTCTTTTACAAATTCTACAATGAATCTAACAGCCCAAAGCAAAATTAAGAACACACCTAATAGATAACCTTGTTTTAATCTAGCGTTGGTTTTCCAATACAAATAAAATAAAATCGCAAACACAAAAATATATGAAAATGATTCATACAATTGTGCAGGATGTTTCGGAAGTATTTGTGCCAAAACCGAAGCAAATTTCGGGTTGGTCGCAATTTGGTTGTAGGCTTCGTTCGCATCATTCGTTTGCACAATTTGCATCGCTTGCCCCGGTTTAATGGCATCGCGAAGAAATTTAATTCCCATCGCAGAATCGGTAGTTTTTCCTACAATTTCCGAGTTGAAAAAATTCCCTAATCGTACGAAAATGGCCCCCGCCGAAACCGGAATCACAATTCTATCTAAAACCCACAAAATTGGGCGTTTGATAATTTTTTTTGAATAAAAATACATCGCAATGATAATCGCGATTGCCGCTCCATGACTCGCTAATCCCGAAAATCCAGTAAACTCTAATTCTGGTTTGGTACGAATTGGAAGAAAAACGCTCCAAAAATCCTGGCTAAAAAGTTCAGGTTCGTAAAATAAAACGTGACCAATTCTGGCGCCAAAAAGCGTGGCAAAAAAAGTGTAAATGAACAAACTGTCTAATTTTTCAATAGTTTCACCCTCGCGCAGGTAAATTCTTTTCATCAAATACCAACCCAAAACAAACGCCACTACAAACATTAAACTGTAGTATCGAATTACAAAAAAACCTAGGTCTATTCCTTCGCTGGGATTCCAAACGAAATTAAGTGCAGTCATATTTTTAAATTGAAAATAATTGTAAAAGTAAAAATTTGAAGTTAAACTGTCGTTACAAATTCTTGTTAATCTTTTTTAGGAAATTTTTCTGGTACTGGATCATAACCTTTTCCGCCCCAAGGATGGCAGCTCAAAATTCTTTTTGCCGCCAAAAAACCACCTTTCAAGAGTCCGTGTTTTTGCAAAGCTTCAACTGCATAATGAGAACATGTTGGCGAATACCTACATGCCGAAGGCAAAAAAGGGGAGATGCCGTGTTGGTATATTCTGATTAAGAAAATGAACGGTGCGATTGTTATTTTTTTTAATTTTTCCATATAAAAAAAATGATGAAGCCTTAACACTTCATCATTTTGTATTTAATTAATGGTAAAAGTTGTGCCATCTTTTCCGTCTTTTAAATGAATGCCTAAAGAAGTTAACTGATTTCTAATATTGTCAGACAAGGCAAAATCTTTATTAGCCCTGGCTTCGTTTCGCATTCCAATCAACATGTTGACCACGTTTTCTAACTTATCATTTCCAGCACCAGACGTTTTTTCATCTTTCAATCCTAAAATGTCAAAGATAAAACCACTCATCGCATTGCTAAAAGTTTTCAAATCTTCTGCTGAAATGCTTTCCGTTTTTTCTTTTAACAAATTGATAAAACGCACACCTTCAAACAATTCTGCAATTAAAATGGGTGTGTTGAAATCATCGTTCATCGCATCGTAACAGCGTTGTTTCCAAGTATTGATGTCCACAGAAGAATTTTCTGAAACTTCAATTTCCGAAAGCGAATTAAACGCTTCCATCAATCGGTTGTAACCTTTTTCCGCAGCTAAAATCGCATCATTACTAAAATCCAAAATACTTCTGTAATGCGCTTGAAGCATAAAAAATCTTGTTACCGATGGCGAAAATGCTTTGCTCAAAATATCATTATTTCCGCTAATAATTTCGCGAGGCAAAATATTATTACCGGTAGATTTCGCCATTTTTTTTCCGTTAAGCGTCAACATATTGGCATGCATCCAGTAATTTACCGGAGCGTTTCCGGTACAAGCTTGGTTTTGCGCAATTTCACATTCGTGATGCGGAAATTTTAAATCCATTCCGCCACCATGAATGTCAAATTGTTCGCCTAAATACTTGGTACTCATTGCGGTACATTCTAAATGCCAACCCGGGAAACCATCGCTCCAAGGTGATGGCCAACGCATAATATGTTGCGGTTCGGCCCGTTTCCAAAGTGCAAAATCCTGCGGATTTTTTTTCTCCGATTGTCCTGCTAATTCACGGGTATTCGCCAGCATGTCTTCAATGTTTCTGCCACTTAAAATCCCATAATGATTGGTTTCGTTGTATTTTTTAACATCAAAATAAACCGAACCGTTCGCTTCATAAGCCAATCCGTTGTCGATAATTTTTTTGATAATTTCAATCTGTTCAATAATATGTCCCGTAGCCGTTGGCTCAATACTTGGCGGCAAAAAATTAAAATCATTCAAAATCGAATGAAAATC
This sequence comes from Flavobacterium ichthyis, assembly GCF_009915155.1. Taxonomy (GTDB): domain Bacteria; phylum Bacteroidota; class Bacteroidia; order Flavobacteriales; family Flavobacteriaceae; genus Flavobacterium; species Flavobacterium ichthyis. The sequence continues at coordinate 96,994 of NZ_JAABLM010000009.1, read as the reverse complement.
CACCGTATATCGTTGCACAATTTCCATCGGTTCCACTTGCTCCAGTCGCGCTTTTTTTGCAATTCTGTCTTCGCCTTCATCCGCATCATTTTCCAAATGTCCGGCATCCGTGATGTTTCTTACATAACGAACCTTGTAACCCAAATGTGAAAAATACCTGAAAACCACGTCAAACGACATAAAAGTCCGCACATTTCCCAAGTGAACATTGCTGTAAACCGTTGGTCCACATACGTACATTCCCACATTTCCTTGGTGTAAAGGCGTGAATATTTCCTTTTCGCCCGAAAGCGAATTATAAATTTTCAAAGTTTGGTTTTGGTACAAAGGCGTCATAAAAAGTTATTGCTAAAAATGGGTAATGATCTTTTGGGCAGCCATTCCTGCTGTACATTTCAATTTTTTTGGCTCGGCGTTTTTTTGCACTTATCAAAAGAGCTTCCGCTGGTCGCTTTTTGATTTCGGCAAAAAAATACGCCTTACTGCAAAAAGATTTCCATTTCCATCAGGGCTGCGGCAAAGTGCTTAAAAGCTCGTATCGAATTTAATGTAATCTAAAAATTCTCTCCTGGTAGCTTCATCTTTAAATTTTCCGCCAAATTCTGATGTTACGGTACTGCTTTCAATATCTCTAATTCCGCGAGAATTTACGCACAAATGTTTGGCATCAATTACACAAGCCACGTCTTGGGTGTTTAAGACTTTCTGTAATTCTTGCACAATTTGCATTGTTAACCTTTCCTGAACTTGAGGTCTTTTGGCAAAATAATCTACAATACGGTTCATTTTAGACAATCCTACAACTCTACCGCTTGAAATGTAGCCAATGTGAGCTCTCCCGATGATTGGTAGTAAATGATGTTCGCAAGTAGAATAAACCGTGATGTTTTTTTCAACCAGCATTTCGCCATATTTATAATGATTGTCAAACGTGGACGCTCCAGGTTTCTTGTCGGGATGTAAGCCGCCAAAAATTTCTTTTACAAACATTTTCGCCACGCGATTTGGAGTGCCTTTTAAGCTATCGTCAGTAAGATCCATTCCTAAAGTAATCAAGATGCTTTCCACATCTTTTTTGATGCTTTCGATTTTTTGATCATCCGTTAGGTCAAATGCGTCACTTCGAAGTGGATTTTGTGCGCTCGAAGCAAGGTGGTTATCACCTATTTCGTCAAGAAAATTCTCGTTATTCATCGATGTTTTGATAAAATAAAAATTTAAGACAGCAAAGATAACTAATAAAATACAAACAGTTGTACGATGTTAAAATTAAAAATATTCAAAATTTAAGATAATAGTTTCTTAAATTTATGTAAATTTCGCTCCTCAAAATATTCCCAAAATGAAGAAGAATTATCTTTTATCTTTATTATTTACGCTGTTTTTTGCCGCCTTGAATGCTCAAGACCTTGGTTGTTTGGATATTATCGCCAATGATAGGGGTACTTGTGCGGTAGGTGATTGCGTCACTTTAGAAGCAAGACCTCCCATTAACCGTATCCCAAGACAAACGGATAGTTACGTAGTGTCATCTACACCTTTTGTATGGAGAAGTCCGGATAATATCAATGATATTACCAGTATTACTACGGATGATAGATGGTCTCAAACTATTCCTTTGCGAGGGAAACAAACTACTCCATTTAACTTTTGTTTTTTTGGTGAGAAATATGCCGAATGTTTAATTGGTGATAATGGAGCGGTAACGTTTAGTATTCAAGGCCATCCTGATTCTCCGGGAGGTTTATATGCTCCAAATTCTGGTAGCGGTTTTAGCTTTTCGGCGAACATCAATGGTGGTTCTGGTCCAGGTTATGGACCTCCTTATAAAAATGCAATTATGATGTTGCAGGATTTACTTATTACGGGCTCAACTAGAGTGGTTGGACCTCCAAGTGATCCTAATTCGACTCAAATTAATTATTTTACCGTTGGTACATACCCTTGTCGTGCATTTGTGGCTAACTGGCAAAACGTCCCGCTTTATGGAGGCGGATGTGCTGACGAAGGGAATCAGTCATATCAAATCGTTTTATTCGAATCTACAAATATTATCGAGATTCATGTAAGAAGAAGAGTGTCTTGTCCCCAATGGATTAGCGGTGCAGGAACTCTAGGAATTCAAAATCAAGCTGGGAATATGGGTTATGCAGCTCCTGGTCGAGATACTAGTAATAACCCTTGGAGCGTGAATGTTGATGGTACTGGAACAACATCTGAAGCGTGGAGATTTAGCCCAAATGGTGCTCAGGTTCCTATCACTTATGCATGGTCAACAGTTGCAGATCCTGGAACTATTTTAGCAACAACACCCACGTTTACTGTTTGTCCAACTGCTACAACTGATTATCAAGTAATCGCTACTTTTGGAAGTTGTGATCCTGCAATACCACCTCAAAGAGCATCTGACGTTGCGACTGTAAGGGTTGGAGAGTCAGCGGGTTTAGCGCCTCAAGACATAACCCATTGTGATACTGATGCTAATCCACGTGAATTCAATATAGGAATTAATACAGATGTGGTATTGGGTACTTTTAGTACGGATCCTACAGAGGTTTTAGATCCTAATTTATATACGGTGGGATATTATTTAAGTCAATTCGATGCTGAAAATGAAATAGGAGATCTTTACACACCACCTATTAATAATTTCTATGACCCTTCAAACACAGCAGCACCAGTAATTTACAACCTTCCTGTACCATTAAGAACTCAAACCATTTATGTGCGTGTAACAGATTATAACTCTCCAACGCCTTGTTATGCAATTTTGCCTTTTACAATTAGTATTAGAAGTTGTACCGAAACTGAGGTTGCTGGAATTACAATGTGTGATGTAGCAAACGACGGTACTGAAAATTTTAATTTAGAAGATAACTTAGCTGACGTACAGGCTCAAATCACAGCTGATGGATTTGTCCCTGCCGATTTCTCTCTTACTTATCATGAATCATTAATTGCAACTGATGATTTAGCAACTGCCTTAACACCAGCTCAGGTTGCATCTTATCCCTCAGGTACTGGTGCAGTCATTTACGTAAGAGCGTCAAGAATTACTGATCCTACAGATTATTTAATTTATTATTACTCTTTATTATTAAATCCAAATCCAACCGCAGTTATATCTGGTTCGGCATCGGTTTGCGAAGGGTCAACAGCGCCAATTAATTTTAGCGGAACTGCTGGCGCAACAGTAACCTATACTGATGAAACTGGTGCAACTCAAACCACTACTCTGGTTGATGATGGAACAGGAACTAATACCGGGACAGCTTCAATTACATCTCCTGCGGTTGTAGCTGCTTCATCGCCATATAATTATACATTAGTTAGTGTTTCGTTAACAACAAGTGGATTAACATGTGTGGAACCATTGACAGGTGTTGCTTCTATAAATGTAGGTCCACAACCAACAGCTGTATTTTCTACTGGAAATACCACAATTTGCGAAGGCGATGCCACGACAATTGGGATTTCCGGTACCGCTGGATCGACCGTAACATTTCTTGATGCTACTGGAACTCCACAGACGGTTATATTAGATGGTTCCGGTGTTGGCTCTATTTTAGTTCCAAATACTACCACAAATGGGGTTTATACTTACACCCTTGATGAGGTTTCAACAGCGGGAACTCCACCTTGTGTAGAAACGCTTACAGGTTCAGTTACAATTACTGTCGAAGAATTGCCAACTGTATCAATAACTGCATTAGATACTCAAATATGTTTAGGAGTTCCTTCAAGAATTAGATTTCAGGGAACACCTTTGGCTACTGTTAACTATACATTAAATAGTGCACCAGCCTCGGTTACTTTAGATGCTTCAGGTGAATTTATTCTTACAGAAACGTTGCCATCCGATGCTACTTATGATTATGACTTAGTATCAGTTTCGGCAGCTTCTCCGTCAACATGTACTCAAACTCAAACTGGAACCGCAACAGTAACCGTTATTGGAAATCCGAGCGCAACAATCTCACCTATTAGTCCTGTAATTTGCGAAAATACTACTGGTGGTGTTGTTATTTCTGGAACGTTAAATGCCGATGTTACTTATACGGTAAATGGAAGTACTCCTCAAGTTGTAAACCTTTCTACACCAACTGCAAATCCATTAATTGGGGAGGCTACAATTTCATCGACATTAACTGCCAATACAACTTATTCATTAGTAAGCATTACTACAACTGGTGCTTCTCCTTGTACAGCTTCATTTACCGGGGTCGATGCGACTATTACGGTAAATCCGCTACCAACTGCAACTATCGCTTTGGCTCAAAATACTGTTTGTGAGAATGATGCGACTTCTGTTTTGTTCACAGGACCAGTTAATGGCATAATTACTTATTCTATAAATTCTGGAACGCCAACTACACTTACATTAAATGGAACCGGAAACTTTAGTTTACCAACAGGAAATTTAACAACGCCAACTACTTATACGCTTTTAAATGTGGAATCTGCCGATGCGGTTCCTTGTTCAAGATCCTATTCTACTGCTGTAACTGTTCAGGTTAAGGCGTTGCCAACGGCAACTTTTACGGGTCCGGTAAATGTCTGTCAAAACCGTCCTGCAGAACTTGAATTTACAGGAACTCCAAATAGTACGGTTACATTTACAGCTGATGGAGGCGTTACTACTGATACAATTTTACTGGATGGAATGGGGTACGGCTTATATACAACTGCTAATCTTTCTGCCGCAACCACTTTCGATTTGATTTCAATTTTAGGCGATGGAACTCCAGCTTGTTCAAATACCCTTTCTGGTTCGGTGACTGTAAATACAATTGCTGCTCCAGTGGTAATTAACCCAACCCCATTAGAAATTTGTGATGACAATGAAGATGGTATTGGATTCTTTAATTTGACAGACAAAAATCTTGAGATTACCGGAGGTCCTTCAACGTTAATATTGAGTTACCACGAAACAATGCAGAATGCTTTGGATAACGCATTTCCTAAACAGAATTTTCCATATGCAAACTTAGTGGATGCCTCTCCAGAACTTACACCATACTTCATGTATGTGAGAGTTGAGGAACCAGGAGGAAGTGCATGTCCATCATTTGTTCAATTAAGATTAATTGTAAACAGAACGCCACAACCGGTTTCTCCAAATCCAATTCAGGTTTGTGACGATGCAACCGCTGATGGTTTGTCAACTTTCCCTGATATTACAATTAGAGAAGCTGACATGATTGCTGATTTGAATCCTTTGGATACATACAATTTTATATATTATATTAATCAATCAGATGCAGAAGCGGCTGTACCAGCAAATCCGCCTATCACAAGTTTAATAAACTTTAATAATACCGTTCCGTTTTTACAAACGATTTGGATTCGTGTGGAAAATGCAGTAACAGGCTGTTTCAAAGCCGTTCCAATGGATTTGATTGTGAACCCGAATCCGGTGATTCCTGCTCCAGGAGTATTGCCAGAATATACTTTGTGTGACATCAACAATCCGGGTGATGAAATAGAAGAATTTGACTTAGAAGATTACAAACGATTTATTACAACAGAAGCAGGAATGGACATCAGATATTATTTTGATGCTGCTGCTTATGCTGCTGGAACGGAACTGCCATTAAATTATGAAAACCAAGTAAGCCCTGCTCAAACTATATTAGTAGTAGTTACTAACGGAGCTACGGGGTGTACTTCCCAAACAACTTTAACGCTTCGAGTAGAACAATTACCGTTAATTAATGTTCCTGCTCCACAAGTGGCTTGTGATCCTGACAATAATGGAACAGAGCAATTTGATTTAGATTCACTGATTCCTGGAATTACTGGTGGAGCACCGTACACCATCACTTTCCATGAAACAAGCTATAATGCCGAAAATAATTTGTTCCCATACACTTCTCCATACAGCAACTTGGCTTCTGGAATGATTTGGATTAGAGCAGTTGATAACAACTCAGGATGTTTTTCAATTGCACCAATGCAACTTATTGTCAATCCGGCTCCAACCGTTCCAACCACGATTGATCCGTTAATTGTATGTGACACTAATGAAGATGGAACTACACGTGTAAATCTTCAGGCTCATATCGATACATTGGATTTATTGACTGGACAACCAGCTGGAACTTATTCCATTCGTTTCTATACTGATGCAATAGATGCTAATGCAGGTTTAGGAAATAACATTCCAAATCCAACAAATTATTTAGCAACAGATGGTCAACAAATTTGGGTAAGAATAACTAACACTGCCACAAATTGTTTCAACGTTGGAAGTTTTACAATTACTATTAATCCAGCGCTTGCTTTTGCTCCGGTGGAATATTCACTTTGTGATGAAGGCTTACCAAACGATGGTTTCACTAGTTTTGATTTAACCACTCAAATCGGTAATCTTACTAGAAATCTTCCTGATTATGATGTAGCTTTCTATACTTTAGCTGGTACTTTGATTGATCCGGCTACAAGTTATACGAACGCAAATCCAGGAGCCCAAACCTTAAATGTTGTAATCACAAATACCGTAACAGGTTGTGTGAGTTACACTACATTAACCATTAGAGTTGAGCCGTTGCCAAACCCAAGAACAGATCCACAAGATCTCGTTAACTTATGTGACAATGGCGTTGAAGGCGATGGAATTGGCGAAAATATTGATTTGACAGTTAACGAAACATACATCAGAAACGGTGCATCTCCAGCTTCTGTAGCATTTTACTACTACACTGATCAAGCGGTTGCCGAAGCAGATGCTGCTGCAGGAACTTTCGCAAACGCAATTCCAGATCCTACAGATTATTCAGGACCATCAGGAACAATTTATGTATTGATGACCACAAATGCCAACAATGCTTCAATCAAATGTTCGCAAATGGTTCAGTTTGATATTATCGTGAATCCAATTCCGGCTTTAGGAGTGAATGGTGTAATTCCAAACTTTGTAGCTTGTGTGGGAGGTGCAACGCATACATTTACATTAAGCGATCATAATTCGAGTGTTTTGGATGCTTCGTTAAATGTTGCAGATTATACTTTCACTTATTATGATTCTCAAATAAACGCAGAGGCTGGTGGAACTCTTGGTGTGTTGCCAAATAGTTATCCAAATACTACTAATCCAGAAGCAATTTGGGTTAGAGTACAAAACAACACAACCGGATGTTTCAACGTAGGAACATTTAATTTGGTAGTTGATGAACCAGCCGTTGCAAATCCAGTTGCGGATCAAGTGGTTTGTGATGATTTAGATGGAACAAATGATGGCTATACAGATTTCGACTTGTCTGCATTTGATAACACAGTTTTAGGTACCCAAACACCACCTGATTTCACAGTTCATTATTATTTAACTGAAGCTGATGCAATTTTAGATGGTGCCGAAGGACCGACAACTACCAATTCACGTGCTATCGTAGATGTAAATCCGTTTAATACTGCTACAACAACTGTTTATGCTTTAGTAATTAATAGAAATGCCACAACAGGTTGTCCACAAATTACACCAATTAATTTGATTGTAAATCAACTACCAGTAGTAACATTACAAGGAGGTTTCTTTTGTGTGGATCCAACCACTTTAGATCCTTTGAACAGTTATGAATTAGTTGCCAATGTTGATGGTGGAGCAAATCCTGCGGATTATACTTACCAATGGTTTAACGGTACAAATCCGTTACCAGATACAGGTTCGTCTATTTTTGTGAATGAAGTAGGAACTTACAGCGTAATTGCAACAAATATTGCAACGGGTTGTATCTCTGCTGTAACACCAGAATCTTCTGCTTCTGTTGATGCTACTTCTGCACCAATCATTAGTGATGTTGTAGTAAGCGGATACTTTACCGACAATGCAACAATTACAGTTGTGGTTGATCCGTCAAGTTTAGGAAACTATGAATTTAGATTAATTACAGCTGAAGGTGGTCCGACTGAATGGCAAGCTTCTAATGTATTTGGTCCTGTTGCCGCGGGAACTTATTTACTTGAAGTGAGAGATTTAAACAATGGAGGTTGTGTGATGCCAATTCCTATTGAAGTAATGGTGATTAATTATCCTAAATTCTTCACGCCAAATGGAGATGGCTATAATGATACTTGGACAATTAGAGGTTTAGGACCAGATGCAATTATCTATATTTTTGACCGATACGGGAAATTAGTGAAAACTGTAGGTTCTGAAGGCGATGGTTGGGATGGAACAATGAATGGTCATCCGCTTCCTTCTACAGATTACTGGTTTAAAGTATTGTACACCGAAGGAACAGAGCAAAAAGAATTTAGAGCTCACTTCTCTCTCAAACGATAATTTTTAATTTGAAATAAAAATAGGCTTCCGCAAATGGAAGCCTATTTTTTTGTCCGAAACTTTGCCGTTTTTTTGAGAAAGTTTAAAAGAAACCTAAAGTGTTTTTTTTTAGCCCTGATGCTCGCAAATATCCTTTTTTAAAATCCCGACACTTCGGGCGATTTTAAAAAAGATATGGCGAAGCAGCAGGAACCTGAGGTTTAAAAAATACCTAAGGTGTTGCTCCACAATAAAAAAAAAACGCCTCCGATGTGGAAACGTTTAGTGTGATTTTATTTTAGTTAGGATAAACCGCAAGTGCTTGTTTGAGAATGTCAACCGATTTGATAAGGTCTTCTTTTTTCAAAACGTAGGCGATGCGAACTTCGTTTTGGCCAACGCCTGGAGTGGAATAAAATCCGGCGGCTGGAGCTACCATCACGGTTTCGCCATTAAGGTCGTAAGATTCTAGTAACCATTGGGCAAAATCGTCGGCATTACGAACGGGAAGTTGAGCGATGCAATAAAAAGCGCCTTTTGGGATAGCGACTTTTACGCCCGGAATTTCAATTAATTTTTTAATCAAAATATCTCTGCGTTCTTTGTATTCATCAATCACGGCATCAAAATAACTTTGTGGTGTTTCGAGAGCAGCTTCGCTGGCAATTTGCGCATAAGTTGGTGGACTCAAACGGGCTTGGGCAAATTTCATTGCGGTAGCCATCACTTCAGCATTTTTAGAAACAATGCAGCCAATTCTTGCGCCACACATACTGTAACGTTTAGAAACCGAATCAATCATAATGGCATGTTGCTCAATTCCATGAACGTTCATAATGGAGAAATGTTCTTCACCGTCGTAAACAAATTCGCGATACACTTCATCTGCAATTAAAAATAAATCGTGTCTTTTGACGATGTCTGCCAATTGTGCAATTTCGTCTTTAGAGTATAAATATCCCGTTGGGTTTCCAGGATTACAAATCAAAATTGCTTTGGTTTTTGGTGTAATTAATTTTTCAAATGCCGAAATAGGTGGCAAGGCAAAACCGTCTTCAATGGTAGAAATTACTGGTACTACTTTCACGCCCGAAGCGGTTGAAAATCCGTTATAATTGGCATAAAACGGTTCCGGGATAATAATTTCATCGCCTTCATCCATCGTGCTTCCCATGGCAAAAAGCAATGCTTCTGAACCTCCGGTTGTGATAATAATATCTTTACTTTCTATTGGTAAATGCTGTTTTTGGTAGTAAGTCGCTAATTTATTTCTGTAACTTTCAAAACCCGCACTATGGCTGTATTCTAACACTTGCAAATCGGCGTTTTTTACCGCTTGCAAAGCCACTTCCGGCGTTTTAATATCCGGTTGGCCAATATTCAAATGATACACTTTGTGTCCTTTTCTCTTAGCAATTTCAGAATAAGGAACTAACTTTCGAATAGGAGATTCGGGCATATTTTGCCCCTTTTGCGAAACTTTAGGCATGATGGTTTGTTTTATTGCAAATTTGCGGTTTTTTTTCTACAAAATTTCAAAATATAAGCATAAAAAAACCGGCAAATTTGCCGGTTTTAATTATAAGGTATTCGGTAAAGATTTTTTCTTTTCTAACAAATTTACTTCCTCTTTCACCACCACATTCCCGGTAATTTTCAGCAACACAACGCCATCAGTTTTATTTACAGCGTTACTCATTACCGTTATCGTTTTATTAATCGTTCCTGGATTCATATTATATTTCACCTCAATTTGCCCGGTTTTTCCAGGTTCAACCGGTTCAGTAGGTCGTTTCGGAACCGTACAACCACAGCTCGATTTCACATCGCTAATCACCAATGGAGCATCGCCCACATTTGTAAATTCAAAAATTCTAACGCCCGAATCATCTCTCGAAACCGTCCCGTAATCAATAATTTCTTGCTTAAATTCAATTTTCGGACCCGTTTGCGCAATTGCCGAAATACCAAAAACAGCAAACGCAATTAATGTAAAAAGTTGTTTCATTTTGTTTAAAATCAATAAAATAATGGTAAAAATAAATCCTTTCGCCACAATTTGCAAATAAATAAAATCTAAATTTTCATTACTGCGGTTTGTTGACTATTTTTGCCTAAATCCGAAAGGTTTTTGTTGGAGCGAAACATCAGTTAGTTTCAGTCAGCCATATTCCCGCTTTTCGCTGCAATCTTTTATCAATTCCCTCGGTTGTAACCCGAGATAATTGATAAAAGGATTTCCGCTTCAATCGGGGCTAAATGAAAAACTTTAGGCATTTTTGTAATCTTTCGGCTTTTGCCAAAACAATAAAAACTAACAACGAACAAAAGATAATGACGATTCCTGCGCAATTTGAAGCCAAATCTGTAGAAAAAAAATGGTACGATTACTGGATGAAAAACAATTATTTTCACTCCGAACCAGATCATAGAAAACCATACACCATCACCATTCCACCGCCAAACGTGACCGGAGTTTTGCACATGGGACATATGCTCAACAATACCATCCAAGATGTGTTAATTCGTCGTGCACGATTAAAAGGGTTCAATGCTTGTTGGGTTCCCGGAACTGATCACGCTTCAATTGCAACTGAGGCAAAAGTCGTGGCAAAATTAAAAGCGGAAGGCATTAACAAAAATGACCTTTCTCGTGAAGAATTTTTAAAGCACGCTTGGGAATGGACCGACAAATACGGAGGGACAATACTAGAACAACTCAAGCAATTAGGCTGTTCTTGTGATTGGGAACGTACAAAATTTACTATGGATCCTGACATGTCAGCTTCCGTGATAAAATCTTTCGTGGATTTATACAACAAAGGCATGATTTACCGTGGTTACCGAATGGTAAACTGGGATCCCGAAGCCAAAACCACACTGTCTGACGAAGAAGTAATTTTCGAAGAAAGACAGGGAAAATTGTATTTCATCAACTATAAAATTGAAGGAACCGAAGATTTTTTAACTGTTGCCACAACGCGTCCGGAAACCATTTTTGGCGATACCGCTATTTGTATCAACCCAAATGACGAACGTTTTTCGCATTTAAAAGGTAAAAAAGCGATTGTGCCCATTGCCAACAGAAGCATTCCAATTATCGAAGACGATTACGTAGATGTAGAGTTTGGGACAGGTTGCCTAAAAGTTACACCAGCTCACGACATGAACGATAAAACTTTGGGCGACAAACACAACTTAGAAGTTATTGATATTTTTAATGAAGATGCCACGCTAAATTCTTTTGGATTACATTACCAAGGGAAAGACCGTTTTGTGGTTCGTGAGGAAATTGCCAAAGAACTTGAATCTAATGGAAGTTTGGCAAAAACCGAAACGCATTTGAACAAAGTGGGAACTTCAGAACGAACAAAATGTGTAATTGAGCCTCGCTTGTCAGACCAATGGTTCCTAAAAATGGAGGAATTGGTAAAACCTGCCATCAAAGCCGTTTTGGAAACCGAAGAAATTAAATTGTACCCAAAACGTTTTGACAATACTTACCGTCATTGGTTAGAAAATATTCGGGATTGGAATATTTCGCGCCAACTTTGGTGGGGTCAGCAAATTCCGGCATATTATTATAGTTCCGAAGGTTCGGGAGCAAAAGAGGATTTTGTGGTAGCCGAAAATATTGAAGATGCTTTAGAATTGGCAAAAATTAAAACGGGCAATTCAAACCTGACAACTGCCGACTTGAAGCAAGATGTCGATGCTTTAGATACGTGGTTTTCATCATGGCTTTGGCCAATGGCGGTTTTCGGAGGAATTTTAAATCCTGAAAACGAGGATTTTAAATATTATTATCCCACAAATGATTTGGTAACCGGTCCGGATATTTTATTTTTTTGGGTGGCGAGAATGATTATCGCGGGTTACGAATATGCGGGCGAAAAACCGTTTTCTAATGTTTATTTGACCGGATTAGTTCGTGATAACCAACGCCGAAAAATGTCGAAATCATTAGGAAATTCGCCAGATCCGTTAGATTTAATTGAAGAATTTGGTGCCGATGGCGTTCGGGTTGGGTTACTGTTAAGTGCATCTGCTGGGAACGATATTTTATTTGACAAAGAATTGTGCCGTCAAGGGAAATCTTTCACCAATAAAATTTGGAATGCGTTCCGATTGATAAAAGGTTGGGAGGTAAGCGATACAATCGAACAACCTAATTACGCCAAAATTTCAGTAGAATGGTACGAAGCAAAATTGCAAAAAACTTTAGCCGAAATCGAAGATAATTTTGAAAAATACAGAATTTCTGACGCATTGATGGCAATTTATAAATTGGTTTGGGATGATTTCTGTTCGTGGTTTTTGGAAATGATCAAACCGGGATACCAACAGCCAATTGACAGAAAAACATTTGATAAAGTGATTGAAATGTTTGAAAGCAATTTGAAATTATTGCATCCATTTATGCCATTTTTAACAGAAGAAATTTGGCAACATATCGCCGAAAGAACTCCGGACGAAGCCTTGATTATTGCTTCTTGGCCAGAAATTAAATCTTTTGATGAATCCTTAATTAGCGATTTTGATTTTGCTACAGAAGTGATTTCGGGCATTAGAAATATTCGCAAAGAAAAAAATATTCCGTTTAAAGACAACATCGAATTAAAAACCATTAATTCAGAAAACATATCGACGAAATTTGACGATGTGATTATGAAATTAGGCAATGTTTCCGTTGTGAATTATTTAAACGAAAAAATCGACGGAGCGTTAACTTTCCGAGTAAAGTCGAACGAATATTTTATTCCAATCACGGGTTCAATCAACGTTGAGGAGGAAATTAAAAAGTTAAACGAAGAGTTGAAATACAATCAAGGATTTTTGAAATCGGTTCAGGCAAAACTTTCAAATGAGAAATTTGTAAATAACGCTCCGGAAAAAGTTTTGGAAATGGAACGCAAAAAAGAAGCAGACGCTTTGGCAAAAATTGCCACCATCGAACAAAGTTTAGCTGGACTTCAATAAAGATAAAAAGCCATCTCACAATCGGGATGGCTTTTTTCTTGAATAAAAAATTACAAGTTATACTTTTGGAGCGGGTGTTTTTGCGGCTTCGTATTTTTTAGCAACCACATCCCAGTTAACCAATTTGAAAAATGCTTCAATGTAGTCTGGTCGTTTGTTTTGGTATTTCAAATAATAGGCATGTTCCCAAACATCAAGTCCTAAAATAGGCGTTCCCGAAATGGATTGACCTGGCATCAAAGGATTGTCTTGATTAGCGGTACTTCCTACAGCTAATTTTCCGGTTTTATCCACCACAAGCCAAGCCCAACCTGAACCGAATTGTTTACTTGCGGCTTCAGAAATTTGCGTTTTAAAAGCGTCAAACGAGCCAAAATCCTTATTTATAGCTTCCGCTAAAGCGCCACTTGGTTGTCCGCCTTTGTTTGCCGCCATTACTTCCCAGTATAAATTATGATTCCAATAACCTCCAGCATTATTACGAACGGCTTTGTTTTCTAAATCTAATTTGCCTAAAATATCTTCAATAGTTTGTTTTTCAAGTTCAGTTCCAGCGATGGCTTTGTTTAAATTATTTACATATCCCACGTGGTGTTTTGAATAATGCACTTCAACTGTTTTGGCATCAATATGTGGTTCCAAAGCGTCATATTTATAAGGAAGTTTCATCATTTGAAATGTTCCAGGATCTGCCGCAACATCTTCAGGATTTCCCATTTCAGTTGAAGTTTCTTGTCTGCTTTCAGGGGATGGAACTTCCACTTCTTCTAATTGTTTTTCTTTTCCGCAAGACGTTAAAAGCATTGTGAAAATCATTCCTGACAACAATAATTTTGTTCTTTTCATAATTTTATTTTTTAATTAGTGACTGTATTGTTTCAATATAAAGTTCTTTCGCTTCCGCAGAAGTTAAATGACTGATTTGCATCCAAGCATTAATTTTAAAGGCATCGCGTAAATCATGTCCGGAATAATTGGCGTGCATGGCATTTCCTTGTGTGGCTTGTTTATAATACGCATAAATTCTTAACATCACATCTTGCGGTAACGCTTCTGTCATGTTTGAGGCGATTTCATATGCTTCCGCAAAACGGATTTCTAAATCTTTTTCGCTCATTATTTTTTGGCGATTACAGTAATTCCTCCTTTGGCTTTTTGGTTCAATTTTACATCTACAACAGTTCCTAACGGCAAATATAAATCTACACGTGAACCAAATTTAATAAATCCGGCATCTTCACCTTGAATTACTCGAGTTCCTTCTTTGGCATAATTTACAATTCTTCGGGCAAGTGCTCCAGCAATTTGGCGATACATAACTTCTCCAAAAACTTCATTTTCAATCACAACCGTTGTGCGTTCATTTTCTTCACTTGCTTTGGGATGCCAAGCTACCAAATATTTTCCGGGATGATATTTGCTATATTTCACAATTCCGTTCATGGCATATCGAGTAACGTGGACATTGATTGGCGACATAAAAATTGAAACCATTAATCGTTTGTCTTTAAAATATTCCGGCTCAAAAACTTCTTCGATCACCACAACTTTTCCGTCAACAGGAGCAATGATTTGTTTATCAGATATTTGCGTGTTTCGATTTGGATTTCTGAAGAACTGTAATACTAAGATAAGAAAAACTAACGAAACAATTTGCACCGACATGATTGCGGCTCTGTTAATTAAAAGTGAATCTGCTGCTAAAATAATGGCAACCACGATAGCACATGCAATCATGATGATTTTTGAGCCTTCTTTATGAAATTTAAGCATAATTTAAAATTTGGTAAAACAAAAAAATGAATGGAGCTACAAATAAAATACTATCTAATCGGTCTAAAATACCGCCGTGTCCCGGCATAATTTTGCCGCTGTCTTTGACTCCTGCTAATCGCTTGAATTTAGACTCTACTAAATCGCCCACGGTTCCCATGATTCCACATAAAATGGCGGTGATTACCCACAAAAATATTTCTTGTTTTAGGTAAAAAATAGCAATTACGACGCCTGCAATCATGGCAAAAATCAATCCTCCGGAGAAACCTTCTATTGTTTTTTTAGGCGAAATCTTCTCAAATAATTTTCTTTTCCCGATGGATTTTCCTACAATGTAAGCAAAAGTATCATTGGTCCAAATCAAGATAAAGATACCAATAATTATTTTTGGATTGTAAACGCCTTCAGAAAAAGGAAGTAAAGTGATGATGATGATCGGAAAAATCAGGTATCCAATGACTAAAACGTATTTTGACAAATGATCAAATCGAATAAGGTTGTTGCTAAAGACAAACCTAAACAATCGCAACGATACGAATAAAGTAACAAAGGCGAGAATTAATTTTTGCGTTCCCGTGATTTCTGGAATTAATGCAAAAAGTGTGTACAATGTTCCTGAAATTAATAGCGGAATTGTTTTTTTGAGGTTGATGAGTACGCAAAATTCAATTACGGCAATGAGCAGAAAAATCCCGAAAAGAATTTTAAAACTTTCTATTGAATAAATCGCTGCACCAATGAGCAACACGATATAAACCAATCCCGATAGACTTCTGGTTAAGGTTTCACGCATCTTAAAGGTCTTCTAAAAGCAACAAATACAAGTTTTTTGCCACGCTTCCGTATTGTAGAAAATCTTCTTCTTTAGCTTTTTCGAAATATTTGATGGTGGTGATATTTGTTGGGTATTCTTTGTCGTAACGTTTTTTTATTTCTCTCAAACCGTCACTTTTTGATGCCAAAATTTGACTTGTGGTAGCGAGAATAATAATGTTTGGCGGTAATTCGTTTGGCTTGTTTTGTTTGATTTGATTTGATGAAAATAATACAGAACCTTCATCAGCAATTAAGTTTTCGCAACTAGCGAACAGAAATTTAGGTTGTTGAGGTTTCGTATAATTTAATTTGTTTTCTTCTAAAAGAGAGAATAATTTTTGTTCAAAACATAATGCTTCGGACTCAAACCAGTCATTTTCTTCTAAAATATGTTCAAAATGATCTTTAACTTCATCAAGATTTTCGCAATAAAGAAATTTACCGCCGTTCTTTTTAAAATTGAGTGTAAATAATTCATCAACAGGAATTACAGCCTCCGGGTTGAAAGGACTCTGCTTTTCATCTCTTTCCTCTTCTGAGGATTCTCCTGTGCCAAAAAGTTTTTTAAAAAGACTCATAAATACGGGTCAAAAATCTGTTTGAATAATTCATTTCAAATCAAAGATAAAAAAATCTTAATTCAAAAAAAGGATTTTGAATTAAGATTTTTAAATGTTGCGGTAAAATAAATTTATTTATTCTTCAAAAATTTCTTCGTGGTGATTGCCAAATGCTCTTTTTCCGAATATTGTTTCCAAATCGTCTTTGAAAATAACTTCTTTTTCTATCAGAATATCAGCAAGTTGGTTTAACTTGTCTTTATTTTCTTCTAAAATATTAATTGCTCTTTGGTATTGACCTTCAATTAAATCAGAAATTTCTTTGTCAATGATTTTTGCGGTATCTTCAGAGTATGGTTTTGAAAAATTATAGTCCGTTTGTCCTGTGGAATCGTAATAAGTGATATTTCCTAATTTTTCATTTAATCCATAAATGGTAACCATTGCTCTTGCTTGTTTGGTTACTTTTTCAAGATCGCTTAAAGCTCCAGTAGAAATTCTATTAAAAGTTACTTTTTCAGCTGCACGACCTCCCATTGTGGCACACATTTCGTCGAGCATTTGGTCAGGTCTTACAATTTGTCTTTCTTCTGGCAAGTACCAGGCGGCTCCTAAACTTTGTCCTCGCGGTACAATTGTAACTTTAACTAATGGAGCGGCATGTTCTAGCATCCAAGAAACTGTAGCGTGTCCGGCTTCATGAATGGCGATGGCACGTTTTTCTTCTGGAGATATGATTTTATTTTTCTTTTCTAAACCACCAATGATTCTATCCACGGCATCAAGAAAATCTTGCTTGTCCACAGCTTTTTTGTCTTTTCTGGCAGCAATAAGTGCCGCTTCATTACAAACATTTGCAATATCAGCTCCAGAGAATCCAGGTGTTTGTTTGGCTAAAAAGCTGGTGTCTAATCCGTCCACTTTTTTCAGCGGACCTAAATGCACTTCAAAAATTTGTTTGCGCTCGCGAATGTCTGGAAGATCTACAAAAATTTGTCTGTCAAAACGTCCGGCTCTCATTAAAGCTTTGTCCAAAACATCCGCACGGTTGGTTGCTGCTAAAACAATTACATTCGTATTAGTTCCAAAACCGTCCATCTCGGTCAAAAGCTGGTTGAGTGTATTTTCACGTTCATCGTTAGACCCCGAAAAATTGTTTTTTCCTCTGGCTCTACCAACGGCGTCAATTTCGTCAATAAAAATAATTGAAGGCGATTTTTCCTTAGCTTGTTTAAATAAATCTCTTACACGAGATGCTCCAACTCCTACAAACATTTCTACGAAATCCGAACCTGAAAGAGAAAAAAATGGCACTTTTGCCTCACCAGCTACGGCTTTCGCCAAAAGGGTTTTTCCGGTTCCAGGAGGTCCAACAAGTAAAGCACCTTTAGGAATTTTTCCTCCTAAATTGGTGTACTTTTCAGGGTTTTTCAAAAACTCCACGATTTCTTGAACTTCTTCTTTTGCGCCTTCTAATCCGGCAACATCTTTAAAAGTAACTTTTACATCGTTTTTTTCGTCAAAAAGTTTTGCTTTTGATTTTCCGATATTGAAAATTTGTCCACCACCTCCAGCGGCACCGCCACCAGACATTCTTCTCATGATGAATAGCCAGATGGCTACAAAAATCAGAATAGGGAGTAGGGTTAAGAAAATTCCGCCCCAATCGCTTTTTGAATTATAATCGAAATCTTTTAATTTTCCTTCAGCTTTTGCGGTTTCTAATTTTTCTTGAAAGGACTTAATGTCGCCCACATCTTCAATTGAATAGTGGGGGCCATTATTTGGATTATCAAAAATGTCATTTTTTACTTTGGCATTTTTTGGGTCTGCTAATCCTTCTTTGTTTAAAAATATTTCCGCTTCTGTACGGTTATAAATTACCACACGATCAATTTGTCCACTTTGAAGTAAAGTGTTAAAGTCTGAGGTTTTTATTTTACTCGCCTCCTCAAGACTCGAACCACCTGTTGCTAAATAATTTAAGGCAAGGAAGAACAAAATGAGTCCGCCGTAAATCCACCACGGGCTAACTTTGTTTTTTTTCGGACTTGGGTTGTTATTATTATTTTCTTTAGCCATTGCTTGTTTGCTATTTAGTATTTGTTCTCAATTGTGGTAATTTTGGCATCTCCCCAAAGACTTTCGATGTTGTAATATTCACGGATATGTTTTTGGAACACATGAACCACAATATTTACATAGTCCATTAAAACCCATTCACCATTTTCCGCTCCTTCGACGTGCCATGGTTTGTCTTTAAGTTCTTTGGAAACTATTTTTTGTACAGAATTTACAATGGAGTTCACTTGTGTATTGGAAGTTCCGTTACAGATTACAAAGTAATCGCATACGGTATTATCTATAGCGCGTAAATCTAATATATCAATGTCATTACCTTTTACTTCTTCAATGCCTTTGATGATGTGTGCTAAAAGCTCATCAGTGCTTATATTTTTTTTTGCCATTTAATTTTTTTATGTTTTCGCAAAGTTATTGTTTTTTGTCTTTATTTTTGAACCTTAACACAAGATTAAAAGCAAAAGAGAAAAAATCAAATGAATATTATCAAACTCGATGCCATTCATTCAACAAATGATTATTTAAAATCATTAGTACAAAAGCAATTTGTCGAAAATTTAACTGTGATAACAGCGGAACATCAGTTTAATGGACGAGGACAAATGGGGTCTCAATGGCTGGTAGAACAGGGTAAAAACTTAACTTTTAGTGTATTAGTAAAAGATTTGTTGTTAGATATTAATGCAATTTTTCATCTTAACGTGGCAGTTGCTGTGAGTATTATCGAAACTTTATCGATACTTAAAATAGACAATCTAGCCATAAAATGGCCAAACGACATTTTGGCAGGGAATAAAAAAGTTGGCGGAATTCTTATTGAAAACATGATTAGGAATGGCGGCGAAATTTTTTCGATAGTTGGAATTGGTATCAATGTAAATCAGCAAGATTTTAACCATTTGCCTCAAGCGGGTTCGCTTTTAACTGTTACGGGAGTAGAATTTGATAAAACTAAGTTGATGCTTGAATTGCTTCATAACTTAGGTCGAAATATTTCAAGCGTTATGAACGAGAATACTACTTTAATTTGGAATAAATATCATCAATATTTATATAAGAAAAATATCCCCATGGCTTTTGAAACTCTAGATGGCCAAAAGGTTATGGGTATTATTCAAGGGGTAAACAATTTTGGGAAATTAGTTGTACTGCTGGCAGATGATACCATTAAACATTATAATATTAAAGAAATTAAAATGCTTTACTAATATTCCTCCTGTGGAAACGTTAACTTAAATGTAGCTCCCTCATTAACTCTACCTTCTGCTTCAATGGTGCCTTTATGAACCATCATGATTTTTTTGCAGAGTGCTAACCCCACACCAGAACCTTTGTACTCTTCCTGACCATGCAGTCTACTAAATATATTAAAAATAGATTGGGCAAATTTTTGGTCAAAACCTATGCCGGTATCGGTGAATTTTAATGTTACATATTCTTGTTTTCCAATAAAAATTTTTTCACCCGTGATGTGAATTTTTAGGGGTTTGTTTTCTTTTGAATATTTTAGTGAGTTTTGTATCAAGTTAGAAAAAAGCTGTTTAACCAGAAATAGTATTCCAATAGATTTAGGCAATTCGTCAATGACAATTTCAGCGTTTTTTTCTTCGATTTGATCACTCAAATCTTTTACTATTTCGTTTAAAATTTCATTCAAATTTAACACTTCGAAAGACTGGTCGATGTGCTGAATTCGGGTGTACTTTAGTATATCTATTAAAAGCGTTTGCATTCTATTGGCGGAATTGTTCATTCTTGTCACGGAGTTAATGACAACTTCAGAAAATTTTTCGTCATCTCTCCCAAGTAATCGTGACGAAATCATTTGAATTTTTCTAAGCGGTTCCTGTAAATCGTGGGTACTAATCCAGTTTATATTTTCTAGTTCGGAGTTTGTTTCCTTAAGAATTTCGTTCAGTTTACGGTAACGTTCTTCTTCTTGTGTAACGACTACTAGATGGATTTGTTTTTGCAAAGAATGAACGTAACTTTTGGCAGCATTAATTTCGGGTTGTAACCATATTTTACTTTTATTTTTTACAATTTCTTTCCATAATTGAAATGAATTTCGAGGCGAAAGTCCCTTTTGATCTTTTATAATGGCTTTTGTAGGATCTCCAGCCCAGTTTACTTCGGAAATGGTTTCGGGTCTAAACCACATTATGCAATCAGTACTTTCAATACTTAAAGATTGATAAATGATTCCCGAGGCTTCCGGAATATACGACAAATTTTCGGGGAGAAGTTCGCTTAAATTATTGGTGATTAATAAGGTGTTTTTAGTATATTTAGTCAGCCAATTTGCTAAATCCGAAATGGTTTCTTTAGAAGGAGTTTTACCGTTTAAATATACTTTTTTTCGGAAAAAAATTGCCGCCCCCGAAGCGTTGCAAATTTCCAGTAGTTCTGGCTTTTCCACTATTTCTCTGAATGAATTTTCTGTTCCAGGGAAGTTGTAGGCATTTAATTTTTCGACCGCCATTATCGATTTTCGAGCTAAATCGTACTCTTCATTTGATTGCCTAATATCAATTTGTGAAGTGATAAAATGACCTTGTAATTGTGCAGCCAATCGTACATCTGGCGAAATATTTTTTTGGCTATAATGATGGCAAGCAATTAAGCCCCATAATTTTTTTTTGTAAATCAAAGAAATGGTAAGTGTGGCACCAACTCCCATATTTTGTAAATATTGAACATGGATAGGTGAGGTGCTTCGTAAAATGGATAAACTCAAGTCTAGATTTTTGTCATGGTTTCCGTCATCTGCCGTAAAAATAGGAACGGGCTGGTAATGAATGTCGGTAATTAAACGCAACAAATTTTTTAAGTATAATTCCCGGGCTTGTACCGGAATATCTGTATGAGGATAATGTAATCCTAAAAAGGGCTCAAGATCTTCACGAACGCTTTCGGCATAAACTTCGCCGTTATAATCCTTGTCAAAACGATAAATCATTACACGGTCATAGCCGGTGATTTCTCTTGTTCCATTTGCCACTTGTTGACATAATTCTTGTAATGACGCGGTATCATTCATGTAAGATAAAAATCGAGCCGTTTGGTCATAAACATCCGTTTGAATCTTAATTTCGAGTTCTGGTTCTGCTTCTATAATGATTTGATTACCAGAAATATGAACAGTACAAAGGAATTTTTTTTCTTTGATATTTAACTTTAATAACTTTGCAGAATGCGACAGATTTTCGGTTAGATATTCTATAACAGATTGTAACGCAATGGTTCCGAAAATATCTGAGAATCGATTACCTAACACCGTTTTGACGTTTGTATCGAGAAACTTATCGATATTTTCGCTGCAAAAGTCGATGGTATGATGTTCTTGATGAATTGCAATTAAAAATCCATGGGGTTGGATGCTTCCGGGAATATGAATGGGCTCGAATTCGCAATTTTTAAGGTTAACGATTTCGCGGTTAACTATATCTCTAATTTTCATAAAAACTTAGGCAAATTCAGGCTTGTTTAAATGTTGTGCAATTTTTTTAAATGCAAAATCGGCACCTTCTATTATGGTTATTTCCGCATTATTTTCCGCTTCAAAACTAGTGAGATTAGCTAAAAAGTTTTTCCAGAAATTTCCGGTTTTGTTACCATACCCAGAAAAATAAGACGCGCCTTTATTTTCGTCTAAATTTAATTTTTCGGAAATATTTTTTAAAATAAATCTTCCACCAAGGGTTGAACCTTCTAAAACATACATGATTCCCATGGCAAAACCAACTGAGGTATTGGCATCAATGTTAAAGGAAAAGTTTCTTGAATTTCGAGATTGATTAATTTGATTCAAATCATTTTCAATAGCTGAAGATTTTTTGCGAAGCTCAAGATTATCAACTTCGTTTTTAATCAACGGAAAAACTTCGCTTTCCAGAGCAAGTGTTACGTCTAGCATTAAATTGAGGTACAAACTGTAAGATTTTATATCAATTTCCGGGCTAAGTATAGATTTGGAAACTGGTAAAGATTCTAAGAACAAGTGGGATTCTTTGGTTGTTTCTCGAAGGTTGTCTAAAAATGTAAGGGATGTGGTGGTGTCAACGTCCATAAATTATTTTAAGCTAAATATACAAAATTCTCTTTTGTTGGAATATAAGTTTCCCAATTTATATTAAGGGCAAACTGGATTGTTTTTGTTAACAAATTAAAATCATTGGGTTTTTTAACGTAAAAGCTAGCGCCCAAATTTCGGCTTTGGTTAATAGTTTCTTCGTCACCAGATGTTGAAAAAATCACAATTGGAAGTTTTTTAAATTTTCCAATAGAACGTATTTTTTCTAATGTTTGTAAACCATTTAGTCCGGGCATATTTAAATCTAAAAACACCACGTGCGGGTTAGGTGGTGGATTTTCTAAATCGTTGAGTAACTGATTTCCACTATTTTGTGTAACCAATTCTATTTTTTCTTTGATACCATCAATGGCTTCAGAGAAAAATTCTTGATCCTCTAAGTCATCGTCAGTGTAGAATATGGTAAACTCATTTTTCATTATAAAACATCTTGGTAGTAAACTAACAAATTTAGCAAATAAAAATTTAGTAAAGGTTAATATTTTAATAATCCAATACAAAAGCCTTTCTCGTTAAGGAAAGGCTTTTCTAATTAACTTGAATTTTTTTTTATAGCTTATGCATATTTGAAACTAAGGTTTCAATAAATTTACTAATGGGACCTTTTACCATCATTGCCATCATGGCATTGAATTCGCCTTCAAAAAAAAGTTGCACATCACTCGATTCATCGTCCGTTGGGGTTATATTTCCAGTTAATGTAAATGGAACTTTATCACTTGCAGCACCTAAAACGATTTGGGTAAATTCGGTTTGAGCTTTCTTTTTAAGTTTAATTTCGGGCATTCCTTTTAAACCAAAAATAAAAGATTCACTATCAGTAACTTCAAATTTTGCAATATTTTCGGGCATTAATTTTTCAAAGTTTCGAACATCGTTTAATTGTTCAAAAATATATTGAGCAGGTTTTTTGAGGCTAACTTTTGCGCTTTGTAAATTCATAATTTAATTTTATAAAGTAGTTTCAGCATTCCACTCTGCCGGATTTTGGCTCCATGAAGCCAATGTTTGTTGTTCTTTTTCGGTAATGTAGTTTTTGGCGACAGCAAGAGTAAGCAGATTTTCATAATTGCTTAAAGTGTACAATTCCACATTTGCTTTTTTAAAATTTTCGATAGAAATTTCAAAACCGTAAGTAAAAATTGCGACCATTCCTTTTACTTTTGCACCTGCTTGCTTTAAAGCTTCCACGGCTTGTAAACTACTGTTTCCGGTAGAAATTAAATCTTCAACTACCACCACATTTTGACCTTTTTGCAAAAATCCTTCAATTTGATTTTGCCGCCCGTGTTTTTTGGGTTCTGGTCTAACATACACAAATGGTAAACCTAAATATTCGGCAACCAACATCCCAATACCAATAGCTCCTGTGGCTACTCCAGCAATTACATCAGGTTTGCCAAATTGTTTTTCTATATTTTTGGCAAATTCTTCTCTAATGTAATTTCTGATAGGTGGAAAAGACAAAGTAACTCTGTTATCGCAATATATTGGCGATTTCCATCCCGAAGCCCATGTAAAAGGATTTTTAGGATTCAATTTAATTGCATTTATTTGTAAAAGCAATTCGGCAGTTTTCTGTGCGGTGTCTTTATTAAAAATCATAGTACAAATGTATAAAGTTTTTGTCAACGATAAACCACTTTTTTTAACCAATCAAATCATTAAAGAAACCGATTTTCAGTTTTTTTTATTGGAAAGTGTAGATATTCACCAGTTTATTGTGAATATGTTTCAAGATAAAATTAAAAAAGCTTATTTGTATCATCCTGATGAAAAGGAAATTATGAAAAAGCTTAAAGAAAAAATTCCGGTAAATAAAGCGGGTGGCGGATTGGTTTACAATACCGAAGGAAAAATTTTGTTTATTTATCGCAACGGAAAATGGGATTTGCCCAAAGGCGGAATTGAAAAAAACGAATCTATTGAAGACACGGCTATTCGCGAAGTGGAGGAGGAAACTGGAGTGGCAGGATTAACAATTACCGAGAAATTATTGAAAACTTATCACATTTTTTTCAGAAATGGAAAATACCGATTAAAAGTAACGCATTGGTTTCAAATGAAAACTGACTTTGTAGGAACGCCTTTGCCTCAAGCCGAAGAAGGAATTGAAAAAGTAGCATGGCTTTCACCAGAAGAAATTCCGGCGGCGCTTAAAAATTCTTACGAAAATATTAAGTTGTTGTTTGAGAAAGTTTAAAGTCGAAAGTTTAAACCTTAATCTTTATACCTTAATCTTTAAACCTTAACTTTTAGACCTTTTTTACGTATTGCGTAATAATCACAATCTGTTGTCCGTCAACTTTTCCTTCGATATATTCTGCATTTTCGTGGTCAAGGCGAATATTTCTCACTGCGGTTCCTTGTTTGGCAATCATACTTGAACCTTTTACCTTTAAATCTTTGATTAAAACTACTGAATCTCCGGTCTGTAAAGTCACGCCATTACAATCTTTGTGGATAATTTTATTTTCGTCATCTTCACCTTCACCTGTTGCTTTTGCCCAATTTAAATCGTCTTCTTCGAGATACATTTGGTCTAGCAATTCATGTTTTTGAAGACAGCTTAATATTCGCCAAGAAATAATTTGTACTGGTAGATGTTCGCTCCACATACTGTCACTTAAACTTCGCCAAGAATTTTCATCCATTGTTTCAGGATTTTCAATTTGGTCAATTAAATTTTGGTTTAACAAAACATGGTCTTGCAAATCATTGGTTCTTGACGGAAGTACAGCAAAAACTTTCAAGTTTTCGGTTTCCCCCGAGATTTCGCATTTGCCACCACTTCGCGACAATAAATTTTTTTCTAAGCTCATGATATTTAAGTAATTTTTTTGGAATTATTTTTCTAATCTAACCGATTGTGGAACTAATAATTTATAGTCGCCATTGTTGCGAATCACATCTCTCACGATGCTCGAACTGATAAACGAAGTTTCGGCTGCGGTTAAGAGAAAAATGGTTTCGATGTTAGACAAAGTTCTGTTGGTGTGGGCAATTGCTTTTTCAAATTCAAAATCTGCGGGATTTCGCAAACCTCGAAGAATATATTTTGCATTTCTTTTTTTGCAAAAATCAATCGTCAAACCTTCATAAGTAGTGACTTCAATGGTAGGTTCATCGGCAAAAGCATTTTCGATAAATTTTTTTCTTTCGTCTAAAGAAAACATGTATTTTTTTTCGGCATTAACACCAATCGCCACAATGATTTTGTTAAAAAGCGGAATACTTCGCTTAATAATATCAAAATGACCTAAAGTAATCGGGTCGAACGATCCCGGAAATACAGCTATTTTTTCCATAAATTTATTTAATTTCGAGGCAGGCAGTTTCTGCAAATTCTTTGGAAGCGATAAATTCTTTAATAATAGAACTTTTTGAATTTAAAACTTCCGCTAGATAATCAGTTTTGCTATTCCCGAGTCGAAGCCAGATAATTTTGGGCGGATGTCTTTTTAAATTTGCTAAATCAAAAAAATCTGCGTCGAACGTTACAATCGTATAATTATTTACTTTCGCAAATTTCCAAATTTCCACATCAGAAAAGTTTTCAATTCCAAGATTTCTACCTTGTTGAGCTTCTGCAAATTCTGAATTTATTTTTGAAAGAATTCGAAATGGGATATTTTGGTCGAAAAGTAATTTCACGAAGCAATCTGAATTTTATGTTCACGATCTGCCGCATAAGAAAGGCAAGCTTTGATCTGGTTCTCAGTTAGTTCAGGAAAATCTTCGATAATTTCGGTTATGGACATTCCGTTAGCAAGCCAATTCAAAACATCAAAAACAGTAATTCTTGTTCCAATGATGATTGGTTTCCCGAAACGAATTGCCGAATTTATTTCGATATATTGTTTATAATCAAACATATACTATTTTTTGTAAAGTTAAGAAAATTACTACCAACTATTTTCTCCATAAACTTTTTCTATTTAAAGCCAGTTCAACTTCGTTATCCAATAAATCCGAAAAATTGATTTTGGCATAGTCAGCCTGTTGCGGAAAAATACTTTGAGGCGCCAAGCCAGGATTGGTATTAATTTCTAAAAAATGTGGAATGCCATCCATGATTATAAATTCACTTCGGGTAAAACCACTCATTGCCAAAGAATCATACACTTTTTTTGCCATCTCACGAACCAATTTCTCGGTGTTTTCGTCTAATCTTGCTGGCGTGATTTCTTCAGATTTTCCTAAATATTTGGCTTCGTAATCAAAAAAATCATTTTCCGAAACAATTTCGGTTAAACCTAAAACTGTCGTTTCGCCTTTGTATTTCAAAACGCCAACAGAAACTTCGGTTCCATTTAAAAACGATTCAATCAAAATTTCGTTGTCTTCGGCAAATGCAAATTCTAATGCTTTTTCGAAATCTTCAATACGGTTCACTTTCGAAACGCCTAAACTGCTTCCGGATTGATTGGGTTTTACAAAAAATGGTAACCCTAATTCTGTTGCAATTTTTTCTGCCGAAACTTTTTCGCCTTTCGTCAAATAAATCGATTTTGCTTTGGGAATTCCAAATTTTGATAAAACTGAAAGTGTATCACGTTTATTAAAAGTTAAAGCCGATTGGTAAAAACTACATCCCGAATAAGGAATGTCCAATAATTCCCAATATGCCTGGAGATGTCCGTCTTCGCCTGGAGTTCCGTGAATGGTGTTTAGGATGACGTCAAATTTTATTTTTTCGCCATTTAAGTCAAAAGAAAAATCGCTTTTATCAATGGCAAATTTATTTTCGCCCACAATCACATGCCAACCATCCAATAAAATATGTACGGCAAACGTTTTATATTTTTGAGTATCGAGATTTTTGAGAATCAGTTGACCGCTTCGAAGCGAAATCACAGATTCGTCCGAATAACCTCCCATTACAACAGCTACGTTCATTTTTAGGTTTAAAGTTTAAAGTTTAAAGTTAATGCTAATCATTGTTGTCTGAAATCACCATCAACATAAAACAAAATTACACTAATTATCGAAACGAAAAACCTTTGATATTTTTATATCTTTGCAACAAATAACATTTTTTTATGACCTTAGGAAAATACCTGACGAGTAAAGCATTTTTTTTACAACTTTTTTTAGCAGCTGTTGTGGTTGCAATTTTGGCATTTTTAATGATGCAATGGCTCAACTTTGCAACGGATCATGGAAATGAAATTGATGTTCCGGATTTGCGTAAGCTAACAGAACAGCAAGTTGAAGAAAAATTAGAAGAGCTAAATTTAGAGTACGTAATGCTCGACAGTGTTGATTATAACCCGAATTTTCCTAAAGCCTCTGTTGTTTTACAAGATCCACTTCCGGGAGCAAAAGTAAAGGAAGGCAGAAAAATTTATATCAAATTAAATTCTTCGAACTTTTCTACGATAAAAGTACCAGATTTAATTGAAAAAACTCTGCGTCAGGCAGAAACCACTATCAAAGCTTTGGGACTTGAAATAGGCAAAAAAACTTACAAACCGTATTTAGGAAAAGATATGGTTTTAGAAATGCATTCGGGGGGTAAAAAATTAATTCCTGGCGAAAAAATCCGTAAAGCATCAGTAATTGACTTAGTTTTAGGCGACGGAAAATTAAGCTTTGAAGAAACCCAGCAAGATACCATTCCACAAGAAGAATTAGAAGATACCGAATAATGAACCCGAACAATTTAGCAGAAGAAACTTTAGAAGACGAACTTTTTGAACATTACCGGTTTGAAGCCGCAAAAGGTCAAGCGCCACTTCGGGTTGATAAATTTTTAATGAATTTAGTGGAAAATGCCACGCGAAATAAAATTCAGCAAGCGGCAACTGCTGGAAATATATATGTAAATGATGTTCCGGTAAAATCAAATTACAAAGTGAAAGCGTTTGATGTGGTAAGGGTTTTATTATCACATCCGCCTTTTGAAAATATTATTATTCCCGAAAATATTCCGCTGGATATTGTTTTTGAAGACGATTCTTTGCTGGTGATTAACAAACCTGCCGGACTTGTTGTGCATCCCGGACACGGAAATTATACCGGAACTTTAGTGAATGCCTTAGCTTTCCATTTTGAAAATTTACCATTAAATAGTAGCGAACGTCCGGGTTTAGTACATAGAATTGATAAGGATACTTCGGGATTATTGGTAGTTGCCAAAACAGAATTTGCCATGTCACATTTGGCAAAACAATTTGAAGAAAAAACTTCCGAAAGAGAATATGTAGCTTTAGTTTGGGGAAATGTTACCCAAGACGAAGGTACAATTGTGGGAGATATTTCTCGTCATGCAAAAGATAGAATGCAAATGGCAGTTGTGCCTGATGGCGAAGGAAAACACGCGGTTACACATTACAAAGTGTTAGAAAGATTTGGGTATGTCACTTTAGTTTCTTGCAAATTGGAAACTGGAAGAACGCATCAAATACGTGTTCACCTAAAACACATTGGCCACACTTTATTTAATGACGAACGTTACGGTGGAAATTTAATTTTAAAAGGGACGACTTTTACTAAATATAAGCAATTTGTAGATAATTGTTTTAAAGTTTTGCCAAGACAAGCACTTCATGCCAAAACGCTTGGATTTGAACATCCTGTAACCAAAGAAATGATGCGGTTTGATACCGAAATGCCTTCAGATATGTCAGAATGTATCCAGAAGTGGCGAAATTATTCCAATTCTCACACGATGGAAGAAGATGAAGATTAAAATGTTCCCCAGCAGTTTTGTTGGGGAATTTTTTTATCGAATCAAACTAAAATGACCTCGAATTACACGGCCGTCGTCCAATTTTACCAAATACCAATAATCAGTTGACGGAAGGTTTCTGCCATTGATAACGCCATTCCATCCCGGACCTTTAGGGTCAATATCTGCTAAAAGTTTTCCAAATCTGTCGAAAATATAAATTTTAGAGTTAGAGAAAAAGTCAGCGTTTACGCCAATGATATTCCAAGTATCATTAAAGCCATCTTGGTTTGGAGTAAAAAATTTCGGGATTTTTACTACAGAAATTTCCTGTTGCGAAACGCCGCAACGATTGATATCATTTACATAAACGGTATGAAATCCTGGTGCTACATCTGTAAAAATATTTGACTCTTGGAACGGTCCTGTTGGCGCATCTAAACTGTATTCATAATCACCAATACTAGTATTTGCTAAAATGATTGTTACAGTATTATTGTCAGATAAGTCTTCGATTTCAATATTTTGAATAATGGCGGCATTTGACGGAATTACGTTAATTGTGCGGGTTTTACTACAGTTATTTACGTTAAAAATTTCTACGCTATAAATTCCTGGATTGGGAGCGTTTATCGAAGCAGTTGTTTCGCCAGTTGACCATTCAAATCTATAATTGGCTACCTGATTTGCAGGAATTCCAGAATGTAATGGCAGCGTAAAATTTGGAATGTTGGTACAAAAATATTTTTCGTCCGAACTTTCAATTTGCGGAAGCGGCAAAACTTTTAGCTCTACTGTAAAAATGGCATTGCAAGAAGTTCCACTACTTATTTGCGCATAAATAATTTGTGAGTTGGTAATGGTATTAGTGAAAGCAGTATTTAGCGGAAATTGTTGCAAAAAGGCATCGCTTAAATTTGCATAAAAAACAGCTGTTCCCGGAACTGGAAATGTAATTTCAGATAGATTAAAATTGGTTAAACCATCTTCTGTGGAATCATCACACTTTTGGGTTACGATAGTGGGATAATTGAAAACGTTGACTTGTAAATTTACTTCTGAAATCACAAAACAACCAGAATTATTGTGGGTTACACGTGCATAAATTTTTTGCGGATTCGCTGTATTAGTAAATTGTGTACTTATTGCGTTAGTGAGATTGGTAGCATTTAAAACATCATTGAAAAATGTAACCGACAAGTTGTTGTCGCTTCCTGTCAATAGTTCAATAGCATTGTTAAGAGGGAAAATGATTCCAGTTTCTACATTTGTAGGGCTGCATTGTTCTAACGTTACAGAGGTGACAGTTGGCGGTTGATAGATGATAATATTTTTGGTATTATTTATTGCCACACCTTCTACTACCAGATCAACGGAAATGGTGTAATTTCCGGGAGATAAATATTGATGTGAAGGGTTTAATGAAGTGGAAGTATTGCCATCGCCAAAATCCCAGATAACGCTATCAACGGTTCCGTTTGATTGTACGGTAAAATTTGTCATATCGCCTAAACAAAAATTTTCGGCAGTAATGGCAGAATTAAAAATCGAAGTAATAAAAGGCGGTAAACCAAATAAAGATCTTCCGGTTCCTAAATTTACTGCATTAGGTTGATAATCACAACCAACTCCCGTGATTTCGGGATTACTAATCAAGTCAATTCTATTAGAGTTAAGGTTAGCTTTGTATATTTTTCCATCGGGACCTAATTGTAAAGAAGCGCCAACGTTGCCATTTTGTAACATGGTCATTGAAATTGGTAGGCTTAAATCTTCTATATTTATTTGATGTAAACCAGCAGTTGAGGTAATGTAAATATTTTTTCCCTGAGGTGAAAATTCAATACCATATGGATTGAAATTATCGATCAACATTACAGGGTTTGAAACCATCCCGGTTTGGTTGTCAAAATCATATAAATACACAAAACCATCTGGAGTTGACGAACCCGCAACGGTGGATTGCTGTTGATGGGCAATGGCCAATTTTTTTCCGTCAGGGGAAATTTTTATTTGTCCAATTGCATTTCTTCGATATCCTGTAACTGGAATAAACGGTGTAATTTGAGTAACTACTGGAGTTGTGTTTACACCTGTTCCGTCAACTTTAAAGGCATAAAATTTATCAACAAAATGTGTGACAACCCAATAACCATTGCCATTTCTAGTTTTTACCGCTGTAATTTTTTCCGAACATTTATACTTTATTTCTTCACCTAATGCATCGGTGTCATAGGTCACTAAATGATTGTTGAGCGAAATTACATCGCCAATGCTTCCATTGCTTCCCGAAACCGAAAAATCAACAGTAGAATAATTAAATCCGTTGTTAAATCCATCATCGTCATTTGGAATAGTTCCGCCATCGGAATAATTTCCAGAAAAGCGATTTGGATAAACGGCAGCATTTTCATGATGTGGTTCGTCAACAGTAAAAACGTAGTAAATGTTTTGATCAACAGGATTTGGTACAATTATTCCGGATTGCGTACTTGAAGGATCTCCCAAAAGTGTAAAATTTCCGTTTGGCATGACTAAGTGATTTCTATCCCAAACAGTTCTACCATCAGTGTAAAGCAATAAATTTCCAAAGGCGTCACTCATAGAACTACAACCCTCATTGGTTACAATTTGAATAGGATTTTCCGGCGTTGACAAAACTGTAATTGAATTGTCTGCATTAAAACGAAGCCCAGCACGATTGCCAAAAAACCAGTTTGCAGCTTCACCTTGTCCGTAAACACCGAGATTGCCAAAAATGCAGCATAAAGCAAGGAGGAAATAATTTTTCATTGCTAAAAATATATTTCCAAATGTAACAAAAAACTATCGAATCAATGAAAAATGCCCTTTAATTGTGCGACCGTTTTCTAACGAAATCACAAACCAATAATCATTTGAAAATACATTTTTACCCTGAAAAGTGCCATCCCATCCGGGCTGGTTTCCTTTAAATGAAAACAGTAATTTTCCATAGCGGTCAAAAATATTTACGGTAGCATTAGGTTGTGTTTGAAGATATGGAATACGCCAAATTTCGTTGTAACCATCACCATTTGGCGTGAAAAATTTGGGATAATCCATCACAAAAAAAGTATGTGAACTCGTGCCGCAAAAATTTTGATCCGCAATAAAAACAGTGTATTCGCCGGAAGACAGATTCTCAAAAACAGGACTTGTTTGAAACGGACTTCCACTTAAACTATACACATAATCGCCAATACTATCTGGTGTTAAAATTATAGTCGCCGAATTATTTCCGCCGTTAAAATCGTTGATCTCCACATTTTGCACTGTGGCAACGGATGAACCTGTTACGGTAAAAGTTTTTGTGCCTTCACAATTATTAGCATTTGTAACAGTAACCGTATAGGTTCCAGGATTATCCACGGTAATGGTTTGCGTATTTTGTGGTGGCGTTGTGTTCCAAGTATAACTGCTAAAACCAGCTCCTGCATTCAAGGTAATTGGCGTTCCCGAACAAATAATTCTGGTAACGTCATTTAGGCTTTCGCCAAAAGAATTCACAATAATTTCAAACGAAACAATCCCGAAACAATCACTTCCATTGCGTAATTTGGCGTAAATCGTTTGACTGAAGGCATTCGTATTTACAAAATTCTCTGGCGATGTGATTTCAGATTGATTCAAAAGTGCGTTTTGTTCCGAAGTAAAATAATGGACTGATCCAGTGGGAAAATTTGTTAAAATTGCAGATTCGTTTTCGGTTAAATCGAAAACATAAAATCCATCCGAAGGATCACTGTCAACGTCGCACTCTTCAATATTTGGCGGATTTGTCAATATGTTGTTCGAAACATCAAGCGTCAATTCGGCAACGCCAACACAACCGTAATTATTGAGAATTCTGGCGTAAACAATGTTTTGTGTATTCGTAAAATTATCCGGATTGGGAATTGGTGTAGTACCATCTCGGGCATCAATCGCGGAAAAATAATAGTTTTGTACCATAATATCCGGATCACTTCCCACGATTAAACTATCGGCTAAAAACAAATTAAAAGCGGCAAATCCATCATTATCAGCATCACATTGAATCAAAGTACTGTTAATTCCAGTAGGATTTGTAGCATATTCAATTTCAATTTCTCCTGTGGAAATGCAGCCAGCTGAAAGCGTCACTTCTACGGTGTAAGTTCCGGGATTTTCCACTAAAAAATCTGGGGTGTGAACCGCTTGCAAAACCCCATCAACATACCAATCATATTGGGTTGCAAAAGCACTTGTGGCATCTAATAGCAAAGTTTCGTTTTGGCACAAAGGATTGTTGTTGGAAATCAAACGGTCGTTGCCTAAATCGGTTTCTACGGTAAAACTTCCACCATCTAAAAAAATAGCCGAATCATAACGGTAGTTTCCTTCGTCAGCAATTACTAATTTAATATGGTACAAAGTTCCAGGGATGACTTCGGCTTCAGCTATCATCGGAACGGTTTGACCATTAAAATTAGTAGGATGTGTGGCGCCATTAAATCCTCCAAAATATTCTTCATTCCGTGCTTCGCAACCACCAGAACCGCCAATTTGCGGGCGAACTGATGTTACTTTTACTGGAATTGAAGTTCCGGGAACTACAGCTAAATTTTGATAAACAGATGAAGAAGCTTCGCGAAGCAAAAATGCAAATCCGTCGCTGTATCGGCAAGGTGCATTGTCGTGATATTCTTCTGAAGAAAGCATGTACCGGAAACTTATTTTATTGCCAAGCGGCACAAAATCAAATTCTAAAAGGGTTGCATTTATAGAGTTATTAATTTCTAATGCTTCTTCTAAATCTCGATCTCCAGGCCAATTCATTCCTCCGCCATCATCCAGTAAACTATTGTTTGGTCCAACTGCCGAAGCCGCGCGACCTGAACTTAAAATGATACCTTCGGTGAAAGGAAAACCGCTGGAATTTCCGTTGAAATAACCGTAACTTTGAGAACCATCAGCAAAATTTCCGCCCAAAACAGAAATGTTTGAAACTGTAGCGCATGTGCTGTTAACTAAAATATTTTCAACAAGTTGTTGTGGGGTATAAGTGTCGTCAACTTGAATGAATTGTGCTTTTGCCGAAAAAATTCCGCAAAAAGTAAAAAAAATAAAAAGGTGGTGATTTATTGTTTTCATAGCGGGTGCAAAGATACTACAAATTTAAAGACAACTTACTGTTTTTCATTCGAATATCACCAAAAAAAATCCCCGACATGCGGGGAAATTTTTATGATTTTTGTTCTTTGTTGAAATACACTAAATAGTAATACATTTGTTTTTCTTCATCCCACCCTTTTTCTACAAATTTTTCGGCACTTTCAGGGTTAATAAAGTCTAATTTTATCTGGATATTGGTGTCCAAATTAATGACGTTTTTAATCTTTTTTCTCGCATCAGAAACAGCGGCATTGGCAATTGGGAAACTTGTTACATCTTCAATGCTGTATTTTTCGCCTTTGTCCACTTTATAGTTTTTAAATTCAGCCATTAAATCCGGATTGTCGATTACCTCATTTAAAAAATTTTGCTCAAGAAATTCATCGTTTTTGGCAAAATGATTTACGGCACGGTTCATAAACATTACTTCCTCTTTTTTGTCTTCGGCCGGAAGCACAACATCTTTGGCAAAATCTTGACAGAATTTTAGATATTTTTTGGTGATAAAATTCTCATCCTGAAAAGCATCTACAGAAAGGAAATGTTCTAACCAATATCTGGCATCGTAACGGTTACTATCAACCGTTAAAATTTTATAACCTTCGTCTTTTTTATGGTTAAAAATGAGACAACCTTTGTCAAGTTTATTAAGGTTGATTCCTTGTTGTAAAATCATTTCAAGGTTGCTTTCTTTTTCTTCAAATTGCAAAAAATCCGTTTGCAGCTCACTTTTAAAAATACCGATGGCGTCAACAACATTGTTGTCAATGCTTAAATTGGTAAGATATGTTACATAAACTTCACCATTTTTAATATGGGGATGATTGGATTGCTCAAATAAATGTTTGGTAATTTTTTTTGAAACATCGTGAACACTCGAAGGATTTGCGAAAATTTCCGAAGCGAAGTTGAACATATCGTTATATTCTAAATCTACATCATGGGCAAATTGGAAATAATTTTCTTCTTTTTCTCGGAATGGCTTGAAGAAAAATTCTTTTAAAAGCGGCATGATTTCATCGTTTAATCCGTAAGTGTTTTCCGATAAAAAAAGGGCTTCATTACGGCTTTTATTTCCCACTCTGTGAATGGAAAGTGTTTCAATATGTGTGTTAAAAAGGTTGATCATAAAAGGGAAAGTTGTAAAATTTTGGACAAGCCAATGTTGCACTTTTCTGAATTTTGCGTAAGCGAAATTACCAAAAGCAACTGCTGAAAAAAGGTTATTTTAATTGAAATTTTTTAGTTTTGAAAAATGATTTAGTTCCAATTTTCTTCGAAACCGAAATCTTCAAAGTTATCCATGTCTTCGAAGTCGTTTAAATCATCATCATATCCGTCGTCGTCATAATCAAAATCGTCTTCGCCAGAATCGCTAAAGTCAGTTTCTGGGGCTTCTGCCGGTAATTCGCCAACCGAAAATAAAACCTGCGGATACGATTGTCCTGGTTCATGCTCTTCAATAGCGGCTAATTCTACTAAAAATGTCCACATGTTAATAAAATCATACACGTAAATAATTTTAGTATTTTCTTCATCAAGAATGGCGTTTAGCGTATAATCTGCCATGGTTTTTTGTTCGCCCGGAACATCTCCCGTGTCAAACATGGGGATTTCTTCCTCTTGGTTCCAAGTATCATCACTTGTGTAAAAAGATGCCACTTCTAAACCATCAAAACCAAATGCATTTACGATAGCGTTGTGCAAATCTTCCAAGTTGTCATTTTCATCAATCGCGATGTCTCTAAAAACATCTTCTTCGGCGTCAAGAATTGCTCTAAATTTATAAATCATATCCTAAAAATTATTTGTCAAAGGTAAAATATAAATTCTAAATTTTAGGTTTGGCTTTTTCCTAATTTTATGTATTGAATGATTGTTAGGCTTGGTAAAATTCAATTGGCAAACCGTCCGGATCTGCAATAAAGGTGAATTTTTTTCCGGTAAATTCATCAATCCGGATGGCTTCGGGATTTAATTTTTTTTGTTCCAAATATTGCCGTGTTTCCTCTAAATCATTCACTTCAAATGCCAAATGCCGCAATCCAGCAGCTTCCGGGAATGAAAGTCTTTTAGGTGGATTTGGGAACGAAAAAAGTTCGAGGACATAATTTTCATCAAGTGATAAATCGAGTTTATACGAATTTCGTTCTGCCCTGAAAATTTCTTGTTTGATTTGAAATCCTAAAACTTCGGTATAAAACTTTTTAGAAATCTCGTAATCCGAACAAATGATAGCAACGTGATGGATTTTATTGATTTTGAGCATTTCAAAAAAATTATTTTTCAGCTTCATTAATCCACCATTGATTTCCGAAAGGATCTTCAAAACCGGCCGTAAAACCATAATCTTGCAAACCGGGTTCTTGTAAACTTTTAGAACCTTTTTTCACCGCTAAATTGTATGTTTCGGTTACATTTTCCACGAACAAAAATATTCCCGAAGTTTTTTGATGCCAATGTTCTGTAGATTGTGCAAACATGATTACGGCGTCGCCAATTTTAATTTCGCCATGCATGATTCCTCGATTTTCCGCAGGAACGATGAGTTGTTCTTTTGCCGAAAAAACAATTTTAGCAAATTCGAAAAAATCATTTGCCTTGTTTAAAATGAGGTAAGGCATTACGGGAAGGTAATTTTCAGGGATTTTC
Organism: Flavobacterium ichthyis; assembly: GCF_009915155.1. Taxonomy (GTDB): domain Bacteria; phylum Bacteroidota; class Bacteroidia; order Flavobacteriales; family Flavobacteriaceae; genus Flavobacterium; species Flavobacterium ichthyis. The sequence goes on along the minus strand of NZ_JAABLM010000009.1, from coordinate 59,948 downwards.
ATGATGCTGATTTTCTTCTAAAATTAGCGAAAAAATTTAGAATAGAGTATAACTCGCTGTTAAAGTATAAGGTTGGAAATCTACTGTGTAAAAACGGTTTGTTTCGAGAATTTGTCTGGCAGGTTCGTAACGTGCTTCAAGTCCAAACTTTTTGTAGTTAAAGCCTATTCCTGCTAAAAATCCGGCATTTGGTTTAGTTTTGACAGTGTCGTTTTGGTAGCTGAATTTTGATGATAAAAAGTTGAAAGCATAACCTGCATTTACAAATATTTTTGAATTATCGTTTAAAAAGAAATAATGTCGGGCACCAACCGGAAACTGCAAAAAATTATTTTTTAATTCGGATTTATGGCTTAAATTATTTCCGTAAACAATATCTTTTTTACTTGAGAATGTTTGGAAGTTTGGCGCAACAAAAAGCGACCATTTATTTCTGTTAAAAGCAAAAATATGTTCCAATTCTATACCAATTTTTAAGCCAAAGATGTCGTCAATATTGAAAGAATTTAGATGATGTAAACGTGTTGCCTTGGCATTCGCAATTCCACCTCCCAGCAAAATTTTTAAATTCAACTTTGCTGCATCGGTCGATTTTAGTGAGATTGCATTTGGGTCGTATTGCTGTAGGAAATCGGTTAAATCTTCCCGGTTGTAATTTACCTTTAAAATTTTGGGAACCGTTGCGTTTTGGTTTTGATATAATAAAGAGAGTTGTTTTCTAAATTCAGTGTTTTCTAAAACTTTATCCTTCTGTTTGTACTTTTTGTAAACCAGAGGTATCAGTTTTCCCGAATTATTTTCACTAATAAAAAAGCGTGTGATATTACCTTTTGAATATTCGTAAAGACTGATATTTCCTTCCAATAAAACTCTTAAAAAATCGGTTTTAGTTTGATAATTAGGTTCACGATTTTCTGAAATTTGACTCAATTTATTGACAGATTCATCCAAGTCAAAAGTGAATTTTTTAAATTTAAAGCCACTTATTTGAAATTCATTTGCTTGTTCAGAAGTTATCGTTTTTGAATCCTGACTTTCCGATTCTTTAAAAATGAAACTTTCCGGAGTCGCATTCCAACCTACATTTTTTATAAGTCCAGATTTATTTACTCCATCGTTCGTAATATACGAGCCACTTTCGAAACTCTTTTGAGCTTTTACTGACATTGAAATCAAAAGCAATATTATCAGTTTTTTCATCTTAAAAATTTATTAAAATCAAAAATAGTATTTTTCCAAATACATTTTTTACAATTCATCCGCGAAATTCTACAGTTCAGAAATATTTTTTATGCCAAGAAACAAAACTGATGCAACTTTGCTTCAAATAAAACAATAAGCATGAGCACAATTTTTACTTTTACGATACTAACAATCTTGGATTTTTGTGTTTAGACAAATCTTAAAATGGATTTAAAATTCAAGCCCAACAACCTCAAAGCGATTGCGAAGTTGTTTTAAAAGCTGACAAACTTTTTGCTACATTTAAAATCGATTGCATAGCAAAATTTTACAAAAATTAAACGATAGTAAATTTTTAAAAATTTAATTTCAGAAAAAATGATACAGAAACTAATCAAAGAACTTTTTCACGCTACAATCATCTCTTTTGTGGTTTTTATGATATTGGTTGGAATAAGATTTATGGCGGGATCAAGCATTGCTTTTGACTATAAAATGCTGACCAATTTTGGTTACACCATGCTTTACGGATTGGTGCTCTACATGATAAATGCGGCGGTTTTTATTTGGTTAGATAAAATTTTTGAAAAAAATAGATTTACGCCAAAACGAATTGCTTTGGGGTTTTTCATCTCTTTCATCATTACAATCTTCACCATTTTTTTACTCCGAATTTTTGAAGACGTCATTATTGAAGGAAGGACTTTTGAAGAATTTTTCACTCAAGAAACCTTTGCAAATTATATTGTAGCAACGCTCATAACATTTGTTGTAACCCTTGCGATTCACGCTTTTTATTTTTACAAAGCTTACAACGAAAACCGCGTGAAAGAACAAAAAATGATTGCCGGAACCGCATCGGCTCAATTTGAAAGTTTAAAAAATCAGATTGATCCTCATTTTTTGTTCAATAGTTTAAATGTGCTGTCGTCTTTAATTGAGGAAAATCCGGATAATGCCCAAAAATTTACGGCTTCGCTGTCAAAAATTTACCGCTATGTTTTGGAGCATAAAGACAAAGAATTGGTGAGTTTGGAGGAAGAATTATCTTTTGCTAAAACCTATATGAAGTTGTTGAAAATGCGATTTGAAAACAGCGTTTTTTACGAATTGCCTGATACAATTGCCAATCCAGAAGCCAAAGTGGTGCCGCTTTCTTTGCAGCTTTTGTTAGAAAATACCGTAAAACACAATGTTGCCAGTGAAGCTAAACCATTACACATTCGGATTTACGAACAAGACCAATATTTAATGGTGGAAAACGATTATCAAAAAAAAGAAGTTTTGCAAGATAGGCGAGGCGTTGGCTTGCAAAATATCATCAACCGATACGCCATTATTACCAACAGAAAAGTATTAATCGAGCAAGATAAAGCGATTTTTAGAGTGGCTTTGCCGATGCTCACAAAACAAATTTTATTTATGGAAACTAACAACACTTCGGAACAAAACATCTATTTAAAAGCACAAAAAAGGGTAGAAGATATCAAAGGATTTTACAGTCATCTTACAGTATATGTGATTGTAATTTTAGGTTTGGCTATTTTAAATTTAGTAACTTATCCAAAATATCTATGGTTTTTATTTCCTGCTTTAGGCTGGGGAATTGGAGTGCTCATTCACGCAATGACAGTTTTTAATTACTTGCCTTTTTTGGGTAGCAAATGGGAAGAACGAAAAATTCAAGAGTTGCTCAATAAAGATAAATTTGAAAAATGGAATTAGTTATGGAAAATTTTATAACCGAAGAAATGCGTTACGAACAAGCCAAAAAAAAAGCTCAAAACATTAAAAGTTTCTACTGTAATTTAACGTGTTACTGCATCGTAATCCCAATTTTGATTTTTATAAACCTCAAATTTGTTCCGCAATTTCAATGGTTTTGGTTTTCAATGTTAGGTTGGGGAACTGGACTTTTGGTTCACGGACTTGAAGCTTTTCAACTGACATTTTTTTTCTCAAGAGAATGGGAAGAAAAAAAGATTTCCAAATTCATGGAAGAAGAAAGAGTCAAACAAAAAAACAATAATCAACTTTAACTTTATTACAAAATGGAAAATTTAACTCAATTAGAACAACAAAGATATGAGCGTGCCTCACAAAGAGTAAAAAAAATCGCAGGCTTTTACCGACATTTACTGGTGTACATTTTAGTGAATCTTTTTTTAATTTCATTAAAATATTTTAACCTAGATAAAGGAGATCAATTTTTTGAATTTTCAACCTTTTCCACTGCATTTTTCTGGGGAATTGGTCTAGCGTTTCATGCCTTGGGCGTTTTTGGAACTAGTGCATTTTTAGGAAACAATTGGGAAGAAAGGAAAATAAGAGAAATTATGGATAAGGAAAAAAATAGCAAATGGGAGTAATTGTTACTCTTGAGGTTTAAGCGTTTTAAGTTCGAGTTTTTTAAACTTTAAACTTTAAACTTTAAACTTTAAACTTTCAATCTTTAAACCTTGAAACATGAAAGTAATCATCATTGAAGACGAAAAGCCTTCCGCAAGATTGTTGCAACGCAAAGTTGAAAAATTAGGATTATCAATAGAAAAATTGTTGCATTCGGTTGAAGAATCGATTGCTTATTTTCAAAACAATAATCATCCGGATTTAATTTTTCTCGACATTCAATTGTCAGACGGATTGTCTTTCGAAATTTTTGAAACTATCAAGATTAAAAGTGCTATAATTTTTACAACAGCTTATGACGAATATGCGCTTCGGGCTTTTAAACTGAACAGTATCGATTATTTGCTCAAACCAATTGATGATGACGATTTAGAAATTGCGGTAGCAAAATTTAAGTCGAGACAACCAATTAGTGAATCAATTTCTTTAGATTTTGAAACTATCAAAAAAATGTTTGCTAATCCTGATGAAAAATCTTACAAAAAACGATTTACCATCAAAACCGGAACGCATCTTAAAATGGTGAATATGGATGAAGTAGAATGTATTTTTAGTGAAAATAAAGGCACTTACCTTCACACTTTAGACAATAGGGATTATTTGTTAGATGTTACTTTAGAACAATTAGAAGCGGAATTGAACCCCAAGGATTTTTTTCGCGTAAGCAGAAAATTTATCGTGCCTATGCAATCTATCAAAGATATTGTAGTGTACAGCAACTCACGGTTGAAGGTTATTTTGCCAACTTATAAAACCGAAGAAATTATTGTGAGTCGGGAAAGGGTTTCCGATTTTAAAAATTGGTTAGAATAAAAAAGCTGTTTCAAAATACAAGTGAAAATTTTGAAACAGCTTTTGGAGAGAATGCAATTTTTTTTAGTTTTCTTGCAGGAAATCAATTATGTATTAAATTGAGATACGGCAAAATTGTTCAAAAAAAGTGGACTCTATTATATAATGGTTGATTAGTCTAATAAAGAACGAATTTCTTTTTCGGTTTTCCCTACTTTTTTCTGTACGCGTCCCCACATTTCGTCTTCTTTACCTTCTTCGTAAAGTAAATCATCGTCTGTAAGATCGGCGAATTTTTGTTTCAGTTTTCCTTTTAGTTCGTTCCAGTTTCCTTTAATTTCGGTTGAATTTGGCATAACTATATAATTTTAGTTGATTAGTAATTTATTTGTATGGTAAAATTACACTCTCAACAAGCAAAATCTGTTATAGCTTTTTTCAAAAAAATTACATGATTTCTTCAAACGTATTTTTTTCGGCGCTTTTACTTTCTAAGATTAAATAAAATTGTGTTCCGAAAAGTAGTGATGCCATTACCAAATGAATCGATTGTGAACCAAATGGGAAATCGTACCAATACATTGAAATTCCCGAAAGAATTTCTAATCCTAAAAACCATAAAACCCAATTGATTTTTTTATAACCTAATTGTAATTTACGGTTTCGGCTAATGAGAATTATATTTACTGCCAATATTACAAACGAGAAGGTTCGGTGAATGTAAAAGCCAATTATCGGGTCTTGCAGTATTTCGGCCATGCGATTGTATCCTAAAAGTTTCACTTGTTCATCTACAAACTGGCGTACTTGAGTCCCGAGTATAATTTGCGTAAGCGATAAAATTAAAGCGATTATTAAAAGGCTGTCAAAAACTTTGTCGAACTTTCGTTTGATAGAAATTTTTTCGGTTGCCGCATGTAAAATGTAAAGAATCACGCATACAATCACTAATGCCATGACCATGTGAATTGTAATTTTTACAGGATTTAATACCGAATATACGACTGTTGCGCCAAGCCATGCCTGAAATCCCATTAAGAAAACCACTAACCAAGAAAGTAAAGTAATTTTTTTGTTTTTTTTCCAAAACGAAAAAGAGGCGATTGCCATTACAAGGCAAGCCAATCCTGCTAGAGCGCCAAATAATCGATTAATGTATTCGACCCAAGTGTGAGTGGGATTAAATTCGGCATAATCGTGTTTGGTGTAAACGGTCCAGTTTTTTTCGTCGAAATTTTCTGTTGAAACAAAATCGTTTTGCGCCACGAATAATTTTTCGCCTCTGATGATGACTTGTCCCTTTAAATATTCATGCGAAGGTTCCCAAGTCAACTCCGAAATATTAGTTGGTGGAATGTAATACCCAAAACATTTTGGCCAATCCGGGCAACCCATTCCTGAACCTGACATTCTAACTACGGCTCCAGCCACAATCACTAAATAGACTAAAATTAGCGCAATTTTGGTGATGATAGGGAAATTTTTTTTCATCGTTTATTTTTTAGTTTCAAAGTTTCAAAGTTTGAAGTTATTAAGTGAAAACTTTTAATTTATATAGTCTCTTTGACTTTTTTGATAAAAGAACTTAACATTCTTTCAAGTTCTCGACTTTCCTCAAAAATCTGGTCAAAATTTTCAACGGAAATATATTTTAGATTTAAGGCGATTTCTATTTGTGTTTGGAATTCGGATAAAGAGCCCATCGAAATGGTTAGAAAGCGATGATAATCTTTGTTTGAGCCTCTTCCAAAGCCTTCTGAAATATTGCTTGGAATTGAAATAGCGCATCTTCGTAATTGAGAAGTGAGTCCAAAAAGTTCTTCTTTTGGAATATTTGAGGTAGTTGTATAAGTTTTTGTTACTAAAAGCATTGCTTTCTGCCAAATGAGTAAATCTCGGAATGTATTCATTATAATGGATTTTATAATTTTACTTTTGAAATGAGACATTGAAATTTTGCCAATTTAAAACTTTATTACTTTGCTATTTTGCAACTCTGCCACTTTGAAACTTTTTTATTTAGCAACTTTTTCCAACCCCATTTTTTTCGCTTTTTGCATCATAAATTCGTATGCGGCATTATACTCGTTCGGGATTTCTCCTTCGAGAATGGCTTCTTTAATGGCTTCTTTCAACACACCAATTTCGCGTCCTGGTTTTAGGTTGAAAGTTTCCATAATTTCTTCACCTGTAATTGGCGGTTGGAAATTTCTAACGTGGTCACGTTCTTCCACTTCCACGATTTTTTGGCGGACAATTTTAAAATTGTTATGGTATTTTTTAAACTTATTTGGATTTTTGGTAGTGATATCGGCTTCGCACAAAATCATCAAATCTTCGATGTCTTCGCCAGCGTCAAAAACCAATCGTCTTACGGCAGAATCCGTAACCAAATCTTGTGACAAAACTATGGGACGTGAACTCATCATGACCATTTTAGCCACGTATTTCAGCTTATGATTGAGTGGCATGTGTAATCTGGTAAATAATTTTTTTACCATCTTGCCGCCTACAAATTCATGCCCGTGAAACGACCAGCCGTTTTTAGGATGATGTCTTTTGGTAGGAGCTTTTCCAATGTCATGAAGTAATGCAGCCCAACGCAACCAAACATCTTCGGTGTTTGGGGCAATATTATCAACGACTTCTAAAGTATGGTAAAAATTATCTTTATGCGTTTGTCCTTCGGATTCGTCAACGCCTTGCAAAGCCGTTAATTCTGGTAAAATAATATCGAGCAAACCTGATTGGTAAAGCAACAAAAATCCAACCGAAGGTTTTGCGGTCATTAAAATTTTGTTGAGTTCGTCCACAATTCTTTCGCCAGAAATAATCTTAATTCGGTCTTTATTATTAGCGATGGCTTCGAAGGAATTTTTTTCAATTTCAAAATTCAATTGAGCGGCAAACCGGATGCCACGCATCATTCGCAACGGATCATCAGAAAATGTGATGTTAGGATCTAAAGGCGTTCGGATGATTTTTTCTTCCAAATCTTGCAATCCGTTGAACGGGTCAATGAGTTCTCCAAAATTATTTTCGTTAAGAGAAATAGCCAAAGCGTTGATGGTAAAATCGCGCCTGTCTTGGTCATCTTTTAATGTTCCGGGAGCCACTTCTGGATTTCGGCTATTAAAATTATAGGATTCTTTTCTGGCGCCAACAAATTCAATTTCGGTGTCAAAGTAACGCAACATTGCAGTCCCATAATTTTTAAAAACTTGAACTTTGGGTTTGTTTGGCAATAATTCCGAAACTTTTAACGCAAGCTCAATTCCGCTTCCCACAGCCACAATGTCAATGTCTTTTTTAAAATCTCGTTTCAAAATCAAATCCCTTACAAAACCACCAATAACGTAGGTTTCTATACCAAGTTCGTTTGCGGCTTTGGAGATAATGTTGAAAATGGGATGCTGTAAGGATTCGGTGTAATTCATTTTTTATTCGTGGCTAATTGTTTTAGCCGCTGATTTGAATCATAAAAAAATCAGTGAATCAGTGGCAAAAAACTGAAAAATAAAACCTACTTTCTAATAATTTTCACTTGGCAATCATTAGTAAGTTTGATAATGGCGGATGGTTTTCCGGTCATTTTTTCGTTGGGCAAATTTACAACATAGTCAACACCTTTTAAAATCTCTTCGCTAATTTCTTTAAAGGAAACAGGAGTGGGCATTCCCGAAATATTTGCCGAAGTAGAAACGAGTGGTTTTTTCATTCGTTCCAAAAGTTTATACGCAAATGGTTCTTTTATGATTCTAATTCCCAAAGTTTTATCTGGAGAAATTAAATTTTCGGCCACGTTTCTAGGATTGTCTAAAATAAGCGTGGTAGGTTTTTCTGACAAGTCTAGAATATCCCAGGCCACCGAAGGAATTTCTTTAAAAATATTGTAAATCATGCGTTCGCCGTTGACCAAAGCAATCATCGACTTGGTTTCCTCGCGTTTCTTCAAGGCATAAATTTTGGCAACAGCCTCTGCATTTGTAGCATCACAGCCAATTCCCCAAACAGTTTCTGTGGGATAGAGAATGATTCCGCCTTTTTGGATAACTTCAAATGCGTTATGGATTTCTTGGTTAATCTCTTGCATCAGTATTTTAAAATTGGAGTTATATTTGCAAAGAAACAAATAAATTTTATGAAAGTCTTGCATATTTCAGGAGCTCGTAGTTGGGGAGGTAATGAGCAGCAGTTAATCGATTTAATTTCGGAATTAGAATTACTGAATGTGGCAAGCGTAGTTTTTGGCGTTAAAAATAGTCCTCTCGAGAGTGAATGTGGAAGACACAATATTAAGTTTTTGACTTCTGATCAAAAAAAACTAAATAAATTTTCTAATTATAAATTGATAAAAAAGATTGTCAAACAAGAACTGCCAGATGTAATTCACTTACATACGAGTGATTCTCTGACGGTTTTTACATTGTCAGATATTCTTTACAGTTTAAAAACGCCTACGGTTTTTTCAAAAAAAGGAATGGGAAACAGTAGTAGCGTGTTAAGTAAACTGAAGTATAATTACAAAAATATATCAGCGGTAATTTGCGTTTCTAAAAAAGTTAAAAATGAATTTTCGCAAATTTTAAGCCCTAAAAACCATCGAAAGTTAGAGGTAATATATGACGGGATATCAGTTTCTAGGATAAAAGAGCCCAACTATAAGTTAAAAGACTTTTTAAAAATTGAGCAATCTAAGTTTATAATTGGTAATATTGCTAATCATGTTAAAGCGAAAGATTTGCCGACGCTTATTTTGGCAATGAATGAATTGATAAATATTAAAAATATCAGAAACGTTCATCTGATTCAATTAGGAAGTATTAACCCAAAAATTACACCGGAAATTACAGCATTAATCGAGCAATATCAACTTCAAAATAATATTTCCTTAGTTGGGTTTTTAGAAAATGCATCAAGCTTTATTTCCGAATTTGAGCTGTACGTGATGAGTTCAGAAAGAGAGGGATTTCCTTTAACAATCTACGAATCTTTTTATAAAAAAACGCCTGTTGTTTCTACCGCTGCAGGTGGTATTCCCGAAATTTTAATCGATGGAGAAAATGGCTTTTTAACAGAAGTAAAAGATTATAAATCATTGGCGGAAAAAATAAACCAACTGATTTTTAATGAAGATTTAAAAAATAAATTTGCGCAAAAAGCTTATGATTTATTTACCAAAAACTACACCACTCAACATTGTGCTTTAAAAACGCTCAACCTTTATAAAAGAATTTCTAAATGAAAACGGCACTTTTAATTTCCACATACAATTGGCCTAATGCTTTAGAATTGGTCCTCAAAAGCGTTCAAAATCAAACTCAGTTGCCAAATGAGATTCTTATTGCAGATGATGGTTCAACAAAAGAAACCAAAGCATTGATTGATATTTTTTCAAAAAAAATAGATACCTCAGTTAAACATTTCTGGCAGGACGACAAAGGATTTAGGAAGTCTAAAATTCTAAATAAAGCTATTGCAGAAACCGATGCTGACTACATAATTCAAGCGGATGGAGATTGTATTCTCGATAAAAATTTTGTAAAAGATCATATTACTAACGCAAAGTCAAACGTTTATTTATATGGCTCTCGAGTTAATATTTTGCCTGATTTTGTAAATGAAATTTTTCGAAAAAAGAAAATTACATTTAACCTTTTTTCTAAAGAAATTAAAAACAAAACCAGAACCTTATACTTTCCATTTTTGGCACAATTATACAAACCTCATCAAGGAATTTCTAAAAAATTTAGAGGTTGCAACGTGTCTTATTGGAGGAAAGATTTCATAGAAATAAATGGTTACAATGAAGATTTTGAAGGTTGGGGCAGGGAAGATTCTGACTTGGTAATTAGAATGGGAAACAAAGGAGTTTTAGCCAAAAGACTTCGGTATGCCGGAATTGTTTTCCATATTTTTCATAAAACAAATTCTAAACATAATCTCGAACTCAACAACGCTATTGAACAAAAAACAATTCTAGAAAAAACAATTCGGATTGAAAATGGAGTACATCAATATTTAAGTCGTTAAATTTATTTAGTTTTACATTTTATAAAAGTACCAAATGAATTTAAAGTTACACCCTGATTTCAAAGGAAAGAAAGCCCTATTGCAAAACCTAATTAAAAATTTTGCAACATCAGGAAAAAAATTTGATGATCGAAAAAGAAATCAAATTAAACTTTTTGATTTTGAGGGAAAAACCATTAACATCAAGTCTTTCAAAAAGCCTAATTTGGTAAACAAATTTGTGTACCGTTATTTCAGAAAATCGAAAGCAAGACGTTCATTTGAATTTGCAAATTATTTGATAGAAAACGGAATAGGAACTCCGCAACCCATCGCTTTTTTTGAAAATTATGATATTATAGGATTAAAAGAGAGTTATTATTTAAGCGAACATTTAAATTGCGATTTAACTTTTAGAGAACTAGTGCAAAACCCTGAATTCCCGGAAAATGAAATTATTCTGAGACAATTTACACGCTTTTGCTACCAATTGCATCAAAAAGGAATAGAATTTTTAGACCATTCTCCCGGAAACACGCTGATAAAAAAGAACGAAAGCGCTCTTTACAATTTTTATTTGGTGGATTTAAACCGAATGAAATTTCACAAGAAAATGGACTTTGACCTTCGGATGAAAAATCTCCGCAGATTAACACCTAAAAAGGAAATGATAGCCATCATGAGCAATGAATATGCTAAAGTTTCAGGCGAAAAAGAAGAGGTGATTTTTGATTCTCTTTGGAAACATACAGCTGATTTTCAATATCGTTTTCAAAGAAAAAAAAGATTAAAAAAGAAATTGAAGTTTTGGAAATAATATTTGGTAAAAAATAGTATTTTTCGCTTCTCAATAATTTCAATGAAAATATCCATCATCATCACCACTTACAATGCAGAAGAATGGCTACGCAAAGTTTTAATTGGCTATAGCGTTCAAACCGAAACTGACTTTGAAATTATTATTGCCGATGATGGTTCAACATCAAAAACTAAAGAATTAGTCGATAGTTTTTCTTCTCAATTTAAGCATCCCATTGTTCATGTGTGGCACGAAGACAACGGATTTCAAAAATCAAAGATTTTAAATAAAGCCATTTTAGTTTCGGGTTCTGATTACTTGTTGTTTACTGATGGAGATTGTATTCCCCGAAAAGATTTCGTGGCCTCACATCTTAAAGTAAAACAAGAAGGTTACTTTCTTTCGGGAGGCTACTTTAAACTTCCTATGAATATTTCCGAACTTATTTCCGAAACAGATATTATTTCGCAAAATTGTTTCCAATTATCTTGGTTAAGAAAAAATGGTTTAAAACTAGGGTTTAAAAATACCAAGCTCACACATAACAAGATTTTTGCGATGTTTATGAATTGGGTAACACCCACAAAACGTTCATGGAACGGGCATAATTCGTCTGGATTTAAAAAAGATATTATTGCCGTGAACGGATTTAATCACGATATGAAATATGGCGGATTAGACCGAGAGTTAGGAGAACGACTATTTAATTATGGCTTGTTATCGAAACAGGTAAGATACAGTTCAATATGCATTCACCTAGATCACGCTCGTGGATATTCCAGCCCCGAAAATTGGGCCAATAATAATGCGATTAGAAGTTATAATGAAAAGCATAAAATAATTAAAATCCCAAATGGGATAGAACAATTATAGAACTAAATTATCTTATAATTTTAAGGTAATGGGCTTATTGTAAGATTTTAAAGTAAAATACTTCAAGCGTTTTCTCATTTTCCATTTCCGAATTAGATTCAGCGGTTTAGATTTGAGATGTGATTTATCTTTGTTTAAAAAATTGATAGCGGCGTCAATCACTCTACCACTGGATTTTCCGTCATGATAAGGATGTGTCCAAGTAATATAATCTCTAATTGCGGTCATTGTTTTTTCGGGCTTTGTTAAGGCTAAAGCAATGGCATTTTCAATTTCGGAAACCTCAGTAACATCTATTAAATGTTCATCCGGCTTGTTAGTTCTAAAAGTAACTACGGGTTTTTCTTGTAACAAAAATTCAATTATAGCTGAGGTAGTGTCGGACAACATCATATCGGCTTTTTTATACAATGGAACTAAATCAGTGGTGTCAAAATACTGAAAAAATTCGCCTTCTAAATCCTGAAATTTTGCTTTAGTTTCAGGGTCTAATTTTGGATGCAATACGCACAAAAACTGATATTTTCCAGTTAAAGACAGTCGCTTAATTTCGGTATAAACTTCGTCAATTTTTGCCAAGCTTAACCTGGTAGTAAAAGTTGAAGAGATTAGAATTATAGGTTTTTCTGTTTCGGATTTTTTTTCAATCGGAAAAAGAGGATCCACCTTTGACCATCCGGTTTCAACCACCTCAAAAAAACCATACTTTTTTGCCTGCTGTTGAAAAATTTCGGTCGTAGAAGGACCTTGAGTGGTATATAAATCAAAAAACCCTCTAATTTTAAAGTGGTCACTCATTAAAGGTCGCTTATTAGCTGAAAATCCGTGAAAAATTTGAACTTTTATGCCCGAAAAAAAATCAGCAACGCTATCAGTAGCGGTTAAAACAATATGTGGCTGGTAATTTAACACCTCTTCAACGCTGTTTAATATTTTTTCATCACCTACAAAATAATCTTTGGTATATTCTAATTCTGAAAACCAAAAGACTTGGTAACCGCGTTTTTCAATCTCCATTTGAAGCGGTTTTCCAATCGGGATGCTATAAGGATGCGAAATATAAATTAAAAACTTATACATTGTGTTGGGGTAAATGAGTGTTTAAAAATGTAATCAAGCTATCTTGTATCAATAAGGGCTCAAAACGTTTGTAATAATCTTGATAGTTTTTTCTGAGTGTCTTCCTATTCACGTTAGAAAAAAGTTGTGGTGCAAAATCCTTTAGATGTACCGCTTTGTGAAAATTTCCATCTTCAAAAATACTCCAGCTTTCTTTTTGAATCCAAGGTGAGAATATCGTAAATGTGGGTTTATTCAAGGCTTTTGCCATATTTACTGCGCCACCATCGTTGCCAATCATCATTTTACAATGCCACATAAGTCCCATAAATGAGCGAAGATTTTCACCGATGATTTCTAGTTTAATTTTATCTCTCGCTTCTTGAGAGCATTGGTCATAAATAGCTTTGGCTTGAGAAAATTGCTTAGGCATGTAATTGAAAAGCAGTTTTATGTTTTCCTGCTTTGCTATTAATTCAATAAGTTTTACCAAATATTTTTCAGGGTAGGTTTTATCCAAATCGCTTCCTAATATGCTTAGCATCAATACGTTTTCTTTCTCCGGATTTATTCCGTTAGACAAGAAAATATTGTAAGCATCTTGTTTTTCTTTTGCGGTAACAAAAAGTTTCGGATGATTTTCGATAGGCTCGGTCATCAGATCTTTAAAAAGATTTTCTCTCCTTTCAATTGCCAAGCCAGCATAACTTTTTGGAAAATCATGATGATCTACAGCTATATTATACGCATTCAGTTTTTCTTTCTGTCGATAACCAATTCTTTTTGATGCACCTGAAAACTTTGTGATAATAGCACTTTCAAGTTTGCCATAAGCATCAATTACAATATCGTATTTTTGCTTTCTAATTTTCAGGATAAATTGCAACAGTTGCCACTTACTTTTTGAATATTTTTCTTCAAATAAAATTAAATTGTCAATGTTAGGATTATTTTCCACAACTGGAACTGTGAACGGGTAAATCAAATAATCGATTTGCGCATTTGGATATTCACTTTTTAAATTATTGCAAATTATAGAACTCACCAAAACATCACCAATCATCTTCATCTGGATTACAAGTATTTTCATATTCTTTTAGAGTTGCAAAAGTTTCAGAGTTGTAAAGTAGCAAAATTCTAAAGTCATCAATCCTATATCTAAAATCCTAAATATCTAAACCGCCACATCATATTCTCTCAACGCATTGTTCAGAGAAGTTTTTAAATCAGTCGAAGGTTTTCTTTTTCCGATGATTAATGCACAGGGCACTTGGTATTCTCCAGCGGCAAATTTTTTCGTGTAACTTCCAGGAATCACAACCGATCTCGCAGGAACAACACCTTTCATTTCAACAGGTTCGTCACCCGTAACATCAATAATTTTCGTTGAAGCTGTTAAGCAAACATTCGCCCCCAAAACCGCTTCTGTTTCCACGCGAACGCCTTCCACCACTATACATCTCGAACCAATAAATGCGCCATCTTCTATAATTACAGGAGCTGCTTGAAGCGGTTCCAAAACGCCACCAATTCCAACACCACCACTCAAGTGAACATTTTTTCCAATTTGAGCACAACTTCCCACCGTAGCCCAAGTGTCCACCATCGTCCCTTCATCCACAAAAGCCCCGATATTTACGTAGCTTGGCATCAAAATTACACCACTCGAAATATAAGCACCATGTCGCGCCACCGCATTTGGAACCACACGAATTCCTTTTTCGGCATAATTGCGTTTCAACGGCATTTTATCGTGGTATTCAAAAATTCCCGCTTCCAAAGTTTCCATTTTCTGAATAGGAAAATACATCACCACCGCTTTTTTTACCCATTCATTCACTTGCCAACCGCCATTTTCCAACGGTTCAGCCACACGAAGTTTTCCTAAATCCAAAAGTTCAATTACTTCCCGAATAGCCTTCGTAGTAGATTCTTCTTGTAACAAAGCGCGGTTTTCCCAAGCATTTTCAATAGTAGTTTGTAAAGCAGTCATAAAAAATAATTTTGCGCAAAGATATATTTTTTTCAGAAGCGAATCATCAGGCATTTTCAGGAAAGGCAATTCCCGCTTCTCCCGAAACTTCAGGACGGGGCTAAAAAGTTATCTTGCTGCTTTTTTGGAAAGGTTGTTTTTTAAAAAGTTTCAAATTTCAGGTTTCAAGTTTCAAAGTTTCAAGCTTCAAGTTTCAAAGTCTCGAAAATAGCAACAGTTTTGCGCCTTCGCGCCTCTGCGAGAAAAACCTTAACTTTTCTTAACTTCTAAATGTTGAAAAAAAATCAAAGTTTTCAGAGTTTCAAAGTTTCGAAAATAGCAACAGTTTTGCGCCTTTGAGACTCCGCAAAGCATACCTTAACTTTCCTTACCTTATGAATGTAAAAAAAAACCAAAGTTTCAGAGTTTCAACTGATGATTGGTAAATACAACAAAACCTTAACTTCTCAATGTTTAAAAAATAAATGAAAAAAATATTTTAAAAAAACCAATTATCTTTACAAAAAAAAGAATGCCCAGAATCCTCGCCATCGACTACGGAAAAAAACGCACCGGTATTGCCGTTACTGATGAAATGCAAATCATCGCTTCAGGTTTAACCACCATTGCTTCCGAAACAGCACTACAATTTCTCGAAGATTATTTCGCCAAAGAAAAAGTATCCTTAGTGTTAATTGGCGAACCTAAACAGATGGACTATTCGCCTTCTGAAAGTGCCGAAATTATTGATAAGTTTGTAGAAAAATTCCAAAAAAAATTTCCCGAAATGCCGGTAAAAAGAGTGGATGAAAGATTTACTTCAAAAATGGCATTTCAAACTATGATTGACAGTGGCATGAAAAAGAAACAGCGTCAAAACAAAGCATTAATAGACGAAATTTCCGCTACTATCTTGCTTCAGGATTATCTGCAACAGAAACGATAACAATTGCCAAAATTCTTATTTAAGATTATTATAAATAATTAAAAAAGTAAATCATAAAAAGTATCTTTGCAGTTCAAAAAAATTGTGATGAATACTACTTCAAAAACACAAACCGATGTAGTTTTAATTGGTGCCGGAATCATGAGTGCCACCCTTGGTTTGTTGCTAAAAGAACTGGAACCTTCCTTAAAAATAGAAATTTACGAACGCCTGGATGTTGCTGCTGCCGAAAGTTCCGATGCTTGGAACAATGCAGGAACGGGACATTCCGCTTTTTGCGAATTAAACTATACACCAGAATTGCCAAACGGAAAAATCGATACAAAAAAAGCGGTTAAAATCGCCGAATCTTTCGAAGTTTCCCGACAGTTTTGGGCATATTTGGTAGAGAAAAATCTCATTAATAACCCAGAAAATTTTATCAAAAGTATTCCCCACATGAGTTTTGTTTGGGGTGAAAATAATGTCAATTTTCTTAAAAAACGATTTGAAGCATTGCAGCAATACAATCTTTTTAAAGGAATGCAATATTCAGAAGATGCTACGCAAATTTCACAATGGATGCCATTGGTTATGGAAGGTAGAGATTCCCAAAGTTCATTTGCCGCAACCAATATGCCAATCGGAACCGATGTGAATTTTGGCGCATTAACCAGAGCTATTTTTAATTATTTGCAAACGCTCGATGGCGTAAACATGCATTTTCACCACGAAGTTCGAAAATTAAAACACCAGCGTGATGGTAAATGGCGATTAAAAATTACCAATTTATCTTCAGGCGAAAAAATAAAAGCATACACGCCATTTGTATTCATTGGAGCTGGTGGAGGTTCATTGCCATTGCTTGAAAAATCTGGAATTCCGGAAGGAAAAGGTTTTGGTGGATTTCCAGTAAGTGGTCAATGGTTGAAATGCATTAACCCCGAAATTATTGAAAAACACAATGCAAAAGTGTACGGAAAAGCTTCAGTTGGAGCGCCACCAATGTCAGTTCCACACATAGATACCCGAATGATTGACGGAAAAAAAGCCTTACTTTTCGGGCCGTATGCTGGTTTTTCGACTAAATTTTTAAAAAATGGTTCGTATTTAGATTTACCACTTTCCATTAAACCGAACAATTTAATTCCAATGCTTTCGGCAGGTTTTAATAATTTGCCTTTAACCAAATATTTAATTGAGCAAGTCCGCCAGTCACCAGAAGATAGAATTGAGGCATTACAAGAATATTTACCTGAAGCCAAACTCGAAGATTGGGTTTTGGAAACAGCTGGACAACGCGTTCAGGTGATTAAAAAAAGTGAATCAGGTGGAGGTGTTTTAGAATTTGGAACCGAAGTGGTAACTGCCGGAGATGGTTCGCTTGCGGTATTGTTGGGAGCTTCGCCTGGAGCATCAACAGCCGTTTCCATCATGATAGATTTGATACAAAAATGTTTCTCTGAAAAAGAACAATCCGCCGAATGGCAGCAAAAGTTGAAAGAAATGATTCCATCTTTTGGAAAAAACCTTAACGATGACGAAGAATTTTTAAAACAAATTCGCAATCATACTGCAAAGGTTTTGAAACTTTTTTAAAAAATTCACTCCAATAAAACGTCCGCTTCAATTGCGGACTTATTTATTGCGTTTGATGCAATTGTTTAGCAGCGTTGATGATACTTTCTGATAAATTGGTAAGCCAAACGAGTTGCTCAATCACTAATTGTGCTTCTTGCATTTTGAGCAAAAATTCATCATCGCCTTGCAGATGAATTTCTCGTAATTCTTTGGCTCTAATATTTTTTAATTCTGTAAATCTCATTGCTAATTCTTTCTGATTGCCAGCATTAGCAAGTGTATCTGTAATCTCAAGATCAGCAAAGGTTATGGCGTAATTTAAGTTTTTAATCACGGTTTGCACTACAGCATTAAACGCTTCAGACGCTTTGTACGTTTTGTGGGTCTGAACATAAGTTCCTAGTGACGCTAAAGATGAAAGTAAGGTGTGATTTAAAACTGCCAATTTGTAAACTTGCTGCACTTGTTTTTGCTTTGATTTAGGCTCCTGTGTCATCCTTTGAAACGAAGCCATCAAATTTCCAATTTCAATAAAGGCATTTTTTCGGGCAATTCGGTAACTGGCTGGTGCTTCATTTTTATTATTGTACAACTCAGAAATTTCTGTCAAATAATCCCTATTGGCTTCAATCGATTTTTTAATATAAGCCGGTTGTGTCATAAATTCCCATGAAGGCCAGAAAAAATAATTGGCAATAAAAGCCAAAGTTGCGCCTACAACCGTATCTAAAATTCTGTATTGAATCACATCGTTGATATTTGGCGTAATAATTCCGTAGATAAAAACCACATAAATGGTGACAAATGTTGCGCCAATTTTGTAATTTATGCTGGTAAAAGTAAAGCCTAATATCATTGCACAAATGGCCAAACCACCCAAAATAATATTGTTTTGCACAAAAAGTAAAATGGCAAAAGCAATAATTCCGCCGGCAACAGTACCAATAATTCTTTGATAAGATCGAGATTTCGTGAGTCCGTAACCCGGACGCATAATCACCACAACCGTTAACAAAATCCAATACACATTTTCTAAAGCAAAAATATTTCCGATTAAAAAAGCCAGCAAAATCGTCGCCGTCAATCGAAGCGAGTGTCTAAAAATGGTCGATGAAAAACTTAAGTTTTCTTTAAAAGTACTCCAAGAATAATATTGAGGTGCCAAAATTCTACCCACATTTCTCTCGCCGGAAAGAAGCGATTTCAAGTCGGAATTAGGCAACAAAGCACGTTCAATATTTTTTATTTTTTCAATTTGTTTTTGAGCATAATGCAACATATTTCCCAGCATATAAACCCCTTCAGCCGCTTGCTCTTTGCCCAGAATTTTTTCATAATCAGTAATGGAGTTTTCTAAAGATGCCAAATCCTCGATAAGCTTGTGTTTGGCAACATATTTTTTACTTTTGTTAGAAATGATTTTTGCAACCGATTTTAAAGAGGAAGCCAAATTATATGCTAAATTTTGATAGGTTGCCAACACTTTAGGATGTTCTTCAAATTTTTTGTGAAGTTTGTCATGATCGAACGAGGTGGAAAGCGCCAATTCTAGAATTTCTACCAAAGCAATGAAGGCTATTGTATGTCTGCGGGTTTGTGTGGAAGTCCCGCTGGTGTTTGTTCTATGACGAATTAAAATTTCCCGAAGATTTTCGTGGATGGTATTTAATTCTACCTGCAAGTACAATTGTTTTTCGATAATTTTTTCGCGATTTGACGTTTCATTCCACAAGTCACCGCGAAATTTCATGTATTTCGCTGTGAGTTTTAAGCATTCCGCTAATTGTAATTCGACATATTTGTGAGGTTGAAAAAAATAAAAAACCAATGAGACACAAGTGTAAAATAAACCTCCGGCCAACATTAAAGCGGAATATTGAAAAATTTCCGGGTAATCTTCGTGTATGTGCCCAAATGCCAAACAAAGTGATAATAATGCCGAGAAGGAAACAAATGTAGCCCGTTGACCATAAACGGAAATCATCGAAAAGAAAAAAAACAGCAACGCCAAAACCGGAAACAAGATAAACGAATGTGGGAAAAGTAAATTGACTACTAAGTTACATCCGGCAACTATTGCCGAAGCGACTAAAAGTCCTTTTATTTTGTGTTTTAAAATACTGGGAATGTCACTCGGATACGTTAAAAAAGCACCAATTGCAATGTTAAAACCAATCTGGAAATTCCCGAAATAAGAAAATAAAAGTACAGGCAAAACCGCTGCAAACGTCACTTGCAGAGCATTGGTGAAATTAGTGGTTGTGGTAAAGTCGCGGATTTTTTGAATCATAATGGCAGCGATGATACGCAAAGATAACCATTGGTAATTTTTTTAACATTAAAAAAAAATAAAATTTTTAATGAGTTGTCTTTGCAAAACTTTGGCATAGCTTAACAATTTTTTCATTATTTTTGCCCTCCGGTTTTTGAGGAAAAACCTCTAATGTATAAGTTTCAATACCAAAAAAACACAATGATTTTACCAATTGTAGGATATGGAGATCCAGTTTTGAGAAAAGTAGGAAGCGAAATTCCACAAGATTATCCTAACTTGTCCGAAACAATCGCAAATATGTACGAAACCATGTACAATGCTTACGGAGTTGGTCTTGCAGCACCACAAGTTGGCATAAGTATCCGCCTTTTCGTGGTTGATACAGCTCCTTTTGGCGAAGATGATGAATTGGAAAAAGAAGAACAAGAGCAACTAAAAAACTTCAAAAAAACCTTCATTAATCCTAAAATAGTTAAGGAAGAAGGCGAAGAATGGGGTTTTAACGAAGGTTGCCTGAGTATTCCTGAAGTTCGCGAAGATGTTTACCGAAAAGAAAAAATTACCATCGAATATTTTGATGAAAATTTTAATAAAAAAACAGAAGAATATGATGGATTAATCGCTCGCGTAATTCAGCACGAATATGATCATATCGAAGGAATTTTGTTTACCGATAAAATTTCGACATTAAAAAAACAGCTCATTAAAAAGAAGTTGCAAAACATCATGGAAGGTAAAGCAAGACCGGATTACCGCATGAAATTTGCCAACAAAAAAGGGCGTTAATTATTTTTGAAAAAAATATTTTAAATAAATAAAAATTTATAAAATGAACATCGACAAAATATTAGCAATTTCTGGAAAACCAGGGCTTTATCTTCTAAAAATGCAAACCAGAACCGGATTTGTGGCAGAGTCACTTTTAGACGGGAAAAAAGTAACCGTAGGTTTAAGAAGCAACGTAAGTTTGTTATCAGAAATTTCGATTTATACTTACGAAAAAGAAAAACCTTTGCGCGAAGTAATGCAAGCCATTGCCGAAAAAGAAAATAACGGTCCGGCTCCATCTCATAAAGAAGATGCAGCAAAATTAACTGCTTATTTCCAAGAAATTTTACCAGATTACGATCAAGAAAGAGTTTATATTTCTGATATTAAAAAAGTGTTGCATTGGTACAATATGTTACAGGCAAAAGGATTTACTACAGAAGAGACTCCGGTTGAAACCGCTGAAACTTCTGCTGAAGAAAAATAAAATTTCTTTCAAAAAATTCATAAAAAAACCTCCAATCCGGAGGTTTTTGCGTTTAATAACGATTTTTACTTTTGCTCATAATCATAATTTACCATCCATTGAATGCCAAATTGATCCACAAACATTCCGAAAAGAGCACCCCAAAATGTATTTTCCAAAGGCATGATGATATGACCATTTTCGCTCAAACCGTCAAATAATTTTTGTGCTTCGGCTTCATTTTCAGCGTTAATAGAAATAGAAATATTGGTTCCCGCTTTAACCGGCGGACTAAAAGCTTTGTGAGTGTCACTTCCCATTAAAACCGAATCTTTCCCGATTGGCAAACTCACGTGCATAATCAAATTGCCAATTTCGTCCGGCATCGGACCTTTGTTTTCGTCGGCAGGCATGTCTTTAAATCTTCCGATGTAAGAAAATTCTCCGCCAAAAACAGATTTGTAAAATAAAAATACTTCTTCGCAATTCCCGTTGAAGCTTAAATAAGGATTAATTTGTGCCATTGTTTTTCAATATTTGTTAGTTGATTTTTTTCATTTTAAAAGTTTCATCAGCCGGAATTCCTTTTTTTAGTCCGGAAATTGTCACCACTAAACTATCGTCAGAAACTTTGTTGTAGATAATTTTGTTAGGATAATCGTGGTTTTTATTTTCAAAAATAGCCGTTTTATTATTGAAAAACGTAGATTCAAATGCCACTGCTTTTCCATCGTTTTGGTTGGCAACATTTACTTCGTAAACCAATTGAGTTCCGGATTGAAATAATTTTACTTTCTCTCCAAAAACTGTATCATTTTTAATCACAAAATAACTTTCTCCTAATAAAGTAGAATCGTTTTCCTTTTTCCAAATTTCAGATAAATTGCCTTCCGGCGAATTGTTTTCCCAACGACCTAATAACCATTCAACATTCGTCAAAGCAAAATATTTTCCATCAGACATTTCTGGTTTATCACGTTGCGCATCGTGTGCTTCTTTGCAAGAAAAAAGCCCTAACAATAAGCAACATGCGAAAAATTTAATTTCTGTTTTCATTCTGATAAAAATTAAAAAAATGTGATGCAATTTATCATAAATTGTCAATTCTCAAACCTGTCGTAAATAGAAAATATTTTCGTAAATTTGCACTCCAAAATAAAGGAAGAGAGATGTTAGATAGATTGCAAATTGTGAAACAGCGTTTTGATGAGGTGTCGGATTTAATTATCCAACCCGATGTAATTGCCGATCAAAAACGTTACGTTCAACTTAATAAAGAATACAAAGACCTTAAAGCGCTTGCCGAAAAACGCGACGAATACGTAAATTTAATGGGCAATATCGACGAGGCAAACGAAATAATTGCAGACGGAAGCGATCCCGAAATGACCGAAATGGCCAAAATGCAACTCGATGAAGCAAAGGCTCGTCTTCCAGAATTAGAGGAAGAAATTAAATTCATGCTCATCCCAAAAGATCCCGAAGATGCGAAAAACGTAATGGTGGAAATTCGTGCCGGAACCGGTGGTGACGAAGCCAGTATATTTGCCGGAGATTTGTTTAGAATGTACACCAAATACTGCGAGAGCAAAGGTTGGAGAACTTCTGTGGTAGATTTAAATGAAGGAACTTCAGGTGGTTTTAAAGAGGTTATTTTTGAAGTTACCGGCGAAGACGTTTACGGAACTTTAAAATTTGAAGCCGGAGTGCATCGTGTTCAACGCGTTCCACAAACTGAAACTCAAGGTCGTGTTCACACCTCTGCAGCAACCGTGATGGTCTTGCCAGAAGCCGAAGAATTTGATGTGCATATCGACATGAACGATGTTCGTATTGATTATTTTTGTTCGTCAGGCCCTGGAGGTCAATCGGTTAATACCACAAAATCCGCCGTTCGTCTTACTCACGTTCCAACAGGATTGGTAGCACAATGTCAAGACGAAAAATCGCAGCATAAAAACAAAGACAAAGCGTTCACCGTTTTGCGTTCACGTTTGTATGAGCAAGAATTGGCAAAAAAGCAGGAAGAAGATGCTAAAAAACGAAATTCACAAGTAAGTTCAGGAGACCGTTCCGCAAAAATTCGAACCTATAATTATGCACAAGGAAGAATTACAGATCACAGAATTGGCGTAAGCATTTTCGACCTTGACGGTTTCATGAACGGAAATCTTCACAAAATGATTGACGAACTCCAACTCGTTTCCAACACCGAAAAACTCAAAGAAGCCAGCGAAGTTTTTTAATCTTGAAAATAGAAAATAGATGCCAGACAATTTAGTTTGGCATTTTTTTTACAAATTATTTTCATCCGTCAATTCAAAAACCAAAACCATACACTATTAATTTTCTAATGCATCATTTTTTTCCGAACTTTGTCAGAATACAACAATTTCGGACATGATAAATCATAAATCTGAAATCCTAAATCGGCCATCAACTACATGACTACACAACAACTCACACAACAAATTTTTGCTAAAAAATCCTTTCTCTGCATTGGTCTGGATGTAGATTTAAACAAAATTCCAAATCATCTTTTGGCAACAGAAGACCCAATTTTCGAATTCAACAAAGCCATTATTGATGCCACGCATGATTTGACTGTCGCCTATAAACCCAATACCGCCTTTTACGAAGCATACGGACTAAAAGGCTGGATGGCATTAGAAAAAACTATCAATTACCTCAATCAAAAACACCCGGAAATTTTTACCATCGCCGATGCCAAACGTGGCGATATTGGCAATACTTCCGCCATGTACGCCAAAGCATTTCTAGAGGATTTAGCATTTGATTCTGTGACGGTCGCGCCTTACATGGGTAAAGATTCTGTCGAACCATTTTTGGCCGTAAAAAATAAATTTACCATTTTATTAGCGTTAACATCCAACGAAGGCGCTTTCGATTTTCAAACGAAAGATTCCAACGGAAAAGAACTATATAAACAAGTGATTGAAACCTCAAAAACTTGGGAAAATGCTGAAAATTTGATGTACGTTGTTGGCGCCACTAAAGCGGAATATTTTACAGAAATTAGAAAAATTGTGCCCGAAAATTTCTTGCTTGTTCCCGGAGTTGGAGCTCAAGGAGGAAGCCTTTCTGAAGTTTGCAAAAACGGAATGTCAGAAAATGTTGGATTGCTCATTAATTCATCTCGCGGCATTATTTACGCTTCAAGTGACGAAAATTTTCCCGAAAAAGCGAGGGAAGAAGCCTTAAAAATTCAGCAGGAAATGGCGGAAATATTGAGCTAAAATGATGGCCAAGAATTCAAGAATTTTCTTTTTTAAAATTTAAAATTCGAGAATTCGTGCTAAAAATTATTCTAAAAAATAGATGAAAACCCTCCAAGACCAAATAGGAAACCAGCATCAATTCGAGAAAGTTCCGCAACGCATTATTTCATTGGTACCATCGCAAACTGAGTTACTTTGCGATATGGATTTGGAAGAAAATATTGTGGGAATTACTAAGTTTTGTGTGCATCCGTATCGCTTAAAATCAACCAAAAAAATGATTGGCGGTACCAAAAAAATACATTTTGAAAAAATAAAGCTACTCCAACCCGATATTATCATCGCCAATAAAGAAGAAAATACGCCCGAAATTGTGGCTCGATTACAAGAAATTGCGCCAGTTTGGGTCACTAATATTATCACTTTTGAAGATGTTTTGCAAATGATTTCCGACTTTGGGCAAATCTTCAACCGAAGAACCGAAGCACAAAAATGGAACGACAAATTAAAGTTTGCTTATAATGATTTTCAGCAATTTATGCAAAATAAGACATCTCAACGAGTGGCTTATTTTATTTGGAAAAACCCATACATGGTTGCGGGTTCGGATAATTTTATTAATGAGATGTTGAAACTCAACAAGTTTGAAAATATTTACGACAATCAAGAAAAGTTTCCGGGTCGATATCCAGAAGTTGTTGTGCAAAAAATGCGTATTCAAGGTGATCCGGAAATTGTATTTTTATCGTCCGAACCTTTTCCGTTTAAAGACGAAGACGCTTTTGAATTAGGAAGATTTACACATCACGCGAAAACCATTTTTGTAGATGGTGAAATGTTTTCTTGGTATGGTTCGCGGTTGTTGAAATCGTTTGATTATTTCAAAAAAATTCATCAAAACTTATAAACTAAAAAAGCCGGAACTTTTTAAAAAAGCACCGGCGTTTTTTTTCTAACTAACCCTAACCAAATGAGAAAACCATTAATCTCTTTGCAAAGTTGCAACTTTTTTTTGGTTTGTAATGTTAAGGTAATGTTATTTATGTAGCTGAAAATTAATTTTTTACATTTACAAATGTTATCTTTTGTCTTGCATTGCAAATACTTTTTTCAGTAAATCAGATGTACGTGCCGAAAGATTCGTTCTGATGTCTTTTTCCTCAACAGCAATCATCGTAAAAACACCTTTCATAGCTTCGTTCGTTACATAATCTGTCAAATCTGGATTAACATCTTTAGTTAATGGAACGGCATTGTATTTTGTGATAATGTTGTTCCAAACTTTATCGGCACCAACTTTTCCAAGCGAGTTTTTTACCACCGGATTAAATTTACTATACAAAGCCGTTGAAGTCGTTCTTTGTAAATAATTCGTTGCCGCATCTTGATTGCCTAACAAAATATTTTTGGCGTCAGTAAACGTCATATTTTTTACGGCGGATATAAAAATAGGTGTTGCTTCTTTCACGGCATCTTCAGCCGCACGATTTAGCACCTTTAATCCCTCATCTGCCAAACTAGATAATCCAATATCTCGAAGGGTTTTATCTACTTTTTGAAGTTCGGCAGGTAATAAAATTTTCACCAACTGATTTTTAAAAAAACCATCAGTGGCAGTAAGTTTTGAAACTTCTTTATCAATCCCGTTGTTAAGTGCTTCTTTTAATCCGGCTGCGATGTCTGGGTTTCCCAAAGTTGTACCGATTCCCGGATATTGACTGGCTACTTGCTGTAATTCTGCACAACCCATTAATGCAAAAGCCGCTGAAAGGAGGATAATTTTTTTCATGAATTTAAAATTTGATAAAACCAAAGATAACAAAGTTTGAGCCAAAATTAATTTGTTGAAAATTTTTCTGAAAACACAACCTATTTGGGGTTGCATTCTCTTTAAAGTTTTTTAATAAATTCGTAAATTGCACACCTAAAATTGACAGATATTTCAACATGGAACAAGCAAAACCTTATATTCCTAAAAATAAAGTAAGAATTGTAACCGCTGCAGCACTTTTTGACGGACACGACGCTGCTATCAACATTATGCGAAGAATCATCCAATCTACGGGTGTAGAAGTAATCCATTTGGGCCATGATAGAAGCGTGGAAGAAGTAGTAAATACAGCTATTCAGGAAGATGCAAATGCGATTGCAATGACTTCGTACCAAGGCGGTCACAACGAATATTTCAAATATATGTATGACTTGCTTCATGAAAAAGGAGCGGGACACATCAAGATTTTTGGTGGAGGCGGAGGTGTCATTCTTCCAGACGAAATCAAGGAATTGCAGGACTACGGAATTACAAGAATTTATGCTCCAGATGACGGACGTGAATTAGGTTTGCAAGGAATGATCAATGATTTGGTACAAAAGGCCGATGCCAGCCCCCCAACCCCCAAAGGGGGAGTTTCCATGATTGCGGAAAATCTTCAAAAAAAAGAGGTTAATACAATTGCACGATTAATATCGCTTGCAGAAAACAATCCTGAAAATTTTCATGAAGTTTTCACGCAATCATTAGTAGCTCCCCCTTCGGGGGCGGCTGTACCAGTTCTAGGAATTACAGGAACGGGTGGAGCGGGAAAATCGTCTTTGGTTGATGAATTAGTTAGAAGATTTTTAATCGATTTTCCAGAAAAAACCATTGGATTGATTTCTGTCGATCCATCAAAAAGAAAAACAGGTGGTGCTTTGTTAGGCGATAGAATCCGAATGAATGCCATCAACAATCCTCGTGTTTACATGAGATCGTTGGCAACACGTCAATCGAATTTGGCTTTATCAAAATATGTTGCCGAAGCCATTCAGGTTTTAAAAGCAGCAAAATACGATATTATCATCCTTGAAACTTCAGGAATCGGGCAATCGGATACCGAAATCATGGACCATTCTGATGTTTCTTTATATGTTATGACGCCAGAATTTGGTGCTGCAACACAGTTGGAAAAAATCGATATGCTTGATTTTGCCGATTTGGTTGCTATCAATAAATTTGACAAAAGAGGTTCACTTGATGCTTTGCGTGATGTCAAAAAACAATTCCAGAGAAACCATAATCTTTGGGATGCCAATCCAGATGATTTGCCGGTTTTCGGGACGATTGCTTCGCAGTTCAACGATCCAGGAATGAACACGCTCTACAAAGCTATTATGGATAAGATTGTAGAAAAGACAGCATCTGACTTGAAATCTACTTTCGAAATCACACGTGAAATGAGCGAAAAAATCTTCGTGATTCCGCCTCACAGAACACGTTATCTTTCTGAAATTGCCGAAAACAATCGCAAGTATGATGAAAATGCGCTTTCTCAGCAAAAAGTTGCCCAAAAATTATACGGAATTTTCAAAACCATCGAATCGGTTTCGGGCAAAACACCAGAAATAACAAAAGCTGGAATCAATGATGATTCGGTTTTGCCAAGTGCTTTGGATGAAAAAGATGAAAACAGAATCTTCCTGAATTTACTTCTGAATCAATTCGATAAAGTGAAAATGGATTTGGATCCTTACAACTGGGAAATCATCCTGACTTGGGACGAAAAAGTAAACAAATATAAAAATCCGGTTTATACGTTTAAAGTAAGAGATAAGGAAATCAAGATTGCCACCCACACCGAATCGTTATCGCATTCGCAAATTCCGAAAGTAGCTTTGCCGAAATATGAAGCTTGGGGCGATATTTTAAAATGGTGTCTTCAAGAAAATGTTCCAGGAGAATTTCCGTTCACTTCTGGATTGTATCCTTTTAAAAGAGAAGGCGAAGATCCATCGAGAATGTTTGCTGGTGAAGGTGGTCCGGAACGAACCAACAAGCGTTTTCATTATGTAAGTGCTGGTTTACCTGCAAAACGTTTATCAACGGCTTTTGACAGTGTGACTTTATACGGAAACGACCCGCATCTTCGTCCGGATATTTACGGAAAAATAGGTAATGCTGGAGTTTCTATTTGTTGTTTGGACGATGCTAAAAAATTATATTCAGGTTTTAATTTAGCACATCCGTTGACTTCGGTTTCAATGACCATTAATGGTCCGGCTCCAATGTTACTTGGGTTTTTTATGAATGCGGCAATCGATCAGCAATGTGAGATCTACATCAAAGAAAATAATTTGGTGGAAGAAGTTGAAGCTAAAATCAACGAAATTTACAAGAAAAAAGGGTTGGAAAGACCAAGATACAACGGCGATTTACCAGCTGGAAATGATGGTTTAGGTTTGATGCTTCTTGGCGTTACGGGAGATTTGGTGTTGCCAAAAGAAGTTTACGAACAAATCAAAGTAAGAACACTTTCACAAGTTCGTGGAACGGTTCAAGCGGATATTTTAAAAGAAGATCAGGCTCAAAACACTTGTATTTTTTCTACCGAATTTGCTTTGCGATTAATGGGTGACGTTCAGGAATATTTTATCAAAAATAATGTTAGAAACTTCTATTCCGTTTCCATTTCGGGGTATCATATCGCAGAAGCAGGTGCCAATCCAATCACGCAATTGGCGTTTACTTTGGCAAATGGTTTCACGTATGTGGAATATTATTTGAGCCGTGGAATGGATATTAATGATTTCGGACCCAACTTGTCGTTTTTCTTCTCCAACGGAATCGATCCGGAATATGCTGTGATTGGTCGTGTAGCGAGAAAAATTTGGGCGAAAGCCTTAAAAAATAAATATGGAGCCAACGAAAGAGCTCAAATGTTGAAATATCATATTCAAACTTCGGGTCGTTCATTACACGCTCAAGAAATTGATTTCAATGATATTCGAACGACTTTACAAGCTTTGTATGCGATTTATGACAATTGTAACTCGTTGCATACCAATGCTTATGATGAAGCCATTACAACGCCAACAGAAGAATCGGTTCGTCGTGCCATGGCCATTCAGTTGATTATCAATAAGGAATTAGGTTTGGCGAAAAATGAAAACCCAATTCAAGGTTCGTTCATCATTGAAGAATTGACAGATTTAGTGGAAGAAGCCGTTTTGCAAGAATTTGACAGAATTACCGAAAGAGGTGGCGTTTTGGGTGCGATGGAAACCATGTACCAACGTTCGAAAATTCAAGAGGAAAGTATGTATTATGAAATGCTGAAACACACGGGCGAATTCCCGATTATCGGTGTGAATACGTTCTTGAGTTCAAAAGGTTCGCCAACGGTGATTCCTGCCGAAGTGATTCGTGCTACTGAAGAAGAAAAACAGTTCCAGATTGATATGTTAGACAATTTGCATCAATTTTATGGCGATAAAACAAAGGAACAATTGTCTGTAATTCAAGATGTTGCGATTAATAATCAAAATATTTTTGAGCAATTGATGGAAGCCACTAAGATTTGTTCGTTAGGAGAAATCACAGCTTCATTGTTTGAAGTTGGTGGACAGTATAGAAGGAATATGTAGTTTTTAGAAGCAAGATATAAGAGTAAAGAGAAAGGACCTTTTAGAAGAGGTCCTTTTGTCTCTTAATTTTTTGAAGCATTTTTTTATTTCCCTTTAGAAAAAAAAATCAAAGGAATGTAGAAGCCAAAAAAGATATATTTTTTTGTAAAAATAAAATGCTGTAAACTTTTAGCAAAATAGTGTAAGTAAACACTCCTTTTTCAGGCGTAAGTTTGTAAAAGAATTTACGAGCTGGGGGGCTTTTAAGTTTGTAAGATACGAAATGTATGGGTAAAGAGAGGTTCCAACTTTGGAACCTCTTTTTTATTTAGTATAATTGATTAATTTTGAAACGATGAAAAAGAAATTAAAAGAAGAAATACTGCTAAAAGATGCATCTGTCAAAAAAGTGCAATTTGATAAAATTTGGTTTTACGATTTAAAAGATATGGAAGATTATCTAGAAGAAAGTTTAACCGAGGTCGAAACTGTTCATTTACCATTTACGGTTGACGGAGAAAAAATCCATACTAAATGCGCCACATTAGAAGATATAGAAAGGATTCGGAAGGAAAAAGCGGGCGAAAAAAATATTTAATTTTGAAATTCTGTTGGCTACTCATTTTTTCAACTGCAATAGTACAAGCTCAAAAACTGAAGCCTGAATTTTCTGTGATTTTGTCCGAAAAGATTCACGAAACTTCGGGTTTGGTTTACACAAATGGCGGTTTGTGGACCCATAATGACGATGCTGATACTAATCTTTACCAGCTCGATACTGTTACTGGAAAAATTACCGACTTTATTTTTTTGCCAAATGTAAAAAACAAAGATTGGGAGGAAATTGATGCGGACGAAAATTATTTCTACGTTGGGGATTTTGGCAATAATGTTAGAGGAAATCGGCGTAATTTGCAAGTGCTTCGGGTGGATAAAATATCTAAAAAAATTGATACAATTGCTTTTCAATATTCCAATCAAGAAAACTTTTTGGTAGTTAAATCCAATAAAACTGACTTTGACGGAGAAGCTTTCGTAGTAACGGCAAATAATATTTTTATTTTCACCAAACAATGGAAGTCGAAAAAAACTGCTGTCTATCAGTTGCCTAAAACACCCGGAAATTTTGTGGCGAAACGAATGGGGGAAATTAATGTGGAAGGCTTGATTACAGGGGCAACTTTGGTAAATAAAACTTTAGTTTTGTGTGGTTATAACAAAAAGGTAAAACCGTTTTTATTTTTTGTGTATGATTTTGATGAAAATTTTAGTGATTGTAAAACAAAAAAAATAAAACTAAAATTGCCGTTTCATCAAGTAGAAGGTATTGCGTCAACTGACGGAAAATGGTTTTATTTTACGAACGAAAAACTTGAAATTCAGCCGTTTATAAATGTAAAAGCAAAATTACATAAAATTGATTTGTCGAAATTCCTGTTACCTGAATAAAATTTCACTTCAACTTTTAAAACATAAATTTGTCAGAAAAAATAGTGTGATAATTTTTTTTGGCTCTATTTTTGGAATATATTTATCAACCTTAAAAATTTAAATTATGAAAAAGATATTTTTACTTCTTACAGTTGTTGCCTCCGCTTTTTTTACAAGTTGTAACAATGATGACAATGTTAATTTTCAGGATAACGACACCATTGCTGAAGTTTTTGAAATTAGAAATGTAAACTTTATGGGATCTTCCGGATATGAAATTTTTTACGAATTCGGGCAATTTCCAATTTTTGATTCTGATATGATTTTAGTATATCGCTTGGCTGCAGTAGAAAATGGTCGTGATGTTTGGGAACTGTTGCCTAAAACGGTTTATTTTAATGACGGAACTGAGTTAGATTATAATTTTGATTTCACAACGCAAGATATTCGCATTTATATGTCTGGAACTTTAGACCTTGCATCTGTACCAGAATTTACTCAAAATCAATTATTTAGAGTAGTCATTGTTCCAGGATTTTTGTCAAATAGAGGTGGAAATTCATTTGATGCAAGTAATTATCAATCAGTTATCGATTTTTACGGAATAAATGATAAAAATCCTACACAATTGATCAAAAGATAATCAAATTAATAGATAAATTTATTTAAAAAAAGCCGGAATTCATATTGAATTCCGGCTTTTTAATTTGAATTAATAACTAAGCTTTAAGTAAAATTTGCTTTGCGGCTTTTAATTTTTTTCTGAAATAAACAGTATTGGCATTTCCAAAATATTTTGAAATGGTCAATCTTGCAATAAAGTAACTCAAGGTAGATTCAGCACCTTGGTTGAGGTTTACATTTTTTTCTTCTAAACCGTCAAAACAGCCACCAGTACAAGGATTGTAAATAATTTGTTTCAAATGATTGTTTCCTAAGAACCAGTTGAATGCTATCTCCATTTTGTTTAAATAATCTTCATCTTTGAAAATATCATGAAATTTTCTTAGAGCTAAGATTGTATAAGCTACATCAATTGGTTGTTCGCCGTATAATTCTTTTTCTTGACCTTTTACATGCCAAGATTTATTAGAAATCACCCTGATTTGATTCTCGGTAAAAATATTATCTAATAAAAATTTAAAAGATTTTTTAGCGATCATTCCATATTTTTCTTCGTTTGTAACAGCATAAGCACAAAGCAAACTTTCCGGTAAAACGCTGTTGGCATACGTAAGATAGCTTTCGAACCAATTCCAACCTTCGTGTGCTTCTTTATCATAGATGGCTATCAATTTATCAGCTAAAATCTTGATACTGATAGCATTATTCATATCTTTCGTTTGACGGTTATAGTAATACAAACCTTTGATAGTAAACGCTATAGCTCTTGGTGAGTGAATTTTTTCTAAATTTTCAATTGCTTTTTCAAACATTGTAGTGGCTCTTTTTACAAATGGAGAGGGTAACATTGGCGAAAGCGAAATTAAATATCCCAAAGCCCAAATGGCTCTACCGCAACTGTCTTCAAGATTTACAGCGTTATTTTGTGGTGTGAAATTTTTGTTTACATCTACATAATTTAAAAACATTCCGTTTCGCTGTTGGCAAAATTCTATAAAGTTCAGATAAAGAGAAATGTATTGTAAATCCTCGATATTTTTATCGTATTTGTAATTTTGGCAAAATGCTATTAATGCTCTTGCATTATCATCTAATGTATAACCAGAATTTGGATCTGGCTTATTGATTTTGCAAAATTGAAACATCCCGAAATTATCCGTCATTTTCTTAATATGGCGAGAATTTACTTCGGGATTTCTATAATGTAAATGAATAGAATTATTCGACGCTTTTTGGAACAAAATTGCGTGGGCTACCGCCGAATTTTCCCAGGCCGTTGGCATAATTTTGTGCAAACCGTTCATCATCATATTTTTGCGTAATCCTACATCAAAAATCAATTGGTTCACTGCTTCTGCTAACTGTACTGAATTTCCAAAGTCAAAGGTCAATCCCGAACCATCTTTTAGCATTTCTTTTGCGTGAGGAATTGGTGTGGAAACAATGGCGCAACCACAACTCATGGCATAACTAAAAGTTCCGGAAACCGCTTGATTTGGGTCTTTTGAAGTAAAAAGATAAATATCGGTTAATTGTAAATAATCCAACAATTCATTCAGCGGAAGGTATTTGTTGACAAATTGCACGTTGTTCTCCAACTTCAATTCCTTAATTTTTGCTTCAAGCGACTCCCGATAAGATTCACCTTCGTTGATTATCACTCCTGGATGCGTTTTTCCTATAATTAGAAATAATACCTCCGGACTTTTATCGACTATCTTTGGCAATGCTTCAAGGGTAGTTTCAATTGATTTTCCACGACTTAATAATCCAAATGTGGACAAAATTTTTCGTCCTTTCACCCCATACTTTGTTTTCAAAACATTTTTGTCCGCATAAGGAACAAGATGAGTTCCGTGAGGAATTATGGCAATTTTTTCAGCATCGACAATATAATCCTCCTGAAGAATTTCTGCAGAACGATCTGTCATCACAATTAAATGATTTGCTCGATCTAATATGTGTTGAACACGCACCTTGAAAACTTCATCAGGACGTGGCAAAACCGTGTGAAATGCCACAACAAGCGGTTTTTTAATTTCTGTAATAAATTGATGAAATCGATCAAAATTTTCCGCAAATAATCCAAATTCATGTTGAAGTACTACAACCTTCACATTGTCATTCGCATTAATTGCCTCCGAAACGGCGTCATAGGAACTCGATTCCGAAGTATTTAATGTATATTTCACGTCAGATTCATGATATAAATGACGCTCATTGTTGTTTTCCAAAGCACAAACCGATACCTTAAATGAACTTACAAACTGCTTATTCAATGCTCTCATTAAATCCTGTGAATAAGTTGCGATACCACATTCACGCGGTGGATATGAGGTTATAAATAAAATTTCTGGCAAATCAATCTCGTCAGAAAGTAAGTAGTTGGCTTTTGATGGAAAAACGTTTTTCGATGTTTCCGGGGTTTGCGTATTGGTTTTTTTCGACTTCATGTTTCAATTTTTTCCGATTAGGGTTCAGTTCAGCTAAATATTAGTTTGTGTTTTTCGCAATCCAATCGTTCGCTCTATTCTTAGCTTGATTAATTAAATTGTCACCCGTTTCAGCATGTTGACTCAATTCTTTTTGCGCTTTTCGCTGTAATTCACTCAACTTTCCTTTGAACTGATCTTTTGCATTTTCTGCTTTTTCTAAAAATCTTTTCTTCTTTGATTTATTTTTCGCTGTCAATATTCCGACGATTGCTAAGGCTGCAACTCCCGCTGCTACACCCAAAATAATTTTTTTAGAGCTCATAATTAGTAATTATTTGTGTTGATAATTTATTCTAAAATCATTGTTCAACTAAATTAATTAAAACTAATTCATCTTGATAAGTTCTTATAAAATGTTTAACATAATGCGATTTTATGGTTGTCTTGCGATAAGATATTCAATAAAAGCATCAATGTTTTAAATATTATACAATTTTAATCAGGTTTTATATAATTTCGAGATTCGAATTTGGATATTTTTGAGTAAATATGAAACAGCTGTTATTTTATTAGGGGTACTTCGGTTAAAAAATATTTTTTTGATAAATGCTACCCTAAAAAAATAGGGGTAATGTTCATTGTACAATAAAATTTGTATTTTTGTATTCGAATAATAATTTTAAAATAAAACTAATTATGTCAACAGTCCGGTTTAAAGCATTGGCTCAAACAGCAGACAGAAAACCTGTTGCTTTCGAAGAAGCCGATAAAAAATCTGCCATTTTTGGTAGCAATGTTTTTAATGATAAATCTATGCGTCAATTTCTTACGCAAGACGCTTATCAAGGTGTTCGAGATGCCATACTCCACGGAAAAAAAATTGACAGAAAATTAGCAGATTATATAGCCTTGGGAATGAAAGAATGGGCGCTTTCAAAAGGTGTAACCCATTATACTCACTGGTTTCAACCATTAACAGGGACTACTGCAGAAAAACACGATGCTTTTTTTGAAACTTCTTTCGATGGAAGTGATCCGGTAGAAAAATTTGGAGGAGGACAATTAGTACAGCAAGAGCCAGATGCTTCAAGTTTTCCTAATGGAGGAATTAGAAATACTTTTGAGGCTCGAGGTTACACAGCTTGGGATCCTACATCGCCAGCATTTATTTTTGGGACAACACTTTGTATTCCAACTGTTTTTGTAAGTTACACAGGTGAAGCTTTAGATTACAAAGCACCACTTTTACGAGCATTAAATGCTGTGGACAATGCCGCAACTAATGTTTGTAAATATTTTGATAAAAATGTAAAAAAAGTAACGGCCACCTTAGGTTGGGAACAAGAATATTTCTTGATTGATGCGGCTTTGGCAAATTCAAGACCAGATATAATAATGACCGGTAGAACACTTTTAGGTCATTCTTCTGCAAAAGGACAACAATTAGATGATCATTATTTTGGATCGATTCCAACACGCGTTCTTAATTATATGAGAGAATTGGAATATGAATGTATGCTTTTGGGAATACCTGTAAAAACGCGTCATAACGAAGTTGCTCCAAACCAGTTTGAGTTGGCTCCAATTTTTGAAGAAACCAATCTTGCTGTGGATCACAACTCTTTATTAATGGATGTGATGCAAAAAGTAGCTGAAAGACATAATTTTAGAGTGCTTTTTCATGAAAAACCTTTTAAAGGTGTAAATGGTTCGGGTAAACATAACAATTGGTCTCTGGCTACTGATACTGGTGTGAATTTACTTTCGCCAGGAAAAACACCAATGAGCAATTTGCAGTTTCTCACATTCTTTATTAATTCAATTAAAGCCGTTCAAACTTATGAAGAATTAATGCGAGCGTCAATTGCTACGGCAAGTAATGATCACCGATTGGGAGCTAACGAAGCACCACCGGCAATAATTTCCGTTTTTATTGGCGAGCAATTAACTCGTGTATTAGAAGCATTAGAAGGTGTTTCTGACGGAAAACTTTCACCAGAGGAAAAAACGGGATTAAAGTTGAACGTAGTAGGGAAAATTCCAGACGTTTTATTGGACAACACTGATAGAAATAGAACTTCGCCATTTGCCTTTACTGGCAATAAATTTGAATTTAGAGCAGTAGGGTCATCGGCGAATTGTGCTAACGCAATGACTACGTTAAATTCTATAGTTGCCAAACAATTAATTGATTTCAAAAAAGAAGTTGATGTTTTGGTGGACAAAAAAGGGATGAAAAAAGATGACGCAATCTTTAATGTTTTGAGAGAATATATTAAGGAGACCAAAAATATTCTTTTCGAAGGCGATGGTTACAGTGACGCATGGCAAGTAGAGGCGGAAAAAAGAGGGTTAAGTAACCATAAAACTACGCCCGAAGCTTTAAAAGCTAAAATTTCGGAAAAATCCCTAGCCTTATTTGATGAGCTAAAAGTAATGAACCACACCGAAGTGGAAGCAAGGTACGAAATTGAGGTTGAAGAATACGCCAAAAAAATACAAATAGAAGGAAGAGTATTAGGCGATATAGCCCGTAATCACGTAGTTCCAACTGCTATTCGTTACCAAAATTTATTGATTGAAAACGTTCGAGGATTAAAAGAGATTTTTGGAAAAGACTATGAATCAATTGCAAAAGAACAACTTATCTTAATTAAAGAAATTTCAAGCCATATAGAAGGAATCAATACAAAAGTTGAGGAAATGATTCAGCAAAGACGACACGCAAATAAGCTAACTACTGCAGAAGAAATGGCACATGCCTACTGTTTCAACGTAAAGCCATTTTTTGACGAAATTCGTAATCATTGTGATAAATTAGAGCTATTAGTTGATGACGAAATGTGGACGTTAACGAAATATAGAGAGTTATTATTTACAAAATAATAATTAAGTAGAAAATATTGCAAAAAGCCTGTTTGATCTCTATTTGAACAGGCTTTTTACTTTTTGTGAGAAAAAAATGACGTATCCATGTTATGTAAAAATCAATATAATGTAAAGCGTACGAAATCGAAATAGTAACCGATAAAGTTAATCATGCAGTTCATCGATAAATGTAAACATTTGGTAGAAAAATTGGCGTTTTTGTAAAAAAAATGTAGCGTTTGGTTTTGAACATTGAAAAAAAGAAATAACTTTGACTCAACAATATACCACAATTGTTAAATCAATTTCTAAAAACACTTCACTTCAAAAAATAGTTTGAAGTTGCCTTAAGACTTTTTTCGAACCCCAAAATATTAAATTGTATTTATAACCAATTAAATATTTTTATTATGAAAAAAGTGATTTTATCTGTAGGTTTTCTATTAGCTACAGGAGCAATTTTTGCTCAAAACAACGAGAGCACTGTGTCTCAAGATGGTACTAACAACAATTCAGTTGTTCTACAAGCTGGACAAGACAACGAGTCTAACGTTAATCAAAGAGGAAATGTAACTGCTGCAAGCGGTGAAGAAAACGACTCTTATGTTGACCAAGCTGGTGACCGAAATTTTGCCGATGTTTCTCAAAGAGGAGATTTTAATGAGGCAGATATCATGCAATCAGGAAATGATAATGAAGCATGGATTGACCAAGGAACCGGACAAGCAGAAGGAAACACCGCATCTTCAACTCAAACTGGAAACGATAACTACTCAAGTCAAACACAACGTTTTGATAATAATGATGCTGTCGTAGAGCAAACTGGAGACCGAAATTCAGCAACCCAAGATCAAAGATCTGGACCAGATGGATCTGCTGGTAACGATGCGTTAGCTCAACAAAATGGTGAAGACAACGTATCAGAACAAACACAAGTAGGACATGATAACGTAGCAAATGTTTACCAAGGAATGATGCCTTCAGTATCTACAGCCATGAACAACTATGCGATGCAAGACCAAGACGGAGAACGAAATGATGCATTTATCTCTCAAGCAAACCAAGACAACCAAGCATACCAAATTCAAATAGGTGATGATAACAACGCTGTAATTTGGCAAGACGAATTACAACCAGTTATTAACGGAGGTGATGTTGCTGGTCAATACCAAGAAGGAGATAGAAACTCGGCTACTATTGATCAAGGCGAAAATTATTTAGGTTCACCATATACACTTTACGATCACGGAGATAACGTATCAGGACAAGCACAATACGGTGATGATAACGTAGCTTATTCAAAACAAAGTGGAACATCAAACATGTCAGGACAATTACAAATTGGAGACAGAAACGATGCTAACCACGTACAAGTTGGAAACGATAATATGGCTGCAACTTACCAAAATGGTGAAGATCATACTTCAGTTATCGATCAGTTAGGAGAAAATAACTGGGCACTAACCGTTCAAACAGGTGAAAACCATATGAGTACCGTAAACCAAGTTGGAAACGGAAACAGCTCATACGTACAACAATCTAACTAAGGATTTTTACAATAATGATGGGACGGATTTCTTCGTCCCGTCTTTATTTTTTGTTTAAAAAAAATCCAAAATTATGAAAGTATTTTATTCCATATTAACAATGTTTCTACTTTTACCAGTGGCTATTTTAGCTCAGGAAGAAGGAGAAAATTCTGGTTTTGAACAATACAGTTCAGATGTTTTTGATAAAAAAGAAAACGCACTAAATTTGGTTTCAAACATGAACAAACCTTCAGGCGTATCTGAAACGCTAACTGTAAATCCAGGAATTTTAATTGAACAAATAGGCGATTATAATATAGCACGAACAAATTTGGTTGCCAATACAATTAATTTTTCCTTAGTTCAAAATGGAAACAGCAATTTTTCCGAAATTTCAAAAGCCGCCGAAAATATTAATCAAGCCATATTACAAAATGGGAACAACAATACCATTTCGGACTTGTCATTGTACACAACTTACGATGTTAATATGCAATTGATTCAAAATGGCGAAAATCAAAGTATTCAAAATTACGGAACGAATTCGCTTTCAAAAAACATGACTGTTACACAATCCGGAAACGGAGCATCTGTGATAATCATCAACCAATAAAATGTATTTACAATGAAAAATTCAATTCTAATTTTAACTCTTGTGCTCATCAATACCGTTTTCGCACAAGCTCCCGAAGGTGAACTACGGGCTAAAATTATAGTTGAAGAAATTGAAAATAACATCAAAATTACCGGAACAGCTGAAAACCTCTCAGACATCATGCAGAGTATGACGTACAAACTTTCGGTTATAAAAAAAAATAGTAATACAAACAATCAATCTAATAATGCGCAAGAGGGATTATTTTCTCTTGAGCCAAACGAGATTAAAAATCTATCCACAACTCAGGTAAATATTGGCAAAAATGATCAAATTATTGTCATGTTGCTTTTTTACAATGAAGACAAGGAAATCGTAGCGAAAGACCGTATCGTACTAGGCGAAGCGGAAAAAAAAAAAGAAATAATATTGCTACCTGAGGACGGATTTATGCTTTCGGGAATCGTTTCAGATGATACGAAAACGAAGATAGGAAAAGACTTTTACGACATGTATTATTATATGTACAATGATAAAAAAGTCAATTCAAAAAAGATTGTTACTGTTAGTGAAGAATTAAGTTTTGCAAGAACAACTAAATTAATTATAACTGTTGAAAATAATATTGTGCTCGAATTCATAGCCAAACCTGACGAAGAATTTCTAAAATATATGGCACAAGAATCAATAAACGCCACAATTAATCAACTAAAAAAACTTGAAAAACAAAGCAAACAAATCACTCAGTACTAATCTAATCCCATAAAAATGAAATTTCTTACCACATCAATATTGGTCTTGGCAACTACCCAACTTATTGCCCAAGACCTCGTTTACAAACCCCGAAACCCAAACTTTGGAGGAGATACCTTTAACTATGCTTGGCTTTTGAGCTCTGCAGAATCACAAAATTTATTAAAAGACGATGCCGCACCTCAAACTCAAAAAACAGAGCTCGAAAGATTTATTGACAATCTAAATACGCAGCTACTTAATCAAGTATCAAGGTCTTTATTTACACAACAATTTGGTACCGAAGGTATTTCTGAAGGGACTTACACTTTCGGAACCCTCGCGATTGATGTATATCCTTCACAAGGAGGTTTGACAATCAATATTTTAGATACTACAACAGGAGAACAAACTCAAGTTATTATCCCTCAGTAATTATGCCATACAGAATTATTATATCAGCATTGCTGCTTGTATTGCTATGCAGTTGTGGAGCCTATTATAATCAGCCAACTGGAGTTCAAAAAGCAATTTTAGGAGAATCTACCCCCGCAACCTCATTGTTAAAAGATTTGCCAAAACCTAAGGAACCTGTCGTTGTCGGAATTTATAAATTTCGAGACCAAACCGGACAATATAAGGCTGCCGAAAACGGGTCGACCTTTAGCACTGCCGTAACTCAAGGTGCAACCTCTATTTTGATTAAAGCATTAGAAGATTCTAAATGGTTTATCCCAATCGAAAGAGAAAACATCGGAAATTTATTACAAGAACGAAACCTTATTCGTTCCACCAGACAAGAATATTCTAAAAATTCAAACCCTAATGAACCCCAATTAACACCACTTTTATATGCGGGCGTTTTACTGGAAGGAGGCATCGTATCGTATGACTCTAATATTATCACGGGAGGTTTTGGAGCAAGATATTTTGCTATGGGAGGTTCAACCCGCTACCGTCAAGATCGAGTAACGGTTTATTTAAGAATGATTTCTACTTCTAACGGAAAAATTTTGAAATCAGTGTATGTCTCGAAAACGATTTTGTCACAAGCTGTTGATCAAAGTTTTTTTAGGTATGTGAAATTTAAAAGATTGCTAGAAATAGAAACAGGCTATACCACTAACGAACCCGTTCATATGGCCGTGACCGAAGCAATCGAAAAAGCTGTCGAATCATTGATCTTAGAAGGGATTAAAGACAATATATGGCTAGCCGATGCTCCAAAAGAAGAAGTTGATGAATTACTTCAAAATTATTCCGAAGAAAAACAAACCGCTGAGGCAACCGAAATTTACAATCGTAAATTAGTTAACAAGCGCTCAAAATTTGCTCTTGAAGTTGGAGGAGGAACTACCTTAATTGATGGTGACTATAGCAATGCAACTTTTAGACCTTTCGGGAGAGGTGCAATGAAATTTTTTCTAACTCCAGCTCTTAATTTAAGCGGATCAACTAATGTTGTTAACCTTGCAAATAAAAATCGATTAGATGTAGGTTACATTACTTTCGACCTTAATTCAGAATATACATTATTGCCAAAAGACCAACTAAGTCCCTTTGTTTACACAGGTTTTGGTTTAGGTGTTAACCGAGTATTCGAGAATGAACATTTTAAATTTCAATACGGAGCAGGATTGGAGTACATGGCTTCTCAAAAAGTGGGGATAAAAATTTTCGCCGAACATAACATCAATTTTAGTGATAATATCGACTACATTGAACGAGGTGTTCGAGATGATTTTTACTTTAAATTTGGACTTGGACTTACCTATTATTTTCCAAAAAGAAAAGAAAAAGAATATGACAAATATATTATCGAAGAAAATCCGCTGAACCAACAACCACAGTCTCAGCCGAAAAAACAATAAACTATGAAAAATATTACACAATTTTTAGGACTTTCTTTACTGTTTTTCTTAGTGAGTTGCAGCGAAGAAAAAATTGAAGGATTAGACTACGGTTCTGTTTCCGGCCGTGTGGTAACCGCCAATACATTTTTGCCGTTAGCTAACGCAAAAGTATTTTCCAGCCCAAATTCCAGTACAGTTTTCACTGATGATGACGGGCGATTTGTAATTCAAGGTGTTGTGACTGGAGATTATTCTTTTCAAGCTCAAAAAGATGGTTACATAACTAAATATGAAGGGGTTACGGTTACTATTAACAATAATACTGAAGTCGTTTTTGAAATGGAGCTGTCCGCCACTAATAACAGACCTCCTGACACCCCGGTTCTTACCGCTCCAAACGACAACGCCGAAAATCTTCCATTAGAAGTAACCTTGAAATGGGAAGCCACAGATGTTGACAACGACTCGCTTACCTACGAAGTTATTGTTAGAAATGACATAAATGATGAGGTATTGCGTTTCTCGGATTTAACCGAAAAAACTTTGCTACTAACCAATCTTTCTTTTGGAACAAAATACTTTTGGCAAGTTACATCTTCAGACGGTACAAACCCTCCTGTATTAAGTGCTACTCGATCTTTCAAAACTACATCTTTTCCACAAACCCGACATCTTTTTGTTAAAAAAATAGGAGAAAATAATGTAATTTATGCTGGAAACGAAACCGGAAGCCAAGTACAATTAACTTCCCCACAAAGCAACAGTTGGCGACCAAGAAAAAACGTAGCAACCAACAAAATTGGATTTATTCGCGCTTTAGGGTCTCAAAATCATATTTACACAATGAATCCTGATGGTTCAGGAGTTTTTAAAGTGACAAATGCAGTACCAATTGCTGGATTTAATTCAGCTTATCTCAATTTTTCATGGAATAATTCAGGAAGTAGCTTGCTTTACGCAAATTTTAATAAACTATATCGAATCAACGCTAACGGAAGTGGTCTCACCCAAATATTTCAAACACCAGATGGGAAATTTATCTCCGAAGTGGACTGGAGCTATGATGAAACTAAAATAGCACTAAAAGTGAATAATGCTGCCGGATATGAATGTGAAATTTATATAATCAACCAAAACGGAAACATTATTAATAATGTCATATCCGGAGTAAATGGGGCAATTGGTGGTTTAAACCTCTCTGTAACCGGACAAAAACTAATTTTTACACGTGATATATCGGGATTTGAAAATCAAAATTACCGACAACTTGATTCTAGAATTTTTCAACATATTATTTCTACAAATACTACCACAGAAATTAACGTGGAAAAACCAACAGGAACCGTTGATATAGATGTACGATATTCGCCAAATGAAGCCGACTTAATTTTTGTAAACACCTCAAACGATTTTTTAAGCGAAAGACGAGTACAAAAATATACAATAGGAACTCCAACCTCAAGAGTGACACTTTTTACAAATGCCGAAATGCCTGATTTCGAATAAAATTAGAATTAAAATGGTTTCAATTCTGAAGCCATTTTTTTTGTAATAAATTACCGAAAAGATCGTTTTTATCTAAATTTACTAAAATGAAATTTTCTTTAATTGCCTTTATCTTTTGCCTTTCAACTTTTGCTCAAGAACGCCATTACGTAATTTATTTTGACACAGATATTTTCGAAAAAACAAATTCCGGAAATAATTT
Source organism: Flavobacterium ichthyis (assembly GCF_009915155.1). Lineage (GTDB taxonomy): Bacteria > Bacteroidota > Bacteroidia > Flavobacteriales > Flavobacteriaceae > Flavobacterium > Flavobacterium ichthyis. Next base: position 16,442 of record NZ_JAABLM010000009.1, on the reverse strand, counting down.
AAATCAATTTTCAACAGAAAATCCCAAAGCAATTGTAACTAAAATCTACGGATTTTGTGACCAATCTGCAAGTGATTCCTATAATGATACGCTTTCGCTGAAACGAGCAAAATTTGTCGAAAATTTTTTAAAAAAACAAAATGTAAATTTTGCTGAAAATTTAGAAATAAAAGGTTTCGGTGAACGATTTGCTTCCGCAGAAAACCAACAATCACAGCGGAAAGTGGTTGTTTTTTTTGAATTAAAGCCTGAAAAACAAGTTCTCCCAAACAAGCTTTCCCACAATATTAATCAGTTAAAAGTAGGAGAAAAACTGGCGTTACCAAATCTTTATTTTTACAATATGTCTGGGCAAACCGTTCCATCGTCCGAAAAAACATTAACTGATTTGCTGGAAACTTTGGTTTTGAACCAAAAATTAAAAATAGAAATTCAAGGTCATGTATGTTGCGTTGAAGGCAAAGATATTTATGATATTGCAAATCTTCGAGCTCGAAGTATTTATAATTATTTGATCTCCAAAGGTATAAATTCGGAAAGGCTTCGTTATAAAAGTTTTTCAAATACCCAGCCAGTGTTTCCCATTCCCGAAAAAAATGAGGAAGAAAGAAATGCAAATCGGCGAGTGGAAATTATGATCTTGGCAAATGAATAGTTTTTAGAAAATTTTTTTGTTTCTTCGTAAAAATCAATCCTTATGAAAAAAATAATTTCGTGTATTGCATTCGTTTTGATGTGTGGTTTTGTTCAGGCACAAGAGGATTTCGCCGTATATTTCGACAGTGATAAGTATGAACTAAAACCGTCAGAAAAACAGCGACTGGAAAATTTTATTAACCAAAATAAAGACGTAAAAATCGTGGCCATCAATGGATTTACTGATGAAGACGGCAGTTTTGGTTACAACGATACTTTGGCGGCAAAAAGAGTAGGATTTGTCTATAATTTTATCAACGGAAGATTAAAAATAAGAGAAGATTTTAAAGCGTTGAGTTTCGGGAAAGCTCATGAACATTCCAGTATTAAAGCAGAAAATAGGAGGGTAAATATTTTTTATTTAAATGCGGAAGATATTCCTAGAGAAGAAGAGATTTTAGGTTTGAAAAAACCTTTGGAACCACGCGAAATGCCGGTTTATGCTACAAAAATCGTCATTGACAATCCTGACGGAACCCGAAGCGATTTGATGCTAGATGTCGATTTTATGAAAAAAATTACGCTGGCAAAACCCGGAGAAAAATTCAAACTTGATAATTTAAATTTTCACCTGAATACCTTTGCGGTAACTAAAGACTCTCGTACCAAAATGTACGAATTGCTCGAAGTTTTGAAGCAAAATCCACAAATGGTTATTCAAATTCAAGGCCACATTTGTTGCATGCAAACTGATCGTCAAGATCTTTCAACCCAACGCGCCAAAGCAATCAAAAAATTTTTGGAGTTGAATGGTATTGAAAAACAACGTGTTAGCTTCAAAGGTTTTGGGGTATCGCAACCGCTTTATAAAATTCCCGAAAAAAACGAAGAAGAACGTGCCGCAAACCGAAGGGTTGAGATTGAAATTATTGCAAATTGATGGTTTTTTTCTGTTGCCAAATCAAATATTTTTTTTGAAAAATCTACCTATCTTTGTGGCAACAACAACACACATTTATGAGTTCTGAAAACAGTAAACGCTACAATTTACGAGGTGTTTCGGCATCAAAAGAAGATGTTCACAACGCAATAAAAAACATCGATAAAGGTCTTTTTCCTAAAGCTTTTTGCAAAATTATTCCTGATTATTTAACCAACGACGATGAATATTGTTTAATAATGCATGCCGATGGAGCAGGTACCAAATCTTCGCTTGCTTATTTGTATTGGAAAGAAACTGGTGATATTTCGGTATGGAAAGGAATTGCGCAAGATGCTTTAATTATGAACATCGACGATTTACTTTGCGTTGGTGCTACTGATAATATATTGCTTTCGTCTACAATTGGCAGAAATAAAAATCTCATTCCGGCAGAAGTAATTTCGGCAATTATTAATGGTACCGAAGAATTAATTTCGGAGTTAAAATCTTTTGGCGTTACGATTCATTCCACGGGTGGCGAAACAGCTGATGTGGGTGATTTAGTCCGAACAATTATTGTGGATAGTACCGTAACCGCCCGAATTAAAAAAGAAAATGTAGTGGATAATGCTAATATTCGGGAAGGCGATGTGATTGTCGGTTTGGCATCTTTTGGTCAGGCTATTTACGAAAAAGAATACAACGGCGGAATGGGAAGCAACGGATTGACTTCTGCGCGACATGATGTTTTTGGAAAATATCTGGCGCAAAAATATCCCGAAAGTTTTGACGCTTCGGTTCCGGATGAGTTGGTTTATTCAGGTCAAATTAACCTTACAGATTTGGTTGAAGATGCACCGATTGATGCCGGAAAATTAGTACTTTCCCCAACGAGAACTTACGCTCCAATCGTCAAAAAAATATTTGAAAAATTTTCTGCTAAAGACATTCACGGAATGGTTCATTGCAGCGGTGGTGCTCAAACTAAAATCTTGCATTTTATTGATAATCTGCATATTGTGAAAGATAATTTGTTTGAAGTGCCGCCACTTTTCCAGTTGATTCAGGAACAATCAAAAACCGATTGGCGTGAAATGTACCAGGTTTTTAATTGCGGACACAGAATGGAATTTTATGTTCCGGAAAATATTGCAAACGAAATTATTACGATATCAAAATCGTTTAATGTAGATGCAAAAATTGTGGGTAGAGTAGAAGCTTCGGCTACAAAAAAACTGACGATTAAAAGCGAATACGGCGTTTTTGAATATTAATTTCTAAAAAATTTACGAATGAAAATAAATCCAACAGTTGGTATCGACAAATTGGTTTTTGGAATGAAAAAAGCTGACGTTGAAGCTATTTATGGTAAAAGTTCGAAAGCTTATAAAGACGAAGAAGCCAACGATATTGTAGAATTTAATCCTCAAAAAATTCGGATTACTTTTTATAGCGATGAAGATTTTAAATTGGGATATTTGGTTTCTTCATCGGCTGATTTAATGATTTTTGATGAAAAAATTATTGGCGAAGACACCAAAAAAGTAATCGATTTCCTGATGCAAAAAGGTTTGAAATCTTGGGAAAAATCTTTTGCGGATGGCGTTGAAACGTATTTTAACGAAGACAATTGGTTGCTTTTACATGCTGAATTTGGCGCCATTACCGAAATTGAAGTTGGTGCGATTTTTAATCACAAAGATGAATTTGAGTGGAAGTTTTGACAATTTGACAAATTGAAAATTTTTTCTTGCTATTAAAATTGTTATTGTAATTGTTTATTGAAGAATCGTTTGCGTTAGCGATTACTTCGTCAGTTCGCTTTGCTCGAGTGAAGCGGCATCCTTTTATCAATTACCTCGGGTTAAAAACCAAGCTAATTAATAAAAGATACAGCGTCCCGAAGCTTCGGGAGCGACCCAATTTTTGGGTTTTTTTCTTTTTTGCAAGAAAGTTGTAAATTGGGGAACGCCCCAAAAAAAATCCTAACAGAATTGAACGCTGTTAGGATTTTTCAAATTGTAAACTTTTAAAATTTATTCTTTCGCTGGTAATTTGTCGAGCAATTCTACTTCAAAAATAATATTGGCATTCGGCGGAATCACATTTCCGGCACCTCTCTCGCCATAACCCAAAGCGGCGGGAATGAATAAAACGGCTTTGTCGCCAATGTTAAGTTGGTTCAAACCTTCGGTAAAACCGGGCACAAAACGGTGCTGTCCAACGGTTGACGGCAAAGGTTGGTAACCGTTTGCATCGGCACGACGTTGGTCGAATTTGTCAAATTTTTTGCTGACATCTTCGTAACTTGAGTCGAAAAGAGAACCATCTTCCAAAAATCCGGCATAGTGAACATACACTTGTGTACCATCAACGGGCTTGGTTTCGCTGCCTTTTTTGGTAACTACGTAAGCCAATCCTGACGGTAATTTTGTAGCAGTTTCACGAAGTTTTGCATGTTCTGCCACTTTTTCTTTTTTAATGATTGCCATTGCTTCGGCAATTTTTTTAGCTTCGATGTCTTTATTGGCAAAATATTCATTGAAAATTTTTCCGGCATCAAATTTTTTAGCTTCGCTACCTTTTTTGTCAAATTTAATTTCGATAATCACATCGTCTTGCGCAATGGCATTCACAACATCTTGACCGCTAATTACTTTACCAAAAACGGTGTGTTTGCCGTCAAGCCAAGGGGTTGCTTTGTGTGTGATAAAAAATTGGCTTCCGTTAGTTGCCGGACCAGAATTGGCCATCGACAAAATTCCAGGACCCGAATGTTTTAAATCGGTGATTTCATCTTTAAATTTATATCCGGGATCACCGCTTCCGTTTCCGGCTGGATCACCACCTTGAATCATAAAGTCGGCAATTACGCGGTGGAATTTTAATCCGGTATAAAATGGTTTTCCTTTATATTTTTGGGTTACAAAATTATTAGTGCCTTCTGCAAGCGACATGAAGTTTGCCACTGTAATTGGTGTTTTTTTGTACTCAAGTTCTAAAACAATTCGGCCTTTGTTGGTTTCAATTGTAGCAAAAATTCCTTCTAATTTTTTTTCAGTTGGTGCGGTTTGGCTTGCTACTTTTTTAGCAGTCGCTTTTTTGGTTTGAGCAAAAGTTCCGGCGGTAAATGCAAGAAACATTAATGCGATTAAACGTGTTTTCATGGATGATTAATTTTGTGTAGTTGTCATTTTAATTTCAAAAATCAGATTGGTATTTGGCGGAATTACATCTCCGGCTCCACGTTCGCCATAACCTAAATAAGCTGGAATAAAAACTAAGATTTTTCCATCAATATTGGTGAGTTCAATTCCTTCAATAAAGCCGGGAATCATGCCTTCTTTGGTACCATAAACAAAAGGAAACGGGACATAACCGTTTTGCGCCATTCGCATCTCGTCGAGCATTCCATAATTTTCTGCTATTTCAGCCACGTTAGTGTCAAATAAGTCTCCATTAGGGAAATAGCCTGCATAACTAATGTAAACTTCCTCACCTGGATTTGGTTTTTTGCCCGAGCCTTTTTCCGAGACAAAATATTCTAAACCTGATTGTGTTTTTTTAGCCGATTTTTTGGCTTCGTTAAAAAAAGTCAGTTTGTCTGCAATCACGCTTTGGTATTTTGCCCTAAGTGCTTGGCGTTGTTCTTCTAATTTTTTTTGAGCTTCCGCTTCTTTGGCAAAATTATCTTTGAAGATTTTTGGTGCGTCGAATTTTTTTGCTTCTTCCCCTTTGCGGATGATGGTAATTTTGTTAATCACATCATCTTGTTCAATTTGGTTTACTATTTCCATACCATCGTTTAAAACGTGCCCAAAGATGGTGTGAATTCCATCCAACCAAGGTGTGGGAACATGTGTAATGAAAAATTGACTTCCGTTAGTTGCTTTTCCTCCATTTGCCATAGAAAGAATTCCACCTTTGTTGTGTTTTAATTCTGGTACTATTTCATCGCTAAAACGGTATCCTGGTCCGCCACTTCCGTCGCCATTTGGATCACCACCTTGAATCATAAAGTTTGGTAAAACTCTATGGAATGTTAATCCGTTGTAATAAGGTTTGCCTTTATATTCTTCATTAACCAGAGAATTTTTTCCCTCGGCAAGCGAAACGAAATTGGCTACAGTGATTGGAGTTTTTTTGTATTCGAGTTTTACTAAAATGGTACCTTTGTTAGTATCGATTTCTGCATACATTCCATCTGGAAGGTCATTGTTTTTATTGCAAGAAAATAATGCAACGGTTAACATTAGAAGCAGAAAATTAATTTTTTTCATAGTTAAAAAGAGGTCGTTTTTATTCTTGGGTTAAAGGTTTTGGATTTGTGGACACAGGTTTTTTTTCTTCACTTCTGGCAACGTCTTCAGGTTTGATATCTCGAAGAAAAACTGTGGTCATTAACGGTTGGTTATGACCAATTCTGCGGTTGTCGCCATGATAACCGTAACCCATGTGAGATGGAAATAAAAAGGTAATACGTTCGCCTTTTTTCATCAATTTAATTCCATCGCGAAGTCCCATCATAATATTTTGTCGGTCCACCAAATATTTTTGAGGACGAAGTTCAACTTCGGTATAAATCATATTACCATCTAAATCTTTTACTTCGTAATCAAAATAAGCCACATAACCTTTCACAGGTTTTAAAGTGTCAACAGAACTACTTTTTACGTCATATTTATACCAATATCCCTTTGGCGAAGCAATGTAATCTGACGCCGTATCTTTCTTGATAAGCGAATCAATTTTCGCTTCCTCTCCGGCAATCATTTTTTTATTTCGTTCTACAGATTCTTTCATAAAAGTCCCTGAAGAATAACTTATAGGTTTGCGCGGCTGTTGTTGTGTGCATCCTGCAAGGACAACGGTTATAACTGCAGCGGTTATATAATTTTTTATTTGCATTTTTTAAACATTAAAATTTTGTTGGGCAACAATTTTTTCAAAGTCGGCCACGGTTTCCTCTAAGCTTTTGCCCGATTTGCCTCCTGCCGCGTTAATATGTCCTCCTCCGTTGAAATAATCTCTGGCAAATTTATTAACATCAAAATTTCCTTGAGATCGAAACGAAATCTTGATAATTCCTTCGTCTTTATTTTCAATAAAAATGGCTGCAAAAATAATGCCTTTAATAGTAAGTCCGTAATTTACAACTCCTTCAGTATCGCCTTTTACGTATTTAAAATCGTCGAGTTCCTTTTGCGTAAGCGTAATGTAAGAGGTTTTAAACTCAGGCATGACTTTCATATTTTGTAAAGCTCTGCCTAATAATTGTAATCTGTGATAAGAATTATTGTCAAAAAGCGAATTGTGAATCGTTCCATTTTCAGCGCCAAAATCTAAAAGTTCTGCGGTAACTCGATGTGTAGTACTTGTGGTGGTTGGAAATCTAAAAGAGCCGGAATCCGTTACAATTCCGGTGTAAAGACAGCTTGCAATGGTTTTGTCAATAAAATTTTTCTTTCCTAAATAAGAAATAAAATTAAAAATCATCTCGCAAGTTGAACCGTATTTCGTGTCAGAATAAGTGTACAAAGCGTAATCATCCGGACTTTGATGATGGTCAATCATGATGAATGGCACGGTAAGTTTGTTCAACACGTGTTCCATTTCTCCGGTACGATGCAATGCATTGAAATCTAGCGTAAAAATTAATTCAGCTTCTTGCAAAACTTTGGAAACATTGTCTTTATTTTTTTCAAAAATCAAAACATTTTCCGAACCGGGAAGCCACGCTAAAAACTCTGGGAATTCATTTGGAGCAACTACAATTGGCTCGTGATTTAATTTTAATAAAAAATGATAAAGCCCTAAAGTTGAACCCATTGCGTCACCGTCTGGACTTCGATGTGGAATGATAGCAATTTTTTTTGGACTTGCCAAAAGTTCTAAAATGCCGTTGATTTCTTCTTGTTTCATAGTGGGCGAATTTACGCAAAATTCCTGTGTTTCGTCATAATTATTTGGTAAGAAACATTCCAAAAGCAACTGCTAAAAATCCCATGAGTAAACTCGACGCCGTGTAAAGAATCGCTAAACTGTATTGCTGGTTTTGAATAAAGGAAATATTTTCGAAGCCAAAAGCTGAAAATGTAGTAAATCCGCCACAAAATCCGGTCACCAAAAGCAATTTCATGGATTGTGTAGTTGCGTTTTCCTGATAAAAATTCCCCATTAACAATCCGATTAAAAAACAGCCTAAAATATTGACTGTTAGTGTCGCCCATGGAAATTGTAGCTGATTTTCGGTCATTATTTTTTTTAAAAAAACACTAACTAAAAAACGAACAATGCTCCCTAAACCTCCACCAAATCCGACCAATAACAACGACTTTACCATTATCAAAATAAATTTTAATCAAACTTAAAAAATTATGTTTTTAATGAAGGCGATTTCTGCGTTAAAATTATTTTTCTTACGAAATTTTTCTAAAAACACTTTTTTTGAAATAAAATATAAGTATTACTTTTGCGCATGCAACACAACGTACTTATTTTAGATTTCGGATCGCAATACACACAACTAATTGCGAGAAGGGTTCGTGAACTTAACATTTTTTGCGAAATTTTTCCCTACAATCATATTCCGAGTGATTTATCGAGTTATAAAGCTGTCATTCTATCCGGAAGTCCTTTTTCGGTTAGAGCAGAAAATGCCCCACATCCGGATTTGTCTCAGATTCGTGGCAAAATGCCAATGCTTGCGGTATGTTACGGAGCGCAATACATGGCTCATTTTTTTGGTGGCGAAGTCGCTCCTTCCAACATTAGAGAATATGGTCGCGCTAATTTGTCCTATATTAAAGAAGGTGAAAATTTCTTTAAAAACGTACATCTCAATAGCCAAGTTTGGATGAGTCACAGCGATACCATTAAGCAACTTCCTGTAAATGGCGTATGTTTGGCAAGTACCAAAGATGTTCAAAATGCCGCTTACAGAATTGAAGGTGAAGATACTTATGCCATTCAATTTCATCCTGAAGTTTACCATTCTATTGATGGAAAACAAATTTTAGAGAATTTTTTAGTGGCTATTGCTCAAGTTCCTCAAAATTTTACACCCAAAGCTTTTGTTGAAGAAATTGTGTCAGAAATGCAAGAAAAAATCGGCAATGATAAAGTTGTTCTCGGGCTTTCTGGTGGCGTAGATTCAACAGTTGCAGCGGTTTTGCTAAACAAAGCCATTGGAAAAAACTTGTATTGTATTTTCGTAAATAACGGTTTGCTACGCAAAAATGAATTCGAAAATGTTTTGGAACAATATAAAGATATGGGCTTGAATGTGAAAGGAGTGGACGCTTCGGAACGATTTTTGAGTCAACTTGCGGGAATCGATGATCCTGAAACCAAGAGGAAAACCATCGGTCGCGTGTTCATTGAAGTTTTTGACGACGAAGCCCATTTGGTACAAGACGTAAAATGGTTAGCCCAAGGTACGATTTATCCAGATGTGATTGAATCTGTTTCGGTAAAAGGACCTTCAGCAACGATAAAATCGCATCACAATGTAGGTGGTTTGCCAGATTTTATGAAATTAAAAGTGGTAGAACCTTTGAGAATGCTTTTTAAAGACGAAGTAAGACGCGTTGGTGCAAGTTTAGGAATTTCGGCAGAATTATTAGGAAGACATCCATTTCCGGGACCTGGACTTTCCATCAGAATTTTAGGCGATATCACTCCCGAAAAAGTAAGAATTTTACAAGAAGTGGATTATATTTTTGTGGAAGGATTAAAATCTCACGGACTGTATGACAAAGTGTGGCAAGCGGGAGCCATTTTGCTTCCGGTAAACAGTGTTGGCGTTATGGGCGACGAACGTACCTATGAAAAAGTAGTCGCACTTAGAGCCGTAGAATCAACCGATGGAATGACGGCTGATTGGGTTCATTTGCCATACGAATTTTTGATGAGTGTTTCTAACGAGATTATCAATAAAGTCAAAGGTGTAAATAGAGTAGTGTACGATATCAGCTCGAAACCACCGGCTACGATTGAATGGGAATAATTTTTTTAAAAACCAATATTATCTATGAAAGTCGTTACTTTTACATAAATTAGTAACGGCTTTTCAATTTTTTATAAATCATTAATAGCCAAAAAATTAAATATTAATAGAATGAAAAAACTTTTTATTTCGGTTGCAGCATTTTTACTTGCAGCAGCTGCATTTGCACAAGAAGCGGTAAAACATACTGTTTCTAAAGGGGAAACTATTACCCAAATTTCGCAAAAATATAAAGTTACACCAGCCGATATTTACGCTTTAAATCCGGATGCGAGAAACGGAATTGGAGAAAACACAATTTTGTTAATTCCAAATAAAAGCGGAAATAAAATTACTCAAAACACGCCAAAAACAGTAGTTTCCAATGGAAAAACACACACTGTTGCTCCAAAAGAAACTATATACGGTTTGGCAAAACAATACAACGTTTCGGTTGCAGATTTAGAAAAATTAAATCCTGAAATAAAAGAAGGATTGAAGATAGGTCAGGTTTTGCAAATTCCTGGGAAATCTTCTCAAATTGCTCCGATGAAACAAGTGATAACAGAAGTGGTTTCAGAACAAGATCAACCAGCAAGTAAAGGAAATTTGGTATATGAAGTGGTGCCAAAAGATACCAAATACGGCATCGCTAAAAAACACGGCATCACGGTTGAAGAACTTGAAAAATTTAATCCAATTCTAAAAACAGATAGCTTGAGAATTGGACAAAGAGTGGTGATTAGACAAAAGGATTTTCCAAATTCAATTGAAAGCAATTCGGCAACGATTGTAAAACCAACTTTATCAGGAAAAGAAGCTGAAAAATATACTACCTATCAAGTTCGCCCAAAGGAAACAATTTATAGTTTGTCGCGTCAATTTGGATTAAGCCAAAATGGTTTGATTGCCTTAAATCCGGAGTTAGAAAACGGTTTGAAAGAAGGCATGATGCTCAAAGTACCAAAAGAAGTTTTGCATTCGCCTTTGAATAAAAATTTTAGCGATTTGGCTAAAACCATTTCTAAAAAAGACCGTAAGCAAATGACTTTGTTATTGCCTTTCAATGTTTCAAAAATAGAAAGCGACTCAACAGCAAATTTATCAACGCGACTGAAAAAAGATGCGTTTCTCAACATGACACTCGATTTTTATTCCGGAGCGTTAATGGCAATCGATTCGGCTAAATCATTGGGATTAAACATTGATATTAAAATTTTAGATTCACAAGAAAATAAAAATTCTTCTGCGGTTAATGCTACATTCGCCGATAGAAATTTGCTGACTTCAGATGTGGTAATCGGTCCGTTTTATCAATCTCATGCCGAACAAACGGCTCAGTTTTTAAATGCCAAAAATATTCCTGTAATTTCACCATTATCTAAAGATAATAGTATGGTTTACAGTAATTTATATCAATCAGTTCCAAGTCCAGAAACGCTTCGGGGTACTTTATTTGATTATCTGTATTCTAAAAATGCCAATGTAATTGCGGTAATTGATCCCAAAAAAGTTTCGGCAAAAAATTATATTGCGCAAAATCACCCAACCGTAAAAATATCAGATTTTTCTTTAGAAAGTGCAAAGGCAATGCTGGCAAAAGACAGGAAAAATTTTGTCATTCTAGAAACTTCTAATACATTAATGCTTAAAAATATTGTTTCGGGTTTAGCTGCCGCAAAAGCAACTCATGATGTACAGTTAGTATTGATGGAACCAAATGATAAATTAGATTCTGACGAAATTTCTATCGCAAATTTGGCAAAATTAAACTTGCTTTATCCATCAGTAACTCGTGAAAATGAAACGCCTGAAGCTGCAATTTTTGCCAAAAATTATAAAAAGAAAAATAATATCTACCCTAATCAATATGCCACTCGGGGATTTGACGTAACTTTCGATGCGATGCTTCGTCTTTCGCAAGAAAAAAGTTTTGAAGAAACCATTTTTGACAACGCCACAGAACAGGTTGAAAATAAATTTAATTATGTAAAAAATCCTGCTGACGGCTATTCAAATAGAGGTGTTTACATATTATATTACGATACCGATTTAACAGTAAAAGTAGCACAATGACATCGAAAGTAACCTATTTAGGAGATTTACGAACATCTTCAATTCACATTCAATCAGGTAGCGAAATAATTTCAGATGCGCCAACTGACAACAACGGAAAAGGCGAGGCTTTCTCTCCAACCGATACAGTTGCCAATGCTTTGGCGAGCTGTATGATGACTGTAATGGCAATCAAAGCCCGAGATTTGAAAGTAGATTTTACAGGTTCAACCGCAAGCGTAGTCAAACACATGCAAAGCGAACCAAGAAAAATTTATAAAATTGAAGTTCATTTCGAGATGACCATTTCGGTGGACGAAAAAACCAGAACGATTTTAGAAAGAACAGCCTTAACTTGCCCGGTACATTTAAGCCTTCATCCCGATATTGAAAAAGAAATTCATTTTAGCTGGAAATAATTGTGATGACAGCAGAACAAAAAAAGCTCATAAAATTGGCTCACACCAAAATGCCCTTCGGAAAATTCGAGGGGCGTTTTCTTATTGACTTGCCCGAACCTTACATTGTATGGTACCAAAGCAAAGGTTTTCCGAAAGGAGAATTAGGACAGCAACTACAATTAATTTATGAATTGAAATTAAATGGTTTAGAAGAATTGATAAGAAACATTAAAAAGCAATATCCAAAACCTATTTAATGAGATAATAGCGAATTTGATAATTTGAAAATGACTCTTCTGTGTAAAAAAATCTTACTTTAAAGACCATCAAGTTTAGCATTTTATCAATTATCGAATCAGCTAATTTTTAGATTATTTAATGATCTCATTGCCAAATTGTCGCCTTGCCAAATTATCTAATTTCCTAATTCGCAAATTGAGTAATTAATTTGTACTTTTGCCGAGTTTTTTACACAACTACAACAACACAACGCAACACAATGAATCAAACAAAGTACATTTTTGTTACAGGAGGTGTGAGTTCTTCTCTCGGGAAAGGAATTATTGCCGCTTCTTTAGCAAAATTATTACAGGCACGAGGTTATAGGACAACAATACAAAAATTTGATCCTTATATTAATGTCGATCCCGGAACATTGAATCCCTATGAACACGGAGAATGTTTTGTGACGGATGATGGAGCAGAAACTGATTTGGATCTTGGTCATTATGAAAGATTTTTGAACGTTCCCACCTCACAAGCCAATAATGTAACCACAGGAAGAGTTTATCTTTCTGTTATTGAAAAAGAAAGGCGTGGTGAATTTTTAGGAAAAACCGTACAAGTTGTTCCTCACATCACTAACGAAATTAAAGAGAGAATGCAATTGCTTGGAAAATCAGGCAATTTTGATATTGTGATTACCGAAATTGGCGGAACAGTTGGTGATATTGAATCGTTACCTTATATTGAATCAGTTCGGCAATTGGTTTGGGAATTAGGCGAAAATAACGGAATAGTAATTCATCTGACGCTGGTTCCATTTTTGGCAGCAGCCGGAGAATTAAAAACAAAACCAACACAACATTCGGTAAAAACCTTAATGGAAAGTGGAATTAAAGCTGATATTTTAGTTTGTAGAACCGAACACGAATTGTCAGACGAATTACGGCAAAAATTGGCTTTGTTCTGCAACGTAAAAAGAGAAGCCGTGATAGAATCTATCGATGCTTCAACCATTTATGACGTTCCTAATTTAATGTTAGAAGAAGGTTTAGACCGTGTTGCTTTAAAAAAATTAGATTTACCAGAAAAGTCAACCCCGGATTTAAAGCAATGGAATGAATTTTTGCAAAAGCATAAAAACCCAAAGCACATTGTAAATATCGGATTGGTAGGAAAGTATGTAGAATTGCAGGATTCGTACAAGTCAATTTTGGAAGCGTTTATCCATGCTGGTGCCGCAAACGAAACCAAAGTGAATGTGGTAAGCATTCATTCGGAATATTTAGACGAAAAAAATGCGTCGCAAAAGCTACGTGATTTGGATGGAATTTTGGTTGCTCCAGGTTTTGGAGAAAGAGGAATTGAAGGAAAAATTGAAACCGTTCGTTTTGCAAGAGAAAATAATATTCCTTTTTTCGGGATTTGTTTAGGAATGCAAATGGCGGTGATTGAATATTCGCGAAATGTTTTGGGCTTGAAAAATGCCAATTCTACCGAAATGAATTCCGGAACGGCAAATCCGGTTATTAATTTGATGGAAGAACAAAAAAACATCACTGACAAAGGAGGAACCATGCGTTTAGGTTCGTGGAAATGTGACGTAAGCGAAAATTCGCTTGCATATGAAATTTACGGTAAAACACAAATTGAAGAACGTCATCGCCATCGTTATGAATTTAACAGCGAATATCGAGAAGCTCTGGAAAATGCAGGTTTAAAAGCTTCAGGAGTAAATCCGGATACGAATTTGGTAGAAATTATTGAAGTGCCAAAACATCCGTTTTTTATTGGAGTGCAATACCATCCGGAATACAAAAGTACGGTGGCAAATCCACATCCATTATTCGTAAATTTCGTAAAAGCGGCAGTGGATTTTAAAAACAGATAGATAGGTAAGAATAATAATTGTTCAAACGAAAATAAATTCTTGTAAAATTATTTTTGCAGGAAAATAGAGTAAGTATTTTTTTAAAACAAACAAATGGAAGAAAAAAAGTTCGACCGCAATTCGATTATTGGATTTGTATTGATATTCCTGATTTTAATGGGAATTATGTTCATTAACAAACCTTCGCCCGAAGCAGCCGGAAACAAGGTTAAGACAGAACAAGACCCAAAACAAGCCACAACAGCTGTAAGCCAAACTGCGACACCTAAAGTTCCAGATTCGCTTCAGTTGCAACAATTAAAATCCTCTTTAGGAAACTTTGCTTATTCTGCAACACTTCCTTCGGCGAAAGCCACTACCACAACTGTAGAAAACGATTTGGTAAAATTTGTGTTTTCCAACAAAGGCGGTTACATTGTGGATGCTCAAATGAAAAATTTTGAGGCATTCCGCAAAGGTTCGGGCGAATTGGTGAAAATCATCAAAGACAACAACGCCAAATTAAATCTTCAATTAAAGACACAAGGCAATCTGGTTTTAAATACAAAAGATTTATTTTTCGAACCAAATCTTACCACAGAAAATGGCAACCAAGTGTTGACGATGCGTTTAAAAGCAGCCGATCAGCAGTTTTTAGAATACAGATATGTGATCAAACCAAAAGATTATATGATGGATTTTTCCATCAGAACCCAAGGTTTGGCTCAAATTTTAAATACGTCCGAAGCGCTTCCTTTAGAGTGGGAAATGAAAACCTACCGAAACGAAAAAAGTGTTTCGTATGAAAACCGTTATTCGGAATTGGTTTATGAATATGAAGATGGAAAAGATGATTACCTGAACCAATCCAACGATGTAGAAAATGCAAAAGACGTGACCTATGTTGCGTTCAAACAACATTTTTTTACTTCAATCTTATTGACGGATACGCCTTTTACAACTGCAGAATTAAAGTCGGACAACTTGGTTCACGACATTGAGAAGGACACCATTTTCACCAAACATTACAAAGCGACAATGCCATTGGCTTTCAAGGGAGGCGAAATCAATTACAACATGAATTGGTACTACGGTCCAACGAATTATAAAGTTTTAAATAATTACGATAAAAATCTAGACGAAATTGTACCGCTTGGTTGGGGAATTTTTGGATGGATCAACCGCTTTTTATTCATTCCTTTATACAACCTATTAGGTGGATTTTTGGCACACGGAATCGCAATTATCGTCTTCACGATTTTGGTGCGTTTGCTCATGTCGCCTATTACCTATAAATCATATTTGTCGCAGGCCAAAATGAAAGTTTTACGTCCGGAAATTCAAGAATTGAACGAAAAGTTCAAGAAAGACCCGATGAAAAAACAACAGGAAACCATGAAGTTGTATAGCAAAGCTGGCGTAAATCCAATGGCAGGATGTCTTCCAGCATTGATGCAAATCCCGGTTTTCTATGCATTGTTCCAATTTTTCCCGTCTAACATCGACCTTCGTCAAAAATCCTTCCTTTGGGCAGAAGATTTGTCGTCCTTCGATGCCATTTTCTCCTGGAAACAACACATTCCGGTCATTTCATCGTTCTACGGTAACCATATCAGTTTGTTCCCAATTTTGGCGGCAATCGCCATTTTCTTCTACATGAAAATGACAACTGGCGATCAAACCATGTCAGCTCCACCACAAGAAGGAATGCCGGATATGAGCAAAATCATGAAAATGATGATTTATATTTCGCCGTTAATGATGATGATTTTCTTCAATAATAATGCGTCAGGCTTGAGTTTGTATTATTTTATTTCTAATACAATTACCATCGGAATTATGTTAGTTATCAAAAACTACATTATCAAGGAAGACAAAATTCACGCTCAAATTCAGGAAAACAAAACCAAGGAGAAACCAAAAAGTAAATTTCAGCAAAAAATGCAAGAGATGATGGAGCAAGCCCAAGAACAACAAAAACAAAGACAAATTAATCAAGAAAATAAAAAGAAGTAGAAATGTGTTAAAATCCTGTTTTTTTATATCAAATAGACAGGGTTTTTTAGTCATTTTTGTTTGGCTCCACATTTTTTTTCTATAACTAAATTTTTTTAATTTCAAATAAAGTGCTAATCGCATTTTAGAAACCTTAAATAATTTTGCTAATTGAATATTATAGAATCGCAGCCAATATCAATATAAAAAAAACGCAACTCTTAGAAGTAGACTGCACCCAAAAGTTTAGACAAATTTACAATTAAATTTGATAATGGTGAGCTCGATATTTTATCGGGCTCATTTTGTTTAAATTCGACTTTATTCTATCGTTGTTATAATAGGTTATGTAGT
>NZ_JAABLM010000008.1 GCF_009915155.1 Flavobacterium ichthyis | reverse complement strand
AAATATCTGCCGAAATTGCGTTTTCGTCTGTTGGACCAATTCTATCGTTGACAAAGGAAAGTCCAAGCCCTAAATTAGTGTTGTTAATTGGGGTGTTCATCGAAAAGGCGTTAGTGGTTGGAGCACCGTCGAGGCCAACCCATTGGGTTCTGTGCAACCCGAAAAAACTCATCGCACCGCGACTTCCCGCATAAGCCGGATTAATATTGATGGTGTTGTACATGTATTGTGTGTACTGTGCATCTTGCTGGGCGAAAGCGGGGGAGAAGCCTGCAAATATCAAGAATGTGATTATTTTCGTTTTCATTGTTGTGGGGTTTTTATTCAATTATCGGTTGATATAAAGGTATCCGTCTCGTTTCTCAGTAGAACCATTTTCTAACTTATATTCTAAAACATAGAAGTAGGTACCTGCAGAAAGACCAGCGTTTTCATTAAAGGTTGTTCTTCCTTCAGAATAACCTCGGAAAACCTTTGTATTGTTGTCATAACCTTTGGTTTCCCAAACTTTTAAGCCCCATCTGTTGAAAATTTGAACAGAATTATCTGGATAACATTCAATTCCAGAAATAACAAATTCGTCATTAAATCCATCATTATTTGGAGTAATTGCATTAAAAATTTCGATAGTACAAATTGGTAAAACAACACATTCATCATTAACATTCATATTTACTTGATAAGTTCGTGGACAAGCGCCATTTTCTACAATGTAGGTTAGGTTATAGTTTCCAATGGTAGTTTGAGATGGTGTAAAAACACTTCCGTTTAAACCGCCCGAGTTATCAGTGTCTATCCAATTTCCGGTAAGTTCAACTTCGCTACCTAAATAAGTAAATAAATCTACGCTCGAATCTTCAATACAAAGTTCTGCTTCAAAAGTTTGAGTTGCACCATTTACAGAAACATTAATTGTTTGTGTAATGGTGTTGCTATTTCCACATTCATCAATGGCAATCCAAGTTCTTAAAATGGTATATGATGATTCTGTTTCATTCTGAATTTCTTCGGTGAATGTCGTATTGATATTTGTAGAACAGGTGTCAGTAAAGATTAATTCTGGAGCTGCCGGAATTTCCTCACAAATCACATCTATTTTAGGATCAAATTGGGTATTAGTTATTGGAGCCGAATTGTCTTCCACAGTCACAATTTGCGTATGCGAAACCGTATTGCCACAAAGGTCTGTTGCTGTCCAAGTTCTTGATAATGAATAATTTCCAGCGCAAGTTCCGTTAGTTCGAACTTCTTCAAAAGTTACCGAAGCTGTTCCACAATTATCCGAAGCTGAAAGCGTTGCCGCAACCGGAACTGCATCACAAGAAACGGTTAAATCTATTGGTAAAGTTTCATTAAATGATGGAGCCGAATTGTCTTCCACGGTTACAATTTGCGTATGCGAAACCGTATTGCCACAAAGATCTGTTGCTGTCCAAGTTCTTGATAATGAATAATTTCCAGCGCAAGTGCCGTTGGTTCTTACTTCTTCAAAAGTCACCGAAGCCGTTCCACAATTATCCGAAGCCGTTAATGTTGGAATGGTAGGAATTGCATCACAAGAAACGGTTAAATCTATTGGTAAAGTTTCGTTGAAAGTTGGAGCCGAATTGTCTTCCACGGTTACAATTTGCGTATGCGAAACCGTATTGCCACAAAGGTCTGTTGCTGTCCAAGTTCTTGATAATGAATAATTTCCAGCGCAAGTTCCGTTGGTTCTGGTTTCTTCAAAAGTTACCGAAGCCGTTCCACAATTATCCGAAGCCGTTAATGTTGGAATTGTAGGAATCGCATCACAAGAAACGGTTAAATCTATTGGTAAAGTTTCGTTGAAAGTAGGAATTGAATTGTCTTCCACGGTTACAATTTGCGTATGCGAAACCGTATTGCCACAAAGGTCTGTTGCTGTCCAAGTTCTTGATAATGAATAATTTCCAGCGCAAGTTCCGTTAGTTCTTACTTCTTCAAAAGTTACATTTGCAGTGCCACAATTATCCGAAGCCGTTAATGTTGGAATTGTAGGAATTGCATCACAAGAAACGGTTAAATCTATTGGTAAAGTTTCGTTGAAAGTTGGAGCCGAATTGTCTTCCACGGTTACAATTTGCGTATGCGAAACCGAATTACCACAAAGGTCTGTTGCTGTCCAAGTTCTTGATAATGAATAATTTCCAGCGCAAGTGCCGTTATTTCGAACTTCTTCAAAAGTTACCGAAGCTGTTCCACAATTATCAGAAGCTGAAAGTGTTGCCGCAACCGGAATTGCATCACAAGAAACGGTTAAATCTATTGGTAAAGTTTCGTTGAAAGTAGGAATTGAATTGTCTTCCACGGTTACAATTTGCGTATGCGAAACCGTATTGCCACAAAGGTCTGTTGCTGTCCAAGTTCTTGATAATGAATAATTTCCAGCGCAAGTTCCGTTAGTTCTTACTTCTTCAAAAGTTACATTTGCAGTGCCACAATTATCCGAAGCCGTTAATGTTGGAATTGTAGGAATTGCATCACAAGAAACGGTTAAATCTATTGGTAAAGTTTCGTTGAAAGTTGGAGCCGAATTGTCTTCCACGGTTACAATTTGCGTATGCGAAACCGAATTACCACAAAGGTCTGTTGCTGTCCAAGTTCTTGATAATGAATAATTTCCAGCGCAAGTTCCGTTGGTTCTGGTTTCTTCAAAAGTTACCGAAGCCGTTCCACAATTATCTGAAGCTGAAAGCGTTGCTGCAACCGGAATTGCATCACAAGAAACGGTCAAATCTATTGGTAGGGTTTCGTTGAAAGTTGGAGCCGATAAATCATTAATTGTGAATGTTTGCGTAAAACTTTGGGTCACACAATCAGTCACAACATTGAATGTTCGGGTAACTACTGTCGGGCACGAGCCAGTTTTTGTGTCGTTATACGTAATTGTATGTGCAACCGCTGAGTTTGAGGTTGTTCCTCCAGCACTTAAAAATTGTGCTAAGGTAATTGAAGTGATATTTGTATTAAAAGCAAAATCAGTAATGCTGTTTTCATTACAACCAGCGAGCGTCTTATTCGGAGGTCCTGTTAAAGTAACTGGCTGATTCACGTTTACATTTACTGTAGCGCAAGTCGAAATACCACAAGCATTTTCCCAGCGAACAAAATATGTTGTTGAAATAGTTGGGGAAGGAATCGATAAATTATTTCCTGTACCAATAAGTGTTCCGCCACAACTTCCGGTAAACCATCGGAGATTTGTTCCTGAGCCTCCAGTTGCTGACAAGATAATGTTTCCTGAATCTGAAGCACAGAAATTATTGCGATTCACGTTAGCAGATGTTGGCGCTGTTGGAGCTGTTCCAACATTTACAACTACCTGATCAGTAGAAGCACATTGTCCGTTAGCATTGGTTACTGTAACTGTATAGGTTGTGGTAGTTGTTGGCGATGCAATAGGATTTGCAATATTATTGAAATTTAATCCAGTGGAAGGACTCCAACTATACGAAACTCCTCCTGAAGCGGAAAGTTGCGTATTTCCACCAGAACAAATGGTAACATCCGAACCAGCATTTGCTACAATTGGAGCCGGATTCCCGATGGTTGCTGAACGAGTCAAATTTCCTAAACAACTTCCAGGATCTTGAACCGTAACAGTATAATTTCCTGGAGCAAGATTGGTAAAGTTATTTAAACTTTGCCAAGTTGCTCCATTATTAATTGAATATAGATAACTTCCAGAACCACCTGCAACATTTACCGTCAAAGTTCCATTGCTTTGTCCGTTACATTGCGCATTTGCAGGAGTTACAGTAATAATATAATTTCTTTCATAAATATTAATGACACTCTCAACGAAAATTTCTTCTGGTGAACAAGGACAACTCGTAATTGTTCTCACTATAAATGTTTCACCGTTATCCGAAATTCCATCGGCAATAGCCGTGTAAGGAATGTCTACAAACGATTGACCAGCCGGAATAGTTACTGACGTAGGAAAAGGAGCACCTCCGGTAGTTTGGATATCAACACCGTTAGTAAAAGTTCCAGATAGTAATAAATTTACAGTCAATGGAGCGGACAAATCTGTACCTAATCTTTGAACTCTAAACTTATTATTACAGCCTTCAAAAACATTGTTTTCTCCAGAAACGTTATTTCCAAAATTAGTAAGCGCAATATTTTCAGCATTAAAACTTCTCGCTGCTAAAAACACACCAGCGTCCCATTTTTGGTCAGATGCATCTCCTACAGCTAATTTTATTCGATAAGTTGCGCAGCTGTTAACAGGATATGTTGCCGTTAAGATAACCGTATTTCCGTCAAATTGGGTGGTCAAAGATCCAGCTGGATTGTTTACATAATATTGGGAATTTTCAGCTGGGAAGGTTGTATTATTTACATTTGTTCCAGATGGATGTATGGTATTTACTGAAATTGGAATATTTGTATTGGGAAGAGTTGCAAGATTTACAGCGTTATTTTGATACGGTCCGCTAATTCCAGGTCCTGAAAGAAAAAATCCAAAAGCATCATTAAATTGAGTTTCACAATATTCAATATATTCTTCAGAAGAAAATACATATTTAAATTCCAAAGTATTTCCTGCTGGAACAAAATCAAATTCTAAGACAGAAGCATCATAAATTCTTCTTCCAGAAATTGTTCGTAAATCAGGATCAGAGGCATTAGCCACCATTTCGTCAGAGCGTGAGCCCGAATTATTAGGTCCCATTGCAGAAGATGCCAATCCGGTAGTGAGTAACAAACCTTCTTGTATCCCAAATGTTGAAGTCGCTTTCGTAAAATGTGCTAATTGGCGATTACCTGGAGTGGAACTCCATGTGTGGTTTGCCCAATTATTGTTGTCATAGCGGTAATAACCAAACCTCACATTACTTGCTTGTAAACAGCCTGTAACAAATAAATTTTTTACCAATTGTTCAGGAGAATAAGCATTGTACGTTGCATTTTCCGCCACTGAAATGGAACCGGCAATCGCATAGCTTTGGTAATTGAGGTCGGAACTTTTTTTAGATTTATTAGCAAATTCAGGGTACAGAATGTTAGCTTTTGCACTTCTTTCTTTCACAGAATCCTCCATACTTGGAGCAGTTTGTCCAAAACCACTTTGAACAAAGGCAAATAAAAACATAATAATTAAGGAATTGAACACAATGTTCAAGCCCTTGGCACGTTTACTAAACATACAAGTTAATTTTTGGTTAGTTGGTACTTAAAAAAACAAAAATGGAGTAGAGACGAAAGTGGGGGACTTTGATACTCTTGGCAGCAAATGTAGGATTAGCAGTTTCACATAACGAATTTTATCTGCAAATAACCTAAAAAGTCGTTTAAATGAATATTTCGCTCTTTTTAAACCTATTTTTTAGATATATTGCAATATAATTCGGTAGGTATTCTTTTTTTTATGTTAAAGAAATTATAACAAAAAAATAGAAAATGAAACACATTTGTGAACAATATAAATAACCAAAAGATTCTTAAAATGGTATTTAATTTTGGTCATTAATATTATACTATTGGAAATTATAACATAATTTTAAAATAAGTAATTCAAATTTATTTCAATTTTTAGACAAAAAATAAAATTTACAGCGATTTTTCGATAAAAGTGTGAAAAAAATCTATGAATTAAACTTTTTTTTGTACTTTGTTTGTGATTTGTAAATAATTTCCTCAACTAAAACCACTCAAATCATGAAAACGATTACCTTAATTAGACATGCAAAGTCTAGTTGGGCTACCCAACATTTAGACAAACAAAGACCATTATCAAGCAGAGGCATTTTAGACGCACATAAAATAGCCGAAGAAATTCAGTTATTTTTACCAAAGACTTTTACAATATATAGTAGCACCGCAAAACGTGCGACCGAAACGGCAATGATATTTACGCAAATTTTTTCTTGTCCTATTGAAAGCATTATCTTTTCAGATGATTTATACACTTTTGACCATTTGCAATTAGAAAAATTTGTTAAATCGTGTGAAGATAGATATGATAACATTATTCTTTTTGGACATAACGATGCTATAACAAATTTTGTTAATAAATTTGGAAACAATTTTATCGAAAACGTTCCAACGTGTGGATGTGTATCCATTAATTTCGAAGAAAATTCTTGGCAAACTATTGAAAACGGTAAAATCCAGAAAGTAATTTTTCCGAAAGATTTAAAATATTATGATTCAATCAACCGAGTATAGATACATTGACAGAGAAAAAAGCTGGCTTGCTTTCAACGCACGAGTTTTACAAGAAGCTGCTGACAAAGATGTACCACTATTAGACCGATTAAGATTTTTAGGAATTTTTTCAAATAATCTTGACGAATTCTTTCGGGTGCGATTTGCTGCCATCCGAAGACTTAGCAATGCTGGGATTTCTGGTGAAAAACTTTTAGGTGGTATTTCCGCACAACAACTCATTAAAGAAATTACCGAAATTGTAATACAACAACAATCCGAAAGTTTACGCATTTTAAGTAACATAGAAAGCGAACTTGAAAAAGAAAACATTTTTATTATTAATGAAAATGAAATTTCTCCCGAACAAGCAAATTACATCAAAGATTTCTTTATCCAAAAGGTTAGTCCTGCATTAGTAACCATTATACTAAACGACTTAGCCGAATTTCCGTTATTAAAAGATACTTCGGGATATTTGGCTGTAAAATTAGTAATGACAAAACCAAAAGCTACTACAAAAATCGTAGTTAACGACACCATTTTAAAAATAAAGAAAGAAAAGAAAGACACCCGTTACGCAATTATCGAAATACCCAAAACAATCAACCGTTTCGTAGTACTTCCATCAAGAGATAAAAAAAAGTTTGTGATTTTGCTAGACGACGTTATACGATACAACCTAAATAGTATCTTTAATATATTCGATTACCAAAGTATTTCGGCACACATGATAAAAATCACTCGAGATGCACAGCTCGACATCGACAGTGATTTAAGTAAAAGTTTGATGGAAAAAATATCTTCTAGCGTAAAAGATAGAAGAATTGGCGAACCCGTTCGTTTCGTTTACGATCAATCAATTGAAAAAGACACCCTCAAATTTTTCCTAAATAAAATGGGAATCGACTCCACAGATTCCATTATTCCAGGCGGAAGATACCACAACCGTAGAGACTACATGGATTTTCCAAGTTTGGGAAGAACTGATTTGTTGTACCAACCCAATATTCCACTTCCAGTTGATGGCCTAAGCCTTGAAGGATCGATGCTCGATAAAATTGCCAAAAAAGATTTTTTAGTCAACGCACCTTATCAGTCATTTTCCTACCTCATCAAATTTTTACGCGAAGCAGCACTCGATCCAAAGGTAATGTCCATCAAAATTACCCTGTATCGTTTAGCAAAAAATTCCCAAATTGTCAGTTCGCTCATCAATGCAGCTAAAAACGGAAAAAAAGTCACCGTTCAGATCGAACTTCAAGCAAGGTTCGACGAAGCCAGCAATATTTCGTATGCAGAACAAATGCAAACCGAAGGAATCGAACTCATATTTGGCGTAAAAGGATTAAAAGTGCACAGTAAAATATGTTTAATAGAACGTCTCGAAGAAGGCAAAATAAAACGATACGGACTGATTTCCACAGGAAATTTTAACGAAGCTACCGCCAGAATTTATACTGATGTCACCCTCTTTACCAGCCACTCTAAAATACTAAAAGACGTATCAAAAATATTTGATTTTTTTGACATTAATTACAGAGTTCATCGCTATAAACACCTAATCGTTTCCCCACATTACACAAGAACCAAGTTCGAAAAATTAATCGACCGCGAAATCGAAAACGCAAAAAAAAATATTCCTGCCTACATCAATCTAAAAATGAATAGCCTTTCGGACTATGATATGATTGCCAAACTATACGATGCCAGCAATGCCGGAGTAAAAATTCGATTAGTAGTTCGCGGCATCTGCTCACTAATTCCAGGCGTTCCCGGAATGTCCGAAAATATCGAAGCCGTTAGCATCGTGGACAACTACCTCGAACATTCCCGCGTTTACATTTTTGGAAACAATAATAATCCCGAAGTTTTCATTTCCTCCGCAGATTTCATGACCCGAAACATCGACGCAAGAGTAGAAGTAACCTGCCCAATTTACGACGAAAATATTAAAAAAGAACTCATCGAAACTTTCAACATCGGCTGGAAAGGAAACGTAAAAGCCCGTTATCACTCCGAAAAATTAGACAATAAATACCGACTTCGCGGTAAAAACGCCGTTTTCAGAGCACAAATTGAAACCTATAACTATTATCGAAATAAAATTACCGTTATCGATCCCCAACATTTATAAAATTTTTATGGGCCCAATTCCGGCTATCCGCTTCAATCTTTTTGTAAAAAAAAAATTTTTCTAAGCACCTGCAGGAGCTTCCGCTGGTCGCTCTGCAAGCACAAGAAAAAAATAATTTTTTTTTACAAAAAGGATTTCCGCTACTATCCGGGGTCCGAAAAAAAAACTACTACCAATCAAAAACCTACTAAAAAGAAAAAAAAATGCTCACAATAAAAAAATATGCCGCTATCGATATTGGTTCAAACGCCATGAGATTGCTCATCAGTAACATCGTAGAACAAGAAGGTAAAGAAACCCAATTCAGCAAAAGTTCCCTAGTTCGAGTACCCATTAGGTTAGGACAAGATGCATTTACCGTAGGTGAAATTTCCGAAGAAAATATTTCCCGAATGATTGATGCCATGAAAGCATTCAAACTACTCATGCGTGTTCACAAAGTGGAAAAATATATGGCTTGCGCCACATCGGCAATGCGAGAAGCATACAACGGCAAAGAAGTAGTGGAACTTATCAAGAAAAAAGCCGAAATAAAAATTGACATTATTGACGGCAAAAAAGAAGCCGCTATAATCGCTTCAAGCGATTTGCATCACTTAATAAAAAGCAATGAAACTTATTTATACGTAGATGTTGGTGGCGGAAGCACAGAATTTTCATTATTCAACGAAGGAAAAATTATTACTTCAAAATCTTTTAAAGTAGGAACGGTTCGTTTGCTCAACAATATGGTTAACGACATAGTTTGGCAAGAAATCGAAAAATGGATTAAAAACATTACCGCAGATTTTGAAGTAATTAATATGATTGGTTCGGGTGGAAACATCAATAAAATTTTTAAACTTTCGGGCAAAACCCAAGAAAAACCATTGTCATTAATGTATCTTAATTCGCAATATACGGCTCTAAATGCCATGACTTATGAACAAAGAATCGCCGAATTAGGCTTAAATGCCGATCGAGCCGATGTAATAATTCCTGCCTTAAGAGTGTACATTAACGCAATGAAATGGAGTGGCGCAAGAAATGTTTATGTGCCTAAAATAGGTCTTTCCGATGGAATTGTAAAAGCCATGTATTACAATAAAATTTAATTTTAAAAAATTAAAATCTATGAAAAATAAAAACCTAAAATACAGTTTGATTGCCTTATCGGTATTGATTTTGGCATTATTGTACGTGTATGTTTTTCCAAACAAAACTCCTTTTAACGAACCCGGAAATTTCTGGAAAGCTTCGAGTAAACCAGTTTTAGGTGATGTTGTTCATATTTCAAAAGAAGAAGCTAAACTTTATAACGATACGCTTTATGTAAACGAAATTCCCAGAGCATTAATTATAAAGGTAGAAAATAATTTTTGGGCGGGAACGCGAACCTTGGAAATTAAAAACTTGCAAACTGGAAGCACCGGAACTTATGTAGAGAAATAATTGATTTAAAAATCAAGGTCAAAAGTTTTACGAAGCAAATCTAAATTAGGATTAATTTCGTTCAACCTGTTATATTTATCTTGCGGTGTGAAAGCAAATTTGTTTTCAACGGCTTCATTTACAATTACCTCAATATCAATGTCATAGTTGTGTAATTTTCCACGAAGATGTCCCAATAAATCGTGTTTTGCTGATTCAAATTCAATTTTAGAACCCTCATTTGGCAATTCATAAATAATTGTTGTCCCTCTAAGAACAGGGTCATTAATTGTCATTAATGATTCTAAAATTTTCTGACCTTTGTCTGCCAGTTTATGAGCATATTTATTCCATTGTAACAGCATATCGGTTTCAGAAAAAGGCTCTTTTGGAAGTTCTTTATCGTGACGGACAATTGCACTATTGGCTTTTTCCATTTCACGTTTTGCCTTAATGCTCGAAAGGGATAAAGCTGAAACTTTTACTGAATTTCCTGAAATAGTTTCAACCGGAATATTTTTAGGTTCTTCTACAGAAAAGTTAGCAATACTAATTTCCGGATTTTTATTTTCTGGCGAGATAGTGGTGTTTTGTGGTGTTTCAACTATAACCACTTCAGGAGATTTTACGGCAATGTCTAACATTCTGCCATAAAAATATTGCGCTGGAATTATAAAGCCGTCAACTTTTTTTTTTCTCCATCGTAATTGATGGAGGCCAATTGCATCAGGCAAAGTTCTACCAGTAACCTTTGATTTTGGCTGGTTTTAAATTTTAAATCGCAATTATTTGCCAGGTCAATTCCTTGTAATAAAAATTCGTGAGACGCTTTCAATGTTTGCGTAGCATACAATTTTTGGGCTTGTTCGCCAGCTTCAAGAAGTTCTAAAGTGCTTGGTGTTTTGGCAACTAAAAGATTTCGAAAATGCGATGCCAAACCGGCAATGAAATGATGTCCGTCAAAACCTTTGGCTAAAATTTCGTTATAAGCAATTAATATTTCCGGGATTTTATTTTCTAAAATTAAATCGGTTATATTAAGGTAGGTTTCGTAATCGAGTACATTTAAGTTTTCGGTTACGGCTTGGCGGGTTAAATTTTTTCCTGAAAAACTCACCACACGATCAAAAATCGATAACGCGTCACGCATGGCTCCATCAGCTTTTTGGGCAATGATATGCAAAGCATCATCTTCAAAATTAATTCCTTGACTAGTGGCTACTTCCGCCAAATGATCTTTTGCATCTTTAACGGTAATTCGTTTAAAATCAAAAATCTGACAACGCGATAAAATAGTAGGAATGATTTTATGTTTTTCGGTCGTTGCCAAAATAAAAATGGCGTGTTTCGGCGGTTCTTCTAATGTTTTCAAAAAAGCATTAAAAGCAGCCGTTGACAACATGTGAACCTCATCAATAATATACACTTTGTATTTTCCGGTTTGCGGCGGAATTCTTACTTGGTCTATTAAATTTCGGATGTCTTCTACGGAATTATTAGAAGCGGCATCGAGTTCAAACACGTTAAAAGCAAAATCCTCAGTTGGATCATCATAACCTTCTTGATTAATTTTTCGGGCTAAAATACGGGCACACGTTGTTTTTCCAACTCCTCTCGGGCCTGTAAATAATAGGGCTTGAGCAAGATGATTATTTTCTATTGCATTTAGTAAAGTATTCGTAATGGCTTGTTGCCCCACGACATCTTTAAAAGTTTGCGGACGATATTTTCTGGCTGATACAACGAAGTGTTCCATAGAATTTTGCTGGACGACAAATATAATTGGAAAATTTCAGCTATAAAAAGAAAAAAGCTTTTTTACCTAAGATTTTTTATCCAGCCACTTCCGCAATAGTTTCTTTTTTTAGCAACCTAATAAAGGCTTCTTCTTCCGGATTTAGTTTATTATTTTTTTTATTGGCTTTTAACTTATAATCGTGGATGATTCCTTTTTCATAAGCTGAAATCACAGTAGGATGAATATAATATTTTCGGCAAACGGTTCGTGTATTTCCTAATTTTTGACAAACTGAATCAATTACTTCCACAATTTTTCTTTTGCAATCCGTTTGAGTTTCGAACGGCCCGATTTCTTGAAAAGCAAACATTGCATTCACACTTCCAGCCCAAACCCGAAAATCTTTTGCCGTAAAATCTTCGCCAGTAATTTCTTTTAAATAATGATTAACATCACCGGAACCAATGGAATGGTGTTTTCCATCGTCATCATAATATTGAAATAATTCTTGACCGGGAATTTCTTTACATTTTTTAACCAAATTTGCTAATTTTTTACTTTGTAAACTGATTTTGTGTTTGACGCCTTTTTTGCCTACAAAGTCGAACATTATAGTAGATTTGTCAAACTTTACGTGCTTATCACGAAGAGTAGTGAGTCCAAATGAACCATATAATTTTTTATAGGCATCATTACCAATGCGAATATTAGTAACTTCGATTAATTTAACAACAAGTGCCACAACTTTTTCATATGGAAGTCCTTTTCTATTCAAATCTTTTTCAACCTGACAACGAATAGTGGGAAGCGCTTCGGCAAAACGACGAAGTCTAAAAAATTTCGATTGATTTCTAATCTTGTTCCAATTTGGGTGATACCGATATTGTTTTCTGCCTTTGGCATCAATACCAGTAACTTGTAAATGCCCATTTTCATATGGACAAATCCAAACTTGTTCCCAGGCTGGTGGAATCACTAATTTTTGAAAACGGTCTAAAGTATTTTTATCGGAAACTATTTTATTATTTTCGTCTAAATAAGAAAAATTACCATTTTTTTTAACCCGAAAAAAACCTTTCCCATTTGCAGGATAATATCTTAATCCTACAGCTTTGGCAGTAATTTTCGGGTCATTTCCTATTTTTAAAAGTTTCGCTTCAAGACGATTCATATCTAAAATGAAAGGTTTCAAGTTTAAAGTTTAAAGTTCTAACTCCAAACTAAAAACTCCTAACTATTAATTATTTTGTCTTCCTTGAATTACCAATTCATGTAGGGTTTTAGCCGCTTCATCTTCCGAAAAAGCTAAATCGCCCGAAACATAAACGCCTTTTTCTCCTTTATCAGATTTAATACCGTAAACTGTAGCTTCGTCTCCTGGATCTGTTGCACCTTCATATCTATAAATATGAACAATTTCAAAACAGTCTTTACAGCTTTTGATTCTGTCAGCCTCAAGATTAAAATCTACCGTAAAACCTTTGTCTTTAAGTTCCTGTAATGCTTTAGATACTGTTGCGTAGTGATACATTTGAGTGTCCATGATTTCTTAATTTTAAAGTTAGTTTTTATAAAAAGAAAATTAGTCAAATTATCGTGCTTAAGCATTATATTATTTCGCTACAATTTTATATCATCGTAGAAATACAGAATTATTTTTTTAAAAAAATTAGTAGTATTTTTGCAAAAGCAGACCGCCTTATCGCCGCCAATTATGGGGGAGGAAAGTCCGGGCACCACAGAGTAGCATAGCGGGTAACGCCCGTCATTCGTCACGGCGAAGAGGACAAGTGCAACAGAAAGTATGTACAGGTAATGCTGTAGTGAAACCAGGTAAACTCTATGCGGTGAAATACCAAGTATATCGGCTCCCGTTTTGGCGGGGAAGAATTACTCGTTCTTTGCCGAAGGGTAGGTAGATTGAGTTCTAAAGTAATTTAGAACCTAGATAAATGATAAGGGAACAATTTATTGTTTACAGAACCCGGCTTATAGGTCTGTTTTTTTTTTTTTTGAATAATTGCAAAACATATTAAGTTAATCTTCGACCTTAAACATTAAATCTGTTACCTTAAAGTGACTGACATTACAGAAAAAAAATATAAAAAACTTGTGATTCAGGTTAGCCTGAACGGTTTTTCGTTTTGTGGAATTGATACGTTAACAAAAAATATAAATTTTGTTTACGAAGTAGATTTTGCACAATATCATAAATCCGCAAGGGTAGAAGATTATTATAAAAAAGCCTTTTTAGAATATGATGAATTAACGGCTACTTACGATGAAGTGTTGGTAATTCACGAAAATAATCTTTCGACTTTTGTACCGAAACCGCTTTTTGACGAGAATTATTCTGGGAATTACTTACAATACAATACTAAGGTCTTTGAGTCAGATTTTTTTGCTCATGATGAATTAGACGCTTTTGAAATGGTAAATGTTTACATTCCGTATGTGAATTTCAATAATTATTTGTTAGATCAATTTGAAACTTTTGAATATTTTCATGTCAACAGTATTTTGGTGACCAAGTTGATGGAAATTTCTAAAAATACTTCCGAAAAACAAATGTTCGTTCATATAGGTAAAGATCATTTTGAAATTGCCGTAATTGAAAATCAAAAATTGCTCGTGTTCAATTCATTCGATTATCAAACCAAGGAAGATTTTATTTACTACATATTATTTACAGCAGAACAACTTCTGTTAAATCCGGAAACGTTTAAATTGACACTTTTGGGACAAATTAGTGAAAACGATAATTTGTATAAAATTGCCTATAAATATGTACGAAATGTTTCTTTAATCAATATTTTTCACACCCAAAAACACAACAATTTTTCTAGCGAAGAAAATTTGAAACACTTTATTTTGTTCAATACCTAATGAGAATTATTTCCGGAAAATACAAAGGCAGAAGAATTTCGCCACCCAAAAATTTGCCCGTTCGTCCCACGACCGACATGAGCAAAGAAGCACTTTTTAATATTTTGAACAATTATTTTAATTTTTCTGGATTAAAAATTCTCGATCTTTTTGCCGGAACCGGAAACATCAGCTACGAATTTGCTTCGCGGGGAAGCGAAAACATTACTTCCGTTGATGCCGATTTTGGTTGCGTAAAATTTATCAAACAAACTGCTGATGAATTTGACTTTAATATTTCTGCCATAAAATCGAATGTTTTTCAATTTTTGGAAAAAGCCAATTCTCAATATGACATTATTTTTGCCGATCCACCTTATGGATTGGAACAAAAAGATTTTGATAAAATTGTGAATTTGGTTTTCGAAAAAAATCTGCTGGACGAAGAAGGCATGATGGTTATCGAACATTCTAAATACACCCCATTGAAACACATGGCGAATTTTTCATTTGAAAAAAATTATGGCGGTTCGTATTTTTCTTTTTTTGAATTTGAAAATGAGCCTGACGACGAAACCGATTTTGGAGGTGAAGACGAAATGTAAATGATGAACGCAGCTTTTTTTTATAAAACACTTCGGTCAAAATTTCCGTTTCAGCCAACCGTCAAGCAAGATATTTTTTTTCAAAAAGTTTCCGAGTTTTTAACCAATGGGAAGCAGGACGAAATTTTTGTATTAAAAGGTTATGCCGGAACCGGGAAAACCACCGTCATTTCTACTTTAGTTAACAATTTAATCGAAATCAAAAAAAAATATGTGTTGCTTGCACCAACCGGAAGAGCCGCAAAAGTAATCGCTAATTATTCACAAAAACCAGCTCATACAATTCATAAAAAAATTTATTTTCCCAAAAATAAAGCCGGAGGTGTGAGTTTTACTACGCAAACCAACAAGCACAAAAACACCGTTTTTATAGTAGATGAATCCTCGATGATTTCTGATTCGCAAAGCGAAAACGCGATGTACGAAAACGGATCTTTGCTCGACGACCTTATTTATTATGTATATTCCGGACAAAATTGTAAGATGATTTTGTTGGGAGATACCGCACAATTACCTCCCGTAAACCTTGAGATTTCGCCTGCTTTGGATATTAATTTGCTTTCGCGAAATTACGATATGGAAATTTCCCACATTGAATTTGACGAAGTGATGCGGCAGGAGGAAAGCTCAGGAATTCTGTTCAACGCAACCGAATTGCGCGAGCGATTAGACGAAGATTTTTATGAAGATTTCCAATTTAATTTAAAACCTTTCAAAGATATTGTTCGGTTGGTGGATGGTTACGATATTCAAGATGCCATTCATTCGTCTTACAGCAATTATGGTTTAGAAGAAACCGCTTTTATTGTGCGGTCTAACAAACGGGCAAATGCTTACAACCATCAAATCAGAACCCGAATTTTGGACAAAGACAGCGAACTTTCGGCGGGGGATTTTTTGATGGTGGTAAAAAATAATTATTTTTGGCTCAAAGATTCTAAAGAAACTGATTTTATTGCCAATGGTGATATTATTGAAATTTTGGAAATCTATAAAATGCAGGAATTATACAGTTTTAAATTTGCCACCGTAAAAGTAAGAATGGTAGATTATCCCAACCAAATTCCGTTTGAAACTGTTATTATTTTAGATACTTTAACCAGCGAATCGGCTTCATTAACTTACGACGAATCGAACCGTTTGTATCAAGAAGTAATGCTGGATTATCAAGATGAAACTTCTAATTTCAGGAAATTTCAAAAAGTGAAACAAAATCCGTATTTCAATGCTTTGCAAGTAAAATTTTCTTACGCCATGACGTGTCATAAAAGTCAAGGTGGACAATGGAATACCGTATTTGTCGAGCAACCTTTTTTGCCAAATGGCATCGACAGAGATTATGTTCGCTGGCTTTACACTGCGATTACACGTGCCAAAGAAAAATTATATTTGATTGGTTTTAAAGATGAAAATTTTTTGGAGGAATAACTTTTTGAACGCAAATCATTCCAACTTTGTAACTTTACAACTCAAAACTTTGCAACTTAGTAAAAAAATGAAAACCATCGCCGTAATTCCAGCCAGATATGCTTCAACTCGATTTCCAGCCAAATTAATGCAGGATTTGGGAGGTAAAACTGTCATTCTCAGAACTTACGAAGCGGCCATTTCGACCGAATTATTTGACGATGTTTTGGTAGTCACCGATTCGGAAATTATTTTTAATGAAATTATTTCGAATGGTGGAAAAGCGGTCATGAGCAAGAAAAATCACGAATCCGGAAGCGATAGAATTGCAGAAGCAGTTGAAAATATTGAAGTTGATATTGTGGTCAATGTGCAAGGAGACGAACCTTTTATCGATAAAGAGTCGCTGGAAAAATTATTGGAAGTTTTTAAAAATGATGTTGCCCATCAAATTGATTTGGCTTCCTTAATGCGGGAAATAAAGGACAAGGAAGCGATTGAAAATCCTAATAATGTGAAAGTTATTGTGGACCAAAACCAATTGGCGTTGTATTTTTCGCGTTCGGTAATTCCGTTTCCGAGGGAAGAAAATGTTGGCGTTAGGTATTTTCAGCACATCGGAATTTATGCTTTTAGAAAACCGGCTTTGCTTGATTTTTACAGTTTGCCGATGAAGTCTTTGGAAGCTTCGGAAAAATTAGAACAACTTCGGTATTTAGAATATGGCAAAAAAATAAAAATGGTAGAAACCACGCATGTTGGAATTGGGATTGATACTTTGGAAGATTTGGAAAAAGCCAGAAAAATGCTTTAAAAGTCTTCTCTATTTTTGATAAGAAACCGATTTTACCAACATCGTTAAAAACGGAATTGCCTTTGCATAATCCAGCTTTTCATAGAAAAATCCCACATCTTCAAGCGATTTGTAATATTCCGGCAAATAATCATAATAATATTTTTCCGAAGGAATGCCCCAAACAGCAATGTCTAATTTGTGGTCTAAAAACCATTTTTCTAAAAGTCTGGCAGAACGGCCATTTCCATCTTCAAACGGATGAATTTTTACATAAACCAAATGAATGTAAGCGGCATAATAAAAAATTTCTTCCAAGGAAAGTTTTTGCTTGAGCAACACCACAATGTCATCAAATAATTTTCTAAATTCTGTTGGTACGTCTGAGGCTTGGCAAGCTTCGTAACTTATTTTACCGTTTTTAGTTCCCGAAATTACTTTTTGACCAAAACGCAAACGACCTTGTTGCTCGGAAGGCAAAAGATTTTTAGAAATCATGGCGTGTGCTTTGAAAAAATTATCAAACGACAATTTTTCTTGCTGAGCAAATTGATAAGCTTCAAACAGATCGTCGGGACGTTTGGCAATTTCAAGAGATAACTCTTTTTTATAAATTTTATAAGCGTGATATTCTTCTAACTGTACTTTTTCGCCTTCAATTTTAGAAGAAGCCACAACCGCTTCAATATTGAATTTTTTTATGGCTTCGGTGTCATTTGGTTGCGATTTGATTGCTTCAAATTGTACCGCAAAATCTTTAGAAATTGATTTTTTAAACGCCTCAAAATAGGCTGGCGAAATAATCTGTAAGTTGTTCATGATTAAATTTATCTTACATTAAAGATACAAACAAATTATTTTTTTTCTATAATAATTAACTCATTATGCTGTTCTACACGAGGAATTGTTTTTACAAAATAATCCTTCGGAATTTGCTCCACGTATTTTATATTTCTTTGGTTTTGGATTTCATTTAAACACATTGTATTGAATAGAATGTTCCCTTTAGGTTGCAATAAAAAGCAGATTCTTTCTCTAAAAAAATCTTCAAACAAAAAGTTGGGCATGTGAGTGTCACAAAAAACATCGACAATAATAAGGTCGTATTTTGTTTTGGTTTTCAAAGTAAATTCAAAAGCATCTTCAATGACAATTTCTAAATTTGGAATTTTGTTAAGATTAAAATAAAGGTTAGCAATTTCAATAACCTCTTTATCGATTTCTACTCCTGTTATTTTTGCTGAAACCTGAATTTCTTCAACCAAAGTTTTAATTACGCTTCCACCCGCAACTCCAAGAACTAAAATGTGATTCATCTTTTTGATTTTTTCAAATCCAATGTTTTTCAGACCAATTTTTAAAATTCGTTGCAGGCTTCCATAAGAATAGTTAGTATTTCTCGAATCCAAAACCAAATAACCATTCGTCCAGGTTACTTCTAGATTTTTACTGAAAGCAGAATTTTGCTTCATAACATTCATCGGGTAAACGTAACTAACTATTTTCTTAAACATAATACTCGAATTTGTGTAAATATAAAACAATTAACGTTGATTTTAAATAATTAAATTCTTCAGACAACTATTTGTAAAACTTAAAATAAAGTTTAACAAAGCTTTAGCAAGTAGAATAAATCCAAAAATCATTTGGCTTCGTAATTTTAATTATCAACCTTATAAAACCTAATTATTATGAAAAAGAATTTTTTCTTCGCAGCAATCGCTGCTAGCTCAATGGTATTCGTCTCGTGTAGTGATGACGATAATTCTAACGGTAACAATCCAAGTAATCCAGAGAGAGAATTATTTGCCTCGAGCAACACAACTGGTATGATTTCTTACACCGATTTAACAATGACGACTCCAATGGCAAGAATGTTCGGGATTGGAAGTACAGACGTTGACGGAATTTATTTTGATGACGATCGAAATGAAATTATTGTAGCTTCTAGAACTAATAATCGCTTAGAAGTTTACGGAAACTTTCGGGAAGCATTGATATCAACCGCTGCAACCTTAGAGATGACCGCAAGTAGTGCAACTGGTGATTTTACAAATGCTAGAGAAATAGCAGTAGATGACAATAGAGTGGTTGTGGTACAAGATCAAAATGATGCAAATGGGCTACAAAACAAATTAATTGTTTATCAAAGAACTTCAACTGGGTTTACCCGCGAAAAAACTTTTAACATCGGTTTTAAATTGTGGGGAATTGATATTGAAGATGGAAATCTTTACGCCGTTGAAGATTTAAGTAACAGAATGGCAGTTTTCAATAATATTTTTTCTAAACCAGAAGGAACGCTTACACCTGATAAAATTGTTGGGATTGAAGGTTTAGTGAGAACACATGGAATAAATTTTTCTGATGATGATAACACATTG
This sequence comes from Flavobacterium ichthyis, assembly GCF_009915155.1. Lineage (GTDB taxonomy): Bacteria > Bacteroidota > Bacteroidia > Flavobacteriales > Flavobacteriaceae > Flavobacterium > Flavobacterium ichthyis. The sequence continues at coordinate 151,451 of NZ_JAABLM010000008.1, read as the reverse complement.
ATTCTAACAGATGTGGGTGATGCGGCTTCAAGTACTGATGGAGGTATTGTAGTCATAGAAAATTTCAGTACTGTTTGGAATAATACAGTAAATGGTGGCACAATTTCACTCGCCAATCAGAAAAGAATCTACGGTCCTAATTCATTATTAGGAAATCCAGTAGATGTAGCATTTGATGATGACACTAATATGATATACGTGGCAGAAAGAGCCAATGGAGGCGGAAGAATTTTAAGTTTTGCTTACCCAACCGCTGCCCAATCTGATGCAACGCCAATGATGAATAGAACAGAAGCTGGTGCAACAGCAGTTTATCTACGTGACTAAAAATTTTGTGTTTGTTTTATTGGTTTGGAGAGCCTCGATTTCATTGTGAAATCGGGGCTTTTCTTTTTTATTGGGGTTGGTATTCTTTAAATGTACCGTTGTTATAAAATATTACAATTTTTTCTATATCAAGATTCTTTTTTGCTTCAGGAATCATATCTTGATTTTTGATTTCTACCTCATTAGCTATTATATCTGTCAAAGTTGGTTGATGTTCCACGAGCTTTTCTCCTGCGATTTCATCATCAATTTTTGGTTCCTTCGGAAAATTTCCTTTTCCATTTAAAATCCAATATAAATCTATCTCTGGAAATACTTCTAACAACTTTAAGATAAAATCTAAACTTGGATTGTTCCTGCCAGAGAGAAGGTGAGAAACACTAGACCTTTGTACGCCAATCTTATCCGCAAATGCAGAAGCTGAAAGACTATAATATTGTAAAATTTTCTCCAAACGCTTCACAAAATCATCAGAATTGACCATAATAGCTGTTTAAAATAATAACTTTACAAATGTAAACAAAAATAATATCAATTTTTTATTTTTAAAAATAGCTGCAAAAATTATTCAACTAATGAATTAAGTAAATTAATACAAAATACTGATTATAAATATTTTAAATTACTTTAATACAAAGAATTATTTTTGGAAATATACTATTTACAAATGTAACAATGTAACTGTTTACAATTGTAAATCAAGGTTTGTTTACTTTTGTAAACTAATTTTTGAATGAATGGATTTAGAAGAATATTTTGTACGATATAAGGAGCAAAAAATAGTTGGAAGGTATGTTTCACTGCAACATCTTCAACCGTTTTTAGAACAATTTAGCCGTTATAAGAATGTTTCAATTCAAGGGATTTCTGTTGAAAAAAAGCCTATTTTTTTGTACCAAAAAGGAAAGGGAAGAATAAAGATTTTAATTTGGTCACAAATGCATGGAAACGAAAGTACCACAACGAAAGCAGTTATTGACTTAATCAATTTTCTTGAAAGCGGCGAGCCCGAGGCGATTAGGTTTTTAAAAAGATTCTCATTTTATATTTTTCCAATGCTTAACCCCGATGGAGCTGAAAAATATACCCGTGTCAACGCGAATCAAATAGATTTAAACCGCGATTTTCAAAATCTTACGCAACCGGAAAGCCAATTATTAAGAAGTTATTTTGATCAGATTAACCCAGATTTTTGTTTCAATCTTCACGATCAAAGAACAATTTTCGGGGTAGAAGATTCAGGTAAACCTGCAACTGTGTCCTTTTTAGCTCCTTCTTTTAATGAGAACCGAGATGTAAATGAAGTGCGAAAAAAAGCCATGTCCGTAATTATTGCGATGAATCACACATTACAAAAATATATTCCGGGACAAGTAGGGCGATTTGACGATAGCTTTAATATAAATTGTGTGGGTGATACCTTTCAGCATCTTAAAACGCCTACAATTTTATTTGAAGCAGGTCATTTTCCTAATGATTATGAACGAGAAACTACTCGCAAATACATTTTTTTTTCATTAATTTCAGGATTACGATTTATTTACGAAAACGATATAGTTGATAATAAAATTGATAATTATTTCAAGATTCCTCAAAATAAAGCTAATTTTTATGATTTGATTTATAAAAAAATCAAAATTTATTATGATGGTAAACAAATAATATCGAATTTTGCACTTCAATTTGAAGAACAACTTCATTACGACAAGATTGAGTTTGTTTCCAAGATTATTGATATTGGAGAATTAGCTGGAAAGTTTGGTCATTTTGAATTTAATGCAGAAGGAGAGGACGTTTTTTTTGAAGGTGAAAATTCGATTGAAATTGGAAAAATAGGCAATTTCAATATTGGTAAAAAAGTTAAAATTGTTAATGGATTGCCAAAATATTAACACTTTTCTTTTAAAATTGAAAATAATTTAATTTTTTTGTAATCAAATTTTAGAAAAATACACACAAATTATGAACAAGTTTCGTTTAGATGAAGTTGATCATCAAATCTTAGATATGTTGATTGACAATACAAGAGTTCCTTTTACAGATATTGCTAAAAAATTATTGATTTCTGCTGGAACTGTGCACGTTAGAGTAAAAAAAATGGAAGAAGCCGGAATTATTTTAGGCTCGTCGTTGACTTTAAATTATGAAAAGTTAGGCTATTCTTTCATTGCATATGTAGGTGTTTTTCTTCACAATACCTCGCAAACCAAATTTGTTTTGGAGCGCATCAACGAAATTCCTTTTGTGACAGTAGCTCACGTAACTACCGGCAAATTCAATATTTTTTGCAAAATTCGAGCAATGGATACAAAACATGCAAAAGATGTAATTTTCATGATAGATGATATTGAAGGTGTTTACAGAACGGAAACTATGATTTCCCTTGATGAAAGCATTAATGACAAAAAACGTTTGATGCACACTATTTTTAAAGATATGTAATTTTTTTTTACAAATATTTTATGAAACCCTTATGCTAAAACATAAGGGTTTTTTTATTAATTTAATTAAAAATTTTTACGATGTACCAAAACCCAAAACTCAAACGTTTCGAAGAACACGTTGCGGCAAAATATCAGATTTATAATAGTATATTAATTAAGTTACCTTTTGACAATATTGGTACAACAGGAATATTACTTCCTTTATTTACCGAGGTCTGCGAAATGGGTTTTGCCAAAGAATGGACACCTAAACAAATTTTTGACTATTTCTCCGAAAAATATTTAGATCAAGCATCAGAAAAGGAAAAAATAGATTTAATGTTCAGGTTCATTCAATATGTAGAACGACAAATTGTATTATTTGATGCGATTGAAGATGCGGCGTTTAATGAAATTCATGACATTAATGGACAAAATTCTGTGATGGCAACCAAAGAAAGAGCAGAAAACATGGGAAGATTAAAAGAATTACAAAATTTTTTCGAAAATTTCCGTGCCAGAACCGTTTTGACAGCACATCCAACGCAGTTTTATCCAGGTTCAGTTTTAGGAATCATTACGGATTTAGAAAGCGCAATTCGAGATAATAACTTGAAAAGAATTCAGGAATTACTGGCACAATTAGGGAAAACGCCTTTTATTAAAAAAGAGAAGCCCACACCATTTGACGAAGCCGTTAGCCTAACATGGTATTTAGAAAATGTATTTTATGAAACTGCTGGAAATATTATGCAATTTTTTCAAAGCGATTTATACAAAGGTGAAATGCCCAAAAATAAAATAATTGAGTTCGGTTTTTGGCCAGGTGGTGATCGCGATGGAAATCCTTTTGTAACTACCGAAATCACTAGAAAGGTAGCAGGGAGACTTCGCACATCAATATTAAAATGTTATTATCGTGACATTCGGAACTTGAAACGTAAACTAACTTTTACCGAAGTTGACGAGATTTGGGCAGGTTTAGAAGATAAAATTTATCGTTCAGTTTATTATTCAAAAGGTGAGATTTTCATTACACTTAGTGAAATGAAGAAAATTTTAAATACTGTTCGCGATACAATAGTAAAAAAACATCAGTCTCTTTATGTAGAACAAGTTGACAATTTGATCAATAAAATTAATCTTTTTGGATTTTATTTTGCCACATTAGACATTCGTCAAAATAGTCAAATTCACAAAGAAGTTTACGAAAATTTAGTTTCGGTTTCTATCCAAAATAAATTAGATATTTTTCCAGAAAATTATATGCAACTTTCTGAAAGCGAAAGAATTGCGGTTTTGCAAAAAAATACCGAAACTATAGATTTGAATTTGATTGAAGATGAAATCACGCTAAACACTTTAGAATCAGCAATTTTGGTTAAAGAAATTCAGGAAAATAATGGTGAAGAAGCTTGTAACCGTTATATCATCAGTAACAATGAATCTGCTTTAAATGTAATCGAGACCCTGGCACTATTTCAATTAACCGGATGGGAAAATCCTTCGGTTGACATTATCCCACTTTTTGAAACGGTTGAAGATTTGAAAAATGCAGAAAGTATAATGAAAACGCTTTATTCTAATAAAAAATATGCCGAACATTTACAGCGAAGAGGAGGAAAACAGACCATCATGTTAGGGTTTTCTGATGGTACAAAAGATGGTGGATATTTAATGGCAAACTGGAGTATTTATAAAGCGAAAGAAATGTTAACTTCCATTTCCAGAGAATATGATGTAGCTGTTGTATTTTTTGATGGTAGAGGAGGACCTCCAGCCAGAGGTGGCGGAAAAACGCACAAATTTTACGCTTCTTTAGGGCCCGAAATTGAAAATAAAGAAATTCAGATTACCATTCAAGGTCAGACGATTAGTTCTAACTTTGGCACTTTCCATTCAAGCAAATTTAATATTGAAAATATTTTAAGTGCTGGAGCCGCAAATGAAATATTTTTTAAAGAAGACAATAAGCTATCTAAAAAAGAAAAGTCAGTTTTAACAGAATTATCAGAGTTGAGCTATCAGTCATATTCAGATTTTAAAAATCACCCAAAATTCATTCCATATTTAGAAAGAAGAAGTGCTTTAAAATATTATTCGATGGCAAACATTGGAAGCCGTCCTGCTAAAAGATCAAAATCTAAAAAATTAGATTTTAAAGATTTGCGAGCCATTCCATTCGTTGGAGCTTGGAGCCAACTCAAGCAAAATGTTCCCGGATTTTATGGTTTGGGAACGGCTTTGAAAAATTTTGAACGTAATAACCGTTGGAACGAAATAGAAAACCTTTATGAAAACTCCTTGTTTTTCAGGACTTTAATTGAAAACAGTATGATGTCATTGGCAAAATCATTTTTTCCTTTAACGTCATATATGAAAGACGATGAAGAATTTAGTGATTTTTGGGAAATGATTTGTGCCGAATTTGAGGAATCAAAAAGATTAGTGCTCAAACTCGCAGGATTTCAGTCTTTAATGGAAAATTATCCTGATGGTAGAGCTTCGATAAAAATGCGAGAGCAAATTGTGTTACCTTTGCTTACCATTCAGCAATATGCACTTTCTAAAATCAACGAATTGGAGCACGAGCCAAATGTTGATGAAAATTTGGTAAAAATTTACGAAAAAATTGTCATGAGATCGCTGTTTGGAAATATTAACGCTAGTAGAAATTCTGCCTAAAAAAATGAACGCTAATCAATTACCCGTGACGGAATTTGCTCCGTTTTATCAAAATTATGTAAACTTGGTTCCTAACGGAATTTTGGTTGAAGAACTGGAAATTACTGTACATGAGTTTATAAAATTTGTACAAAATATTCCCATGGACAAATATGATTATCGTTATGCGGAAGGAAAATGGACTATCAAAGATATTGTTCAACATCTAATTGATTCTGAAAGAATTTTTGCATATCGCGCTTTGCGTATTGCCAGAAATGACCAAACAGCTCTTCCAGGTTTTGACGAAAACAAATTTGCCGATGTTGCTGGTGGAAATCATCGTCATATAAGGGATTTATTGACGGAACTGGCTATTGTTAGACAAAGCAGTATTGCGTTATTTAAAACTTTTGACGAAGAAACTTTTAAAAAAACCGGTACAGCTTCAGGGTTTTCTATTTCGGTTCGTGCTTTGGGATTTATTATTATCGGGCATCAACGCCATCACCAAAAAATATTTGAAGAACGTTATCTTGATTAATATTTTTCAAAATAATGCGTGTCAGCAAAGTAGTCAATGAAATAGACTATGACGAAAAGGGTTAGTGTAAAAATAAATAAAACAAGCCCTTTTTCCTCATCATATTTTTTTTTAGAAAAGAGGCAGGATAAAAAAATTACTGCCACTATTGGAATACAAAATATGAATGGCCGTGTGATGGACTTCATCTTTAATATAATTCCTATTACTGCCAAACCCCAAAGCAATAAAATTAATTTTAAAGCGATGAGTGTGGTAAAATCAAACCAATAATGGCAAGTGCTCATTTTAACTCGTTTGCTACACAAAAGGCTATCTATTTGAGATGGATAAGTTAAAATTAATATTTTATTACGGAATATTTATAATAATTAACATTAATGTTCAACAATTTTATTAAGCATTTGTTAAATCTTGAGCCTTTGTTTTAATCTCAAAAAGATTAATGCTATTGTATAAGCATCATTTGAAGCGGATTGATGCTCAGTTTTTACAATTTTAAAATAGTTACTTAAATCGTCGAGAGAAATATTCCGATCGTCAGAAAGTTCTTTCCATTTTCTAAACATGACTTCAATATCAATTGCTTCGTTTTTCAGTCGGCCGCAACCCATTTTATCAAGTGCTTTGTTTAGAAGTTCAATTTCAAAATGGATTCGATGACCTACTAATGTTGCATTTTTTATATATTCTAAAAATTGAACAATGGATTCAGTTTGAGAGATTCGCTCATTACTTTCTAAACTTTGAAGAGTCGAAATATTTTCTTGATAAATATTAACGTCAAAACTATCTGCTACAATGATTTTATCTTCTTGTACGCCAACAGCTCCAATTGACAAAATTTTATCTTCATCTGAATTTAGGCCGCTTGTTTCAGTGGCAAATATTACGTATCGAGCAGACTTATTTTCAAAATTTTGTAAATATTTCCTCCAGAATTCCGGATAATCTTTATTGAGTTTTAACCAATCTAACATTATGAGAAATAAGTAAGTTTAAATCTATTTTTAATTAATTCTTGAATTTCACGAAGTGGCTGAAACGCATTTTTTAACTTGATTTTATCTGTTTTTGAGAGTTGTTCAAGATTAATAAATTGACCAGAGTTTTCATTTGTTATTCCTTCTATGGTTTTAAATTCAGCAAAGATTAAAAATGATTCTGCAGCATTTAAATACAATTCGGCATTTTTAGGATCTAAAGTAGCAAGTTCTTTAAAACGATGGAACGTATTGTTAATTGACTTAGCATTTTGATGTAAAATAAGTATTCTTGCTGCATCAATTAATGGAGTCAAAGCTCTGTTTTTAAGGTCAAATAAATTTTTATGTTCGCCATCTTCTTCAATATTAAATTGGCGAAAAAAATTAAATGGTGGTGGCTTTTTCAGTACATCATTTCCTAAGTAATCAAAGAAAAGTTTATTGCCTTTAGCGTTTTTAAATATATTGTCTGACAAATTATCCTCAATTGATGAATCGCCAAATACCATTTCGTAATCAAAGAATATCGGATTAATATTATCAGTATTTTCTCCGGGAGTATTCATCCAATTATTAAATTGACTAACCCAATCAGTTAGTGGTTTACACCAAATAGTATTGCTTGCAACGGCACCGTCAGGACTTAATTGATAACCTATTTTCTCAAGTATTATAGTGGTTCGTTTTGCTAATCTTAGAAAAAAATCTCTTGTTTCACGATATTTTTCTGCCGGAACGTCTTCAAAAATTAGAAAGCTATCTTGGTCCGTTAACAAAAGTTGTTCGTTTCTTCCTTGACTTCCTATGGCAAACCAACCAAATTTTACAGGAGGTGAACCCATTTCTAAAATTGAAAGTTCTATTGCTCGCCTTGTAATAGCAGTATTAATTTCGCCTGCAATATTCATAATGTGAGAAACTGGGATGTCCTTAGTAATGGAAGTTTGGATTAATTCGGCTAGTTTTTCTCGGCTTCTTTTTAAATCTTTTGCATTTTGAGAACGTTTTACCTCTTTTATCAACACTCCAGGGTTATTGGCTTGAGCCATTACCATATCATTTTCTGATACAATTCCCCGAATTGGTGATCTATCAGTGCCATCCTCTGTAACGCATAAATAATCTACATTGTATTTTAGCATATATAATTGTGCTTCGGCGAGAGATAAATTTTCCTGAACGGTTATTACGGGTGAGGTCATCACTTTAGAAGCAGGAGTGGAGATAGGGTAGTTTCCTGTTGCTATTTTCGAGCGTAAATCTTTATCAGTAACGATTCCTATTGGCATTTCGTTTTGAACAATGATAACGCTACCGCTTAACTGATCTGTCATCATGCGAGCAATTTCGTGTGTTGAAGTTTCAGGGAATGCTAAAAGAGGTGTTTTAGAATATTGTACGGACTGAAAATACTGAATGTCTGTTTGAGGTTCTTTTAGAATAATATTTTCTGAAACTAATGTTCCGGGATGTTCCCGATCTCTTGGATTTCGAGTGTTTGATGCAAAACTTTCGAGGAAAAAGTTAAGCATTTTTTGATTATTGATAACATATGAATGAAAGATTTCAAGAGGTATTGCATATACAGTAGTTTCTTGTCTCGCTTTGGCTGACATTAAATAATTGTTCTTGGCGTAAAATGGTCTTATGCCAATAGAATCGCCTTCATCACATTTATCAATCAAGGTATCTTCGGCATCTGATGTAATTGATAACCCAATTGCCCCGGATTCAACCACGTAAAAATCAGCGTGGCAAGGTTCGTTGATTTGGAATAAAATTTTATTTTTTTCTAAATATAAAACTTTTACGTGGGTTGCTAATTGTAACAACTCTGAATAAGTAAGGTAGTTAAATGGGGAATAATTACTGAGAAAATCAGCTATTTTGGTTGCAATATGATTTTTCATATAGGTCATATATATCTAGTAAATTTAGCAGAAATTACTATTTTTTGCAACCACATATTAAAAAAAATTAATGAAGTTTTGAGAGGGTTATCAACACTATTGCAAGAATTGCTAATGCGATTCCTATGTAATTTTTAGGAGTGATTTTCTCTTTAAAGTAGAATATTCCGATTAAGGTTCCGGCTATAATAACACCTAAATTCATTGAGGCAAAAACAGTAGTAGGACTTTCTGAAAGCGCGTCATGTGCTTTTAAGTAAAATAAAATGTTACCGAAGTTTAGTAACCCTAGAAATAATCCGAATGCTACATTAAGGAAAGAGAAAGGTTTTTTATAAAAAAAGATAGAATACAATGAAAAGATACTAGAAATTAATAATGATAAACAAAAAACTATAAATAAGGAAGTAGTGTAGGGAATATGTGTTTGGGAGGTTAGTGATTTAAATAGTACGTCCGCAATACCAAAACCAACCATTACCATCGCGGGATAGAGCCAATTATTTCCTGCATTTTCGAGATTTTCTTTGCGGGTTAGGATGAAGTAAATTGCCACAAAAGCGAGTAATAATCCCAAAATTTTTAAGGTAGAAAATTGCTCATTGAATATAAATACTGATGCTAATACTGGAATGAAAAGTGACAATCTTTGCACAATATCAGTTTTTACAATCCCCATGTGTTTTACACTCATTGCTAATAAAAAAAATACTGAAGGCAAGAAAATACCAAGAGGAATGTATAAATTCCAGGGTAGGGGTTCTTCTAATGGTATTTCGGGTTGGTATGAAAAGTAACACAGGAATATTGCCGAAATATAATTGAGGGTAATAATTTGCACAAAATCAATTTCGAACCGCCTCGCAATTTTAATCAATACACCAACAGAAACACTGCATATTACGCTTAAAATTATATAAATCATTTCAGTACTTTTATATAACAAAGGTATAGATTGGTTTATAAATATAAAAGCTTAAATAAAAAATCTTAAAGTAATGATAATTATAAAAAATCTTGAAAAAAACTTAGTAATTTTACCACAATTCATCATTTTTATTTTAACAAAATTATAATGATAGCAATGTTTACTTTAAATTTTATACTAATTTAAAGTAAATTAGATTTTCCAATACTTAATTAAGAAAAGCATTGTTTGGTAATTTCCAGACAATGCTTTTTGATTGATAAACCATTATGAAATAAAATCTTACATTTTTGTTTTAAAAAAAAATTAAAACAAAGTAGTCGATTAAAAAGTTCTATCACTAAATTTAAAAAAATCTGCCGTGAAATTTTACAAAGAACTTTTACAAAGAGACGAAACAGAATTATAATGAAGCCTTATAAAAATGAATTGACAAAACACAATCAATAAAGTTTTATTTTACATAATGTAAATTATAGTTCAAATATTTAGGACTTAATTTTGAGTCAAATTCATTAATTGTTATCTAAATGTCAACCTCCAGACAACAATTTTTCTAAGAGCATTTTTATTTTTACGGTTGCAAAGCCTGAACTATAATCTGATAATCCATAAGGTATTATCAACTCGTCATTGTGAATAATCGAACCACATGAATAAACTACATTTGGTACGTATCCTTCACGTTCGTCAGGATTTGGCATAATTAATGGTTCTTTTAAACGACCAATTTCTTTTTCCGGATTGTCTAAGTCTAATAATGATGCTCCAATGCAGTAGCGTCTCATAGGTCCGACAGCATGAGTCATGACAAGCCAACCATGTTCCGTTTCAATTGGTGAGCCACAATTTCCAATTTGTACAAATTCCCACGGATATTCTGGTTGTTGAATTTTAATTGGATGTTCCCAAATATTGATATTATCAGAATACATTAAGTAGTTATTCCATCCGTCAATTCTAGATAGCATGGCATATTTTCCATTAATTTTTCGAGGAAATAAAGCTAAATTTTTATTTTTTGCACCAGCACCATTTAAGGGGCTCGTTTTAAAATCATAAAAGTCAGTCGTTTGTAATAATTTAGGCATAATATGGCTTCCATCATAAGCTGTATAAGTACAATAATACACTACACTGCCATTATCTTTTGTAAATTTTACAAATCTTGCATCTTCAATTCCGTTACTTTCAAAATCCGAAATAGGAAAAATGACGCGGTCACTTATATCAGTGTCTTTTGAAAAACTAATCTTTCTATAACTGTCTGATAATGCTAATATTAAATTGTACTGCGAAATTATTTTATGGTCATTTGTATTTGATTTGGCTTTTAAAATAAGCTCTTTGAGATGGTTATAATCAAAACGATCGCCGAGTTGTTCATCAACTTCTTTTAAAAAATTTTTATCAATGTCAGCTTCTTGTCCTTTTTTCAAAAATAGATTCTTATTATAAACCATATTGTGAACTTTTTCTGCTTCATCAATATAATTTCCAGCAGGAACCACATTAATATTATTATGCTTATCAATCATCGCCCGGCGAAAAACAACCGATGAAACATGCCCTTCACCTACAGCCCTAAAACTAATTAACACCCTAAGTTGCCCTTCTTCTAAGTTAGATTGATCCGGATCTGGAACAACAGAAGGATTAAAAAAAGCCGCAGACTCAATCGAATATTCGTGTGTAAAATAAGACCCAATAAGATATTTTGTAAACTCATCTAACTTATCAAAATCATAACCTGCCTTGTCAATACAGTCTTTAACTTTCTCACAATGTTTCAATAATTTTTTAGTAATATTTCGATGGCGTTTTGAAAAATCTTGCAGCAGTGGCGAAATTGTAGCAAAAATTTCTTCAGAAGTTAACTCCATTATTTTTTTAATAAGGGAAATAGCACGTTCTTCACCATTAAAAAAATAACGGGCAATTACACGTGCCGAATCTGGAGTTACTTTATTAGGTTTTCTTTCCACGGACAATCTCATAGGCCAAATTTTTTTTATAATGGTTATTCTAAAACCTAAATTACAACTTTTAATGGAACGATAACTAATGACAAATGCTAAAATTATTACAAAATGACCACCATAGTGGTTGAAAAGCGTTTAAAAAAATGTACTTTGGCAACAAATTTGAAGTGTGTTTTAAAGACTTTTATTGAGGCAGATGAAAAAAATATACCTTTTATTTCTATTAATTAGCTTTCGTGGCTTTTCGCAACTGGATCGGAATAATTCTATTTCTATTCCGGCAACGCAAGGTCCAGTTCAAACTGCTATACCAGAGGTCAAAACTCCAAACACCTCAATTTTTGATACTGATAAAACTCCAAAATCTGACCGATGGCAAATAGGTGGCGAAAAAGGAATAATTTTTGGCGATCCAGGTGAAAGCTTTGCTGATCCAGGTGAAAAGTATTTAAAAAAAATGCAGAAATCCATCGATGGCCCAGACAACCAACCTGCTATGAAAGGAAATCAGTTTTTTGGTGAGTTCCGAAGTAATGGCGCTTTTGTAAACCTGAAATTTCGAGATCACGGTTACCCTGATGGTGATAAAATTAAAATTTCTGTTAATGAAAAAGTAGTTATCGCATCTATTACGTTGGATGTGAATTTTGGCGTGATGGACTTACCATTGGAAAAAGGATTTAATAAAATTGATTTTGAAGCCTTGAATCAAGGATTGTATGGTCCAAATACAGCAGAATTTCACGTGTTTGACGATAAAGGAAAGTTAGTTGCCGCAGATAGGTGGAATCTTGCTACTGGATTTAAGGCAACAGTAATTATAATCAAAGAAGATTAATTTTCCTTTAAAAAAAGAAACGCTTTTCCTAAAAAACTAGCAATATCAGATGCCGTAAAAGCTTCTTTCGAAGTATTTTCCCATACCAAATCTGCAGTTAATCCGTGTAGATAAACGCCCAATTGTGTTGCTGCCAAAGGTTCATAACCCTGTGCTATTAATCCAGTAATAATTCCCGTAAGAGAATCGCCACTTCCTGCTGTCGCCAAAGCTTCGTTCCCCGAAGTGTTTTCAAAAATTTTATTCTCATAATAAATTAGTGTAGGACTCCCCTTTTCAACTACAATTAATTGATAATCATGAGAAATTTGTTGAATTTTGACTATCTTTTCATCATCAGATTTCCAAGTTCCTAATAAACGTTGTAATTCTTTTTTATGAGGTGTAATGACTGAATTTTTAGGCAAAAACTTAAGCAAATTTTTATTTTTTGATATTAAGTTAATCGCATCTGCATCAATTACTAATGGATTTTTATTTTTCTGTAAAAAATGTTCTAATGCTATTGCGGTTACGTGTGAAGTTCCTAACCCTACTCCAATCGCTATAGCATTTGGTTCAAATTGAATGTCAATGTTACTAATGACTGTTTCGTTTTCGTCGGCAGTTACCATAGCTTCCGGAAAAGAAATTTGCAAAATATCAACACCACATTTTGGAATAAAGGCAGTAATTAATCCACAACCTGACTTCAGCGCCGCTTTTGATGCCAATACTACAGAACCTATTTTGCCATAACTTCCGCCAATAATTAAAGCGTGACCTTGAATTCCTTTATGAGTTTTCTTAGATGCTGGTTTATAAATTTGTCTCGCAAATAATTTATCAATCTCAATTGTTGACATAGTTTTCTTATAAATTTATAAAATTTACTTCAAATTTAAAACCTAAAAAAAATGCTATGATTCTTACCACGTTGATTTTTAACAGTTTCTGAAAAAAATAAAATATTAATTAAAAAAACAAGACTAATTGTTTGGTAAATTGTAAGTGTTAAGCTAAATTTGCAACCGCAAAAAAGGGTAAAACTTTTTTAAATTTTACTGAGGAGAGGTGCCGGAGTGGTAACGGAGCAGATTGCTAATCTGTCGACGGGTAACCGTCGCCAGGGTTCGAGTCCCTGTCTCTCCGCTTTTTTCGGGGTGTAGCGTAGCCCGGTCATCGCGCCTGGTTTGGGACCAGGAGGTCGCAGGTTCGAATCCTGCCACCCCGACTAAAAATTTTTTGGGTCGCATAGCTCAGCTGGATAGAGCACCTGCCTTCTAAGCAGGCGGTCGAAGGTTCGAATCCTTCTGCGATCACACAACAAAGCCACTGATTTCAGTGGCTTTTGTGTTTTTACTACCCCCTTACTCTATTTTCGTAGGATGCCGCAAATATTTTATGAACACGTAAGTTCGCTTTTAAATTTCGATTTGACATTTATTCTTCTTAAACTTTGAAAATACTTCCTTATGGCAATGATCTTTCAAAAAATTGCATATTATTCCAACAATAAATATTAAATTCGCAACATAACAAACAACAATATTTTAGAATGACAAAAAAGATAGTTATAGTTGCCGCAGCAAGAACACCAATTGGAAGTTTTTTAGGCGGTTTATCAACCGTTTCGGCTCCACAATTAGGAGGAATTGCAATTAAAGGTGCTTTAGAGAAAATAAATTTAGACCCTAAATTGGTCGATGAAGTTTTTATGGGAAATGTGGTACAGGCTGGCATTGGCCAAGCTCCCGCAAGACAAGCAGCTCTTGCCGCCGGTTTGCCAGAAAGTGTGATTACCACTACTGTTAACAAAGTTTGCGCTTCAGGGATGAAATCAGTGATGATGGCAGCTCAAGCAATTGCCAGTGGGGATATCGAAATTGCGGTTGCTGGAGGAATGGAAAATATGAGTCAAATTCCACACTATGTTCATTTGAGAAATGGTTATAAATTTGGTCCTGCTAACATGATTGATGGTTTGCAAAAAGATGGTTTGACAGATGCTTACGACAACAATGCCATGGGAGTTTGTGCCGATTTATGTGCTACAGAATATAGAATTTCGCGTGAGGAACAAGATCAATTTGCTATTCAATCTTACGAGCGTTCTGCAAAAGCTTGGCAAGAAGGAAAATTTGATAACGAGGTCGTTCCGGTTGCGGTTCCACAAAGAAAAGGTGATCCAGTCATGGTTACCAAAGACGAAGAATTTACTAACGTAAAACTTGATAAAATACCGTCATTAAATCCTGTTTTTACAAAAGAAGGAACTGTAACGGCAGCAAATGCTTCGACTATAAATGATGGTGCTGGAGCGGTAATTTTGATGTCGGAAGAAAAGGCAAAAGCGTTAAACTTGAAACCTTTGGCTTATATAAAAAGTTTTGCTGATGCAGAACAGGAACCAAAATGGTTTACAACTGCACCTGCGAAAGCCTTGCCAAAAGCTCTGGACAAAGCAAATATTGCGATAGCTGATGTTGATTTTTTTGAATTTAATGAAGCTTTTTCTGTAGTAGGGATTGCCAATACAAAAATTTTAGGAATTGATGCAAACAAAGTAAATGTTAATGGAGGTGCCGTTTCTCTCGGTCATCCGCTTGGATGTTCTGGTGTGAGAATTATCATCACTCTAATTAACGTATTGGAACAAAATAAAGGAAAAATTGGGGCTGCTGCCATTTGTAATGGTGGTGGTGGTGCTTCTGCCATCGTAATTGAACGCGCATAAATTCTTAATAAAAAAAATAAAAATGACGGATTTTGGGTTTAATTGATTTTGTATCTTTAAACCTGAAATTCATCATTTATCTATAGAAAATATCCAGATGTTCGGAATCTGTAATTTAGCCATAATTCCTTTACGAGCCGAGGCAAGCGACCGAAGCGAAATTGTATCTCAAGTGCTTTTTGGTGAGCATTTTACCATTTTGGAAAAAAATAACCAATGGTCGAAAATTAAACTTCAATTTGATGGTTACGAGGGATGGGTTGATGAAAAACAATACCAGATTATTTCTAAAAATGATTTTGAAAGTCTCAATAGTCAAGAAGTTATTTTAAACGCTGACTTGATAGAATATATTACTTCGCCTGATAATTTGCTGATGCCAATTCCGTTGGGAGCTTCCGTTTCATTTTTGCAAAATAGTGAGATTAATAAAAATGGTTTAGATTTCGAAGGGACAAAAATTTCTGGGCAAAAACCAAAATCAAATCTTATCAATACTGCATTTATGTATTTGAATGCACCGTATTTGTGGGGAGGCAAAACGCCTTTTGGGATTGATTGTTCGGGTTTAACCCAAATGGTCTATAAATTAAATGGTTACCAATTATTGAGAGATGCTTCTGAACAAGCTACACAAGGAGAACCGTTGAGTTTTATTGAGGAGTGTGAACCTGGAGATTTGGCTTTTTTTGATAATGAAGAAGGAAAAATCATTCATGTAGGAATTATTATGGACGACAATTATATTCTTCATGCCAGTGGAAAAGTGAGAATTGACCGATTAGATCATTTAGGAATTTACAATGCTGAAACAAACAGGCATACACATCGATTGAGAGTTATCAAAAAGATAATTTAAATAAAATACAAAAAAAATTCCCGATGATTATTCGGGAATTTTTTTCTTTTCAATGAACCTTTTACAATCCTGACTTTGCTTTTAACGCTTTTGCTTCACTAGTCATTTCTAAATAGTTGTAAACATTGATTAATGTTCTAGCAACATCTTCATTTTTTGGGTCAAGCTCGTTGGCTTTCTTTAGATACGGAATTGTACTTTCAAAAATAGTCTGACGTTTCGCTTTTAATTCGTCATAACGTTTATTTTCTTTTGGAGTATTACCCAATTTATTCATTTCTTCTACAATATCATTGTCGCTCGACAATTTCATTACCGAGAGATTAAGATAAGCATTTACATAATTAGGATCAAGTGATATTGCTTTTTTGTAGTATTCTTCGGCTTTAGCATATTCTTTTGCATCAGCAGCAATTACGCCTAAGTTAAAATAAATATTAGGATCAGATGGGTTTTTTGCAATAACTTCGTCCATGATTCTTTTATATGAAGCCATATCTTTAGATTGTAAATAAAGGTTAGCTTCAGTGGTTAAAAGAGAAAAATCGTCTGGATTAGCTGCTCTAGCCTCTACAATTGCTTTTTTCGCTTCTTCATTTTTACCTTGCGAAGAATAGATTAAAGCGATGTTTTTGTAGATTTCGCCTCGTTTAGAAGGTTCTTTAATTGTTTTAGGATTTTCGTGGGTTCCTAATTTTACTGCTTTATCTCTTTCTGCTAATGATGCGAAATTTTCATCTTCACCTGAAAGCTTACTTGTTGCGCTGTAAAAAGTTCCTTCGCCTGAGTAATTTAATTCTTTGAGTTTATTATAATAATTTAAGGCTGTATCGTAATCTTGTCCATTTACGGCACTTCCGGCAGCATAATATAAGTAGAGCGGTTGTGATTCGTCTAACAAATAAACATTGTACAATTTCTCGGCAGATGCTTTATAGTTTTTTACTTGATTGTCTTTAATGGAGGCATTGATTAATTCTCCTTTCAAGCGGTCCACTTTTTCTTGAGCCTCTTTAGTATATTTATTTTTTTTGGACGCTTTTTCAATAGCGATAGATTCTTGAAATGCTTTTGCGGCAGCAACAAGGTCATTCCCGCCGGTTTTCATTCCTATATCCATCAAAGCGTTTCCTTTTAAGAAATAAAATTGTGCTTTCATAGAATCATCTGCTCCAGAAATTTTGGACTCTGCTTGATCTAAACTTGCTTTTGCTTCGGCAGCATTACCATTTTTCAATGATTTTTCTGCGGCTTTTATTTCGTCTTTTTGTGCCAAAACCGTTCCCGAAAAGAGAAATGCAGAGGCTAAAACTACATATTTAATTTTCATAGGTTTAATTTTTATTGTTTATTCTTCGGTGTTATCATCTATTTCTTCTGTATTTCCTTCAACAATGTCTTCGGAAATTTCAGGGTTAGAGATCGAATCCACATGTAATACTTCTTCTCCGTCCGGAGTTTCTTCGATTACATTGTCTTCACGAATTACTTTAGTAACTGCTGCGATAGAATCGTTTCCTTTAATATTAATCAAGCGAACGCCTTGTGTGGCGCGACCCATAACTCTTAAATCAGAAACTTCCATTCTAATGGTAAGTCCTGATTTATTGATGATCATCAAGTCATCCGCATCAGTAACGCTATTGATTGAGATTAAGTCTCCAGTTTTATCAGTGATATTAAGAGTTTTTACACCTTTACCGCCACGATTGGTGATTCTGTAATCTTCTAATGATGAGCGTTTTCCATAACCATTTTCTGACACTACTAAAATTTCGCTTTCCATATCATTTACAGAAACCATGCCAATTACTTCATCTTTTTCGTCACGTAGTGTGATTCCTCGTACTCCTGAAGCACTTCTGCCCATTGGGCGTGTCTTGCTTTCTTCGAATCGAACTAGTTTTCCAGATTTTACTGCTATTAGAATTTGGCTTTCTCCTGTAGTTAATTTTGCTTCTAATAATTCGTCATCTTCTTTAATAGTAATCGCAGCAATACCATTAACTCTTGGGCGAGAATATTGTTCTAACAAAGTTTTTTTAACTTGCCCTTGTTTGGTAGCCATAATCACGTAGTGAGAATTAACGTATTCTTGATTTTTCAAATCTTGTGTACAGATGAACGCTTTTACTTTGTCATCTGGTTCAATATTAATCAAGTTTTGAATGGCTCTACCTTTTGAAGTTTTCGATCCTTCCGGAATTTCGTAAACACGCATCCAGAAACATTTACCTTTTTGGGTAAAGAACATCATGTATTGATGGTTTGTTGCCACAAAAAGATGTTCTAAGAAATCTTGATCACGTGTTGCCACGCCTTTTTGTCCAACTCCTCCTCTATTCTGTGTTTTATATTCCGAAAGATTAGTTCTTTTAATATAACCAGCATGCGAAATGGTAATCACCACGTTTTCGTCTGCAATTAAATCTTCGATACTTACATCGCCACCCGCATATTCAATTTGCGAACGACGGTTATCACCATATTTATCTTTGATTTCAGTTAATTCTTCTTTAATCAAATTCATTCTCAATTCTTTGCTTGCCAATAATTCTTTCAAATGATTAATCAATTTCATGATTTCTTCATATTCAGCACGCAATTTATCTTGTTCAAGACCTGTTAATTGTCTCAAACGCATTTCAACAATTGCTTTTGCCTGAATTTCAGAAAGTTTGAATCGTTCGATTAATTTTTCTTTGGCTTGATCAGTATTGCTGGAAGATCTTATTAATTGGATAACTTCGTCAATATTATCTGAAGCAATGATTAATCCTTCTAAAATATGAGCACGTTCTTCGGCTTTGCGCAATTCATATTGGGCTCTTCGCGTAACAACATCATGACGGTGTTCTACAAAATAATGAATCAATTCTTTTAGATTCAACAATTGTGGACGTCCGTTTACTAACGCAATATTATTTACACTAAACGAAGATTGAAGTTGTGTATATTTATAAAGAGTATTCAAGACTACATTTGGAACTGCTTCTCTTTTTAAGATATAAACAATTCGCATTCCATTTCTATCGGACTCGTCACGGATATTTGAAATCCCTTCAATTTTTTTCTCATTAACCAAGTCTGCCGTTTTTTTAATCATTTCGGCTTTATTAACTTGATACGGAATTTCGGTTACAATGATGCAATCTCTACCGTCAACTTCTTCAAAGTTCACTTTGGCACGCATTACAATTCTACCACGTCCAGTTTTAAATGCTTCGCGAACACCTTCATATCCGTAAATAATTCCTCCCGTTGGAAAATCTGGTGCTTTCACGTGCGACATTAACTCATCAATTTCAATTTCGTTATTGTCAATGTAAGCTAAAGTACCGTCAATTACTTCGGTTAAATTGTGTGGCGCCATATTTGTAGCCATACCAACTGCAATACCTGATGCTCCATTGATTAACAATGCTGGAACTTTTGTAGGCATTACCTTTGGCTCTTGCAAAGTATCGTCAAAATTCAACTGAAAATCTACAGTTTCTTTGTCGATGTCTGCCATAATTTCTTCAGAAATTTTTTGCATTCTGGCTTCGGTATAACGCATTGCTGCCGGACTGTCACCATCAATTGATCCAAAATTTCCTTGTCCGTCCACTAATAAATAGCGCAAGCTCCATTCTTGAGCCATACGTACCATTGCATCATAAACCGAACTATCTCCATGAGGGTGATATTTTCCTAAAACTTCCCCTACGATTCTCGCAGACTTTTTGTGAGCTCTGTTAGAAAAAACTCCTAATTCATACATACCAAAAAGCACTCTTCGATGAACAGGTTTTAATCCATCGCGTACATCTGGAAGCGCTCGAGAAACAATAACCGACATCGAATAATCGATGTAAGATGATTTCATTTCCTCTTCAATATTAATAGGAATCAATTTTTCTCCTTCAGCCATAAGTATTTACATTAAAAATTATAATTGTTTCAAAACGTGCCAATATACAGCTTTTTAAATTTTTTACATATTTTTTTTAACAGTAATTTTTTAGACTTATTAACAAAAAAAATCTATATTGTGGTTAAT
Source organism: Flavobacterium ichthyis (assembly GCF_009915155.1). Classification (GTDB taxonomy): domain Bacteria; phylum Bacteroidota; class Bacteroidia; order Flavobacteriales; family Flavobacteriaceae; genus Flavobacterium; species Flavobacterium ichthyis. Next base: position 131,232 of record NZ_JAABLM010000008.1, on the reverse strand, counting down.
AAATAGAACGTTTGAAAATTTTTATTTTAAAAAAAATGTTGTCAATTAGCTGTCAGTAGTTTTGTATGGGTATAGTTTTTGCGTATCTAATATTAAACTTGACATTTTAACTAGCTTATTTTATATGGATGATAATTTTTCACCGAGAGTAAAAGATGTAATTACTTACAGTAAAGAAGAGGCTTTACGATTAGGCCACGACTTTATTGGAACAGAACATCTTATGCTGGGAATTTTAAGAGATGGAAACGGGAAAGCAATTATTATACTTAACAATTTATCTGTTGATTTAGAACATTTAAGAAAAAAAGTTGAGTCATTAAGTACTGCAATTCCTAATACTGCAACAGGGAATGATAAAAAAAATTTACATCTTACCCGTCAAGCAGAACGCGCTTTAAAAACAACTTATTTAGAGGCAAAAGTTTTTCAAAGTCCCTCAATTAGTACCGCACATTTATTACTTTGCATTTTAAGAAACGAGAACGATCCCACAACCAAGTTGATGAATAAACTAAAAATAGATTATGATTCGGCTAAAGAACAATACATTAATATGATACCAAACAGCGAAGAAGATTTCATGAATGACTTGCCCAAAAATGAATCGTATAATGACGATTCAGGACAAGATGACAGTTTAAAAGAAGGTAATTTCAACACACCTGCAAATAAGTCAAATAAAAAATCGAAAACTCCGGTTTTGGATAACTTCGGAAGAGATTTGACAGAAATGGCCGAAGAAGGGAAATTAGATCCAGTTGTAGGACGTGAAAAAGAAATTGAGCGTGTTTCACAAATTTTAAGCCGAAGAAAAAAGAACAATCCATTGTTAATTGGAGAGCCAGGTGTTGGTAAATCTGCTATTGCCGAAGGTTTAGCTTTGAGAATTATCCAGAAAAAAGTATCCCGAATTTTATTCAACAAACGTGTGGTAACGCTTGATCTAGCGAGTTTGGTTGCCGGAACAAAATACCGTGGACAGTTTGAAGAACGGATGAAAGCCGTGATGAATGAGCTTGAAAAAAATGATGACATCATCCTTTTTATTGATGAAATTCATACCATCGTTGGAGCGGGTGGCGCAACCGGTTCGCTTGATGCTTCTAACATGTTCAAACCGGCTTTGGCAAGAGGTGAAATTCAATGCATTGGTGCGACAACCTTAGACGAATACCGTCAATATATTGAAAAAGATGGCGCTTTGGAAAGAAGGTTCCAAAAAGTGGTAGTCGAGCCTACTTCAGTTGAAGAAACTATCACAATTTTAAATAACATCAAAAATAAATACGAAGACCATCATAATGTTATTTATTCTCCAGAAGCTATTGAAGCTTGCGTGAAATTAACGGACAGATATATGTCGGAAAGATTTCTTCCGGACAAGGCGATTGATGCTTTAGATGAAGCAGGTTCTCGTGTTCATATAACTAATATTGATGTTCCAAAACAAATTTTAGACCTCGAACGCCAATTAGATGAAGTTCGCGAGTTGAAAAATACGGTAGTCAAAAAACAAAAATATGAAGAAGCTGCAAGACTTCGAGATGACGAAAAGCGTATCGAAAAAGACCTAGCAATTGCGCAAGAACAGTGGGAAGAAGATTCTAAAAATAACCGTATTCAAGTAACAGAAGATAACGTGGCCGATGTGGTTTCTATGATGTCTGGAATTCCGGTAAATAGAATCGCACAAACTGAAAGTAATAAATTAGCTAAGTTACCTGAACTAATTGAAAATAAAGTAATTGGACAAAAAGAAGCAGTTTTAAAAATCGCTCGATCCATTCAAAGAAATCGTGCTGGTTTAAAAGATCCGAATCGTCCAATCGGTTCATTTATTTTCTTAGGTCAAACTGGGGTTGGAAAAACCCAATTAGCAAAAGTTTTAGCCCGTGAATTATTCGATTCTGAAGATGCTTTAATCCGAATTGACATGAGCGAATACATGGAAAAATTTGCCATTTCACGTTTAGTTGGTGCACCTCCAGGATACGTTGGTTATGAAGAAGGCGGCCAATTAACTGAAAAAGTTCGCAGAAAACCATATTGTGTGGTTCTTTTAGACGAAATCGAAAAAGCCCATCCAGATGTTTTCAATATGATGTTACAAGTTTTAGACGATGGTTTCCTGACGGATAGTTTAGGAAGAAAAATTGATTTTAAAAATACCATCATCATCATGACTTCCAATGTGGGAGCCCGTCAATTGAAGGATTTTGGACAAGGAGTTGGTTTCGGGACTGCCGCTAAAACAGCACAATCTGACGAACATGCCAAAAGTGTGATTGAAAATGCTTTGAAGAAAACTTTTGCTCCTGAATTTTTGAACAGAATTGACGATGTAATTGTCTTCAACGCATTGGAAAAAGCAGATATTGATTTGATTATCGAAATCGAATTGAAAAAATTATATGCCAGAATTTCGGAATTAGGCTACAATTTAGAATTATCTGAAAAAGCAAAAGCATTTATTGCGGATAAAGGTTTCGACAAACAATTTGGCGCTAGACCTTTGAAGAGAGCCATTCAAAAATATGTTGAAGACGCTCTAGCAGAAGAAATCATTACTTCTAAAATTCATTCAGGCGATTTAATTTTTATGGATTTAGAAGACAATGCACAAGAGCTTACGGTAGCAATTAAAAAAGCTGAAAAACCGACGAATTAATTTTGGTAAGCACTTAAATTTTTAAGCCACAGATTAAAGTTTTTAGAATTTTTGTTGAAAAAAATAAACATAAATTCTACTAGAAATCTTTAATCTTTGGCTTTTATAATTTTGATAAACGATATAATATTTATATAAAATTAATTTCTGATTCTAAAATAAGTATTACTTTAGATTTTTGTTACAACTTAATATTTATCATGTCTCAAAACAAAGTTATCCTCGGAAGTGAAGAATGGTGTTCATTTCCACAATTAGGAATCCCCACCATAAAAGCCAGAGTCGATTCTGGGGCGAAAACCTCTGCGCTTCACGCTTTAAACATTTCTCCTTTTACCAAAGATGGACAAAATTGGGTAAAATTTGATATTAATCCCATCCAAAATAACCATCGAACCATCATCCATTGCGAAGCACCGTTAATTGATAAAAGGATCGTGAAAAGTTCAAGCGGTTTTCGCGAACAACGTTACGTTATTAAAACAAATTTAGAATTTGGCGATAATCAATGGCCAATAGAAATGACGTTAACTAACCGAGATTCTATGGGATTTCGAATGCTTTTGGGCCGTGAAGCCATGAGTGGACGCGTTTTGGTAGATCCTGAACAAAAATATTTGTTAGGACAACCGTCAGCGGAAATGTTAGGTGAATTGTACAAAAATTCTGACAAAGCAAAACAAGGTTTGAAAATCGGATTATTGGCAAGCAATCCCGAATTATACTCTAACCGAAGAATCATGGAAGCCGGAGAAATGCGAGGACACGAAATGCATTTTTTAAATATCAAAGAATGTTACATGAAACTCGATGCTACCACGCCAGAAATCCGTTATCGAGGTGGAAAAATATTAAGTGATTTTGATGCCGTAATTCCAAGAATTCGCCCGAGTATCACGTTTTATGGTTGTGCTTTGACGAGACAATTTGAAGCCATGAAAGTTTTTTGCTTAAATTCTGCTTCAGCTATTACACAATCGAGAGATAAATTATATTCATTGCAACTACTTCTAAATCACGGAGTTGATATACCCACTACCGGATTTGCCAATTCACCTTTAGATACTGACGATTTGATAAAAATGGTTGGCGGTTCGCCGTTAATCGTAAAATTATTAGAAGGCACACAAGGAAAAGGCGTTGTTATGGCCGAAACCAAAAAAGCGGCGGAATCCGTAATCAATGCTTTTAAAAGTCTGAACGCCAATATATTAGTTCAGGAATTTATCAAAGAAGCCAACGGGAAAGACATCCGTTGTTTTGTCATCGACGGCAAAGTGGTGGCCGCAATCCAGCGTGAAGCCTTGCCGGGAGAATTTCGCGCCAACATTCACCTTGGCGGAACCGCTTCCATCATCAAGCCCACTCCTGAAGAAAAAAAGATTGCCATCAAAGCTGCAAAAGCAATGAATCTCAAGGTTGCCGGAGTTGACATTATCCGCTCCAGCAAAGGTCCACTCCTACTCGAGGTCAATTCCTCGCCAGGTTTGGAAGGTATCGAAGGCGCGACCAATAAAGACATTGCAGGCGAAATGATTCGCGCGATTGAGAAAAATTTCAAGTGGAAATAAATTTTCGCAAATTCAAATAAAAAAAGTTGGTTTAAAAGCCAACTTTTTTGTTTTTAGTATAATTTTTTGGGCGTGTCCTTTTGTGCCCAAAAACATTTGGCTTAAAATAAACATTTTCCAAGGGCACAAAAGGTCGGGCTTTCCGCTGTATCTTTTCAGCAATTGCCCCGGATTGGCATCCGTGCAATTCCTAAAAAGGATGCCGCTTCAATCCCTCACGCGTCAGTGTTAAGATGAAAATTTTTTTTTTCAACACCTTACCTATTTTACAGATTATTCTCCTGACAGAATTTTGAAAGCTGTTAGGTTTTTTTATTCGAGTAGTAAAATTTCTGGAGATTCGAACTGTTTTAAGGTTGTTCCATTAGCCAACTTCCATTCAGTCAAACCATTTGCATTCCTTCCCATTACAGTTGCTGCCGCAAGAGAAGGACTTGTAAAAATATAATCTTGAGAAAATTCATAATATTCGGCGAATTCAACAAGAACATTTTTTTCAATCAATTTTGACCGTAAGGCTATAAAAGACCTTGAAAAAGATGGAACAATATTTTTTGAAGCCTTTGATCCTTTGAATACGAGAAATCCATCTGAGTTTGTTTCGCCACTTGCATTTGCGCCACGAGCTGCATTTATGTAAAAAATATTCGACTGCATTTCAGATTTAACTTCACGCTTGTCCTCTAGAAGTTTGTGTCCTAAAGTGCTTACCAACATCCTGATATTATCAATAAACTCTTCCATTTCTGCCCTATCTGATTCCGAAATAGAAGACAGTGTAGGGATATTGCTATTTTCTAATTTATAACGATCTGACTTGATTATAATATCGTGAAGTCTATTTTCTAAATATTTTATGTGAGCTTTGTTGAGATTTTCATCCTTGCTAACAAATACAATCGCCTCATTCCAAAAATCTTTTTGAGAAAGATGTTGATTCAATCTATTTAATACATTTTCAGCTTCGCCAATATACACCAAATCACCTCCATCAGAATCTTTACCTAACAAAAAATAAATTCCTGTATTGAATATATCTGGTCTATCTTTGCAATCTTTAATTTTATTTCGTGGTATCTTATAAGCTTTTCCTGTCCAATTCGAAAGTTCACAGGTAAGCCTTCCATTTGGATCGCCGTCAATTAAAAAAATCTTAATTGTTTTTCCGAAATTCATTTTTATTAAAATTAATTCAACGTTTCATCATCAATCTGAAAACTTTTCAAAAAAGAAATTGTGTTTTCAATGTCATAATGTAAAATTCTGTCTTCGTTTACAAGTGGGACTTCTTTGCGGTATGCTTTGAGGAACATTTCGATAAAATCACTTGATTTTAAAGGGTCTCGGAAATGAATGGCTTGTGAAGCGTTCATCAATTCTATCGCTAGAATTCTTTCTAAATTGTCAATAATCCGTAAAGTTTTGGTGGCGCCATTTGCCCCCATACTTACGTGATCTTCTTGCCCATTACTCGAAACAATGCTGTCCACACTTGCGGGAGTTGCCAGTTGTTTGTTTTGGCTCACGATGCTTGCCGCGGTATATTGCGGAATCATAAAACCAGAATTTAATCCTGGATTGTCCACCAAAAACGCAGGCAAACCACGAAGTCCGGAAATGAGTTGATAGGTTCTTCTTTCGGAAATATTTCCTAATTCTGCTAGCGCAATTCCAAGGAAATCTAAAGCCAAAGCCAAGGGTTGTCCGTGGAAATTTCCACCCGAAATAATTTGGTCTGTTTCGATAAAAACGTTTGGATTATCAGTAACCGAATTAATTTCTGTCTTAAATACTTTTTTTACATAATCTATCGTATCTTTCGAAGCGCCATGCACTTGCGGAATGCAACGAAACGAATACGGATCTTGAACGTGTTGTTTTTTTCTTGAAATAATTTCGCTTCCTTCTAAAAATTCAGTAATGCGTTTTGCAGTGACGATTTGACCTTTGTGCGGCCGAATAAAATGAATTAACTCGTTAAACGGGTCAATTCTTCCATCAAAGGCTTCAAGGGAAATAGCCCCAATTAAATCTGCCAGATACGAATATTTCGTAGCTTTTATTAAGAGATAACTTCCATAAGCACTCATGAATTGTGTTCCGTTCAATAATGCTAAACCTTCTTTTGACTTTAATTGAATAGGGTTCCAGCTAAATTGTTTTAGAACTTGTGACGCATCTTGCTTTTTGCCATTATAAAAAACTTTGCCTAAACCAATCAATGGTAATGACAAATGAGCCAATGGCGCCAAATCTCCAGAAGCTCCAAGAGATCCTTGTTCATAAACAATTGGGAAAATTTCGTGGTTGTAAAAGTCTACCAATCGCTCCACGGTTTCGAGTTGCACTCCTGAATATCCGTAACTCAACGATTGAATTTTGAGCAAAAGCATGATTTTTACGATGTCTTTTGGCACTTCATCTCCAGTTCCGCAAGCGTGTGACATTACTAAGTTTTCCTGTAACTTGGTCAGATTTTCGTTGGTTATTTTAATGTTGTAAAGTGAGCCGAATCCTGTATTGATTCCGTAAATTGGGTCTTCGTGGCTTTCCATTTTTTTATCGAGAAAATCGCGACACTTCTGGATGTTAACCTTGGCTTCTTCAGAAAGTTCGAGCTTTTTTCCTTGTGAAATAATTTGGTCCAAAATTTCAATCGAAAGAATTTCGGAACTAATATAATGTATGTTCTCCATTGGGTTTGTTTTATTGGAAGTTCAAAATTCCGATAATCGATGTAAATAAACAACTTTTTGCCGAGTAGGTTTTTAAGCTGTTGATAAAATATCGTTAATCTTCATTCATAATTTTTTCGCGGTATTTTTTTCCAATCAACAATAAAAGACGGGTTTTATAATCTTCCGTAAGCCATTCGCGGTAATTTTTACTGCTTTTACTCAAATAAACGGTGAAATGTTTTACCCTACTTTCTATGTCTTCTTGTAGTTCTTTTGACAATTGTTTAGCTTCTTGCAAAGTTTCGGTATTGTCCACACACATTCTGGCGTGTTGATCTAATGATTTTTCTAACACTACTTTTGCACGTTCATTATTGGCAATTGCTTTTTTATGTTCGGCTTCCATATCAAAATCAATATCAGGTGTTTTGGCAAATTTCTGCCGAAGTTCTGGTGGCATTTCATATTTAAAATGTAACTCAATTTCGGCATCACTTCGTAAATTTTCCAAATAAAATTCGGGCGAACGAAAAATATGTTGCCAATCAATAGGATCGCTCCAAAGCCCAAAACGTGCGGCATTGTTCCCTAAATCGATAACGGTAAATGTTTTCTTGTTAGGTAAACGACGTGAACCACGGCCAATCATTTGAAAATAAAGCGTTAACGATTTTGTAGCACGATTTAAAATGATACATTCTACCGTTGGTTCGTCAAAACCGGTTGTCAAAATTCCAACGGACGTAAGAATAGCATTTGGCGTATTTTTAAACCAGGTCAAAATATCTTTTCTATCTTCTGCAGGTGTAGTGTTATCAAGGTGTCGGATGTCAAAACCTGCTTGTTTAAAAGTTTCATAAACGTATAGCGAAGTGTTGATTCCGTTATTGAAGATGAGGGTTTTTTTGCCCAAACATTTTTCATTGTACGAATACAATAATTTTTCTTGCATCATGGCGTTCATATACAACTCATCAGAAGATTTCACTGTATAATCACCATTAATTCCTACTTTTAGAGAACCCAAGCCAACATCGTAGCTGTACGTTTCGGCTTTTGCCAAATATCCATTATTTATCAGTTCTTTTATCGGTTCGCCTACAATTAGTTCATTGTAATTTTGATGCATGGGCAACTTCACATTAGAACTTAAAGGAGTGGCGGTTACGCCTAAAATGAAAGAATTTTTAAAGGACGAAAGTAGTTTTCGGAAAGAATTATAATGGGCTTCGTCAATAATCACTAAACCAATGTTTTCGATTTCTAATTTCTCGTCGTTTAAGCGATTTTTGAGCGTTTCTACCATTGCCACAAAACAAGAATATTCGCTTTGATCAGGTAAATCTTTGATAATACTGTTGATGATTTTATTTTTGACACCAAAACCACTCAACATCTTAGAAGTTTGTTTGCAAAGTTCGATTCTGTGGGTTAAAACGAGTACTTTTTTATTATATTCCTGCAAATAACGTCGCGCAATTTCAGAAAAAATTACTGTTTTGCCGCCACCTGTGGGAAGTTGGTATAACAAATGATAGTTATTTGGCGAGTGGTATATTTTATCAAAAATAGAATTAATATCTTTTTTTTGATAGTGATAAAGCTCTTTTTTGTGTGTATTTTCTGATGCGATGGTTTGCGACATTGAAGTTTGGAATAATTTGCAAAAGTAGGGACTAAAAAGCGTTTTGTCGAACGATTTAGCATTTTTATGATTTTTACAAATTTGATGCCGAAAAAACGAATCAATCAAATATATCAGTTACATTTTCAAAGGCGTGGTAATTTTGCCAACGTTGTCTTTTTGCGGTTTCCTGAATTGCTATAATTCTGGATTTGAACTCGCTTAAAATTGCGTTTTCGATGGCGTATTTTACAATTTGCTCAAAAGAATTAAGCATACTTTTGTAAAATGAATCGTAACGCATTTCACGTTTTGCAGTATATTTTTGCGCCACTTCAATGTTGTGAAGCATCACATCAGTAACTATAAATGGGTCAACCCCCAAACTTAAAAAATGCTTGATTATTTTTTGTGCCGTAGAACGCCGAAGTTTTGCACGTTTGGTTTTGGTAGGAAAATATTCGTTTGAAATTTTGAGTTTAGCTTCTTGAGCCAATTTGTCTTCCTTGGGGTTAAAAACAAAATCGTAGTACGTTTTCACATCGCTAAATTTGTTGTACATTTCAATAAATTGCTCTTCAAGCTGTGCTTTTGAAAGCTCTTTCACATATTTTTTTAAATCACGTTTACTCATTATTTCGTTTTCAATTTGGAGTTCGAAAGTACGAAAAAAGTACCTAAAAAATGGTTGAGACAAGATAGAATTCCGGGGTTGATTTAACAATTTAAATAGATAGTTTACTATTTTATTAAATATCTTTGCACCAAATTAAAAACGGTGGTTTTCTCTGATTTTTCTTTTTAAAAAATCGATGAATTTTCACTATAAATATTTTGTATCATGCTTAAATTTTTTAAAATTGTCGCTTTTCTTGAAGGTGTTTCTTATTTGGTGCTTTTTGGCAATATGCTTTTGGTGAAACCTAATAATATGGAACTTTATAAACAATTATTATTTCCTGTTGGGATGGCGCACGGATTGCTTTTCATTACTTATATAATTTTGGCAATCATGTTAAAATCTGAAGAAAATTGGAGCTGGAAAAAGTTCTCAGTGATAGTTATTGCTTCTGTGATTCCTTTTGGCACTTTTTATATAGAAAAAAAATATTTGAATACGCCTCCGGCAAATAATGCCTAAATAAATTTTTGATGATAGAAACCATTTTTAAATGGACATATCGGCTTTTACGTTCGTTAGGATATAATGACACTATCTCTATTTACGGAAACTTACTTGTAAATATTGTTCTTTTATTAGTTATAGTTTTTTTTGTTCATGCTATTTTTAGACGCGTTTTAATTAACATATTCAACATTATTGCAAGTAGAACGAAAACTAAATTTGACGATTTTTTAGTTGCAAACAAAACGGCAAAGTATGTTGCTTACCTCCTACCTTTATATATAATACAAGAAATTAGTCCTACTGTACTTGAAGACTTCACGAAGTGGGAAATATTTTTTGAAAAAGGAATCACCATTTTTATGGTATTTCTTATTATTTTCATCTTTAGAAGTCTATTAAATTCGGTACGCGATTATTTAAAAATCAAACCTAGTTTCTCGGATAAGCCCATTGACAGTTACATTCAGGTAATCATGATTGTACTTTGGGTTTTTGCATTTACGTCGGTAATATTGGTTCTTTTTGATACATCAGTTACTACATTAATTACAACTTTTGGAACAATTTCCGCTATAATTATTTTAGTTTTTAAAGACACCATTCTAGGTTTTGTAGCCAGCATTCAAGTTTCGGTAAATGACTTAGTGCGAATTGGGGATTGGGTGACTTTTGAAAAATTTGGTGCTGATGGTGATGTAATTGAAATTAATTTGGCTACAGTAAAGGTTCAAAACTTTGACATGACCACGACTACAATTCCTACTTACAGTCTAATTTCGGACTCGTTTAGGAATTGGCGTGCTATGCAAAATTCTGGTGGAAGAAGGATTAAGAGGTACATTTTAATTAAAACTTCTTCAGTAAAATTTTTAAGTGCAGAAGAATTGGAAAAACTGAAACAAATTCAACTGGTTCAATCTTATATCGAACATCGTCAAACTGATATTGATAAATTTAATCAAAGTAAGCAAATCGATAAATCAATTTTTATTAACGGCAGAAATATGACCAACTTGGGTGTTTTTAGAAAGTATATTAACCAATATCTTGAACAACATTCTGGAATCAATAAAGAAATGCCTTTAATGTGTCGTCATTTACAACCTACTGAAAAAGGAATTCCTATAGAAATATATGCTTTTTGTAATGACAAAAGATGGGTAAATTATGAGTATATTATGGCAGATATATTTGATCATTTGATTGCTGCAATACCTTATTTTGGATTAGAAATTTTTGAATTTTATAGTACTACAAAACAACCAGAAGCTTAAAAAAAATTCCTTAGAAGCTTTAGATTTCCAATTAATTCGTAAAAACTTAAACGATTTCGTAAAAAAAAATGCAGAAAGTGCAAAAAAAAAGGACAATTTTTAATATGTTTGAATACTGGAATAGCTAAATATTTTTTTATTATTTAACAACTTGATAATCAATCATTTAAAAATAGTTTTAAAATTAATTAGTCAGAATATTTACATAAAATAAAGTTATCAAAATATTAATTTTAACTTAAATATGGAAATTATATAACACAATTGTAAAAATGTTAAAGACTAATAATATATCTTTGCCAAGAATTTCAAAAGAAAAACCTTAATAAGAAATTTATAAAATTAAATTTTTAAAAACCATTCAATAGTATGAAAAAGAATTTAACACTGCTTTCTGCGTTAGTACTTTCTTTAGTTACAGCAAACGCTCAGGAAACAACAATGACTACAACTTCAATGGAACCATCTTATAACAAGTGGTCAATTGAATTAAACGGCGGAGTAAATAAACCAGCAAGAGCAATGACTCCAGGTTATTATACTGACGCTTTAAATTTCTTCCACGCAGATTTAGGTGTAAGATATATGTTTAACCCAAAATTTGGTTTAAAATTAGATGTGGGTTATGATAAATTTGAAGATGGAGACCAAAGTCTTCAATTTGAAAGTCAAATGTTGAGAGCTAGTTTACAAGGAGTTGTAAATTTAGGAAGAACTTTAAATTTTGAAACTTGGACTAATACTATTGGGCTTTTGGCACATGGAGGTTTTGGAGTTTCTCAATTAACTGCTGAAGATGGCTTTAGTGGAGAAGATTATATGGCACATGCTATTATGGGTGTCACTGGACAAATTAGACTGGGTAACCGAGTAGCTTTAACAGGTGACATCAGCGGAATTTTCCACGGAAGACAACATTGGAACTTTGATGGTCAAGGACCTGCAAACAGTACTTCTGTATTAGAAGGTACAATTTTAAATGGATCTTTAGGTTTGACTTTTTACCTTGGTGGTGCTGATAAACACGCTGATTGGTATTCAGAAGTGGACAATGATGCTTTAAAATCATTAGAAGAAAGAATTGGTGCAATCGAAACTGGACTTGTTGATTCAGATAAAGATGGTGTTGCAGATATGTTCGATCTTGAACCAAACTCAATTGCTGGTGTTGCTGTTAATACAAAAGGACAAACCATCGACCGAAACCAAAATGGTGTTCCTGACGAATTAGAAAGTTACTTGAACAATACATATGGTAACGGTGGTAAAACAGTTACTAATGGTACAATTGAAGAGTTAATCAATGGTGGATATGTTAATGTTTATTTCGATTTCAACCAAGATCAACCAACAAAAGAATCTTTAGCTGGTGTTGATTTCTTAGTGAAATATTTGAAAGCAAACCCAACTGCTTCTGCTGACGTAATTGGTTATGCTGATGAAATTGGAAACACTGACTATAACAAAGCATTGTCTCAAAGAAGAGCTGAAAATGTTAAAAACATTATTACTAACGCTGGAATCAGTGCTTCAAGATTAACAGTTGTTGGAAATGGAGAAGACAATTCAGTTAACAAAGATTCTAAACAAGCACGCTCAATTGTGAGAAGAGTTACTTTCAAAATCAAATAATTTTGTTAGAAATAAATTTAAGACCGTTGCAGAGATGCAGCGGTTTTTTTTTATCTTTAAGAAAAAAGAAAATGAAAAATAGAAATGAAACACTTGCAGTTTTGCGAGGTGAAAATATCGGAATCGTTTCTCCTGAAAGCTCATTAGATGAAATTTTTCAAAACACGGTTTTACGACCAATTCTTAAAACACAAAATGACTTACTCCTGGAAGTTTTTAAAAATTATGTAGCCAAATACAAAAATGAATTTTACAGCTACCAAACACAAAAAAAATTAGATTACATTGAAAATTCTATTCAGAAAGACATTAAGTTTAGAAATTCATTAAAAGGTATTGTTATCGGGCTTTTTACCGTAGATGAATATAAAACTTACATCCAAAATTCCTCACAACTCAATAAACGAATGATGAATTTAGTCATTCAACGGTTACAAGATCAAGTACAACTACTTGAGTTTGAAGTATAAAAAAAAGGCCAATCAGGCCTTTTTTTTATAAATTTATTTATTGCTTTTCTAAAACCGCCTTAGTTCCTTCAAAGTTTAATAAATAAAGACGCTTTTCTCTAATTTCAATTTTATTGGCTGCTTGTAAAGCCTCCATCAAAGATTCTTCAATTTTAATGTTATCGCACATCATTTGTGTAGCTACAACATCTTTAAATACAAAACTATCTTTTTCAGATTCTAACTCACCTCCTATCCGATTACATCCTGCAAAGGCTGCAAATCGATTCTCCACAATATTAAATTCAATTTCTGGGAGTTTTTTGTCCTTTAATTTTTCGGCATTTAATCGTTCTCCTGCTAATTCTACAACATTCCATTTTCCGTCTAATCTTTTGTCAATTGCATAACTGCCACAACCGTTTAACAATATCGGTTTTGACTCTTTTTTTAAAAGCAGCGAAACAAGCGAAGCATAATCAAATTTCTTATCAGACATGCCGTCAGAACAATTTTGTTTGAAAACTTTTAATGTCAACGTTCTCAAATCATTTTCTGCTTCAAAAATAAGAGTGTCCTTTTTTTTCTTTGAAGATTCTTTGTAAGCCATTGCAAAATTATGATTTTGATCTGGAGTAATATATTTCAAAGAATCGGCTGTTAATTCAATCGTCCAAAATGGTTCGGTTCCTACTGCAACAAAAAAGGGTTCATTACTAATTTTTTCAGGTTTTACAACAGTGGTTTTCGGGATAGAATCTATTGCTAAATCAGGCTGTATTGCACTTTTTTTTTCGTTACAACTCATCAAAAATAGCACTAGCGAAGTGGAAATATAAAAGCGTTTCATTTATTTTATTTTTTCGAAAAAGACAAGGCTTCATTTCCTAAGCCATCATACAATTCCAGTTTTTTATTGCTCAATTTAAAGGTTTGAACGGTTTGCATTGCAGCCAAAAAATGATTTTCGCCGATTCCCTCACAAGCCATTTTCGTAGAACCTACACTTCCAAAATTAATTTTATTATCAGAAATATCAATCTTTCCAAACATAGAATTACAGCCTGTATTTCCAGTAAATTCATTTGTGGACGGGTTAAAATTTAATTCGGGAATTTTGGCAAAATCAGTATTTTTAATCTCAATATTTTGAATTTCTGTCAACATCCATGAAGTTCCTTTTAAATCGGCAATAGCCTCACTGCCTTTTTTTCCGGCACATGATTGAAGCATTAAAGTAGTTAATGCACCAAATAGCAATATTTTTTTCATAAGTAGATTTTTTGGTTTCCTATAAATTTACCTAAAAATCATTTCAATTCAAAATATTTTAAAGCATTCCATGATATTTTCTCACGAACCATTCAGCGGCAAGCAAAACAGCAATAAAAACTAACAACCATATCCAATCAATTAACGGTGTTTTTTTAAAAATTTCCTTTTGAATATCTTTGTATTGTTCTTGTTCCAGTAATTTTTTTATCAATGGTTCTACTTGATTTACTAAGAAAAATTCGCCCTGGGTTTGAGTTGCCAATTGCTGTAATCTTGTAGCGTTTGGATTTACAAATTGTTTTTCAATGTCAAAATCCAAAATTTCAAAAAAATTGGAATACGATTGTTTCGAACGATTTTCTGTAATTTTAAAATCATATTCACCAGCTGTCAAACCATTAAGATTTACTTTGTAATTTGCACCACTTCGTACTAAATTATACAGTTTTGAGTGCTTTGTTTTTCTGTTAACTACTGAAATACTCAATTGCGCATTTTCATCAAACTCATAATTTTTATTAAAAAACTGTGCTGTAATTTCCAAATCATCGCCCGAATTGTAAAAACTTTCATGTGTAACCACTAAGTTCTTTTTAGCGTTATTGCTGGCTAAAAACTGAATAATTTTGTCAGCAAACACATCAAATTTCTCGTATGATTGATGATTGAGATACGTTTGCATACGCCATTTCCAAATATTTTCTCCCAACAAAAATGCGGTTCTGCTTCCAGCATTTTCACTAAAACAAAGTAACGGATAACCAGTATTTACATTTCTAATTCGGGAACTAAGTAATATATTAACGTTTTGTGTAGTGGTAACCGAACCAAAAGAATTTTGCAACGGAGGAAAATTTTCAAAGCCTACATTATCAACGGCAAACAAACCAAATTGTGATTGAAAATCTGCCAAATAATCTTCTTTCTGACCACTCATTTTAAATTGTAAAATTGATTGCTGTTGGTTCAAAAAATTGAAATCGGTGTTGGTTCCTGTAATAATCCAAAAGTTACGATTGGTATTTTTTGCAAAAGTAAAAACATTTTTAAAATCGCTATTAGGTTGGTAAAAAATAAGCACATTAAAATTTTGTAAATCATTAACATTGTTTGGGTTAATCAATGTTACTTTACGTTGTGCATTAGTTTCTATTGCTCGTTTTAAAGTACCAATATCGGGATGGTTTAAGGACGAAACAATCCCTATTTCTGATTTTTGGTCGATAACTTCAACCGCAAAATTTTTAGAATTGTTATAGGTATTTTTTTCTATTTCCGAAGAAGAAATGGTTGCCTTTAAAATTTGAACTCCGGTTCGTTCCGCTGGAAGCAAAACATTCACCACCGCTGATTTTTTGGAACCAGAAAAAGAAATATTTTGTTTTGCCAAAACCGAATTTCCCTGCGAAATCGTGAAAGTTGCATTTACATTTTTATTTCCAGAATAATCTAAAAAAACTTCAACCGGAAATTTATTCTTGTGAAAAGCATATTTATTAACGTTCAACTGACTGATTTTCAAATCTAAAACAGTCGTGGTATCGCCAGCAACAACGCTGAAAACTTTATTGTTTTCATCAAAACTGTATAAATAATCATTCCCCGTAGTCTGGTTTCCATCACTAATTAAAACGGTAGGAAATTTTTTATTTTTATGAAGATTTTTGATGCGTTTCGCCGCTTGGTCAATATTCGTTTGAGATTCAGTAAAATTTGGTTTTTCAGTCAACTTAAATTCGTTGCCAAAAGTATAAGTTTGAATATCAAATCGCTCTTGAAGTTTTTCATTTTGCTTCAATTTTTCAACTAATGCAATAACTTCTTCATTGGCTTTCATTTCTTTAATTGAACTCGAATTGTCAATTAAAATAGCTAAAGGCGTTTTCTGAATTTGGAAACTTTTATTGCTAATTCTGGGGTTTATCAGCAAAAGCAGCAATCCCAAAACCGACAAAAATCGTAAAAAAGCCAACCAAAACGTCACTTTTGTACGATTTTTATTTCTAAAAAAATATTGAAAAAACGACAACCCACCTGCAATTACAATCGAAAGAAATATAAGTAAAAGTGTCGTTGTCGTCATTTATTTTTAAAAATTTTTAATTAGTAACTTGCTTAAGTTTTAATGTTTTATGCCATTAACTTTAACTTTATACCTAAAACTTTAAAACTTAAAAACCTAATCTACGTTAACATTCCACCGTCAACATTCATCACTTGTCCGGTAACGTAAGCACTCATTTCCGAAGCTAAAAACAAACAAGCATTGGCAACATCTTCAGTAGTTCCGCCACGTTTCAAAGGAATCGCATCTCTCCAACCTTGCACCACATCATCATTTAATTTTCCAGTCATTTCCGTTTCAATAAATCCTGGAGCAATCGCGTTACAACGAATATTTCTTGAACCTAATTCCAACGCTACAGATTTAGTAAACCCAATCACACCCGCTTTTGAAGCCGCATAATTCGATTGTCCCGCATTTCCTTTCACCCCAACCACGGAACTCATGTTGATAATCGAACCTTTACGGTTTTTCAACATCGTTTTTTGAACCGCTTTGGTCATATTAAAAACAGATTTTAGGTTCACCTCAATCACTTTATCAAAATCTTCCTCAGAAATTCTCATCAACAAATTATCCTTCGTAATCCCCGCATTATTGATTAAAATATCAATGTTTCCAAAGGTTTCCAAAACATCGTCCACTAATTTTTGTGCTTCGTTAAAATCCGCCGCGTTCGATTGATACCCTTTCGCCTTAATGCCAAGTGCAATCAATTCGTCCTCCAAAACTTTGGCAGCTTCCGCAGATGAACTATACGTAAACGCCACATTTGCACCATGTTTTGCAAAAACTTCTGCAATTCCACGACCAATTCCACGGCTCGCGCCAGTAATAATTGCTGTTTTTCCTTCTAATAATTTCATTATCGGTTAATTTAATTTGCTATAATTAGGTTGACAAATATAAGAATTACTTTACCATATCAATTATTTTTTGGAGCGAAAAGCCAGTCTTTTTCGGTAATCGTAATTCCCGCCATCCTTCCAGAGACCCGCAGAAAAAGCGGGTGCTCTTCCCTCCTGTCGGGGCTAAAAAAAATCTTCATACATTTTTGTAAACTTCTGGTCTCACCTCCTTAATTATCACGCCATAGTTTCCGGCATTACTACGTAAGTATCATCATTTGGCACTTTCGGAAATTCCTTTTTTCGCCAGCGATCTTTGGCTTCTTCTAATTTTTCTTTGCTCGACGAAACAAAATTCCAATAAATATATCGCTCTTCTTCAAAAGGTTTTCCCCCAAAAAGAATCAAATGGGTTTTGGGCATCATTGTCAAAGCACAAGCATCTTCTAATTTAGAAACCAGCATATTTCCTTGTTCGACATGATGTTCGCAAGCCTTAATCGCACCTTCCACCACACAAATACCAATTTCCCCGGAAAGATTTCCCTGAATGTCCAAAATATATTCTTCCTCCGAAAAAATTTCAACCATAAATAATTCGGAATGCACCGGGACGGGAGATTCTTTGCCATAACCTTTTCCGGCAACTAAAGTAAATTCCGCCGATTGATCTTTCCACTTTGGTAAATCTTTTTTGTCAAAATGATGAAATTCTGGCGTAATATTTTCTTTCTCTTTTGGCAAAGCTACCCATATTTGATACCCGTGAACCGTGTGTTTCAAACCGTTTCTCAAGTTTTCGGGCGTTCTTTCGGTATGCGTTACTCCATTTCCGGCAATCATCCAGTTCACTGATCCTGGAGCGATTACTTGTTTGGTTCCCAAACTATCTTCGTGCATAATTTCGCCTTCAAGCAAAAATGTGAGGGTTGCCAAACCAATGTGCGGATGTTGGTCAACATCCATGTAATGGTCTGGTCCCAATGTTGCAGGTCCCATGTGATCAATAAAAATAAACGGACCAACCATTCTTTTTTTTCGGAAAGGCAACAACCTTCCCACTAAAAAATCCCCAATATCCCGAGGTCTTTCTTCTATAATTAAGTCAATGTTTGACATATTTTTAAGTTTTATTTGATTAAAATTTTTTTTACTGATTTATGCGTAAAGGCGAAATATTTTTGGAATTTAAGATTTAGGAAAAGTGGAATTTCTTTTGCCACAGATAAAAGGATTTTTTTGATTTTGATGTATTTGACTTTTACAAGAGATAGCCACAAATTCACGAATATTTCTTTAATTTATTGTAATTTGGAATTTTTAAAATTGGAATTTATTTATCTCTACGGTTTGCCGAAAATTCACGAATATTTCTTCAAATTCTTCGAATTTTAAATTGGAATTTCTTTCCTCTTTACTGGAATTTAAATATTAATTTGTCTCCATTCCTCCAATTTTTGCTCAAATGTTTTAGAGGCATTGGCACCACTTGGTGATGGTAAAGTAACGTATTCAATTCCGAGTTTTCTACCTATATATTTATCATAATATTTTTCGGCATTTTTACTGGAGAAAAAAACTTTTGTAATGTTCGGATATTTTTGGAACAAATCTTCAAAATCATTGGCGACTTCGTTTTTTATATTGGTGTCTAGACTTCCTTTTCGTTCGCAAAATGCCAAAACATCCCAAAGCGCAATGTTATTTTCGGTAAGCAATTTTAGTTTCTCGTGGTAATTTTGCGTAAGCGATTTATTAAAAATGGTAAAAATTAATTTCCAAAAACTATTGCCTTTATTGCCGTAATATTCTTGTAGTTCCAAAGATTTTTCTCCCGGCATTGTTCCGAGGATTAATATTTTTGAATGTTCATCGATGACTGGCAGAAATGCTTTTTTCATGCTTAAAAATACAATTTTTTGGACATAAAAAAAATCCTGCCGAAAAAGCAGGATTTTGATTTTATTTAAATTTTAGAAAAACTATCCTAAAACTTCTTTAACTTTTTTACCAATTTCAGCTGGTGAATCTACCACGTGAATTCCATTTTCGCGCATGATTCTTTTTTTCGCTTCAGCAGTATCATCAGCACCTCCAACAATTGCTCCAGCGTGTCCCATTGTTCTTCCTTTTGGAGCAGTTTCTCCAGCAATAAAACCTACAACTGGTTTTCTGTTTCCGTCAGCTTTGATCCATTTTGCAGCATCGGCTTCTAATTGACCACCGATTTCTCCAATCATGATGATACATTCCGTTTCTGGATCGTTCATCAATAATTCTACCGCTTCTTTTGTAGTAGTTCCAATGATTGGATCTCCACCTATACCAATTGCTGTAGTGATTCCTAAACCTTGTTTTACTACTTGATCAGCCGCTTCGTAAGTTAACGTTCCTGATTTTGAAACAATTCCAACTTTTCCTTTTTTGAAAACAAAACCAGGCATAATTCCAACTTTTGCTTCTTCTGGCGTAATGACTCCCGGACAGTTTGGTCCTACTAAACGACAATCTTTATTTTGAATATAAGCGTAAGCTTTCACCATGTCAGCAACAGGAATACCTTCGGTAATTGTGATGATTACTTTGATTCCAGCATCAGCAGCTTCCATAATTGCGTCAGCAGCAAAAGCTGGCGGAACGAAAATAATTGTAGTATCAGCACCAGCTTGGTCCACAGCGTCTTTTACAGTGTTAAAAACTGGGCGGTCTAAATGTGTTGTACCACCTTTTCCTGGCGTTACACCACCTACAACGTTAGTTCCGTATTCAATCATCTGCGAAGCGTGGAAAGTCCCTTCGCTTCCGGTGAATCCTTGAACAATTATTTTAGAATTTTTATTTACTAAAACGCTCATATTTGTATTGTTTTTAATTTTGATTAAAATTTGTGTTGCAAAAGTAAGGCTTTGATGCCTAATTGTAAAGTTTTTTTACCGATAATTATTATAATTGGCTCATTTGAAAACCTCTATAAAGTTTAGCATCTTTTATCTCCCAAATCACCATAAAATGTGCTAAAAGCATTTCTTCTCGGGGGTTTTCAAAGGTTTTTACAAAATGGGAAAATTTAACCGCCACCGAATTTTCTTCCTCTAATAGATGTGTAATTCTAATTTTAGATCGAATATATGCTTGTGAGAGCTCGCCCAGAAGACTTAAAACTTGAGCCTTATTCATTTCGATAAATCCTTTTGAACTATGCCAATTGACCACCAAATCATCGTGGAGTAAGGGCTCGATGATTTGAGAATCGAGCATGGCATCGGATTTATAAAATTCCTGTACAAGTTGTTTTGGTGTCATCCTATTTTATTTTAGTAATAATTTCTGGGATTTTTTTAATGTTAGCAAACTGTTTTAGTTTTTCGCGGGCATCGTCTGCCGGTGTTCCGAAATACGTTTTGTTTCCTTGGACTGTTTTTGTAATTCCGGATTGTGCTAAAATGACAGCTTTATTTCCAATAGTGATTCCGCTGGTAACGCCAACTTGTCCCCAGATTGTAACTTCATCTTCTATGACAACACAACCTGCAATCCCAGTTTGCGCGGCAATTAAACATTTTTTTCCAATTATTGTATCGTGCCCAATATGAACTTGATTGTCAATTTTTGTGCCTTCGCCAATGGTTGTGTCTCCTGAAACACCACGGTCAATGGAACACATAGCACCAATTCCTACATTGTCTTCGATGACGACTCTTCCGCCAGAAAGCAATTGATCAAAACCTTCTGGACGTTTTTTGTAATAAAAAGCGTCAGCTCCTAAAACTGTTCCGGCTTGAATGACAACATTATCTCCAATTACGGTATAATCGTAAATAGTAACATTAGGATGAATAAGGCAATTTTTCCCGATAACTACGTGGTTTCCAATGAAACAGTTGGGCTGAATTAATGTATCTTCCCCAATAATTGCACTTAATGAAACCGAAACGTTTGTACCTTGAAACGGCCTGAAATGTTTAGTTAATTTATTGAAATCGCGAAACGGATCATTAGAAATTAACAATGATTTTCCTTCCGGACATTCTACTTCTTTATTAATTAAGATGGTAGTTGCTGCGGAGTTAAGAGCCTTATCATAATATTTTGGATGATCTACAAATACTATATCTCCTGATTCTACAACGTGTATTTCGTTCATTCCAGATACTGTAAACTCTGGGTCTCCAACATATTTAGAATCAATTATTTGAGCTATTTCTTTTAAAGTATGTGTTCTGCTAAATTTCATAATAACTAGAAAATAAAAGGAGAAACTATTTTTATAATTTCTCCTTAAAAAATATTATTCTTTTACACGCTCCATATAAGCTCCTGAAGCGGTATCAATTTTAATTTTGTCTCCTTCGTTGATAAACAATGGTACATTTACGGTTGCTCCAGTTTCTACAGTTGCAGGTTTTGTAGCATTTGTAGCCGTGTTTCCTTTCACTCCTGGTTCTGCATAAGTTACTTCTAAAACAATTGAAGCTGGCATATCTACAGAAAGTGGTAAATCAGTTTCGGTATTGATTTGTACCATTACATTTGTACCTTCTTTTAATAAATCTGGAGCGTCGAGAATATCTTTGTTTAAAGAAATTTGTTCAAAAGTTTCAGAATTCATAAAATGAAAATCACTTCCTTCTGCGTATAGAAACTGGAATGTGTGTGTTTCAACTCTAACTACGTCAATTTTATGACCTGCAGAGAATGTATTGTCTAGCACTTTTCCAGAAGTTAAGCTTTTTAGTTTTGTTCTAACGAATGCAGGACCTTTTCCTGGTTTTACGTGAAGAAATTCAACAATTTTATAGATGTCGTGATTAAATTTGATGCACAATCCGTTTCTAATATCTGATGTACTTGCCATTGTTTTTTATAATTTACTTTTTTATAATTTTAATTTTGATTAATAAACGCCTGTATAGCCTTTCATGATTCCACGGGAAGAATTTCTGATAAATTGAAGGATTTCATCTCTTTCTGGAGTGGCTTCCATTTCGGCTTCAATAATGCTCAAAGCCTGCGTTGTATTGTAATTTTTTTGGTATAAAATTCTATAAATACCTTGAATTTCTCTGATTTTTTCAGGACTAAATCCGCGTCGTCTTAACCCGACAGAGTTAATTCCTACGTAAGAAAGTGGTTCTTTTGCCGCTTTTGTAAACGGTGGAACATCTTTTCTCACCAAAGATCCACCTGAAATCATGGCGTGATCGCCAATACTGATAAACTGGTGAACGGCTGCCAAACCTCCGATGATGGCAAAATTCCCTACTGTTACATGTCCGGCCAAAGCGACTCCGTTTACGATTATGGCGTTATCGCCAATATGACAATCATGGGCAATGTGAGCCGTTGCCATAATCAGACAATTTTTGCCGATTGTGGTTTGTCCCGAAGCCACGGTTCCGCGGTTGATTGTTACGCATTCTCTAATGGTACAATTATCGCCAATTATCGCTAAAGAATCTTCTCCTCCAAATTTTAAATCTTGTGGTACTGCCGAAATTACAGCACCAGGAAAAATATTACAATTTTTTCCAATTCGGGCTCCTTCCATAATGGTTACGTTAGAGCCAATCCATGTTCCTTCGCCAATTACGACATTGTTATGAATAGTTGTAAAAGGCTCAATTACAACATTTTTTGCAATTTTCGCACCAGGATGTACATATGCTAATGGTTGATTCATATCGTTGTAATTTATTAGTTAGTTTTAGCAATTTGCGCCATCAATTCTGCTTCGGCAACTAATTTTCCATTTGCGTAAGCATTGGCTTGCATGTGGCAAATTCCTCTTCTGATTGGTGAAATTAAATCGCATTTAAAAATCAAAGTATCTCCAGGAAGAACCTTATGCTTGAATTTCACATTGTCAATTTTCATGAAATAGGTCAAATAATTTTCTGGGTCTGGAACCGAACTTAAGATTAAAATTCCTCCGGTTTGTGCCATTGCTTCAACAATTAATACACCAGGCATTACTGGAGCTCCCGGAAAGTGACCTACGAAAAAACTTTCATTCATAGTCACATTTTTAATTCCCACTACGTGAGTTTCGCTCATTTCCAAAATTTTATCTACTAATAAAAATGGAGGCCTGTGAGGCAACATCGTCATAATTTTGTTGATGTCCATTAAAGGCTCTTTGTGTAAATCATAACACGGAACTTGATTTCTTTGTTCGGTTTTGATGATTTTTGATAATTTTTTTGCGAATTGTGTATTAACGAAATGCCCGGGTTTGTTGGCAATCACTTTTCCTTTTATTCTGGTTCCGATTAGCGCCAAATCTCCTATAACATCAAGTAATTTGTGTCTTGCCGCTTCGTTTGGGTAGTGAAGTGTGAGATTGTCTAAAATTCCGTTTTGTTTTACCGAAATTTTATCTTTGCCAAAAGCCGTTTTTAAATTTTCCATCGTGTTTGGCGAAATTTCTTTGTCAACATAAACGATGGCATTGTTTAAATCTCCTCCTTTGATTAGCCCGTTTTCTAGTAAAGCTTCTAATTCGTGAAGAAAGCTAAAAGTTCTGGCATTAGCAATTTCGGACTTAAATTCTGTGATACTTTTTAAAGTGGCATTTTGTGTTCCTAAAACTTTGGTTCCAAAATCTACCATTGTAGTCACTTGATAATCATCAGCAGGCATGACCAAAATTTCGCTTCCTGTTGTTTCGTCGGTGTAAGAAATTACTTCTTTTACTACGTAAATATTTCTTTCTGCGTTTTGCTCTTCGGTTCCTGCGGCTTCAATTGCTTCTACAAAAAATTTTGACGAACCGTCCATAATAGGTGGTTCGGAAGCATTTAACTCGATGATGACGTTATCAATATCACAACCTATTAATGCTGCCAAAACATGTTCTGATGTTTGAATTTTAACACCATTTTTTTCGAGGTTAGTTCCTCTTTGGGTATTTACCACATAATTTGCATCAGCTTCAATCATGGGTTGCCCCTCGAGGTCCACTCTTACAAAAGTAAATCCATTATTTATTGGAGCTGGTTTGAAAGTCATGGTAACTTCATTACCCGTGTGTAATCCAACTCCTTTTAGAAAAACTTCTTTCTGGATGGTTTTTTGCTTAACCATTGTTATTTTTTTTCGTTTGTTAATTGTTTTTTTAAATTATCAAGGTCTGAAACAATTTTGGGCAAATTTTTAAAATGAACATACGATTTATTAAAATCGCCATAACCCATGCTTGGCGTTCCCTGAACTGTTTCGCCATCTTTTAAATTTTTCGAAATTCCGGATTGTGCCTGAACGCGAACGTTGTTTCCGATTACAAGATGTCCCACAATTCCTACTTGTCCACCAATAATACAGCCTGAACCAATTTTGGTAGAACCTGCAACTCCTGTTTGCGCGGCAATGACCGTATTTTCGCCAATTTCTACGTTATGGGCAATCTGAATTTGGTTGTCGAGTTTTACACCTTTTCTAATAATGGTAGAACCTAAAGTGGCTCGATCAATGGTGGTACAAGAACCAACATCTACGTTATCTTCAATAATCACGTTCCCAATTTGCGGGACTTTATTATAAATTCCTTCTTCATTTGGAACAAAACCAAATCCGTCTGAACCAATAATAGAACCTGAGTGAATGGTACAATTTTTTCCAATTATACTTTCAGAATAAATTCTGGCGCCAGCAAAAATGATGGTATTGTCACCAATTTCTACGTTGTCACCTATAAAACTGTTGGGATAAATTTTGACATTCTCCCCTATCTTTACATTTTTCCCTAGGTAACAAAAACTTCCTAGATATAGGTTTTCTCCATAGGTAACATTTTCAGAAATTACTGATGGTTGCTCGATTCCGGATTTCATCAATTTTACCTGATTGTAATACTCTAATAATTTTGAAAATGACTGATAAGCATCTTCTACCTTTATTAAAGTAGTAGAAATTTCGGCTTCGGGTACAAAAGTGTGATTGACAATTGTAATTGTGGCCTGAGTGGAATAGATATATTTAAGATATTTTGGATTTGCCAAAAAGGTAAGTGATCCATCAGATCCTTCCTCAATCTTCGATAATTTATAAACTTCAGCTTGCGGATTTCCCACAACTTCACCTTCTAAAATACCTGCTATTTGTTCTGCTGTGAATTTCATCTTGACAAAAATATAAAAATTTGATTTTATTTATGAATTTTCCGCAAGTACTTTTGGAAAGCAAATAAAATATTTGGTTACGGGTTTTGATAATGCTTTTAAGTTGAGATGATCTGAGGCTTCCACAACATCTTCAATGGTTTTATCTTTTCTTAAAATTCTAATAGGTTCGGCAATTTTACTATAAGCTTGATTCTTAATTTTGCCTTTAAAAATAAAGTACGATGCTTCTTGCTGCGAAATTCGGTAAAAGTCAGTTAGTTTTAATTTTAAAACTTCCACATTTTCTGGTGTGAATTTTTCTGTACCAAATTTAATTTTCAAAAGGTCTCTATCAATAATCATTTTGCTTAAAGTACTCAAAATAAAATCATCATGATAGCTCCAAGATTTTAACGCTGAAATAATATCGGAGTCATCAAGGTTGGCAAATTTTTGAAGAATTGTGGGAGAAAAATCTTCTCTCTCAATTTTATTCTGCAGAAAAAATTGCAAAGGTTCGCTACACCATAACATTGTTCCTTTTTGCGTCAATTCTTTAGCTCTTTTTAAAGTTTTTGTCAAAATTATTTCAGCAACCAAACTGGTTTTATGAAGATAGGCTTGCCAATACATTAATCGTCTTGCCATCAAAAATTTCTCAACCGAATAAATTCCTTTTTCTTCAACAACTAAAATATCGTCCACCACGTTCATCATTTGTACCAAACGTTCCGAATTAATATTCCCTTCGGCAACACCAGTGTAAAAACTATCGCGTTTGAGATAATCCATTCGGTCCATATCTAACTGGCTCGAAATAAGTTGCAACATAAATTTTCGATGGTATTCGCCTTTAAATATTTGTATCGCTAAAGAAAGTTGACCGCTAAATTCTTCATTTAATTGGTTCATAAACAGTAATGAAATCGACTCGTGGCTCACGTTTTCTACAATACTGTGTTCCATAGCATGAGAAAATGGACCGTGTCCGATGTCGTGTAACAATATAGCGATTAGTAAAGCATTCTCTTCTTCGGGAGAAATTTTTACGTCTTTAAAGCGCAAAACTTCGATGGTTTTTTGCATCATGTGCATAGAACCTAAAGCGTGATGAAATCTAGTATGATGTGCTCCTGGATAAACCAAATACGAAAGTCCCATTTGAGAAATTCTTCTTAATCGCTGAAAATAAGGGTGTTGTATTAAATCAAATATCAGCGAATTTGGAATGGTAATGAATCCATAAATTGGATCATTGAATATTTTTAATTTATTAGTGTGACTCACTTTTTTACAATTGGGCTACAAATATACGGAAGTTGTTTGTTTTCGATAAAAAACCTTTGTATTAACATTTTTTGGCGAATGCCGTTAAATTGTGGTTAAGGTAAATTGATTTTGGTGGCGATGAATTTTTTTATAGTAAATTTATTTAGGCGAAGATTTTTAGGTTTTGTCAAGAACTAACCTTTAAAAAGTGCCCGAAGTTTATTTTTAGCCGCTCCCGAAGTTTCGGGAGCGGCGTAAATCCTTTTATCAATTACCGGGATTGAAATTCAGGGTAAGTGATGAATGATTGTAGGCTAAAGCCGGAAAATTTGCCAAAACTTCGGGATAAAAATGTCTGCCCCGACGCTTCGGGATTGCTTTTAAAAAATTAAATTAATAAAGAAAAAGATGAAAAAAATGGTATTTACAATGGCATTTCTGGCCACTTTTGGGTTGGCGAATGCACAGAATAACAGGTCTACTGACATGCAAACGAATCAAGACCAATTACAGCAGTTACCGCCTCCATCAACGCAAAATGGTGTGGAACGTGCGGCAAAAGTTGAGGCGACGAAACGACAAAGTAATTCGGAAATTGAAGCCGAAATGAAATCGAAAGACAAAGGTAAAACGGATAAATTTACCAAAGTGAATCCGAATGAAGTGGGTCCTGTAACGCCAGATACCGTGAAAAGACCGCAAAATCCGAGAATTAAACCAAACGGAACTGTTAAAAGAACGAACTAATGAAAGATAAAAACGAAGTTCCGAACGAAAAAACACCGGAAATTTACGAGCAAAATAAAAGCGAAAAACTGCTGAATGAGCAAGATAATCGCGATGAAAATTCTGAAGATTGGAACGCGGAAAACAACCGTTCGGGTCGAAGAAAATAAAAAAAGAGAAAATTATGTTCCTCTTTTTTGTTAGCGGTTTGGCGCAACACCTTCGATTTCATCAGGATTTTCGTTTCGGTTGAAATCGGCGTTGTCTTTAGGTTTCGGATTTTCTTTGTCGCTGTAATAATCCGGGTCTAACTCTTTGTTTTGTTTTTTGTCTTTCATAAGAAAATTTTTTTTTAAAAAAGCCGACTCAATTTTTAAGTCGGCTCATTGACAATTATTCTACAGAGCGATCTGTAATGGTATTCGGAATATTGTCGCGTACAGAAGTTCGAGACACATTTCGAGCATTGTAATTCAAATCGTTTTCATCATTTTCTGCTTCTTTTTTACGAACTTCTTTAGCTTTTTCTTTAAATGCTTCCGTTTTTAAATACGCTTCATTTTTGGCATTATTTTCGGCAAGTGTATCGTTTCCGCCTTCCCATTCTTCTTTTTTATTTTTGTCGGTATTCATAGTCAATCAATTTTTTTGGTTAATAATTGTTGTTTTTTTAAAATTACAATTAAAATCAGGTTTAATAAAATATTGACTGTGAAACTAATGGTAAAAGTTTGTGAAGTTTTTCTAAAAAATTAAGCCCGAAAGGAAATTCGGGCTGAAATTAATGTACAAAAAAAAATTATTCTGGAGTATGATCTGTAAACGTTCGAGGGGGTGTCGATCTAAACACGGTTTTTTTAAGGCTATGCGGGTGGTAGTCCACATGATCTTCCTTCAGAGATTCGTCAAACATTCGCCTTGCCTTTTCATCAAAAGCTTCAGATTCAAGGTAACGCAAATTTTCAGCATTGTTGAAAGCTACTGTTGAGCTTCCGCCGTACCAGATTTCGCCTGCATTTTCTTCTGGTATTTTATAAGTTTCGTCCATAATTTCCAGAGTTTAGCTTGTTAGACTTTTGCTTATTGTAAAAGTACAAAAAATCTTTAAATCATTGATAAATAAATAATTATATTTTATTTACAATTAAAATATTTTTACCGATTTTTTAAGAAATTGCCACCACAAAAATGTTAAATTGCAGTTTTTAAAAATCAAAATTTGCCATTACCTTTTTTATGGAAAAAATAAAAATACTTTGGGTTGACGATGAAATCGATTTGCTCAAGCCCCACATTCTTTTTTTGGAGAAAAAGAACTATGAAGTAACTACTTCTAACAACGGTCGCGATGCTGTAGAAATTTTTGAAGAAAATAATTTTGACGTGGTTTTTTTAGACGAAAATATGCCTGGAATGAGCGGTTTAGAAACGTTGTCAGAAATCAAGGAAAAAAAATCCTCCGTTCCCGTAATTATGATTACCAAAAGTGAGGAAGAATATATTATGGAAGAAGCCATTGGCTCTAAAATTGCCGATTACCTCATTAAACCTGTAAATCCGAACCAAATTTTATTGAGTTTGAAAAAAAATCTCGACAACACGCGTTTGGTTAGCGAAAAAACTACTTTAGATTATCAAAAAGAATTCAGGAAAATTTCTATGGATTTAGCGATGGTCAATACCTACCAAGATTGGATAGAATTATACCAAAAATTACTGTATTGGGAACTGGAACTCGAAAATATCGGCGACCAAAGCATGTTTGAAATTCTCGAATCTCAAAAAGTAGAAGCCAATTCGCAATTTGGGAAATTCATAGAACGCAATTATGCGGATTGGTTTTTGCCAAAGACTGATAAGCCAATTCTGTCACACGAACTTTTTAAAGAATTAGTGCTTCCGGAACTCAAGAAAAAAGAACGTCCTATCCTTTTTGTGGTCATAGATAATTTGCGTTACGACCAATGGAAAGCCTTCGAAAGCATTGTTTCTAATCATTACAAATTAGAAAAAGAAGTCCCGTTTTTCTCCATTTTACCAACCGCTACACAATATGCCCGAAACGCCATTTTCTCAGGATTAACGCCTTTGGAGATGGAAAAAAAATATCCACAATACTGGAAAAACGACATAGATGATGGCGGAAAAAATTTATACGAAGCCGAATTTCTTTCGGAACAATTAAAAAGATTAGGACTTAATATCAAGCAAGATTATTTTAAAATCACCAATTTTGCCGGTGGAAAAAAATTAGTTGAAAATTTTAAAACCTTAAAAAACAACGATTTAGTAACCGTAGTTTATAATTTTGTCGATATGCTTTCTCACGCCAAAACCGAGATGGACGTGGTTAAAGAACTGGCTTCAAATGACAAAGCCTATCGTTCGCTAACCGCAAGTTGGTTCCGCAATTCACCTTTGCTCGAAATTATTCAACAAGCCCAACAATTAGGATTCAAATTATTATTAACCACCGATCACGGCACCATCAACGTAAAAAATCCTTCAAAAGTAATTGGCGATCGCAATACCAGCCTTAATTTACGTTACAAAACCGGACGAAGCCTCACTTACGAAGACAAAGATGTTTACGCCATCAAAGACCCAAAATCCGTGCAATTGCCGGCAATCAACATGAGTAGTTCGTATATTTTTGCCAAAAACGATTTTTTCCTCGCCTACGTAAACAACTACAATCACTACGTGAGTTATTATCGAAATACCTACCAACACGGTGGCATTTCGCTCGAAGAAATGATTATTCCGTTTTTGTCATTCAACCCAAAATAAGTCATGGAAATTTTATTTAATTTAGACGAAATCGAGCAAATTGCCCAAAAAGTTTTGAACGAAAATCCGCACAAAATAATTTTGTTCAACGGAAAAATGGGAGCCGGAAAAACCACCGTTATCAAAGCTTTGGTAAAAGCACTTGGCGTGACCGAAACCACCTCAAGCCCAACATTTTCACTAGTTAACGAATACCGTTCCATTCATAATCAAACTATTTACCACTTTGATGTCTATCGTCTCAATTCAGAAACCGAAGCCTACGACATGGGACTCGACGAATACCTCGATTCCGGCAACTGGTGTTTCATCGAATGGGCCGAAAAAATCCCAAATCTCATTCCGGACCAACACAGCGTTATCAACATTTCCGAAACCCAAAACGGCGTTAGAAAACTCGTTTTACAATAATTTTTTGAAGCAGGAAACTTTCGGGCATTTTTTATAATCGTCCGTCCTGCTTTCGGCTTTATCCACGCCAAAAAACTTTGCGTTCAGGCGTGGGATATCGCCTCAATCAGGGCTAAGAACAAAGGTCGTTTTACATTTGTAATTTTTTGAAAAAATCTCAACTTTAAAATTCAAAAATCAACCATTCAATATTGAATAAGCTATCAACTCGCAAACACGCTTAAATATTTAAACACGTGACCCTTATACAGTATAAGACTCTGAAAAACACGTAAGAATAAAAATTTTTCAAACCTAACCGAGTAACTTTAAACATAGCAACTCTGAAACTTTGCAACTCTGAAACTTTGCAACCCCCAAAAAAAACATTTGCAACTTCATCATATTTTATTAATTTTAAACAATTAATAACGCAAGCAATATGTCATTTACACCATTCACCAAGCAACAGCTCATGCCGCAAGAAGAGAAACTTGAAGTAGAACGGCAAAAAAGTGAATTGTACATTGGAATTCCAAAAGAATCTTCCCTACAAGAAAGGCGTATTTGTCTCACACCAGATGCCGTAAATTCCCTTACTTCTCACGGACACAGAATTTTAATTGAAGCTGGAGCCGGAGAAAGCTCTAGCTATTCTGACCAAGAATACCTCAATGCTGGTGCCGAAATTACCCGAGATACTAAAAAAGTTTTTAGTTGCCCTATAATTCTAAAAGTAGAGCCCGTTTCTGAACCTGAAATCGAAATGCTCAATCAAGGCGCAATTATTATTTCGGCATTACAAATCAAAACCCGCCAAAAAGAATATTTTCAGGCATTGGCAAAGAAAAAAGTAACTGCGTTGGCTTTCGAATTTATCAAAGACCATGATGGTTCGTATCCAGCGGTAAAATCCTTAAGCGAAATTGCCGGAACTGGTTCCATTCTAATAGCTTCGGAACTGATGATTAACAATGATTTTGGCAAAGGATTACTTTTTGGCAACATCACCGGCGTTCCTCCAACAGAAGTAGTGATTTTAGGTGCAGGAACCGTTGCCGAATTTGCCGCCCGAACCGCAATAGGTTTAGGAGCTAACGTAAAAGTTTTTGACAATTCTATCACCAAGTTACGTAGATTGCAACATCATGTTAACCAACGTATTTTTACATCAACCATCCAGCCAAAAGCACTACTCAAAGCATTAAGGCGTTGTGATGTTGCCATTGGAGCCATGCGAGGAAAAGACCGCTGTCCGGTAATCGTTACCGAAACCATGGTCGAACATATGAAAAAAGGAGCTGTAATTGTAGATGTTAGTATTGACATGGGCGGTTGTTTTGAAACTTCGGAAGTGACAACACATGAAAAACCGACATTTATAAAAAACAATGTAGTTCATTATTGTGTTCCTAATATTCCTTCGCGGTATTCTAAAACAGCATCACTTTCCATCAGCAATATCATCACGCCTTACCTACTCCAAATCGCTGAAGATGGCGGAATCGAAAGCGCCATTCGTTGTAACAGTGGATTGCGAAATGGGATATATTTTTACCACGGTTTGTTAACCAGTAAAAGTATTGGCGACTGGTTTCATCTTCCTTCTCGCGACATTAATTTAATTGTTTTTTAATGATTATCTTTGCGCAAAATTTAAAAAATGAAATTTTACCAGCGACTTGCGTTTTACCTTTTCGGCTTACTATTAGGCATTATTTTTTTAGTATATTTTTTGCAAGGCAAAGCCGAAGCCAGAGATGTGAGTTTTTGTTATCTACCGAATTGTAGGGTTTTGCAGGATTTAAGGAAAAAACCATTGCAATATTCTGATCAGGCAAAAATAACTTTGCAAGAAAATTGGGTTACATTACAAGATGTAAAAAACACGCTGCAATATGGCGATGTAGATTTTTCAATATCAAACGAACCTTTTAAAAACGGCAAAATTTATTTTATTGAAGGCAAAACAACTGCAAATGAACCTATTATCGTGAGCATGATCAATTACTCCGAAAAAGCAGTTTTATATGAAATAAAAAAAGATATAAAAAAGCAGTAATATTTCTTGCAATTCCGAAATGTTGCTGTATATTTGCACTCGCATTCAGGGCGATTAGCTCAGCTGGTTCAGAGCACCTCGTTTACACCGAGGGGGTCGGGGGTTCGAACCCCTCATCGCCCACACATTTAAAACAAATGGTCACAAAAGCCGATAATTCTTAAGATTTATCGGCTTTTTTTATGTCCTATAATAAAGTTTTAAACGTGAACTATAATTTAAAATTTTGGCGATCGACCTATCCCATGTTTGACAATTTTTAAAATTGTGTTGCTTAAGTAAAATGATTTTTTAGCAAATAGCCTTGTTAAAGTTCGACGATGGATGTTTGTAGAAATTACTTTTTACACGTATTTTGACTAGTTTTGCTATAAATTCTATTACTTTAAATCATTCGATTTAGAATTAAACTACGCAAAATGAACCACAACCTTAAAAAATTATTCCCATCGTTTACAAATAGTCTTGTTGAAGATATTAATACAAATGCTATTGAAAAGAATTTTTCTGCTGGTGATGTCATCATTAGGACTGGGCAATTTATAAAAAATACTGTTTTAGTTTTATCTGGCAAAATAAAAATTTATCGTGAAGATGAAGACGGCGGAGAATTTTTTATGTACTATTTGCAGCCTGGTCAAGCCTGCGCGATTTCTATGATATGTGCTACAAAAAGCGAAACAAGCCAAATTATGGCCAAAGTTGTAGAAGATGCTGAGTTGGTAATGGTTCCTTTACCTTTAATGGATAAATGGATGATGCAGCATCGTAGTTGGTATGAATTTGTAATCGATACCTATAGAAGTCGCTTTGAGGAAGTTTTAGAAGTTGTAAACAGTATCGCTTTCAAAGCAATGGATGAACGCTTGGAATTTTATTTAAAACGTCATCAAGATGCTTGTGGCTGTAATGATTTAAAATTATCTCATCAAGAAATTGCGACTGAATTAAATACCTCAAGAGAAGTAATTTCCCGTTTACTTAAAAAATTAGAACAACGTGGTGTATTGAAACTGCATCGCAATCATATTGAGCTATTGAAATAAACTACCTATGTGATAAATGTTACTGATTGTAAATTTTTTACTGGCAATATTTGCAGGATAAAATTTTACAATTATGGAATATATAGGTTATTTTGCTTCTATCTTGATAGGAGTTGCATTAGGTTTAATTGGTGGTGGCGGTTCTATCTTGACTGTTCCCGTTCTTGTTTATCTTTTTGCTATTGAACCAGTTCTAGCAACATCCTATTCTCTTTTTATTGTAGGTTTAACTAGCGGAGTTGGTTCTTTTGGATACTTCAAAAAAGGATTGGTAAATATCAAGACTGCAATTGTTTTTGGTATTCCGTCAATTATTGCAGTTTTTGCAACTCGTGCATTAATTGTACCTGCAATACCAACAGAAGTAATTACAATTGGGAATGTAATCGTTACCAAAAGCGTTTTATTGATACTTCTTTTTGCAATTCTAATGATTTCAGCTTCTTACAGCATGATTAAAAAAGACAAGAAAACTGCTAATGAAAATAAAGATGAAAAACAAAAATTCAATTATCCATTAATATTAATTGAAGGTGCAGTAGTAGGAATACTTACAGGATTAGTTGGAGCTGGTGGCGGATTTTTAATCATTCCTGCATTAGTAATTTTGAGCAAGCTACCAATGAAAGAAGCTGTTGGAACATCATTAGTAATCATTGCTGCCAAATCATTGATTGGTTTTTTTGGAGAAGGCGAAGCAACTACAATCAATTGGCAATTTCTAATCACAATTTCTGCTTTTGCCATTATCGGAATATTTATCGGAGTCATACTATCTAAAAAAATGGATGGTGCAAAATTAAAACCTGCTTTCGGTTGGTTTGTCCTAATTATGGGACTTTACATCATAACAAAAGAGTTATTTTACTAATGGAGAAAATAATTGATCAATCAATTTTTACGAAAGATAAAATCCTTATGTAACTTATGTCACAATTTCTATGAAATAGAATATATAATTTTGAATTCTAAGAATCGAATACCTTAAAAATAAAAAATATGTTTTTTCAACACGTTTATGATAAAAGTTTAGCACAAGCCAGTTATTTTATTGGTTGTCAAAAGGCGGGAGTGGCTGCCGTAATTGATGCAAAAAGAGATGTGGATACCTATCTCGAAATTGCAAAACAAAACAACATGAAAATTACTCATGTTCTGGAAACACACATCCACGCTGATTTTCTTGCAGGATCCAGAGAATTGGCTGCATTAACAGGTGCTGAACTGTATCTTTCTGCAGAAGGTGGCGAAGGATGGGAATATGAATTTCCGCACGTTGGGGTTAAAGATGGGCAAAAAATAAAACTGGGTAATCTTGTTTTTGAAGTCCTTCATACTCCAGGACACACACCAGAAAGCATCAGTTTTCTGTTGACCGATACACCCGCTAGCGATGAACCAGTAATGCTTTTTACAGGCGATTTCGTATTTGTGGGCGACATCGGAAGACCCGATTTATTAGAAAAAGCAGCGGGAGTTGTTGGAACTGCAGATGCTGGAGCTATGCAGATGTACGATTCTATTCAGCGTTTCAACCAGTTGCCTGATTTTATCCAAGTTTGGCCTGGACACGGAGCGGGATCGGCTTGTGGGAAAGCATTAGGAGCTGTGCCAAGTACAACTGTTGGTTATGAAAAAATAAGAAACTGGGCTTTTCAATATGATGATGATCAACAAGGCTTTGTAAAATACCTTTTAACCGATCAACCGGAACCTCCCAAATACTTTGCCATGATGAAACACTTAAATAAAGTGGACCGACCGCTTTTGACAAGTGTTCCAAAGATAAAAGAATTAAGCACAAGCGAATTGATGGACAACCTTTCAAAAGGAATCAAACTGATTGACGCTAGAAATAAAACAGATTTTGCCAAAGGCTTTATCCCAGAAAGCATTAACATTCAAGGTAATAACTCCTTTGCAACTTGGGCAGGATGGTTCTTAAATTATGATGAGCCCTTTATGATTCTAGCTCCAGAGTCGCAAATGGAGGACCTGACACGAAAACTGATGCGTATCGGACTTGATCATAATATCGGTTTTATTAGCTCAACTGAAGCCTATTCTGGAGAGTTAAAACAAGTTGAATTTATTTCTATTGAAGAACTGAAAGAAATCAAAGATGATGAAAACGTTCAGATTGTGGACATCCGAGGAGCATCAGAATACCAATCAGGTCATATAGCTGGGGCTGAAAATGTATTTCTGGGAACGATGGAGGAAAATCTAGACGAAATCAGCCGAACAAAAAAAGTGATTATTCATTGTCAAGGTGGTGATCGAGCTTCAATTGGTTATTCACTTTTGGTAAAAAACGGATATACAAATGTTGTAAATTATTCGCCGGGAATGAACGAATGGGTTAATGAAGGAAATCCGGTTGTGGCGTAAAAAACGTTTTAAAATATTAAAAATTAAATTAAAAACTATGGGATTTTTTGAAAACATATTTGGAAAGGCTAACAATAATAGTGAGAATTTAGCAACGCTAATTAATGAAGGCGCTCTTTTAATAGATGTTCGAACTCCGGCTGAATTTGCCAGCGGAAGTGTTATGGGCTCTATTAACATACCTTTGGATCAAGTTGCTTCGAATTTAAATCGTTTAAATAAAAATCAAAACATTATCGTTTTCTGCCGAAGTGGCAACCGAAGCGGTCAAGCCCAATCTATTTTGGAACAAAATGGGTTTAAAAATGTTACCAATGGCGGTACTTGGCAGAACATTGACGATTTATTACCAAATAAAAGCAAATAGTTAAAGTGTTTTAATAATTAGGAAGATGAAAAAAAACATGGGAGTTATTGATAAATCGATACGATTTGCTATTGTCATTCTTATTGGGATTTTATATTTTACAAATGTAATCGGTGGAACATTGGCAATCGTTTTAGGAGTAATTGCAGTTGCGTTTATAGTGACTTCATTTGTTGGTTTTTGTCCATTATATTTGCCTTTTGGCATCAATACAAGAAAAAAATAAATGCAAACTAATAAAGCAATCAATAAAGATTTAATTTTAAGGGAACGGCTGGCTTTGCAACGAACGGTTTTGGCCAATCAATCTACTTTTTTAGCATTTTTAAGAACTTCAATGTACTTTTTAGTGGCAGGTTTGAGTTTAAAAAACTTGCTTCAAATTGAAAACAGTACCGCAATTGAGTTTGCGCTTTTTGTTATAGCAGGAATTGTGTTTTTATTTGGAATTGTGAACTTTTTGAAACACAGAAAGTCAATTTTAAAAAATGAAAAACATATTGGAAATTATCAATTGGAATATTATGAGTGAAGAAAAATGTTGTATAGTGTCTTGCGATTTACCACTTGACCAAACATATTGGGACAATCAATACCAAGCAAAAAAAACAGGATGGGACTTGGGAGATGTTTCACCACCCATAAAAAGTTACATTGATACAATCGAAAACAAAGAAGCGAAAATTCTTATTCCAGGCTGTGGCAACACTTATGAAGCGGAATATTTGCTCGAGCAAGGTTTTACCAATGTTACCGTAATTGATATTGCTCCAACATTAGTAGAACATCTGAAGCAAAAATTTGCAGAAAACAAAAATATTACAATTGTTTTAGTTGACTTTTTTGAGCACCAAGGTACATACGATTTCATTATCGAACAGACTTTTTTCTGTGCTTTGCCTCCAACGATGAGACAAAGATATGTTTGGAAAATGCACCAACTTTTATCGGATCATGGAAAGTTAGTTGGCTTGCTTTTCAATCGTGAGTTTGAAGTGAGTCCTCCTTTTGGTGGCAATCTAAAGGAATATGAACAATTATTTCGCAACGCTTTTGTGTTTAATTCCATTTCGATAGCTAAAAATTCAATTCCTGCAAGACAAAATACTGAGTTGTTTATTGAGTTTCAAAAAAACAGCTTGACTCATATTAATTTATATAATTTTGAAGGTATTACTTGTTCGGGTTGTATGAATACAGTTATAGGCAAATTTTTAGAAATTGATGGAGTTTTAAACGTAAGTATCAATACCAATTTTACCGAAATTATTATAGTGAGCAAAACCGAAATTGAACTAAAAACGTTGCAGGAAACGGTTGTTTATGACGAAAAATACAAAATAGTAAAAGCAGGATGATACATAAGATAGAAGTAGAAAATATAAAATGTGGTGGCTGTATGAACAGTATAAAAACCGCATTATTGAAAATTGAAAATGCAAACGAAGTTTCAATTGACAAAGAAACAGATACGATAATAATCCATTCAGATACAGATAGATCCGTTTTTATAAAAACATTGTCGAGCTTGGGATATCCTGAAAAAGGGAATAACACTTTATTGCATAAAGGAAAATCATTGGTAAGTTGTGCAGTAGGTAATCTAACAAAGTAATTTACATAAAAATTTTAATGCACTTGAATTCAACTACATATCGGAATTTCTTAACAATAACAATGATGTTGTTGTTGATGGTGCCTTGTTCATTAAAAAAAGAATTAAAACAATTCTTGAATAGCGAAACAAGCCAGCAACATCATTCCGAGAATTCAAGAGTGAAATGTTTTTCTTTTACACAACAGCAAGAAGTTCTTCAAAAGCAAACAAAACAGCAAGAGAAATCAACTATTTTCAATGTTGACTTTAGAGGTTTTTCAGTAGTAAACAATAAAAAATCAATTGATTTTTACAACAAGCAAAAAGAAAAAGTACCTTCTTATATTTTTTTTGAGCAATTTCTGATTTGATTAACTGATACTTATCCTTTTAGTCAGTTTAATTAAATTTAGAAATATCTATGAATAAATCAATTCAAGTGAATAGTTTTTCTGTTCACCTACTTCGTATTTGCCTCAGTGGCATTTTCATCACTGCTGGAATTTCACATTTAGTAGCTCCAGACAAAGTTGCCGATAGGATTCAAGCCGCTCAATTAGGTTATTTTGCAACACTTTTTGGCAATCCCTTTCTTTTGGGAATCTTAAGCGGCTATGCTTTATTAATTGGTGGCATTCCTTTGCTGTTGGGCATCTTTACAAGATGGTCTGCCTTACTTCTTTTCTTGGTACTTATTCCTATAACAATCACCATCCAACTTGGAAACGGAATAGCTTATGGACCTCTTTGGAAAAATATAGCTTTATTCGGAGGCTTGCTATTTTTTATCATCAATAATCCAAAAACAGAATTTTTTTTAAGAAATAAATCCCAAAAATCATGAAATCATATATAATCTTAATGCTTACGTTATCCATTTTCGCAACTTCAAACGGCAATGCTCAAACAGTTGAAAACATTCAAAAAACAGAAAAATCCATTCGCAATAACGGAAAATATGCCCTGCTCGTCATGAAAGTCCAACATTTAAAAGCCGCCATTCAAACGGGTATTGAATTTAAAACAAAAAGTAAAAAAATAGACGTTCAAGTCGTTACTTGTGGTGAGCTGGTAAAAGAAATTTCAAAAAATCCTGACTTGCAAAATTTTATTAAACAAGCAGTTAACCAACATAAATTAAAAATTTTGATCTGTGGACTTTCCATCAAACAATTTGAGGTGGATAAAAATCTATTACCCAAAGAAACCCCAATTACAGAAAATGGATTGATTTACACCTTTGGATTACAAGAAAATGGCTATAAAGTTATTGTACTTTAATCAATACGGTCATT
The DNA here is from genome assembly GCF_009915155.1 of Flavobacterium ichthyis. Taxonomy (GTDB): domain Bacteria; phylum Bacteroidota; class Bacteroidia; order Flavobacteriales; family Flavobacteriaceae; genus Flavobacterium; species Flavobacterium ichthyis. Next base: position 91,984 of record NZ_JAABLM010000008.1, on the reverse strand, counting down.
TAGATTAATTTTTAATACAAAATCAAAAATGAAAAACAGAAGAAATTTTTTAAAATCTATGGGAATTTTAAGTGCTGGAGCCGCATTGGTTTCGCCCCTGTCGATATATCCAAATAGCAATGAAGTAACGGATAAAAATGCAGATGAAGAATTGACAAGTAATACACATAATCCCGAGAAGATTCAAAAGGTAAGTATTTTTCAAACCACAGATGTTCACTGTCAGATTCATCCGCACGAAGAACTATTTTGGGAAAACAATAAAGCCGTTTTTAGAAAAACAGGCGGATATGCCTATGTGGCAGGAATGTTGGATCAACTCCGAAAAGAAAACCCCAATCACTTTACAATTGATACGGGCGATATGTTCCAAGGAAGTGAATTGGCTGTAGAAACAACTGGAAAAGCATTTGTACCCGTACTCAATGCAATGGATTATGATTTATACCTACCCGGAAATTGGGAAGTGGTTTACGGCAAAAAAAACATGCAAAAGTTGATGGGTTCGTTAACAGCTCCAAAAATTTGTACCAATATGTACCATGATTTGGAGAATGGTAAAAAAGGGGAACTTATTTTTCAACCGTACCACATTTGGAACACGGCGGGAATTAAAATTGGCTTTTTAGGTTATACAGATCCTCTAGTACCATTGAGGCAGTCGCCCATGTACAGCGAAGGTATCATCTATACAAACCCAGAAGAAAACCTAGAACATTACATTGATGTTTTAAAAAATCAGGAAAATTGTGTGTTTGTCATCATCATTGCCCATTTGGGTCTTTCACAGCAAATTGCATTGGCTAATTCTCCAGAATGTGAAGGCGTTGATTATATTTTTGGTGGCGACACCCATGAAAGGGTAAGAAAACCTATAGTTTGTAAATACTCAAAAGTAGTAGAACCTGGAGCATTTGGTTCTTTTATTGGTAAATTAGATTTAACTATTAAAAATGGTAACGTCATAGCGGAAGAATACAATCTGCTTGAAGTGGCTTCGGCTTCGATACAGCCAAATAAAACGGTTTCAAAAATTTTAAAAGAAAATGAAGCACCTTACCTAAGCGAAATTAATGAAATTTTGGGCTACAGTACGATACCGCTTTATCGCTATTTTGTTGTAGAAAATCCTATTGATACCTTAATTTTAGACGCACTGCATTGGAAATTTCCTGAAATTGATGTCGTTTTATCGAATGGTTTCCGATTTTGTCCGCCTAAAGTTACCCGTGACCAAACCGGTAATATTCCCATCACAAACGGATTTTTATTCGATATGCTGCCTGTTGACAGTACGGTAAGAACCGGAAAAGTTAAAGGTGAACAAATAGCGGCTTGGCTCGAAAAAGAATTAAACAATGTGTTCGCAAAAGAAGCAGATAAGCGTTTTGGTGGTTGGGTAGTAAAATTCAAAGGAATGGAAGTCGCATTTAAAGCATTTGAAGTCAATGGGAAAAGAGTTCAAAGCATTACAATGAACGGCATGCCTCTTGAAAACGAAAAAGAATACACCATTTTGGCATGCGAACGAGAAGGCGATCCAGAAGATATGTTATGCAGGATGAAAAACGTAAAAAATGCCCACAACACTAATTTTACGTTACACGATGCCTTAAAATCCTATTTGAAAGCAAATAGTCCTGTAACGCCAACACCCCAAAATAATGCCAAAATACTGGATGCACCTCAGACTTTACTTTCTCAAGTAACCGATGTGGAGTATAGTTTTAGATAACTTTATGCACAACCGCAAATTATCCGATAAAAAAAGTGCTTGAGCCATCAGGCACTTTTTTTTGGTTATGTGATAAAGGTTACAAAACAACTCTATTTTAAAATTCAACTTTGCAAAACAAAAAATTAACTATGGAAATTATAGAATTAATCAAACAACCTTGGCCATGGTATGTGGCAGGACCATTAGTTGGACTTACTGTTCCGGCATTATTGATTTTAGGAAACAAAAACTTTGGGATTAGTGCCAACTTGCGTCACGCTTGTGCGGCTTGTTTGCCAGCAAATATTTCCTTTTTTAAATACGATTGGAAGAAAGAAATCTGGAATGTCTTTTTTGTAATCGGAATTTTACTAGGTGGCGTGCTTGCTTTTCAATTTTTAGAAAATCCAGATCCAATCGTTATAAATGATAACTTAAAGACTGATTTAGCAACCTATGATATAACCAACATTAACGGAATGTTGCCTGTAGAAATTTTCTCATGGGAAAATCTATTCACATTAAAAGGCTTCTTGATGATGGTTGTGGGCGGTTTTATGATTGGTTTTGGTTCTCGTTATGCAGGAGGTTGCACGAGCGGACACGCCATTTCTGGTTTATCTAACTTACAATTACCATCACTAATTGCTACTTGTTGCTTTTTCATCGGCGGATTGATCATGGCTAATTTTATTCTTCCCCTAATCCTATCACTTTAAAATAAAACTATGAAATGAGCATGACATAAAATTGGTCGCAAACACCAATGAAGATATGCGACCCGAGCTTGCGAATAGGCAAAGCAATTACATATAACCAATATAAAACAATAAACATCTACATATGAAAAATACAAATCAGAATACCGATTTTGAAACCCGTTCCCTCGATACAGTTTGTGTAAACGAAAGCCACTTGGAACACAAATGGTACCACAATATCAAATACCTCATCGTAGGTATGTTGTTCGGGATTGTTTTTATAAAGGCCGAAATTATCAGTTGGTACCGCATTCAGGAAATGTTTCGTTTTCAATCGTTTCACATGTATGGTGTTATTGGAAGTGCTGTGATAGTTGGAATAATTTCCGTTTTCCTCATTAAGAAATTTAAGATCAAAACCATTTATGGCGAAAAAATAGAATTTCACAATAAAAAATTTAACAAAGGTCAAATCATTGGTGGACTCATTTTTGGATTGGGTTGGGCAATTACGGGAGCTTGTCCTGGTCCAATTTTCGCCCAGATAGGAACTGGCGTTACGGTAATGTTAGTAACTCTATTCTTTGCTATTGTGGGAACTTGGGTATATGGTTATTTTAGAGATAGATTGCCTCATTAATTTAAGAATGAGATCCAAAATAATGGACATCCTTTTAGTCCTGACAGCCTCTTTTTTTGCCTCAAAAACAATTGCACAAGAGCATACAAACAGTTGGTTCAGAACCACAGTAAGCATTCCTGTAAAAGAAAAGATTAAAACTGATATTGAATTGCAACACCGGAGGCAAAATGATTTTGAAAGTGATAATCTTTTCGATAAGAACTTGATGAGCGCCTTTAGGACTTGGATATATTACAAGCAAAATAAAGATGTGGTTTATGGTATTTCTCCTTTTGCTTATTTCTCCAATTATAAGAGCATACAAAAAGAAAGTGATGCATTTACAAAGCCGTCAACCGAATACCGATTTACTGCATCAATAGAATTGCAACATGAATTGGCAACCAAATTCTATGTTGTAGATAGGACCGCAATTGAATATAGGGCTTTTGAAGGTGCAATAGAAAATACCACTCGTTTGCGGAATAGACTGGCTTTTAGATATGATTTTAATCCGGAATATAACTTGGCTATGGGTGATGAAATATTGATTAATTCATCGGGAACTGATGCACAACACCTATTTGACCATAACAGAATATTCACCAATTTTTCCTATAAACCCAACTCAATAATTAAGTTTGATATTGGATATATTTATATTTCAAGATTGACCAAAAATGCTACTGATTTAATTGATGAAAGTAATTTTTATTTGAATTTTACTTATTCAATTTCCAATAAGTAAATCTTACTTTATACATGACAAAATTGTAGCGTTAGAATTGGATTAACCAGAAAAAATTGGCACAATTTATTTAAGAATATTACTAAGCCAATTTTTTTTCTCTGTTTATTTATGATGCGGCGGCAGCGGCTCCAATTATAGAAACTACAAAAACCAGATACAAAATCACAAATATTAAAAATAGCGAACCGAGGCATAAACCGATAATACCACAAACACGACCGCTATTAACATTTTCAATACCGCTGTACATTTCCGGATTAGACTCATAAAGCAATCTGTCTTTTTTTGCCAAAACCAAACAAATAATGCCTAAAATAACGCCTATAATGCCATAGCAAAAACTAGTGGGAATCGATACAATTCCTAGAACTAAAACGGTGGTTGCGTTTGGCAATGGTCTTCGGGTTGGAAAACCTGATGGCTGACGGGTTTCAAATTGATAATTTTCCAAAATAATAAATTAAATTTTAGCAATAATTTTAATTTCTTCAATAATTCTATTTGCTAATTCATCAGCAATTTGCTGGGTTTTAGCCTCGGTATAAATTCTGATAATCGGTTCGGTATTCGATTTTCGAAGGTGAACCCAATTTTCTGCAAAATCAATTTTCACACCGTCAATAGTAGTAATTTGCTCATTTTTATATTTTTTTGTCATTGCCGAAAGAATGGCGTCAACATCAATTTGTGGCGTCAACTCTATTTTATTTTTGCTCATAAAATATTGCGGATAGGACGCTCTTAATTCTGAAACTTTCATCTTTTTGTTTGCCAAATGGGTCAAAAACAAGGCAACCCCCACGATTGAATCTCTTCCGTAATGTGATTCTGGATAAATAATGCCTCCGTTCCCTTCGCCACCTATAATGGCGTTATTTTTTTTCATCAATTCCACTACATTCACTTCGCCAACAGCACTTGCTTCATATTTTCCACCGTGTTTTTCGGTAATATCACGAAGTGCTCGTGACGATGACATATTTGAAACTGTATTTCCTGGAGTCTTGCTTAACACATAATCTGCCACGGCAACTAGCGTATATTCTTCCCCAAACATTTCTCCATCGTCCGAAATAAAAGCCAATCTGTCAACATCTGGATCAACCACAATTCCGAAATCAGCTTTTTCTTTTACGACCAAATCACAAATATCGCCTAAATGTTCCTTCAAAGGTTCTGGATTATGCGGAAAATGACCATTTGGTTCACAATACAATTCAATACATTCAACTCCCATTTGCTCCAAAATTTTTGGAATAATAATTCCGCCAGAAGAATTTACGCCGTCAACAACCACTTTAAATTTGGCGTTTTTCACGGCTTCAACATCTACTAACGGCATGTTCAACACTTCATCAATATGAATATCCATGTAAGCATCATTTTCCGTAACAATTCCTAAATCGTCCACTTCGGCAAAATTAAAAGCTTCGCTTTCGGCAATTTCTAAAATTTCGGCTCCCGCAGCTCCACTCAAAAATTCTCCTTTTTCGTTCAATAATTTCAAGGCGTTCCATTGTTTTGGATTGTGGCTTGCTGTCAAAATAATACCTCCGTCAGCTTTTTCCATCGGAACCGCAATTTCAACCGTTGGCGTGGTTGAAAGCCCAAGATCAGTAACATTAATCCCTAAACCAACTAAAGTATTTACTACTAAATTGTGAATCATAGGACCAGAAATTCTTGCATCTCTCCCAATTACTACGGTTAATTTATCGCTTTTAGAATGTTTTTTAAGCCAGGTTCCGTAAGCAGAAGCAAATTTCACAGCATCAACCGGAGTAAGGTTATCCCCTACTTTTCCGCCAATTGTTCCTCGGATTCCCGAAATAGATTTTATAAGTGTCATCGTAATTTATTATATTAATTTTCGGATCGTAATTCTGACAAATATACAAAGTTGGACTTTTACTATTTGAAAAAAATTTAACAGTCCCACAATTCTTCGTTATCTTTGAAAAAATCAAAATGTTTGCAATGAATTTTTTGGCACATATTTACCTTTCCGGAAAAAATCCTCAGATACAAATTGGCGGCATTATGGCCGATGGCATTCGCGGAAAAGATTATTTAAATTACCCAAAAGACATCCAGAAAGGCATTTTACTCCACCGAAAAATTGACACGTTTACAGATGCTCATCCTATTTTTAGGCAAAGTAAACACAGGCTTCACGAAAATTACGGTCACTTTTCAGGAATCATTGTAGATGTATTTTACGATCATTTTTTAGCCAAAAATTTCAAAAAATACAGCAGAGAAAAGCTGAATGATTTTGCTTTAAGTTTTTACCAAAATCTGCTAAACCACCAAAATGATTTGAATCTTAAAACCCTCAACATGATACCATACATGATTGAAGGAAATTGGCTCTACAACTATCAATTCATTGAAGGCGTTGAAAAAACATTGACACAAATGGACCATCGAACAAAGTTTAAATCTAAAATGGGTAAATCTGTTAGTGAACTGAAATTATTTTACAAAGAATTTGAAACAGAATTTACTCAGTTTTTCGAAGAAATAAGAATATTTTGTAAAACTGAACTTCAAAAAATATAACTTTTTGTAAGGTCAATTTTTTGCAAAAATGTACTTTTGCAATGCTGATTTTACTTCAATATTATTTAATTTTTTTCGATGCAACCCAAAAAATCGTCCCGCTTTTTACTATTTCTAAGACGAAACTTCAAAAAATTTGAAGCCTTATTATTTATCGGAAAAGATTTTCTTTCAGAACGTCATTTTTTATACCTTTCTTGTGTTGTCGTGGCTATTTCTTGTTCGTTTGCTGTAATCGTCTTAAAAGGATTTGCCCACAGCGTTTTTATTTTGGCAAATTATGTAAACGGATATTTAAAATTGCCATACATCAATAGTATCCTGCCAATTGTTGGAATTTTACTAACGGTTTTTGTTATTAAAAATTTATTAGATGGTAGTCTTGAAAAAGGAAGTTCCAGAATTTTATATGCGGTTGCCAAAAAAGGAGGAATTTTGCCAAGAAAACAAATGTATGCGCAAATTATCACCAGCTCATTAACCGTAGGTTTAGGTGGTTCAGCAGGATTAGAAAGTCCCATCACCATCACCGGAGCTGCATTTGGATCTAATTTTGCCCAAAAATATAAACTGTCAAAAAAAGATAGAATTTTATTACTTGCTTGTGGCGTTTCTTCTGGAATTGCCGCAGCTTTTAACGCTCCAATTGCCGGTGTATTATTTGCCATTGAAGTGGTTTTGACAGATGTTGCCATTACGGCTTTCATCCCCATTATGATTTCCGCGGCAACCGGAGCTTTGGTATCGACCATAGTTTTAAACGAAGATGTTTTACTCTCATTTAAAGAACAGCAAACATTTGATTATCATAACATTCCGGTTTATGTTTTATTAGGAATTCTCGCCGGATTTGTATCGGTTTACCACGCCAGAAATTTTCAAAAAATCGAACATTATTTTTCCAAAATAAAAAATGCACCATACAAAAAAGCACTATTTGGTGCCTCCATTTTAGCCATTTTAATTTTCTTTTTCCCGACACTTTTCGGCGAAGGTTACGAAAGTATTAAAGCGCTTTCAAACTCTAATCCACAACAAATTTTAGATAATACACTACTTGACGAACATAAAAGTAATGAATGGATTCTACTTGCTTTTGTTGGGATTACCATGATGCTCAAAGTTTTCGCAACGGCATTAACGCTCGGAAGTGGCGGTAACGGTGGTAACTTTGCTCCTTCCCTTTTTGTGGGTTCATATCTAGGCTTTTTTACGGCAAAATTTATTAATTTATTAGGAATCACTAAACCACTTCCCGTAGGTAATTTTACCATCGTGGGAATGGCAGGAATCTTGGCCGGACTTTTTCACGCACCACTTACCGCAATTTTCTTAATAGGTGAAATTACAGGAGGTTACGGATTAATGGTTCCCTTAATGATTGTCTCTTCTATTAGTTTTGCGGTTTCTAAACAACTCGAACCACATTCTATGGATATTAAGCATTTGGCGGATAAAGGCGATGTTTTTACCAGCGATAAAGACAAAAATATCCTTTCGGCAATCGATATTTTACAACATATCAACACCCATTATAACACCATCAAAATTTCGGATAAAATTGAAAAAATACTGGAACATCTTACTAATTCCAAACAAGATATTTTTCCGGTGGTAAATGACCAAAATCAACTTATAGGCCTTATCACCATGGAACATTTAAAACCCATAATTTTCAACAGCTTCCGAACAAAATATACTTCAATCGAAGAAATAATGCAAACCAACCCAGTAACTATTTCTTACGACGAAAGTATCGAAACCGTTATGGAAATGTTTGAAAATTCGTACCTCACACAACTTCCCGTACTAAAAAACGGTACGTTTCATGGGTTCATTTATAAAACCGATTTACTTGAAACCTACCGAAAAAAACTACGGGAAATGGTCATCGAATAAATTTTATTTTTTATCAGAAACGAATGTTTCGGGCATTTTCAGCCATCGCAATTCCTGCTTTCGGCAGTAGCTTTTCGTCGATTACCTCGGTTTTAAATCCGGGTAATCAACCCAAAAGGCTACTTTACCTCTCCAGAGGCTTCGGGACGGGGTTAATCAGGATTTTTCTGGCATTTTGATAATCGACAGTTCCCACAAAGGGAAAAAACCTTTCCGAAAACCGTAAAAAATTTGCATAATTCTATAAAAATTTTCTGCTTTCTTTCGCCTAAATTTATATTAAAAAAAAAAGTGATGGCAAAAGATAATCAAACTCCAGCTCCAAAAGTTTCCACTGAAGATTCGCAAAAAAAGATGAAGGACCGTAATAAACCCGCAGAAGAACATCTTGATACAGGCAAAAATTCTGGTGTAACAAAAAACAACAGTCAAGGCGAAAATTCAACCGAAAATCAAAAAAATCTCAACGGCAGATTGGCCTCAGATAGTAAAAGAGAAGACCAACCATAAGTTATTTCTTGGCAAAAATTTAGCATAAATCAGTAAGATGCAAACCCTTGTTTCGTTTTAGCTTTCGGAACAAAATTGTACCTTTGCGGTTTCTAAAAAATTACATGACTCACAACGATAATACAATAGAAGTTTTAGGCGCCCGCGTCCATAATTTAAAAAACATCGATGTTTCGATACCACGAGAAAAATTAGTGGTCATTACCGGTTTATCTGGATCAGGAAAATCATCTTTAGCATTCGATACCATTTATGCCGAAGGACAACGCCGTTACATTGAAACTTTTTCGGCTTATGCACGCCAATTTTTAGGAGGATTAGAACGTCCAGATGTTGATAAAATTGACGGACTTTCGCCTGTAATTGCCATTGAACAAAAAACTACCAGTAAAAGTCCGCGTTCTACCGTTGGAACCATTACCGAAATTTACGATTTTCTCCGTTTACTTTTTGCCCGTGGTGGAGATGCATACAGTTATGTTACGGGTGAAAAAATGGTAAGTTATAGCGATGATCAAATCAAAGATTTAATTTTTGAAAATTTTAAAGGAAAAAGAATCAACATTTTAGCGCCAATCATCAGGGCAAGAAAAGGTCATTACCGCGAATTATTTGAACAAATTTCCAAGCAAGGATTTCTAAAAGTGAGAATTAACGGCGAGATCAAAGAAATCACGCCAGGTATGAAACTTGACCGTTACAAAACCCATGACATAGAAACGGTAATAGACAGAATGTTAGTAGAAGAATCTCCGGAAACTGACAAACGCCTTACGGATTCCATAAAAACGGCAATGCATCACGGCGACGGAATCATGATGGTAATTGATCACGACAGCAACGAAATCAGGTATTTCAGCCGAAATCTAATGTGTCCAACTTCTGGAATTTCTTATCCAAATCCGGAACCTAATAATTTTTCTTTCAACTCTCCAAAAGGCGCTTGCGAAAATTGCAACGGTTTGGGAACGGTGAATGAAATCAACATGAAGAAAATTGTTCCAGACCCAACATTGTCTATCAAAAAAGGCGGTTTTGCACCTTTAGGAGAATATAAAAATTCGTGGATTTTTAAGCAGTTGGAAGTAATTGGTGAAAAATATAATTTCAAAATCACCGATCCGATAGAAAAAATTTCCGCCGAAGCAATGGACGTAATCATGTTTGGGGGCAAAGATAAATTTGACGTAACTTCTCAAACACTTGGCGTTACAAGAAATTTTAAAATCGACTTTGAAGGAATTTCTAATTTCATCGCCAATCAATTTGAAGAAACCAGTTCAACGGCAATTAAACGTTGGGCAAAAGAATTTATGGACGAAGTAAAATGTCCGGTTTGTGAGGGTTCACGGTTAAAAAAAGAATCACTTTATTTTAGAGTTAACGGTAAAAATATCGCCGAACTTTCTCAAATGGATATTTCGGATTTAGCAGATTGGTTTGCGGATCTCGAAAATCATTTGACTGAAAAACAACAAAAAATTGCTTCGGAAGTGGTCAAAGAAATCAAGTCCAGATTGCGCTTTTTGGTAAATGTTGGGTTGAATTATTTGGCTTTACATCGAAGTTCAAAATCATTGTCCGGTGGCGAAGCACAACGCATCCGTTTGGCTACGCAAATTGGTTCGCAATTAGTTGGGGTATTGTATATTTTAGATGAGCCAAGCATTGGATTACATCAACGTGATAATGAAAAATTAATTCATTCTCTTGAACAATTGCGCGACATCGGTAATTCTGTCATTGTAGTAGAACACGACAAAGACATGATTGAAAGAGCTGATTACGTAATCGACATCGGGCCAAAAGCAGGTCGATTTGGCGGACAAATAATTAGTAAAGGAACTCCAAAGCAATTACTTAAAGAACAAACCATTACAGCTTCTTACTTAAATGGAAAGATGCAGATTGAAGTTCCGAAAAATAGACGCGAAGGCAACGGAAAATTTTTAAAATTATCAGGGGCTTCAGGCAATAATTTAAAAAATGTTTCGGTAGAATTTCCTCTTGGAAAATTGATTTGCGTCACTGGAGTTTCTGGAAGTGGAAAATCAACATTGATTAATGAAACCCTCTACCCTATTTTAAACGCACATTTTTTTAATGGTGTTAAAAAGCCAGCACCTTACAAAAAAATTGAAGGGTTAGAAAATATTGACAAAGTTATCGATATTGACCAATCGCCAATAGGTAGAACACCTCGTTCAAATCCTGCAACTTACACTGATGTATTTTCTGAAATCCGGAAATTATTTACACAAACTCCGGAGGCGATGATCCGTGGTTATAAACCTGGACGCTTTAGTTTCAATGTTTCTGGCGGAAGATGTGAAACTTGCGAAGGTTCGGGTGTTCGAACAATTGAAATGAGCTTCTTGCCGGATGTTTATGTTGAATGTGAAACCTGCCAAGGCAAACGCTTCAATCGTGAAACATTAGAAATCAGATATAAGGGAAAATCGATTGCTGACGTATTGAATATGACGGTTGATGAAGCGGTAGAATTTTTTGAAAATATTCCAAAAATTTTGAGAAAGGTCAAAGCCTTGCAAGACGTTGGTTTAGGATATATTACCTTAGGTCAACAAAGTACAACACTTTCGGGAGGAGAAGCCCAGCGAATTAAATTAGCCGGAGAACTTTCTAAAAAAGATACCGGAAATACATTTTATATTCTAGACGAACCTACAACTGGACTGCATTTTGAGGATATTCGCGTTTTGATGGAAGTGATAGAAAAATTAGTAAATAAAGGCAATACCGTATTAATTATTGAACATAATCTTGACGTAGTCAAACTAGCGGATTACATTATTGACATCGGTCCCGAAGGAGGAAAAGGTGGCGGAAAAGTGGTGGCCACAGGAACTCCCGAAGAAGTTGCAAAAAATAAAAAAAGTCATACGGCTCAATTCCTTAAAAAAGAATTATCTTAGCAAGCTGATTAATTTTAAAGAAAGATGAAAAACCTTACATTCGAAAACGAAGACGACAAAATACAAGAAGTTTTTAAACAAAAAACGTGGGCAGAAATCCGTACAAATGATTCTTGGGCAATTTTTAAAATTATGTCCGAATTTGTAAACGGTTACGAAACCATGGGAAGAATCGGTCCATGTGTTTCAATTTTTGGCTCTGCCAGAACAAAACCAGACGACAAATATTACCTTTTAGCCGAAAAAATTGCCTTTAAAATCAGTAAAGCTGGTTATGGCGTGATTACTGGTGGAGGTCCCGGAATTATGGAAGCTGGAAATAAAGGAGCGCATTCCGGAGGCGGAACTTCAGTAGGTTTAAATATCGAATTGCCTTTTGAACAACATTTTAATCCATACATCGATAAAGACAAGAACCTGAATTTCGATTATTTTTTCGTGAGAAAAGTAATGTTCGTTAAATATTCTCAAGGATTTGTGGTAATGCCAGGAGGTTTTGGAACATTAGATGAATTGTTTGAAGCCGTAACATTAATTCAAACCAAAAAAATTGGAAAATTCCCGATTATTTTGGTTGGGCGTGATTTTTGGGCCGGTTTAATTGATTGGGTAAAAACTGTATTGATTGAAAAATATGCTAACGTAAGTCCTGGCGATATGGATTTAATTAAAATTGTGGACAATGAAGATGAAGTTCTTGAAGTCCTTGATAATTTCTACAAAAAATACAATCTTAGTCCTAACTTTTAAGACGATAAAATTAAAAAGAGGTTCCGTAAGAGCCTCTTTTTTTATTTATAATTAGCTGATTGGCACAGTTCTTGGCTCTATTTCCTTGAAAATATGCTAAAGAATTATGAAAACCTTACAATACTTTTCGTTTTTATTTTTGCTGTTATTAGCAAATGAAACTAATGCGCAAGTTTCAGTTAATATAAATGTTGGAGGAAGACCAGACTGGGGTTTAGCGGGATTTCGAAATGTAAATTATTATTATCTTCCTGATATTCAAACTTATTATGATCTTAAAACGTCCAATTTTATTTATATAAAAAATGGTCGTTGGACACGTTCAAGAAACTTACCAATTCGCTATAGAAATTACGATTTATACAACGGGTACAAAGTGGTGATTACAGATTATAACGGAAACAGACCATACAATTATTTCAACAGACATCGTGTAAAATACCATCGAGGCAATCCAAAAAACGTGATTATTCAAGAAGTCCGCCACAAAAAGCAAAAAACATATCGCCACGATAAAATTAAAAATCGCGACAGAAATGATTAAATATAAAGGAAACTTAAAAAGGTTTCCTTTTTACTTTTAATAAGAAATAAGAATAAATTTCTTCGATAATTATTATATTTGAAGCTATTCGATTCTTATTTAAAAATGCAAAAATATCACCATAAAACGCTCCTCCTTTTTTTATTGTTTACACAAATAATTCTCGGTCAAACGCCAAAAAAATTATCATCCGGAGAAATTTTTGAAGAAATACAAAAACTTAATTTTTTAGGAACCGTACTTTACGTTGCCGCACATCCAGACGACGAAAATACTAAATTAATTTCCTATTTTGCTAACGAAGTTAAAGCGAGAACTGCCTATTTATCACTTACTCGTGGTGATGGAGGTCAAAATTTAATTGGTTCGGAATTGCGTGAACATCTTGGCGTTTTACGTACACAAGAATTACTTGCCGCCAGAAGAATTGATGGTGGAGAACAAATTTTTTCACGAGCCAATGATTTCGGATTTTCTAAAGAACCCAACGAAACTTTTTCTATTTGGGACAAAAATCAAGTATTGAATGATGTGGTTTTGGCGATAAGAAAATACCGTCCCGATGTGATTATCAACCGTTTTGACCATCGATCGCCCGGAACCACTCACGGTCATCACACGGCTTCTGCGATTTTAAGTATGGAAGCTTTTGATTTGGCTTCGCAAAAAAATGCATTCCCGGAACAACTCAACAACCTTAAAACGTGGCAACCCCGAAATATTTTTTTCAACACTTCTTGGTGGTTTTATGGCTCAGAAGAAAAATTTAATGCCGCTGATAAATCTAATATGATTGCTATAAATGCCGGTGTTTATTTTGGGATTAAGGGAAAAAGCAATGGTGAAATCGCTGCTTTAAGCCGAAGCCAACACCGTTGCCAAGGTTTTGGAACGATGGGAACTCGCGGCGACGAAATTGAATATCTCGAGTTTTTGAAAGGTGATAAACCAAAAAGCAACAATCTTTTTGAAGGAATTAATACCACCTGGTCTAGAATTGATGGTGGTGAATCGATTGGGAAAATTTTAAATGATATAGAAAAAAACTTCAATTTTAAAAACCCTTCGACGCATTTGCCAAAGTTATTGGAGGCTTACCAACTCATTTTGAAGTTAGAAGATAATCACTGGCGTGAACTAAAAAAACAGCAACTCGAAGACATCATTTTAGCTGCATCAGGATTATTTTTAGAGGCAAACGCTACGGAATCATCCGTAAATTTTAATGGAAGTTTTACTTTAAAAACAGAAGTTTTAAATCCTAGTAATCAAAACATTACTATTGAGAATATTTTATTTAACAATCAGCCAGTTTTTGCAAATTACAATCCCGAAAAATTAATTCAAAATCAAGCAATCAAGAACCAATTTTCAATAAATCTCCCGGCTAAATTTAAAGAAACAACTCCTTATTGGTTGCGAGAAAATGGTTCTGTTGGGATGTATCGTGTATCAGAAGAAAAATTAATTGGCTTGCCCGAAACACCGCATCCATTTTTAACCTGGAAACTTAAAATTTGCGACGTTCCGATAGAAATCAGCAAAAACATTCAATATAAATTTACCGATCCTGAAAAAGGTGAAATTTACCAACAATTTGAAATTTTGCCAGAAGTTTCGGCTACAATTATCAACGATGTCACGATTTTTTCTTCAAATGAATCTCAGGAAATTTTGGTAAAAATAAAATCAGGAAAGTCAAATTTAGAAGGAAGAATCTCGCTGAATGTTCCGGAAAGCTGGAAAGTTTCGCCAGCAGAAATTTCTTTTGCTATTGAAATGAAAAATGACGAAAAAAATTTCTCGTTTACCATTACGCCACCAAACTTTGAAAGTCTTGGAATTATTAGCCCGAAAGTTATGATCGGTAATGAAATTTATACAAAATCATTAACAGAAATAGCATACGATCACATCCCCAAACAAAGCATCCTGATGCCGTCAAAAGCTTCAGTTGTGCGAATGAATATAAAAAAATCTGGAAAAAATGTAGGTTATATCGAAGGAGCCGGAGATGAAATTCCAAATAGTCTAAAACAAATTGGTTATCAAGTTACCATCATTAAGCCTAATGAAATTACTGAAAATAATTTAAAAGATTTTGATGCTATTGTATTAGGAATCAGGGCTTATAACGTTGTTGCTGATTTACAGTTTAAACAAAAATATTTGTTGGAATACGTAAAAAACGGTGGAAATTTAATTGTGCAGTACAACACCTCTGGACGACGAGGATTCAATGTGCCTGATTTTTCGCCTTATCCGTTGGTTCTTTCGTCTATTCGCGTGACAGATGAAAATGCTAAAGTTTCGTTTCTCAACGCAACGCATCCTATTTTAAATCGTCCAAATAAAATAACTTCTGAAGATTTTAACGGTTGGGTTCAAGAACGAGGTTTATATTTTCCCGAAAAATGGGCAAATGAATTCACACCTATTTTAGGAATGAATGATCCCGGCGAAAACCAAAAAGATGGGAGCTTATTGGTAGCAAAATATGGAAAAGGACATTATATTTACACCGGATTGAGTTTTTTTAGGCAACTTCCGGCTGGAGTTCCAGGCGCTTTTAAACTTTTTGCCAATCTGGTTTCGATTGGGAAAAACAATTAAAATTTTGATTTCGATGGAAAAAAATAACCTCAAAAAATGGAAAAAAAATTACACAATCGTGTTGCTCATGAACGCGTTGTACATTGCAATTTTCTATTTTATCATGCAATATTTTTCGTAGCCGATGCAAACAATTGATTGGATTATCTTGATTCTCACGCTATTATTCATCACTTTTTATGGTGCTTGGAAAACACGTGGAAGTAAAAACGTACAAGATTTTATTTTAGGAAATAACGAAACGCCTTGGTACACGATAGGTATTTCGGTGATGGCAACACAAGCTAGTGCCATCACTTTTCTTTCTACACCCGGACAAGCTTATAATGACGGAATGGGATTTGTGCAATTTTATTTTGGACAACCCTTAGCGATGATTATTATTTGTATCACATTCATCCCGATTTTTCATTACTTGCGCGTTTACACGGTTTATGAATTTTTGGAACAACGTTTTGACCTAAAAACTAGATCATTAGCAGCCGTTTTATTTTTAGTGCAAAGAGGATTTTCTACCGGAATTACAATTTATGCTCCTGCCATTATTTTATCATCAATTTTAGGATGGAACTTGAATTTAATGAATCTTTTCATAGGAATTTTAGTGATTATTTACACAATGACAGGTGGGACTAAAGCCGTAAATGTCACCCATAAACAGCAAATGTTCATTATAATGCTGGGAATGTTCGTGGCTTTTTTTATAATTTTAAATTTGTTGCCGGAAGAAGTTTCGTTTAACAATGCTTTGCAAATTGCGGGCGTGAACAACAAAATGGAAATTCTCGATTTTTCATTTGATAAAGAAAAAAGATATACAGTTTGGACCGGAATTACAGGCGGACTTTTTTTGGGTCTATCCTATTTCGGGACGGATCAATCGCAAGCACAAAGATATTTGTCTGGAAAATCTGTGAGAGAAAGTCAAATGGGATTAATATTCAATGCATTATTAAAAGTACCCATGCAGTTTTTTATATTGTTAATTGGTGTAATGGTGTATGTTTTTTTCCAGTTCCAACAAGTCCCCATCAATTTTAATCCGAATAGTCAGGCAAGTATTGAAAAATCTATTTATGCCGAAGATTATAAAAAGTTAGAAAGCGAATTAGTTCAAGTTGCCGATGAAAAAAAGGAAATCACATTGAATTATGCCAATCAATTAAATATTGGAACTGATAATAAAGTATTGAAAAACAGAATGATTGCTCTTGGAGAACGTGAAAAAACGTTGCGTGAAAATGCCAAAATTTTAATTAGTAAAGCCAACAATAAAAATAAAACTACTGATAGTGATTATGTATTTATCCACTTTATTACTAATTATTTACCAAAAGGTTTTATTGGATTATTGTTAGCGGTAATTATTTGTGCGGCAATGTCATCAACCGCGGCAGGGATTAATGCTTTGGCATCAACAACTGTGATTGATATTTATAAAAGAAATGTCAAAACCGAAAAATCTGAAACGCATTTTGTAAAAGCATCTAAAGGTTTCACTTTACTTTGGGGAATTATTGCCATACTTTTTGCTTGTTTTGGGACGTTGTTTGAAAACTTAATTCAGTTTGTAAACATCATTGGTTCAATATTTTACGGTACGATTTTAGGAATTTTCTTGGTAGCATTTTACTTTAAATATGTGAAAGCAAAGGCTGTTTTTTGGGCTGCGGTAATCAGTCAGTTAGCGATTTTTGTAATTTATTATTTGGCGATTTTTATTTATCCTCCAGGAAAAGAAAAACTGAGTTATTTGTGGTTGAATTTTATTGGAGTGGTGATTACCATTAGCCTTTCGTTGTTGTTCCAATATTTAAAAAATAGGATTAATGGCAAAATGATTCCGGTGGAAAATTAATTTTCATGCAAGCACGATTTGCGTTAGGGATTGAGCCTTTGTTTGAGCTCGTTTATTTTGGTGTAACGAAGTGGAACCAAAAAAAACTGCGAGTGGCGAAAGCCCGACCCAATTTTTGCAGTATTGTATTGTTTTGCACTTGGTTTTTAAATTGGGGAACGCCAAAAAAAAAAATCCGATTGAAGTTAATTTCAACCGGATTTTTGTAGTTTTTAAGTAGAAATTATTTCTTGCTCCACTCTGCAATGCTGTCTTTGTTCATCTTTACATAATCGGCATTGTTGGCTTTTTCTGCTGCAGCAAGAGACATTTTTGCGGTTTCGATTGCACCTTTTTTGTCACCTTTTTTTGCTTGAATTAAAGATTTTAAACGCAAATACCAAAATGGTGCTTCTTTTCCGTTTTGAGAGGCTTTTTCGATGGCACCATTTACCCAAGTCAAGGCTTTCGCTTGATCTAAACTCGCTTGATAATAGTATTGTGCTGCCGAATAAAGGTCGTTTGCCGTTGGACCATTAAGAGTCGCTTCGATGCTTGCAATGGCAGTTTTTTCTGTGTTTACGTCAATTTTCACAGGAACTACGGTTTTTTCCCATGAGATTTGTAAAACACCGCTGTTGTTCTCTAAATTATTGAAATCGATTGTAAAGGTTTCGATGTGGCGGTTGATAGTTTCTGGTTTTACTGTAACTCTTGCTGCCACTTTTGCATCAGAAAATTCTTCCGGAAGTCCCCAATTATTAGTATCGCTGTAAAAAATGACATCCCACGAGTCTATTTTTGGAACTGTAAAAATGGCGTAACTTCCCTTTTTTACAGGTTTGCCACCAATGCTAACATCTTCACTAAAAGTAATGATTGAATTAGCATTTGCACCTGTTCTCCACATTTTCCCAAAAGGTACTAAATCACCAAATATAATTCGGCCTTTTGCACTTGGTCGAGAATATTCGAGTTGCACATCAGTTAAGCCTACAACTTGGTGAATTTCTGCTTTGGGACTTGGAGCCGGAGCTTTAACTTGTGCATTTGTACCTAACGCAAAAAAAAGCAAACCTGCGGCAACTATTATTTTTTTCATTGTATGAAATATTTAAAATTAGTGTATGCGAATTTAGTTAATTCTTCCCAAAAAATATGTAAGTATTTCGGTTGTTTACATTAAATTTGGATTAATAAAAAAAATATTATGGCATTGCATAGTTTACATAAAGTACAAAGGCTTCCAATTACCATGGACGAAGCTTGGGAATTTATCTCAAACCCAAAAAATTTGCAACGCATCACGCCAGATTCAATGGGGTTTAAAACGATTTCTGGAGACGAAAAAGAAATGTTTGCAGGTCAGATTATCCATTATAAAATTACCCCTATTTTTAATATTTCCATGGAATGGGTCACGGAAATTACGCACGTAAATCCAAAAACATTTTTTGTCGATGAACAACGTTTCGGACCGTATGCTTTTTGGCATCATAAACATTTTTTAAGAGAAATTGAAAGTGGCGTTGAAATGGAAGATACAGTTCATTACAAGTTGCCTATGGGATTTTTAGGAGATCTCTTCCACCCTATTTTAGTAAAGCCAAAATTGGAAGAAATATTTAATTTCAGAGAAAAAACTTTAGTTGAACTTTTTGGAAAATACCCAGGCTAATGAATATTTTTTGGTTTAGAAGAGACTTAAGATTGCACGACAATCATGGGTTTTATAAGGCTTTAAGTGATGGCGAAACATTGCCCATTTTTATTTTTGATGAAAATATTTTAGAAGATTTGCCAAAAAATGATGCAAGATTAACCTTCATATTTAGTTTACTCGAAGAGATGCAAACTGAATTTAAAAAACATAAAAAATCATTAGCCGTTTTTAAAGGAAACCCTTCGACCATTTTTTCAAAACTTTTGAAAGAAAACAAAATCGAAAAAGTTTTTACCAATGTTGATTATGAGCCGTATGCTAAAAAACGTGACGCAGAAATAAAACAATTTTTAAGTAAAAAAAATGTTGATTTTCAAACGTTTAAAGACCAAGTGATTTTTGAAAAAGACGAAATCGTGAAAGACGACGGCAAACCTTATGTGGTTTTTACGCCTTTTGCTAACAAGTGGAAACAAACTTTTAATACCAAAAAATTAGAAAATTTTCCATCAGAAAAAAATTTGTCGGAAATTGTTTCACACGATTACAATTTTTTGAGTTTAAAAGAGATGGGGTTTGAAAAATCTAAAATTCAAGTTCAACCATTTGATGTTTCTAAAAAAATCATTGAAAATTATAAGGAAACTAGAGATTTTCCAGCTATTGATGGTACTACTGGATTGAGTCCGTATTTGCGGTTTGGAAAGGTAAGTGTCCGCGAAATGGTTGAAAAAGCTAACTCATCTCGAGAAAAAACTTTTTTGAACGAATTAATTTGGAGGGAATTTTTTATGCAAATATTATGGCATTTCCCTGAAACGGTTTCTAATAGTTTTCGCCCGAAATACGATAAAATCAAGTGGCGCAACAACGAAAAAGAATTCGAGCTCTGGAAAAATGGTAAAACCGGATATCCCATTGTTGATGCAGGAATGCGACAATTAAACGAAACTGGAACGATGCACAATCGCGTGAGAATGGTGGTGGCAAGTTTTTTGTGCAAACATTTACTGATTGACTGGCGTTGGGGAGAAGCTTATTTTGCCGAAAAATTATTAGATTACGAACAATCCAGCAACGTGGGAAATTGGCAATGGGCTGCAGGAAGTGGTGTTGATGCTGCTCCATATTTCCGAATTTTCAACCCTGCGGAACAAACCAAAAAATTTGACAAAGATTTAAAGTACATTAAAAAATATGTCCCTGAATTTCAGGATCTAGAGTATAAACCTATGGTAGATCACAAAGAAGCTCGCGAACGTGCTTTGGAGGTTTATAAGAAAGCAGTAGGTTGATTATAAATTAATTACCTTTATTTTTTCATAGCTTAAATCTGAAAAATCTGTAATAATTTTGTCAGCTTTTTGTTGGTTTTGTCCAACGCCACTTTTGCCATTGTAAGCGATGCAAAAAATTCCGGCGGCTTTGGCAGCCGCAATTCCGTTAGTGCTGTCTTCAATCACGATACATTCGGTTTTTTGATGATTCGAAAGTTCGACTGCTTTGTTAAAAATCGCCGGATTGGGTTTAGATTCTGGAAAATCATTCCCACTAATTTTATATGAAAAATATGGGTTTAAACCAAATCTATCAAAAACCAAATCGATGATTTCCATTTCAGAAGAAGAGGCCACAATCAGTTGGATTCCGTTTTGATGTAACTCGATAATTAAATCTTTCACGCCAGGCATTAACGATAAACGAGTATCTTTTGCGAAAGCGTCGAAAAATAGATGGTTTTTATCTCCAATTAAATTGGTAATATCTTGTGATAAATTAAAATGATTTTTTATTTTTTGGTAAATCATTTTGTTCGAACTACCGGTAAAAGTATGGTATAATTCATCGGGAACTTCGATATTTAAATTTTTAAAATGTTGATTACTTACTTGATAATGAACAGGTTCGGTGTCTATCAAAACACCATCCATATCGAAAATTACTGTTTTAATCACTGGGTTAAACTTTGAATTATTTCTGGAGAAAGTTCGCTAAAATGATTTATTATTAAATCAGCTTTTGATAAATCCTGTAACTTGGAATGTTCACTATTGTAACCCACGCAAAAAATTCCTGCAGCTTTAGCAGCTTCTACTCCATTTTTACTGTCTTCAATCACGATACATTCACTTTTTTTAGAAGTTGAAATGGCAACAGCATGCAAAAAAATGGCAGGATCTGGTTTTGATTTTGGGAAATCTTCGCCACTCACAATGCACGAAAAATAGCGGTACAAATTGAATCTTTTGAAAACCCTATCAATCGTCACTTTTGAAGCAGATGAAGCTACAATTAATTCAAATCCAGCAAAATGTAGATTTTTAATTAAATTTTCTACACCTTCCAAAAGATATAGGTCCTCCTTATTATCGAAGGCGTTGTTAAAAATGTTTCGCTTCCGCTGAATTAAATCTTCCACTTCGTATTCCAACAAAAATTTTTCTTTTAATTTTTGAAAAACATTTCGCGTAGAATTTCCTGTGAAAGTAGCAAAAAGTGCGTCATCAACAGGAATTTTAAGTTCGTCAAAATGTTGAAAATAAGCGTAACGATGTACTGGTTCTGTGTCCACAATTACGCCATCCATATCAAAAATTACAGTTTTAATCATTGATTTCGTTGTTTTCAGTTTCTTGTTTGAGCAAAAAATTAATTACCACCGCAGAAGCATGAAGTCCAAAAAGCCCTGGCATGTAACTACTTGTGCCGTAAAAAGATTTTTTGAAATTGGTTCCGTCAGTCATTTTTAAACTTTCCACATCCTGAATTTCCGTAGAAAAAACCACTTTTACGCCTTTTTGAATGTTATGTTTTCTCAACTTTTTTTTCATGGCTTTTGCCAAATGACAATTGCGCGTTTTACTGATGTCAGTTACTTTAACTTGTGAAGCATCTAACTTTCCACCGGCTCCCATGCTACTGATGATGCGGACTTTTTTTCTTTTGCATGTTAAAATCAAATTGAGTTTTGGTGTCAAACTGTCAATGCAATCCATCACGTAATCGTACTCTTTCGAAATGATTTCGGCGGCACGTTCCGGCTCTAAAAATTCTTTGATTTTTGTCAATTTTAACTCGGGATTGATGTCCATCAATCGATCGCCAACGATGTCCACTTTGGGTTGACCAACCGTGGAATGTAAAGCCGGAAGTTGGCGGTTAATATTGGTAATATCGACCACATCTCCATCAACGATTGTGATTTTTCCAACGCCAGCACGAGCTATAAATTCGGCAGCAAACGAGCCAACACCCCCCACGCCCACAATTAAAACGTGCGCATTTTTTAATTTTTGCAATCCTTCTGGTTTATAAAGCAATTCTGCTCTTTCTGTCCATTGTGCCATTTTTATAAATTTAATTTAAAAACCTGATTACAGGTATTTTGTATGTTTTTAATTAAAGTTTTTGTTTCAATTTTTTTGTACTCCGAAGCTTTCTCATAAATGGATTCGATTAGATTTTCATCCATGTCGGTTTCAAGAAAAAATCGATCCTCAGGGACGGCTAAAAAAGTCTCTTCTAAATTTTCGTTTTTGATCAAATGTTTTCCAAAAGACAAATAAAATCCGTGTGAAACCATGTCGTCTGCCAATTGTTTTTTCTTCAAAAATCCGTGCAAAATCATCGGAACCGAGATGTTGAGTTTTGATTTTATCGCCACCATTTCCTGATAAGCTGAGACGCAATGCAAAATTACAGGTTTCTGGTATTTTTCTGCCAAAAGCAATTGCTTTTCAAAAATTTCAATTTGTTTTTCGAAATCTGTTTCAATTTTTTTATCCAAACCACATTCGCCAACCGCCAAACAATTTTCTTTTTGTATCAATTTTTCTAAAGCTCGAAAATCGTTTTCTAATCTGTCAAAATCAATAAACCACGGATGAATTCCTACCGAAAAATAGTTACTTTCACCTTTAAAATCGTGTGGATATTCGTTGACTAACTCCAAACAATCGGGCGTTTTTCGATAATGATGTGTATGACAATTAAAGTACAAATTTTATTTTTTAAACTTTTTTACGCCCGCATTAATTTCCACAGGAACATCATTTTGCGCTGGTGGAATCGGGCAAGAATATGTGTGATTATATGCACAATATGGATTGTAAGCTTTGTTAAAATCGATTACAATTACTTCATTTTCAGGAATTTCTAAATCTAAATATCTTCCGCCACCATAACTCTCAACACCGGAAGTTAAATCAGTAAACGGTAAGAACAATGCTTTTGGATTAATTTTTTTGTAGTCTAAACTTTGAAAAACATCAAGTTTAACTTTTTTACCATCTAATTCAAAATGTGCTTCTCCATATTTGACATAAATCGGTTTACGTGTTGTTGTGGTAGGCATTTCAAATGGCTTTTCGTTTGGTGTTCGCACGAATTTTGCCATTACAAAATATTTTTCGTTTGCTGCAAAAAAATTTAACCCTTTGAATTTTTTCAAATCTTTTTTGAGCAACGGACTTTTTTCTGGGTCTTTATATTCGGAATTTAAATGTTGTTGGTAAGCCAACACAGAATCTTTAACGAAAACATTTTGGCTAAAAACTGTAGAAAAAATTAATAAAAATAAAATTGTGGTAAAAAATTTCATGAGCATTATTTGTAGCAAAAATACATAATTAGGCCTAATTCCCACAGGATTCTATCTGTAAATTTGCCTTAAAACGAATAAAACAGTTATACAACTAAAAAAATAGTTTGTAAACTAAAAAAATAGTTGTACGTTTGTCATGTTGATTTTTAAGTTGTTACAAATAAAAAAGATATATGCAGAAACTGACAAATAAAGAGGAAGAAGTCATGCAGATTTTATGGACGTTGGAAAAAGCGTTTGTGAAAGAAATTTTGGCGGAAATTAAAAATGATCCACCACATTACAACACGCTTTCAACAATCGTGCGGATTTTAGAGGAAAAAAAATTTGTGGATCACGTGGCTTATGGCAATTCACATCAATATTTTCCAATTGTTTCGAAAGAAGCATACCGTGAAAAATTTATGAGCAACGCTATTGATAATTATTTTGGAAGCTCGTACAAAAACATGGTTTCATTTTTTGCACAAGAAGAAAAAATTTCGGCAAAAGAACTTCGAGAGATACTTGAAATGATAGAAAAAAACCAATAGTTATGGAAAATTTCGTTATCTATTTAGGAAAAGTTTCGTTGATTTTAGCCATTTTTTGCCTTACTTATCAAATTTTGCTTCGCAAAGAAACTTTTTTTAATGCCAACAGATGGTTTTTAATTTTAGGAATTTTCACCTCACTCCTGTTGCCATTTTTAATTTTTACAAAAATAATTTGGGTAAAATCCGTTACTCAGGAAGTTTTTCCTACGGCAGTAACCTATTCTGATATTGAATCCCTTAAAAACATTGAAACAAATTTTGAAATCAATTGGTTTTATGTTTTTGGAGGAATTTATTTTGCTGGCGTATTCTTTTTCGCAGCACGTTTTGCCAAAGATTTTTGGTCATTACTTAAAATTTTGAAGCATCAAAAACCAGAACATAAAAATTATCTTAAATATGTTGATTCTGAAAAAGTGAAAGCGCCATTTTCGTTTTTCGGCTACATTATTTACAATTCTACACAATTTAAGGAGGAAGAATTGCAGAATATTTTGGCACACGAAAAGGTTCACAGCCTGCAGTTTCATTCTGTTGATATGTTGTTGAGCCAAATTTATTGTATTATTTTTTGGTTCAATCCTTTTGCTTGGCTTTATCAAAAAGCGATTGCTCAAAACCTTGAATTTATCGCAGATCATCAAGCCTTGAAAAAAATTTCAAATAAAATTCAATACCAAAAAACACTTTTAAAAGTAAGTACATCAAACGAATGTATCCCGATTTCCAATCATTTTTAT
The DNA here is from genome assembly GCF_009915155.1 of Flavobacterium ichthyis. Lineage (GTDB taxonomy): Bacteria > Bacteroidota > Bacteroidia > Flavobacteriales > Flavobacteriaceae > Flavobacterium > Flavobacterium ichthyis. The sequence goes on along the minus strand of NZ_JAABLM010000008.1, from coordinate 67,000 downwards.
CAATCATTAATCAAAAAACGAATTGTTATGTTAAACAAAAACCAGTCGAAAAAAACCAGCGTTTGGCGTTATGCCACAATTTTACCAATGCTTGCGATGTTTGTGCTGCAATTTCAAGTAGAAACCATCGCTCAAACTAAGGAAACTCAGCCGAAATATCAGGTTACGGCAACTTATACCGATGATGATAGCAAAAAAGTGGATGGCTTTATGATTTTGCCTTCTATAACTGATGAAACTTTGAATGATTATGTCGAAAAATTTTCGGATGATCACGATATATCACTCAAAGTGGAGGTTTTGAAACGAAATGCTTCCGGTGAAATTTTGGAACTCAACATTGATTTTGATAATAAAAAAGGAAATAAAATCAACCAAAAAATTAAAAAATCGAACAAACCGATTAGCAGTATTTTAGTTACCTCTAATAAATTATCTAACGGAAATACAACAATTATCATTAATGATTTGGGCGAAAAAGATGCTGCAATTGGTAGAGAAGCGACTGCGAAAGAAGTTGATGCCATTGCAATTGCGGAAGGAAATACTGCGGGTGCGACTGCTTCAGCAACCGCTGATGAATATTCTTCTTCGTTTATGACAACTACTCCAGACGAGAGTTTTAATCGGATGGTTGAAGGCGCTGAAGTGGATTACAACAAAGCTTTTATTTTGATAAACGGAAAAGAAGCTACAGTTATGGAGTTTGAAAAACTTCGTCCGTCTAAATTAAGCACATTATCATTAATGAATGCTAATGAAGTTTTGGTAAAAAAATATGGAGAGAAAGCCAAAAATGGTGTAATTATAATAGAAACTACTGATTTCACAACAATTCCTGCAGCAACTGGAACTAACGGAAAGGAATTTAAATTACCGGCAGAAAGCGGTTTTTTAATCCATAAAAAAAGTGAAAAAGACGATTTTGACTTTTACAAGGAAACTTTGGCAAAAAGTAATATCGATTTTAAATATTCAGCAGTTGACCGAAATTCAAAAGGTGAAATTACGGGAATCAAAATCAAATTAACACGAAAAAATGGCGGTAAAAATGAAGTTGTAAGTTGGAACACAAATGCTGATGAACCCATCAATGATATCTTTATAGGCGAAAGAAATGGTAAGCTTGTTATTCAAAAACAGTAATTTTCCTTAACATTATGTAAAAGGCTATCGGTATAGATAGCCTTTTTTGTACCTTTAAAATAAAAATGTTTAAAATTTTAGCAAAAATAAATAGTTGGCTTTTACCCAATTACACCAAACAACAACTGGATTTAACCAAAGCGACTAAAATTCAAAAAGCCATTATTGCTTGGAAATATTGGGTGACTTCAAGAGCCTTAGATTAATATTTTATTACTGAAAATACTTTGTATGGTTGCAATTTTTCTATACCACTTAAAAAAGTAAGCTCCATCAAAAAATTGCATTGTACAATTTCGCCACCTAAATTTTCTACTAATTCACACATGCCTTTTGCCGTTCCGCCAGTTGCCAGAACGTCATCGTGAATCAGTACTTTCTCCCCTTTTTTTATTGCATCTTTATGAATTTCTAAAGTATCAGTTCCATATTCTAAATCGTAGGAAGCAGCAATGGTTTCAAACGGTAATTTTTTAGGTTTCCTCACCGGAACAAAACCTGCGTTTAGTTTTTGTGCCAACAAAGTAGCAAAGAAAAAACCGCGGCTTTCAGCACCAATCACTTTATCTATTTTTACATTTTGTAGTTGTGAAAGTAATTGCTCCACGCAAAAACGAGTCGCTTGGGGATTGGCAAGCAAAGGCGTGATGTCTTTAAAAATAATTCCTGGTTTCGGAAAATCCTGAATATCACGGATATAGTTCTGTAAGTCCATTTTAATTGAAATTTATTGAGGAAATGATTTGCAAGTTACACAAATTTACCTATATTTGCACCCGCAAAGAAGCTCAGAAATGAGTGACGCAAACGGCCTCGTGGCGCAACTGAATAGCGCATCTGATTACGGCTCAGAAGGTTACAGGTTTGAATCCTGTCGAGGTCACTAAAAAAAAATCGCAATAATTTGATAATCAAATTATTGCGATTTTTTTTGTAGTTTTATTATTTAAATCTTTTTCCCCCTATTTTTCAAATTGTGTTACTAATCCACTCAAATTAATTAGGGAATTCAGTCAGTCTTTATGTTTCGACATTTAAGTACATGCAGGGAATTTTTAACTCGATTTTGTTGTAGTAAAATGTAAGAAATAAAAATCTAATTTGACATCTTTTACATCAGTATGATATATTATTTATTTTCTTGCTCAATCTCATCAATTAATCCTTGTGCCTTTTGTAATGTATATGAATAAACATCAATGAGACCAAGGGTTTGTTCAGTTTGCAATCTTAGTTGTTGTTTAAACTGTGGTAAAACTATTATTTGATCAATTGTTTTATCGGCATTATCGGTTAAAATATTCAACACTTTGTCAAATGTTTTTATGTTGTATTTTTCATTCTCTAAAAGCCCGAGCGATTGTTCCTGATAGTACTTTAAAATTTTGGTTTTTAGCGTTTTATTTTCAATGTAACCAATCTTACCACTCGATTTAAATCCTTCATAATTTCCATTACTAATTTTCGTTGTAGAAATTGAGGAGTTAAAGGCAATAGTTCCTTGTACAGCAATTAAGCTATCTATTTGCTTTTGCGTTAAATCTAAAGCAAATTGGTATTCTTTTAAATTTGATTCTAACTCTTTTTTTGATTTTGAAATATTACTTATGTCGTTTTTTAGGTCATCTTTTAAATCCATCAAAAATTCCTTCACTTCTTTTTGTTGATGATTATGCTCACTCCAGCTATGTAACCAAATAGAAAGTGATACGGCAAAACCTATGATAAGAATTTCTATAAATATTTCTTTTATTTTTTCTCCTAAAGTATGTTTAGTATTTTTCATTTCACTTTTTATTCTTCTTGTATGTTTTAATATTTCGTCATGCATTTTTTACTATTGTGATATGATTACTATTTTATTTCCAAAATTTGGCGCATAATAAAATTCTTACAGTAGGTTAAAAGTTAACACAAAAGTTATTGCAAATCATTGAAAGTCATAAAAATTTATATCAAAAATATATTGATATTAAAATCTTCAATACTAACATTACGATATAAAATATATTATGGTGTAATCAATATTATTTGTTAAAAATATTTTGACAAATTTAATATTTTTAAATGAGATAAATTAGAATAAAATTACCCGTGAATCGTTTCTTTTTTCCCGTATTTGGCAATTACCAAAGCTTCAAATTCGAGCCATTCTTTCCAGCGTTGGTCTACGTCAATTCCTTCGCCGTATTTTCGGGCGTAGGTTAAAAAAGTCACGTAATGTCCGGCTTCGCTTTCCATTAATTCCCAATAAAATTTCGATAATTCTTCGTCTTGAATATTTTCTGACAAAACTTTAAAACGTTCGCAACTTCTGGCTTCAATCATCGCCGAAAAAAGCAAACGTTCCACCAAACCAGAAATTCTGCTTCCGGTAATGCTGCGTTTCATGTATTGCGCCAACTCATTTACGTAATCGTCTTTGCGTTCGCGACCTAACTTTAAACCGCGTTGTTTGATAATTTCGTGAACCATTTCAAAATGTTCCACTTCTTCCTTGGCAATTTTCAGTAAATCCGTCACCAAATCTGTATGTTCAGAATTCATGACGATAAGCGAAATAGCGTTTGAAGCCGCTTTTTGTTCGCACCAAGCGTGATCTGTAAGAATTTCCTCAATATTTTTTTCTACGATATTAACCCATCTTGGATCTGTTGGCAATTTTAAGCGAAGCATTGACATGATTGTAATTTTTTAGACTGCAAATTTAAGGAAATGATTTAAGATTGTAGATTTCGGTTTCTAGTTTAATGAAAATCATAAATCATCAAACAAAAAAAAAGTCCGACTTTCGTCGAACTCTTTTCTACTAACTGCAACAAATTTGCGTAGTTATCAATGTGATAACGTTTTTTGATTGATTTGCCTTCCGGCTGATGATTGAAACTAATCTTTTTTGCTTACTTCGTAATTATAGTAAGTTGCGGTAATATTTTTTGGTAAAAACTTGGCGAATTCTTTGCGTTGTGCTTCCGACATTTTTTTGTCATTTACATAAAAAACCTTGTCCGAAATTTTGAATGATAGATTATTTGGTGAAGAAATGATTTTGTCGTCTATTAATTTTTTGATGATTTGATCATTTGTTTTTTGGGCATTTTCCCCTGCAATTCTACCTCTTTCCGCTTCTCTTCTAATTTTTTCTGCGGCATTTCTGTTTTTCTCAGCAATCACGCGTGCATTTTCATGAGCTGATCTTTTTACCTGCGAAATCATTCTGGCATTTTCCGCTCTCATTTTGGCTAATTCGCTGCGCATTTTTGCCGCTTCGCGAAATTGCATCGCTTTTGCTCTTTCCCAATTAACCTTACCTTCTGAAGAACTTTTCAAACTTTTTCGGGCTTCTCGTAAAGATTTTACCGTTTCTTCTTTTTGAACTTGTGTCAATTCGGTTGATTCTAAAATAGATTGTTCGGCATCGCGAAGCGCTTTTTCGGCAATCTTTATTTCGTCAATGCCACTGATGGTAAATTTGCCGGCAACTTCCGCCATTTTCTCGGCTTCGGCAGCCATTTTTTCGATTTGTTTTTCAAAGTTCTCATCAAATTTGACTAATTCACCTTCTAAATCGCCTTCTAAGTCTCCCTCCATTTCGCCTGCAATCCTCTCGTCCTCTTCAGCAAGTGTTTCGTCTTCCGCCGCAATTCTTTCATATTCCGCTTCAAGTTCATCGTTTTCAGCCGTCATTCGATCGTGTTCGGCTTCTTCCATGGCTTCCAATTCTCTTTCGCTTCGGAAATCCGATGCTTCGATACTATTATCTTCGCCTAAATCTTCAAAGGTTTTTGTTTTATTTTGTAATCCAATTTCTGTTTTTTGGTCTTGCGCTTTGGCACTCGAACAAGCAACAGTCACGATAGCAATCATGATAATACAGATTGACAAAAATGTTTTTTCGATGTTAGACAACGATTTGTTATGGTTGTAAACAATTCGTTTGGCACGTTCCAAAAGGCTATTTTTTCTACCTCCGAAACCAACTGCTAATTTATTTTCTTTCATATTATATTCTTGAAATGAAACTAATGCGTTAATAAATTTTGATTTACTTTTTGTGATTCCAACCGCAATGTCATCGCAACAATTTTCTCTTTCTTCTTTAATGATGGACGATACCCAAAGTACGCCTGGATTAAAGAAAAATAAAATTTCTGCAAAATTTTGAAGTAAATTGATGCCATAATCTTTGCGACGGATGTGGGCCAATTCATGCAATAAAATGGACTCTACTTGATCTTGCGGCAAGTGTGAAATCAAACCTACGGGAATGAGAATCATGGGTTTGAAAAATCCCGTCACGCTTGGTACTTTCACCAATTGAGATTCTAACAAAATGATTTTTTTCTTAATTTGAAGCATTTGAGCGAGTTCTTCCACGCGATTAATCCAAAATTCCGAAGGTGTTTGTGTACGGTAATTTCTGATGCGGTAAATGTGGTTGAGATTTCTAAAAATCCCGACACATTTTAGGCAAAAGATAAAAAACCATAACAGCACAATCTCTTGAGAATGTTGGTTTAAAAACCCGACAATTTTTTGAAACGAACTTTCTACAACCGTTTTTTCAATTAAAATATCTTCTTGAAAATGAGCAATTTGATTATTAAATTCTAAAGTTTCGGTTGAAGCATTTGCTCGAAAACCATCAAATGCTAAATAAAAGGTAAACCCAATGGTGGCGATAAAAACCAAAAAAAGTCCGGCTAAAATGTTGTAACGCACATGAGCGGTAGATTTTTTGGTAAACAGAATAATCAATCCCGCCAAAATGGCCAAAACAATTCCTTGCCAAAGCGAATGAACTAAAGTCCACGATATCGCTTTTAATAAATTTTCGTTTGTAAACCACATAATTTCCTCGTGTTTAGGTTTTTATTTTTCGTCAAGTTTTTCCAATAGATTTCTAATCTCGTTAATTTCTTCTTGCGATGCTTTTTTGTTTCCGAGCAATTGCATCATTAATTTTGTACTCGAACCGTTAAACATCGTGTCCACAAATTTGTCAAGTAGAAATCCTTTCGCTTTTTTTTCTTCTACCGCAGGACTATAAATATGTTTCATGCTGGTTTTATCACAATGAAGCATTCCTTTTTCGGTCATTATCTGCATTAATTTTAAAGTAGAAGAATATTGAACGGCTCTTTTTTGCTCATTCAGTTGGTCGTTTACAAATCGAACTGTAGAAGGTCCGGACTTCCAAAGTACTTGTAAAATTTCCAATTCTGATTTTGTAGGTTCTAATTGCATGAATTTATTTTTTTTGTTCTTGAACATTTCAAAGGTAGGAAATTTTTCGTACGATTTATTTTTTACCCAATTTTTTTTTGAAGAAATTTTATTAAAAACAAAAAACCCCAGCAATCGCCAGGGTTTAGAGTAGAATTTATTTTTTAATTAGAAAACAAAAATGGGTCTTTCGCTCATCATTTCATTAACTTCGTCAGCAATTTGTTCTAATAATTCTTCATTTTGATGGTCAGAAAGTACTCTGTCGATAAAATCTACGATGATTTCCATATCGGCTTCAACCAAACCACGAGTGGTAATTGCGGCTGTTCCTACTCTAATTCCTGAGGTTACAAAAGGTGATTTGTCATCAAATGGAACCATATTTTTATTGACTGTAATTTCTGCTTTTACCAATGCATTTTCGGCTTCTTTCCCAGAAATATTTTTATTTCGAAGATCAATCAGCATCATGTGGTTATCAGTTCCACCAGAAATAATTTTGTAATTTCTTTTTACGAAAGCTGCAGCCATAGCTTTGGCATTTTTTTGCAACTGTCTGGCGTAAATAAAAAATTCGTCAGACAAAGCTTCACCAAAAGCTACTGCTTTTGCTGCAATAATATGTTCCAAAGGACCTCCTTGATTGCCTGGAAAAACAGAACCGTCTAAAACAGCCGACATCATTTTTACTTCTCCTTTTGGTGTTTTTAAACCCCAAGGATTTTCGAAATCTTTGCCCATTAAAATCATTCCACCTCTCGGACCACGCAACGTTTTGTGAGTTGTAGTTGTAATAATATGACAATGCGGAACAGGATCGTTCATCAATCCTTTGGCAATTAAACCAGCGGGATGCGAAATATCTGCCATTAAAATTGCGCCAACGCTATCGGCAATTTTGCGGAAACGCTCAAAATCCATATCCCGAGAGTAAGCCGAAGCACCTGCTATGATTAATTTTGGTTGTTCTTTTGTAGCAATTTCCTGAATTTTATCGTAATTAATTACGCCTGTTTCTTCGTCAACGCCGTAGAAAACGGGTTGGTACAATTTTCCTGAAAAATTTACTGGAGAACCATGTGTTAAATGTCCGCCATGAGAAAGATCAAAGCCTAAAATTTTATCACCTGGTTTCAAGCAAGCTGCAAAAACTGCTGTATTAGCCTGAGAACCAGAATGTGGCTGAACGTTTGCATATTCGGCACCAAATAAAGCTTTGGCTCTATCAATGGCAATTTGTTCTATCACATCTACCACTTCGCAACCTCCATAATATCTTTTTCCCGGATAACCCTCAGCGTATTTATTGGTAAGGATCGATCCAGCGGCTTCTAAAACTTGTTCGCTCACAAAATTTTCTGAAGCGATTAATTCTAATCCATGAATTTGTCTATCTTGTTCTTCTAATATTAAGTCGAAAATTTGTTCGTCGCGTTGCATTTGATAATTTTTTGTTAATTTGGATACAAAAATACAAAATAGGTTTGTTAAAAACGCATATAACAATATATTTGAAAAGCAATTTATAAACATACAAACTAACAAACAAATGCCAATAACAGCGAACGATCCAAAAAGGAAATCCTGGCTTGAAGTACCACAAGACAGCGACTTCCCTATTCAAAATATTCCTTTTGGAGTGTTTCTTACAAAAGATGATGTAATTACCATAGGAACAAGAATTGGGAATTATGCCATTGACCTTGGTGCTTTACAACAACTCAACTATTTTGACGGAATTGAGTTAACTGACGACATGTTTATGCAGGACACGCTGAACGATTTTATTTCTGACGGAAAGAAAACCTGGCGATTGGTGAGAAACCGAATTGCTGATATTTTTGACGAAAATAACCCGAAACTCAGAGATCACGAAAAACACCGCGAAACAATTATTTTTAAAATTGAAGAAGTAGAAATGCAACTTCCGGTTTTAATTGGCGATTATACTGATTTTTATTCTAGTAGAGAACATGCCACAAATGTTGGCAAAATGTTCCGTGATCCGGAAAATGCTTTGTTGCCAAACTGGTTGCACATTCCTGTTGGCTATCACGGGAGAAGTTCTACAATCGTTCCTTCGGGAATACCTGTTCATCGACCAATGGGACAAACCTTGCCAAATGGTGAAACAACGCCCGTATTTGGACCTTCTCGCCTAGTCGATTTTGAATTAGAAACTGCTTTTATTACAACAGATGCCAATATTATGGGCGAAAATATTCCGGTTTATGAAGCCGAAGATTATATTTTTGGAATGGTGTTATTGAATGATTGGAGTGCACGTGATATTCAAAAATGGGAATATGTGCCTCTTGGACCATTCTTGGCAAAAAGTTTTGCGTCAAGTATTTCTCCTTGGATTGTGACCATGGATGCTTTAGAACCTTTCCGTACAAAAGGTCCGGTACAAGATCCAATGCCGTTACCCTATTTACAAGAAAAAGGCAAAAAAAGTTTTGACATAAAATTAGAAGTTTCTATAAAACCCGAAAATGCTGAAGCCACGGTTGTTTCTAAATCTAATTTTAAGTATATGTATTGGAGCATGAGTCAGCAATTAGCCCATCACGCTTCGAACGGTTGCCGCATCAATTCTGGTGATATGATGGGATCTGGAACAATTTCTGGTCCCACTCAAGATAGTTTTGGATCTATGTTAGAGTTAACTTGGGGTGGAAAAAATCCATTGAAAATGAGTGACGGAACCGAACGAAAATTTATCAATGACGGTGATACTGTGACTATTAAAGGATATTGCGAGAGTGAGAATGTAAGAATTGGTTTTGGAGAAGTATCAAGCAAACTTTTACCTCCGTATTCTCGTAAATAATTTAATAGCTATTTTGCTTATAAAAATTCTTACTAATAAAAATATTTAGAAAATTTTAGGTATAGCTTTGTTGTTTATTACTGGAAACCTTACTATTTTTGAGCCGTTTTACGGAATACCACATTTTTGTAAAAAATTACAAAATTTACCGATAACCCTAAGTACGTTTGGTTTCATGTTGTATTTTTAATTGGTTTTTATTTTAAGGCATACAAATACCTGTACTATGTCTTAAAATTTTTTCAAACGTACTAAAAAAAATCCCGAATCGTAGGTTCGGGATTTTTGATTATTTTTTTCTTCGTTTTCTTTCGGTTTTAATCAAGTTTAACTCTCTATTGGTTTGACCTGCAACAGATGTATTCTCTTCCGCTCTGCGAATTAAGTAAGGCATTACATCTCTCACAGGACCAAAAGGCAAGTATTTCGCTACGTTGTAACCATTTTCTGCAAGATTATAACTAATATTGTCACTCATGCCGTATAGTTGGCCAAACCAAATTCGGTTATCATTAGAAGCAAGATTTTTCTCCTGCATTAATTGCATAATCTTGTAAGAACTTTCTTCGTTATGCGTTCCTGCAAAAATTGACATGGTATCCAAATGATCCAGCATATAAGCCACGGTAGTATCAAAATTTTTATCAGTAGCTTCTTTTGATTCGCAAATTGGTGATTTATAATTTTTTTCTACTGCACGATTATTTTCTTTTTCCATGTAAGCACCACGAACTAGTTTCATACCAATCGAAAAACCTTCGGATTTAGCGATTTCATGGATTTTTTTCAAATAATCAAAGCGATCCCAGCGATACAATTGTAAAGTGTTGAAAACAATGGTTTTGTCTTTATTATAACGACGCATCATTTCTAAAACTAAATCATCAGCGGCATCTTGCATCCAACTTTCTTCGCCGTCAATTAAAAGCGCTACGTCTTTTTGATGCGCTGTTTTACAAACAATGTCAAAACGTTCTACAACTCTAGCCCATTCTTTTTGCTCTTCGGAAGTTAATTTTTTTCCTTCACCTATTTTTTCGTATAAAGCGAATCGTCCAAGACCTGTAGGTTTAAACACAGCAAAAGGAATTGCTAATCTTTCTTTGGCAAACTCAACGGTTTTTAAGGTCATTTCGAGTGCCAAGTCAAATTGTTCTTCTTCTTCTTTTCCTTCTACCGAATAATCTAGAACAGAACAAACATTTTTGGTAAACATTTTATCGACCACAGATAAGCAATCTTCCTCGGTAACGCCACCACAAAAATGGTCGAAAACAGTGGCACGAATTAATCCTTCCACCGGTAAATGCGCTTTTAACGCAAAATTTGTAACCGCTGTTCCTATTTTTACTAATGGTTCTGAAGCAATCATTTTAAATAAAAAATAAGCCCTATCTAATTCTGTATCACTTTTTAGGGCAAAAGCTACTTGGGTATTGTTAAAAATTTTCTCCATCGATTGCGTTAATAATTTTGCAAATATAAAAGTTGCACGCCTATTTTTTATTAAAATTTGACTTAATTTGTCCTTCAAAATTTTGAATTGTTCAAAGCTTAATTTTCTAATTTCATTTGATACAAAAACATTTTTTTAAACAATAGATAGATGAAGCCAATAGAAGCTCCGGGATATAGCATTAATTTTAACGAATTTGGATATGAAAAACTTTCCAATCATATTCAGGAAAGTAATTATTCCGGAATTTTTATCATTACTGATAGCAATTGTAACGAAAACTGTTTAGGTTATTTTTTACAAAATTTGGCAACAGAAATTACTATTGAAATTATTGAAATTGAGCCTGGCGAAGAAAATAAATCAATTGAAACGTGTATTCAAGTTTGGAATGTTTTAACCGACTTAGGAGCAGACAGAAAAAGTTTGATTATCAATTTAGGTGGTGGCGTGATAACAGATTTAGGCGGATTTGTGGCTTCTACTTATAAAAGAGGGATTGCTTATATAAATGTTCCTACTACACTTTTGGCAATGGTTGATGCTTCGGTAGGCGGAAAAAACGGTGTAGATTTAGGTGTTTTAAAGAATCAGATTGGGGTGATTTCAAATCCAAAAATGGTGTTGATTGATACCTATTATTTGCAAACTTTGCAAGAAAATCAGATGCGTTCCGGATTGGCAGAAATGTTAAAACATGGATTGATTTTTGATAAAAATTACTGGGATATTTTTCAAGATCTAACTAACTTAAATACAAACGATTTAGAAGCTTTAATTTACCAATCTGTTGAAATAAAAAATAAAATTGTTTCTCAGGATTTTACCGAAAACGGTATTAGAAAAGCCCTTAACTTTGGACATACTTTAGGCCATGCTATTGAAAGTTATTTTTTGGAAAATGAAACTAAAAATAACCTTCTACATGGGGAAGCTATTGCGGCTGGAATGGTTATGGAAGCCTTTCTGTCGAAACAAAAAAATTTAATTTCTGCGGAAGAATATTATGAAATTAAAACTACTATTTTGTCGATATTCAACACTATTCCACTTGAGGAAAATGACTTGAATGCTGTGATTGATTTATTGGTTCATGATAAAAAAAATGAGTTTGGAGTGGTAAAATTTGCCCTTTTGAATGGAATTGGGAATACGATGTTAGACCAAACCGCAAAAAATGACCAAATTAGGGAGGCATTTCTAGATTATAAAAGTTAAAAGTTTTTTAAACTTAAGGGTTGCATGAAACTTATATATTTTTTTACATTTGCGCCAATGAAAACTCAACCACAATTTACTTTTTCTCCAAATCAAAAAGCTATGCATTACAAGGCTAATGGGCTTTTACGTAAAATATTTGAAGCGGTAAAAAACTTATTGGCGTTCGACACTTTTCAATACACCAATACTTATCAAGAAAAACTTTTGATAGTTTATGCAAATATTCGGGTTTAAATATAAGCGCTTCTTTATATTTTTTCTTATATTTAATTTTAAAAACCTGACATTTAAATGAATACAAAATATTTTGACCTAATTAACCAAACCTATTATTTTCCACAAGACGAGTTTAAACTTAACAAAGACAATCTTTTGTTTCACAACATTGACTTGATGAAACTCGTGGAAGAATACGGAACACCGCTTAAATTTACTTACCTGCCACAAATATCTAATAATATCAACCGTGCAAAAGGCTGGTTTAGAAAGGCAATGGAAAAAAATAAATACGAGGGCAAATATTATTATTGTTACTGTACCAAAAGTTCGCATTTTGAATTTGTGATGAATGAAGCTTTTAAAAACAATATTCATATTGAAACTTCTTCTGCTTTTGACATTAATATTGTAGAAAAATTAATGGCTGAAGGCAAAATCAATAAAAACACCTATGTAATTTGTAATGGTTTCAAGCGCGATCAATATATTGACAACATTGCAAGATTGATTAACAATGGTCATGCTAAAACAATTCCGGTAATTGACAATTATGAAGAATTAGATTTATTGCAGTCACAAATCAAAGGAAAATTCAAAATCGGAATTAGGATTGCGGCTGAAGAAGAGCCTAAGTTTGAGTTTTACACCTCAAGATTAGGAATTGGTTATAAAAATATTGTTCCGTTTTACCGTAAACAAATTCAGGAAAACAAAGATGTGGAACTCAAAATGCTGCACTTTTTCATCAATACCGGAATTAGAGATACAGCATATTATTGGAATGAATTAGCAAAATGTTTAAAAGTGTACATTGCGCTAAAAAAAGAATGTCCTACCTTAGATGGATTAAATATTGGTGGTGGATTTCCCATCAAAAATTCTTTAGCCTTTGAGTATGATTACCAATACATGATTGACGAAATTGTAAACCAAATTAAAACTTCTTGCGAAGAAGCTGAAGTAGATGTTCCAAATATTTTTACAGAATTTGGATCCTTTACCGTAGGTGAAAGTGGTGGTGCGATTTACGAAGTATTGTACCAAAAACAACAAAATGACCGAGAAAAGTGGAACATGATTGATTCCTCTTTTATCACCACACTTCCAGATACTTGGGCAATCAACAAACGATTTGTAATGCTTGCCGTCAATAGATGGAATGATACATACGAAAGAGTTTTACTTGGTGGAATGACTTGTGATAGTGATGATTACTACAATTCTGAACAAAACATGAATGCCATTTATTTGCCAAAATACAACAAGGAAAAACCGTTATACATAGGTTTTTTTAACACAGGAGCTTACCAAGAAACAATTGGCGGTTACGGTGGTTTACATCACTGTTTGATTCCACAACCTAAACACATTTTAATCGATAGAGATGAAAATGGAATTTTAGGAACCGAAGTATTTTCGGAACAACAAAGCTCAGAAGATGTATTAAAAATTTTAGGGTACGATACTAACAAATAATTTTTCTTTGTAAACTTTGCAAAAAAATCAAACAATAAATAATCAAGAGATATTTAATTTCTTAAAAATAAAACAAACGAAATGAGTAAAGGACCAATCAGCCAGTTTATTGAAAAATATTATCTGCATTTTAATTCTGCCACTATTGTAGATGCTGCAAAAGCCTATGAACAGCAATTGGAAAATGGAGCAAAAATGATGGTAACTTTGGCTGGTGCAATGAGTACTGCCGAACTTGGGAAAATTTTTGCAGAAATGATTCGTCAAGATAAAGTGCAAATTATTTCTTGCACAGGAGCCAATTTAGAAGAAGATATTATGAACCTTGTAGCACATTCACATTACGAAAGAGTTCCTAATTATCGTGATTTAACTCCACAACAAGAATGGGATTTGCTCGAAAGAGGATTAAACCGTGTGACAGATACTTGTATCCCAGAACACGAAGCATTTAGACGTTTGCAAAAACACATTCATAAAATTTGGAAAGATGCTGAAGAAGCCGGAGAAAGATACTTTCCACATGAATTTATGTACAAAATGTTACTTTCAGGCGTATTAGAAGAATATTATGAAATTGATTTAAAAGACAGTTGGATGTATGCCGCTGCCGAAAAAAACTTGCCAATTGTAGTGCCGGGATGGGAAGACAGTACAATGGGAAATATTTTTGCATCTTATGTAATTAAAGGCGAATTGAAAGCCTCTACCATGAAATCCGGAATTGAATACATGACATTCTTAGCAGATTGGTACACCAAGAATAGCGACAAAGGAGTTGGATTTTTCCAAATTGGTGGAGGGATTGCCGGAGATTTCCCAATTTGTGTAGTACCAATGCTTTATCAAGATATGGAAATGCACGACGTTCCATTTTGGAGTTATTTCTGCCAAATTTCTGATTCTACCACTAGCTACGGGTCTTATTCTGGAGCCGTGCCGAATGAAAAAATTACTTGGGGAAAACTTGACATTAATACACCTAAATTTGTAATTGAATCTGATGCCACAATTGTTGCTCCCCTTATTTTTGCTTACCTACTAGACTTATAATAAAATTTTATGAAAAGAATTATTGTTGATTATTCTAAATTAACCACAGAAATCCTCACATTGTTGGTTGACAAATTTCCGGACGGATATGACGATTCGGATATCATCCGCTTCAAAAATGCCAAAGACGAAATGATTGAAGCAGTTGAAGTAAGAACTGAAGACACTATTTATTTAGTAAAAGTGAGCACCAAACTCGCCAGCAAAATCGAAAATTTTGACGAAGATGACCTCGATGATGTTGCAGTGCCAATTGATGCCATCAAGGATATTGACAAAGACATGGATATTGATGACGATGATGATGATGATGATGTGGAAGATAAAATAGAGCTTGATGACGAAGACGATGACAAAGACTTGAACGACATCATTGATGAAGAAGATGATGATGAAGATTAAAAGAAACCGGTTCACCGGTTTTTTTTTTACAAAAGATTAAAAGCTGCTTTTGAGAAAAAGCAGCTTTTTTTTGTTGTTCATTCCGGCTACAACGTATTTAAATATAAGTCAAATACATTCCCCATATAGACGGTAACAATAATTTGAGATGTTACTAATTCACCAGAAAATTCCCTTCGATTAAATTTTTTAACCGTTGAAATTTAAACCCCATCTAATATTAAAATTCAAAAATAATCAGTTGAATTTACATCTCTCCTTATTTGCATTAAAAACAACAATGTATTGTTTTTCTTTCACAAAAAAAAGACTACAATCGAATGACTCGATGCAGCCTTTTTCTCCCGATTATTTAAATTTACTTTTTAATGAACATATTTGTATAATATTTTCTTCCAGTTTCAGGATTAATTGATACTGCAATTCCAAAATGTGAAAAATCTCCTTCAATATTTGCTTTATGACCAGGACTTGCAAGCCAAGCATTTAAAACCGCACCGGTAGAATTAAAATTATATGCCACATTTTCACTCACTCTGTAAGCTCCTAAAACTTGAATTAAGTTTTGAGATCTTTCCTCAAAATTATCGTGACTTACCACGTTATTTGCAATCATAAATTCATTATGTTCTTCTGATTTATAAGAAATATGAGCTATTGGCAATAATTCAGGTAAGTTTTTAGATTTCCGATAATCGTTAATATTACTCATCAGTCGTAATTCAAACTCATCATAATCGAATTCGGTAACCAGCGTAACTTCTTCTGCAGTTAATACTGATGTTTCACTATCAGAATCAGAAGAACAAGAGAACATTACGAACACTAATGCCACTGGCAATAATGCTCTAAGCATTTTTGCTTTCATAGTAAAGTAGGTTAAGTTAATAATTTTGATCCTCGAAAGCCTTTGGGAAAACTTTCTCGGGGTGGTTGTGAAAAAAAAGAAATTGGGGCTTCACTTATTTCACAGGACAATATTACAACACAAATCGATAAAGAGCAAAAAAAATCGATGAAATACACTATTTCATCGACTTTGTAGGAAATTTAAATCAGGATTATGGCGAAAGACGGGCTATAATCCAATCATTTTTGTCTTTACGAAAACGTATTCTGTCATGTAACCGGTTACTTCTTCCTTGCCAAAACTCAATTTCTACAGGTTCCACAATATATCCTCCCCAATGTTCTGGACGAATAATTTTTTCGTCTTTAAATACATTTTCTAGATACATTGCTTTTTCTTCTATAAAATTCCGGCTGGGAATAATTTCACTCTGTTTTGACACAACCGCTCCTATTTGGCTTCCTTTAGGTCTTGATTGAAAATATTGATCCGATACATCTGCTGAAACTTTTTTAGCTTCCCCTTTAATAATGACTTGCCTTTCGGCAAAAGCCCAAAAAAAAGATAAACATACGCGAGGATCATTAGCGATAGCCAAGCCTTTTTCCGATAAATAGTTAGTATAAAAAACAAAACCTTCCTGAGAAAATTGCTTCAATAGTACAATTCTCGACTTGGGAAAACCGTCTAAACCGTTGGTGGAAATTGTCATAGCATTTACTTCTTCCGAGGTTGCCAATTGTTCAGCCTCATGAAACCATTTCGTAAAAAGCTGAAAAGGATTTTGCGGAATGGTATCTTCTACAAGTTGGCTTTTTTCGTACGATTTTCTATAATTGCTTAAATCTTTCATATATTCCTATCAAAAAAAAATTAAATTTGAATGTAAAGTTACAAAGATTTAAAAGGCGTCGAAATGATTTTCATCAGAAAAGAAAATGATTAAAAGTCAAAACTTTTTCCGTCATCTCCCAAAAAAACATTTGGGAAAATTTGAGTGGCTTCCTCTTTAAACTTTTCGATTGAGGCATAACGAGTAGAATAATGACCTAATATGAGGTTTTTGGCATTGGCGAGTTTTGCAATTGTTGCAGCTTGTTTCGCCGTAGAATGCATGGTTTTTTCAGCCAAAGCAATTTCTGACTCTAAAAAAGTAGATTCGTGGTATAAGACGTCAACATCCTTAATTTTCTCCGAAAGTGTTTCGTCATAAATGGTATCCGAACAAAAGGCATAACTTTTGGCAGGTTCAGGATCAAAAGTCAATTGGGCATTGTCTATAATTGTACCAT
Source organism: Flavobacterium ichthyis (assembly GCF_009915155.1). Taxonomy (GTDB): domain Bacteria; phylum Bacteroidota; class Bacteroidia; order Flavobacteriales; family Flavobacteriaceae; genus Flavobacterium; species Flavobacterium ichthyis. The sequence goes on along the minus strand of NZ_JAABLM010000008.1, from coordinate 49,823 downwards.
CATCTAAGGTGATATTGCCACCGTATTTAATTTTTCGATAATAAATAGGATCAATTTCATATTTTTCAACGGCTTCAATGTTCAACTTTCTTTCCTTATTTTTTTCCTGAAAAAGATATCCATTAGTATAAATCCTGTGTTTCAGCGGAACGGTGGTGACTTTTACGGCATCGTCTTCAAAAATAATTTCGGGTTGTTTTGAGATGATTTCGTGAAAATAAAGTCCATATGAAGTATAACTTTCCGAGAGCTTGAGTTGCAACAAAATAATTTCTTTCACTCCTTTCGGACCGTAAATATGCAAAGCATTCACACGATTGAGCAACATATAAGTCGAAACCAATCCAATCAATCCATATAAATGATCGCCATGCAAATGCGAGATAAAAATGTGGTTAATTTTAGAAAATTTTATTTTATGCTTGCGCAATTGCACCTGAGTTCCTTCGCCGCAATCAATTAAAAACATGCGGTTTCGTATCTCTAAAACCTGAGAAGTTGGATTGGTAATAGTTCGTGGTGTCGCGGCATAACAGCCTAAAATAGTAACTTTCAAGAGGATTTTCGAATTAAGATTTTAGTTTTAGGATTGAAAGATTAAAAAATTAAAAGATTAAAGTATTTGCCACAGATTAAAGAATTATTTTAATTTTTTCTGATACTGATATTGTTAATGAAATTTTTAACCGAAATCCAGAAGCGTCGGGACGCAAAGTTTCTCGCGAAGTCACAACGCTAGTTTGGAATTTAAAACAATTGGAATTTCTAATAACTTTGAAATTTCTAATAACTTTGAAATTTCTCCATTGGAATTTACCGTTTAGAATCCCAAATCTCTCTCAATCTCCTCCATTTCAATTAAATCGTGGGCTTCTAAAATTGTAGGAACTACCATAATTTCATCAGGAACCTCATTGAAATCAATATTTGGCACAACTACTACAAATGATTTTTTTCTTTTGCGATGATTATCAGAAATTGGAATCAATGCCATGATATCGTCCATTTCTACTTGATTTGCAGGTGTAAGATTTATAATAAGGTTGTGCTCTAAAAAATCATTATGACTACTCATTAAAGTATCTGTAAAACCTTGATTATCATTTACTTGATAACTTAAAATAACCGTATGTCCTTTTTTTTCGATATCCATATAAATTTTGTTTAAGAAATTTTTGAAGCTAATAAATAAATTACTGCCATTCTCACGGCAACTCCGTTTTCTACTTGTTCCAAAATTACGGATTGCTGAGAATCTGCCACATCCGAAGATATTTCTACACCCCGATTTATTGGTCCAGGATGCATGATGACAATTTCTTTATTTAGCGAATCTAATAAATTTTTGTCAACGCCATATTGTTGTGTATATTCTCTAGTTGACGGAAAATAATTCACATCCATTCGCTCGTTTTGCACCCGAAGCATATTCGCCACATCACACCATTCTAAAGCCTTGCGAAGATTATTTTCTACAGTTACTCCAAGACTTTCGATGTATTTTGGCATTAATGTTTTTGGCCCACAAACTTTTACTTCAGCACCTTGCATTTGCAAAGCATAAATATTAGAAAGTGCCACTCTCGAATGTAGAATATCGCCCACAATGACCACTTTTTTTCCGGCAATTTCGCCTAATTTTTCCCTGATTGTAAACGAATCGAGCAACGCTTGCGTAGGATGTTCATGAGCTCCATCACCAGCATTGACGATACTTGCCTTCACATTTTTAGATAAAAAATAAGCGGCTCCAGGATTGGCATGTCGCATTACCACCATATCTACTTTCATTGACAAAATATTATTGACGGTATCAATTAAAGTTTCTCCTTTTTTTACCGACGATTGAGCTGCCGAAAAACTAATTACATCTGCCGAAAGCCTTTTTTGTGCCAGTTCAAATGACAATTTGGTTCGGGTACTGTTTTCAAAAAAAATGTTGGCAATGGTAATATCTCGAAGTGAAGGCACTTTTTTGATAGGACGGTTGATGACTTCTTTAAAATGATCTGCCGTTTCAAAAATCAGTTCAATATCGTTTTTGGTGATGTATTTTATTCCGAGTAAATGATTAACGCTAAGCTCTTTCATTGTGTTGTGTTTCGATTTTTTTTGTTTCGATGTATTTTTTAAATCCGATTTTCGAAACTTCGAAAAAATCGAATTTTTCCGAAATATTTTAGTTTGTAATTAAATAAACCGCATCTTCTCCTTCTTGTTCTTCCCAAAAAACCTTCACCTTTTCCTGGTTGATGGAATCTACCTGGCGACCTCGATAATCGGGTTGAATAGGTAAATGACGGCTAAATCTTCTATCAATTAAAACTAAAAGTTCTATTTCTGCGGGTCTTCCGAAGGATTGAATGGCAGTTAATGCCGATCGAATGCTTCTTCCGGTGTACAAAACATCATCAATAAATATGACTTTTTTATTTTCTACCAAAAAATTAATCTGGGTTTTGTTGGCCTCAAGCGGTTTTTCTTTTCTTCGAAAATCATCTCTATAAAAAGTGATGTCCAAATAGCCCAAAGCAATGTCTTTTACTTGGTATTCTTTTTCGAGAATATTGCGCAATCTTTCGGCGAGGAAAACGCCACGAGGTTGGATTCCTATTAAAATGGTATCAGAAAAATCAAGGTGTTTTTCCAGTAACTGGCATGCCAAACGATGCAGAATGATATTGACTTCGCGAGAAGTAAGCAATATTTTTTGACTCATTTTTGTTGTGTTGTTTGGAGTGTAAATTTAGTTAAAAATTTCGGTTGAAAAATATTGCTTTCAAATTACTTTGTTAAAATTATATAAGCAAAAAATTAAATGTTGTAATCATTTTCTTTTTAAAAAATGGAACTTTACATTATCAAACCAAACCAAAAATAACCATGAAAAATATCAATTTAAACAAAATGCAACGCATGTGCCTGATTCTGTTGGCAATGTTGTCACTTTCCAGCTGCGAAGTTGTAGAAGGTATTTTTAATTTCGGTGTGGGTGTTGGCGTATTCATTGTAATTGCCATCATCGCTTTAATTATATATATCATCAGCCGATTTAAAAAATAATTTATTCGAACCATAACCAACCACTTCATAACCAAAAAATCCCGCCAGAAATTTTCTAAGCGGGATTTTTTATTTTTTAAATTTACTTGTTATTGTTCTCAATTTTTACTGTACAAAAGTTGAAAAGACTTTTTAATAATGAAATTAATCGCCACCACAACAAAATAAAAATACAATAATTTTGGAAATTCAAATTTAATGATACCCATTAAATAAAATGCAGTAATGAAAAAAATTGGAGTAACAACACAGTAATCTAAGATACGTAATAGTCCTTTTTTCATCGCAATTTTTTCATCAAAATAGAATTTTAAATTATTTTTAAGAATACATCTTTTTTCTCAATTCCTGAATTTTTTCGTCATCAAGATATTCGTCAAACGTCATGTAACGGTCAATCACACCTTTTGGCGTTAACTCCACGACTCTGTTTCCTACAGTTTGTGCAAACTCGTGATCGTGAGTGGTAAAAATTACCGAACCTTTGAAGTTTTTCAACGAATTGTTAAACGCTGTAATCGACTCAAGATCCAAGTGATTTGTAGGTTCGTCTAACATCAATACGTTGGCTCTTTGCATCATCATTCGCGAAAGCATACATCTTACTTTTTCTCCTCCAGATAAAACTCTTGCGGTTTTTAAAGCTTCTTCTCCAGAAAAAATCATTTTTCCTAAAAATCCACGAATGTAAACTTCGTCGCGTTCTTCTTCGGTTTTTGCCCATTGACGTAACCAATCTACAAGCGTCAAATCGTTTTCAAAATATTCGTGATTTTCTGCTGGCAAATAAGCTTGAGTCGTTGTAATTCCCCATTCAAAAGTTCCTGAATCGGCATTTTCATTTCCGTTGATAATTTCGTAAAAAGCTGTTGTGGCACGAGAATCTTTTGAAAATAAAACAATTTTATCGCCTTTTGCCATGTTCAAGTCAACATCGGTAAACAGCGTTTCGCCATCTATTGAAGCACTTAAATTCACCACATTTAATATTTGGTCTCCAGCTTCTCTTTCTTGGTCAAAAATAATCGCAGGATATCTTCGGCTTGACGGTTTAATTTCGGCAATATTTAACTTGCTAATCATTTTTTTACGAGAAGTAGCTTGTTTAGATTTTGCCACGTTTGCACTAAATCGACGGATAAATTCTTCCAACTCCGCTTTTTTCTCTTCGGCTTTTTTGTTTTGCTGGGCACGTTGTTTTGCCGCTAATTGACTCGATTCGTACCAAAAAGTATAGTTCCCAGAATAATGATTAATTTTTCCAAAATCAATATCAGAAATATGTGTACAAACGGCATCTAAAAAGTGACGGTCGTGCGATACAACTATTACCGTATTTTCATAATTTGCCAAGAAATTTTCCAGCCAAGCGATGGTTTCAAAATCCAAATCGTTGGTTGGCTCATCCATGATCAAAACATCTGGATTTCCAAAAAGCGCTTGTGCCAAAAGCACACGAACTTTTAATTTTCCTTCTAAATCACCCATCAAAGTGTAATGATTGTCTTCATTAATCCCTAAATTCGACAACATTGCAGCCGCATCAGAGTCAGCATTCCAGCCGTTCATTTCTTCAAATTGAACTTGTAATTCCCCAATTCTATCTGCGTTTTCATCAGAATAATCAAGGTACAACTCGTCCATTTCTTTTTTTACCGCATACAAAACTTTGTTTCCCATCATCACCGTTTCTAAAACCGTGTGTTCGTCAAACATATTGTGATTTTGGTTCAAAACCGACATTCTTTTCCCGGGTTCAAGAAAAACATTTCCGCTTGTGGGGTCAATATCGCCAGAAAGTATTTTTAAAAAAGTAGATTTTCCAGCTCCATTGGCTCCAATCACACCATAAATATTTCCGTCAGAAAAAGTGGTATTCACTTCGTCGAACAAAATTCGCTTGCCAAATTGAACTGATAAATTATTTACTGTTAGCATTTTTTCAAATTTTTTTAGTGGTGCAAAATTACAAAAAACTAAAGGAAAATTAGCCCTCGCCGAAATTCTTTTTCGAAGTGGACGTTGAAAATTATTTGTGCCCTTTCTAAATAAAAGTTATTTAACGATGCCTTAACAGAAATTGTGATTTCACTTAAATATTTTTGTCCACTAGATAAAAATTTAAATGCACAACCACAAGATTTTTAGGTTATTATCAATCCCCCTATTTTGCTTTGCCCTTTTTGCATCTTGCAATCAAAAGTATAAAAGCGACAATTTTACTGCTTTTTTCGGAGGAGAAGTAACCAACCCGCAAAACCGTTACGTTCTATTTTTGAAAGATAGCGAGGTCATTGACACCTTGCCGTTGGACAGAAACAATCGCTTTTACAAAAAATTTGATTCCTTAACTCCCGGTTTGTACACTTTTAAACATGAGCCTGAATATCAATACGTTTATTTTGATAAAAACGATAGTATTATGGTTCGGATGAATAGTACTGATTTTGACGAGTCAGTTATATTTTGCGGACGAGGCGGTGAGAAAAATAATTTTTTGATGGAAATGTACCTTCAAAACGATTCCGACAGAAGCAAAATGTTTGCCGTTTTCGATTATGATGTGAAAAAATTCACTCATTATATTGATTCCACTTACGCAAAAAGAAAAAATTTTTACCAAACCAAGAAAGAAAAAATCCAGTGGAACGACGAATTTGATTTTTACGCACAAGCCGCGTTAACGTTCCCGTATTACACACGCAAAGAAATTTATCCGGTTGTTCACGAACTGAGAACCGGAGAAAAAATAAGCGACAAATTGCCTTCAAATTTTTACAATTTCCGAAAAGAAGTTGATTTTAACAATCAGTTGCTTACGCATTATTCGCCATTTGTAAAATACCTTACCTACTTATTAAATAATCTTGCTTTAGAAAAAACCGCGTCAGAATTTAGTGCCCGAAAAGCCAATTCGCTTGAAATGAATATTGCCAAACTTAACATTGCCGATACACTTTTTACAAACGAAAAAATTAAAAATACGGTTTTAGACAATATTGCATTTGCGTACCTTTTAGAAGATCAAGAAATTGAAAACAATAAAAAGTTTTTAGAGCGTTACAGCCAACTTTCAACAGACAAAAGCAATAAAAACGAAATTTCTAAAATAGGGAACGCCATTAAAAATTTAAAACCCGGAAATTCTCTTCCTGAGTTAGAACTAATTAATCCTGAAGGTAAAATTATCAAGTCAAGCGAAATTTTAACCCAAAAAACTGTGATTTTTTTCTGGACAGAAAATGCCGAATCACATTTAATTGGCATTCATAAAAAAGCAATTGAGTATCAAAAAAAATTTCCGGAATATCAGTTTATTGGGATTAATGTGGACGATAATCAGGTCAAATGGAATAACGAAATGGCAAAATACCATTTACAAAATATTCACGAATACCGTGTTAAAGATTTCGAAAAACTTCGGGAGAAATGGGTAATTACCAAGATTCAAAGAGCAATGATTATAGAGGAAAATGGAAAAATAAAAGACGCGTTTGTCAACCTCTTTGATGTAAATTTTGAAAAATTATTGTAAAAAAAATTCCGCTTATTGAAGCGGAATTTTTTTATGGAAAATTATTTATTACCTTTTTCAAAATCGGCTACAAATTGTGCTAAACCAATATCTGTCAACGGATGCTTCAGTAAACCTGTAATGGCAGAAAGTGGTCCCGTCATCACGTCAGCACCAATTTTGGCACAATTTACAATATGCATCGTATGACGAACTGAAGCCGCTAAAATTTCGGTTTCAAAACCATAATTATCATAAATTTCTCTGATTTCGGCAATCAAGTTCAAGCCATCCGTAGAAACATCATCTAATCTTCCTAAAAACGGCGACACATAACTTGCGCCAGCTTTTGCAGCCAAAAGCGCTTGTCCAGCCGAAAAAACTAAAGTTACATTCGTTCTAATTCCTCTATCAGAAAAATATTTTGCCGCTTTCACGCCATCTTTTGTCATGGGTAATTTTACCACAATTTGCTCGTGTAATTCCGCCAACTCCTCGCCTTCTTTCACCATACCGTCAAAATCAAGCGCATTCACTTCCGCACTAACATCGCCATCCACAAGGTTGCAAATGTCCACATAATGCTTCAAAATATTATTTTTCCCGGTAATTCCTTCCTTCGCCATCAAACTCGGATTCGTCGTTACACCGTCCAAAATTCCCATCGCTTGGGCTTCTTTAATTTGCTCTAAATTAGCAGTATCAATAAAAAATTTCATCTATAATTAATTTGTGTGTTTACTTTTATTTTTTTGGGCGTGCCCCTTCGGGTCGGGCTTTCCGTTACAATCTTTTCTCTTGCCAAAAAAAAAGGCAAGAAAAAAGGATTTCCACTACAATCCCTCACGCAACCCCCGTGCAAAAATTTGCGCAAAATTACAACTTATAATGTTTCATCAACATTTTTTCATACATTTTGTCGGGCAAAATGCGTTTCAGTACAATCGAAAATTTTTGCATAAATGCACCAACTTTGTAATGTATCTTCGGGTTTTTCGTATTGATTATCTTTTCAATTGCCATCGCCATTTGCAGCGGATTACTTCCGGAATCTACGTGGTCGTTCATAGTTTTTAACATATCGCCGTAAATTTTTGCGTAAGCAGAATCTTTAATTAAAGGCGCGTGAAAACGTCCAGAAGCAATATTGGTCGCAAAATCTCCAGGAGCCACATTAGTGATCACCACGCCAAAATTTTTCACTTCCATTCGCAACGCTTCAGTAATCAATTCCAAAGCGCCTTTCGATGCCGAATAAACGCTTCTGTAAGGCAAACCCATATATCCAGCAATTGAGGTTATGTTGATCACTAACCCCGATTTTTGTAAACGCATTTGCGGCAAAACGGCTTTCATCATTTCAATCGGACCAAAAAAATTGGTTTCGAAATTATTTTTAATTTCATTAAGCGGAATTTCTTCCAAAGGTCCAGTGATGCCAACTCCAGCGTTATTAATCAACACGTCTAAGCGGTTTTCTTTTTCGATAACCGTTGCAACAGCATTTTTTATTTGCTCGGAATTTCTTACATCTAAAGCAATTAACGGGAATTTTACATCTGAATAACGTTCTGGATTCCGGCTTGTTCCATACACTTTAAAACCTTTATCAGTTAAAAATTCTCCTATTGCTTTTCCAATTCCCGAAGAGCCTCCGGTAATCAACACCACTTTTGGCATACTTTTATATAATTTTTGCCAAATTTAAGTTTAATTTTAAAATTATGTAATTATTCTGCTTTGAGATTTTGTTATATTCGCTAAACAAAAACTCAAAAACCATGGTAACCTCTAAAACAATTGGAAATGGAATACTTCGTGCCTTGTTCATAACGGCCGGAATTACGTTATTATTTCTTTTTCTTTTTAAGATAAGATCAGTCATTCTTTTTATTTTCATCGCTTTGATTGTAAGCATGATTGGAAATCCGATTGTAAATTTTTTAGAGAAAAGACTAAAATTTAACCACATTGCGGCAGTCATCACCACGTTAGCATTTTTTATATTATTGGTAGCTGGGTTTATTATGATGTTTGTTCCACTAATTATTACGCAAAGTGAGAATTTATCATTATTAGATACGGCTCAACTTGAAACCGACTTGAATAATCTTCGTAATCAGTTAACGTCATACCTTTCCAGTTATGGGATTGACGCCGAAAATATGTTGGCAGAATCCAATTACATGTCTAAAATTAACCTTAATTTTATTCCACAATTTTTAAATGGATTTTTGGCAACACTTGGTGATATTGGCGTTGGTGTTGGTTCAGTTATTTTTGTAACTTTTTTCTTTTTAAAAGACAAAAAATTGTTTACTGTAAATGCCAAAAAAATTCTACCATCGCAACATGAATATAAAATTATCAAATCCTTTAGAAAAACCAATTATTTATTAAGCCGTTATTTTATTGGATTAATCGGACAAATTTCAGTTTTGTTTGTAATGTATCTTATTGTACTGTTGATTTTTGGGGTAGAAAATGCTTTTATCATAGCATTTATTACGGCTTTTCTCAATATTATTCCTTACATCGGACCATTAATTGCTACTGTTTTAGTGGCGGTTCTTACCATGTTAGGACATATGGGACCTGACCAACAAGATACGATGCTTTCTACCACGCTTTATGTGTTGATAGGTTATACAATAGCGCAAATTATTGACAATAACGTTACCACGCCATTAATTTTTTCAAATAGTGTTAAAAGTCATCCGTTGGAAATTTTTATCGTAATTTTGGCAAGCGGATTTGTCGTAGGAATTTTTGGGATGATTGTAGCAGTTCCACTTTACACAATTGCAAAAGTTGTTGCAAAAGAATTCTTTCCTAAAAATCAGGTAATCAAAATATTAACACGAGATATTTAATCTATTAATTGAAACATTTTTCAGTAGAAATAAGGCAGTTTATCAATGATAATTTAAACGAAGATTTTAATCGATTAGCGCTTAAAAAAAATCCGTTTCCTGAATATGACTGGAAGGAAATTTTAAACCAAATTGCGGCAAAGTCTAAAGCCAAAACGAAACTGCCAACTTGGTTTGAAAATAATGCTGTTATTTTTCCGAGTAAAATTTCTGTAGAGCAAACATCTTCGGAAAAGACCGCTGCTTTTAAGGCTTCACTTATTTGTGGTGATTCATTGATTGATTTGACTGGTGGTTTTGGCGTGGACGATTTTTATTTTGCCAAAAATTTTAAAAATGTAGTTCACTGTGAAATTAACCCGGAACTTTCGGCAATTGTCAAACATAATTTTGAGATTTTAAAAGCAGAGAATATTCAGTGTGAAACGGGTGATAGTTTAGCAATTCTACATAAGTTAAACCGGAAATTTTCTTGGATTTACATCGATCCTTCCCGACGAAACGACGCAAAAGGGAAAGTTTTTTTATTAGAAGAATGTTTGCCAAATGTCCCTTTTTTACAATCAGAATACTTTAGATATGCCGATAATATTTTGATTAAAACCGCTCCTATTTTAGATATTTCTGCTGGCATAAATGAACTAAAAAATGTAGCAAAAATTCACGTTGTTGCGCTTGAAAATGAAGTAAAAGAATTGCTTTGGGAAATTCAAAAAGATTATCACAATTCAATTGAAATTAAAACGGTGAATTTGCAGAAAAATAAGCCAGAAACTTTTAATTATTTATGGAAACTTGAACCTAAGATTTTGTTAAGTAAACCCTTAACTTATTTATATGAACCCAATCATGCCATTTTAAAATCAGGGGGATTTGATTTTTTAATTGAACGTTTTAATGTAAAAAAACTCCATCAACACTCACATTTATTTACATCTGAAACATTAGTTGAGGATTTTCCCGGTAGAAAATTTAAGGTTGAAAATGTGTTTCCGTATAATAAAAAAATGATGAAAGAAAATATTGCGGATAAAAATGCTAATGTCGCCACTCGAAATTTTCCAGAATCAGTAGAAAATCTTCGGAAAAAGTGGAAAATTAAAGATGGTGGAAATTCTTATGTGTTTTTCTCGACTAATTTGAAAAACGAGAAAATTGTATTACTTTGCCAAAAAATTTAATTAATGAAGAAGTTATTTTTAGGAATTTTTGCTTCGCTCCTATTTTCCATCTCTGGTTTTGCTCAAAAAGATTGTGAATATCCAGTTAATTTCACGGATTCAATCGGAACTTATAAAGAGACCAAACAAGTTATCGTTCACGAAAAAAATTTTGCAAACGCTTCTACTTTCATTTTTTTCTCATTGGCCGTTTCAAACGATACGCCTCTATTAAATTTTCAGTTATTTCAAAAAAGCAAAGACTTTGTAACGGCTCATTGTTTGGACAAAAATTCTAAAATTTACCTGCAACTGCTTGATGGCTCGATTATTACTTTATTAAATTCTAATTCGGACGACAACTGCGGAAACTCAGTTCGTGATGAACAAGGAAACAATATTCGTATCACAACAGGAATGTTCTTGTTCTTAAAAAATTCTTTAGCTAAATTAGAACAATCACCCGTGACTTTGATTCGTGTAAAATATGCTACGGAAACTATTGATTACATCATTAAATCCGAATTAAAATCCGAGCTCAACGGTACAGTTTACAAGCCAGAGAAATTTTTCATTGAAAATCTAAAATGTGTAACCAGCAGTAATTAATTTTTGCAATCCCAAGAAAAATTAGAAAGCGGCATTTGTTGTGCATTTGACAAGTTATAATGCCACCATTCCGAATCAAAAGACCGAAATCCGCTGCGCAACATTATTGATTTCAATAAAGTCCTATTCGTAATTATTTCAGGGGATAAATTTTTGTACGAATGTGCGGCTTCCGGACCAAAATGATCAAATTTCGTTCCCATATCTATTTCATTTCCACTGTAATCCGTTAAAGTAATATCAACGGCTCCACCTCTATTATGAATGGAACCTTTTGCAGGATCAGCAACATAAGTGGGATTCGGAACAATGTCCCACATTTTTTTCTGCACGTCTAACGGACGATAGCAATCGTAAATTTTTATTTTATATCCTAATTTCACAAATTCTTGATTGGCTTTTACTAGTGCTTTTACGGTTTTTAAACGCAAAAAACATTCATCACAATTGTACACTTTTTCTTTCAAAAAATTATCCTCAGATGCATATTTCATGTCGTAAAAAAAGTCCTTTCCATAATCTTTTAAATTAACGAATGTAGTATCTGCCAAATTATTTTTCGCCGCTTCGAGCAATGCCGCGTTGTTTTCCATAAATTCAAAATTATTAGCAATCAAAGCATCGCTGTAAACCGCAGGTTGTGGATTTTTACAAGCCATTAAAAGAAACAGGCACAATATTGGGAGGAAATATTTCATTGAATACAATTTTTATAGAACAAATTTATTTAAACCAATTAATTTTTTTTGTATTTTTAAGATAAATTAAAATTTAGTACCATGAAAAAATTTTTATTCATAGGAATAGCCTTGCTTTTTTCGGGCTTAACCAATGCACAGGAAACGCCTGTCAAAAAACGTACCACAACCACTATACAAAAAACAAAATCCGACACGAAAGCTGCTGTTAAAAAAGCCGAAATAAAAGCTGCAAAAGCTGAAACAAAAGCTCAAACCGATGTTGCTAAAGCCAAAGCGAAAGCTACAACTTCTAAAAGCGAAGCCAAGAAGAAAGTTGCGGAATTAAAAGATAAATCTACCGGCGAAACTTACAACGGAAAAAAAGTTTACACAGGACCGAAAGGCGGAAAATATTACATCAATAAAAACGGAAATAAAACATACATCGATCAATAAAAAAAAATTACCTTACACTATTTTGAAATCCCGAGTAAATTTCGGGATTTTTTAATTCATTTTAAGATGAAAAAAACAAAAAAACCGAATATTTATCGCCGTTTACCACAAAAAAATCAATAAATTAGCGACAAATTTAAAAGCACCCTTGGAGATGAAAAATACTGCGTTAACGCACATTCATGAAAACTTAGGAGCCAAAATGGTTCCATTTGCCGGATTTAATATGCCCGTTCAATACGAAGGCGTGAACGTTGAACACGAAACCGTACGAAATGGTGTGGGTGTTTTTGATGTTTCGCATATGGGAGAATTTTTTATCGAAGGTCCAAATGCATTAGCGTTAATTCAAAAAGTAACATCAAATGATGCCGCAGTTTTGGTTGACGGAAAAGCGCAATATTCTTGTATGCCAAATGAAACAGGTGGAATTGTAGATGATTTAATTGTTTACAGAATCAACGATCAAAAATATTTATTGGTTGTTAATGCTTCCAATATTGAGAAAGATTGGAACTGGATAGCTTCAAAAAATGACGTAAATGCCGAGATGACCAACGCTTCAGATGAATATTCTCTCTTAGCAATTCAAGGTCCAATGGCCATGGAAGCTATGCAATCATTGACTTCCGTAGATTTGGCTGCTATAAAATATTACCATTTTGAAATTGCAGATTTTGCTGGATTTGATGATGTGATTATTTCGGCAACAGGATATACCGGTTCAGGGGGTTTTGAAATTTATGCAAAAAATAATCAAGTGGAAACCATCTGGAACAAAGTGTTTGAAGTGGGAAAAGCGTACGATATCAAGCCAATTGGTTTAGCGGCTCGTGATACACTTCGCTTAGAAATGGGATTTTGCCTTTACGGAAACGATATTAACGATACAACTTCTCCACTTGAAGCGGGATTAGGCTGGATTACTAAATTCAATAAATCATTTACAAACTCTGAAAATTTAAAACTTCAAAAAGAAATTGGTGTATCAAAAAAATTGGTCGGATTTGAACTTTTAGAAAGAGGAATTCCGCGTCATGACTATGAAATTGTAGATGAAAACGGAAATAAAATTGGGATTGTAACCTCCGGGACAATGGCTCCTTCATTAAATAAAGGCATTGGTCTAGGATACGTAACTACTGAAAACGCAGCAGTTGATTCGGAAATTTTTATCCGAATTAGAAAAAATGATATCCCTGCGAAAGTGGTAAAACTTCCGTTCTACAAAAAATAATCTATGAAAAAAATTGCACTTGGTTTTTGGTTAATAAGCTTGGCGGGATTTGGTCAGAGTGAAGAAAATCCGTGCGAAATTTTAAGTAAAATTCAGCGTTTGATTGTTGCCGAACATTATAAAGCCAAATCGGTTGATGATAGTCTTTCGGTTTTTGTTTTTGAAAAATGGATGGCAGAATTGGATCCACATAAAAATATTTTTTTAAAAACAGAATATGACGCACTTTCAAAACACAAATTGAAAATTGACAACTATGTGTTTCAAAAAAATTGTGGTTTTATAGCAGAAGTGGCTGAAACTTATAAAAATGCTTTGCTTAGAACAAAAAAAACAATCGATAAAATCAGACCACTTCCCATGAATTATTCAAGCGGTGATACAGTGAGATTTTATAAAGATGCTTTCCCGTTTTATGTTAAAGAAAATGAGATAGAAAAAGTTTTTATAAAAAGATTGAAATATGAAATTTTAGAAGATATTGCTAAATCCGGAAAAAATCTAGATTCTATAAATCAAAATTTTGAGGTAATTGAAAAAAAGTCACATCAAAAAATTTTTGATGCCAACATATGTAAAATTGACAATCGGTTAAGTGTTCAGGGCGGAATTGAGAGCAACATCGCTTCTAAACTTTTTGATATTTTTTGCAAATATTTTGATCCTCATACTTCTTACTTCTCATATGATGCAAAATCTTCATTTGTTTCTGATCTTTCAACTAACAATCTTTCATTAGGAATCAACGTTAGAATTAATGAAAACGAAGAGTTATTTGTAGAAAATGTTGTTCCAGGTAGTCCAGCTTCTAGCGAAACCATTATTGAAAAAGGCGACCAGATTCTTAAACTTTTGCCTAAAAATGGTGCGGAGTTATTAGTATCTTGCACCTCATTAGAAACAATTGGAGGAGTGATCCGGTCAGATAATTATAAAGAAGTAACCATTTTTTTTAGAAAAAAGGACGGAAAAGAATATGATGTTACGCTAGAAAAAAAATTGATGAAGGCCGATGAACATTCGGTATATAGCATGATTTTAAAAAGAGGATCAACACGTGCAGGTTATATTAGAATTCCAAGTTTTTACACAGATTTTGAAAATTCCGATAATGGTGGTGTTGCCGATGATGTTTTAAAAGAAATAATCAAACTAAAAAACGACAACATTAACGGATTAATTATCGATTTGCAAAATGATGGAGGCGGATCTATGGACGAAGCCGTAAAATTAGCCGGATTATTTATTGATCACGGAGCAGTTTCGGTATCTGTTGACAATAGAAAAAGACAAAGAATATTAAGAGACTTTAATCGTGGAACTGCTTTTAATGGAAATATCATTATTTTGGTAAATGGAAATTCTGCTTCAGCAAGTGAACTTTTTGCAGCTGCAATGCAAGATTATAACCGTGCATTAATAGTAGGGTCAAACACACACGGCAAATCGACAATGCAACAAATTTTTCCTGTAACAGAAGACAATAAAAATTTTGTAAAACTTACCATAGGTAAATTTTATAGGGTAAATGGTACAAGTCATCAGCAAACTGGAGTAATACCCGATATTAACATTCCACAGTTATATGATAAAATCTTAAAGCGCGAAAGCACAAATGAAATGGCATTGTCAAATGATGTTATCAAAGTTTCAGCTAAATTCAAGCCCTACCAAAATGCTTTTAAAAACGTAATTTTAAAAAGTAATTTGCGCATCGACAACGATTTATTTTTAAACCAAATTGTAGTGCTGAATAAAGAACTAGAAGAAGTTTATAATAACCAGAAAGCTCCTGTTAGCATTTCGGTACAAAATGTTTTTATGGATTTTCATCAAACGGATTCATTGTTTGACAAAATAAAAGAGTTGTCAGAGAAACAAATGGATTTTGAATTAGAAAACACTTCTCACCAAAAAACTCTAGCGTTAAATGACACTTTTCAAGCAATGATCCTTAATGAAAGAAAAAAAGAATTATTAACCAATTATACGGCAAACGAAGCGCTAAATATTCTGGCAGATTTTGAAGAAGATATGACAAATTAAAACACGTTTTTTTTTGAAATTTTTATTGGAACAACTTATTTTTGCAACGCTTTAAAAAAAAATAAAATAGAAATGGGAAGAGCTTTTGAGTTTAGAAAAGGCAGAAAAATGAAACGATGGTCAGCAATGGCTAAAGCATTTACCCGAATTGGGAAAGACATCGTTATGGCAGTTAAAGAAGGTGGTCCAAATCCGGAATCTAACTCTCGGTTAAGAGCTGTAATTCAAAATGCCAAAGCGGCAAACATGCCGAAAGACAATGTTGAACGTGCCATTAAAAAAGCAACCGAAAAAGATACCGCTAATTATAAAGAAGTATTATTTGAAGGTTATGCACCACACGGAATTGCAATTTTAATTGAAACTGCAACAGACAATAATAACCGAACGGTAGCTAACATTAGAAGTTACTTCAATAAATGTAACGGAACCATGGGAACTCAAGGTTCTGTGGAGTTTATGTTTGATCACACCTGCAATTTTCGTATTCCAGCAGATGGAATTGATGTTGAGGAATTAGAATTAGAAATGATTGATTATGGTGCTGAAGAAATTTTTGCCGATGATGAAGGTGGGATTTTAATTTATGCTCCGTTTGAAAGTTTTGGTTCAATCCAAAAAGAATTAGAAAATAGAAACATCGAAATTTTATCTTCTGGATTTGAGAGAATTCCGCAGGTAACTAAGAAATTAACCGAAGATCAAGTGGCTGATGTTGAAAAACTTCTTGAAAAAATTGAGGAAGACGATGACGTTCAAAACGTTTATCACACAATGGAGGAAGCTTAGGATAGCATATTTAAAATTTAAGATTTTAGTATTAAGTATTAAGTATTAAGACAAAAAAACATATCCACTATAAAATTGATATTTAAAAAGCTCCGAGAGGTTATTTTCGGAGCTATTTTTTTACAGTTTTCTTTATGGAGGCAATGTGGAATCAATTGTTGCTACTAAAATTTTTTTTTGCTTCAGAATGACAAAATTGTGTTAACTAAAATGCGTTGGGAAAAATTCTAACAGAAAAATTGTTTCCTAATATCTCCAAAAAAAAGCTCCGGATTTCTCCAGAGCTGTATATAATATTTTAGATTCTAAAAATTCATTTGATAAATTCAATTTTTTGCGTTTCTTCAACATTAACGCTGTCAAAAAACCCTTGTTCATTCATCCATTCATCACTAAATACTTTACTCATATAACGTGATCCATGATCTGGAAAAATAGCAATTACATTACTGTTTTCATCAAATTCTCCTTCTTCAGCATATTGCTTAATTGCTTGTAAAACTGCTCCAGAAGTATAACCTACGAACAAACCTTCTTTTTTAGCAATTTCTCGGGTAGCATGAGCACTTTCCTCATCAGTTACTTTAATAAATTTATCGATTACGTCAAAATCTGTAGCAGTTGGGATTAAATTTTTCCCCAAGCCTTCAATTCTATATGGATAAATTTCCGCAGCATCAAACTCTTTTGTTTCGTGGTATTTTTTCAAAACAGAACCAAAAGCATCAACACCTAAAATTTTAATATTAGGATTCTTTTCCTTCAAAAATTTTGCTGCTCCTGAAATAGTTCCACCTGTTCCACTACATGCAACTAAATGTGTGATTTTTCCGTTAGTTTGTTCCCAAATTTCCGGACCTGTTGTTTTGTAGTGAGCATCAATATTTAATTGATTAAAATATTGATTGATGTAAACTGAACCTTTGGTTTCTTCGTGAAGTCTTTTGGCAACATTGTAGTAAGACCTTTCGTCATCAGCAGAAACATGAGCTGGACAAACATATACTTTTGCCCCCATACTTCGTAGCATATCAATTTTGTCTTTAGACGATTTTGAACTTACCGCTAATATACAGTTATAACCTTTTATAATGCTTACCATTGCAATACTGAAACCGGTATTTCCAGAGGTAGTTTCGATAATTGTATCGCCTGGCGAAAGGATACCTTGTCTTTCGGCCTCTTCAATAATATAAAGAGCAATTCTATCTTTTGTGGAGTGTCCCGGATTAAAGGCTTCTACTTTTGCGTAAAAATTTCCTTCAATATTTTCAGTAACTTTATTGAGCTTAATAAGTGGTGTGTTTCCTATTAATTCCAATGCGTTATTGTAAGCTTTTATTTCTTCTTTCATAAAAAAATAGTTAATCAAGACGGTCTTCAATTTTTACCGGTCTCAAATCCTTGCAAATTTAACAAAAAAATTTCAATTACTTTTCAATCCCTTCCAAATCTAATAAAAAACTAATCTCTTTGGCAAGCTCTTTTAGGGCTTCAAAACGTCCGGAAGCCCCGCTATGACCCGCGTCCATGTTTACATCAAAAAATAATTTATTTTTATCAGTTTTCAATTCGCGGAGTTTCGCAATCCATTTCGCTGGTTCCCAATATTGCACTTGAGAGTCATGAAGTCCTGTTGAAACATATAGATTTGGATAATTTTGTGCTTTAACATTATCGTAAGGCGAATAACTTTTCATATAATTATAGTAGATCAAGTCGTTTGGATTCCCCCATTCGTCATATTCTCCCGTAGTTAAGGGTATGGAATCATCTAACATTGTGGTAACAACGTCCACAAAAGGTACTTGAGCAATAACACCATTATACAATTCCGGAGCTTCATTAATTATCGTTCCCATTAATAATCCTCCAGCAGAACCGCCTTCAGCATACAAATGTTGAGGACTTGTATATTTTTCTTTGATTAGAAATTTCGAACAAGCAATAAAATCGTTAAATGTATTGCGCTTTTTAAGCAGTTTTCCATCTTCGTACCAAAGTCGTCCTAAATCTTCGCCTCCCCTTACGTGAGCAATTGCCCAAATGAATCCGCGATCTAGTAAAGTTAATCTTGAAGAAGAAAAATAGGGATCCATCGTCATTCCATATGAACCGTAAGCATATAATAACAATGGATTGTTGCTGTCTTTTTTTAAATTTTTGCGATAAACCATCGAGATTGGTATTTTAACACCATTTTCTGAGGTTGCCCAAATGCGCTCTTCAATATAATTTTCTTTGTCAAAAGTTCCCAAAACCTCTTGTTCTTTCATCACGGTTTTGGTTTTTGTAGCCATATTAAAATCAATTACTGACGAAGGCGTGGCGAGCGACTGATATATGTAACGTAAAACTGGTGTTTCAAAATCTGGATTGGTGCCTAAACTTGCCGTATAAGTTTCGCTGTTAAAAGGCAAATAATATTCTTTTTCACCGTTCCAAGGCATGATTCTAATTTTATTTAAGCCATTTTCCCGTTCACCAACGACCAAATAATCTTTAAAAATTTCGAAATCTTCTACCAAAACTTCCTCGCGATGCGAAATAACATCTTTCCAGTTGTCTTTTTTAGTAGCCGTTTCGGATGTAACCATTATCTTAAAATTTGTAGCCTCATCTTTATTGGTCAAAATGTAAAATTTGTCTTGGTAATGCGCAATTGAATATTCCAAACCACGAATTCGAGGTTGAAAAACTCTAAAGTTGCCCGATGGATTATCGGCTTCTAAAATTCTCGATTCTGTGGTTAAGGTACTTCCAGAATTAATAACTAAATATTTCCGAGACTTTTCTTTTCCTACTGAAACATTAAATGTGTCATCTTTTTCCTCATAAACGAGTACATCTTTTTTGCTGAAATCGTTTAAAACATGTTTCCAAATTTTATCAGAACGCAAAGTTTTTTCATCTTGAGTGGTGTAAAAAAGCGTTTTATTGTCATTCGCCCAAGTCGAATTTCCGGTAGCATGCTGAATTTCGTCTTTAAAAATTTCTCCTGTTTCAAGGTTTTTAATTTTGATGGTATAAATTCTTCTACCTACTACATCAATTCCAAATGACGCAAATTTATTATCAGGACTGATGCTAATACCTCTCAAATTAAAATAACTATGTCCATCCGCAAGTTGATTACAGTCAAAAAGAATTTCTTCTGGAGCGTCAAGTGTAGCTTTTTTTCGGGCGTAAATGGGATAATTTTTACCTTTTTCAAATCGGGTTAAATACCAGTAACCGTTATAAAAATAAGGAACGGATTCGTCCTCTTCCTTAATCCTGGCTTTCATTTCTTCAAATAGTTCTTGTTGAAATTTCTGCAAATGCTGGGTTGACTTTTGGTAATATTCATTCTCTTTATTGAGATAATCAATTACTTCGGGATTTTCTCTTTCGTTTAACCAAAAATAGTTATCTATGCGTTTATCACCATGTTTTTCTAAAGTAACCGGAATTTTTTTGGCAACAGGGGGAAGTATTTTTTCAGACATTTTGTTTATTGATTGTTGAGCATAACTTGCCGTAAACATTAGAAATGCACTCGGCAAAATCCTTAAGATTTTCATACGGCTTCGTTTGAAATTAACTATGCAATTTACTAATTTCGCCGTTACTAATTTTAAAATTTATCAACATGTTTGGAGATATTATGGGTATGATGGGGAAAATCAAAGAGACCCAACAAAAAATTGAAGAAACTAAAACCAGGCTAAATACGGTTTTAATTGACGAACAAAGCAATGACGGGCTTTTGAAGGTAACGTTAACTGCAAATAGAGTTGTAAAATCTATAGAAATTGATGATAGCTTATTGCAAGATAAAGAGCAATT
This sequence comes from Flavobacterium ichthyis, assembly GCF_009915155.1. GTDB lineage: Bacteria > Bacteroidota > Bacteroidia > Flavobacteriales > Flavobacteriaceae > Flavobacterium > Flavobacterium ichthyis. The sequence continues at coordinate 29,568 of NZ_JAABLM010000008.1, read as the reverse complement.
AGAAGATTATTTATTGATGGTTTTCAACAAAGCAATTGAAAAAGCAACAAGTGTAAACGAGGCAGAATTGGCAGCTGTTGCCAAAGATGGCATGCCAAATATTCCTGGAATGGATTTATTCAAATAAAAATTATTCCTTCGCTTTTAATTTTGAAGTTGCAATTCTGTCGTTCCAAATTTTAGTCAAATGGTTGTAATCAATTTGCATTTTTGGATTTTGTTTTGGCAATCGCCCTTCCTGAATGGCACGCGACAGAATTGTTTCGATTAAAAAATCTTCGCCATTATTTTCAGGATTGTAAGGCGTTTTGAGATTTATACTAAATACACGAGCGGTTTTGTTGGCCCAAAAAGCCTTCCAACCGCTTTTTTGTTCTTTGATTAAGTCGAAAGTTACGCTTCCAGTTTGTCTATGAATCAATTTTACTAAAATTTGCCCGTCTTTTCGAGATAAATTTTTTAATTTTCCTTCAAATTCTTTTTCGAGATAATCTTCAACAATCTTGAAATATTTCTTCTTTTCACGCTCCGTTTTCAACTTTGCTAAAGTATTATTTAACGATGTTAATCGTTCCGAGGCCGCTTTCGCAAAAGGATAAACTTTGTAAACCCTTCTTTGCAAAATCAAAAAATTCTTTCTACTTTCTTCGTCCACTTCTCCTCTAAACACCAGAACTTCAGGCAAATTTATCTGCATAATAGTATCGGGTTCGTTTAAATATTCGTCATTTTTATCCACTTGCGAAATCGCTTGTGTGGATAAAATCAAACAAAATAAAAGGCTTGCAAATGCTTTCATTTAAAGATATTTTCTTGGGTAAAATTATACATTAAATAGATAACTCTAATTTCAAATTTATATTTTAGCAAAAAATTACTGTTTATGTCATCAAAATCAATTTTGAACGAAAAGTCAATGGCTTTTCTCGAAAATTACCTGAACAACGCTTCGCCAACCGGATATGAATCTGAAGGGCAAAAAATCTGGATGGATTATTTAAAACCATACGTTGATACTTTTATAACTGATACTTACGGAACCGCTGTAGGTGTCATCAATCCTGATGCCAAATATAAAGTTGTAATTGAAGGTCATGCCGATGAAATTTCTTGGTATGTGAATTATATTACAGATAACGGATTAATTTATGTGATTAGAAACGGTGGTTCAGATCATATGATTGCTCCTTCAAAACGTGTCAATATTCATACCAAAAACGGAATTGTAAAAGGCGTTTTTGGTTGGCCTGCCATTCATACCCGAAATAGAGCCAAAGAAGAACCCGCAAGAATTGACAATATTTTTATTGATTGCGGATGTTCAACCAAAGAAGAAGTTGAAAAGTTAGGTGTTCACGTAGGTTGTGTGATTACTTATCCGGATGAATTTATGATTTTGAACGAAAATAAATTTGTTTGCCGCGCGATTGACAACCGTTTAGGCGGATTTATGATTGCAGAAGTCGCACGCCTTTTGAAAGAAAATAAGAAAAAATTACCGTTTGGGTTATACATCACCAATTCAGTTCAGGAAGAAGTAGGACTTCGAGGTGCGGAAATGATTACTAAAACTATTCGCCCAAACGTAGCAATTGTAACCGATGTTTGCCATGATTCTACAACACCGATGATTGATGAAAAAATTGAAGGCGACACACAAATTGGCAAAGGTCCTGTTGTAACCTATGCTCCAGCAGTTCAAAATAAATTACGTGAATTAATACTTGAAACTGCCGAAGAAAAAAAGATTCCCTTCCAGCGTTTGGCTTCTTCAAGAGTTACCGGAACTGATACTGATGCATTTGCTTACAGTAACGGTGGCGTGGCTTCGGCCTTAATTTCTTTACCGCTTCGGTATATGCATACCACGGTTGAAATGGTGCATAAAGACGATGTGGAAAATGTGATTAAATTAATATACGAATCCGTTTTAAAAATTAAAGGCGACGACACTTTTTCCTATTTTTCATAAATAATTAAAAATCGTTTCAACAAAAAATCCCGCTCAAATTTGGACGGGATTTCTTTTTTTTGATTGATGACGATTATTTTTTCTTGTGATTTTTCAAAATTTCTACCGATTCCGTAGCGTTTGAAAATTCGGCGTATTGTAAAGCTGTGTTACCTTTAGAATCTTTCAACTTTACATTTGCACCATTGTCTAACAAAAATTGAACAATTTCTATCTTGTTATAACGAGCCGCATACATTAAAGGTGTCATTCCGTTTGAGGATGTAGAATTAACATCCGTACCAAATTCTATCATTTTTTTTACCGCTTCCAAATCTCCTTTGGCAACCGCCTGACAAAGTGGGTTAACATCTTTAAGGGTTGAAACTTTTACAACACCTGGATTAGTAACTTTCGCTGCTGCATTTGCAAAAGTTGATAAACTTAAAAACGCCATTCCAAATAAAATTGCTGTTTTTTTCATGATTGATTAATTTAATTGATGATTAATTTATTTTGATTGTACTTTAATAGACGAACGAATAAATCATTCGTTACCAATAATTTAGATTTTAACATGGATTTAACTTTTAACTCCTTGAGAATAAATCATTACCTTGATTACAAAGAACAAAAAAACCACGCAATTGCATGGTTTTCTTTGTTTTAAATAAAAGTAATTTTACTGTTTATATTCGGATAAAAAATGAGTTACATGTTGTTCAATTCTGGCATCAATATTGGCAATATCAGCTTTAAAAAACTTCTCGCCTAAAATATTTTCGTACAATTCAATATATCTTTCCGAAACCGATTGGATGTATTCGTCTGTCATTTCCGGAATTTGCTGGTTTTCTTTTCCTTGAAAACCATTTGAGATTAACCATTGACGTACAAATTCTTTTGAAAGTTGCTTTTGAGATTCGCCTTTTTCTTGTCGTTCCTGGTAATTTTCTTTGTAAAAATATCGAGAAGAATCTGGCGTGTGGATTTCATCAATTAGCACAATTTTTCCGTCTTTGGTTTTACCAAATTCGTATTTTGTATCGACTAAAATCAAGCCTCTTTCAGCCGCAATTTCAGTTCCTTTGTTAAATAAAACGTGGGTATAATTTTCTAAAATTATATAATCTTCTTCAGAAACCAAACCTCTTGACAAAATTTCTTCTCGAGATATATCTTGATCGTGTTCACCGTTATCGGCTTTTGTGGTGGGTGTAATGATTGGCTCAGGAAGTTTATTATTTTCTTTTAAACCGTCGGGAAGTGAAACGCCACAAATTTCTCGTTTTCCAGCGGCATATTCTCTTGCGGCATGACCAGAAAGATATCCTCTAATTACCATTTCTACTTTAAAAGGTTCACAAAGATGCCCAATGGCAACGTTTGGGTCTGGCGTGGCAATAAGCCAATTGGGGACCAAATGAGCCGTTCTTTCCATAAAACGGGTGGCAATTTGATTTAAAATTTGTCCTTTATAAGGAATTCCTTTAGGCAAAACGACGTCAAATGCCGATAATCTGTCGGTAGCAATCATGACCAAAAGATTGTCATTAATATTGTAAACTTCGCGGACTTTTCCACGGTACACGGATTTTTGTCCGGGGAAATTAAAATTGGTTTGGGTTAGGGTGTTGCTCATTTTAGTGTGTTGTTATTTGTAGGTAAAATTAATTTTTTTGTACGAAACGAGCAAGGTATTTAGGTTTTGGTTGGGAAGTTTTTTGGGATGCCGAAGTTTTTTAAATAGCCCCGATTACCTCACGTAGCATTTATTTTCATATGTGTTCGGTGAACACTCCGTGTTTGAAGTGGAAATCCTTTTTATCGATTGCCCGGATGAAAATCCAGGGCAATTGATAAAAAGATTGTAGCGAAAAGCGGGAACATGTCCCGACGCTTCGGATCGCTCCAAAAAAAATTAATCGTGATTTTCGATTTTTTTGTAGGCGTCGATTACTTTTTTTACTAATCTGTGACGAACGATGTCTTTGTCGTCAAGGTAAATGATGCCAATGCCGTCAATGTCTTTAAGTACAAGCAAAGCTTCTTTTAGACCAGAGATTGTTCTTCGAGGCAAATCGACTTGTCCTGGATCTCCGGTGATAATAAATTTAGCATTTTTTCCCATTCGGGTTAAAAACATTTTCATTTGTGAATGTGTGGTGTTTTGCGCTTCGTCTAAAATGACAAAGGCATGATCTAAAGTCCTACCACGCATGAAAGCTAAAGGAGCAATTTGGATGATTCCTTTTAAAATGTAATCTTCTAGTTTTTCTGGCGGAATCATGTCGCGCAAGGCATCGTAAAGCGGTTGCATGTAAGGGTCTAATTTTTCCTTCATGTCTCCAGGCAAAAACCCGAGGTTCTCCCCGGCTTCTACGGCAGGACGCGTTAAAATAATTCTTTTCACCTGTTTTTCTTTCAAGGCTTTCACGGCAAGGGCAACACCTGTGTAAGTTTTTCCGGTTCCGGCTGGTCCAACGGCAAAAACCATATCGTTTTTATTCACAGTATCGACCAACAATTGTTGGTTTGGCGTCATGGCTTTAATGAGCTTTCCTCCTATTCCGTGAACCAGAATTTTATCGTGATCCGCCATTTTTTCCATTTGTACGCCACCTTCAATCACGCGTTCAATAACATTATTGTCAATATTATTGTATCGTGAAAAATGAACCATTAATCGGTTGAAACGGTTTTCAAATTCGTCTAAAACTTCTTTTTCACCGAAAGCTTTGAGCGTAGTGCCACGGGCTACAATTTTTAATTTCGGATAGTATTTTCTAATGGTTTCAAGATGAGCATCTTGAGCTCCCCAAAAATCTTTTGGGGCGATGTCTATGAGTTCTATGGTACGTTCGTTCAATTGTTTTGTGTTTAAATTGGAATTCAGATAATTTATTACTGTATTAAATTTAGAAATAATTAGCTTTGCATATCTCAAATTTATAAAAAAATAAGCCGCCATTGTGCGAATGTTATAAACAATTTTATGTCAATAATTACCCTTACAACTGATTTTGGATGCAAAGACCATTTTGTGGGTTCCATTAAGGGTAAGATATATTCAGAATTTCCTGATGCCAAAATTGTAGATATTTCGCATGACATTGATCCGTTTAATACCTCAGAAACCGCTTATATTTTAGCCGCTTCGTATGCTTCTTTTCCTAAAGGAACTATTCATATCATTGGGGTTGATGCCGAATTACATCAGCAAACTCTACATGTGGCAATGCAATGGAATGACCAGTATTTTATTTGTGCCGATAACGGAATTTTATCGATGCTTACGCAAAAAATTATTCCGCAGAAACTTGTGGCAATCAACATCCATGACCGTTTTGCGAGTGATGCAACCGCAATGGATATTTTTGTGAAAGTGGCAGCTCATATCGCAAGAGGCGGATTGCTAAACGTGGTTGGAAAAGAAATTCAGCAACTCAATCAAGTGACAGAATTACAAGCTGTGGAATCTCCCGATAAATCTTCCATCAAAGGTTACGTGATTTATGTGGACCGATTTGGGAATGTGGTAACTAATATTTCTAAAAATCTTTTCACAGAGGTTGGCAACGGAAGAAAATACCAAATTTTATTCAGAAATTATTCTTTGAAAACCATTTTACCCAATTATTCTTCAATTGTAAATTTTGATGCTAATCCCATGAAATTTTACGAAGGTAAAGAACTCGCCATTTTTAACGAAGCGGGATTTTTAGAAATTGCGATGTATAGAAGTAATCCTGATTCTCACGGTGGCGCTTCAAGTTTATTTGGGCTTACCTATCGTGATATCGTGACAGTGAAGTTTGATGTAATTTAGGATATAGGATAAAAATTAACTTTGATAATTAACAAAAACAAGAACTATGTTTATCAGAATCGTTAAACTTTCTTTTCATCAAGAAAATATTCCGGCATTTTTAGAAAATTTTAATTTAATGAAAGAAAAAATACGAAATTCGCCCGGAAATCGTTTCTTAGAGTTGTATCAGGATCAAAACAATCCCGAAATTTTCTTTACTTACAGTTATTGGGAAACGCCAGAAGATTTGGAAAATTACAGAAATTCGGCGTTGTTTGATGAGGTTTGGACGTTCACAAAAAAATTATTCAACAATAAACCGGAGGCTTGGAGTGTGGATAAATTGGCAACTTTGCCATAAATCTTAATAAAAGCGACAAACTTTTTTAACTTTACACAAAAATTTTTACATGAAATCAATTTTACTGCGAGAAATCAAATCCTTTTTCGGTTCGCCGGTTGGCTATTTGGTGATTGCCATTTTTTTGCTTCTCAACGGACTTTTCTTATGGGTTTTTGAAGGCGATTTCAACATTTTAAATTCAGGTTTTGCTGATTTGAGTCCGTTTTTTACTTTGGCACCATGGATTTTGCTTTTTCTGATTCCGGCAATCACGATGAGAAGTTTTTCTGATGAAAAAAAACAAGGTACCATTGAACTTTTATTTACCAAACCTTTGAGCAGCAATGATATTGTGGGCGGAAAATTCTTAGGTGCAATGTTCTTAATTTTTATGGCATTAATTCCCTCAATCATTTACGTGTTCACCATTTCGTCCTACGGAAATCCGGAAGGAAACTTAGATTACGGCAGTACAATGGGTTCCTATTTCGGATTGATTTTTTTAATTGCCGCTTACACCTCAATAGGAATCTTTACTTCTACCCTTTCCGAAAATCAAATTGTAGCTTTTATCATCGCTGTATTTTTATGTTTTATTTTTTATTTTGGTTTTGATGGTTTAGCCTCTTTTGCTGGAGAATTTGACTATATGGTTGCTTCATTCGGTATGGATTTTCATTACAAAAGTATTAGTCGTGGCGTGATTGACACCCGCGATATTTTATATTTTTTAAGTATTACCGTTTTATTTTTGGCATTTACTGCTTTCAAACTTAAATCTTTAAAATCATAATGAAAGCCAATCAGAAAAAAAACATTCAGAAACTTGTTTTGCTCATTATAGCAATAATTGGTCTTAATATTGTAGGACAATTTTTCTTTAAAAGATTTGATTTAACACAAGATAAACGTTATACTTTGTCAGAAAGTTCGTTGACTTTAATTAAAAATGTTGACCAGCCACTTTACATAGATGTATTTCTCGACGGAAATTTCCCAGCAGAATTTAAGCGTTTGCAAGGTGAAACCCGTCAGATTTTAGAAGAATTCAGAGCCTATAATTCTAATATCATTTTCAATTTTACCGATCCTTTGGCTGATGAATCAAAGGCCGAACAATTTATGGCTGAACTTTCGGCTTTAGGTTTTTCGCCTACCAATATTCAAATGAATAAAGGAGGAAAAAAATCAACTATTCCGGTTTTTCCTTGGGCCATTGCCAACTATGGAACAAAATCCGTTAGAGTGCCGCTTTTGGTAAATAATTTTGACAATACTCCGGAAGAAAATATCAGTAAATCCGTACAATTGCTCGAATATGCTTTTGCCGATGCATTGACAAAACTTTCCACAACTGAGATGAAAAAAGTGGCGGTTTTGAAAGGGAATGGAGAAATTTCGGATAAATATTTGGCAGATTTCATTATGAATTTGCGTGAATATTATATGATTGGTGAATTTAACCTTGATTCGCTTTCGGATAATCCTAACAAAGTTTTGCAAAATTTGCAACGTTTTGATGCTACAATTATTGCTAAACCAACTGAAGCTTTTTCTGAATCGGAAAAATATATTTTAGACCAATATATAATGAACGGCGGTAAAACGCTTTGGATGGTTGATAAAGTGGCGGCAGATTTAGAAAACATGCGAAACGAAAATCAATCGACGATGGCGTTCCCGTTGAACCTGAATCTCGACGATATGTTGTTCCGTTATGGCGTGAGAATCAATTATAATTTGGTTCAGGATTTATTGTCAACCCCAGTTACAGCACAAAGCGAACAAGGGGAATTTCCTATTGATTGGTTATATTCCCCAATTGCAAAATCACCTGAAAATCATCCGATTAATAAAAACGTGAATTTGGTAAAATTAGAATTTGCCAACCAAATCGATCTTTTGAAAAATGACATCAAAAAAACCGTTATTTTAGAATCTTCAGAACAAACTAAAGTCATTGGAACTCCAGTTGAATTGCAGCTGAACCAATTTATGGAAGAGCTAGATGAAACCCAATTTAACAAAGGAAAACAACCCATTGGTGTACTTCTGGAAGGAAAATTTACTTCGGCTTACAAAAACCGCGTGAAGCCTTTTTCGGCTTTAAAAAGTATGGAAGATGGTATTGATAATAAAATGATTGTAATTGCCGATGGTGATATTGTCAATTATTCTTATGTGAATAAAAAACCTTTGATGAACGGAATTGACCAATGGACACAACAGGTTTATGGCAATAAAGAATTTCTTTTGAACGCTGTCAATTATTTGTTAGATGATACCGGATTACTCAACGTTAGAGGTAAAAATGTAGTGCTCCCGTTATTAAATGAAACAAAAGTGACGCAAAATTATACGAAAATTCAGCTGATCACCATTGGATTACCCTTGTTGATTTTAGCCCTTTTCGGAATTATTTTCAATTATATCAGAAAGAAAAAATATGCACGATAAATGTTACTAAATCATTTTTGATTTCAGTAACTTTAAAATATATTTGTGCATCGTAAAAAATATGTAGATTTTTACATTCCAAAAAAAAAAAACAATGAAATTTATAGTATCGAGTTCATATTTGTTAAGACAACTTCAAGTTTTAGGAAGCGTTATTAACAGCAGCAATACTTTACCAATATTGGATAATTTTTTATTCGAATTAGAAAATAACCAATTGACTGTTTCGGCATCGGATTTAGAAACAACCATGTCAGCAACATTAGAAATCGATTCTTCAAGTACCGGAAGTGTTGCTGTTCCCGCAAAATTGTTATTGGAAATTTTAAAAACTTTCCCAGAACAACCGCTTACATTCACCGTTGAAGAAAATAATACTATAGAAATTAGTTCTAATTCAGGTAAATATGCATTGGCTTATGCTCCGGGAGAAGAATTTCCAAAATCGGTTATTTTAGACGATCCATCTTCTACAATTGTTCCCGCTGGAGTTTTGGCAACAGCAGTGAGCAAAACTATTTTTGCTGCCGGAAATGATGATCTTCGTCCGGTAATGTCTGGCGTATTTTTTCAATTTTCTCCGGAAGGTTTAACTTTTGTGGCAACAGACGCTCACAAATTAGTAAAATATGCCAGAACTGATGTAAAAGCGTCACAAGTGGCAGATTTTATTATGCCCAAAAAACCACTTAACATCTTAAAAAATATTTTAGGAACTTCTGAAGCTGATGTAAAAATTGATTATAACGACTCAAATGCTACATTTTCATTTGATAATTATGTCCTGACTTGTAGATTAATTGACGGAAAATATCCTAATTACGAAGCGGTAATTCCAAAAGAAAATCCAAATAGATTATTGATTGACAGAACACAATTTTTAAGTTCTGTTCGTCGTGTGGCAATTTTTTCGAACAAAACAACACATCAAATTCGTTTAAAAATTGCAGGTGCAGAATTGAATATTTCTGCCGAAGATATCGATTATTCTAACAAAGCAGAAGAAAGATTAACTTGTGATTATCAAGGTGATGATATGCAAATTGGTTTTAATTCGAGATTTTTAACCGAAATGCTGACTAACTTGCAAAGCGACGAAATACAGCTTGAAATGTCGTTACCAAATAGAGCCGGAATCTTAACGCCAGTTGACGGTTTAGAAGATGGCGAAACGGTTACGATGTTAGTAATGCCAGTGATGCTAAACAACTAATTTTTGATGAAAAAAATCTTCAAAATAAATATTGCGTTGGCATTGTTACTGCTTTTTTCTTGTAGTGATGATGAAGGAAAAGTGGAACCGAATACCTTTGGTTTTTCGTACAGCAATAATTTTTATGCACTCAATCAGGCGTGGTTTGAAGATTTAAATGTAATTGACGAAACACCTTCTGATATTTCGCTCACGTTGTCAAATGTGAATTTAGGCTTGGCAAATGCAATTTCTAATGTGTCAAAAGTTGATTTTACAATTCAAAATTTAATTGACTTGCAACCCGGAACTTACGAAGTAATTCCCAATTATTCTATAGAAATTGGTTCTTATTTTGATGCCGAAGGAAATTACGTAACCGGAACTTCGGTTTTGAATACTGAAACTGGTTTAACCGCAAGTTCAACATTAGTTACAATTAACCAAGTAGATTTAGAAGATAATTTTATTGACCTCAACTTTCAATTTGTCCGAAACGACGGTCAAGTAATTGAAGGAGTTTATCAAGGTACATTAAATAATGATTCAGTTGCTCCTGAATAATAAATAGTAATCCAACCCAAAAACCAAAATGACCGTAACTTGCTGTTGCGGTTTTTTTTTCCAAAAAAAAACCTGCATCAGCAGGTTATTTTTAATAATTGAAAGTATAACATTATTCTGCTATACGGATTAATTTTTTATTCAAAAACTCCTCAAACCCTAACGCTGAAAGTTCGCGCCCATAACCCGAACGTTTTACGCCACCAAATGGTAAATCTGGTCTTGAAGCCGTATGTTCGTTTATAAATACCATTCCAGTTTCAATTTTATCGGCTACGGCAACGGCTCTTTTTAAATCTTTACTAAAAACCGAACCTCCTAATCCAAATGAAGAATCATTGGCCAATTCAATCGCTGCTTCTTCATCTTTAACTCTAAAAATTGAAGCAACTGGTCCAAAAATTTCTTCGTGATAAGCTACCATTCCTGGTTTAATATCCGTTAAAATGGTAGGCTCAAAAAAAGCACCTTCACGATCCATTCGTTTTCCACCTAATAAAACTTTTGCACCAGCATCAACCGTTTCTTTCACTTGTTTTGCGATTTTCTTTGCAGCTTCTTCAGTACTTAAAGGTCCGACTTCGGTGTCTTTATCCATAGGATTGCCTACTTTTAAATCTTGTAATTCTTTTTTGAATTTTTCGATAAAATTATCGGCTATTTCCTCTAGTAAAATAATTCTTTTTGATGAGGTACAGGCTTGTCCCATATTCCCAAATCTCCCTTTCACAGCATTCTCCACGGCTTTATCAAGATCGGCATCTTCTAGAACGATGAACGGATCGCTTCCACCTAATTCTAAAACAGATTTTTTGAGATTTTTTCCAGCAGCTTCCGCCAAACTTGCTCCTGCTCCTTCACTTCCGGTCAATGACATGGCAGCAATTCTTTTGTCTTCTGCGATTTTTGCTACACGTTTGCTGGCGATAAACAGATTGGTATAGATTCCAGTTTCTGCACCAGCTTCGGTAAAAATTTCTTCAATAATTGCGGCACATTGTGGTACATTTGAAGCGTGTTTAACTAAGATAACATTTCCAGCAGCAATATTTGGAGCGGCAATTCTGGCCACTTGATTAAACGGATAATTCCACGGCATGACTGCCAAGATGGAACCTATTGGCGTAAGCCTTACAAAAGCTTCACCATCCTCGATTTTTATTTTTTTATCTTCTAAAAAGGAAGCCGCATTTTTAGCGTAATATTCGTAAACTGAAATACACATATCAATCTCCGCTTCACTTTGTTCGATGAGTTTTCCCATTTCTAAAGTGATGAGTTTTGCCAGTTCAGTTTTTCTATTTTTCATGATAGATGCTACTTTTTCAAGCAATTGACATCGTTTTTCAACTGAAGTTTTTTTCCATTTTTGAAACGCTTGGTGTGCGGTTTCTATTTTATTATCTAACTCTTTTTCAGATATTTCCTCAAATGATTTTACTTTTTCGTTGTTATAAGGATTTACAGTTTCTATAGCCATAGTTTATTTTTTTCGTGTTATTATTAGTTTGATTAATGCATGTTATCAAATGCAGATAATGGACGTATTTTTTTTCGGTTACTTTAAAATTAGTAAACCAATTGGAGTACAGAAAGTCAATTAATGAATCTTTAACAGCTTACAAATTAATCTTCTTCATGTAACGACAAAATAGGTACTTCAATTTCAGAGGATAACTTTTGCGTTAAGCTACTTGAAAATAATTCGGCAAAGAAACCTCTGATGGAAGTGAGAATCGCTAACAAGTCAATTTGTTGTGTTGCCAAAAAATCTTCGATTGTTTCCCGAACATCATCGTGTGGAATTACAAAAAACTGAACATTTAAATGCGATGCCCGATTTTGAAACATTTGAATGTCATCTTCAGTTATATCACTTGACGAAATTTTAACATAAATACTTTTAATGGTTGCATTTAATTTTTTGGCAATTATCGAGATGCGTTCCAAAGTTTGAAAATCTTTTTCGCGGTATAAATTTGTAAAAGCGATGTTTTTTATAGCAGAAAAGTGGGCTTCTTTTGGCACCGTAAGAATTGGAACTGGCAAAGATGTAATTAAATCCGAAGCGTTTGAGCCGAACCAATTTTCGAACCATGCATGACTTCCGGAATTGCCTATCACTACTAATGCCACATCATTTTGTTTCACGGCATCTTCGATGGCAATATGTAAACCTGCAGATTTTATCACGTGTTTCATCGGAATATGTTGCAAATTATTTTGCGTAGCAATTTGAATCAATTCTGGAATATGATCTTGAAATTGAGTGGTTTGCTGCAATTCAATTGTGTCGTAGATTTCTTTATAATTAATAGGAATTTCGCCACTATTAATCAATGGAATGTCAAAAGTATGCAGTAAAATAATTTCAGCATTTAAAATTTCGGCCATATTCAGAGCGTAAAGAAAAGCGTTTTTTGCAGTGTCTGAAAAATCTGTTGGGAAGAGAATTCGTTTCATATTAGTGTGTGTTTGATTATTTGAAGGTACAAAATTTTGAAAGTTTAAAAGAAAATTGAGTCTTAATAATTGATTAAATAATCTGATTGGCTGTGTTTTCGTGAAGTGGAACTTTAGCTTTATCTTTGTAAAAAAATTTGAAAACCATGCTTTCACAAGAAACTATTACTGCACTTGCTACTCCTTCTGGAGCTGGCGCGATTGCCATCATTAGACTTTCCGGAAATCAAGCTTTTTCTATTGCGGAAAGGGTTTTTGAATCAGTTTCCGGGAAAAATTTAATGAAACAAAAATCGCATACCGTTCACTTGGGTCATATTGTGGAAGATGGAAAGACGTATGATCAGGTTTTGCTCACGCTTTTTAAAGGTCCAAATTCTTATACAGGTGAAGATGTGGTAGAAATTTCTTGCCATGGATCGACTTACATACAACAGCAAATTTTGCAATTATTACTTCGTAAAGGTTGCCGTATGGCTCAAGCGGGAGAATTTACTTTAAGAGCTTTTATCAATGGTAAATTAGATTTATCTCAAGCGGAAGCAGTTGCCGATTTAATTTCTTCAGAAAATGAGGCTTCTCACCAAATTGCAATGCAACAAATGCGTGGCGGATTTAGCTCTGAAATTGCTAAATTGAGAGAAGAATTATTAAATTTTGCATCGCTAATTGAACTCGAACTCGATTTTGCCGAAGAAGATGTAGAATTTGCCGATAGAAAACTATTCAAAGAACTTTTAATCCGAATTGAATTTGTTTTAAAACGATTGATTGACAGTTTTGCTATTGGAAATGTGATTAAAAACGGAATTCCGGTTGCTATTGTTGGTGAACCAAATGTTGGGAAATCGACACTTTTAAACGCATTGTTAAACGAAGAACGAGCAATAGTTTCCGATATTGCAGGAACAACTCGCGATACCATTGAAGACGAATTGGTCATTAACGGAATTGGATTTAGATTCATTGATACAGCCGGAATTCGCGAAACGAAAGACGTTGTGGAAAGCATAGGAATTAAGAAAACTTTTGAAAAAATCGAGCAAGCGCAAGTGGTTTTGTACTTGTTTGAAAGTTTAAAGTTCAAAGTTCAAAGTTCGGAATACATCATTGAAATTGAAAAGATAAAAAATCAATTTCCGCTGAAACCGTTGGTTGTTGTTATCAATAAAATTGATTTGCTTTCAGAAGATGAAATTCAAAACATTAAGGAACAACTTGAAAATTTAAACGTTAAACTTGAAACCATTTCTGCTAAAAACAACCTCGGAATTGAAGAGTTAAAAAGTCAATTATTATCCTTTGTCAATACTGGTGCTTTGCGAAATAACGAAACAATTGTGACCAATACAAGGCATTATGATTCATTATTAAAAGCTTTGGAAGAAATCCAGAAGGTAAAATGGAGCTTGGATGCGGGACTTTCCTCGGATTTGATGGCGATAGATATTCGCTCTGCCCTACACTATTTTGGTGAGATTACCGGCGAAGTAACTAATGACGAGTTGCTGGGTAATATTTTTGCGAATTTTTGTATCGGGAAGTAAAAAGGTATAAAAAAACATAATACCACAAACAAAACCAGCTCAATTGCTTATAAAAAAGCACTTTAGCTGGTTTTTCATTTTTGCGATATTTTGCGATGGTTTGCGTTTTTTGTATCAGATTTGTACCCCAGTTGTACCTCAAAATCAAAATTTTTTCGAGGTACAAATCCGGAGGGAAATTTTGGCACACGGAGGCACACAGAGGCACATGTAGACACCGAGGGACATAAACAGTCACAAAATGAGTTCAAACTTAAGCATTCCAAAAATTTGCGAATTTTGCAAAAAGCAGTTTATCGCCAAAACTTTTCGAACCCGCTTCTGCTCTCTCCCCTGTAACCGTAAGGAATACAAGGCGAAAAAGCGTCAGGAAAAAATAGTAAAAGTCGAACAAGTAACAAATTCTAGTCTAACTGGTCATTTGACAAAAATCAAGGCAATGGAGTTCCTAACCATCAGCCAAGCCTCGGTATTACTGGGAATCAGCAAAAGGACAATTTACCGGTTAATTCACCAACGATGTCTAAATTTTGCGAAATTCGGCACCCGAACAGTATTGAAAAAAAGTGATCTTGAAAGTTTGTTTGAGCTACCCAAGGTCCAAGTTATAGCCCCAGCTGTAAAAGAATTCCCGGGGGTAAAAAATTGCTACACAATCTCCGAAATATAACAACGTCACAACGTATCGCAAGTTACTTTAAATAACGTCTTACAACGCTACGGAATTGCAAAGTATGTTGTTGGGAAATTTACATATGTTTCAAAGGAAGATATTCATTTAATCTTTAATGCAGACTGATTATGAAAAGGATAAAAGTTACTTTACGGAAGAAAGCCTTGTCAAACGGTAAACTTTCACTCTATTTGGATTTCTACCCGCCGTACTTAAATGCACACATCGGCGCATATTCACGAAGAGAGTTCCTTAGGATACACCTCATTGCCAAGCCAAAAAACCAGATAGATAAGATAGCCAACATGGAGAACCTGCACACTGCAGAGTTGATTTGCACAAAGAGACAGAACGAGGTCAACAAGGAATTTATTTATACGCCTTTCGAGATTGAGCAAATCAGGAAGGACAAAGTACTTGAGGGCTCATTTGTCAAATATTTTAAGAAGCAGTCAGATAATAAAGAAGGTCCAAATAAGCAGATATGGGACAGTAGCATTCAACATTTTGAAATGTTTGCAGAGCGTCGAGATTTCAAATTTAGGAACATCACCACAGACCTTGCAGAAGATTTCAGAGAATATCTACTAAAGGTAAAGAGCCTCAGACACACAGGAAAGAAACTCTTAAAGAACACTGCCCTCTCCTATTTCAGCAAATTCAAAGCAACGCTACGCAAAGCCTATAAGGAGCGGATACTTGAAAGCGACGTGAATGCTGCCGTGAACGGCATATCCGAGCAGGAGTCGATGCGTAACTACCTTACCCTTGAAGAAGCCCAAATTCTTTTTAGGACTCCTTGTGAAAAGGAAATCATCAAAAGAATAAGTCTTTTTTCCATACTTACCGGTCTTCGATATTCCGATATCGAGAACCTGAAATGGGGCGATGTTATGGGTTAAGGTGAAGACTGTCAAATAAGGTTCCGTCAGGAAAAGACCGAGCAGCCGCAAACTATGCCCATATCACTTCAGGCCTACGTGCTCTTAGGTGAAACTGGCCTAAAGAACCAGCCTGTCTTCGACGGCCTACACAAATGGGATGTGTACCGCCACCTGCCTCTTTGGATTGCCTAGGCGGGCATCACCAAGCACATCACATTCCATTGCTTCAGGCACACTTACGCTACACTGCAGCTTTCGCTTGGAACCGATGTATTTACGATTTCAAAGATGCTAGGACATAAGAATATAAAGACTACACAGGTTTATACAAAAATTGTAGATGAGAAGAAAAAGGAGGCAGCCAAAAGGATTTCATTGGATTAACTTATTACCGTTTTGACTTAAATTGTATTTCGATTTCGCGGCGGATCTCTAGGGTGGTCTTTATTCTCCCTGATCTGATCCATTGTTCGAGTTCGGAACGGAAAAAGTATAGCTTTTTACCTACCTTGTTGACCGGTATCTCATTCCTGCTGACTTTTGAATAGATCGTAGAAACAGAGAGGTTAACGAGCTTTGAAACCTCTAGAACATTAATGGGTTCTTCAGCAATTGTTGTACTTTTTTGATTTTGTATCCTCTCTTCAATAGACTCGATCTTATTTAAAATTTCGTCTAATTTATTAGAAATTTGCTTTTTTGAAAATGACTTCATAATTAAATGCTTTAAATTAAAGTATTAATTTATAATTATAAATAAAATGGTAGGAAATGGTATTAGATGTCCAAACATTTCTTCTATTTAATTAAATTTAGAATTTTCTTTTTATTGACTACTTCATAATCATATTTATATAAGTGTCAATTTAAAGTATTCATTGATAGTTAAAAATAATAAGCTTACACTTGAGATTGAAATGTCGATATTTTTTTATGACACTATCACTTCTGATTGAAAATAAGAATGAAACTTCGAAATAGGAGCAACAATTGTAAATTAAATTAAAGTTGTCGGAATATAAATCGGACTAATAGAAATAATTTAAATAACCTCAAAAATTTCGTGTAGTACTTAATTGTATGTAATTATAAATTTTAAAATAATTCAGAAACAATCAACCTTCTTTTGCTTCTCCTATGTTTGTATAATATAATCTAAGTGAATAAGAGCGAGATCAGATTTTGCTTAAAAATAGCTTTATGGCATATTCGAGAAAAGAGACTGCCTCCTCTTCTTTGACCTTTTAGAATCTGAGAAAAATGCAAGGAAGTTAAAAATTTAGGAGCATAGGAAAATACTAAGCGAGTATTTCTTATTTGCCTTATAGTCAGAGTATTGAAATTATTACAATTAATAAGTGATAAGTTGCTTTAGTGTTGAGAAGTAACATTGTTACAGTAAGAAATTTGTCCATTCTCACAGGTATAAATATTAACTTTTTTATAGAAGTTGTATTCACAAAGTTTTTAATAATCACATTTCATTATTCTGTGTATCTTCTAAATTTTATAAAATCGGAAACGGAAACACCTGCAATTTCTTTGAAAGCTACAGAAAAACTTTTAGGGTTTCCAAAACCGAACTCCTCAGCTAATGCTTCAACTGTAAGCAAATGGTGGGTACTTTGTTCATCTGATAATACCTCGATTGCATGCGAAATACGAAGATTGTTTAGATAAGATGCAAAACTTCCTTTGTTTTCATTTATAATTTTTGAAAGTGTTGTTCTATTAGTACCAAATTGGTCGGCTAATTCATCTAGTGTAATTTTGTTCAGAAATTCTTTCTTATCTTCAAAAGTTTTTAATTTATTGAGTATGTGGGTTGTGCGGTCAAAATTCTTGGCATTTTCTATTGCTATCGGCTTTGCATATTGTAAATTATCGCTATTTAAATCATTTACCTTGGTTGTATTATGGCTATTTACTTGGAGGCGAAGTTTTCGTTGAGATTTATTATTCCATAAGTAATAACACAGAAACCCAAAAACTAAAACAACAAGTAGTGTGCCGCCTAAATACATCCAATATTGATTGTTTCGCAATTGCTGCTCTAGTTTTTGTTTTGAATCTTTTAAATTTTTAGTATCCAGATTGGCGTACATATATTTGCTAAGATGGCTATTAGATTTTTGTAAATCGTGGGAAATTGAGAGTAAAGTGTTAGTGTAGTACAGCTGTTTTTCTGGATCTTTCTTCTCACTGTAGAATTTGATGATGTAAGTGTAGGCTTCAGAAAGTTCGTTATTAATAAATTGTTTAGATTGATATAAAGAATCTATTTTCAGGAAATAATTTAGAGAATGTGTTTTATCACCATCTAACCACTTGTTTATTCCTAAATGTAGGTAAGCCAAATGTTCGTTAGCGAAATCATGATTTTCTTTAATTGTCGGCAACGCATCGCTTAACAAGGAGTCTGACAATTTTCTATTGCCTTTTTGTGATTGATACATTCCCTCCACAAGTTTAACGTAGGCAAATTCCAAAGGCTGGTGATGTTCTTTTAGTTTGTAAACATCCAATTTCGCATCTTTCAATAAGACCTCTAGCGTATCAAATTTTTTGAGTCGAAATGCCGTTTTACTAAGACTATACAGATTGACAATATAACTTAACTTGTTATTGTAATCGTCTTTTGACTTTGAACGGTGGTAAAAGGTATTCTTTCTAAAATAAAAATATGCTTGCTCGTAATTTTCAAGATGATAGTAGGAATTACCGATAGTTGCATAAATATCGTGCAATGTATTTTGATCGTTTACTTTTTCAGCAAATTCCTCTGCTTTCATACTATGCTTTAAAGCCAATTCATATTTTTTATTTGTAAATGCCACATAACCTTTGTAGTCATAACCCATTGCAATAACTTTGTTATCGTTTGACTTAATTGCATAAATAAGCAAACTATCTGCGTATCTCTCTTTTAGGCTATAATCCTCCAAATTGGCAATTTTCTTTTTGTATCCCTCAACGATATCTTTGTGGGAGGCGCTACGTTTTGCCTTTTGCAGGTAATGTTCAATGTAATCTGTTCTCTGCACATCGTCTAACAAACCCGAATCTATTGTAAAAAGTAATTGTTCTAATGACCAACTTTTATAATCACTCGATTTTTTAGGCATCGCTTGTCCTCTAACCGGCTGGTCAACAATAATTGTTAGGAGGAATACGGTAAAGAGGGAAAATATTCTACACATTGCAAATTACATTTTGGGACATTCATAGTTGCAAATTACAATTTTTTTAACAAACCTAACAAACTGATTATCAGAAACACATTAACAATATTTCTATTTTTTTGACATTTTTACCGAACACTCAATTAATAATTTTCACATTTCTATAACAATTATGCCGCACAATATTATCTTTTTACTGATACATATTTAAATTTCCTTCCTCTTCCACCTTTCACTCTATAAGTTTGTCCTATCAAAAAGCTCATGCTTAATGTTTCATTACAGTATTAACCTAATTTAATCACAAACTTATTATGAAAAAAATTTTATTGTTTGCCGCCCCACTATTAATGACGTTCGTAAGCTGTTCGGTCGACCAAATGGAAATTGAAAACGCTAATTCCCTCGATTATCAATATGCATCATATAGCATTAAATACTATGACGCGCCAACTATTGTGTTCGACCTTGAATCTACGTTAACAAACCAGCCCGCTACCGATTTGCAAAATTTGCATAACGCGGTAAAATCAGTAGCGTTTTCACATGAAGGATTTATCAACATTGCAGCAAACGGATATAACGACTCTGTTGGCACAGCTTGGGCTAATTCACTTCAGAACAATCCTGTTAGTAACATAAACAATTTGCAACGCTCTAGTACCTTCAAAGTTGGTCTAGCCGAACTTTTGGGTTACGATATTTCAAACCAGTACACTTCTTTGCCGCCAATCGATGAAGAAGAAAAGCAAATATTGAACCAATGCACTCAAATATATGACACTGGCGATGATGATCGTCGAGATAAACGCACATTATCATTTGCCATGGGCTACGAATACAGTGAAGCAAATGCAATTATAATGGCCACCCTCGCAGGATTGTTGCAATAAATCTTTTACAAACTCAACAAAAAATATTATGAAACGAAAATTCTTATTGGCATCCGTTTTATTGCCAAGTTTTTTGGCCGCGCAACAGACAACGTCTTTAGACAACTTTGTAGCTAGACGAGGTGAGAAAATGGGAAATTGTACTGGGAACAAGGGAAATATCTGTGAATTTGAAAAAATTGACGATCCTTCACAATCAATCACCCTTGAAAAACAATCCAATACAACATTGTTAATGCGGGTAGATCTGACCGGTTTGGGGGATAAAGAAGAGGTGAATTGGCTCGGGAAATCTTTAAGTGAAGTAAACTCAGGTGAAGAAATTTACTTTACCCAGGACTTTAACTTTGAATTACACGAAGAGATTATATCAGGATTATACCTTGACCAGAATTCCAATTGCATTGCAAAGGGCAAATACCTCATCACAATCAAAGGTAATACACATTTAGAGATTTTATTTTCTCTTACCAGTAAATAAAAAAAAGACTATTATGAAAGCTCTCCTTATCATTTTTTCAGTTCTCTTTTTTGGTAATTCACAATGTTTTGGGATTGATAATGACGAATTAGATCCTAATAAGGTTATGCAGGATATGTTTACAGCAATCCACACTTGCAACACTGATTATCAAACGTTAATTAGCAAGAAAGAATTAGAAATCAGGCAAATTAACAAAGCTCTTGAACGTTTTCAATCAATTGATGTGAAGCTTACGCTTATATTGGAAAAAGATAAGTTGAGAGAGAGCATTCAAAAACTTAAAACAGATAATGCCAGTGACATTTCCCGAATTCGCTATCTAAAAGGATTACAAATCATTAGAATTCTTTACGAAAAAGTATTGAGCTTGGATCATCATTTTGCATCTGTTAGAACCTTTTCAGAGATAAACAAAATTGCCAATCCAAATCAGTACCCGGAGTTCACCAAGGTGAAAGAGATGCTACAAAACAAACGTGATAAAAAATTAGGTTTTGATCTGACATCGATTTTAGGAACAAATACTCTAGTATCGGTTGTCAATACATTTTCAAACATGTTGGTATCCGGATTGACTAAAGAGGAAAAGGAAGCGGAGCTGAAAAATATCGAATGCATCATTGACTTTACTCTTAGAATGCAGGGTGATTTAAACACCATTTATTTTGAAACTTCATTTTTACAAAAAAGCAACGACAAAGTAAAGGCTGATATTGAAATTCTTTTCAAAGATTACACCAAGCCAATCAATTATTTGGTTTCCCTAGAGGAATGTCGTAGCAATGATGACTGGGAAACTGTACGAAAAAACATGAGTGACTATCTAAACAAGTTGGCTCAAAGTACCGGTTCGGAACAGACTAAAATGTACATCAATATAGAATTTCCGATAGACCGCTTAATGCAGTTTATTACACAGTACAACAACTTCATTGACCAAGGCGGAAAGTTTTACGAAAAATTCAAGATTATACTCAATAGCTACGAGAATGAGCAGCAATGCCAATCCAAACTTCCGATTGAATACCAAAAACTAAAAAATGACATCGATGTTGCTATTAACAAATTTAATGTCGCATATCGCCCTGTAGAAGTGAATGGGTCTAAGATGAAAGAAATTTTATACGGTATTAATGAATATGAATAATGGTTAAGAGAAAGAGTTATTTAAAGATTGCAGTATTAATGATATGTTTAGGAATCGCATTGGCTTTGGTTATGGGAATTTCCACAATTGATACTCATTCGTTCACAAATATTGCAATCATCCTAATGAGTGTTTTTCTCTTAACTGCAATCCTCTGTGTCGTGGTATACTTTATAAAACACCAGTAGCAAGGCAAAAAGAATTGTTTAACTAAAAAATATAGAATTATGAAAAAAACTTAAATCCCTCGTTGATTGTCCTTTTAGAAAAAAGGAAATATTAAAACAAAATCATTTATTCAACCACTGCTTTTGCAGTACAAAAACTTACTTATCATGAAAACAATTAGACAATTTTCAAAAAACAAATTTTTTGCTTCATTTTTAGCATTAGTGATGGGATTTAGCGCCGTTTATGCTGGCCCGTCGAAAAAAACAATATTAGTTGATACCAATAAGACTGGTGAAGAAATTTTCAAGGAAATTCTTTTCTTGGACAATAACGAGTTAGGTATGGATTTACCAGCGTTTCGCGATCAGTTCGAATTATTGCGAAATCTAAGTGCGGAACAACAACGAGAAAGACGCGCATTAGCTGACAACATTGTAAATGTTTTAAAGCAGGCTAATCCAAATTATTTCCGTACGTTCAAAACTAATATTTTAAGCGACAACCCATACACAATCGCTCAAACTATCCATGATGCCAGTAACTTGGTAATTAGAAACTTAAGCCTTGTCAGTGAGTTTAATGAGTTCAAAAATTATATGAATGAAAATGGGAAGAACTACGACCTCACAAATAAGGAAGACATCAATCGTTTGACCAAAGATTTGGAAGCACTAAGCAAAAACATGAATGGTGGTAGACAAGCTTTATTTGTAGGACCGGTTGTAATTGCAGTAGCTTTGGCAGTAGTTGCCGTAGCAGCAATCGCTTATGTCGTATTTAATGTAAAATGGGGGGTGATGCAAGACATCTCGCATAGTACTTTAGAGCAAGATATGTTTATCACTCAGGTTATGCGCGCTTACTAATATTTTATATTATGAAAAAAGCATTATTTATATTTAGCATGCTGCTCACACTCAGTGTGGGCAGCTTCGCCAAAACTACGTTATCGGTCAAAGATGTAAAAATAATCGATAGAAGTGGTGAACAAATCTTTCGTGAGGTCATCTTTTTTGAAGGTGAAGTTTTTACGATGAATCTTCCAGCATTTCGTGACTTAAGGTCTATCAACCAACGATTGACTCCAGAGCAACGCAGCGCTCGAAGCGCCACTTTTGACAAAATTATCGAACTTATCAAAAAGCAGGATGCGAGCTACTTTGCAAATTTTAAAAGCAAAATTTTAAGTGACAATCCATATACTGTAATACAAGCCATTACAGAGGCTCGTTCCATTGTGGCCACAAGTATAGGTCTTGTTGAGGAGTACAATCAAATTGAAAATTACATGATCACTCATAGAGATCGGTATGACCTAACTAAAGATGAAGACTACAATCGCTTAAAAAGCGATTTAAGATCTCAATATAATCAACGAACCGTAGACAACAAAATGGCTCGAGTAGTTATCTATGGAGGTATTGTCATCGATCCAGGACAAGGACTTTTATATATGATTGCAATTGTTCTACCAATGCCACCAGTTGTGGGAGGCAGTCAACTATTTACGAATAATGTGAATATGTTGGAATATGAGTCTTTTGTAAGGCAAGTCATTACACGTTACTAAATCTAATAAGATGTAAGGTTTAAACAACCTTACATCTTTCTAAAATTTAACTATATGAAAAAAAGTATTTTTTACGTTTTTACTGTCTTCGTATCCATTTTATTTCTTTACAACCTTTTTTTTGCTAGTTTGTCTTACAATGCACAGACACCTAACTACCCCATTAAAAAGATACTTTCGAAGACTTTACCTGAAGGATGGGGATTCTTTACAAAAAGCCCTAGAGAAGCTGGTTACACAGTCTATGTTGTAAATCAAGGTAATTTAGAATTGTTAGAAACCCGCAACACGTCTTCGTCAAATTATTTTGGACTTTCGCGCAAGGCTAGAAAAATTAGTATGGAGGTGAGTATTGTAACTGATTTAGTGGCAACGGAACTTTGGCAGAAAAAGAGTGACCTTTCACATATTAACCTACCTGAAAATTTAGTAGAAATTGATTCGAAAAACCTCCACTTTTTAAAAAACCATGACTTAGTTGTGGTAAAGAGCTACCCTATTCCTTGGGCGTGGAAAGAAATTGTACAACCTAATCAAATACCTTATGAAATCGTACGTATTAAAACTTAAGAAAATTTGTGACCGAATCGCCGCTAAAAAAGTGTATAATTTTCCTTATGCAATAGCGCGGTCAGTATTAGCTATGTCTTTGTTAGTGACCATTGGATTAAGCAGTAAAGAAGTTCTATTTCCCGAACATCTATACTCCCATTCTGACATTATGTATTATCTAAGAGAGTACAATTTGTTCTTTCTTTTCGGATATGAGCATTTATGGATCTCGCAGTTAATGGCTATTAGTATCATGTTGATTGTTATATCAGGATATATTCCTCGGATTACAGGAATTTTACATTGGTGGGTTGCTGCCTCGTTTATACATTCTTCTATGTTGATTGATGGAGGTGACCAGATTGTGGCTGTTCTTACCTTTTTATTATTGCCTGTCACACTTATGGACAATAGAATTAATCATTGGCGTGGTACTATAAGTAGCCCATATAAAAACTTTGCTGCGTTTTGTACATTCTGCTTAATGGAATTGCAAGTAGCTATTGTGTATTTACAAGCCGGAATTGAAAAGCCCTATAAATCTGAGGAATGGGCAGACGGTACTGCTTTTTACTATTGGATAAATCACAATGTATTTGGCGCATCTGATTATTTAAAATATTTACTGAACCCGTTACTCTCAAATGGATTTTTCGTTACTGCATTCACTTGGGGTACAATCATTTTTGAAATTTTATTATTTGGTCTATTGTTTAGCTCTAGAAAAAGAAGATCTTCATTCTTAAAATATGCTCTGATTTTCCATTTGATGATTATATTATTTCATGGTTTAGTAAGTTTTTTCTTTGCAATGGCTGGTGCTTTAATATTGTATCTAGTTCCAAAAGATTTAAATAAAGAAGCCTTTTTTAAAATTTTGGGACTGCCAATTAAAACAAAGAAAGCCATAATTATTTCTAAATCTCAGCAAAGTGTATTAGATGAAAAGTATCCTATTTCGGAAGCGGAATTACAACTGTAGCCGGAATTTAGAATTGGATATTATACTCAATAGATTTTTTGAAGGTTTTCGACATCTTACATGGCCTTAAAACACCTTTAAATCAATCGACTAAGACGGCGTAATTAATTTATTACTCTAAATCAGCAAGAGTTCAGGAAATACAATTTAGCTGTAAACTAATTTCTACATTCAATACAAATTAAACATTATGAAATATTATATTCTTTTTTTAATTCACATATTTTTTTGGATTACCGCAAATGCCCAAGGTTTTAAAGGTAAATGGTCTGGGCTACTCAATGTAAATGGAATGCCCCTTCGCTTACAATTCACTATTGATGAATTTGATGGACACTATTCAGCACAAATGGCCAGTGTTGATCAAAATATATATGGTATTCCAGTTTCTATTCAGGTAGTTGATAGCTTAAATCTTATTTTAGATGTGGATGAAATGGGAATAAACTATCAAGGAAGACGTCATAATGATAAGATAAACGGAACTTTTAGACAAGGTAATCTTAAAGTCGAGATGAATTTGTCATCTATTAAAAATAATAGTTCGAGCATAGAAAGATTTCAGACTCCTGCACCTCCTTACCATTATCATACTGAGGAAGTGGTTTTCTTTAATACAAGTGCAAATATACGTCTTGCAGGTACTCTCACGTTACCAAAAAAGAAAGGAAAATTTCCCATAGCAATTTTAATCTCAGGGAGTGGCCCCCAAAATAGAGATCAGGAAGTGTTTGGACATAAACCTTTTTTTGTGATCGCAGATTATTTGACCTCTCGTGGAATTGGGGTATTGCGATTTGATGATAGAGGTGTTGCAGGCTCAGAAGGTATTTTCAGCCAATCGACTATTAGTGATTTTGCTAATGATGTAGAGAGTGCTATATTTTATCTTCGTTCCCGCGCAGATATTAAAAAGAACAAAATAGGCCTCATTGGCCATAGCGAAGGTGCCGTAATGGGCCAGATGGTTGCCGCTAAAGATAAAAAAATACAATTTTTGGCAATGCTCGCAGGATTTGGCCTACCTGGTCAAGCAATTCTGCTGAAGCAACAAGAAACTATCGCGCAGTCTTTGGGGGTTCCTCAAGCGGAAATTATAGAATCAATCGACTTGAATCGAAAATTGTTCAATGCAATAAAACACGGTAGTGAAGATGACGCCCTGAAACATGAACTTTTCGCCCTTATCGAGAATTATTACAAAACTCATCCACTACCAAATTTGCCAGCGGCCGTATCGAAGGACGCTTTTTTAAAACAACAAGTTGAGAGAATCACTACCCCTTGGATGCTCGAATTCATCAAATTAGACCCAGCTACATACTTAAAAAAAATCAATTGTTCTGTATTGGCATTAAACGGCGAAAAAGATGTCCAAATCGAAACTCATGACAATGTAGAAGCGATTGGTAAAGTATTACTAAAATCAAATATAGAAAGTAAGATTTATTCTGATTTGAATCATCTCTTGCAAACTTGTAAGACCGGCATGATGGACGAGTATGCGACACTTGAAGAAACAATTTCTCCAAAAGTGCTAATGGATCTTAACCAATGGATTCAAAAAAAAATATAATTATTTTAATTTAAAATTATGAAGGGTGTATCACTTTACATCGTGTACGACAACTGGTGTTCTAATTGCACAAATTTTGTTAAATTGGTCAAACGATTAGATTGGTTTGGGTTAATCTCTCCCGTTCCTTTAAGAAACTTAGAAGTAAGGTCATTGCCTTCTGGTTTGGATCAGCAAAAGGCACAACTGTCAATGGCAAGTTTCAACAGAAAATGGCATTATGGGTTTGAAACGCTCTTTAGTGTTTCCAAAAGATTACCTTTGCTATGGGCTTTTCTTCCTTGTGTGTATCTTATAAAGATTTGCGGGGCTGGATCGTACATTTACAATACAATATCGATACGTCGAAAAATAAATTGTACAGATGCTTGTGGTCTGAACCAATGAATTGTTAATAACCTTTAATACTGAGACTGGTTATATTTTATATAAAGTTTTGCTGGGCGGAAATCAATTAATGTCGCTTTAACCGTTTAGTATTATATTTTTTTTACCAACTTATAAAACCATTATAACATGAACCAACAACTATTTTTTGAAAAACAACGATTTACACAATGGTGGCTGTGGCTAATACTCATTTTACTAAATATACTATTTGGTATCGCATTATATGAGCAGTATACAGAACATAAAATTTTTGGTGCAAAACCGATGAGTGATACCGGATTGTTTTTTGCATGGGCAATAACGATACTTATCACGTTGCTTTTCATTGTAATGAAGTTAGAGACACAGATTAAACCTGAGGCAGTATATGTAAGATTTTTTCCGTTTCATTTTTCTTACAAAAAGTTTGAGCTTAGCGCTTTGTCCGAAGTATATGTAAGAAAATACGCTGCAATATACGAATATGGCGGATGGGGCATCCGTTTAGGATGGTTTGGAAAAGGAAATGCTTATACTGTTTCAGGTGAAAATGGAATACAACTTGAATTTAAAAACGGAAAAAAATTACTTGTTGGAACTCAAAAACCGGAAATCGTTCGCCATATTTTGGCAAAATTAGTGATATAACTTTTTTCGAAAAGAGATTTATTATAGAAAAATCTATCACTGCTTAATCTCTCATAGAGCACTTTAATACTTCATTTATTCTGATAAAATGGGATATTGAATATCCCGTGAAAATAACGTTGTAACCTGTTTGGTAAATGTTAGAAGTGAAATTTATGAAACGACACATTTGACAAAAGGGTTGCACCGATTTTAAATGCAAAAATGCGTTTCCGACCGCAGGAAAGAATGGCATTTTTGCCGCGCGATTTTAACTGTTAGTCTACTTTTAGCGGTTGTGTTTGTAAGTTCTTCAGATTAAGAAAGAAACCTCTTTTTTCAGTCATTCCATAGCGAAACATAGACCAAAGTAAAGAGCAACCCATTTGAGCTAATGTTGCATTGATATGCAAATCTTGTTTTTCCAATGCTTCAGCTAAACTACAACTTGGTGTATCGTCTGTTTGTTCGGACTGTTTCAGCAGTTCGCCAAATTCATCTGTAACCATTGGCAGGCTTGCCACCGTTATGTATTTCTCTGATTGCGGTTGTTTAATCTCTCCGATAGTAGATATTATCACTTGTCCTGTCTGTTGGCTGTTGTCGAAATACATCCAATACTTTGGCGTATTTCTGTAATTTCTATCGTTCTTCATTTCTTTGAGCATTTCTGCAATATCAAACCTTACTTGTACATTGTCCACACAAGTCATGTAAATCGTTGCCTTTGCATTTCGGGCAATCTACCAAAATTATTCCTTTCAAACTTTTGGGTTTCCGCTTTCCAATTTGTACCCATAAACCGATTGACACGGTTTATCAAAGCTACTGATTTGTACAATTCTGTTTCACTTGGTGCAAATCGCTGTCTGCCCAAATTGGCTTCCGTGATAATGTCATCGTCCCACAAACGAACCAGTAATCCTGGGTGTCCCAATTCTGTTAGGCTGTGGCTCATTTCCATTAAAGCAGTTAAGACCTTTGAACCTGTACCACCTGCACCAATCAAATTGACTTCAATCGGGTTGGTCGGATTTATCAGATAGTTGTCCGTAAAATGAACGGCTGTTTTTACTGTTTCCATTACAATAAATTTTTAAGGGTTTTATTATTCGATTTCAATACTTCTTTTGGAAAGGGTTGATTTGTGTTTACAAGGTCTTTCCAAAGGTTTACGCAATTAACCTTTATCGGGTTGTGATTGCCTAACAAATGGCTGAAATAGGAATTGAAAAAATAATACTCCCAAGCCTGTACAAATTTCTACCGAAGCGGATTTTTTAATATCTACACTTACAGTACCCATACATACTTTGCCATCTTCGTATATATTAAAATACGGTGTATGGTACAATTTTGTATTTTCTGTTGGTCTTCTATCAATTGAAAGAGCAAACACGCTCAAACCGTTTTTACTCGCTTTCCAAAGCATTGACGGTACTTGTGCAATTCCGTTTGGAATTTGTAGACTATCTACAAAATACATTTGCCGTTGCTGTGCTTTGGTGTACCAAATTACCGCTCCCTTATCTGCATTGGGGTTGATATGCAAAATGTTGGTCGGCAAAATTCCGTTTGATTTCAAAAAGGCTTTGTTCTTTTCCTGTTCGTTATTGAGTGCCTTTTCCAATGTGTTGGCTTCCCTTACAGTTAAAGGATGGGCATTGATAGGATTACCATTTTTATCCATATCAAAATGTTCTACATAAACATCGGTATTGCTTCCTTTACTTTCATAGAATACCAAAGCCGATTTTGGGTGATACAATGTGCCAAAGTCCTGTGTTATATCGTTAATCGTTTCCATAGTTCCAATTTTAAAAAGTGTGTAAAATGTCACTTAATCTGTGTAGTAGTTCAAACAGTCGGTTTTCAAAACAAAGGTTATTTGTGGTTATATCTCTGCCATCAAACTGCTTTTGAATAATGGGTTCTTCCATTTGTCCGTATTCCTGTATTTCGTTGTTAACCGATTCTATAAAGGTGTCTTGTCCTGAAAAAAGTTCACCAAGGCAGAACTTCAAAGACGCTACAATATTCTTGGGCATAGTTGTATATCAAAATGGTTAAAAAAATATGGTAAATTTACCTATGAAGACAAACTTACACTTGGCCGTCCCATGAAAGATC
>NZ_JAABLM010000007.1 GCF_009915155.1 Flavobacterium ichthyis | reverse complement strand
TACAAAACAGAATAATGTTTCTCTAAAACTAACTTAACACATTCTAATTTAAATGCGTAATCATACTTAACTTTTCTTTCCATAAAAAATGCCCCAAATAGTGTCTAACTTTTTGGGGCATGTTCAACCCGGAAGGCATTTTTATTTTCACGACAATCGGGGCTATTAGAAAAACTTGGAGCATTCTGGAATCGCAGGATAAAAAGAAGAATATTTCCAAATTCAAGCTTCATTTTTCAATTTATTTTTAAAAATCAAAAAAAAATTATCAACCCACATTTTCTTAAAATTTAAGACGAGAGCAATTTTTTCATCCCAAAAATTTTCAGATTGTCAATTTTACCAACAATTTTTTACCTACATCAAAATTTAAAGCCTAATCTTTCGTTTATTTAGAATTAATAAAAATAATTTGCATAAACCAAAAACGCATTCTATTTTTGCAATTTAGAATTAATCTAAAGTCAAATAGTAATGCGAATTTTCCAAAAGGCGGTTTTCCCCCTTTCTTTATTTTTTACTTTAAACCTTCTTGCGCAGGAAACTTTTATAGATTCAACCAAGATTACACAAATCGATGAAGTAGTAGTTACTGGTCAATTTGAACCTCAATCACTTAAAAAATCGGTGCATAATGTTAGGGTAATTTCTAAAGAAGAAATTAAGAGTTTGGCAGCTAATAATTTAGGCGATGTTTTAAATCAATACCTCAATATTTCCATCAGAACAAGTGGAAGTGATGGGAGATCTTCAGTTTCAATGTTCGGTCTTGACTCTCAATATTTTAAAATTTTAGTCGATAATATTCCGCTGGTTTCAGATACCGGTTTGGGAACCAATATTGATTTGACTCAAGTAAATCTCGATGATATTGAACAAATAGAAATCATAGAAGGTTCAATGGGGGTAACGCATGGCGCCAACGCTGTGAGTGGTATATTGAATATCATTACCAAAAAAAATTCACGAAATAAATGGGAAATCGTTGCTACTGTTCAAGAAGAAACGGTATCCGATGAGTTTGCGTTTTTCGACCAAGGAAGACACATCCAAGCCTTCAAAATTTCGCATCAAATTAACGACGATTGGTTTGCTTCTCTTGGTGCAAACCGCAATGATTTTGCAGGATTTTTTGATGATATGGAAGGAAAAGAATATGCGGTTAGCAACGGAAAACGAGGCTACAGACAACTTCCAAAAGAACAAATTAACGGCAATGCCATCATTGGTTACAACAAAAACGATTTTAGAATTTTCTACAAATTTGATTATTTTGATGAAAATGTTGACTATTACAATCCGGTAGTCATCCCAATTGATAATTATCCTTTTCCAAATACTAATTATGCACAAGATAGAAGATACATCACGAATCGGTATTTTCATCATTTGAATTCCTATGGAAAAATTTTCAAGTTAAATTATAACGTCTCACTTTCACATCAAAAACAAGCGCGAGACATTGAGAAATTCAATTATTCCTTTGAAAATGACTCGGAAAGCGCAAATAATCGTGAAACATATCAATCGAAAGAAGTTTTATATTCCATCGGAACTGTAAATAATTTTTTCACTTCTAAATGGTTAGACCTTCAACTGGGTTACGAATTTGTCAATGAAAGCGGATTTTATGACGAAACCGCCGGGACATTTTTAAATGATTCGCAACAAGCACAAGATATCCGCAAACGTTTAGAAAACTACGATGTTTTTGCAGTAGCAGAAATTAATGCAACGAGTCGTTTCTCTATTCGTCCGGGATTTAGGTATTCTTTTCAATCGGTTTTTGAAAACCAATATTCTTCCTCTTTAGGTTTAAAATATTTGTTTGATAACGGATATGAACTTCGTGGTGCTGTTGGAAGATCTTTCAGGACGCCTAATTTTGAAGAATTATATACCTACTTCGTCGATTCTAATCACAATTTACAAGGAAACGAAAATTTAGTTCCCGAAACCAGCATGTCCTACGAAGTAAGTGCGAAAAAGAAATCACGTTTTGATTCTGGTGTAGAACTCGCCAGCAATGCAGCCATAACCTACATGACAGTTGATGACAGAATTAGCATGGTGCTGACGCAAGTAACCCCAATGTTGGCTTATCGATACGAAAATATCGATCAATACAAAATGTGGAATTTTGCTACCAATCACCAATTTGCCTATAAAAATTGGAATGCGAAAGTAGGATTGTCTTATGTGGGAATTTCGCAAAAGATAGATTTAGCAGCGCAAAATGCTTCGTCAGATGATAACTATCTATACTCACTTCAAATGAATTCCAGCGTTTCTTACAACGTTCCAAAATGGAATACTTTATTTTCTATTTTCTATAAATATAATGGCAAACAACAGCAGTATGTAGCCACTACAAATGCTTCCGGAGATGCACAATTTTCGCTTGCAGAATTAGAATCTTACGGCTGGATGGACGCTTCAGTTAGAAAATCTTTTTTTAACAATAAATTTGAAATAACCGCAGGAGCCAGAAACATTTTAGACATCACCACAGTTCAGCAAACCACCGGTGCAAACGGCGTTCATAGTGTCGATGGGACTTTGCTTTTAGGGTATGGACGTTCTTATTTTTTAAAACTTACGTATAACCTCAATTTTAATTAATATACATAATCATGAAAAAAAACTTAGTTTTTATTATGGCTTTTGTTCTGGCTGCATTTACAGCTTGTAACAATGACGACAATAGCGGAAACAATCAATTTAGCACATCAGTTGCTTTTGGCGTTCCTTCTTTAAACCTTACCGAATCTACAACCCCTATTCAAATTGTTTTTTCAGAACCAACAACAGCAGCAGGATTTGTAAATCTTACTTTTACGACTACAGCAGTTTCTTACGGTACAGATTTTACTACAAATCCAGCAGCAGAAGGAGCATCACTTTCTATACCATATGCGGCCAATGTAACCAGCGTTTCTTTTGATTTTAATAAATTAACCAATGCAGCTCCAACCGACGTTAAAAATGTAAAATTTGTAATTACTGATGCTACAAATGCTTCGGTTTCTACTAACAATAACATTCAACTCAATTTTAATGAAGAAGCGTCTTTAGGACAAGCTTTAGCAGCAGCAGTTGGTGGTGCAAATCAACCAAACCA
Source organism: Flavobacterium ichthyis (assembly GCF_009915155.1). GTDB lineage: Bacteria > Bacteroidota > Bacteroidia > Flavobacteriales > Flavobacteriaceae > Flavobacterium > Flavobacterium ichthyis. The sequence continues at coordinate 195,411 of NZ_JAABLM010000007.1, read as the reverse complement.
AGTTTACATCGATTTAAGCAACGGAGGCAATGCAACATCGCCAAGAACTTCATGGGATTTAGGATTCTATGGAGGTTCGGCATTTAGAGTGGCCATCAATGGATCACTTAAAATGGCTGCCAAACAACTCGAAACCACAAATATTGATGAGATTCAAGTAGCAGATGAAACCATGATTATTGCACAAGGGCAAGGATCAGCAACACAAATTGATCATCCACAAGGTCTTATCACAGGAACCGCTATTGCCGAAATTTCAGCTAACGATGCTGATAACAAAGTTTACCTAATCAATATGGGTGCCAATCCGTCAGAAACCGCTCCAACAATTGGTGCAGAAGGTTCCGCATCTGGCTCGTTGAGAGGTTGGAAAAAAGTACGAATTTTAAGAAGCGGAAACGACTACAAAATTCAATATGCAGACATTGATGCTACCACCCATCAAGAGAAAATTATTTCTAAAAATTCAGCATATAATTTTACGTTTTTCAGCCTAACATCAAATAACGTCGTAAACGTGGAACCACAAAAAAACCAATGGGATATTAACTTCACCACTTTTACTAATATAGTAGGACCAACCACACCCTATTTTTATCCAGATTTTGTGGTAACCAATCTTAAAGGTGGCGCAAGATCTTATATGGTAATGAACACAGAAACAGTAAACTACGACAACTTCACTTTGGCTCAAGTAACCCAAGCAAATTTTACGGAAGACCAAAGAAATATTGGATCTAACTGGAGAAGCACAAGTATTACCGGACCAGGCGGATTCCCAGTTTCACAATTTGTTTTAAGAACAGATCGTTTCTTCGTAATCAAAGATCCAGCAGGAAACATTTACAAATTAAAATTTACAGGTGGTGCTAACGCCGCTGGCGAAAGAGGATACCCAACTTTCCAGTATGCTAAATTATAATCCCAAATAAATTTTTCATAACCATCACTAAACCGGACATCAATGTTCGGTTTTTTTTATTTTCTACTTTTTTAAGAAGCGAATCGCCCGTTCCTTTTCAGCAATCCTTATTCCTGCTTTTCGCTACAATCTGTTTTTTTGGGCTTTACAAGACCCAAAAAAACAGGATTTTCGCTACAATCAGGGCTATCAAAAAATCATTCGGCATCCTTGGAGACTTTCGGCAAAAAAATTCTTATAAAAAAACCCGCAGCAATACGCCACGGGTTTTTTCTATTCGATTGCTAATCTATCAATCATTCAATCATAAATCTACAATCCCGCAACAAGCTTTCTCCATTCTTCTAGTTCAGGAATTCCAGGTTTTCTCTTACCAAAAAACTGCACGATAATTTCGCCCATTTCGTTGAAAACTTCAATTGCAGTAACCATTCCATCTTCGGTTGGTTTTCTTACGATCCAAGTTTGGGCAATTTTGCTCATGTCTAAATGCAAATTAAAGTCAGGATCCATTACATTAAACCAGTTTCCATGCCACATTGTTTTTCTTACCATTCCGGTATGAATTTGTATATTTCCTCTGTTACCCACAAAAACCATTATTGGTAATTTTTCAGCAGCAGCACCTTCGAGCATTTTTACAATCACTTCTTTGTCCACTTTTTTAGCAAAATTTTCGTTTGGAGCCAAACGTAACGCTTGTGTTCTCGTTACCCCAAATTTGCGTAACATACCAAAAAAAGCGTGGGTATCAGTCAGGTTTTCCCAAGCATTTCGGAATCCCGCCACATCAATTTCAGCATCTGGTTTTTCGTCAATGTTCAATGGAACTTCAGTAGTAGTTTCGTTTGTAGTTTGGTCTTCACTTATAAATTTTGCAATTAATTCCTCAAAAGCTTCGTCATTACTATCTTTTGTCAAATAAATTTTGTGAATCGCCAAACCATCTTTTCCAAAAAATTGCAAACTTTTTCGATCGCCATGTTCCGATTTTTCGGCTACGGCAAAAGCGCTTGCCCAATGGCTTAAGAAAATTCTCAGGTCAATATCTTCGCCTACAAACAATCCTGCGTGAGGAGAAGAAAAATCGGGGTTGAGGTAAATTCCTTTTCGTTCATGAACGCATTCTTCATTTCGCGTAAGCGCCATAACCTTTCCTAGTTTTTCAATTTCGGTAAGGATTTTGGCAAACTCTGGCCGTAATCTCGTTACAGTTTCGCCTATTTGTGTGGCTAACAATTCAGCTTCGCTTACGCCTAATTTTTCGGCTGCGTTTCTAATTCTTAAGTTTGGATTTTCCGCTTTAAGCGCGTTCCATCTTGTTTTTAAATCTTGTGTTATTGTTGTCATAATACGAAATTAGGTTCCAAATATGATTAATGGATTTTGATTTATTGGGTTTAAGCAAATTGTACAGGGAAAATTATACACTTTGCTGATGATTTCTTTGGTAAAAACTATTTCGGGTTTGCCGTGGTTCATGACTTTTCCGTTTTTGAGCAGTAATACTTTGTCTGCAAATTGAGCCGCTAAGTTTAGATCGTGTAATACTAAAATTGCCGTGTTGCCTCGTTCTGTAAAATTTTTTACAGTGTGTAAAATGCGGTGTTGATGTAAAACATCGAGGTTGTTTAGGGGCTCGTCCATAAAAAGTAGTTTTTCGGATAACTCGTTTTCTAATTGTGCTAAAACACGCGCCAAATGAACGCGTTGTCTTTCACCTCCAGAAAGCGTATTGTAATCTCTGTTTTTTAGGTGAAGCACATCCGTTTCTGCCATTGATTTTTCAATCGCTTCGGTATCTTGTGAACGTGGTATGGCGTTAAAATAAGGGTATCGCCCCATCATTACCACATCGTTTACGGTAAGGGGAATATCGCTACTATTTTGTTGAGAAAATTTAGCTTTGTGTAATGGTAATTCTTTTAAATCCCAATGCTCAAAAGTTTTTTTCTTAAAAAAAATTTGATTGTCGTCATCTGCCATTTCATGTGCTAGCAAACTTAATAAGGTTGATTTTCCTGCACCATTTGGCCCTACAATTACAAGCAGTTCCCCTTCTTTAACTTGAAAGTCGATTCGCTCCAAAATCGTAACTTTTTTGTGACGATAAGATATGTTTTCGGCTGCTAACATATTACATTGATTTTTTACTTTTGATCAAAATGATAATAAAAATAGGAGCACCCATAAAAGCGGTCAAGATTCCGATTGGAATTTCTGATGGTTCGGCAATGGTTCGGCTAATCGTGTCAGCGGATAAAAGCAAAATACTGCCAAAAATTGCCGACATTGGCAAAATGAGATGATAATTCGATTTAAAAATTAACCTCAAGATATAGGGTACAATCAAGCCCACAAAGCCGATTGTTCCGGCAAATGCTACAGAAGTTCCTACTAAAAGTGCTGTGAGTACTACAATTTTCTTCTTGATATTTTCTACTGGAATTCCTAAATGTCCCGCATCACGTTCGCCAAGCATCATGGCGTTAAGAGCTTTTCCTTTGGTAATTAAAAACGAATAGGCAATTAGAACAACAACGGCCAGAATTAAATTTTTAGTCCAACTTGCACCACCCAAACTTCCTAAATTCCAAAATGTCAAATCTCGAAGTTGCTCTTCTTTTGAAAGATAAATTAAAAATCCAGTAGTAGCTCCAGCCATTGCCGTAATTGCCACGCCCGAAAGTAGCATCACAATCACGTTGGTTTTTCCGTTAGTGGTAGAAATTTTATAGACAATGGTCATGGTAATTAAAGCGCCTAAAAACGCAGCAATACTTAGTATCGAAAAATGAAAAACTTCGGGAATATAGGGTTTGATGTAGCTTCCTAAAACAATGGTTAAGGCGGCAAAAAGCGAAGCTCCCATGGTTATACCTATTAAATCTGGTGATGCCAATGGATTTTTAAACATCCCTTGAAGGCAAGTTCCGGAAACCGCCAAAGCACTTCCAATTAAAATAGCCATTACAATTCGCGGCAAGCGCAAATCCATTAATACAAATTTATCGGATGCCGATATGCTGTTGTCATTGTTGATTATGGCAGAAAAAATTTCGGAGAACGAATGTTTTTCAAACTCGTAAACACCCATGTATAGCGAAATGACCGAAAGTAAAATCAGTAAAATCAGGCTAAGGAAAATGTATAACGGTAACTTGTTCTGCATTTTTTATAATTCCCAAACAAGGTTCAGGGCTTAGTAAGTTTAAACAAGACTAAGAGGTCTTGTAATCATTAAAAATAAACCTGCAAGATTTGTAAAACCTTGCAGATTAGTATTGGAGAAATTATTTAGTTTCTTTGATTAATGCAGCGTTTAATTCGGCTGCGGCTTCACCCACACGAGGTCCAAAACCAGAAAGTAGAGCACCATCCATGGCAATTATTTTTTTATTTTTTCCGGCGTTAGTTTGCGCAATTCCTTGAATTTTTAGCAAACCATCAACGCCTCCAACGCTTTCCAAGCCAGAAGTGAACATTAAAATGACATCCGGATTTCCTTTAATTAATGATTCAGGTGTTAGCGGTTTAAAATCTTCAAATTCAGTAATTGCATTTTGACCTCCAGCGATAGCTATTGCTTTTTCAACCGGCGTATTTTTGCCGGCAACCATTAGTGTTCCAGCTCCACGAGCGTAAATAAATAATATTTTTGGTGCTTTTTCAATTGGCTGTATTTTCTGTAAATCGGCATCAATTTTTTCAGTGATTGATTTAAAATTTTCGTGTTTCAAAACTCCTGCAACTTCTGCTACCAATTTTTTTGTGCCTTCAACCGAGAAATCTTGTTTAAATATAGATGATTGTATTCCCGCATTTTTGATTTTTTCTGCTAATTCAGGGCTTAAATCTTTTTCTGTAGCCAAAATCATTGTGGGTTGAAGTGCCACAATATTTTCAATCGAAAGACTTCTAACGTGACCTAAATCTTTGGCAGTATTTTTTACTGATTCTGGAAAAGTTGAGGTAACATCAACTCCTACAATTTCTTTTTCGTGACCTAATGCTGCAACAATTTCTGTAACGGCACCGTTTAAAGACACGATTTTTTGAGTTTCAGTGGTTTGCTGGCTTTCAATTTCAATTGTTTCTACTTTTTTTTCTTCTTTGCAAGAAAATAAAACGGCAGAAGATACGACTACCAATACAAGGGCTATTTTTTTCATTTTTGCGGGACAGTTATTTTAATTAAATCTAAATAACGGCAAAAATAAAACTTATTTAGATTAATCAAAAATAAAAAGAGGTTAATATTTTTGACAAATTTGAAAAAGACGGCAAAAAAAAAAACTCCGAAGTATTCTCCAGAGTTTTTCAATTTCTATTTTAAAGTAAATTTTATTTTGGTTTTTATCGCATCAGAACCATTTCCAATTAGGGCTTCAAATTCGCCGGGTTCGGCAATCCAATCGTGTTTTTTCTCGTCAAAATAACTCAATGCGGTTTTATCGATTGTGAGGGAAACATCCTTTTGTTCTCCCGGATTCAGTTCCACTTTTTCAAAACCTTTTAACTCTTTTGCTGGTCTTTCCACCGAAGATTTTAAATCGCTGATATACAATTGAATAACTTCTGAACCTTTTCTTTTTCCGGTATTTTTAACCGAAATTGTGAAGGTAATTTTGTCATTTTCACTAATGGTTTTTTTGTCTGCTTTTACATTTCCAATTTCAAAAGTAGTGTAACTCAATCCGTGCCCAAAACTAAACAACGGTTTTATTTTTTTGGTATCATGCCAACGGTATCCTACAAAAATTCCTTCATTGTATTGAATGTTGATGACATTTTTAGCGTCTTTGCCTTTTCCAGCGGCTAATTCTGCTTTATTTCCGGGATATTCTCCTAATTGATGAGCCGAATTATCTTCTAATTTTACAGGAAAAGTAAATGGCAATTTTCCGGAAGGATTGGCTTCACCCGAAAGCACTGATGCCAAAGAATTTCCTGCTTCAGAACCTAAATACCAAGCCTGAACTATCGATGGTACTTCTTTAATCCACGGCATGGCAACTGCATTTCCGGATACTAAAACTACAGTAAAATTTTTGTTCGCTTTCGCCAAAGCGCTAATTATTTGGTCTTGGTTGTAAGGCAAACCATAACTTTTGCGGTCGTTTCCTTCAGCATCCTGAAAATCGCTTTTGTTCAATCCGCCCACAAAAATCACATGGTCGGAATTTTTTGCCAAAGCAACAGCTTCTTTTAAAAGTTCGTCAGCGCTTCTTTTTTCTTCTAAATTTTGTCCAGATTTTACACCGTTATATTCACCAGTTGGATCACCTACATAACCTCTCGCAAAAACCACTTCGGTATTTGTTCCAAATTTATTTTTGATACCGTCCAAAGGCAAGGTTTCATATTTGGCTTTTAACGAAGAAGAACCGCCACCAACAGTCATCATTTTAATGGCATTTTCGCCAATAACCGCAATTTTTTTCGTTTTAGAAATATCAATCGGAAGGATTTGGCCATCATTTTTAAGCAACACAATTCCTTCTTCGCCAATTTTTTTTGCCATCGCTCGATGTTCTTCAGAACCAACATTTCCGTAAGGTTTATTTTGGTTCATAGAAGTAAGAAATGCCAAACGAAGCAATCTTTTTACTTTGTCGTCTAATTCTTCAGTGGAATATTTTCCTTCCTGAATACCTTTTAGATAAGGTTGTGCCAAAAAATAATTATCGTAAGCATTTTTGCTTCCGCCGGAAAGTCCATCTGTCCAGGTTCCGAATTCTAAATCAAGACCATGTTTTACAGCATGATCAGTATTATTTACAGCACCCCAATCAGAAATTACCACACCTTTATAATTCCATTCACCTTTTAAAATATCGTTTAACAAATATTTATTTTGGCTTGCCCATTGATTTTTATACAAATCGTAAGCTCCCATAATTGTCCAAGAATCACCTTCGGTTACAGCAGCTTTAAATGGAGGCAAATAAATTTCGTACAATGCACGATCGCTCACAATCACGTTACTCGTGTGACGAAACATTTCCTGATTATTTAAAGCAAAATGTTTTACAGAAGTCGCCACGCCATTTGATTGTACACCTTTAATATATGGCACGACCATTTTTGAAGTTAAAAACGGATCTTCACCCATATATTCAAAATTTCTTCCGTTTAAAGGTGTTCGATAAATGTTTACTCCAGGTCCTAATAAAATATCTTTTTCGCGATAACGGGCTTCTTCGCCTAAAGCTTTACCATAATTCCACGACATTTCTTTATTCCAGGTTGATGCTAAAGCCGTCAATGCCGGAAACGCAATAATGGAATCATTTGTCCAGCCGGCTTGATCCCATTCGTCCCATTTTACTTCTGCGCGAACGCCATGAGGTCCATCAGTTGTCCAAAATTCCGGGATTCCCAATCGTGGAACTCCGGGAGAACTAAACTTAGATTGTGCATGAAGCATGGCAATTTTTTCCTGCAAAGTCATTCGCGAAAGCGCATCATCCACCCGTTGCTCGATAGGTTTTGAAGTGTCTAGATAAACAGGGGATTGTTTTTTTTCTTGTGCCAAAACAGCAATTGAGAAGAAAAAAAGACAGCTTCCCGTGGCAATTTTTTTGAACATAGTTTGGTAGTATTGGTAATGAAACAAACTTACGAAAAAATTTCGGAGGCTATTTTTTTTAATTTTCAAAAAAGAATATCAAATACAGCATAACCAAATCTATTCTTAAATCTTATTCGATTAAAAAAATACGGCGTAAATTTGCACTTTGAAAAGAAAATTAAAATGCTGGATATAAATAAAGTTCGATCACAATTTCCCATCTTAACGCAAAAAGTCAATGGCAAACCTTTGGTTTATTTTGATAACGCGGCCACTTCCCAAAAACCCAAAGTGGTGATTGATGCCATTGCTAATTATTATGAGGAAATTAATGCTAACATTCACAGGGGTGTTCATAAATTAAGTCAATTGGCTACAGATGCTTACGAACAATCACGGTTAAAAATCCAGCAACACCTGAATGCAAAGCACAATTTTGAAATTATTTTTACTGCTGGAACAACCGCCGGAATTAATTTGGTGGCAAATGGTTTTGGTTCGCTTTTAAAAAACGATGATGAAGTAATAATTTCTGCCTTGGAACATCACAGTAATATTGTGCCTTGGCAAATGCTTTGCGAAAAAACCGGAGCCAAGTTGAAGGTAATTCCGATGGATGAAAATGCCGAATTACTTTTAGAAGAATATGAAAAATTACTTTCGGAAAAAACCAAGATTGTAGCGGTAAATTACATCTCAAATGCCATTGGAACCATTAATCCTATCGAAAAAATAATTGAAAAAGCGCATCAAGTTGGCGCGGCAGTTTTAATTGATGCGGCACAATCTGCACCACATATTAAAGTTGACGTTCAAAAATTAGATTGCGATTTTTATATTTTTTCAGGACATAAAATATGCGGACCAACGGGGACCGGGATTTTGTATGGCAAAGAAAAATGGCTGAACCAGTTGCCGCCGTATCAAGGTGGTGGCGAAATGATTAAAGAAGTGACTTTTGAAAAAACAACTTATGCCGAAATTCCGCATAAATTTGAAGCGGGAACGCCCAATATTTCTGGAGGAATTGTTTTAGGCAAAGCCATTGATTTTTTAAACGAAATTGGTTTTGAAAACATTCAGCAATATGAACACGAATTGTTACAATATGCTACGGCAAAGTTACTCGAGATTGACGGTTTAAAAATTTATGGTCCGAAAATGTTAGACAAAAAAACTTCTGTAATTTCGTTTAACATCGAAGGTTTGCACCCGTATGATGTGGGTTCCATTGTTGATAATATGGGTATTGCCGTAAGAACCGGACATCATTGTGCTCAACCCGTGATGCAATTTTTTGATATTCCGGGAACCATTCGGGCGTCATTTTCTTTTTACAATACCAAAGAAGAAATTGACGCATTGATTGTGGCTTTGCATAAAGCAAAATCCATGTTGGCTTAAAATTTGTATCTTCGATAATAAAAAAGCACATGAAAATTATTACTGCAATTTTCTTAGTATTGATGATGACAAAAGGCTGTAACTCTTCGGAACTACAAAAGGAAAGTGAAAATATTTCGTTTGAATACGAGGCTTCTACCAGAGGAAATTATTTTAAAACTTTGGTCAAGCAAGACACGGTTTTTAATATTAAAGGAAGAAATCAGGTTGCCGAACTCAAAGATTTGCCTAAAAAAAATTGGAATTCGGTTTTGAAAAAATTGTCAGATGTTAATGTCGCAAAGCTCAACAACCTGAAAGCACCTTCAGAAAAACGTTTTTATGATGGTGCCATGATGGCAACTTTTAAAGTAATCTATAAAAACGAAACGTACCAAGTGCCTGTTTTTGATCATGGAAATCCTCCCAAGGAAATTGAAAAACTGGTAAATGAGGTATTGAAAGTTTCGCAAATTCAAAATAAAAATAATGACGATTAAAGAAATTCAAAACGAAATAGTGGACGAGTTTGGCATGTTTGACCCCGAAAGTTGGGACGAAAGGTATCAATATGTGATTGATTTAGGCAAAACACTTCCGCTTATTGACGAAAAATTTAAAACGGAAGAAAATATTATAAAAGGCTGTCAATCTAAAGTGTGGCTTCATGGAGAAGAACAAAATGATAAAATTATTTTTACCGCCGATAGTGATGCAATTTTGACCAAAGGCATCATTGCCATTTTAATCAGGGCGTTTTCAAACCAAACGGCAGAAGCCATTCTAGAAGCCGATACGGAATTTATTGACGAAATTGGACTGAAAGACCATCTTTCACCTACGCGAGCCAATGGTTTGGTTTCGATGATTAAACAAATTAAGATGTATGCTTTGGCGTATCAGGCGAAGAGGTAATTATTGATTTAGCTTATCCTCAAATAATCTTATATGCCTTATATGGTAAAATTCCCTTGGTATTTAAAATTTTGAAAAAATAAATCATGCAACAAGAAATAGACACTAACCTATTAGGAGAAGAAATCGTAAAAGTACTTAAAACCATTTACGATCCGGAAATTCCGGTTGACATTTACGAACTCGGATTAATTTACGATGTGATGGTGAATACGGATTACGAAGTTAAAATACTGATGACTTTAACCTCGCCAAATTGCCCCGTAGCCGAAAGTTTGCCGCTGGAAGTGGAAGAAAAAATCAATAAAATTGACAACGTAAAAGCCACCGAAGTAGAGATTACTTTCGATCCGCCCTGGACCAAAGACCTCATGAGCGAAGAAGCAAAACTCGAACTTGGAATGCTTTAAGCGTTGGGAGTTTTGGAGGAAGAAGTTTGGAGAGAGAAGTAAAACCCTTGCGAACCTTGCGAAGACTTTGCCTCTTTGCGGTTTAAAAAATTACAAATCATATATCTTAAATCCTAAATCACAAATCCGATATGGAAGACGAAATTATCAACAAAGTGGCCAATAGTTCACTTGAAATTTTTGATTTGGAGGATTATTACCCAAAAGGTTTTCGCATGGAAGTGGATATTGCCCAATGGCTTTTCGAAGGATTTTTACTCCGGGAAAAAGATTTTCGCGAAGCCTTAAAAAACCACGATTGGCAACAATACCAAGACGCTTACGTTTCGGTTTTTTGCAGTACCGATGCAATCATTCCCGCTTGGGCATCGATGTTGGTGACCATCTATTTAACTCCAGTTTCAAAAAAAATTGTAATAGGTAGAAAAGACGACATTAATGTTTCTTTATATGAAGAAATTTTGGCGAACCTTGATTACGAAACCTATCGTGATAAACCAGTGATTATCAAAGGTTGTTCTAAAAAACCTGTTCCCGAAGCCGCTTACGTTTTAGCCGCTCAAAAGTTGCAACCCATTGCTAAAAGTATTATGTTTGGCGAAGCATGTTCCGCAGTTCCATTATTTAAAAAGCCAAAAAAATAAATATAAACCTCCCAAAAGCGTAAATTAAATATGAAAAAAATTATCCTTACAATACTCACTTTTTTCGCCATCATTTCGGCACAAGCACAAGACAACACAACTGCAAACGACACCATCAGTCCTTGGAAGAAAGGCGGCAACATCTCGTTTCTTTTCAACCAATCTACCTTTGACAATTGGCTTCCCGGAGGAGAAAACAATATTTCGGGAACCCTTGGCGTTAACTATGATTTTAACTACAAAAAAAACGATCTCACTTGGGACAATAAAGTCATCGCATCCTACGGACTCGTGAAAACCAGAACGAGTTCTTTTGCCAAAAAAACGGACGACAGACTCGAACTCAACTCTTTGCTTGGGCAAAAATTTAAACCTGAGAGCCGCTGGTATTACTCAGCATTTTTAAATTTTAGGACACAATTTACCAAAGGATACAATTACGCAAAAGATGAAAATGGCGCCGAAATCCGAGACGAATATACCAATTTTCTTTCGCCAGCTTATTTATCATTTGGACCCGGAATTTTGTACAAACGCGATGATAATTTTAAAGTAAATATCGCACCCGCAACCTCTAAAATCACGTTTGTTGACAAAAATTTCACATTGCCAAATGAAGCGTATTTTGGCGTAAAAGAAGGTCAAAGCATTCGATACGAGCTTGGTTTCAACACCTCAGCCTACTATAAATTTGACGCCATGGCCAACGTAACTTTCGAAAATATCCTCAATCTTTACAGCAATTACCTCGAAGATCTACAAAACGTAGATCTAGATTACCAGCTTAACATCGTGCTAAAAATCAACAAATACTTAACTACAAACCTTTCTTTTCAAGCAGTTTACGACGATAACGCTTTCCGAGGATTTCAAATCAGGCAAGTATTTGGAGTTGGCGCCAACTACGGATTCTAAAACAACAAAACCTTTCAAATCAATGAAAGGTTTTTTTATTTTTTTGGCGAACAGCCGGGCTTTCCGCTACAAGTTTTTAATTTTTTTCCAGCAATCGCTACCGCTACGGGAGCTTCCGCTGGTCGCTTCCTCGCTGGTGCGCTTGTAAGGAAAAAAATTAAAAAGCTTTCCGCTGCAATCCCTGTCGCAAGTTCTACTAAAAAGCACTATTCCATTTCCTCCGGAGCATCCTTATAATCCGGATACAAAAATTTGTTATACGGAAAACGCGTCACATGAATCTCCCTAACTGCATCATAAACCTTTTCCCTAAATTCCTCAAAATTTTCCTTATTTGTCGCCGAAATAAATAACGCTTTGTCTTCTCCGTGTTTCGACATCCAAGTGGCTTTCCATTCTTCTAAAGTGTAATGTTTACGGGTTTTTTCGGTAATAAGATCATCTTCATCAATCGTCAAATGTTTGTAAGCATCAATTTTGTTAAAAACCATAATAATAGGTTTGTCCGCACTTTTAATATCAGCTAAAATTTGATTCACAGACTCGATGTGATCTTCAAAATCCGGATGCGAAATATCCACTACGTGTAATAATAAATCTGCTTCTCTAACTTCGTCAAGCGTACTTTTAAAAGATTCCACCAACTGCGTGGGTAATTTTCTAATAAATCCCACTGTATCCGAAAGTAAAAAAGGTAAATTTTTAATCACCACTTTTCTAACGGTAGTGTCAAGTGTTGCAAATAACTTATTTTCTACAAAAACCTCACTTTTAGAAATTACATTCATCAAAGTAGATTTCCCCACATTAGTATATCCCACAAGCGCCACCCGAACCATCGCACCCCGATTGCTTCGTTGTTGCGCCATTTGTTTGTCAATCGTTCTGATTTTTTCTTTGAGCAAAGAAATTCGGTCACGAACAATTCGACGGTCGGTTTCAATTTCTGTTTCACCGGGACCACGTAATCCAATACCTCCTTTTTGTCTTTCAAGGTGTGTCCACATACCGGAAAGTCTCGGTAATAAATATTGGCATTGCGCTAATTCCACCTGTGTTCTGGCGTAAGAAGTTTCGGCTCTTTGTGCAAAAATGTCTAAAATAAGATTGGTCCTGTCGAGGACTTTGCAATCTAACAATTTTGAAATATTTTTTTGTTGAGAAGGAGACAGTTCATCATCAAAAATAACAGTACTGATTCCATTTTCTTTTACAAATGTGTGAATTTCATCCATTTTGCCAGTTCCTAAAAAAGTTTTAGGATTAGGTTTGTCTAATTTTTGTGAAAAACGTTTTATTACCTCACCACCAGCAGTAAAAGTCAAAAATTCAAGCTCATCAAGGTATTCAGTAAGTTTATTTTCATCTTGTTGTTGAGTTATAATTCCCACAACAACAGTCTTTTCAAAGTTTATATTTTCTTTTTCTAGCATAATTCATATTTATTTACAAAGCTAACGAAAACTTGCGAAGAGTGAAATGCTAGAATGAATTCTAACATAAAATCACAAAACAATTTAGTTAAATATTATTTTTTTGTTACGACTTTCTTAAAAATAGTTAAATTTGAAGTTCTTAAATTCTTATCAATTTATTATAAACAACCTAAACTTTTCATTTTATGAAAAAAATTACCTTATTACTTTTAACCTTTTTCATGAGCTTTGTGGGCTTTAGTCAGCTCACAGAGAACTTTGACGGAGGGACAAGTTTGCCAACAGGCTGGGTAGCTTTCAATAATGGTCAGGGGACGGCACCAAGGTTATGGAGGATTTTACCCAATGCGGCTCTTTCATTTTCCACGCCAAATTCTGCGTTTTCTGAACGTTACCAAATTGGGCAGGGAAATACTTCCCAAGACTGGTTGGCTACTTCGGCAGTCACTTTGCCAGCAAATGCTCAACTGCAATTTGTAACCCGCCAAAGAACCGACGGGGATCAAGGAACAATTTATCGCCTTATGGTGGCAAGAGTTTCTGCGGGAGCACAAAATAATCCAGCTATTTATCAACAAGCGGCTCAATGGGATGAACTTTCTTTAAATCCTGAAGGGCCATTTAATGGAGATGGATCTCCAAAGTGGGACGAACATACTGTTGATCTCCGAGCTTTGGGCTATAACCAAAATGAGCAAGTTTATATCGCGTTTGTAAGGGTATATACTCAGCCAGGAATAGGAAGTGATGCTGACGTAGGTTGGCTTATTGATGATGTGAGAGTGTCTCAAAAATGTGAGATGCCAACAGGACTTGCAGCACCTGTAATTAATATGACTTCTGCTCAACTAACATGGGTAACTCCTGCCGGAGGGGCGACTAGTTGGGAAATTGTTATCGTACCTGAAACTTTAACTTTGGAGCAAGGTATTGCAGCTGGAAATTTATATACTTATTCAGGGGCAATGCCATTTGATACATCGCTCTATAGTCCAGCAATTACACTCAATCCTGATACGAACTATAAGTATTATGTACGAGCAGTTTGTTCAGAAACTAATAAAAGTGATTGGACGCTTCCATACTTTTTTACAACTGCATCACTGGGTGAAACGTGTACTGAGCCTATTGTAATTCCACAATTGCCGTATCAAGCTACAGATAATACTTCAAACTCAAATGATAGAACTGATGTGTCTCAAGGAACTTCTTGTGGAGCTACACCTGCAGGCACCAATTATATGGCTGGTAACGAAGTTTTTTACACATTTACCGCTCCTGAGACAGGAGAGGTAAGAATAAGAATGACACCAACCGCTCCAAATTCTTCGTTATTTGTTTATAATAGTTGTGCGAATGTTGGTGTAAGTTGCATTGCTGGAGTTGCAAATACGGGTGCGACTGTAAGAACGATTCCCGCATTGGCAGTGACGGCTGGCGAAACATATATTGTGGTAATTTCTTCTGCGGCAGCTAATCAAACCGTAGGCTACACCTTAAACATACAATATGTAACTTGTGATGAGCCCACTAATTTGGCTGCAACGGCTACCATGACATCTGCAACTTTAAGCTGGAGCAATCCAGCGGGAAGTACCGCTACAAGTTGGGAAATTGCAGTACAACCTGCAGGCGCCATGATTCCTTCAGGAGCTGGAACTCCTGTTACATCTAATAATAATTTGGTGGTAACGAACACCATCGACGGTACACCATTGATGGCTGCTACTGCTTATCAGTATTGGGTAAGAGTACCTTGTACCGATGGAGGAACCACATTTTCACCTTGGGCGGGTCCATTTTTATTTAACACGCCAGTCTGTGATCCAGTCGAGCAATGTAACTATACTTTTAGATTAACTCGTCCTTCTGGTAATGGTGGATATAGTGGTGCAATAATGCATGTTCGCCAGAATGGTGTTACAGTTGCGATATTAGGTCCAGGATTTACAAGTGGAAATGCTTCTGCGGTACAAGTGCCGTTGTGTAATGGAATCCCTTTTGAAGTTTTTTGGATTGAAGGAGGAACCGCTTCTGCGAATATAGGTTTAACAATCCAAAATAGTTTTAATCAACTATTGTTTACCAAGCCTGTAGGAACTGGAAGTCCAAATGTTAATACACCACTATATTCAAGAATGGTGGACTGTCTCGTACCTTTGTGTCCGCCTCCAATAAATTTAGGAGCAACTGCAATTACTGCAAACACTGCTAATTTAACTTGGACTCCAGGATCGCTTCCTCCACCGACAGGAGCCACTACTCAATGGCAAATTTATATTGAAAGAGAAGCTGTGGCGGTTGCACCATTAAATGATGCACCAACTACTGCCTATGATATCACCACTACACGACCTTATCCTGCAACAGGATTATTAAGTGATACTTTTTACGTCTACTACATTCGTACTTATTGTGGGCCCGATTGGGCAAGTGACTGGGTTGGTCCTTTTAGATTTAAAACAGCTGTTTCATGTGGAGCTCCAACAAATTTAGGAGCTTCAGGACAAACGACCACAACCGCTAATTTATTTTGGACACAACCTGCTTTAGGTGGTGCTACGAACTGGGATGTAGTGGTTCAAGCACCAGGAACAGGAGTTCCAGGATTAAACCCTACCAACGCTCAAGATTTAGCTAACGGCGGAACCGTTTCGGGATTGGTAGCTGCAACGCAATACGAATTCTACGTGAGAGCAAATTGTTCAGATACAGACAATAGTAGTTGGTCTGGACCATTTTTGTTTTATACAGCTTGTAACCCTGTAAATGTACCTTACACAGAAGGATTTAATACGACTTCAGTTTTCGAACCTTGTTGGTCAACAGTAAGTGTTTTAGGTAGCAATTCTTGGGATATGAACTACAACTTAACACCTGCAGAAGGTGATCAAGTGGCCTCAATCAATCCTAATTCTGGTGTCAATAACGATGATTGGTTAATTACACCTGCACTTCGCTTGTTGTCAAATTACCGATTGAGATTTAAATATAAAGTTTTAGCAACAGGAAATAATAACAATAATATTGAAATAAAACTTTCCACAGCTGGAAGTGACCCTGTAAGTTTTACTGAAACTTTGATGCCTTTAACTACTTGGTCAAATACAACTTATCAGGAAAAAGTTATTAACCTAAACAACTTTGGAAATGATGACGGTTCAGTACTAGTTCACATTGGTTGGCACTTGCCACAAGGAGTAACTAATTCTACCAGAATTTTTATAGATGAGGTAATTTTCGAACCAATTCCACCTTGTCCTAATCCAGTAGATTTGATTGTTGAGAACGTAACCTCCACTTCAGCTGACTTGTCATGGACACCTGGATATTTAGAAACTCAATGGCAAGTTTATGTACAACCAGCAGGAGGACCTGTTCCACCAGTTGATTATGCGGGAACTCTAATTACTACAAATACAGATCTTACTGTAAATACAGATTTTAATGGTCAACCGCTTCAACCCGGAACTAATTATGTATATTATGTAAGAGCTCATTGTAATGATACCCAGCAAAGTCAATGGGTTGGACCAATTCCTTTCAAAACATTATTATGTGAAGAAGCAGACAAATGTAACTATACTTTCATTCTTCAAGATACTGGAAACAATGCTTGGGGAAGTACAATGAACGTAATCCAAAATGGTGAGATTGTTGCAGTTTTAAATAAAACCGGAAACGGCGCTTCAATAAACCAAACAGTGGCATTGTGTCCAGGAGTACAATTTCAAGTTTTTTGGAATGTTGCTGGAACTGCTGCACAAGCTGCACAAGTAGGTTTGACAATTCAAAATTCGTTTAACGAAACTATTTTTACAAAAGCAGCAGGACAGGGAGTTCAAAATACAACATTGTACAACAGTATGCCTGTATATTGTACGCCGTTAACTTGTCCTTTCCCAACAAACCTAAGTGCACAACAATCTTCTCCGTCCACTGCCGTTTTAGTTTGGACTCCAGGAGGAGCCGAAACTCAATGGCAGTACATTATTCAGCCAGCAGGAGGAACTTACCCTGGTAACATTAACGGAACCGTTGTAAATACAAACCCAACAGCTAACGTTTCTGGATTGGTTTCAGCACAACCTTACGAATTTTATGTGAGAGCAATTTGCGGGCCAGACAACGTAAGTTATTGGTCAGGACCTTATAGTTTTACACTTTACAATTCCCCTGGATGTATTGGCGTTGATATTGAAGGTGTAGATGTAAACGTTGGAGCTGAAGTTACGGTTTGTCCAAATGACAATTGTGTGGATTTATCTGCTTCATACTTACAAATTAATCAAACCAATACCTACGCGGTAGAAAGCATCCCTTACATGCCACCATTTCCATTTACTGGTGGAACGCCAATCCAAATTGGAGCTGATGATGATTGGACGGATACCGTTACACTGCCATTTAATTTCTGTTTCTTTGGTGAAACATATAATAAATTATTAATTACCGATAATGGTGCTGTTTCATTTAGTATCGCAGGTGTTGTTCCTGGAGGACAATATACACCACTTGGACCAGCAGGTTATAGCTATACACAACCAATACCATTCAATCCTAATGCTGTTAGACCTCCATATGTTAATGCCATTATGGGTGTAATGCAAGATTTATATCCTGGAGGAAGTACGGGAGATTGGTCAATTAACTACCAAGTTTTAGGTACAGCTCCGTGTCGCGCATTTGTTGTAAATTTCTACAACGTGGCAAGATTTAGCTGTACTAGTATTAGAGAGAACAGTCAAATTGTTCTATATGAAGGAAGTAACATTATTGATGTTTATATCGGTAATCACGCAACTTGTGCTTGGGGACCAGCTACGGTTGGTATTCAAAATGCAAATGGAACAGTAGGGTTTGCTCCTCCGGGCCGTAACACCGGAAACTGGTCAACAACCAATGAAGCTTGGCGTTTTAACCCAGCTGGAGACCCTCTAGATATTGTTTTCGAATGGAGAAAAAACGGCGAATTTTATAGTAGCGACTTAGATATCAATGTTTGTGCAGAAGACGTTACATTGATGGAAGCCGTAGCAACGTATCCACAATGTGGAGCTCCGGCAATTGTGAGAAAATCAGAAATTACGATTAATATCGAAGAATTCGATACTCAAGAGCCTGAAGATTTAACAGCATGTGTTGGAAATTCAACATTTGATCTTACAGAAAACAATGCTAATATCCTAGATGGTACTGTAACTCCCGCAGATTATGTTATTGAATATTATTTAACGGAAGCAGAAGCTATTGATGGAACAAGTGGCGCAATTACAAGCCATACGACCTCGGTTACCACGCCAATATTCGTTAGAATCGAAAAGGTAGGGACAGATTGTTACATCACTGATACATTTGATTTGCTACTTTCCGCTCAAGCACCTGAATTCACTTTAGACGGGAATACTACTATTTGTGAAGGTGATGCTACTACTATTACGGTAATGCCAACAAACGGATTCGATGTGTCAACCACCACATTCACTTGGACATTACCTGATGGTACTGTGTCAACACAGACAGGAGCAGTATTTAACATCGATGCTGCGGATGCTCAAGCCGGAACTTATACTGTTTTAGCAGACAATGGTTGTCAAGAAACACTAACCTTTACGTTAACAATTAACGAAATTGAATTAGGGTTTACGTATCCAACGCCAAATTGTCCTTCTGGAATAATCGAGCCAATTCCAACTGAAGGTTTCACTACAGGAGGTTCTTATTCAGTATCACCAACATTAACAATCGATGCTACAACAGGTGCGATTGAATTAGATGGAGCAGCTGCTGGACTTTACACCGTAACTTATTTATTACCAAATACAGTTTCAGGTTGTACAGATGATAAAACCAATACTTTTGAATTTGAAGTCTTACCAGCAATTATACCTGTTACAGGATTCGCTTACGAAAATCCTCAATATTGTATAACAGATCCAAGCCCAATTTCAATTATTCCAAATGCTGGTTTCTTATCAGGAGGACAATTTACTGCAACTCCAGAAACCGGACTAGGTTTAGATTCAAATACGGGAAGTATTGATTTTGCAACCAGTATTCCAGGAACTTACACGGTTTATTATACAATTCAGTCTGACGATACAACTTGTACGGCATACTCACAAAGCGCAACACAAATTGTGATTAACGCTTCTGGAGTGCCTACAACAGGATTTAGCTATACGTCACCAGTTTGTATCTCTTCAACCAACCCAATGCCAATTCCGGTAACCGGATTTGTAACTGGCGGAAGTTATACAGTAGTTTCTGGATCGGGAATTGCCCTTGATGGAGCAACTGGAGAAATTGATTTGGCTAACACAGCTCCAGGAACGTACATCATCCGTTACGAAATTCCAGCTTCTGGATGTGGACAATTAGGTCAAACAGATGCACAAATTGTAATCAATGATTTAACGCCAGCAGTTGTAGGATTTACATACAACACAGTTTGTGAAAATGCTACCAATCCGACTCCAATTAAAACTGCCGGATTTACCGAAGGAGGAACTTGGAGTTCAGCTGATTCAGGTATTGTTATAGATGCTGCAACAGGAACAATCAATTTAGCACAATCAACACCTGGAACTTATACAATCGAGTACAATTTGAACCAAAATGATACCGAATGTAGAGCTGGTGGAAATAGTTCTGCAACTGTAACTATTACAGCGGGAATCGATCCGGTAACACAATTTAGTTTTGAGGATGATACCTATTGTTCAGGTGCCAATTCAATTTTCCCACAAGGAACATTTGAACCAGGCGGAAACTTCTCTGCTCCAGCAGGATTGGTAATCAACGGTACAACCGGAGAAATTAATATTGCCGGAAGCACTCCAGGAACTTATCAAATTGTATATGCAATCCAAGAAGATTTAACTCTTTGTCGTAACAGAAGCGAAAGCAACTTCACCATCACCATCCAAGATGGAATAGAAGTTACTGTCGAAGATTTATGTGAAAATAACAACTACATCTTAACTGCATCTCCACAAGGAGGAAACTATAATTATATCTGGAGAAATGCACAAGGTGATCAAGTTGGGACCGACTCTAGATTTAATGTTTCAGAATACGTTGCTAATTTGTCTGGACAACCAGTTTATCCAATGAATTTCACTGTAACAGTTGATGATAATGGTTGTTTAAGCAACCAATCATTCACGGTGACGGGAACATTTTGTACTATTCAAAAAGGAATTTCTCCAAATAATGATGGTAAAAATGATTCATTTGACCTAACTGGTTTCAATGTTAGAAAGTTAACAATATATAACCGTTACGGTACAGAAGTTTACAGTTTCAACAATTATACTAATGAGTGGAAAGGTCAGTCAAATAATGGAAATGAATTGCCAGACGGAACTTACTACTACATAATTGAAAGAGATGGAGTAGAAGGAAGAACTGGATGGATTCAAATCAACAGACAAAGAAACTAAATGATATATTGAACGCTGCTTGTTTCGGCAAGCAGCGATTCATATAAAAAAAGTAAACAATGAAGAAAATATTTTTCACAGCACTGATAACACTTTCGGCTCTTGCAGATGCAACTGCACAACAAGACCCGCATTATACACAATACATGTATAATATGAACGTGATTAACCCTGCTTATGCTGGTTCTAAAGAAAATTTATCTTTCGGGCTATTATACAGACAGCAATGGGATGGTATCGAAGATGCACCAAGAACTTTTACTTTCTCAGGACACTCTCCGGCAGGTAAAAACGTAGGTTTAGGTCTTTCAGTTATCGCCGACGAAATTGGTCCAGTTAAAGAACAAAATGTTTATGGAGATTTCTCTTATACACTTAATTTAGGAGGAGAACACCGTTTAGCATTAGGAATTAAAGCTGGGGCGACTTTCCAAAGAATCGGACTTTTTAGTGATATTAATGGATCATTACCAGATCAAACAGACGAGGCATTCTCGCAAGACTCTAACAATACTTACCTTAATATTGGAGCAGGATTTTTCTATTATACCAATAACTATTACATCGCACTTTCGGTGCCTAATATGCTTAATTCAAAGCACCTTAATGTTAGGCAAAATGGCGAAGAAATTTATTATGGTGAAGAAACCCAGCACTTCTTCTTAACTGGAGGATATGTATTTGACCTAAGCCCTAACATCAAATTTAAGCCATTCGCTATGGTAAAATCAGCTTTTGAAGCGCCTGTATCTTTAGACGTTTCTACCAATTTCCTTTTCAATGAAAAGTTCGAAATTGGAGCAACATACCGCTTAGATGATTCATTTGGTGGAATGGTTAACTACGCCATTTCTCCCAACTTAAGAATTGGTTATGCATACGATCATATCACTTCAGATATTAAAATCGCAGCTCCGGCATCTCACGAGGTAATTTTACTTTTCGATTTGAATTTCCCGAAAAAAGTTTCACGTTCACCTCGTTATTTCTAACATAAAAGCGACCTAAGACAATGAAAAAAATATATGTAACATTAAGTTTTGTGATCGCGAGTATGACTCTTTCGGCCCAAAACACCGATACAGAAAAAGCCGACAAACTCTTTGATCGATTTGAATATGTTGACGCTTCCGCAGAATATTTAAAACTAGTAGAAAAAGGAAAAGCAGACGGCTACGTTTATAAACAATTAGCCGAAAGCTATTACAATGTTTTCAATACAAAAGAAGCTGCAAAATGGTATGCAAAAGCGGTAGAAACTCAGCAAGATGCCGAATCTTATTACCGTTATGCTCAAATGCTAAAAGCCGAAGGTAAATATGAGGAGGCAAACAAACAAATGCAAAAATTTGCCAGTTTAGCACCATCTGACTCTCGTGCTGTAGAATTCAATAAGGATCCTAATTATTTGCCTAAACTTCGCAGTCAGGCAAAATTATTTGATGAAAAAGCCGTTGAAATCAATAGTGATCAGTCAGATTTTGGAGCAGTTTTGGCAAACGATAACACACTTTATTTTGCATCAGCAAGAAACAAAGCCAGAAAAACCTATGGCTGGAATGAAGAACCGTTTTTAGATTTGTACAAATCAACTTATAACGCTAACGGAACTTTGAGCGAAGCCACTCCAGTTGCGGAAATTAATACCAAGCACCATGATGGTCCTGCCACAATTTCTGCCGATGGTAACACCATGTTTTTTGCCAGCGAAAGTTTCAAAGAAGGAGATTTTGAAAAAGACAAATCGAAGAAATTGAAATTCGGTCAAGTTTACCTTTTTAAAGCCACTAAAAACGGTGATAAATGGGCAAATGTTCAAGCTTTACCATTCAATAGCAAAGACTATTCGGTTAGTAACCCAAGTTTAAGCAAAGACGGAAAAACTTTATATTTTTCTTCTAATATGCCAGGAGGTCTTGGTGGAAATGATATTTGGAAAGTTTCGGTAAATGGCGACAGCTTCGGCAAACCTGAAAATTTAGGTTCTAAAGTAAATACAGCAGGAAACGAAAGCTTCCCCTTCATTACTGATGACAACAAATTATATTTCTCATCAGACGGCAGAAAAGGCTTTGGAGCATTAGATGTATTCATGATTGATTTAGCTAAAAATGGAGAAGCTACTAACGTTGGAGCTCCCGTAAATACTTCTAAAGACGATTTTGCCTTTACATTCAACACTACTAAAAACATTGGGTTCTTCTCAAGTAACCGCTCGGGTGTAGATAATATTTACATGGCAACTCCGGTTTGTGGAGTAGAAGTGGTAACGGTTGTTAAAAATGCAAAAACCGGTGCCATCCTTGCAGATGCTCGTGTTGCTATTTTAGATGAAAAGAAAAACGTAATTGAAACCAGAACTTCAGGAGCTGATGGAACCGTAGTTTACAACGTAGATTGTAACAAAGCATATTCCCTTCAAGTGGCAAAAGACGGATTTGAAAGCAATACTTTTCCGGTGGCAAAAACAAACGGTGGTATCGTAAATATTTCTGCAGATCTTCAACCAATTGATGTAATTGTTACTGAAAAAGAAATTATTTTAAAAGAAATTTTCTTCGAATTTAACAAAAGTAATATCACTCAAGAAGGTGCTTTCGAGCTTGACAAGTTAGTTCAAGTGATGAAAAACAACAACAATCTTGAGATTATGGTAAAAGCACATACGGATAATAGAGGAAGCGATTCTTACAACATGAACCTATCAGACAGACGTGCCAAAGCAACAGTGCAATATGTACTTTCAAAAGGAATTGCTTCAAGCAGAATTACTGGTAAAGGTTATGGCGAAAGCGAACCTAAAGTAGATTGTAAAGAAAATTGTACTGAAGAAGAACACGCTCAAAACCGTAGAAGTGGGTTCTTAATTGTGAAAAAATAATTGCAATAATGATTCCTACCAAAAACGCCTCTCAAAAAGAGGCGTTTTTTATTTACAAAGTAATAACTGATTTTCGACTGAATAATTAATTAAGATAACAAACGAATGATTAATAACATTACTTCAAAACCATTAAACGAAAAAAAGCTGCCTTTTCAGACAGCTTCTTCTAAATTCAAAAACTAAAATTACGATTGCGGCTCAACCACTTTCCCTTTGATAGAAAGGATTTTAGGTGTTTCAGAATCGTTAGTAGTTACCGTAACAGTTTTATTAAAATTCCCTGGAGCGGCTGCATTATAAGTAGCAGTAACACTTGCCATTTCTCCTGGTTTAATTGGAGTTTTTGTATAATTTGTAGCAGTACAACCACAAGAAGCTTTTACATTTGTAATTAAAATAGTTTGCTTTGTAGTATTTTTAAAAGTAAAATCGTGAGAAACTGGTTTGCTTTTCGCAATCTCACCAAAGTCATAACTTTCCTCTGTCCAAGTTACTTGCGACGGTTTTGCCGATGCAGTTGTAGCTGTTGCAGCTGGAGTTTTTTGTGCAAAAGTTGGAGCTGCTGTTAAAAATAAAGCTCCTGCCAAAGCCAATAATGTAGTTTTTGCTGTTTTCATAAATTCATATTTTTAATTTTAATTAAATTCAGATGATTCTGCATTACAAAAGTAAAAACAAATCATCACTACAATGTTAACCAAATTGCAACTCTTGTTAATGACATGTTAATAGGTTGTTTTGCCTTAATTTTTAACCTAATATCGTACCGTAAATAATCATTTTAAAGTTGAAATTCAATAAATTAAATCTCATCATTTTTATTGGCGTGGTCGCAATTGCCGGCGTTTTGGTCATGCAATTGCTAACATTATCCCAGGCTTATCAATTTGAAAAAAAAGAATTTGGTGAGAAAATAAATTACGCCTTGCAGGATGTTGTGGTAAAAATTCACCGTGACAACAAGTCCGAAACACCACTGGAAAATCCTATCCGTAAAATTACCGACGATTATTATATTGTCAATGTCAACGATGTCTTCGACGCCACGGTTTTAGAATATTACCTCAAAACCGAATTCAAAAAAGTGCGTCTCAACACTGATTTTGAATTTGCAATTTACGATTGTGGTTCTGACGAAATGTTGTACGGAGATTACGTTTCAAACGACGAAGAACAACCGCGAAAATGTGAAAAATGTTTCACCAAAAAAGACGGTTTGGTCTATTATTTTGCCGTACGATTCCCCGAATTGCAAAACAGTTATATGGGTTCGCTGAAAGAATATTGGGTTTACAGCGGTATTCTGCTGCTCGTTTTAATCATTTATGTATATTCGGTAGTGCTTTTGCTAAAGCAAAAAAAATACTCCGAACTCCAATCGGATTTCATTAATAACATGACACATGAGTTTAAAACGCCCATTTCCTCCATTTTAATTGCTTCGAATTTTACCGCTACACAACCCGAAATTCTCCAGAACCCGAAGTTGTCAAAATACACGCAAATTATTATCGCACAAAGCAATAAACTCAACCAGCACATCGAAAAAATCCTCAATATTGCCAAAAGCGATTCGCAATTAATGACCTTGCAAAAGTCACATATAAACGTGGTTGACGTTTTAAATCTGGCGAAAGAAACGGCTTTGCTCAAATACGAAAACCTTAAAATTGATTTGAAAATTCCTCATTATAATTTCCAAATTTACGCCGATGAATTTCACTTCTCGAACGTAATTTTCAATATTATCGACAATTCTGTAAAATATAACGATGGAAATCCCGAAATTGAAATTAAGGTGTCTGACGATAATACTGCTACAAAAATAGATTTCAAAGACAACGGAATTGGCATTGAACCTTCAGAAATAAATGCTATTTTTGATAAATTCTATCGCGTTTCAAGTGCAAAAAGAAATGAAGTAGGCGGTTTTGGACTGGGTTTATTTTACGTCAAAAAAATTATCGATTTGCATCGCTGGAAAATTAGCATTAAAAACAATCAATCTTCCGGAATCACAGTTTCAATCATCATTCCGAAAAAATAAAATTTATGGACAAATGCAAGATTTTTTATGTGGAAGACGATGCCACACTCGCTTTTTTAACCATGGATTATTTAGAACAATTTTACCAAATTGCGCATTTTTCTGATGGCGAAGAAGCCGTTAAACAATTTCACAAAAATGAATTTGATCTATGCATTTTAGATGTCATGTTGCCCAAAAAAGACGGTTTTGAAATAGCCAAAGAAATTCGTACCGTAAATGCCGAAATTCCCATTTTATTCCTTTCGGCGAAAGCCTTAAAAGAAGATAGAATCAAAGGATTAAAATTAGGTGCCGACGACTATTTAGTAAAACCATTCAGTTTAGAAGAATTAAATTTAAAGATAGAAGTATTTCTCAAAAGAAGCCATAAAATTCCTACTAATAACGCAAAACTGTACCAAATTGGAGGATTTAAATTTTTTCCCGAAAATTATTCGGTTGAAAAAAATGAACAAAAAATCAACCTCACCGAACGCGAATCGGCATTACTAAAATTATTTATCGACCACAAAAACGAAGTCTTAAAACGCGAAACAATTCTCAAGTCACTTTGGGGTGAAGACGACTATTTTATGGGCAGAAGTTTAGACGTTTTTATTTCCCGCTTACGCAAAATTTTTAAAGATGAAACCAATGTTCGCATCGAAAACATTCCGCGAATAGGGTTCAAATTAGTACTCGATTAAATTTTTTTTCTCAGAAAAAACTTTACATTTTTACTTTTTTGCTATTTTTATTGCATAATCCCCCCGAAAATGCAAAATGTTTATTTCGAAACACCATTGGGTACGGCTCTCTTAACTGGAGACGAAACGGGCATTTTTTCTTTTTCGCTTTTAGACGAAAAATTTCCAACTTCAACCGATATTCCTGATTATCTGGAAAAAGCAGTTATTCAAATCGGCGAATATTTTTCGGGAAACCGCAAAAATTTTGACCTAAATTTAAATCCTAACGGCACTGATTTCCAAAAAAAAGTCTGGCAATTGCTTGGCGAAATTCCTTTTGGCGAAACGATTTCTTATCAGCAACTTTCCAAAAATTTTGGTGACCCAAAAGCCATTAGAGCTATCGCTTCCGCCAATGGCAAAAACCCGTTATGGATTTTAGTTCCATGCCATCGTGTGATAGGTTCTAACGGAAGCTTAGTGGGTTATGCCGGCGGAATTTGGCGTAAAAAATATTTGCTCGAACTCGAAAATCCTAACCAACAAAAATTATTTTAAACCCAAAAATCCTCAAATCTTATGCGCTTTTTATTAAAATTTATTCTTTGGCTTCTCACAATTTTCGTTTTGCTTATTGTGGCGTTGTATGTTTTTGACGTGGATTATCTCATTAAAGGTGTGAGAATCACCTATCTAAACGGCGAAAAAACAGCTTATTTAAGTGATTACACCGAATTTGACAACCGAACCATCGAAAAAGGAGTAGGACAACCTTGGAAAATTTCCGAACAATATAATTCCGTTGAAGCCACAGATTCGTTAACAAACTTGCATAAAAAGTTTGGAACGGTTGCTTTTATGATTATCAAAAATGATAGCATTTGGCACGAAAGTTATTTTGACGGTTATGGCAAAAATTCCAAATCCAATTCGTTTTCTATGGCAAAAAGTATGGTGACTTCTGCTGTGGGAAAAGCGATAATGGACGGAAAAATTAAAAGTTTAGATCAAAAAGTAACTGATTTTTTTCCGGAATATAAAGGCGAATTTGGGAGTTTGGTAACCGTTGGTGATTTAGCGTCAATGGCTTCAGGATTAGATTGGGACGAAAGTTATTACAGTCCGTTTTCCATCACGACCAGAGCTTATTTTGACGAAAATTTAAATGATATGATGCTCAATTTAAAATTTGTTTCGCCACCAGGAAAAGAATTTCATTACGTGAGTGGTAATACACAACTTTTGGCAATGATTTTAGAAAAAGCTACTGGACAAAAACTGTCTGATTATGTATCGGAAAATTTTTGGAAACCAATTGGTGCTGAAAATGAAGCTTTGTGGCAGTTAGACCATCAAGATGGTATTGAAAAAGCATATTGTTGTGTAGCGGCAAGTGCTCGAGATTTTGCGCGTTTTGGGAAATTATATTTACAAAATGGCGTTTGGAACGGCGAGCAAATTCTTGATTCGACATTTGTGAAAAAATCGACTACACCTCGATTTGCAGATTCCCCAATGTATGGTTACGGCTGGTGGTTAAGTGATCATTTGGACAAAAAGATTTATTACATGCAAGGACATTTGGGGCAATACGTAATTGTGATTCCAGAAGATGAGTTGATTATTGTTCGGCTAGGGCATAACCGTGATGAGAGAGCTGATGGCAAAATGCACCGTCAGGATTTTTTCACTTACATTGACGAAACTTACAAAATGCTAAATGCCAAGAAATAATTTTTTTAATTTTGATAAAAGCCAAACAACATGATTGAAAAAATTAAACTCGAAAATATTTTGTTTTTGGACATTGAAACAGTTCCTGAAGCGGCAGTTTTCAATGATTTGGATCCAGACAAGCAAGAACTTTTTAGCCTAAAAACCCAATACCAACGCAAGGAATTATTTACCGCTGAAGAATTTTACGAACGTGCGGGAATTTGGGCAGAATTTGGAAAAATCATTTGTATTTCTGTAGGATATTTCACGTTTAAAAGTGATATCCGCCATTTTCGGGTGACGACTTTTTTTGGGGAAGAAGCCAAAATTTTACGTGATTTTTCAAATTTGATTAACAACCATTTTTCGCAGCCACAACACGTCCTTTGTGGTCATAATGCCAAAGAATTTGATTTTCCATTTATCGCCAGAAGGATGGTGGTTCATCAAATTGCCATTCCTTCAAAATTAAATTTATTCGGGAAAAAACCATGGGAAGTGCCGCATCTTGATACGATGGAGATGTGGAAATTTGGCGATTTTAAACATTATACATCGCTTAAATTATTAACCAACGTTTTGGCAATTCCGTCTCCAAAAGATGATATTTCTGGTAGTGAAGTGGCAAAAGTTTTTTATGAAGAAAACAATCTTGACAGGATTATTACTTATTGTGAAAAAGATGTGGTAGCGGTTGCGCAAATTTTACTCCGGATGAGGCGAGAAGACCTCTTGGTTGAAAACGAAATTGTGTACATTTAAAAAGCAAGAAGCCCCGAATTTTCGGGGCTTCTTTTATCTTCTGGTATTGCTTTGGCTTCTGTAATAATAGTTGGTTCCACTAGAAGGACCATAATAATAGTTACTGTTACTATAATTGTTTCCATAACCTTTTACGTTTCCTCGAAAATCAATAATTCGACCAAATCTATCATACACAATTTCTAAATTACCTACTCTTGAAAGTGCAAATCTATTATAAGTCATGTAAACGGTTCCCACTCTTTTTACTCTATTTTGAGTGTCATAATTTACGAAAACGTTACCTACTCTTCTCACACGACCCTCGCGATCGTGTTCAATTTTTATACCTTCAAAATTTATCGTTTCCGGAGCTCCATAAGTTGAATTGATTTTTCTAGATGCATTCTTGTAATAAGTTCCGCCACTTGATGCTACTGTATTAAAATCAAATTCTCCATTTGGGAAAATGTAAAATTCAATTCCTCTTTCATTAAAATAAATCGGCTCGGCACTTTCTACTGTCATCGGAAAATTACCGCTAAAAGCATTTGCAATTGCTACATTTCCAAAAAGAAAAGTTAAAGCAAGAAGTGTAATTTTTTTCATGATTTCTAAAATTTAGATTTTTTACCTACTCTAGTCGATTTTCGGTTACTTCGCAAATCAAAAAACTGATCTTACTTGTCAGAAATTCAATTTGCGTGCCAAAAATTTTAAAAGTTGGTATTAGCTTTAGAAAATCATTAAGAATAAATTACTTTTTTACGATTAATTTTTTCGAAGATTTACTGCTTTTGTTTTGAATTTCAACCAAATACATTCCGTCAGCAAAGCCATTTACACTAATAGTTTGATTAGAAACTACATTAGTTGTAGTGAAAATTTTTCTACCGCTTAAATCATAAACTGTAACTGTAACTGGATCGTTTGATGGTAAAGAAACAGCAAAACTATCGTTGGCAGGATTTGGATACAATTGAAAATTAGCGCTTTCGAACGAATCCGTTTTCAAAGTATTCACTGAAATTCCGCAAATATTTAAACTAAATGTATTAATAGAACCGCCGTCACCATTGTATTGATCATAAACATACAAGGTCCAAATTCCGTCGGCAAGTTGATTGTTTAAAGAATATAAAGGGTCTATTGGTGCAAAATTTCCGGAGATTCCTGGATTTCCCGGATTACAAATCAACGCCGTTCCGGCATCACTAAATGTTGCCGAAATATCATCTTGTGATCCACATGGGTTTTCAACCAATCGAAATAGTGGATAGTCTAACTCTTCTGGTCCTTCGAGATATACTACAATATCTTCGATATAGGTATGAGATACATTGATATTTGCCGCAATTGAACCAATTGTAATTCCGCCAGATACTGTAATTGGCACACTTGCTAAACTTCCGGCTACAGTTTCAATCACGCTATCAGTAAAATCATTGGCGTAAAAGATATTGTCACAATTTAAAACACCTGTGCCAAAACTATGAATAGCAGGGTTTAACGCAGTTCCACATCGGTTGGAGCCAATTATACGCCAAAAATATTTAGTGTTTTGTTCTAAATTGGCTCTAAAGCTCGTATCAGTAGTAGTAACCGAAGTCACAATGTTAGCGAAATTTACATCTGTGGCAATTTCAACCAAATAACTTTCGGCATTGTCATCTGCAACCCAATTTAAAGTTGTGGCAGGTGGCACCATATTATCATTTTGTAGCGGATAAATTGGTGTGGAAGATGTAAAATTTGCATTATAAATGGTTACCGGAATATATTGAATTTCTTCATCTAAACCTCTAACGCCTTTTAAACCCACATTATAAATTCCTGGCGTTGCGTTTTGTAAATTTGCTAATGTAATCGTTACATCTTGAGAACCCGCCGCTTGATTTACATTCAATGTGGCTGAACTACCTTCAGGAGCTCCTACGACTGAAAAAATTGTATTTTGTGAAGCGTTAGTTGCACCATGATTATAACGTAAAATTGAAGTTTGGTTAGAACATAAAACTTGCGCCTCTGACAAACTTGTTAATTTAAAATCCGACTGAACACCTGTGGCTATCAGAGAAAAATCTTGACTTGGGGTTTGTAAATTTCCTTTATGTGTAACGGTAACAGTATAAACACCTGAAGCAGCCGGGATTGTAACCCGTTCAAAATTATCTACATTATTGTCGCTATTATTAGTTGCATATATATAAAAACTGTCTAGAGTCAGTTTCCAAGGATAATAAGTTTGTCCATTTTTGGTCACTCTAATATCCAAGTCGTGAATAAGAGCAGCATCAGTACTATTAAGGTCACTATTAATTATCCCAGGTAAATCTGTCCATGATATTGAAACTTCAAGAGGATTAACACCATCAGAAACAAAGGTTTTTGTGAATGTTTCGCCTTGCGAAAGATTTTCTTCAGATATCCAGCTCGAATAACTATCATTTGTAATGGTTTCCGCAGCTTTTTTAGCATTTAAAAGACCCCAACCAAAAATAGGATCAGGGCCTATTTCGCCAGCATCATCTGAAGTATGACACGCTAAACCTTTTAGCGTGGCGGCTTTCATAAATTGAAAGTTTAAATTATTATAATGTTGCTGAAGCAAGAGCAAAGTTCCCGTAACATTTGGTGCCGCCATAGAAGTTCCTGTCGAGGTTCCGTATGCCGAATTACTTGACTCTCCGGTAGAAAATACTGAAGTTCCATTTCCGGTAATGTCTGGTTTAATTCTAAAATCATCTGCAGGTCCTTGACTACTACCAGAATTAATGTTTACATTAAGTACATTTCCGTTAGAAGCTATACTAGCATCCATAGCATTGGCAACTACTAAATTATTTTTAGAAACTTTATTTCCTGTTAATTTATCGTAACCAAAAGCAATAGGTTGCAGGTTATTATCTTGACCATTATTTCCCGCAGAAGCGACCATCAAATAGTAAGGAGCATTGTAGGCCAGTTCATCCCAGTTTCTCGACTGTTGAACATAAGTACCGATGTAGGAAGGATCAATTGAGTTTCCAGAATTGTTAATAATAGGAGTTCCGTATGAATGGTTAGAAACAAGCATGCCATCCATTGCTTCAGAAGTTGCTTCAGAAAGATCATTTGTCCAGTTAAATGTTCTAACGTTAGCTGATGGTGCCATTCCTTTAGCATTTGCCACAACGCCCGAAGCACCAATGGTCCCGGTAACATGGGTTGCATGGTAACTATTTCCCGATGGTCCTGCGGTAGCATCTTCAACCGTTATTCGGCCTCCAAATTCCTGATGCGAAGCACGTGCCATTCCACCGTCCCAAACGCGAGCAATCATATTTTGCCCGTTTAAATTTAATCCTAAACCACCTCCAGAGTTTAAAAAATTCGTTCTCGTAGATCTTGCAGCACCCGTATTGTCAACCGAGAAATAAATGGGGTCTCCATTTGGTGTTACATCCATTAGCTCGTCAACAGCACCATCAGCTTTTTTTATAAATTCTGGCCAACCCTTTAGCATTGCTAATTGTAAAGCTTTTTGCTTTTGAGCTGCTTGTTGTTTTAAAAATTTTTCCTGAAGTGCGGTTAGTTTGCCTATATCATAGTTGCTAACTATTTCTTGGACTTCTTTTGTAGTTTGTGCTGAAGATTCTACCGAAAAAGATAGTATGGTACACAATATACTACCAATTGCAAAGGTAAATTTTGTCATTTTAGGGGAATTAAAGTTGCCAAATATAATCAATATCTCAAAAAAAAGTCTTGATTGTTTGATATTTACGATAAAATCTAAAAAAAGTTTCATTGTCACACAAAATTATTTCGATTTTCAATGAGTTTCCTTACATTTAGCGTATGCAAAACTCACTTTTACAAGTCAATCAACTCGAAATTTCTTTTAAAAGAGACGAAAAATGGTTCCCCGTAATCCACAGAATAACTTATCAACTTCGAGAAGGAGAAATTTTAGGAATTGTAGGAGAATCAGGTTCTGGAAAATCCGTTTCATCATTAGCATTAATGGGTTTGCTTCCGCAAAATATTTCCAAAATCACCAATGGCGAAATTTTTTTTGATAGCAAAAATATAATTTCGCTTACGCAAAAAAAACTCAGGCACATTCGCGGAAGCGAGATTTCCATGATTTTTCAGGAGCCGATGTCATCGCTCAACCCATCGTTAAAATGTGGTTTTCAAGTAGCGGAAATTTTGCAACAACATACCAATCTTTCTCCAAAAGAAATTAAAACCGAAGTTTTATCGCTTTTTGAAAAAGTAAAATTGCCCAATCCCGAAAAAATTTTCGACCGGTATCCACACGAAATTTCCGGCGGACAAAAACAACGTATAATGATTGCCATGGCAATTGCTTGCAAACCCAAAATTCTCATTGCAGATGAACCCACCACGGCTTTGGATGTAACGGTGCAAAAAGAAATTATTGCGTTGCTCAAAGAAATCCAGCAAGAAACTGGCATGAGCATTATTTTTATTTCACACGATTTGGCATTGGTTTCCGAAATTGCACATCGCGTGTTAGTGATGTACAAAGGCGAAATTGTAGAACAAGGCAAAGTGGAAACTGTTTTTCACAATCCGCAACACAACTATACTAAAGCCTTGATTAACTCGAGACCAAATTTAAACGAGCGTCTCAAGAGGTTGCCAACCATCAAAGATTTTCTTGAAAATACGGTTAGCAACGCCATTATTTCTAAATCAGAAAGACAAAAAAATCAAGAACAATTATACCGTCAAGCGCCAATTTTAGAGGTAAAAAATGTGGAAAAAGAATATTTTTCTAACGCCGGAATTTTTGGCAAAAAAGTAGGATTTAAAGCGGTGAACGACGTCAGTTTTAAAATTTATGAAGGCGAAACCTTAGGTTTAGTTGGCGAATCGGGTTGCGGAAAATCGACTTTGGGAAATGCGATTTTGCAATTAGACAAAGCTACAGCTGGACAAATTTTTTACAAAGGAATTGACATCACCAAACTTTCCGGGAAAGAAATTAGAAACTTAAGAAAGGAAATCCAGATTATTTTTCAAGATCCTTATTCGTCATTAAACCCTAGAATTCCTGTAGGAAAAGCGATTATGGAACCAATGAAAGTTCACGGTTTGTACAAAAATGAAGTAGAAAGGATGGCCAAAACCATCGAAATTTTGGAAAGAGTAGGGCTAGGCGAAACTTTTTTTAACCGTTATCCACACGAATTTTCTGGGGGACAAAGACAAAGAATTGGGATTGCGAGAACTATTGCTTTGCAGCCCAAATTAATTGTTTGCGACGAGTCGGTTTCGGCATTGGATATTTCGGTTCAAGCGCAAGTTTTAAATTTGCTGAATGAGCTAAAGGAAAATTTTGGCTTTACTTATATTTTTATTTCGCACGATTTGGCGGTAGTAAAATACATGTCTGACCAAGTTTTGGTGATGAACAAAGGAAAAATTGAGGAAATGGCTGATGCCGACGATTTGTACGAAAATCCTCAAAAAGAATACACAAAAAAATTAATTGATGCAATCCCAAAAGGATAATATGATACAGTTTACGAGTACTTTTACCGAGTTTTACGAAACGTTTAAAACCAGTCTTGCGGATGGCACTTTTGCCAAAATGACTTTTGCCAAAACAATCGGAAAAGCCGAATTGCAAAACATTTTCATCCGTCCGATTTTAGAAAATAAAACATTGCAACTGGAATTAAAATTTAGATTTCAGAAAGAAGAAATTTTTGAAATTCATACAATTGAAGGCGCTTTTGAAAGGTTGTTGTCGTTTATCAATAATCCGTTTTTGTCAGTTATATTATTCACTACTGAATTTGATTTGACTTATAAATTGAATAAAAAACGTGTGGTTAGTGTAACGGATCAACCGCCAACTTTTGCAAACGCGAGTGAAACGTTGTTGGAATATTTGGGGAGATAATACCAGAAAATTTTCTTTTTGGCAGGGTTTGCACAAGGGATTACTTCGTCAGTTCGCTTCGCTCGTGTGAGGCGGCATCCTTTTTTAGCGGAGCTTGCGGAGCTGAAAAAGATAAAGCCGAAAGCCCGGCCGATAAAAAAAGCATTTCCAAGGGAAAGGAAATGCTTTTTTTGTGGGATGTGCCCCCATTATTTTTAATTAATGACCATTTCTGGAATTTGTCCTTCGATGATTAAATTTCCTTCGGTGGCTTTTTTAATGTCTTCAACGGTGACTCCTGGAGCTCGTTCGAGCAGCTTGAAGCCTTCGGGAACGATTTCTAAAACCGCCAATTCTGTAACGATTTTTTTCACGCAACCCACGCCAGTCAAGGGCAAAGTGCAACGCTTGAGGAGCTTGGATTCTCCGGCTTTGTTAACGTGCATCATGGCTACGATGATATTTTCGGCGGATGCTACAAGGTCCATTGCGCCACCCATTCCTTTGACCATTTTTCCGGGAATTTTCCAGTTGGCGATGTCGCCGTTTTCGGCCACTTCCATAGCACCAAGAATGGTGAGATCCACTTTTTGGCTTCGGATCATGCCGAAACTAAAGGCAGAATCGAAAAAACTGGCTCCGGGAAGCGTGGTGATAGTTTGTTTTCCGGCGTTGATAATGTCGGCATCTTCTTCGCCTTCAAAGGGAAATGGTCCCATTCCGAGAACGCCGTTTTCGCTTTGGAATTCTACCGAAATATCTTCTCGAACATAGTTGGCAACCAAGGTTGGAATGCCGATTCCGAGGTTTACGTAGTAATTGTCTTTTACTTCTTGAGCGATTCTTTTGGCAATTTGGTTTTTATCTAAAGCCATTCTATTCTTTTTTTCTGGTTGTACGTTGTTCAATTCTCTTCTCAAATTTTTCGCCTTGGAAAATTCTTTGAACCATGATTCCCGGAATATGAATTTGGTTAGGATCCAACGTTCCGGCGGGAACTAACTCTTCCACTTCTGCGATGGTAATTTTTGCGGCTCCAGCCATGCAAGCGTTGAAGTTTCGGGCGGTTCCTTTGAAGATGAGGTTTCCGGCTTCGTCACCTTTCCAGGCTTTAACAATCGAGAAATCGGCTTTGAAAGCTTCTTCCAAGATGTGCATTTTTCCGTTATATTCTCGGGCTTCTTTGCCTTCAGCGATTTCAGTTCCGTAACCTGCGGGTGTATAAAAAGCTGGAATTCCGGCTTGTGCGGCTCGGCATTTTTCGGCTAATGTTCCTTGTGGTGTGAGTTCAACTTCTAATTCTCCGGAAAGCATTTGTCGCTCAAATTCGGCATTTTCGCCTACATAGGAAGAAATCATTTTTTTGATTTGACGCTTTTGCAAAAGCAATCCGAGTCCGAAATCGTCAACACCAGCATTGTTGGAGATGCAGGTTAAGTCGGAGATGTTTTTTTTAACTAATTCTGCAATTGAATTTTCGGGAATTCCACACAAGCCAAAACCGCCCAACATGATGGTTTGTCCGTTTTGAACATCGTGCAGTGCTTCTTGAACCGAAGTTACTTTTTTATTAATCATATAATAAATGTTTAATTTGGTGTATAAATATATAAAAAAACGCCTTAAAAAAGGCGTTTTAATTAGAAATCAAATTCATCTGTATTTTGCTCTTCAATTTCTTCAATAGCTGTTGTGTCTTTTACTGGAGGTCTCCAACAATCTACTTTTATGGAAAGATTTGATGGTCTTTCAAAAGGTTCTTTTGATACGGAAAGTTCTTTGTCATTATAACATTTTTTCATAAACATTCCCCAAATTGGCAATGC
The DNA here is from genome assembly GCF_009915155.1 of Flavobacterium ichthyis. Taxonomy (GTDB): domain Bacteria; phylum Bacteroidota; class Bacteroidia; order Flavobacteriales; family Flavobacteriaceae; genus Flavobacterium; species Flavobacterium ichthyis. Next base: position 158,983 of record NZ_JAABLM010000007.1, on the reverse strand, counting down.
CATTGTTGCTCCTTGACCGTAAGTTAAACTTTTGAAATGTGCAGAACGGTCTTCGTTCCCAACCCAAACTCCGGTAGCTAAATTGGGTACCATTCCCACAAACCAACCATCTGACTGGTTTTGTGTAGTACCTGTTTTTCCGGCGATAGGATTTTTCAACACATAAGGATAACCAGTTACTCGATTATATCCATGACCGCCACCGTCAGTTCTTAAACGCAATCCCGAACCAGATTCGGTTACACCTTCTAATAATTTGATTACGGCATAGGCAATATCGCGGTTTAGTACATCATGTTGCTCCGGATTTGGTTCGTATAAAACTACGCCATTTTTGTCTTCAATTCTTAAAATAACTTGTGGTTTTACGTAAACACCTTGGTTGGCAAACGTACTGTAAGCTGCTACTAATTGTTCTACGGTGATTTCAACTGCTCCTAAAGCAATTGAAGGTTGCGAAGGAATTTTGGTAGTAACACCTAATTTTTTCATTAAATCGATTACAGCATCCGGACCGGTTTTGTCAATTAATTTTGCCGAAACGGTGTTGATGGAATGTGCCAAAGCCGATTTCAAAGTAGTCATGCCGCGGTAACTTCCGTTAGAATTTCTTGGAGTCCAAGATTCGGTCACGTTATGGCGACCTTTCGGGATTGTATAAGGCGAATCGATAATGGAATCGCATGGCGAATAGCCTAATTGTTCGATTGCGGTTGCGTAAACGAATGGTTTAAATGTTGACCCTACTTGTCTTGCTCCTTGACCAACATGATCGTACTGAAAATGTTTATAGTTGATTCCTCCAACCCACGCTTTTACGTGACCTGATTGCGGTTCCATTGCCATCATTCCGCTTTGTAGAAAATGTTTGTAATAACGGATGGAATCATTTGGTGTCATGGTGGTGTCGCGTTCTCCTTTCCAGGTGAAAACCGTCATCCTGGTTTTTTTCTTAAATGAAGCAATTATTTCGTCTTCGCTTTTGCCTTGAGCATCTAACTGTCGCCAACGTTCAGAATTTCGTCTGGCGCGATCCATTAATTTTTCAGTCTCGGTATCGCTTAATTTGATGAAAGGGGCATTTTTGTTGGTTTTGGCTTCATGCCAAAATTCTTGTTGCAAATTTGCCAAGTGATCTTGAACAGATTCTTCGGCGTAAGTTTGCATGCGTGAATCAATCGTCGTGTAAATTTTTAATCCATCGCGGTAAATGTCGTATTCGGTTCCGTCTTCTTTTGGGTTGTTTTTTGCCCAAGTTTTCATGTAATCCCGAAGGTACTCTCTAAAATAAGTGGCAATTCCTTCTTTATGTGTTTGAAGTTGGAATTTCAATTTAATAGGTCGTAGGCTAAAATTTTTCTTTTGTGCTTCGGTAATGATGTTGGCTTTATGCATTTGTGCCAACACCACATTTCTGCGGTTTTTAACACCTTGTTCGTTTCTAACAGGGTTGTAGAGGGAAGAATTTTTGAACATTCCTACCAACATTGCCGATTCGTCTATGGTTAAATCTTTGGGTTCTTTTGAAAAATAAGTTTTAGAAGCCGAACGAATTCCGATGGCATAATTGTTAAAATCATACACGTTGAAATACATCGCAATAATTTCACTTTTAGTGTATTGGCGTTCCAATCGTGTGGCAATAATCCATTCTTTTGCTTTTTGGACCAATCGAAACAAAATAAATTTTGATCCTTCACCATGAAACAATTGTTTGGCTAACTGTTGGGTAATGGTACTTGCTCCACCACTTGTACCTAAACTAGTTGCGGCTCTAAGTGTTCCTCTGGCATCAATCCCGGAATGTTCGTAAAATCGTTCGTCTTCGGTGGCAACCAAGGCATCAACTAAATGTTTGGGTAAATCCGAATATTTAATTGCGGTTCTATTTTCATTGTAAAACTTTCCAATTGTTTCTCCGTCAGACGATATGATTTCAGTTGCCAAGTTTGATTCCGGATTTTCTAGTTCTTCAAATGAAGGCATTGAGCCGAAAACTCCCCATGATGCCAATAAGAAAAATAAAAAAACGCTTCCTAAACCTATTAAAAATATTTTCCAGAATTTTCTATTATAATAACCCACATCTTTTACTTGGGTTTTGGTATTATTTTTTTTCACAGCCATAAAAAATTAATCTCTTTTTTCAATTCTAAAACCTATTTCGGTGATGCCTTCTAATTCATTTTCACCTTCGAGTTTGCCTGTTTTTCGCATGGCTTGACTTACAGAAATTTGGTGATCGCCAATAGCCGAAAACTTGTAATTTTCTTTAAAAAATAATTTGCTTTCTTTCACATCTGTAAAACCTTCTCCCAAAAGCGTGCCATCTGGGTTGGTCATTTTGTATTGCAAAGTATCCACTTTAGTCAAACCTTTTGGCGCTTCGATTTTTACAATTAAAAAAATATTGTTGAAAGCATAATCGTCATTAGAACGCAAATTCACGAACAAATCGTATGTTTTTAAAGTGTCAGGATTGTTAAAAACAAAATGAGCCACGCTATCTTTTGGCCAAGTGTCACCATACGAAACGTATTGATCAAACACCCGTTTTTTGTCGCATGACACCATCATCAACAAAGCGAAAAGTAGAACAAAACTAATTTTTAGGTTCATTTTTATTTTGATTTGAAGGTTGGTTCGGTTGGTCCCCATTTGGTTTTGGTCGGTTTTTTTGTTTGTTCCGATTGTTATTATTTCTGTTTTTATTTTTGAAATTTTTCTCGCCAGTTGGTTGATTTTCCTTCACCGATGCGTCATCCACTTCTTTATTTCTTGGCGGTCGTGGCTGATTTTGATTCCGGTTTTGATTGTCACGTGGTGCCGATTTTTGTTCCGGATTGGGTTGTCTTCGGGTATTGTCCATCGGTTTTTTTGAGGGATTTGCCACGCGATTTTCTACCGTTTCCGCCGGTTTTTTCTTTTTATTCGGGCGTTTCTTTTTCTTAGGTTGGTCAAATCGAGTTAAACTTTCCTGACCAACCGTGTTGCTGAATTCTTTTTTAGCTTCTACCTCAGGTTCTTCTGCATAATCTTCTAACGACGAAACTTTGTTTTTCTGTTTATTTTCGGCAATAATTTCTTTTACTTGCTCAATTTTCAAAACGTGCCATTGTGCATAATTATCAGTGTAAGCAAACCACATCAGGCCTTTAAAAATGTCTTGTTTTTGGCAAACTGCCTCACCTTTTTCGGTAAATAATTTTGTGTCAAAATCCGGAAAAGATTTCAAAGCATCCATGTATGTGTCCAACTCATAATTAAGGCAACACTTGAGTTTGCCGCATTGTCCGGCTAATTTTTGTGGATTTAAAGAAAGCTGCTGGTATCTTGCCGCAGAAGTATTCACGCTGCGAAAATCCGTTAACCAAGTGGAACAACACAACTCGCGACCGCAAGAACCAATTCCTCCCAAACGCGAAGCTTCTTGGCGAAAGCCAACTTGTTTCATCTCGATTCTGGTAGAAAATTCTCGTGCAAATTCTTTAATTAATTGTCTAAAATCCACGCGATCATTTGCCGTATAGTAAAACGTAGCTTTCGATCCATCTCCCTGAAATTCGATATCCGAAATTTTCATTTCCAAATTTTGTGCAATTGCCAACTCTCGTGCGCGAACTTTCATCGGTTCTTCTTTTGCCCTGGCTTCGCTCCAAATATCAATGTCTTTTTGCGATGCTTTGCGGTAAATTTTTGGCAAATCGCTTTTAAGGTTCACATTCTTTTTTTTCATTTGAACCCGAACCAATTCTCCCGTTAAGGTTACAATTCCAACGTCATGTCCGGGAGAAGCTTCAGTGGCGACAATATCTCCCATAGAAAGTGTGAGTTTTTCGGTGTTTCGGTAAAATTCTTTTCTACCATTTTTAAACCGAATTTCCACACAATCAAAAATTTCTTGTCCCGAAGGCAAACTCATGTTAGAGAGCCAATCGAAAACCGTTAATTTATTGCAACTGTCTGTGCCGCAATTTCCTTTATTTCCACAACCTTTCGGAGCTGATCCGTCGGATGTTGAACAACTTGTGCAAGCCATATTTTATATCGATGCCGCAAAACTGCAGCTTATAGATTCGTAAAAAGTTTTGTGGGTAAAGATAGGAAATTTTAGATTGATGTTGCAAAGACGTAACGTTGTCAATTTACCAAATTTTTGGTAGTTTCAGTTTCAAAAAAAAACCTACTTCTTAATTGAAGTAGGTTTTCGTTTTTTCTGTAAAGATTTTTTAACCTAAAATTTTATAAATTTTATCCGAAAGGCGAACTCTAAACGGTAGTACCATCGTCATTTGATCGTTTGGTTTTGCTATTGCTACTGATTTTCCGGCGACAAACATTTCCGTTAGTGTTAATTCTTGTTCGCCAGTAGTGGGTCCGGAAATTAGGATTTTGTCACCAATTTTTAATTCGGTTTTTTCAATTAAAAACTGACCAATTTGCGATTTTACGTAGTAATGTTCGCATTTTCCAACCAAAGTTTTTTTGACCCGACGCTTCGGGTTTATTTTTTGGCGAATGTCTTTTTTTTCCACTGTTGCCAAAGCAACCGCATCTAAATCGCCAGATTTTTTAAATTTTAGTTTTTCCGATTTGCCTTTGCGGAAAATCATATTGCCGTTTTTCACGCCACGACGCAATTTTACTTGTTCCACCAGCGGCATGTGAATAATTTCCTGACATTCAGTAGAACAACAATTTTCCATCACGGCTTTACATTCGTCACATTGGATAAAAAGCAAATGGCAGCCTTCGTTTTCGCAATTGGTATGGTTGTCGCACGGTTTGCCACATTGGTGGCATTGTGCAATAATATCGTCGGTAATTCTTTCGCCTAAACGATGATCGAACACAAAATTTTTTCCAATGAATTTACTTTCGAGATTTTCTTCCTGAATTTGTTTGGCGTAATTGATGATACCACCTTCAAGTTGGTACACATTTTTAAAACCTTGATGCTTGAAAAACGCCGAAGCTTTTTCGCAGCGAATTCCACCGGTACAATACATCACAAGGTTTTTATCTTCTTTAAAATCTTTGAGTTGCTCGTTGATGATCGGTAAGCTTTCGCGAAAAGTTTCCACGTCTGGTGTAATCGCTCCTTTAAAATGCCCAATTTCACTTTCGTAATGGTTTCTAAAATCGACCACAATGGTGTTCGGATCCTCCAGAATTTCGTGAAATTCTTTGGCTTTAAGGTGAATCCCAATATTGGTTACGTCAAAAGTTTCATCGTTTAAACCATCGGCAACAATCTTGTCCCGAACTTTTACGGTTAGTTTTAAAAACGAATGATCGTCTTGTTCTACCGCTACATTCAGGCGAATATTTTTCATAAAATCGTATGCTTCGAGGGTTTCGCGGAAGGCTTCAAAATTTTCTGCCGGAACGCTCATTTGTGCATTGATGCCTTCTTTGGCAACGTAAGTTCTGCCAAGAGCATCCAGTTTGTTCCAAGCTATAAATAAATTGTCGCGAAATTGTTTTGGGTCTTCAATTTTGGCATACGCATAGAAAGATAACGTGAGCCTTTGTTGTCCGGCTTCGTCGATGAGTTTTGCTCTTTCTTCTGCGCTTAAAGTGTTATACAGTTGCATGCTATAAACGGTTTAAGTGAGAATTTTTTTGAACTCTAAATGGAAGAATTCGGGTGCAAAGATAGTTTTTTTTTGGAGAAATATAATAGGGTTATAATTTGAGTTGAAAACTATAATATGGTAGAAAAACTACCCTTCAAAAAAAGCCTAAAGTGTTCCTTTAGCCCTGATAGAAGCGGAAATCCTTTTTTCAATTGCCCGGATTTTAATCCAGGGTAATTGAAAAAATATTGAAGCGTATAGCAGGAATTTCGATTAAAAAAATGCCTGTCCCGAAGCTTCGGGATGGCTTCTAAAAACACAAAACCCTTTCCGGAAAATTTAAATCGGGAAAGGGAATTGGGGGAAAAAGAGTGCTTTTTTAGCAGAATTCTGCGTATGCGTCTTTTAAGTTTTCGGCAATCATTTCGGCAGGACGACCTTCAATGTGGTGACGCTCTAGCATGTGAACTAGTTCACCATTTTTAAACAACGCCATGCTTGGTGAAGAGGGCGGGAAAGGAAACATGTGTTGGCGTGCGGCATCTACGGCATCCTTATCCACTCCCGCGAAAACCGTTACCAAATGGTCAGGTTTTTTTTGTCCATCGAGGCTCATTTTAGCTCCCGGACGTGCATTTCTGGCAGCACAACCGCAAACCGAATTGACCACAACTAGCGTAGTTCCTTCTTTTGCTAAAGCATTTTCTACCGCATTTGCACTATATAATTCTTCGAAACCAGCCTCCGAAAGTTCGGCACGCATGGGTTTTACCATTTCTTCTGGATACATCACTTTTTGGTTTAAAGTTATGCCACAAATTTACGGCTTTTTCATTGAAGAAAAAAAACTCGCAATAAAGTTTTGTTATAACGTTATTGGCGAAAAATTCGGTTGAATAATGCAATGAGAAAAGGCTTTTTCGGGCATTGCCAAATCACGTACAAATCTTCTATAATATTGGTTTCTTCGTCTAAAAATTTGAAGATTTTTTCGGGTTTGGCGGTTTTAAACATGCTCGAAAAGATAGTGTTTCCGAGGTGGTTTTTGTGGTGCAAAATGTCAAGCAAAAGCAAATCGTAAAACCAGAATTTATTTGTACTATAATATGTTCTAAAATCGTTTTTTTGAAGTAAAAATTGAATTAGTTTTTTTGATTTTTTTGCAGAATTTCGAAAAGTGTAACCAGTACTGGCTTTCGTCCAACCTCCGGCAGAACCTATATTTACAACGTTTTTGGTGTTTTTTTTCCAAAAAGGATAACAAGTCATGGGGATGTTGCCTTGCTCTTTGGAAATAACTTCGTAGCCAGTAATATTTTTAGATTGCAAATAATTCACAATTTCATCTTCGTATTCTTTTTCGGGTAACAAATGAGGCGAAAAAAGCGTATATTCCAGCAATGCTTCGTGGGGCGAAACTGGCAAAACATACATAAATCGGGTGTTTCCTTTCTGCGCTACAGAAAAATCCATAAACGTTGCTATTTCGGGATCAAAAGCGGGTTTGTTGGTTTTTATTTTCCAACCAATAAAATGCTGCTGGAGCAAAGGATATTTGTCTTGAGACAAAATTTCCTTAGGTTTCAAAATGCTGTTGAATAGTTTTTTACAACTGAAATTTCCTTCCTGAGTTTGAACTTCGACATGAGTGTTTTTGTCTTGGAAATCAGCTACTTGAGTTTTTAAGAAAGTAATATTTTTTTGTGTGCGTAAAATTTTGAGCATATCATTATAAAAGTCCAAACTCTCAATTTGTTTGTATTCATAGGGTTTCATATTAAATACTCGCGAAAAATATTTGTTGGCAAAAAGCGCTTTGTCCCATTTTTTAGAAACAACCGAGTCGAAATCACCATTTGGCTTTTCCCAAAAACACCAAGTTTTATCGTTGATTTTCTTTTCGTCTGGATCAATAATGAGAATGGTTTTGTCCAAAAATTGATTAGAAACCACCATTTCACGAAGAGTCAAGAGTGCGGCAAGTCCGTTTCCAGCAAAGATGTAGTCATAATTTCTCATTGCTCAAATATACCAATTTCGCACTATTTTTCCACATTTTCAATTTTGACTTTTGCGAGCACTTTCAATAAATCATTTGCGTTGCTATAAGATTCTATTTGAACCATAATTTCGTTATTTTTTAAAATTGTTATGGTAGGATAGGTTTGATTCGAAAGATTTTCGGCTAACTCATGAATGCCGGTATTTTTTCCTTTTGGTTTATATTTGAACGTTTTTTGTTGGAAAATAACGGGCCGTTTTTCTTCTGCATCGAAATGGATGAAATAAAAATATTGGTTCAATTCATCGATTATTTTTTGATTCTTAAAAGTCGAATTTTCCATCATTTTGCAAATTTTACACCAACTTGTATTGATGAAAATTACTAATGGTTTTTCTTTTTCAACCGAAAGTTTTTCTGCTTGTTCGAAAGTGTACGTGTTGAGCTGTGCAAAATTTTGGCTTGTTAGAAAAAAGATTAAAACCAGATATTTTAAATTTTTTGCCATCATTTTTTTTTAATTTTTTGCTACAGATTTTAAGATTTTTGGTGATTTTGTTTCTGTTAGAATTTGAAATGTCGCATTGGAATTTTCTTTAGTTCATAAAAATTAATTTAAGGTGAATCTCACCCCAGCAAAACTCCTAATTCCTTGGTTTGGACCAAAAACATAACTGGGGTCAAAAGTTAAAGCACACGGATTATTTGGGGTAGCAATGACGTTTCCGCTGTTGTCAAAATCCACTTCATTGTCAAAAGGATCTTGAGCTCGAGCAATGATGAAAGGATTTCCGCGATTTGGTGTCCAATTTAGCAAGTTTTTGATACCCAAATAAATTTCAACATTTTTCAATTTGTTGTATGTAAACTGAATGTTTTGAATACTCCAGATTGGCGAATATTCGCGTCTCGGGTCTAGTTCTCCTAACAATGGCAAACGCATAGGGCCGTAAACATTTCCAGTATAATCGATATCAATGAAAAATTTCGGAATTCGGTATGAAATTGCCCATGTTCCCGAGAATTTTTCTGTAAGAATTTGTCGCGTTTTTTCACCATTTTCATTTTTAGAAACATCCATAAAAGTCGCGCCTAAAATCACCTTTAATCCATTTTGGAAAACCATATCAATATTGGTACTAATTCCCGTAGTTACCGCCGAACCGTTGAGGTTTCTATAAATAATTTGATTTGCATTTGTATCATAATCCGGGATAATCGAATTAGTAAAGTAAGTGTACCAAGCAGAAGTTTCAATCCCAATAAAATTTCCACTTTTGCTATAAATTTTCTTTAAATAATTGACGTTTCCATTGTAAGATTTTTCCGGCTTTAATTCTTCTTGAAGAATCACATCTCGAGATCCAGTCAAGGCTGCGTGATCTTCGGTAAATAAATTAACAACTCGGAAACCCGTTCCGGCATTGAATCGTAAAATATCATTGTCCGTTATTTTCAATTTGTAAGCCAATCTTGGCGTGAAAATCGTTCGATGGTTAGAATTATGGTCTAATCTCGAGCCAAGCAAAAGGCTATTTTTATCGTCAAACGAAATTTCGTCTTGCACAAAAATTCCTGGAATCCAAGTGTCATCAGCCTTTTCGGTTGCAGGAGTGTTGTCATTATAAAGATTGTAGCGCAAAGCTACCCCTGCAAGCAAGTCGTGATTGCCTATTTTTTTATCCCAAACTAATTGCCCAAAACCAATTTCTTGTTGTGCCAAGTAGGGAACATTTCCGTAAACGGAGTTTTGGTCGTGATTAGTGTAAGAAAAAGACAACAAAAAATGTTCTTCAAGTGGCAATTCGTAAGCACCTAAAAGTTCGTATCTTGACGTGTAAATACTTTCACCATAAACTTCGTCGCCACCACGAAAACTCTTGTTCCATTGCAGTTCGCCACCCCATCTGTCTTCGTAAAAATACCTTCCCGCAAGGGAAAAAAGTTTGTCACTTTTTCTGCCGAAATTCCATTTTTGAAACACCGAAATTCTGTGTTGAAGCGTCACATCGGTAAAATTATCATGGTTGTTATCCGTTGGATCACTGTAATGAAAATAATTTGCCCCTAACAAAACCGAAGATTTTTCACCGAAATTTTTTCTAAAACCCAAATCAACATTGGCTTCTCCCCAAGAATTACTAAATACATCAGCCGAAAATTTTGGTGCTTTCGAAGCGTTTTTGGTAATAATATTGATCAATCCGCCAACCGCTTCGCTACCATACAATGACGAAGCCGGACCTTTCACAATTTCCACTCGCTCAACCAATGAATTAGGAATTCCGGACAAGCCATAAACTGTTGAAAGTCCGCTAACAATAGGCATTCCGTCAATCATGACCAAAGTATATGGACCTTCCAAACCGTTGATGTGAATGTCGCCAGTGTTACAAATATTGCAATTTAATTGTGGGCGAACGCCGTTAACATTTTGCAAGGCTTCAAAAATATTTGCGGTTGGATTTTTCTTAAAAAAAGTAGGTTTGTAAACCTCCACCGGAACTGGACTTTCGAGTCTGCTAACGGGTTTTAGCGTTCCGGAAACGACAATTTCATCTAGCGAATTCGAGTCGTTTTCGAGTTCAATTTTAATTGCAGCATTATGCGTTGTGATTGATTTTCTAAAAGCTTTTGCTCCCACATAATTGACTTGAAGAATATAATTTCCGGCAGGAATATTTTTAAAAATAAATTTTCCATCGCCATCAGATGATTCAGTACGATTCAAACTTTTTATAGCAACGTCAGCTCCAGCAACTGGAATTCCGTCTAAATAAATTATGCCCGAAACCGAATGTTGCGCTTGACAAAAGCCAAAAAAGAAATTGAAAACTAATATCGCCGAAAATAATTTTTTCATTATCTAAAATTATAATTTAGACAAAACTAAAAATAATTTTTATAACAAAAAAATATATATCTTTGTGTCTCTAAATTTTTGTTCAATGACTTATTCCGAAGAAAATTATTTAAAAGCTATTTACCATTTGTCGCTGTTTCAAAAGCAAGGAGTCAATACTAATGCCATTGCTAAAATGATTAGCGCCAAAGCCTCATCGGTATCGGATATGGTTAAAAAATTAGCCGAAAAAGATTTGGTACTTTATCAAAAGTATCAAGGCGTTACGCTAACTCCCGAAGGTTTACATGCTGCAAAAATGATTGTGCGAAAACACCGCTTGTGGGAAGTTTTTTTGGTAGAAAAGCTCGATTTTACTTGGGATGAAGTGCATGATGTAGCTGAAGAATTAGAACACATCCAATCACAAAAATTAATTGACAAGTTAGATGCTTTTTTAGAATTCCCCACCGAAGATCCACATGGCGATCCTATTCCAAATGCCAAAGGCGAGGTAAAAAATACCGAGAAAAAATTACTTTCGGATTTAAAAATTAATCAAAATTGTATTTGCGTAGGCGTGAAAGATTCCTCTTCAGAATTTTTAAAATATTTGAGTAAACAAGAAATTTCGCTAGGGTCTAAATTAGTAATCGTGCAAAAAGAAAGTTTTGACAACTCGTTAATCATTGAAATTAATGACCAGCAATTGAGCATTTCCCACAAAATTGCCAGCAATCTTTACGTAAAAAGCGTTTAGTTATGTTTGAAAATTTAATTCAATATTTACAGTCAATCGATCCGGTCTTAGCGGCACTTTATGCCACGCTATTTACTTGGTTTTTAACTGCTTTGGGAGCTTCGGTTGTGTTTTTTTTCCGAACGATGAATCGCGTAATTCTCGATGGAATGCTTGGTTTTACAGGTGGTGTAATGGTTGCCGCAAGTTATTGGAGTTTGTTAGCTCCGGCAATTGAAATGACTGATGGCGAAGGTTTTACTAAAGTAATTCCGGCGGCTGTTGGGTTTATTTTGGGAGCGATTTTTTTATTTAGTTTAGACAAAATGTTGCCGCATTTGCATATTAATTTTAAAGAAACAGAAGGAGTAAAATCGCCGTGGCAACGGACTACTTTGCTGGTTTTAGCCATTACTTTACATAATATTCCAGAAGGTCTGGCAGTTGGTGTTTTATTTGGTGGTGCTGCAGCAGGAATTCCTGAAGCTTCCATTGCTGGAGCCGTTACGCTAGCTATAGGAATTGGAATTCAAAATTTTCCCGAAGGAATTGCCGTTTCTATGCCGTTAAGACGAATGGGAATGAGCCGAAGAAAAAGTTTTTTATACGGACAATCGTCTGCATTGGTGGAACCCATATCGGGAGTTGTGGGGGCTTTGGCGGTTTCTTTTTTTACGCCAATTTTGCCTTACGCTTTGGCATTTGCCGCTGGAGCCATGATTTTTGTGGTAGTGGAAGAAGTGATTCCAGAAACCCAACAAGACAAGAATACAGACATTGCAACCCTTGGATTTATTGGTGGTTTCGTAGTGATGATGACTTTAGACGTGGCTTTGGGTTAATAACAGCCACAATCGTTATTACCACAATTTCCTGATTTTTTTTTCTTTTTCCAGAAGAATTTTTTCATCAAAAACACAAAGGCCAATCCTACTAAAATATAGGTGGTGATTGATTGAAAGTCCATATTTTATTCTCTTTTCAATTTTTGGCGAAAGCCAAATTATTTTAAAAATTGATACGCTACAAATGAAGCCAAATAGGCAAAAGCACTCATGAAAACCAGCTGAATGATAGGCCATTTCCACGAGTTAGTTTCCTTTTTTACAATCGCAAGCGTGCTAATACATTGCATCGCAAAAGCGTAAAATAGTAATAGCGAAATTCCGGTGGCAAAGTTAAAAACAGGTTTTCCGGTTTTCGGATTTACTTCAGCAGCCATACGATTTTTAATGGTTGCGGTTTCTTCACCTTGACTTTGAATGCTGTAAATGGTAGCTAAAGTTCCTACAAAAACTTCTCTTGCCGCAAATGATGTGGTGATGGCAATGCCAATTTTCCAATCGTATCCTAATGGACGAATAATAGGTTCGATGGTTTTTCCAATAATACCAATATAAGAATTTTCCAATTGATACTCAGCAACTTTGTCTGGAATCACTGCCGGGTTGATTGGAATTTCGCTTCCGTAAACTTCCGTTTCTACAATTTTTTGTGCATTTGCAAATTTTTCTCCGGGACCGTGAGAACCTAAAAACCAAAGGATGATGGAAAGTGCCAAAATAATTTTTCCAGCCCCATAAACGAAAGCTTTTGTTTTTTCTAAAACGTTAATTCCTACATTTTTAAAAAGGGGCATTCGGTAATCCGGCATTTCGATTACGAAGTAAGATTTAGATTTTATTCTTAGCAATTTGTTCAAAATGTAAGACGAAAAAATAGCCATCCCGAAACCTAAAAGGTATAAAATCATCAGCGTTAACCCCTGAAGATTTACAAATCCTAAAACGGTTTTTTCCGGAATAATTAAGGCGATTAAAATGGCGTAAACAGGAAGTCTTGCAGAACAAGTGGTAAATGGCGTTACTAAAATGGTAATTAACCGTTCTTTCCAGTTTTCGATGTTTCGAGTTGCCATAATTGCTGGAATGGCACAAGCGGTTCCTGAAATTAATGGTACAATGCTTTTTCCGCTCAAACCAAAACGACGCATAATTTTGTCCATTAAAAAAACCACACGACTCATATAACCGCTTTCTTCTAACAATGAGATAAAGAGGAATAAAAAGGCAATTTGTGGGATGAAAATCACGACACCTCCAATTCCCGGGATGATTCCGTCGGAGATTAAATCGGTTAGTTTGCCTTCCGGCAAATTTTCTTTTGCGATAGCACTTAAATTAGCAAAACTTTCGTCAATAAAGTCCATTGGAATGGATGACCATGCAAAAACCGACTGAAAAATAAGGAACAAAATGGCAAAAAACACCACATAACCCCAAAATTGGTGCATCAGTATTTTATCGAGCGAAGCTCTCAATCCGGTAGCTTTTGTGGCATCAACGAAATATCCTTCCTTAAGGGTATTATTAATGAACTGGTAGCGTTTTACGGTTTCTTTTTGTTGTAATTTTTTGAGTGCAGATTGTGACTTTGCAAATGATTTTTCGCTAATTTCGTTTCGTTCCAACGTCCCAAAATTTACATCTTGCGTAATCACGAGCCAAAGTTTGTACAGCAATTCATTAGGAAACGTTCTGGCAAGATTATCAAAATATTCCGGGTCAATTTCCGAAGCATTTACGCAAGGTTCTGTTGGAAGATATTCGTATTGTGCAATTTGGGATTTAAGTTCGTCGATTCCGGTATTTTTGCGAGAACTTACCAAAACAATTTTGGTTTTAAGTGCCGCTTCTAACTTTTCAATATCAAGAGAAATTCCTCTTTTTTCCATTCTATCGGTCATGTTGACGACTAAAATGGTAGGAATTTCCAAATCTTTTATTTGCGTAAAAAGCAATAAATTTCGTTTGAAATTTTCAACTTCGGTTACTACTACTACAACATCAGGAAACAAATGATCGTTTTTATTGAGCAATAATTCAATCACCACATTTTCGTCCATAGAACTTGCATTCAGACTGTAAGTTCCCGGAAGGTCTAGAATATTGGCTTTTTTGCCATTTGGCAAACGGCAAGTTCCTGTTTTTTTCTCAACCGTAATTCCGGGATAATTTCCCACTTGCTGGTTTAATCCGGTAAGCAGGTTAAAAACTGAGGTTTTTCCGGTATTTGGATTTCCGATTAAAGCGACATTGATATTGGGTAAACTCATGAATATTTTTTAAAGAATTTCAACGGTAATTTCACATGCGGTTTCTTTTCTTATGGCTACAAAACTATCGTTTACATTAAAATACAACGGATCGCCAAAAGGAGCGGCTTGCAAAAATTCGATTTCATTTCCGGGCAAACAACCCATTTCTACGAGTTTGAGCGGAATGGTTTCGATGTTAATTTCCAATACTTTGGCTTTTTGTCCTTTTTTGAGAAGATCTAACGTTGTCAAAACTTTATTTAGATTGAATTTAGATTGCAAAAGTACTGTAAAAAATTGAGAAAATTATGTAACTCAAATCTGAAGCTTCGGTATTAATTTTGACTTAATGCTTTTAGTAACCATAAAATTGAAAGCCATGAAAAAATATCTTTTATTATTTGCGGTAGCGATGGCGATGACCTCGTGCCGTGATACTGCTGCAGAAAATGCAGCGTTAGAACAAAAAATGGAGTTAGATTCTATTAAAGCTGTAATGAAAGCGCAAGAGGAAGAAGCTGCAAAACAACGTACAATAGATTCGATGAACGCTCTTGCGCAACAACGTGAAGCACAAGCTGCCAGAGTTGCTGCTGCAAGTGCCAATACAGCACCCGTAACTGCTGAACAAAAAAGAAAAGGCTGGAGTAATACGGCAAAAGGAGCAGTGATTGGAGCCGGAGCTGGAGCCATTACTGGTGCGGCAGTTTCTAAGAAAAAAGGACAAGGAGCCATTATCGGTGGATTGGCTGGTGCGGCTGTTGGAGCCGGAACTGGAGCGATTATTGACGACGGCAAAAAGAAAAAAAATAAAGAATAAACCTTTCTCAATACAACCAAAAACCAACTATTTTAAAAACAGGTGACGCAATTTGTGTCGCCTGTTTTTTTATTTTATTTTTGAAAAAAACCTCCGGATGAAATCTGAAAAAGAAAAAATGCTTGCTGGCGAACCCTATTTTGCCAACGGAAAAGAGTTGTTTGAAGAGCGGTTAAAAGCCAGAGAAATTGTATTTGAATTTAATCATTTGGCTCCAGCTAAAATCAAAGAGCGGTCACAACTGATTGCTAAATTATTTAAAAACGCTGGAAAAGGAACTTACATCGAACCGCCTTTTCGTTGTGATTACGGCTATAATATTTCGGTGGGAAAAAATTTTTATGCCAATTTTAATCTGGTGATATTAGATTGTGCCGAAGTGACAATTGGCAACAATGTGATGTTTGCGCCAAATGTGAATTTACTTACCGCTGGACATCCCATTCATCACGAACAAAGAAATACCGCCATTGAATATGCCTTCCCGATTACTATTGGCGACAACGTGTGGTTAGGGGCAAATGTAGTGGTGAATCCCGGAATTTCCATCGGGAAAAATTCGGTGATTGGTTCCGGAAGTGTGGTGACCAAAGACATTCCGGAAAATGTTATTGCGGTTGGAAATCCTTGCAAAGTCTTGCGGGAAATCACAGACGAAGACAAAAAATATTATTTCAAAAAAATGGAATGGAAGTAATTTCTCATATTATTTGCTAATTTTCATAATACATCAATTCCTCAGCATCGTTAGGAATTTCAATTAATTTTTGAAAACGCAACCCTAATTTCTCGATTAATTTTTGGGAAAGAAAATTATCTTTTGTGGTCATGGCGGCAATTTTTGTGATGCCAAAATCCTTCGCTACAATTTCTTTCAAATGATGGGCGGCTTCAAAAGCATAACCTTTGCCTTGGTATTTTTCGAAAAAAGAAAAACCGATGTCCATCACGGGCAAAAAGTCTCGTTCGAAAATACCAACAGCACCAATTTTGGTTTGGTTTTCTTTCAAAATCACCACATAATTCCCGAATCCTAATTTTTGAAAATGCGGCAAAAATTTTTCACTAATGTAATCTTCAGCATCTTGTGTGGTGCGGATGTTTTTGTCACCGATGTATTGGAGAAACGATGGCATGTTGTATAATTCGACAAAAAAATCGGCGTCTTCTAAATGAGCAGGTTTTAAAACTAAACGGGAAGTTTCGAAGGTTGTCATCTTAATTAATTATGAAATGGAATTGTTCTGGCTTTCGCCAAAAGTTCTCCAGTGTCGCGTTAGGGATTGAAGCGGCATCCTTTTTGCTTTTTTCAGAAAGCAAAAAGATTGAAACGGAAAGCCCGACCCGCCGCGGCGGGGAACGCCCCAATAAAATTATTCTTTTTCGCTTAAAAATTTAATGTCCTCCAACAATTTTTTGACTTCTACAAGATTGGTGCCGTCATAAAACCCACGGATTCTGCCTTTTTGATCGACCAAAATAAAATTTTCGGTGTGAACCATGTCGTACAATTCGCTGGAATCACTGGTTTTCACAGCTAAATACGATTTTCTGGCGATGTAATAAATGTCTTTTTGGTTTCCGGTTACCAAGTTCCATTTACTGTCAATAACGCCTTTTTTTTCGGCGTATTTTTTTAGAACTTCGGGCGTGTCAATTTCGGGCATTACGGTATGAGAAAGTAACATCACCTTGGGATTGTCTTTAATCTGTTCCTGAAGCCACGCCATATTTTCGCCCATTGGCACACAAATCGACGGACAAGTCGTGAAGAAAAAATCAGCTACGTAAATTTTTCCTTCATAGTCTTTTTGGGTTATTATTTTCCCGTTTTGATTCGTAAAAGAAAAATCAGCAATGTGATGGTCACGCTTGATGTATTGAACGGTTGTGTCCACCAATTCCGGGTTTACGTCTCCGGGATTATAAATGGGCAAAGTTTTTTTTGGTTTTAAAGCGAAATAAAACAAGGAAATAATGATGGCGGAAAGGATGAATAAAACAGCGAAAAATAATTTGTATTTTTTGAAGAAAGTGAGCATGCTGGAATATTTTTTGCGAAATTACAAAACAAAGTTGCAAAACGGCTGATTTTTAACAAAATGAAAAGCTGTTTCAACTATTACTTTTTTTAGATTTGTGAACTACTAAATTTTTTAAATATGATGATATCTTCCCGTAGAAGCCTGGCTTCTTTTGCTGCGATTGTTTTGGCAGCCATGACCGCGAATGCTCAGCAAAACAAGCAATCTCACGGAATTGAATTGCAATACATGGACAATTCGGTAAAACCAGGTGATGATTTTTTCCTGTTTGTAAATGGAAAGTGGGTGGAAAAAACTGAAATTCCAGCCGATAGAACCCGTTGGGGAAGTTTTGATGAGCTTCGCCAAAGAACGGATGAAGACGCGCTTGCCATTTTGAAAGAAGCGGCACAAAATAAAAATCTTGATAAAAATTCGGATCAGGCAAAAGCGGTGTATTTGTATCGCTCAATTTTGGATACCGTAACCCGAAACAAGCAAGGGATTCAACCAATTAAACCAATTTTGGCAAAAATTGATAAAGTGAAAAATGTAAAAGACTTACACGCTTTGTTAATTGAAATGGAATCAACTGGAGGTATTGGATTTTTAGGTGCTGGAGTGGGTACAGATGCTAAAAATTCTAACCGTAATGTGGTGAGTATTGGTTTAGGAAGTTTAGGTTTACCCGATAGAGATTATTACGTTTCGGAAGAAGCAGATTCTAAAGAAAAAAGACAAAAGTACGAGCAACACGTAGCTAAAATGTTAGGCTTTTTAGGCGAAAAACCAGCGGAAGCCAAGAAAAATGCTGCTAAAATCGTGGCTTTGGAAATTGCGATGGCAACCCCAAGATTAGATCGTGTGGAACGCAGAGACAGAAGAAAAACGTACAATCCAATGACGATTGCCGATTTGCAAAAATTAACGCCATCTTTTAATTGGGATTCATACTTAACCGGAATTGGCTTGCCTAAATTAGATAGCGTAATTGTTTCGCAACCAAAATATTTGACGGCTTTAGAAACTATTTTCAAACAAAATAAGGTTGAAGATTGGAAAGCTTATATGAAATGGACCACGTTGAACCGTTCTGCGGGATTGCTTTCTACCGAAATTGAAAATGCTAATTTTGAATTTTACGGAAAAACTTTAACAGGTGCGATTAAGCAACGTCCGCGTGAAGAACGTGCTTTACAAACAGTAAACGGAACCGTTGGCGAAGCTCTAGGTAAATTATATGTGGCGAAAAAATTCCCGCCTGAAGCAAAAGCTAAAGCGGAAGCCATGATTAAAAATGTGTTTCTAGCTTTTGAAAACCGCATCAATAATTTGCCTTGGATGAACAAAGCTACTAAAACCAGTGCGGTTGAAAAATTACACAAGTCACGTGTAAAAATAGGTTATCCTGATAAATGGAAAGATTATTCTGGATTAACGATTCTAAGTCCGGAAGACGGCGGAACGTATTACAGCAACATGAAAAATTTATCAAAATGGCGCTTTGAAGAAAATATTGCCGATTTGAAAAAACCGGTTGATAAAGACGAATGGTTCATGTCGCCACAAACGGTGAATGCTTATTACAATCCTTCATACAACGAAATTGTGTTTCCAGCCGCAATTTTACAACCGCCTTTTTACGATTATCGTGCTGACGAAGCCGTAAATTATGGTGGAATTGGAGCGGTTATTGGTCACGAAATTTCTCACGGATTTGATGATTCGGGTTCGCGTTACAATGCCGATGGAAATTTAATCAATTGGTGGTCTGATGAAGATTTGGCGCAATTTACGCAATTGGGTGGCGCTTTAGCCGATCAATACAGCCAATTACAACCGTTACCGGGAATATATGTTGATGGAAAATTTACTTTAGGTGAAAATATTGGTGATTTAGGTGGCGTGAATGCTGCTTATGACGGTTTACAATTGTACTTAAAACAAAACGGAAATCCGGGATTAATTGACGGATTTACACCAGAACAAAGATTTTTCATCTCGTGGGCAACGATTTGGAGATCAAAAGCCAGAGACGAAGCGATTAAAAATCAAGTAAAAACAGATCCGCATTCACCAGGCCAATATAGAGCTTACGTACCTTTACAAAATGTAGAAGCTTTTTATGATGCCTTCCAGATTAAACCTGGACAAGGAATGTATATTGAACCAGAAAAACGAGTGAAAATCTGGTAATTTTTTATTCAGAAAAAACACAAAATCCCGAGTGAAAGCTTGGGATTTTTTTTGCTAATTAACCCGTTGGTTCACTTGGTGTAATTGGGTTATGATTGTTTATTTTTAATAAATTTACGCCAACGCATGATAAACAATCCCTAAAATTTCTTCAGATTTTTTACTGTTAACGGTTTTTCCTTTAGAAGTTTCGTTTGAAAATTTTGGCGCTATAAATCCGTGTAAAACGGCTTGTTTACTGTAGTATTCTTCTCGTGACGGATGATTGGGGTTGACGCCATTGAATGTTTCGTTCCAACAGTTTTTTTCTATAATTTGATGGATGATTTCAATGCAATCTTTTTGCTCAATTAAATTAATAGGTGCTTTTGCATTAGGCACATTTTCTTTGCCAGATAAAAATTTTATCAAGTTTCTTCCCGGACCAATCAAGCCTCCAAACCGTAGGATTGTAGTTTGAAAATTTTTATTACCTTGTAATAATTTTTCTGACTCTAGGATTTGCTTTCCACTTTCGGTATCTGGATTTTCAGGACTTTTTTCATCTACCACTCTATAATTTTCATCGTCTCCATAAACTGAGGTCGAACTCACAAAGAGCACTTTGTTAACGGTGGACTTTTCGATAGCTGTTATTACATTTTTGATTTTGGCTACAAAATTCTCCCGTTTCGGACTTCTCAATTTTGGAGGAATATTGATGATTAAAATTTCTGACTCACGTAAAAATTTCTCAATATTACCTTCTATTTTATCTTCAAAAACAAAGACTAAAGAGGCATTTAGCCCAAATGCCTCGAGTTCGTCTAATTTTTCCGGCGAAGTGGTGGACGTTTTTATCCGATAGCCTTTTTCTAAGAGAGATTTTGCAAGTGGAAATCCTAACCATCCGGTTCCTAATATACTAATTTTGGGCATCTGGAATGATATTTTCGGAGGGATTTTCTATTGAATCCGTTAATTGTTGTGGGATAATTTCTTGGTTAAAATTTGCCTTAATCTTTTGTTTGAGTACAATAGCATCTGTTAGTACAAATGGTTTTGGCATCATCCAATTTTCTCGTTTTTTTATTGAAAACTCAGGGTTTTCAAGTAAATCAAATGATGCTTCAATCAATTCTAAATCAGGTTCTATTCCTTTTTTAATACTAAAACTCATTTCTAAAGCTTCATTATTTGTTACGTAGTAACTTAACAATTTTCGGCCATTTCTTTTATACGCAGATTTTTTTTGGTTGACATGTAATACACCATTTACTCGCAAGTTGTGAAAAGTAACATTTGTGTTGGCAAAAATATCGTAGCGGTTTACTTTTCGATTGGGTTTGATGATTATTTTTATGTAGCGTTGGTCGCCAATAATTTCGTCGCGGATAAACTGAATGCTTGGTTCAGGGAAATTTTTAGTTTCGGTAGGTTTACTGAAGGTAAACTTTGTATTGTATTTGCTAAATAAATTATAGGCTTCTACAATTTTGGCACTTTGCGGATTTTTGCCTAAATAACTGTTAGTCCACTCGTCCAAATTTTCATCATAAGTAAGCCAAAAAGCTTTACCCGTATCTACATCTTTAAAGTAAACTAAGCTATTTTGCTTGGCTTGTCCTTCTTCATAATTCGAATTAAAATGCGCTTTTGCCAAAAACCCGATGGCTAAAATGAGCATCACCAAGCTCCAATTTTTTTTCTTTGGATAAAATCCAAAAACAGGTATCAATAATGCAAAAACCAGTGCTGTTAGAATTGCACTCCCAAATAACATTTTGAGCCCTAAACCAATTGGGAATGCCACGACAAACGGCACAAAAATCACAATTGCCGGAATTGATAGTATAAGATTAAGAAGCCAGAATGACTTTTGCGTAAGCACAAAAACAGCAAGCATAATAATTCCTGCAAAAACTGGAAGAATAAAAAATCCGGCTCCAGGTAAAAATATCGCAATTAAAATATTAATAATAAACCATATTAATAATGGGGCGATGGCAAAATCAAATGTTTGCGTGACGGAGTAAAAATTTTTATAAAATGCAAAGCAAATGGCTAGAGTGATAAATATAAAAAATCCTATGTAATCATGGCCATTATAAGTAAACCCTTGCAATATTTCGGAATATTGTGGATATGCCACGTTAAGAATTTTCCAACCGAGGAATGCCGCCGCACCACTTACGGTAATTACTACAAAAAAAGGTGTGAATCCTCTTAAAATTTCTCGTGTAGAAAGAATTCTTTTCCCAATTCCTAAAAAAACAAAAAAGAATAGTAAAATTCCGGCAATTCCAGCCAAAATAAAATTCCAAGAAAACGGATAATGGATAAACCCAAAAGGTGTATTTACGTAAACAAAATCTTCCTTAGAATTTAATTGTGACAAATCATAATTGCTGAAATAATGCAGCAATGGCATAAGATAATTGGCTTGATGTGCAAGTGTTTCCTGGCTTAGATGCTCAAAATTATCTTGCTTTGTATGGTAATTAAAATGATTGTCGATAAAGGCAAAATTAAATCCCTGAATTTGTCCTTGTTGGCGGAACACCGTCAAATCTGTATCGTTTGGCAAAAGTTTGTAAATACTGTACATCAACGAATTAGACACTGGAAAATCCAATCCCGAAGCGGCAAAATTTTTCACCATTTCGGCATTTCCCTCATTGGTTTCCATCAACATATAACTCGGTCCCGAAGTGCCTCGGGCTTCAAAGTTTAAAACCACGCCAACATCTTTTGCCCACGGATGTTGAGTTACAAAAAGTGCCGCACCGTTTAAACCTAATTCTTCGCCGTCAGAAAATAGAATTATGATATCGTTTTGGTGGGATTTTTTGCTGTTTTTAAATGCTCTTATTCCTTCTAAAATGGTGGCAATACCTGAAGCATCATCAGCTGCCCCATAAGATGCCGAATGTGGAGCACTATCATAATGTGATAAGAGCATGACCGCTTTTCCATTAGCATTTGTACCTTTTATTTTGGCAATAATATTCCTGGATTTCGAAAAATTTCCCCATTCGGTTAGCGTAAAACCTTCTTGTACTTCGGGGGTTAAACCTAATTTTTTTAATTCGGCAATTAAATAATCACCTACTTTTTGATGATTTTCCGAGCTAACATAATGTGGTAAAGCCGAGATTTGCTTCACTTTTTCAATTGACTTTTCAATTGAAAACCCATATTTCAAATTGCCATTTACCTTTGAATCTTGGGGCATTTCTAAATAAAAAGTCAAAAAAACCAGCCCTACAAAAATCAAGGCAGAAATAAGGGAAGTGTAGTTATTTTTCATCAAGTTTAAAAAATTCAAATAGTTACATTTCTTTTTTTACCAGCATAATAAAATCGTGTTCTAATGGCAAATATCCTTGATCATATAAAAAATAATAAGTATTGCCCGTTTTAGTATTTAAAATTCCGGTAAAATGTTCAAAATCAAAACCTTTACTTATTAATTTTGCTCGCGTAGTTTTGGTTTTTCCGTCAATATTCGTTTCGGTCAAAATCCTATAATTTTTGCGTAATTTGTTATTAATATTGCGCATCAAATTGTTCGAATCTTTGTTGATTTTATTATTAAAAGCGTTTCGACAGCCGTCGCTGCAAAACTTTTTATCTTCGCGGCCTATAATTTTTTCAGCACATTCCAAACATAATTTTGCCATAATTTATTTTTTTGGGAGCGATTCGTCTGGGAATATTTGTAATCCACGTTCCTGCTTTCGCTTCAATCCGCTTCCGCTAACACTTCAGCGGGATTTCCACTCAATCAGGGCTAAAGGAAAAACTTGGTTTTTTGTCAGTTAGCTCTTGGTTTAAAAAAACAAAATTTTGTACTTCTTTTTCCTACACAAACATAGGTAAAATTTTCTATTTCAGCTTTTTAATCTTGTACAAATCATGTCTTCTATCTTTCAAAATCCTTACACTTCCTTGCTCATGTAATTTTTTGAGTAAATCTAAATCTACATCGGCAATCAAAGTCATTTCGGTATTTGGCGTTGCTTCAGCTTTAATTCCATTACTCGGAAACGCAAAATCCGATGGCGTAAAAACCGCCGCTTGAGCATATTGAATATCCATGTTGTTTACACGAGGTAAATTTCCTACACAACCGGCAATTGCCACGTAACATTCGTTTTCAATGGCTCGCGCTTGAGCACAATGTTTCACACGTGTGTAAGCGTTTTGCGTGTCTGTGAGAAAAGGAACAAATAAAATTTGCATACCTTCATCTGCCATCAATCGCGATAATTCCGGAAATTCCACGTCATAACAAATCATGATCCCTATTTTTCCACAATCGGTATCAAAGGTTTTAATTTCGCTTCCACCTGTCATTCCCCAATATTGCACCTCATTTGGTGTAATATGAATTTTTTTATACATCTCCGAAGTTCCGTCACGTTTACACAAAAACCCCACGTTGTACAACTTTCCATCTTCGGTCATTGGCATACTTCCGGTAATGATGTTAATGTTATAAGCAATGGCAAATTCCTGAAATTTCTTCCTTAATGGTTCACAAAAATGAGAAATCTCTCTAATTGCATCAGCTTCAGAAAGATGGTTGTAATCCGCCATTAACGGTGCGATAAATAATTCTGGAAACAATACGAAATCTGCCGCATAACCCGAAACCACATCAATAAAAAATTCTGACTGTTCAAAAAGTGCTTCGAGATTAGCTAACGAACGCATTTGCCACTGCACCAATCCCAACCGAATCACACTTTTTTGGGCATTAATCAATTTCGGACTTTTCTCATAGTAAATATTGTTCCACTCCAGCAAAACCGCATATTCCTGCGAAGAAACATCGCCTTCCAAATAATTTTTCATAATTTTCAAAACGTGAAAATCATTACTCAATTGAAACGATAAAACTGGGTCGTAAATATCTTTTAACCGTACTTTGCTAATATATTCTTTTGGTGTCAACTCCTCAGAGTATTCGCTATATTTCGGGATTCTTCCTGCAAAAATGATAGATTTTAAATTTAATGTTTCACACAATTCTTTTCTCGCATCATACAATCTTCTTCCCAAACGCAAACCGCGGTATTCCGGATCGATAAATACGTCAATTCCATACAACACTTCGCCATCCGGATCGTGAGTGGAAAAGCTTCCGTTTCCGGTAATTTTTTGATACGTATGAGCCGCACTCGCTTTTTTGTAACTCACCAAAATCGATAATGCAGAACCGACGACTTTGCCATCAACCAATACGGCAATTTGTCCTTCTGGGAAAATGTCTAATAATTTTTCAATTTCTTCTTCCTCCCAATAACTTTCTTCTAGTTCGCAATAGGCGTGTAACATTGAGGTTTTCAGTTCCTTATAGTCTTCAATAGCTAAATTCCTGAGTTCTACCTTAGAGATTTCTGTCTGCATAAAATTTTAATTTTCTGTAAGTTACGAAAAAAAATTTCCGTTTGCAAACGTTTACAAATAATTACAACCGAAAGTAAATGTATTTCAACCGAATAATTATGGGACGCTATTGCAACTTTGCCTTGTTCAAACTACTAAATGGTTTTCCAAAATCATTTTTGAAATTGAATCAAAATAACATTTTAATAACTTTTAATTTTTAAACGCCATGAGCAAATTAAGAAACAGAGTGCAATTAATTGGACACGTAGGACAAGAACCAGAAGTAAAAACTTTTGGAGAAGGAAAAAAAGTAGCAAACATCACTTTGGCTACTAATGATTTTTATCGAAATGAAAAAGGTGAAAAGGTAGAGCAAACCGAGTGGCATCGCGTAGTAGCGTGGGGAAAAACTGCCGAAATTATTGAGAAATTTGTTCAAAAAGGAAAAGAAATTGCCATTGAAGGCAAACTTACCTACAGAAATTACGAAGATAAAAACGGTGAAAAACGTTATATTACCGAAGTGGTTGCGGACGAAATTTTGTTGATTGGAAGCAAATAATTTCTAAGTGAAAAGATTGTGAGTAAAAAGCATCGTTTTTAATTCAGAAAAATTTAAACGATGTTTTTTATTTTCAAAACGTTATAATCGTGCGTCTGTTTCTGAAACATATTCTAAAATATCGCCGGGTTGACAATCTAAGGCTTTACAAATGGATTCTAGAGTATTAAACCTGACAGCTTTGGCTTTGCCTGTTTTTAAAATTGAAAGGTTGGATAAAGTAAGTTCCACTTTTTCCGAAAGTTCGTTAAGCGACATTTTTCGCTTGGCCATCATCACATCTAAATTTACAATTATTGGCATCTTTTAAATGGTTAAGTCGTTTTCAGATTTCATTTCAATAACATTTTGCAAAATTTTTTCAAGAACAGCAAGTGCCGTCGCCATTACCACCGAAATAAAAGTAGCAACGATGCACAAGCCCAAAAATCCTGCGGGATCATCATCTTCGTGGTGAAAAATGACAATAAAAATTCCGGCTAAAACAATGGAGAGGCTCAAAATAATGCCGCAAAATTTAATGGTTCGCAACGCTTTCAAAGCATTTTGCGTGTACAATTCATTTTTTCCGATGTAACCCAATAACCTAAAAGCTTTCAATAGCGCCACAAAAAACACAATTGAAACGGCATAACCGTACAAAATAAACGGATCCGAATAAATACTAATCCAGTCCAAGTTTTCAGCACGACCTTCAGTTAACGGAAACCGAATCAAAATGAAAAGTGCCAAAAGCCCGAACAGCACCAAAACAAATTTTAGGAAAATAATGGACATTTTTTTCATTTCGAGAAATATTAAATTATATCGCAAAGAAACAAATATTTATTGAAAAACAATAAAAAATAGTGATAAGTAGTATTTTTACTTCTCACTCAAAAAAATCACTCAATATAATCCTCAAATTTTCTCATCACTAATTGTTGCATTTTTACATCAAAATAAGTCATTACAAAATAATCTTTATACGGAATATAGGTATGAGCGTCAATCCTATTTTGTCCTAAAAATGCCGAATAATCATCAGAAGCCAAACGTTTTTGTTCTACTTTCAAATGGTTGAAATTGTCATCAAATAAAGTTTCAAAATAATTGGTTTGCAAATTAGTGGCGTATAAAAAATCGTCTGCATAAAAATCAGCACTTCCAGAAGCTACTCCAAGAATCCCGATGGTTATTCCGGCAAAAACACCTCCAGGAGAAGCAATATCTCTTGCGCCACCAATTGTTACTAACCGGTGATTGGGGGTTTGATAAACCGAAATTCCCACGTCACAAGATGATAAACGCCTCAAGAATTTTTTGGTTTTGGTAATGGAAACGGGACGTTTTTGTCCGGTTTGGCTAATCAAATCGGAATTTTTAAAAGAAATTTCTTGTGATTCTGTAGCTTCAAAATGATTGAGCTTCGTTCCTGAAGTAAAATCGTAAGCCTGAAATACTAGCTTTTTGCTGTTAGTCTTTACTTGATACAAAGTATTTTGATGCAAGAAGGAATTGGAAAGTGATGTTCTTTCGATAGAATCTTTGGCAAACGTTTTTTCAATAATACTATCATTTTCAAAATTTAATAAAAACACTTGCGTTTGCGAAGGTTGGTCAATTGTTAGCACCAGCTCATTTTTTTTATGGGTATAAATTTTTATGGGTGACAAAACCGCCAGCAAAGGTTGCTGCATTTTTGGCTCAACAATATCAAACGGGTAATCTTGAAAAAGCGTACTGAATTTTGTAATTTTCCCGAAAGGTGTGGCGGTTTGAAAGCCATCAAAATCAAAAAATTTTTCGGTTAATCCTCTTTCAGAAAAGATGTAAAACTTAAGTTTTTGCTGGTTTTTCGGATTAGAAACCAAATAAAAATTGTTTCCAAAATTGAATGAAGTCAGCAGCGTTTCATCCTTAAACTGTAACCGGGTTTCTACTTGTGCTGTTACCTTTTTTTCGAGGTTAAAGGTTTGTTGCAAAATTTTCATATAATCTTCAGATGCCCAATAAATGATGGGGTTATTGGCAAAATCAAATTGATTTCCTACTATGCGGATGTAACTTTTATCAGGTCTTGCAATGGTAGTTTTTTGTTTGAGAAAAATGGCAGAATTGTATTGGAAAACGAACAAACTGTCTTTGTCAGAAACGAAGTTAAAAATTTCTTTATCAGTATTTTGAGTGGTATAAATTTGATGATGAGAGGAGTTTTTTTGCAAATTTAAATTTTGGGAAACCAAAATAGTTTGCGAAAAAGTTGCCGCAGACACGATTGAGAAAAGATAAAGGAACAATTGTTTTTGCATGGGGATTTTTTTTTGCAAACCACATCAAAAACGATACCGTGATTTAGCGGTTTAATAATTCCTGAAATGTAGCGAAAAATTCGCCAACGTGAAAACCGTCCATCAAACCGTGGTGAACATGAACAGAAACTGGTATGGTGCGTTTCCCGTTTGTATGCATTTCCATTTTCCCAATTGAAATCTTGGGACAACTATCTGGAAATGAAAAATTTCTGGCGTGAGAAAGTGAGGTGAATTTAATCCAAGGAACTGCGGAAAAATGAATTAAATTGTCGAGCTCAAATGTGCGAGTCAATAATCCTGGTGTTTCTTGTACCCGGATTGTTTCTGCCTGAGTCGTTTTTACGAAAGTGGAAAAATCGGGGGAAAAAGGCATGAGCGAAAACCCGAAGGTATTGTCTTTTCGCATGACGGTTGTGGAGGCATCAATTTGGTCAAAAATAAAAATTTCGTTCCCGTGAATCCGATACTTAAAATTCTCGATTGCGTTAACGGCAGCAAGGGTTTTGTGAAGATAACTTATATAAAATGAGTGGTTGTTTTCCTTGGCTTTTTGGTAAGCAATCGTACAATCTACCTCGGCAATCATCCCAAAAAAAGGTTCGTCGAATTTGCTGAAAAATTCAAAATGTTCTTTTCGTGGCCAATTATTTAAGTCTAATTTTTTTTTCATCATTTTTAATCGTGGGTTGTGGATGCTACCGCAAATTCACGATTTTTTTTTTAAATTAAAAAAGGCAAAACATCCGTAATTTTTTCGAGCGCTTTGAATTTTTCATGTACTACTTCGTGATCAATTTTTTCATGAGCCCAAGTAGTATGAAACGGAATGTGAAATGCTTGAGAACCAATGTTTAAAACCGGTAAAACATCTGATTTTAGCGAATTTCCAATCATCAAAAATTCTTCTGGTTGAATCTCTAAACGTGCCAACAAGTCTTGATAATCCTTTTCTTTTTTGTCTGACATCACTTCGATATGATGAAAATAATGTCCTAAACCGGAGTTGTGCAATTTTCGTCTTTGGTCTAACAAATCGCCTTTGGTTGCCACAACCAGTTTATACTCTTGGTGTAAAGCATCTAAAGTTTGCTCTACGCCATCAAGCAACTCGATTGGTTTTTGAAGTAATTCTTTGCCGTATTCCAGTATTTTTTCCACCACTTTTACGCTAATGGTTTTGTTAGAAATATTCAAAGCCGCTTCTATCATTGACAAGATATAACCTTTGATTCCGTAACCATACAAAGGTAAATTATCAATTTCTACTTTAAAAAGTTCCTGCGAGATGCCTTGTTTGGAAAGATAATCATTCATCAAGCCACAGAATTTTTCTTCGGTTTCCTGAAAATAAGGCTCGTTTACGAATAAGGTATCGTCGGCATCGAAAGCGATTACTTTTATGTTCATTTTAATATTTTTTTGGCCACGAATTCTCAAATTCCATTTTCAAAATCTGAAAATCTGGGACTATTTTAGTTTTCTTTTTACTCTTCGAATTTATAAAAGGTATATTTCTCCGCTTTTTTATCTAAACCACCAAGGTAAAGCGATGTATTTAATTTAAAAATTGTCACGGCAGATAAATGCTGGTTTTCTTCAATAAAAGTTCGCACTTTATCAAAAGCCAATTTTGGTAATTCGCCTTTTATGTGATTAAAATTTTTGTCGAAAGCCGAATGAATGTACACCACTTTTTTATCAGAATAAGCCATTAAATTTTGGTAAGAATATCCTGAAGAAAGCGAAGTGGCGATGATGGCTCCCAAAGCACCACCCAAAACGCCACCCATAATTGCAGCACCAGAATCGGGTCTTGGAGCCGAAACGCCACCAATCACCAAACGGTATTTTTCATTGTCGTAAAACGCAGATAAGGAGGGGTTTAGGTTGTGAATTTTACGTACCAATTGTTCAGAAGTTTCTAAAACACGGGTACTTTTTGAGTTGGGTTGCTCTTGAATGATATCAGAATTTTTAAATTCAATCGGATGTCCAGCCCATTGCGTCAATGTTTTAATTTCTTTACCATCAAGTTCACTCACGCTAATTTTCATTAATCCAGAATTTACTTTAATCTGGATTAATTTATCGTTCACGAAAAAAGAATTGGATTCATAAGTTTCGCCTTGTGCACTTGGAAAAATTGGCTGATTGAAAGTTCTTTGCGTAACTGAAAAATCTGTAAGATCAAAAGACAAAGTTTGCGTGGCATGATGATTTTCGTCAAAAGTAAAAAAAAGTGAATTTGCCACTGGATAAACTTTCTTTTTATTGGTACTAAAGACTAACGAAGCAGGGATTTCCGGCAAGATCGGTTTAATTTCTGAATGGTATACGAACACGCTTTTTTCTTTGTACAAATCCCAAAAATTGACCAATTTGTTGGTGCGATCGCGCAACTGTAAATGTGAACAATCAACGGTTTTTTTCTCCACTTTTCCATTGGCAAAACGATAAAAGTTCAAGATGCTCGTTCCTTTGGAAGCGGTTACTTGATAATAAATGTTGTTGACCGTTATCGAGGTGATGCCTTGTTCTTTGTCTTTGTTAACGTCAATTTTTACAGCGTTTGTTTTTTTAGCGCCAAAATCAAAATTTTGACAAACCATTTCGTTTTTGTTGCTGCCTTCGCGGTAAATGGAAATCACATTTTGGTTTTGACTGTACCCTAAAATTTCTCCAACTTCTTTTTTGTCAAAACCCATGCTCAAGCTATCTTTTATTGCAAAATTTTGGTCAAAACGAATTCCCTTGATGATCTTTTTATCGAGAAAAAACAAAACCGTTTCTTGTGCTTCTTCGTTTACAATGGCAAAAACATCCTTGTTTTTATCAGTTTGAGGGTTGAATGTAGCAACGGCTTCTTGACCGAAAACTGTTGAGAAACAAACCAACGCAACTAATAGTAATAATAATTTTTGATAGTTCATTTTAGTATTTTTTTACCACGAATTCACAAATTCTATTTTCAAAAATCTGTAAAATCAATGGCGAATTTTTAATTTATCGTCTCCCCATTCCCCGCTTCAGCATCAGGATTCACAAAAACCAATTTCCCTTCGGCATTTGTAGTCATCAAAATCATTCCTTGACTTTCTACACCACGTAAAGCTCTTGGAGCCAAATTCACCAAAACCGTAACTTTTCTTCCCACAATTTCTTCTGGAGAAAAACTTTCGGCGATTCCAGAAACAATGGTCCTCACGTCAATTCCAGTATCTACTTTTAATACTAAAAGCTTATTTGCTTTTGGCATTTTTTCCGCTTCCAAGATCGTTCCAACACGCAAATCCATTTTAGCGAAATCTTCATATTGAATCAAATCTTTTTGTGGTTCTGCTTTTTTATTCTCGGCTTTGTTGGCGGTTTTTGT
Source organism: Flavobacterium ichthyis (assembly GCF_009915155.1). Lineage (GTDB taxonomy): Bacteria > Bacteroidota > Bacteroidia > Flavobacteriales > Flavobacteriaceae > Flavobacterium > Flavobacterium ichthyis. The sequence continues at coordinate 128,079 of NZ_JAABLM010000007.1, read as the reverse complement.
AGCTTCCAATTTGTCTATTTGTTTTTGAATTTCCTCGTCTTCAATTTTTGCGAATAGCAATTCTCCCGAAACTTCGGGACTGCCAATTTTATGTCCAGCTTTTGTCAAATTCCAATCTTCAAATTCCAAATTCCAATTATTGGGTTCGATGTTTAAAATTTTAGACAATTTTTTAGAAGTAAAGGGCAAAAATGGTTCTGCTAAAGTAGCCAAAGCTGATGCAATCTGCAAAGCAACAAACATCTGCGTTTTCACTCGTTCAGGATTGTCCTTAATCACTTTCCAAGGCTCTTCATCGGCCAAATACTTATTTCCTAAACGTGCTACATTCATCAGTTCGCCCAAGGCTTCTCTGAATCGGTAACGTTCCAAAGAACTTGCAATCACAGCTGGATACGCTTTTAATTCAGCCAAAGTCGCTTCATCCACTTCAGAAAATTCGTTTGGCTCAGGAACAATTCCGTCATAATATTTGTTCGTCAAAACCACCACTCGGTTGATGAAATTACCAAAAATAGCCACCAATTCATTGTTATTTCTCGCTTGGAAATCCTTCCAAGTAAAATCATTGTCCTTCGTTTCAGGAGCGTTTGAAGTTAACGCATAACGCAAAACATCTTGTTTTTCAGGAAAATCCTGCAAATATTCGTGCAACCAAACGGCCCAGTTTTTCGACGTCGAAAGTTTGTTTCCTTCCAAATTCAAGAACTCATTTGCAGGAACATTGTCGGGCAAAATATAACTTCCTTCGGCTTTCAACATCGCTGGGAAAATCACACAGTGAAACACAATATTGTCTTTCCCAATAAAGTGCACCAACTTCGTGTCCTGAGATTTCCAATACGGTTCCCAGTCTTTTCCTTCTCTCGAAGCCCATTCTTTTGTCGAAGAAATGTAGCCAATTGGTGCGTCAAACCACACGTACAATTTTTTTCCTTCGGCACCTTCCACCGGCACATCAATTCCCCAATCTAAATCTCTTGTCACGGCACGAGGCTCTAAACCACCGTCAATCCAAGATTTTACTTGTCCATAAACATTGGGTTTCCAGTCGTTTTTGTGTTCAACTAAAATCCATTTTTTTAAAAAATCTTCGTAACGATTTAAAGGCAAAAACCAGTGTTTTGTAGATTTTAATATTGGAGTTTCCCCCGTGATGGTTGATTTCGGGTTAATCAAATCTGTTGCATTCAACGTCGAACCGCATTTTTCACACTGATCGCCATAAGCATCTTCATTGCCACATTTTGGGCAAGTTCCTGTTACAAATCGGTCGGCCAAAAACTGATCGGCTTTTGCGTCATACAATTGTTCGGTTGTTTCTTCGATAAAATCGCCATTGTCATACAATTTTCTGAAAAACTCAGAAGCCGTATCGTGGTGGATTTTCGCCGAAGTACGCGAATAATTATCAAAAGAAATTCCGAAATCTTCAAACGATTTTCTAATGATTCCGTCATATTTATCAATCACTTCCTGAGGCGTGATGCCTTCTTTTTTGGCCTTCATCGAAATCGCCACGCCGTGTTCATCGCTTCCGCAAATAAACGCCACATCTTTTCCCTGCAACCTCAAATAGCGCGAATAAATATCTGCCGGAACATAAACTCCCGCCAAATGACCAATATGAATCGGACCGTTAGTGTAAGGCAAAGCTGCCGTAATTGTGTATCTTTTTGGATCTTGTATCATCTTTTTTTTCTGAAATTATGCCAGAATGCTTGCAAAAATAATTGAAAACGCACAATTTACCGAAGTTTTACAGCTATTTGTTTATATTTGAAAAAAACTTCCCCCATGAAAAAAAATTTTGCGTTGCTTTTGCTCACGTTTCCCATGTTTGCTCAAGTCAACACAGACACAATTCCCAAAACAAATCCCATTATTTTTACCGAAGGTTTTGCTGGATTTGCTGGAAGCGACAATGGAGGGATGTGGTTTTCCGGGGTCAATTTAAATTACCAATTCAACAAAACTGATTTGCTCACGGCAAAATATTCGTTTAACCAAGCGCTCCAAAGCCGTTACGTTTACCTTTCCCCTTTTGTGACTTTCCCGATATTAGAGGAACAAGAAATCCAAAACGAATGGGCTTTGCTATATGGAAAACGCTGGATTGATAAAGGATTTTCCTACGGTGTTAGTGCCGGAATTTCTTACGTTGATCGCCAATATTTGGATCAAAATAACGAAAATGTTTTCCGCTATTATAAAGAAAATTATTTTGGTGTAGCATACGAATTTAATATCAAATGGTTCAAAAAGGACAAAAAACGCTTCCGCGCTTTATATGGTATTATTCCCGTTACCAAACGCAAAGTCGCTTTCGGAAGAAGCGTTGGCTTTAAACTCGTGGGCAATTTTTCACGAAACAACTACATTGGTTTAGGCATGAGTTATGGATTTGGCTGGCACAAAAAATATTAGTTTTTCTTTTCGGAGCCTCCCGAAGCTTCGGGACATTTTCCCGCTTTCCGCTTTATCTCGTTTTTTTCCGAAATGTCGAGAAAACGAGGATACTACTTCAATCGGGGCTATTGAAAGGCATTCGGCTTCAAACCGGTCTTCAGAATTAGATTTTCGGAAAAAACTTCCGCTTTGAAACCTGCTTACAAATTCGTTTCTTTGTTAAAATGAAACCCGAAAAAATGTACAGGACTCCATTACAACAATTTATTTTAATTATAATTTTAAGTTTTACCACTTCATTTCACGCACAAACAACTGTAAAGATGCCCGAATATTTAAAAAAAGGAGACACTGTAGGAATTTTGGCAACAGCCCGAAAAATTGATTTGGCCACACTGCAACCTGCCATCAAATTATTAGAAGGTTGGGGACTGAAAGTCGTTATCGGAAAAACCATTGGCAAGGAACAAAATCAATTGGCCGGAGCCGATTGGCAACGAGCAACCGATTTCCAAGAAATGCTCGATAATCCAAATATTAAGGCGATTTGGGCTGCAAAAGGCGGTTATGGAACCGTGAGAATGGTGGATAGGGTTAATTTTGAAAATTTTAAAAAAAATCCAAAGTGGATTGTAGGATTTTCAGATGTAACGGTTTTGCATAGTCACATTAATAATTTCAATATTGGAACTTTGCACAGCATAATGGCGATTAGCGCTAAAAGTGCCACTCCCGAAGCAGTTGAAACTTTTCGGAAAGCGTTATTTGGTGAACAATTAGAATATAAGATTCCACATCATAATTTTAATAAAAATGGTATAGCAAAGGGTCAATTAGTGGGTGGTAATCTTTCAGTTTTGTATAGTATTCAAGGTTCGGATTCGGCGGTAGACATGAAAGGAAAAATTCTTTTTCTGGAAGATTTAGACGAATATTTGTATCATATTGACCGTATGATGATGAATTTAAAACGTAATGGTTCGCTGAAAGATTTAAAAGGAATTATCATTGGAGGCATGACTTCTATGAATGACAATGATATTCCGTGGGGTCATGATGCGCTCGAAATTATTCAGGATGTTGTGAAAGACTTAAAAATTCCGGTGGCGTACAATTTTCCTGCAGGACATATAAAGGACAATCGCGCTTTGATTTTGGGAAAATCAGTTATTTTAGAAGTAAATGACACAGAAACGCTTTTAAAATTTGAATAAGTTAATAAAATATTTTGTCAAAATTTTTTAACAAACTAATGATTTAAAATATGGCAGAACACAATGACTTAGGTAAATTAGGCGAAGACCTTGCAGTAGAATTTCTTCAGCAAAACGGTTTTGAAGTTTTGCATCGCAATTGGGTTTTTCAAAAAGCTGAGCTTGATATTGTGGCTGTAAAAAATAATATTTTAGCAATTGTGGAAGTTAAAACCCGCTCTTCAAATGACTTTGGTTTGCCACAAGATTTTGTAAAACCAGCAAAAATTAAACTCCTAGTAAAAGCGGTGGACGAATATGTAAATGTTTTTGATAGGCCAGAGAACATTCGGTTTGATATCATTGCCATTTCGAAATTAAACGAAAATTTCACAATTGAACATTTGGAAGATGCGTTTTTCTATTTTTAGTAAGAATATTTGTAGAAAACCAACAATTTTTTATATTTGCGGTACACCACCTAATAAAATAATTATGAAAACAATTTCCTCTGTTGTTGAACAATACATTAAAAGTAAACCATTTTTGCTAAGTGCATTGTCTCAAGGAATTATCAATCTCACCTCACTTTCCAGAAATATGCTCCCGGATCTTAAACAAGAATTAGGGAAAGAAGTGAAGCAAGGTGCCGTTGTGATGGCACTTAAACGTTTGTCTGAAGACTTAGATTTTAGATTGAACCATAAAATTGTAAAGGTTTTGAAAGGAATTGGCGAGATTACTGTTCGTTCTTCTTTATCGGATTATACTTTTTCTGTTTCCGATAAAATTCTTGACAAACAAGCGGCATTAATTTCGGAAATCAACCAACATTCAGATATTTTTTACACTTCCTCGAGAGGCGTTAGTGAAACAAATATTGTGTTGAGTGACAGTGTTGCTCATTTGGTTGACAAACATTTTACGGGAGAAAAATTGTTACACAAATACGAAAATTTGGCCTCAATTACTGTGAAATTACCAAAAGACAATGTGTCCACTCCTGGGGTGTATTACTTTATCTTCCAGCGTTTGGCTTGGGAAGGAATCATTGTAAACGAAGTGATTTCAACTTCATACGAATTTACGATTTTGGTAAGCGAAGATGAAGTAGATGTTGCTTTCAAGGTAATTAAAGACCTTAGAAATCTGTAATTATAATTACAAGAATAAGCCAAAAGCCCTGAGTTACAGGGCTTTTTTTATATCAATTCTAATAATTCCAAGGCTTTTTTAACTGATTTTACGTTTTCAAAAGTAAGTAACAATCTTAAGCCATTTTTGGTTTCTTTTTCTTTCATCTTGCATAGGTTTCCGTGAGTTTGCACAAATTGTAGAACCTTATGAAACTGGTTAGATGTGTAATAATCTGATTGTTGGTCAGATACGAAATAGGCTACCATTTTGCCTTGTTTTAAAATTAATTTTTCAATTCCAAGTTTGGTTGCAATCCATTTTATTCTGATACTATTGAGCAAAGCCTTGGCAGGTTTTGGCAATTGCCCGAAACGGTCTACTAGTTTCTGCTCATAATCGAGTAATTCTTTTTCTGTTCTTAAATTGCTTAATTCGTTATATAAATTTAATCTTTCAGAAATATTATTGATGTATTCATCCGGAAACAACAATTCAAAGTCCGAATCAATTTGAATTTCTTTTACGTATTCCTTTTCTTTGCCAGCATCTTCATTTTCGTATAGGTCTTTAAATTCGTTTTCTTTGAGTTCTTCAATGGCTTCGTTCATGATTTTTTGGTAAGTTTCGAAACCAATTTCATTGATGAAACCACTTTGTTCGCCACCCAATAAATCACCAGCGCCTCGAATTTCTAAATCTTTCATGGCAATGTTAAAACCGCTTCCCAATTCACTGAATTGTTCCAAAGCTTGAATTCTTTTTCTTGCATCATCTGTCATGGCAGAATACGGTGGTGCAATAAAATAACAAAATGCTTTTTTATTGCTTCGTCCCACACGACCACGCATTTGATGCAAATCTGAAAGCCCGAAATTATTGGCATTATTAATAAAAATAGTATTGGCATTAGGTACATCTAAACCACTTTCAATAATAGTTGTGGCTACCAAAACATCAAAATCACCGTTCATAAAAGCCAGCATCAATTCTTCTAACTTTTTGCCATCCATTTGTCCGTGTCCAACGCCAACTCTAGCTCCGGGAACCAACCGCTGAATCATACCAGCGATTTCCTTTATATTTTCAATCCTATTATTGATGAAAAAAACCTGTCCGTTTCGTTGAATTTCGTAAGAAATTGCGTCCCGAATGGTTTCTTCGTTAAAACCAACCACTTGGGTTTCAATTGGGTAACGGTTTGGTGGTGGCGTTGTGATGACACTTAAATCTCTTGCCGCCATCAACGAAAATTGTAAAGTTCTCGGAATTGGTGTTGCCGTTAAGGTTAATGTATCAATATTGGTAGCGATGGTTTTAAGTTTGTCTTTTACGTTAACACCAAATTTTTGTTCTTCATCAACTATCAAAAGTCCTAAATCTTTAAAAACCACATTTTTATTTACCAATTGATGCGTTCCGATAATGATGTCAAGTTTGCCTTCTGCTAATTGTTTTAGTGTTTCTGACTTTTGCTTTGCAGTGCGAAAACGATTCAAATATCCTACAGAAACTGGCATTTCTTTTAACCTTTCGGAAAAAGTTTTAAAATGCTGAAAAGCCAAAATAGTTGTGGGAACTAAAATTGCCACTTGTTTTCCGTTATCAACCGCTTTAAAAGCCGCTCTAATCGCTACTTCGGTTTTACCAAAGCCAACATCACCACAAACCAATCGATCCATCGGACGCTCGTTTTCCATATCGGCTTTCACGTCTTGAGTGGCTTTTAATTGGTCTGGCGTATCTTCGTAGATAAAAGAAGATTCTAATTCGGCTTGCAAATAACTGTCTGGCGCAAATTGAAATCCTTTCTCCAAACGGCGTTTTGCATACAATTGAATCAAATTAAAGGCAATGTGTTTTACCCGCGCTTTGGTTTTTTGCTTCAATGCTTTCCAGGCGTTTGAACCTAATTTATAAATTTTTGGCGGAGCACCATCTTTACCATTAAATTTTGAAATTTTATGTAGGGAATGAATGCTTACATACACAATATCATTATCTGCATAAACTAATTTGATGGCTTCTTGGGTTTTTCCTTCCACCTGAATTTTTTGTAAACCTCCAAATTTCCCAATTCCGTGATCAATATGCGTGACATAATCACCCACTGAAAGCGTGTTTAATTCTTTGAGCGTGATGGTTTGTTTCTTGGAATAACCATTTTTAATGTTGAATTTATGATAACGCTCAAAAATTTGATGATCTGTATAAGCTAAAATTTTATTTTCTTCGTCAATAAATCCTTGAAAAAGCGGGAAAACGATGGTATGATATTGTTTCCGGATATTTTCGCTGTTTTCTTCATCGATTGATTCAAAAATATCGTGAAAGCGTTTAGCTTGCTGGTCATTTGAACAGAAAATGTAATTTCGGTAACCGTTAAAATGATTCTCGTTGAGGTTGTTTAGCAGCAAATCAAATTGTTTGTTGAACGAAGGTTGTGGCTGAACGTGGTAGTCGAAAATTTTTTCAATTTTAAAAGTTGATTTCGATCCAATTTCTGCAATAGTGAAATTTACTGCTTTCTTGATAAATTCCTCTTGGTTAAGAAATAATTCTTCAGGTTGTACATGCTGAATTGTGGTATCCATCGAAGCAAAAATTTCTTTGGCACGACTGAAAAGATGGTCTAATTTTGAAAAAAGATAATCCGAATTTTGGATAAACAAAACTGTTTTTTCATTGATATAATTCAGGAAACTTTCTCTATTTTCTTTAAAAAATTTATTTTCAACGTTGGGAATTATCGTAATTTTCTTTTGTTTTTCAACCGAAAGTTGGGTTTCTACATCAAAAGTTCTGATACTATCGACTTCGTTCCCAAAAAATTCAATTCGGAAAGGATTTTCATTAGAAAAAGAAAACACATCTAAAATCCCACCACGAACCGAAAATTCTCCTGGTTCCGTGATAAAATCAACCCTTTTAAATTCGTATTCAAATAAAACTTCGTTGATAAAATCAATGGAAACCTGATCGCCAACGGCAACTTTTAGCGTGTTTTTGTCAAGCTCCTTACGGGTTACTACTTTTTCAAAAAGTGCATCCGGATAAGTAACAATTACAGCAGGTTTTTTTCGGGAATTGATGCGGTTTAAAACTTCCGCACGAAGCAAAACGCTGGCGTTGTCAGTATCTTCAATTTGGTACGGACGACGATAAGAACCCGGATAAAAAAGCACATCTTCCTCACCAATTAATTGTTCTAAATCGTTAAGGTAATATGCCGCTTCTTCCTTGTCTTGAAAAATGAGCAAGTAAGGCAAGTCCGTTTTTTCGAACAAAGCCGAAATTACGAAAGAAATCGATGAGCCAATTAATCCTTTTAAGTGAATTTTTGCTTCCCGGTTTTTTAAAATTTCGACAATTTGCTGCGTTTTTGCAGCACCTGAATAAGTATTTAAAATGAGTGGTTTCAAATAAAAAATAAATTACTGTTTGGTGGCTTTAGGGTTTAATGTGGGAATAAAACCTTGTTCTTTTCTTTTTATATTATTTTGATTAGAAACTGAAGGCTTTAATTGTGGTTTTGCCAAGGAATCTCTTTTTCTAGCCAAACTCTGTATCATCTCTGCTTCACCTTCTTCCAATTTTATTTGGCTTTTGGTAATTATTTCCTCCATTTGTAAAGATAAAGAATTCATTTCCTGATTGATTTCCGGAATTAATTTCAGCACTTTATCTTCTGGAATTTGATGTAAATTGATGTACAAATCTAAACTTTTCACCTTCGTTCCTAAAGTCATGATTCGGGAATTGATTGAAGGCGTGTTGAACATTGCCGGAATGTTGTTGGTCAAATTATTGACGCGCGTTGTCATGGTTCTTGCTTTTTGTTGAAATGCTCCAATTGAGCTCTTGGGTTTTTGCTGGATTTCGGTTACAAAAAGACGCCATTCGCTCCAGTTTCTAATTATATTTTCTACCGTGGGTGAATGTTGTGGAGGTGTCAGATTCCAGTGTTTCTCTAAGTTAGCAAAAATTAATTCGTTTTTTTGAGCTTCTTTAGCGGTATCAATTTTTTGTGTTTCATTGTCTTTGCAACTTATCAACATTATTGCCGAGAAAAAAAGTAATATTAATTTGATTTTCATAGTTTTTTTCTAAAGTGGCAAATTTACGAATGTTGCTACAATTTTTAATAACATTTACCACCCTGATACTCATAAAGTTTACCTAAAAATGCGCGTATATTTTTTTATTTTTTTGACAATTTCTCAATATCAATTGGTCAAACTAACAAATTTGTTGAAAATTGCTCATTTTTTTGAATTGAAATTAACAACTTTTCGATTTTTAAAGAATTATATTTGCCGTGCTTAACCTCGCATTTTATGAAAGCCAAAGTTTTAATCATTGGAGCTTGTGGGCAAATTGGTACAGAGTTGACCAAAACGCTTCGCAAAAAATTAGGAACGGATCAAGTGATTGCTTCAGATGTTCGAAAAGGGGATCCTGACTTTGTAAATTCCGGACCATTTGAGGTTGTAAATGCGCTAGATTTTAACCAAGTAGAATCTATAATAGAGCAATACGAAATTGAAGAAGTGTATTTAATGGCTGCATTGCTTTCGGCTACAGCTGAAAAAAATCCGGCATTTGCTTGGGATTTAAATATGAATTCGCTTTTTCACGTGTTAAATTTGGCGAAAGCCGGAAAAATAAAAAAAATCTTTTGGCCTTCTAGCATAGCCGTTTTCGGGCCTACGACTCCGCAAGAAAATACGCCGCAATTTACCATCATGGAGCCGTCAACCGTTTATGGAATTAGCAAGCAAGCAGGTGAACGGTGGTGTGAATATTACCACAATTTATTTGGCGTAGATGTGAGAAGCATTCGTTATCCTGGATTAATTAGTTGGTCAACGCCTCCAGGTGGCGGAACTACGGATTATGCGGTTGATATTTACTACAAAGCTCTGAGTGACAAAAATTACACTTGTTTTTTGAAGGAAAATACGCTTTTACCGATGATGTACATGGACGATGCGATTCGTGCAACCATAGAAATTATGAACGCTCCGAAAGAAGATATCAAAATCAGGTCGTCCTATAACTTAGCAGCGATGAGTTTTGATCCGAAAGAAATTGCGGAAGAGATTAAAAAACATATTCCGGATTTTGAAATTACGTATGAACCGGATTTTCGTCAAAAAATTGCCGACAGTTGGCCAGGAAGCATTGATGATAGTCGTGCAAGGCAAGATTGGGGCTGGAATCACGAATTTGATTTGCCGAAAATGACGGTGGATATGCTGGAGCATTTGGGGAATTAGATAGTTAGATAGTTAGATAATTAGATAGTTAGATAATTAGATAGTTAGAAAATTAGATAGTTAGATAATTAGATAGTTAGATGATTAGATAGTTAGATGATTAGATAGTTAGAAAATTAGATAATTAGCTAATTACCCGAATTACCTAATTCTTCAATTAGTTTATCTTCAATAGTTTGTTTTGTTTTGATGACTTCGTCCACGTTGTCATTAGGAATGGTCATGGAAAGCACGTAGTGTTTAAGTTTCCATTCGCCTTTGACTTTTTCTAGAACGCCTGATCCGCGACAAATTTTCATTTGAGTATTCAGCAATTCGTCAAACCAGACCAATTTTTTATTAGCGGAGAAATAAATGTTGCGTTGCAAAGTTTTAAAATCCCACGCTTTTCCCCTGTTGAAATGAGGTTTCGCCCATATCATAAATTCTTTTTTAGTCCAGTTTTCTGTGGCGTCCGTTCCAATGTAGATGGAATTATCTGCCATTACGGAAAAATATTCGTCATAATGAGCATCGGCGGCTGCTTTGTGCCAATTATTTAAGAGTTGGTCAATGGCGGTTTTTTCGTCATTGTTTTTTTGTGCAGAAGTGGTAATCGCTAAAAAAGAAGCAAATACAAGAATAATTTTTTTCATAGTTTTTATTCGGAAGTTACGAATTTCTCTATAATAAAAGTAACTTGGATATGAATGTTGAGAAAACTACAAAATAAAAGAGTTTCAATAAAGTTTGACCTTTTGCTCGGAAATAATATTCATTCAATTTTTTCGTTATATTCGTTAAATATATCTGTTTATTAGTTATGAAAATCCCCAAAAGTGTCAATGTCTTTCGTAGAAAGATAATGCGCAACTTGACTAAAGACCTCGGGCAATCGAATTTTAAATATTTGACGACAGTAAATCCTACCAGTATCCAAAGAATTTTAATTAATCGACCCAATCAAAGATTAGGAAATTTATTGATGGTAACGCCTTTAATTGATGAGATAGAACGAAATTTCCCAAATGCCAAAGTAGATGTATTTGTAAAAGGTACTTTAGCTCCGACAATTTTTAAAGCTTTTCCTAACGTTGATACGTTTATCCGACTGCCAAAAAAGCCGTTCAAGGAATTTGTGGAATATTCTAAAATGTGGTTTTCAATTCGCAAAAAAAAATACGATTTTGTGATAAATATAGATGCTTGCTCATCTTCCGGGAGGTTGGCTACAAAGGTTTCACGAGCTCGATTTAAGTTTTTTGGCGATTTGCCAAATGGTGTTTCTATTTTAGAACCACACATGGCCAAGTTTCCTGTCGTGTATTTTAGAAAGTGTATGGAATTGATAGGGGTAGAGGTTAAAAAGGAGAAAATTCCAGAGTTAAATTTGCGGTTAAGTACTGACGAGTTGTCTCATGGAAAAATTCTTTTAGAAAAATTAAGGGGTGATAAAAAAAATGTAATTGCCATTTTTACTTTTGCAACGGGTGAAAAGAATCATGGTGTGATATGGTGGCGAAAATTTTATGATTTATTAAAATTAGCGTTTCCTGACAGTTTAATATTGGAAATTTTGCCAGCTCATAATGAATCAGCTATAGCTTTTGAAGCAAAAGAATTTTTGAGTCAAGATATTCGAGAACTAGGTGCAGTTTTACATCATTGTAATGTTTTTATTGGTGCAGATAGTGGTATCATGCATTTGGCGAGTGCTGCAAAAGTACCCATTATTGGATTATTCAATAGCAACAACATAGCGAGATATTTGCCATATGGCAACAGTAATATTGCAGTAGATACTAGAGCTGTTTCTACAAAGGAAATTATTGAATTAATAAAAGAGCGGTTGTAGATAATTTTATCTAAAAAATATATTTTACAAAGTAATTAACTTATTTTTTATGGCGTAAAGTACTAATCCAATTCGGTTTTTGACATCAGTTTTTACAAAGACATTTTCACGATATCCGTCAATTGTTTTTGGGCTGAGGTGCATTTCGTCGGCTATTTCTTTATAAGTTTTATCGGTGCAGGCAAGTTTTACAAATTCTAGTTCTTTTTCTTTTAGTTCTAGTTTTACGTCTTGTTCAGGTTTTGTAATGCCGTTTACCAATAGTTTTGAAACCATCTCTGTAAAAAAATATCCTTCTTCAATAGTCATAAGCATGGCTTTTTCAAATATTTTTGGAGACGTGTCTTTTAAAAGATAACCTCGCGTTCCTAGACGTACCATTTTTAAAATTATTTCTTCATCTTCATTAACGGAAAGCGCTAATACTTTTTGGTCTGGAAAATGTTCTTTTAGCCAAATCATAGTGTCAATACCATTCATAATTGGCATATTGACATCGAGTAACACTAAATCTGCAACTAATTTTTTAGACGCTAAAAAATGTTTGACAAATTCCTTTCCGTTTTCAAAACTGTTGATGACTTCAAAATTTTGGAAGTTATTGATTAATAGTTCTAATGACTGCGAAAACAGAAGATGATCATCAACAATGATTATTTTGTATTTAGTTTGGCTGGTCATCTTGTTTTTTATTTGGATAAAACAATCGGATGGAGGTAACTTGATCCACGGATTTAAATGAAATTTTTGCACCAATCAATGTCGCCCGGTGTTTCATGTTTTTAAGCCCTGAACCCTTTGTTTTGAGATTAATGTCAAAACCTTTACCAGTATCATTGATAATCATTTCAAATCCGCCATCTCTTGTGGTGACTGCTACATTCACAATTTCGCTATGAGAGTGTTTTAAAATATTAAGTAGTGATTCCTGAAAAATTCGGTATATAATCAGTTCATGTTCTGGGTTATAAATGGGTTCGGTCGTGTTGTCAAGAAAATCACATTTAATTTTTTTTAGATTTTGGATACGTTCTAAATCGGCCGATATGGTTTCGGTAAGATTAGAGTTCAAAATGTTTTCTTTATTAATTACTCTAGACAAAAGCCTTATTTCATTAAGTGATTTAGACAAAACTTCTTTAAGCTCTGACAAATTTTCCTTCGTTACAGCACTAGATTGCTCTAATCCTAAATTGACCTGCATTATCGCTACCGAAATAATCTGACCAATATTATCATGAAGTTCGCGACTGATTTCAAGTAAGGTTTGGTCTTTAATTTCAATTTGCGCTTTCACTAATTCCGACTTAAATTGAAGCTCCGATTTCATTTTCTGAGCCAAATATTCGGACTTCTTTTTATAAAAATAATATAGAATGGATAAGGTGAGTACTAACAATGTAATAAATACAATGCTCACCGAAATAATCAATAATTGTAATTCTTTATACTGCATTTAAAACCGTAGATGATACTTCCGTACATTAAAATATTTAAAAACGTCAAAATAAAATTGTAGATAAAATCATTATTTTCAATCAAAGTCATATCGAGTGCCATAATAAAAGGTAAAAAGGGGATATGGAAAAGAACCACACCTAATATAAACCAAAAATAAATAGACTGTCTAAAAACTAGTATCAACTCTTCGCTAAAACATTCAAACATATAGAAACTTGCCATTATCAATACCGAAATCGTCCCAACAACATAACTATAATTAAGCGTCACATTAAATGATTGTTTTATATAAAATGTTTCTAAAAGCACAAATAATATGTAAACAATTAATAAAAATCTGGCCAATGCCGTCGATTTCCAAGATTGTAAAATCGACGACAATAGCCAAATGATGTAACTAAAACTCAATATTATGTAAGAATTATACAAATATAAGTTATTTTCAATAGAATATTTTTGAAAAATTAACGCAACCAATTCATTCACAAAGGTGTAACACAAAAAGCCAACAATGCTTTTAGCTCTCAATGTTGGCAGTTTGTACCAATTAATGCAACCAATAATGGTAGTAGAAAAAATTAGTAAAAGAATAGCGTAAAAGAAATATTCCATATTATGCATCACTTAGAATGAAACTCTAGGTGGCTTTCCAAATCCGCCATAATTCATCACATCTGTATCTTGATCATCTTGGCTGGACCCCGAACCAGAAGGATTAGTAGCACTTATAAATAATGTGGTTTTACCTTGAATTTCTTGATCTACACTATTGTCTTTGGGATAAACACCAAAATAAAATCGCAAGCCATCAATAGTTCGACCATTCATCATGGCTTTGGCTTTGGCATCTGCAATAAATTTTTCTATTGCATCGATTGAGAACCAAACCGCATTAGAATCATCAGGTTGTACATTAAACTTACTGTTAAAGTTGGCTTGTAAATCTCGAGCTAATTTTCGGTCAATTACTTTCATGTTGTATGTTATTTAAAAGTTTATATCCACAAATGTAGCATACTCTAAATACTTGATTAAGGGGAAAAATCCCCTTTTTAATATAGGTGTTTATTTTTATTAAGTAGGGGAAAAAAACATTAAATAATCAGGTATTATACTATAAATCAACATTTTGCGCTGTATTAGTTTTACATCGTTAATTAATGATTAACAATAGATGTATAAGGTGTAATTCTGAAAAACCTAAAAAGAGTAAGAAAATTTAAACTATTAATTATGTCAGATGTAAAACCAATGGGTTGCCCTCATTATGGTGCGGGAACCGTAGAAATTCTTTTAAAAGAAAGCAATGGTGCAGATTTTACTTTATTATTTGCTCCAGATCCTAACAATGACAAGCTTCGGGCTGCGGGATTACCAATGCAATTTTATTATTATCCAAAACACCCACGACTTGCCAAGCATCCCGACGGAAGATACAAATTTTCGTTTCAAGTTTTTTCTGGAGTAGCTTCGGAAGGAAGTGTAATTGGGGTTGAAGGTCTTGAAGAAGAAGCTGGAGGATTTTTATCATTAACCACTACTTTAGACATTCCCGAACCATTGCTCAAAAAAGCGATTGACCAATTAAAAACAACCCTTCAAGGTCAATACGGAAACAGCACAACCGCTTTAGGAAAATTATTTTCTTGGGTAAAAGGACGAGATAAAGATTTTAATCATACTAATGTTCGACCTGTAACACTTACCGAAAATAAAATTGTAATGCATCGTGTGGTCAAAGACAATGATGCCAAAGATGTGGAAGCTGCAGCACCTTGGGCTTTTAAAGTTCAAGGTGAAGGAGATGGTTCAACCATAGGTTTGGGTGAAAATGCTTTTTCGGTTTTGATGGGTCGTTACAACACTTCGATTGTTAAAGACGCCTTACAAAAAGGAGGGAATAATTTAACGGTAGATCATCAAATTAAATACAGAGCTTACATTCCCTCAACTGTTATTGAAACGACCATTCATGCCAAAAAAGTACATAGTTATTTTTCGTCAAAAGTATCAGTAAAGCATCCTTTTATAGACTTAAACTGGGAACATGAATATGAAAAATTAGCTACTTCGGGAAGCATTGTTTCTAAAATTTTTACTGACGGACAATTTACCAGCGAAGAACAAAAAAAGATGAACCAAGCACTCTTGACCAAGCAACGAGAGTTTGCATTTGAGATGCTCAAAAAACAAATTTTTGACCCGGCAGACAAAGTATTTACACCCGCAAAAGATACCCAAACAGGTAATCCAGTAATGTCTATTTTTAGAATATTTTCTGGAGGTGTTTCTGTAGGAGTAAGCCTAAAATCAGGAACACAAATCCGTCAATTGGATATGGCTGATAAAATTGAAATTTCCGGAATTGAAGTTTTGGGAACAAAAATTTCCAATACACTTGAACCTTTGACCACCAAAACCGGAGATGCTGCCAAAAAAGACGTAGAACGTTATGTAACCGAAGTGCCGCTTGACGAAGATTTTACAAAATTACAAGTCATTGCCGCATTAGACGGTTCGTTAATAAAACTCGACAAAGACAACGAAATTTTAAACGACAGTCCGGTTCGTCAAGTTTCCATAGAAGTAGGCTATCCAGACTCAAAAGGAAATATCATTTGGAAAGGTTCTGGCCGAATGATTTCACCGGAAGGCAATCCATACGTTCGTAGAAAATCACGCACTGGAGTTGAAATTGACGCTGTTTTTCCAGCAATTTGGAATGATAACGAAAATGCCAAAAACCTTTTTGTCTTTGATTTTGCTACTAGAATCAAAGGAAGTAAAGCACGGGTGAAAACCATTACCATGTATGAAAAAGACAAACGTATTAAACTCAAAGACAAAACCATGGAATATGAGTTTACAGGAACCAAAGTATTCATTCCTTTACCAGTGCAAAATATGCTTAATTATGAACTTTCAACCGAGGAACTTTATGACTGCGATACCATGGAAGTAACTTTCAAAGCCGACAAAATGAGTACCAAAAAGTTCAAATTTGATGTAGATAATTTTGAAGACATCATTCCTTATAGAGCTTGGTATGAAGCAGATTATGAAATTAAACCAACCCAGTACAAAATTAAATACACCTGCAAAGGAAAAATCGGTTCAAAAACTAAAAAAGTTACCATCTCTACAGATTATATGCCGCTAGATTATCAAGAAGGAAGTGTGTTATTCGACATTCCTTCGGGAACTGATGCGCAAAATAAGGATGTAGAAGCCATCAGAAAAGCGTTTATCGAATAAACGTTTTTCATTGTAAAGGAGGTATGTCCCCCACATTTCCTCCTTTATTTTTCTTAATCAAATAATTTAAAAGTCATGCCAAATACCTTCAAACTTAACGGAAATAAATTAGTGCCGCTCAACCGATTTAATCTCGAGCCGGCAAAACCCAGTGTTATTTTTTCTAACGAAAATAAAAAACCCGGAAACTTTGTTATTGCCGAACATCCCGTGGTGCAATCCATCGATTTAAAACCTACGGTGGTCACAATGGAATTGTTTAGGCCACGTTTTCCGCTGATAGAAGACAAAGCAAGTGTCAACCCGAAAAGTTTTTTTAAAGATTTTGAAGATGCAAAAATTTATCACGTTTTTCCAGGTATCGAAATTTCGCCCAACAATAATTTGCTTTTTTATTACGAAGAAATTTTGGACGCCAACGGAAAAACCAAAGGTTATTTGGGCAAAGTGACGCTAAAATATATTTTGAACAACCAAAAAATAATTCCCACCCAAAAACATATTCCACTAGAATTAGCAGAAGCGATTTTAAATCTAAAAATTAAAGATGGCATTTTGAAAATTAGTGGTATCATCAATGCTTCAACCCAAGAAATTACTTTTGAATTAAAGGACGAAGCGGTTAAAATTACTTTTCAAAATTTAATTACCAATATTAAAGAAAACCAATGTAGCGTTGATCTTTTTTTTAATTTCAAAGCCTATTCCAAGCCCACTAAAATTTTCAACATAGCCGTTTTAAACAAGGATTTTTATAAATTAGACAAAAGATTTATTGCCCCAAAAGAAATTAGCAAAGCCAAATTAATTACACCTTTGGCCGTGACTGATACTAAAAAAACCACAGTTTTGCGGGCCAATAAAAAACGAATTTTGCATTCGCTTGACGTGAAAGATTCGGTCAATACAGAATTGGTAAAAAGCACCTTTATTCTCAAAACCAGTTTTCCGCTCAATTATCCTTTGGACAAAAAAGAATCCGAAGGATTGTATAAAAATTTCAACAAAACCATCACGGACAACCCATTTAATTTAAACGAGAAATTTTCGGAATTTGAACAAGTTTTTTTTCCGGGATTTCAGTTTGACAAATACACCGTTTACAAATCAAAAGTACAACCCAATGTTTTTTTAATTGTTCCCAAAAAATATTATTTGGCACGCGATGCCGAAACCATGTCGAGCTGCATCAACCTTATTTTTCACGCGTTTGAAGAAGGAACGGGAGTATCGCAAGACATTTCGAAAGTAAACATCCAATATGCGGTTTCGCCTAATATTTCGGCTTTGGAATTGAATAAGTTAAAGATTGATTTGTTTCAATTTGGTTTGTTAGATGATCAAATCACAGATTATTTTAGCAAAGTGCAATTTTTGTTTCCAAATGATATTGGAGCCGATTTTGAAATTACCGGAAACCACCTGATTGCTCCTTCGGAAGTAAGTGTTGATGGCAAAAGTTTTTTGTTCAACTTTACCACCGAAAAATTGTCGGAAGCCAGTTTGCTCATCAATTCGTTTAACAATTCCATTTCGCAATTTGCCAATATCACCATTCGCCACAAAGAAATTCGCGATACCGCTAATATGGAACTCAACATCGAAAAAACCATTGGCGATTTTTTACAAGTAGATTATGACGACACAACCGGCAAATTATTGGTAACTAATTTATCTTATTCGCCGTGTAAAATTTCGAATGTTTTATTAATCTCTGCCCAAGATACGCCGTTTTTTAATCCTTCGTATTTTGCCACGCTTCCGCCGCTTAACAGTCAGCAAACATCGCAGCTAGAACTCAGAAATCTTACCAGTAGCGTGGTGCATCTCAATCCCAAAAATATTTGTTTTGAATACGAAAGTATCGAAGACATTTCCAAAGAATTTACTCAAGCCGTTGCCACAAGTACAGATTTTAACAGGTCGATTGTATTAGAATTTATTAAATTAGATACGAAAAAATTTGCCAAGATTCAGGTGGATTTAGTGGTACGGGAAACCGATAGTGCTTTCTCTTTTGAAAAAGACAAAACCGATTTTAAAACGCCGTTGTTGTTTAATTTTATTACCAAAAACCAAGCATTGCTCACGCCATTTGTAGATTACAAAGTGTTGTATTTTGACCAAAATAATAATTTGTCTAAAACCAAAAACTTTAGTTTTAATTATACAACTGGTGCCCGAATTTATATCGAATAAAAAAAACCAGAATTTTTATCTTAAAAAAATATCGCCATGATTTTCAACAATTTACCCCCCACGATTACAGTTGCGCAAGCCACAAAAATTGTTCAGGTTTTAAATGTTTTTGAAACCGGAAAAAGAGACGGAAAGTATGATGCATTAGTAGTTTACAAAGATTTTTTGCACAATACCCAACGATACAGACAAATTACTTACGGCAAATCACAAACCACCGAGTTTGGAAATCTAAAAACGTTGATCAAAATGTATGTGGATGCCCGAGGAATTTATTCGCAACAATTAAACCCGTATCTCAATAGAATTGGTTTGATTGCTAATGGAGTTCCAAAAACTTTAGCCGATGACGAAAACTTTAAATTGTTATTGCGAAAAGCCGCAAGAGAAGACGACAAGATGCGAAGCATTCAAGATGCTTTTTTCGAAAGGTATTATTTCCAACCAGCTTTGGCGTTTTTTAACCACCATCAATTTACCTTGCCGTTATCGCTTTTGGTCATTTACGATAGCTTTATTCATTCCGGAAGCATTTTGATGTTTTTACGCCAACGTTTCCCCGAAATGCCACCGTTGCAAGGCGGAAATGAAAAAAGATGGATCACGCAATACGTAAACTCGCGACACGATTGGTTGAAAAATCATTCGTACCAAACGCTTAGAAACACCATTTACCGAACCGGATTATTCCAACGACTCATCAACGACAACAATTGGGATTTATCGGGAAGTTTTACCACGCAAGGAGTGGGGTTTAGTTAACGCGAATTTCAAAAAGAATTTAAAAACAAAAAATCCTGACCATTTCTGATCAGGATTTCGTTTTTTGCTCCCCCTCTTGGGCTCGAACCAAGGACCCTCTGATTAACAGTCAGATGCTCTAACCAACTGAGCTAAGGAGGAAGGCGTATTGCCTTGTAAAGCGGTGCAAATATAAGGCGAAAATTGATTTCTGCAAATTTATTTACAGAAAATTTTCAATTTTTTTTCTATTTCACAATCGCTTTGTAAATATCGTTTCCGTTGGCAAATAAAACCAATGCGATAAGTATAAAGAAACCAACGATTTGCGCGCGTTCCATGAATTTTTCACTCGGTTTTCTACCGGAAATCATTTCGTACAATAAAAACATGACGTGACCACCATCTAATGCCGGAATTGGCAATAAATTCATCACACCAAGCATGATGGAAAGCAATGCGGTAATTTGCCAAAAAGCAAACCAACTCCATTGTTCCGGGAAAATATTAAAAATAGCGAAGAATCCACCAACTTCTTTGTAAGCTCCGGTTTTTGGATTAAAAATCGTTTTTAACTGTTGTCCGTAACCCACCAATTTATCTTTTCCCATCGTGATTCCAACCGGAATCGATTCAAAAAAACCATATTCATGTTTGCTGATTTTATACAAATCAAGTTGTTGCAAATTGTCAGGAATCAAACGTGTGGCGTAAGCAATTCCTAATTTAGCGCTGTCAGAAATTTTTATAGTAGATTGAATTTCTTGGTTATCACGTTGTAAAGTTATCGGAACGGTTTTGCCTTTGTATGTTTCTAATTTCGCAATCATTTGATCGGCAAAAGCTACTGGTTCGCCATTAATTTCCGTAATGATGTCTTTTGGTTTCAGGGTTGCTTCGTTTGCAGAACCTTCGCTAATTTGGCTTACAATAAACGGAATACGCATTTCAATTAAGCTTCGTGTTCCGGAATTACTAATTTGATTTACTAAATCTACCGGAAGTTTAATGGTTTGGTTTTGGCCATTTCGGTTAACTACAATTTCCTCTGCCATAAAAATATCTCCGGCATAATCGCTGAAACGTTCTCTTTCAACACCGTTAATCGAAACAATTTTATCACCAGTTTGCAAACCTGCTTTTTCCAAAACCGGACTTGTTACCCAAATTCCGTTTTTCAATTCGCTGTTTGCCACATAAGTATCACCATAATAAAACGCAATTCCAATGTAAATAATGAAGGCCAAAATAAAATTGACCGTCACGCCACCTAACATAATAATCAAACGTTGCCAAGCTGGTTTCGAACGGAATTCCCACGGTTGCGGTGGCAAAGCCATTTGTTCTTTGTCCATACTTTCGTCAATCATTCCGGCAATTTTTACGTAACCTCCTAGCGGAAGCCATCCAATTCCATATACTGTTTCACCTATTTTTTTCTTGAAAAGAGAAAATTTTACATCAAAAAAAAGATAAAACTTCTCTACTTTGGTTTTAAATAATTTCGCAGGGATAAAATGCCCCAATTCGTGTAAAACGATTAGCAGCGATAAACTCAGCAAAAACTGCGAGAGCTTGATAAAGATTTCCATTTTTCTATTTTAAATTTCAAATAATTGCGAACAAAAATAGTGTTTTAAGTTTATAAATTGATGGCTACTTCAATTTAAAACTTTGGTAAAAAATTTTTAAGATTGGAATCCAAAACAATTCTTAAAGCATAATAAATCTATGTTAATACCCACTTTAAAACACAGTCTTTCAAAAAATGTATTTTAATTTTGATAATACAGAAAAAAATCCTTCTGCGCATCAAATTTATGGCCACAAAATTATTTTCAATCATTCAAATTAAAGATATTATTTTCAAAAACCGCTTGGTAATTTCGCCCATGTGTCAATATTCGGCAAAAGATGGTTTTGCTAACGACTGGCATTTGGTTCACCTCGGAAGTCGTGCCATTGGAGGAGCTGCTTTAATTTTTCAGGAAGCAACCGCAGTTTCACCCGAAGGAAGAATTTCACCCGAAGATTTAGGAATTTGGAGTGATAATCACATCGAAAAATTCAAGCAAATTACCGCTTTTATCGAAAGTCAAAATGCAGTTCCCGGAATTCAAATTGCACATGCCGGAAGAAAAGCCAGCATGACCTCACCATGGAAAGGTAACAAAAGAATTTTGCCGGAAGATGGCGGTTGGGAAACCTTTTCACCAAGCGACGTTGCCTACAAACCCACCGAATTTACTACTGAATTATCAATCGATGGCATCAAAAAAGTAATTTCGGATTTTCGTGCCGCTGCCAAACGTTCGCTTGAAGCAGGTTACAAAGTCTTGGAAATCCATGCAGCTCACGGTTATTTGTTACACCAATTTTTATCTCCTTTGTCCAATTTTCGAAAAGATGAATACGGCGGTGATTTTTATGGAAGAATCAAGATCGTGTTAGAAATTGTGGAAGAAGTCAAAAAAGAATGGCCGGATAACTTGCCGCTTTTCGTTCGAATTTCTGCTACTGATTGGGCTTCTGGAGGTTGGAATGAAGAAGAATCCATTCATCTTTCGGCCATTTTAAAAGCTAAAGGTGTGGATGTTATCGATGTTTCCAGCGGTGGAAATGTACCACATCAACAAATTCCGGTGCAACCCAATTATCAGGTTTCCTTTGCCGAAAATATTAAAAAACAAGCCAAAATTACTACTGGAGCCGTGGGTTTAATTACCAATGCTATTCAGGCGGAAGCTATTCTACAAGATGAAAAAGCCGATTTTATTTTCATCGCTAGAGAATCACTCCGAAATCCAAACCTCGGACTCACATTTGCCCATGATCTAAACGAAGAACCTTTTTGGCCCAAACAATACGAACGAGCGCAACCCAAATAATTTCTACTATGAAAAAAATTAAAACCGCATTGCTTTCCTACGGAATGTCTGGCAAAGTTTTTCATGCACCATTTCTCGACCTGCATCCCGGATTCCAGTTAATTGGTGCTTGCGAACGCAGCAAAAAAAATATCCAAAACGATTATCCGTACACTAAAACGTATGATTGTATCGATGATTTATTGGCAGATGATATTGATCTTGTGATTGTAAACACTCCAGTAGAAACCCATTATGAATTTGCCAAAAAAGCCCTTCTTTCCGGCAAAAATATCATCGTTGAAAAAGCCTTTACCACCACTGTTGCCGAAGCCGAAGATTTGAAAAAAATAGCAGTGGAACAAAATAAAAAAATCGCTGTTTTCCACAATCGTCGATGGGATAGCGATTTCAAGACGGTCAAACATATTTTGAATCGGGATATGTTAGGCGAAATTGTGGAAGCCGAAATTCATTTTGACCGATACAATCCTAATTTAAGCATCAAAATTCACAAAGAAACCAACAATCCTGGAGCCGGAATTTTAAAAGATTTAGGTTCGCATATCATCGATCAAGCCTTGTGTTTGTTTGGTTTTCCTGAAGCAGTTTTTGCAGATATTCGGGTTACCAGAGAAAATTCGGTGGTAGATGATTGCGTCGATTTGATTTTGTTTTATCCAAAAATTCGTGTGCGTCTCAAAGCCGGATTTTTTGTCCGCGAAGCCTTGCCGTCCTACATTATTCATGGAAAAAAAGGAAGTTTTCTTAAAAGTCGTGGCGATGTTCAGGAAGATGAACTAAAATTAGGCAGGAAACCTAACAATCAGGATTGGGGAACCGAACCGGAATATAAATCCGGAATCATTCATACAGAAATTAACAGCGTGGTGTTGCGCGAAAAAGTTCCCGCATTTCATGGGAATTACATGGATTTTTTTGATGAAATGTATCACGCAATCATCGATGATAAAATAGAGCCTGTTACAGCAGATGATGGTATTGCGGTGATGAAAATTATTGAAGCAGCCATTGAAAGCAATCAACTCAAAAAATTAATTGAATTTTAATTATATCACTAATTTTTCTTCTCAGATAATTTGGGAATTCGTGGCAAAAAATAACACACATGGAAAAAAGACAATTAGGGAATACTGATTTAAATGTGTATCCCATTGCATTTGGCGGAAACGTTTTTGGCTGGACAATTGACCAAAAAAAATCTTTTGAAATATTAAATCATTTTACCGAAGCCGGTTTTAATTTTATTGATACTGCTGATGTTTATTCACGTTGGGCTGATGGAAACGAAGGTGGCGAATCCGAAAAAATTATTGGAAAATGGATCAAAGAAAAGAAAAATCGTGACCAAATTGTATTGACGACCAAAGTCGGCTCGGATATGGGAAATGGCAAAAAAGGACTCAAAAAAAGTTACATTCTCAAAGCAGTTGAAGATTCTTTAAAACGCCTTCAAACCGATTATTTAGATTTGTACCAAACGCATTTTGACGACGAACCGACTCCGGTTTTAGAAACCCTCGAAGCCTATAATCAATTGGTAAAAGACGGAAAAATTCGCTACATCGGAACCTCAAATATGTCGCCCGAACGTATCAAAGAATCGCTCGAAACCAGCCAAGAAAAAAATCTTCCAGAATACCAAACGTTGCAACCGCATTACAATTTATATGCAAGGGAAAAATACGAAAGTTTGTACGAACCGTTGGCTTTGGGACACAATTTCGGTGTGTTTACTTATTATTCGCTCGAAAGTGGTTTTCTCTCCGGAAAATATAGAACTAAAGAAGATTTAAACAAAAGCCCGCGAGGTGGCAACATGGACAAATATTTTAACAATCGTGGCCTTAAAATTTTGGATGCTTTGGACAAAATTGCCAAACAAGAAAATACCACGCCAGCGGCAGTAGCATTGGCTTGGTTAATTCAACGTCCGTCAGTTACCGCGCCAATTGTGAGTGCGACCAATTTAGAACAATTGAAAAGTATCATCGAAGCGCCAAAATTAAACCTAAATTCCGATGCCATACGGTTTTTAACTTCCGAAAGCGCTTGGTAAATTTTATCAGATTTTTAAAACAGTTCGGTTTTTTTATTGCCTAACTTTAAAAATAAAAGCGATATGAAAATGGAAACCCAACAATTAAAATTTAAAGACGATGGAAAATTTCCAAACAGCGTTTTGCCAGTTTTAATTTATCGAAATGTTTTTTCGGAAGAAAAAGGCGAAGCCGAATTTATCGCCAATCATTTTGCCGATCGAGATTGGAACAATTCCTGGGAAGGCGACGTTTATGATTTTCACCATTACCACAGCAATACCCACGAAGTTTTAGGGGTTTTTTGCGGTCACGCCGAAATTCTTTTGGGTGGCGAAAACGGTGAAATTATTAATATTGAAAGAGGTGATGCCGTGGCAATTCCGGCTGGTGTAGCACACAAAAAAATTTCTTCTTCCGAAGATTTTATGGTTGTTGGTGCGTATCCTAATGGTTCCGATTTTGATATGCTCAAAGGGAATGATAACGAAAGACCAAAAGCTGATGAAAATATTAAGCAAGTTCAAGTCCCACAAAACGATCCCGTTTATGGAAAAATGGAAGGACTTGTTTCACTTTGGCGATTTTCGAAGTAAATTTGCCTATTCAAACACGTTTTAAAAATCTGTGTTTATAATTTTTATGGAATTTCGTTTTGTCAATCGGTTTAACACCAAACCTAAATTAAAAGGCTACAAATATGCCAAAGAATCTTATTTAAAAAGAATTCGCTGGGCTGTATCGCTTTTTTATTTCGCCATGGGGTTGTGTTCTGCCACTTGGGCAAGCCGAATTCCCGATCTAAAAACCTCGCTCAATCTTACTGAAAGTGATTTAGGAACAATATTATTTGCCATTCCATTTGGACAATTGTTTGTGATGCCTTTTTCCGGAAAAATTGTCACGCGTTTCGGCAGCCACAAAATCCTGATTTTTGCCTTAATTTTTTATGCAATCGCCATGGCAACCATAGGTTTAGCAATAAAACCGTGGCATTTAATGTTGGTGCTTTTTATTTTTGGAATGTTCGGAAACCTGAGCAATATTGCCGTCAATACCCAAGGCGTTTACGTCGAAAAATTGTATAAAAAAACCATCATGTCATCATTTCATGGCGCTTGGAGTACGGCAGGTTTTACGGGTGCTTTTATTGGTTTGGCAATGTTAGCATTTAAAATAGACCCATTTCCCCATTTTTTAGTGTCAGCAACGGTAGTTTTTTCGGTGATTGCATTTAATGCAAAATATTTGATTAAAGCCAAACAAAAACCAATTAAAACCCCAGAAAAAAAGAAACTTTTCGCCAAACCCGATTCGACTTTGATTTGGCTTGGCGTTATCGGTTTTTGTTGTATGGCAAGCGAAGGGGTAATGTTCGATTGGAGTGGTGTTTATTTCAAAGATATTGTGAAAGCACCAGGAGCTTTGGTCATTTTGGGGTACACTTCTTTCATGGTCATGATGGCAACCGGAAGATTTTTGGGCGATCAATTCATCCTCAAATACGGCGGAAAAAAAATCATGCAAATCTCCGGAATCATGATCTCTGTGGGATTATTTTCAGCGGTATTTTTGCCGTATCTTATTCCGGCAACTTTGAGTTTTATGCTGGTTGGAATTGGCGTTTCTACAATTGTACCAACGGTTTATAGTTTGGCAGGAAAAAACTCAACCGTTCCTCCAGGCGAAGCATTAACGATAGTTTCCAGCGTAAGTTTCCTCGGATTTTTAATTGGTCCACCCATAATCGGTTACATTGCCGAGGCGTTTGGCTTGCAATTTTCTTTTGCGTTTATTGGCGTTTTTGGCGTAGTGATTACTTTTTTGGTTTCAAAAATTAAAGCAGTTTCGTAGTTTATTTCTTTAAAAATTTATGCTGAAAAACTCCTTCTGAAGTGAAAATTTTGAGGAAATAAGTGCCACTTGGCAATGCCGAAACATCCCATTTTTTTTCATTTTTCGATTGAAGCACAACTTGTCCGAGTGTGTTTAGAATCATCGTTTTTTCGAGAGAAATATTTTCTAAACCTTCGCTAAAAATTTCATTTGAAGCAGGATTTGGATACAATTTTAAATGAGTTGCCAAACCAAAATTTTCCGTGCTTAAAGTGGCTGTGTTATTTCTGGAAATGATGTCAAAATTTGGGTTTACGGAAATTCCGGTAACTGTAAACGGCACGTTCGCAAAAATTACCTGATCATTGGTTGTGTTTTGCAGAATTAAATCTAAAATTTGTCCGCTATTTCCGGTAACTCTTACAGGAACAGGCATCTCAAAAAATGAAACGGAATTGTGTGATTGCGTTTGATTAATGGTAAATCGGGCTTGTCCGCCAGTCCAATTTTGCACTACAATATTGTAACTCGGGTATCCTTGCCCATAAACCCAATCGTTAAAAAATTCTGTCAAACTTGTTCCTGAAGCAGTTTCAAGATGTGTTTTAAAATCTTCGGTAACGGCGTAACCATAAGCCAAATTAGGGTCGGCTAAATAATTTTTTATGGCTTGAAAAAATACGGCATCACCTAATTTAAACCGCAACATGTGCAACACCATTGCCGCTTTATTGTAAGAAAGACGATGATTAAAAATTCTCGAGACATTTTGGGCTTCGGCATCAGTAAGGTAAACAGCACCACCATTTTGCGAAGTAATATTGTTGATGACCGATTGTTTCCAACTGTTAAAATTGGTTTGCCCATCAAAATTTTCGACCACCAAACCTGATAAATAAGTAGCAAAACCTTCGTTAAGCCAAATGTCTTTCCATGTTCCGCAAGTGATTTTGTCACCAAACCATTGATGTGCCAATTCGTGGGCAATTAATTCCCGCCCAAAACTTCCCATAAAGGAAACCGTTGTATGTTCCATTCCACCGCCAAGAGCACATTGAGCGTGACCATATTTTTCGTTAGAAAACGGATATTTTTCGAATAAATCTTCAAATAAATCCATAATTGGAGGGGTTACCGCTAAATTATTTTGCACGCTGGTTTGCGTTTCCGGATACAAATAATTCACAATCGGAAATTGGTTTGGAGCCGTTCCAGCCGTTTGCGTAAAAATTGTATAATTTGTGGCTGCAATTGCTACTAAATAAGCCGGAATTAAGTAATTATGTGTGAATCTGGTAGTTTTGGTTCCGTTTCCATTTGTTACCACAGAAGTTTGCAAGCCATTTGCCACGGCAACGTATTGTGTTGGCGTTGTCAATAAAAAATCCACGCGATCTACTTTATCGTCTAATGATTGCTTGCAAGGCCACCAGTCTTTTGCGCCAAATGGTTCTGAAAGCGTGTACAAACCGGCCACTCCAGCATGAGTATAAGTGGTAAAAGCATTTTCGTCAGTAGATGGAATTCCTTCGTAAATAATTGAAAGTGAATCTAATACATTTGTATTTTGTGTATTTTGCAAATTGATAACCAATTCGTTATTAGTGTTTTGTGAAAAGGTAAGCGAATTTCCACGTTGCAAAACTTGTGTTACGGTAAGTTGATTGTTAAGGTCAAAAGTAACGCTGTTGAGGTTTTGTTTGGCAACAAAATGTGTGGTAACCATTCCGGAAATGTAAAATTCTTCCGGATTAATGTTGAGTGCCAACCGATGGTATTTGACATCGTAATTGGCTGTATTGAGATTTTCTCGAAACGCCAATCGCTTTGCTGCCGATTTTCTCTCGGATTCTGCAATGTGCTGAGTTTGCCCGGGTACATTTTGCGCAAGCGAAAAAAAACTTTGAATTAATGCTGTTAAAAAAATAATCTTTTTCATTATAATTTTTTTCCAAAGATAAGGTGGAGAACGTTCAAAATGCTATAATTTTTTAAATTCTTCAGCTTTTTTGAGCAGAAACTCCAACACATTCAGTTTGTTACCGAAGAAAGATGATTCATCAGCTTTTGGATCTTCGTTACAAAAATCCACAAAAGTCGAAATGTCTTTGTAGGCAATTTTTAAATCTTTGGTGAAAAAATCATCGTCAAAATTCTTAAAAACAAAATCTTTGAAAACCGGCGGTTTGTACTCGGGAGCTGGTTTTTCTTTTTTAGGAAAGGCTTTTTTAATCATTCTTGCAACTTCCATAAAATTAATTCCGGCGGTAGTTCCGTTGTACACAAAAGGATTTGATGGCAAGGTTTGGCTTTGTCCCAATGGTCCAGGACCTAATTCGGCATAGCTCATTCCGGGTAATGTAAATTCTTGGTAAACCACCACTTCGTCCATCAATATTGGCTTCGGCTTTAAAGCAATGGTGTAGAAATTATTTATTTCGTCCTTAAAAATTTTTTGAACCAAATAATCATATTCTTTTGAAATAAAACCAATTTCGTCACCGGGACTGGCATCAATCGAAAAATTTCCGGAAGCATCGGTTAATACAATTTGTTTGGAGGAAAGGTTTACCACTTCCACTTTTTCAACTGGAGTGCTGAAATAATGGACTTTACCGCGGATGGTTTTAGTTTGACAAAAAGCCATAAAAGGCAAGAGCAGGAGGGAGGATAGTAAATTTGTTTTCACACGAAAAATATTTTTGCTGCCACAATTTTAGAGTAAACCCGGAAGCTGCAAACCTGCTTTAACGAAAGTTTGTGTTTTTTTGCACAAAATCAAGGTTTCACGAGCGGTTAAATCTATTGGTAAAGTCTTAACATTTTTTGCTTAAATTTGCTTCCTTAAACTAAAAAAAAAGTTCAATGTTACAGATTGCTCACCTTAGAGAAAACCGCGAAAACGTGCTGAAAGCCTTGGCGAAAAGAAATATTGATGCCACGGAAATTGTTGATGCAGCTTTGAAACTCGACGAACAACGTCGTGCTACACAAGTTGAAATGGACAATGTTTTGTCGGAATCCAACAAGCTATCGAAAGACATTGGCGCGTTGATGAAATCGGGAGAAAAAGCAAAAGCAGAAATTTTGAAAACCAAAACGGTTTCACTTCGTGAACAAAGCAAAGAATTGTCAGAAAAACTTGAGGGTTTTACCCAAGAATTAAACGAACAATTATACTTGTTACCCAACACTCCAGCTGATTTGGTTCCGGAAGGAAAAACGCCGGAAGACAACGTGACGACTTTGCAAGAAGGCGACATTCCGCAATTACATGAAGGCGCTTTGCCACATTGGGATTTGGTGAAAAAATATGACATTATCGATTTTGAATTAGGAAATAAAATTACCGGAGCCGGATTTCCGGTTTACAAAGGAAAAGGGGCCAAATTACAACGTGCGTTGATTACTTACTTTTTGGATAAAAATACCGAAGCAGGTTATCAGGAATACCAAGTTCCGCATTTGGTTAATGAAGCGTCAGGCTACGGAACGGGACAATTGCCAGACAAAGAAGGACAAATGTACCATTCAACCGTTGACGATTTATATTTAATTCCAACGGCTGAGGTTCCAGTAACTAATTTATTTCGGGATGTGTTGTTAACCGAAAATCAATTGCCGATTTTAGCAACGGCTTACACGCCATGTTTTCGCAGAGAAGCGGGTTCTTACGGAAGTCACGTTCGTGGATTGAACCGTTTACACCAGTTTGACAAAGTAGAAATTGTGAGAATCGAACATCCTGAAAAATCTTACGAAGCTTTGGAAGGAATGGTAGAACACGTTCGAGGCATTTTAAAAGAACTGAAATTGCCGTATAGAATTTTAAGACTTTGCGGTGGCGACATGGGATTTGCATCCGCAATGACGTATGATTTTGAGGTGTTTTCAACTGCGCAAGACCGTTGGTTAGAAATTTCTTCGGTTTCTAATTTTGAAACTTTTCAAGCAAATCGTTTAAAATTACGTTTCAAAGACAAAGACGGAAAAAATCAATTGGCCCATACATTGAACGGCAGTTCATTAGCATTACCACGCGTTTTAGCCGGAATTATTGAAAATTATCAAACTCCTGAAGGCATCGTAATTCCAGATGTTTTGCGTCCATACACCGGATTTGATATCATCAATTAACGAACAATTAACCTTGGTTTTTTGCCACAGCAATGCACTGATGTAACTTTAAAAACGTTATCTTAGTGCGTTGCTTTTTTTACAAAAATTGAAAATGAAAAAAATTTTCCTATTATCGGCATTGCTGTTTTCATCGCTTGTTTTTGCGCAAAGCGATCAATTGGCGTTACAATATTTCGAAAAAGGCGAATTTGAAAAAGCGGCATTGACTTACCAGGAATTGTTGCAAAGCCAACCCGGAAATAGTTTTTATTTTCAAAAATTAGTCGAATCTAAACAGCAGTTACAGCAATTTGGCGAAGCCGAAAAAATGCTCGAAGAACGTTTTGCCAAATACAAACAACCCGGAATTTTGGTGGAATTGGGCTATAATTTTCAGTTGCAAAAAAATGAAGCCAAAGCCAATAAATATTACCAACAAGCCTTGCAAATTATTGCCGAAAATCCAAATCACGTGTATTCGGTAGCAACCACTTTTGAGAAAAAATCTTTGATTGATCAAGCCCTTGAAGCTTATATTTTGGCAAAAAAAACCAATGACAATTATAATTTTAATTTTCAAATGGCGGTTTTGTACGGTCAACAAGGCAAAACCGAATTGATGATTGAAACTTTTTTAGACGAAGCTTTTATTAATCAAATTAATACAGTCCTGATTCAGAATCAGTTAGGAAGATTTATGAACGATGATGCTTCGGAAAATTTTAATGCGATGTTGCGAAAATCGCTTTTGCTTCGGGCGCAAAAAACACAGGATTTGTATTGGAACGAGTTTTTGAGTTGGTTTTTTGTTCAACAAAAAGAATATGATAAAGCATTTATTCAAGAAAAAGCCATATACCGCCGCAACCCCGACTCTTTTTCACATATAGTCGGGCTTGCGCAAATAGCAGTTGATGAAAATGAAATCGAAACCGCAAATGAAATTTTTTCTTTTATCAAAGAAAATACACAAGACCGCGATTTGCAAATTTATGCCGATTTTAATCTGACGAAAGCGAAAGTCGATTTAGCTCAACCAAAAGATTTACCGACTTTAAAAGACGAAATAGATTTACTATTAAAAAAATATGGAACAAGTCCGTACACCTTGCAATTACAGTTGTTGCAGGCCAATTTTTATACTTTCAAATTAAAACTTCCGGAAGAAGGAAAAAATATTTTGAAGAAAACTTTGGAGCTTCCGCTGAATAAATACCAAGCGGCTGACGCCAAAATGGAATTGGCAGATATTTTATTATTTGAAGAAAAATTCAATCAAGCGTTGATTTATTATTCGCAAATAGAGGAAGATTTAAAAAACGATGAAATGGGTCACGAAGCGAGTTTGAAAGCGGCAAAAGCCTGTTATTTTAAAACAGATTTCGAATGGGCTTTAAAACAATTTAAGGAATTAAAATCGGCTTCAACGCAATTGATTGCCAACGATGCTTTGGAATTATTTTTATTGATAAACGATAATACCGTTGCCGATTCTACGCAAGTGGGTTTGAAAAAATTTGCCCGAGGCGATTATTTGTTGTATCAAAACCGCAACCGAGAAGCTTTGGAACAATTTCAAAACATTTTAAACGAATACAAAGGTCAGGAAATTGAAGATGAAACCTTGTTGAGAATTGGCACTATTCAAGAAAAATTAGGCGATTTTAATTTGGCTTTAAATCATTTTCAATCCATCATTGAGCATCACAAAGACGGCATTTATGTAGATGAAGCGCTTTATTTTTCTGCAAAAATTTACCAGGAAAAATTAAACGACCCCGAGAAAGCCAAGGCTTTGTATGAGCAGATTATTTTTAACCACCAAGACAGTATTTATTTTGTTTCGGCAAGAAAAAAATTCAGGCAGTTAAGAGGAGACGCGAATCTTTAGAGTGGAGAGTTTGGAGTAAAGGGTTTCAAAAATCCTAAATCTAAATTCTAAAATCTTAATTCATATATCAAAAATCCTAAATCAAAAACGATGATTATTTACAACGTAACTACAAATATTGACGAATCTGTTCACGATGAATGGCTTCATTGGATGCAACACGTTCACATTCCGGAAGTGTTGGCGACCGGGAAATTTACTAAAGCACATTTGGTAAAAGTTTTGGTGGAAGAAGAAATGGGAGGTAAAACGTATTCGGTTCAATTTCACACCGAAAGCCACGACATGTTGAAAAAATATTACAGCGAAGATGCACCAAAATTGCGTGAAGATGCCGTGAGAAAATTTGGTGTTAAAATGCTGACTTTCAGAACAGAATTAGAATTTATCAGCGAACACAAATCGATTTAATTAGATATTTAGATATTTAGATAATTAGAAAATGATTTTCGCAAAATCCTAAATCATATCTAAATTCACAAATCCTAAATCATAAATGGAAAAAGTAACGGCAAAAAAACACCTCGGGCAACATTTTTTAACCGATGAAAATATCGCAAAAAAAATTGCCGATACCTTGGGTTTCGAAAATTACAACAAAGTACTCGAGATTGGTCCGGGAATGGGAGTGCTTACCAAATATTTGCTCGAGAAAGATGCAGAAATTTTTGTGATAGAAATCGATACAGAATCCGTTGATTATCTCCACAAACATTACGATAAATTGCACGGTCACATCATTTCGAAAGACTTTTTGAAGTACAATATCAACGAGGTTTTCAACGGCGAAGCCTTTGCTATCATTGGAAATTTCCCGTACAATATTTCGTCGCAAATTGTTTTCAGAACCTTAGAAATGCGTCACCAAGTTCCGGAATTTTCAGGTATGTTTCAAAAAGAAGTGGCCGAAAGAATCTGCGAGAAAAAAGGCAGCAAAACTTACGGAATACTTTCGGTTTTGGTACAAGCTTTTTATGATGCCGAATATCTTTTTACCGTGCATGAAAATGTTTTTAATCCACCACCAAAAGTAAAATCGGGTGTTTTAAGGTTAAAGCGAAAAGAAAACTTCACTTTGCCTTGCAGCGAAAAATTATTTTTTACCGTTGTGAAAACCGCTTTCCAACAACGCCGAAAAACCCTTCGCAACAGCTTAAAATCTATGAACCTTTCGGAAAATTTGCGCGAAGACGCTATCTTTGCACTTCGTCCGGAACAATTGGATTACCAACAATTTATTGAACTTACCCAAAAAATAGAAGCCGATGCAGTTTAAAATCAGCAAGGAATTAATTCTAGAAATAGAAGCATTAATCGAAAGCAACAACCAGCACCAACTGGAATTGTTACTTCAAGACATGCACCATGCTGATATTGCCGAAATTTTGGACGAACTCGATTTCGACCAGGCAACCTATATTTTTAAAGTTCTCGATTCAGAAAAAACCGCCGAAATCCTCCTCGAACTTGAAGATGATTTGCGCGAAAATATTCTTTCGAGGCTTTCGCCAAAAGAAATCGCAGAAGAATTAGACGAGCTCGACACAGATGATGCTGCCGACATTATCGCCGAACTTTCTACCGAAATAAAAAACGAAGTAATTTCCGAGTTAGTCGATGTAGAACACGCCAAAGACATTGTAGATCTTCTGCGTTATGACGAAGATACCGCCGGAGGTCTCATGGGGAAAGAGTTAGTAAAAGTAAATGAAAACTGGAATGTGTTGACTTGCGTCAAAGAAATGCGGGTTCAAGCCGAAAATGTTTCCAGAGTACATTCCATTTACGTGATTGACGACGAAGGCAGACTCAAAGGCCGACTTTCGCTCAAAGATTTATTGACCACTTCCACTAAAACCCCAATTTCCGAAGTCTATATCCGTAAAGTAGATTACGTTTCGGTTGATACAGAAGATGTTGAAGTTGCCCGAATTATGCAAAAATACGACTTGGAAGCCATTCCCGTAGTGGACGAACTCGGTCGTTTGGTAGGAAGAATTACAATTGACGATATCGTAGATGTCATCAAAGAAGAAGCCGACAAAGATTACCAGTTAGCAGCCGGTATCTCGCAAGACGTTGAAGCCGATGACAGCATTATCGAACTTACAAAAGCACGACTTCCGTGGTTAGTTCTCGCACTTTTAGGCGGATTTATTTCCGTGCGATTGCTTGGCGCTTTCAGCGGTGCGATGGAAAACCACGGCGAATTATTTTTCTTTACGCCACTTATTGCCGCTATGGCAGGAAATGTTGGCGTACAATCATCCGCCATCGTCGTGCAAGGTTTGGCCAACCAAAGTATCAGCGGATCCCTCTGGAACCGACTCGTAAAAGAAGTTTTACTCAGTTTACTCAACGGCACTATGCTTGCCATAATCCTCATCGCCGGAAGCCATTTTCTACTTGGCGTAGGTTACAGTTTAGGCTTAACCGTCAGCATTTCCCTCATTTCCGTAATCATCATCGCGTCGCTAATTGGCACGTTCGTCCCGTTATTGCTCAACCGTTTTGGAATCGATCCCGCATTAGCAACCGGACCATTCATCACTACCAGCAACGACATTTGCGGAATTTTAATCTACTTTACCATCGCCAAACTCATCTTAGGTTTTTAAAATATTTTTTGGGCGTTCCTAAAAGTTGCATCAGCCGAAAGAGCAAAATTCTATTATAGAAATCCAACTTCAAACAATACATTTGGACCTGACATAATCGAAAATGAGATTACTCTTTAAACGGAAATTCATTTACAATTACTTGGGACGATTCTGACCCAGGAAACGAAACTGACACTTTTCAAATTTTAGTATTAACTTCAACTAAACTGAAAGTGAAAAGCACTAACAGTGAAGGAACATTTATCGAAAGTTATACTAAATAGAAACCCCTATACCGCGGATTTGCAATCCGTGCTAGCAAAATATCATCAATAAATTCTTTTTTGATTTACGAAATAAAAAACTTCAAAAGCCCAGATTTAGAAACAAAAAACTAATAACTTTCACCAGCTTTTAACAATTTTAACACAGTGGACTAAAACATAAAATATCCATAAGGAACAGTGGGAGAAGCTATAAGGGAAGTTAGGCGATAAGCCAAAAATAGGAACCCAAAAATTCCCTTTTTTATCGTTTCAGCAATTTGTTATCTTTACCAAAACAACTTGCCATGAACCCATCCGAAATAAAAATTCTCCATATCGATAGCAACCATCCCATTCTTTGGAGTCAGTTGCAGGAAGCCGGTTTTACCAATCACGAAGATTATCTTTCGTCTAAGGAAGAAATTGAGGAAAAAATCCAGGATTACCACGGAATTGTGATCAGAAGTCGGTTTAAAATTGATGAAAATTTTATTGACAAAGCCAGCAATTTAAAATTTATCGCACGGGTTGGTGCCGGACTCGAAAGCATTGATTGCGATTATGCTTCGACCAAAAATATTGCCTTGATTGCGGCTCCCGAAGGCAACAAAAATGCGGTTGGAGAACATACTTTAGGCATGATTTTGTCGCTTTTCAACAAGCTCAATCAAGCCGATCGTGAAATTCGTTCCGGACATTGGAACCGTGAAAAAAATCGCGGTCATGAGTTGGATGGCAAAACCGTGGGCATCATTGGTTACGGCAATATGGGTAAGGCTTTCGCCAAAAAATTGCGCGGTTTTGACTGCGAAGTGATTTGCTTCGACATTTTATCCAACATGACCAATAATGATGCAAAACAAGTTTCTGCCGAAGAATTTTTCGAAAAAGCCGATGTTGTGAGCCTTCATTTACCTTGGACACCTGAAACGGATAAGATGGTTAATGCGCAATTTATCCAAAAATTTAAAAAACCATTTTGGCTTATTAATACTTCGCGAGGTAAAAACGTGGTCACTTCAGATTTGGCGCAAGCCTTACAATCCGGGAAAATTTTGGGTGCGGCTTTGGATGTTTTGGAATACGAAAAATTATCGTTTGAATCATTGTTTGAATCCGAAACCATTCCCGAAGCTTTTCAATATTTGTTAAAAGCCGAAAACGTCATCCTTACACCACACATTGCAGGCTGGACGTTTGAAAGCCATGAAAAACTCGCGCAAACCATAGTG
The DNA here is from genome assembly GCF_009915155.1 of Flavobacterium ichthyis. Taxonomy (GTDB): domain Bacteria; phylum Bacteroidota; class Bacteroidia; order Flavobacteriales; family Flavobacteriaceae; genus Flavobacterium; species Flavobacterium ichthyis. The sequence goes on along the minus strand of NZ_JAABLM010000007.1, from coordinate 91,703 downwards.
GATAAAGTCAAAGCGCTTTTCTTCGGCGAAAGCCAAAAACAAAAAGTTGAAAAACGCGTGACAGGAATTGGCGGTTTTTTCTTTAAAGCCGAAAATCCTTCGGAACTAAAAAATTGGTACCAAAAACATTTGGGTTTAAACACTGACGATTACGGATGTACTTTTTGGTGGAAAAATGACCAAGGCGAAAAATGTGCCACTCAATGGTCGCCTTTTAACAATGATACGACCTATTTTCAACCTTCGGAAAAGGCATTTATGCAAAATTTTAGAGTAGAAAATCTCGAAAAATTATTACTTCACTTGCAAGAAGAAGGCGTCACCATCATAGGCGAAATGCAGGTTTTTGATTATGGGAAATTCGCCGCCATCCTTGACTTAGAAGGAAATAAAATTGAACTTTGGGAACCAGTGGATAGAATTTTTTTGTAACAATGTAAAATAAAGTAGATAATCATAATTATTTTGTTAATTTTAGCGCAACCAAAAACATTTTATATATGGAAATTATTAACCAAGAAAACCCGAATGGAGTTCCAGAATTTAAAGTTGATCCCATTATCGTTTTACTTTTAGGAATAATTACGTGCGGTCTTTATTTAATTTATTGGAATATTAAAGTAGCACAAGTTGTTAATGCTGTGGCTAACAGAGAGGTGATTTCTCAACCAATAGCAATTTTCGCAGGATGTTGTTATCCTGTAAATCTTTATTTTTATTATTTAGTTGGAAAAGAAGGACTTCCTCACGTGTACAACCGTACAGGAGAAAGTCAAAAAGACCAGTCGGTACTCTTGTTAGTTCTAGGATTTTTTGTGCCAATGGTAGCTGCAATGATTGTTCAGGGTGATATTAATAAATTATACAACGATTAAAAATTATAGGTTAAAATTATACGGAATTGCAGGCGCGTTATTGACGCTTGTAATTCCGTTTTTTTTGATGTTAGGAAATCATGACCACCATTTAGAAACAGATCAATCCCTTTGTCCTTTCAAAATGCTCACGGGTTTTCCTTGCCCAGGTTGTGGTATTACCAAATCACTAGTGTATTTGTATCAAGGAGATTTGCAGAAAAGTTTCGACTACCATATTTTGGGGCCATTTGCTTTTTTGTTTTGCATTGTGGCGATTGTTGTGTTAACTGCTGAAATAATCAACAAAAAAGAATATTTTAACCGTCTTTTTTACAGCAAAAAGTTAGCGATCGTCTTGGGAACAGGTTTAATGATTTACCACAGTTTTAGATTGTTTTATTTTATCAAAAATCATTCCTTAGAAGAAATTTTGAAAGAATCCATTTGGAAATAAAAACCCAACAAAAAACCCAAGATTTCACATTCTTGGGTTTTATTTTTTTATATCTCGCCTTTTTTGGAAAGTTTCTTTTCGAGTTCGGCTTGAAGTTCTTCCATTACAGGTTTTACGGTACTTTCGGGCAAATCTGCAATCCTGATGTACATTAATCCGTCAACGGCATTGTTAAAAAGCGGATCTACGTTAAAGGCAATTACCTTGGCATTTTGCTTGATGTATTTTTTAATTAATACTGGTAAACGCAAACTTCCCGGTTCGATTTCATCGATGATTTTGTCAAATTTATTCAAATCCGCTTCGGCTTCATCAAAAATAAAATCTTTGTCGGCGTCTTTAAGTTTTACCTTAAATTCTTTTTTCGGATGTACGTATTGCGCCACATAAGGATCGTAATAATGCGACTTCATAAATTCGATCATCAGCGACTTAGAAAAATCCGAAAATTGGTTGCTGATACTCACGCCACCAATTAAATAGTGATGTTCCGGATATCGCAACGTAGTATGCACGATTCCTTTCCAAAGCAAGAAAAGTGGCATGGGTTTTTGCTGGTATTCTTTGGTGATAAACGCACGACCCATTTCGATGGATTTGCTCATCATGTCGTACAATTCTGGTTCAAAGCGAAATAACTCTTGCAAATAAAACCCGTCAATTCCGTATTTCGGATAAATTTCAGAACCTAACCCCATGCGATAAGCTCCTGCAATTTGCTTGTTTTCGTCGTCCCACAAAAACATGTGGTGGTAATATTTGTCAAATTTATCAAGGTCCAAAGACTCATTCGTCCCTTCGCCAACTTCACGAAACGTAATTTCGCGCAAGCGTCCCAATTCATGTAAAATATTCGGAATTTTCTCTGCTTCTGTAAAAAAGACTTCGTAGTTTTTACTTTGTAACATTCTGGCGGTTGTGTTGCGTAAAGCTTCAACTTCCTGAATAATTTGCTCGTGATTGGCTGGTGTAGCAATTCGTTTCGGGCTTTTTGGGATTTTTAAACTTGAAGTATCAATCAATCGGCTTTCTTTTTCAAATGGATTGGCCAACATGTAAGTTTTTCTTCGCAAAAAATCAGAATATTCGTCAATTTTCGAGTATTCATCTTGTTCTACAACCGAAATAGGTTTCCCAATACGAACTTTAATCACGCGATCCTTTTGTGTCAACAATTCCGAAGGTAATTTGGCCGTTCTCAAAGTGTCGTTTAATTTTGATAGAAAATAAAAAAGACGACTATTTTTGGCATGAAAATAAATAGGAACTACGGGAACATTTGCTTTTTTAATAATTTTTATTGCGCCTTCTTCCCAAGGTCTGTCCACCATTAATTTTCCATCTTTGTAAGTCGAAACTTCTCCGGCAGGAAACATTCCCAAAGGTTTCCCGTCGCTCAAATGGCGCAAAGTTTCCTTGATTCCCAACACGCTTGATTTGGCATCTTTGTGATTTTCAAACGGATTTACCGGCATAATGTACGGTTTCATCGGGTCAATTCTGTGCAACAAAAAATTGGCAATGATTTTAAAATTCGGTTCACGTTCGAGCATCAATTTTAAAAGTAGAATCCCATCAATTCCACCAAGAGGATGATTAGAAACCGTGATGTAAGCTCCGGTTTTTGGCAAACGTTTTAAATCTTCTTCAGGAATTTCAAACTTAATCTGAAATTCATCTAAAATAGCATTGAGAAATTCCACTTCGCTCAAGTGTTTATTTCTGTCGTAAATTTTATTTAAAGTGGAAATTTTAAGTATTTTCATCAGCAACCAGCCCGAAAAAGTACCTAAAAACCCGTATTTGTCAGTATTTATTGCCTTTGCAACTTCTTTGGCGGTAACTAAACCCATCAGCATTTTGTATTTGTGCAAGGAACAAAGATAGCAAAATTGCTTTATCAGTCTTGAAAATATTACAGACATCAACCTATTTTAATCAATAACTTTTTCGCAAAAAAATAATTACTTTTGAAAAAAATCAAAAAAGATAAACTACATTTCATGAAAATCATCTCCTATAATGTAAACGGAATCAGGGCTGCCATCACTAAAGGATTTCTCGATTGGCTCCAGCAAGCCAACCCCGATATTATTTGTTTGCAAGAAATAAAGGCCACTCCAGAGCAAATTCCGCTTGACTTGATTAAAGAAGCTGGATACCCTTACAATTATTGGTATCCCGCACAAAAAAAAGGCTACAGCGGTGTTGCCATTTTGTGTAAAACCGAACCCAAACAAATTGTTTTTGGCACCGGAATCGAGCACATGGATTTCGAAGGCAGAAACCTTCGCGTGGATTTTGAAGATTTTTCAGTGATGAGTTTGTACCTTCCTTCCGGCACAAATATTGCGCGATTAGACCACAAATTTAAGTTCATGGACGATTTTCATAATTATATTTCCGAACTCAAAAAAGAAATTCCAAACCTTCTAATTTGCGGCGATTACAATATTTGTCATCAAGCCATCGACATTCACGACCCAATTCGCAACGCAAAAGTTTCCGGTTTTTTGCCCGAAGAAAGAAGTTGGCTCGACATGTTCATCAACTCCGGATTTGTCGATACTTTCCGTCATTTCAACAAAGATCCGCACCATTACACGTGGTGGAGTTATCGTGCCAACGCTCGAAATAACAACAAAGGCTGGCGAATCGATTATATTTTGGCCACAAAAAATATGGAAAATCGCCTCACACGTTCTGTCATTTTATCCGATGCCAAACACTCGGATCATTGTCCGGTAATGGTCGAAATTCAATAAAATAAATTATTTTTGAAGCCAATCCCGCTTTTCGCTACAATCTTTTGGTCAAAAACGGGTTTTTGCAATTGCCGTAAAGGAGCTTCCTGCCGGTCGCTCTTTCCAGCAAGCAAAAACACCATTTTTTTACCAAAAGGATTACCGCTTCAATCGGGGCTAAACCATAAGAACAAAAATCAAAATAAAATGATCAAAAAAGTAACCCTTGCAGTTGTCGCATTAGCATTCATGACCTCTTGCGTATCTTCAAAAGTGTACAAAGACCTCGAAGGAAAATACACCAATCTTAAAAAAGAAAACCGAGCACTTGCCGATGAAAATCAGCAATTAGCAACGACCAAAAACCAGCTTGAAAATGAATCAGCCGATTTAAAATCGCAGTTGGCAAAACTAAAATCAGAACGAGATAATTTAGCAGCAGATTTAGCAGCTTCCAAATCAGGATTGGATAATTTGAAAGCTTCCTATGCCACTTTAGAAAAAAATAGTGGCGACGCTTTAAGTACCAACATGGGAAAAAACCGCGAATTGATTGCCCAGCTTGATGCCAAAGAAAAAGCACTTGCCGCTGAACAAGAGCGTTTAAACCGTTTGCAATCTGAATTAAGAGATCGTTCTGCAAGAGTGGACGAATTGGAAAGTATGATTGCCGCACAAGAAGCCAGCATGAAACGTTTGAAAGAAACCCTTTCGAATGCCTTGAACAGCTTTGAAGGCAAAGGTTTGACCGTAGAACAAAAAAACGGAAAAGTGTATGTTTCTATGGAAAATAAATTGCTGTTTGGTTCCGGAAGTTGGTCAGTGGGAACCGAAGGACGTCGTGCCGTTAACGAGGTAGGAAAAGTTTTGGCGCAAAATCCGGACATTTCAGTTTTAATTGAAGGTCATACAGATAATGTTCCGTATAATGGTTCCGGGCAAATTGTGGACAACTGGGATCTTTCCACTAAAAGAGCAACTGCAATCGTTAATATTTTGGCGGAAAATAAAGGCATCGACAAGAAAAACCTTACCGCGGCAGGACGTGGCGAATTTGCACCGTTACAACCCAATTCTTCCGCTGAAGCTAAAGCTAAAAATCGTAGAATCGAGATAATTTTGACACCAAAGTTGGAAGAAATTTCGAGAATGTTGAATGAGATTTAGAAAAAAAATAAGAATTTAAATGTTCCAACCTAACAAGTTTCCAAAACCTGTTAGGTTTTTTTGTGTTTCTCTCTTTTAACACGATTTCACAAATTTTTTGGGACTAATTATTCAGGGAAAATTCAAATTTTCATCTGAGATGAAACAACCGTTTTTTAATAAAAAAATTTGGAGAATTCCTGAAGAGAATACTTTTCAAATCATGGAATTTTCAAATCATGGAATTTTCAAATCATGGAATTTTCAAATCATGGAATTTTCAAATTTTCTCATTACCTAGTTATCTTCCGCTTGGTTGGATTTCAGGGGCTTTTTATTTTGAAACCATTGTGTCCGCTCTTCGCCAAACAAGTAGGCATAAGGTTCGGTGTCAGGACTTAGCTCAAATAATTTTTTCAAAATAGCAATCGTTGGAATAATCAAAATCATACCAACAATTCCCCAAATGGCACCACCAATAAGCAATCCTACGAATGTTATAAATGCGTTGAGGTTTACATTGGCTCCGGTTATTTTTGGGGTAAGATAACTTCCTTCAATCAATTGTACAATTGTAAATGATACTGCAACAGCTACCGGATAAAAAAGGCTGTCTTTTGTAAGTAGTGCATAAGCTACCGGAAAAATGGCTCCCAAAAGTGGACCTAAATATGGTATAATATTAAGAAATCCAGCAATCAATCCAAAAAAAATAGCGTGTTTAATCCCAAGGGTAAATAATACTAAAGTAAGCACAATCCCTAGAATAATCATTACTTTCCCAGCACCAACGATGTAGTTATGAACAATCTTTCGGATGGAAACAATATGTGCCAAAAGTACCCTATTTCGCTCGTTGGCAAATACCTTAGTTACAAAAACTGCAAAATGATCACGGTATAAAAGCATAAAAAAGATAAAAACGGGTAGTAATATAACATCAGATAATGTTCCAACAGTTCTAAATAATAAATCAGAAATAGACATATCGCCGGATTCTATCATTTCAATAATTTTTTCCATTTTAAATCCATTGCCCATGCCAAGGTCTTTGCCTAAAGTGTTTTTTACCCAATTATTTATATTAATGGCAAATTGATTAACATTATCCACCATGTTCGCTTCAATATCATCAGAAAAGCTGCGCAATTGCGAAAAAACAAAATAAAGAAACCCTAAAAAGAAAGAAGATATTAATAATAGCGCAATAAATGCACTTAATGACCTTGGAATTTTCCAACGTTCGAGGCGGTTACAAAAACCAGTCATCAACATAGCAATATAACCCGAAACCATTAATGGAACGAGAATCGTTTTGCCCATAATCATAAAAAAAATAATGATGATAATGAGCAATGAGATGAATACGGCTTTGATATAACCCGGGATTTTTAGTGTAGTCATTTTGGCAAATTGTGAATGTTACGTGTAGGTCTATTTAAAATTAGTAATAAAATTTGCCAAATTATCTAAAGGAAATATTAAATTCAATCGAAACTTTATCTATGCAATAATTATTGTAAAAAAAAAATCCCGAAGCGAACTTCAGGATTAATTAACAACTTAACTATTTATTTCAAAACAATTTTCAAATAATTATTGTAACAATACTTTTTTAGATATTTTTTGTCCTTCTTCTAAAATTATGGTTACCAGAACTACTTGGTTTTTAGCATTTAAACCAGTTGTAATGTAGCTTGTTTGGTTCACGTTAGTAGCATTTGCCAAAGATTTTCCTAACAAATCAAAGACCTGAACAGACTTGATGTTCAACTGATTTGTTTTTACACCAATTTGCGATCCTGAGTTATAAACCACTACATCGTTCGGCTGGATTGACGGAAGGTCAACTCCTAAAGATGCGTTTCTGTATCGGATTTCAAAACGGTTGTTGTGTGTTCCTGAAGTAGTTGTAAAAGTATATCTTCCTTCTTTTAAATTATGGTAAGTTTGGCTGTTTTTGTCAAATAAAAACACATCTTGACCAGCAAACAATCCATCGAAACTTTCCAATCCAATGCTAAATTCTCCCGCAGCAGAAGTATAACCAATTGGTACAATATCTTCATTAGAAAAAGGTAAAGCACGACCTTGTATTACCAAATTTTGGTTGTTTAACAAACTGTAAATTGCAGTTCCGGAAGCGTAAGTTTCGCCATCAAAAGCTTCATCAGTATCGTTTGTAGCACCTTCAACATAACCTACCAACATTTCGTTATAAGCTCCAGCGGCATTTTTTAGGTTTACCCAAATTCTGTGTTTTTCAACTGCAGTAGAATCGTTTTGCGTGGTATTTCCGGTTCTATAGAAGTTTCCGTTGGAATTTGCCGTTTTCACGCGCATTGAATTATTAAATGTCAAGGTTCCGTTTATTTTGGTATCTACGAAAAAGCTTTGTCCTGCTGCAATATTTCCGGTTGGCTTAGTACCGCTGCAAGTGCTACAGTTGGTTACATCACCGTTAGAAGTAGAACCTGTTGCGTTATATGAAATATAGTTAGAAGCGCTATATTGGTATGTTCCGTTAGCATCTGCTGTACTACTTACCGGAGTGGCATGCGTCCAAAAATAAAATGTTCCTTTGATTACATTTTTATTGGCTTCGTAAAACAAATCAGCACTTAGAGCAGAAGGATAAGGGTTTCCAACCAAATTTGACTTGTCGCTTGGAGAAACTGTAACCGCTAAGGTTTTTACTCCATTGTTTGGTGCACCGATAAATTTTGTTTCAAAAACCGCCGAAACCGTTGTTGAAAAGGATTGAGGAGCTCTCACAATATAACCTTTTCCTGTAATCATTTCCTGATTTCCGTCTAAATGCGTCACCCATCCATTTGCTGTAGGGTTGTAGCTATAAAACTTATCGCGCAAAGTATTTGGCGAAAGTTGGTTTAATTTCCAATCTGCTGCAGCAACTGGCGAAGACCAATATGTAAAATCGAAACGGGTAATTGGAGTCGTATTTCGTTTAAAGATTATTTTCCCAGAATTTGTTGCATTGTCATTAATTTGTACCAAACTTGCATTGTTTTCAACCACAAATGTTGATGATGGATTTACGTTTAATCCTTCTCTAATAGTTACGGTTTTTCCAGCAGCAATTTTTACCTCACCCGAATTAATTTTGCAAGAACAAATCTCAATATTATCTGCAAAAGTGTAAGGTCCATTAATTACTACAGCGGCGTTTTCCGGACTAATATTCCAAGCAGAATTACTGTAAACTGCTTCAACCGGTACAAAGCGAATCCCTGTGTGGGCCACACCACCTTGTTCGGCAGTGATAATTTCAACTGTGGCATTTTCATTGAGCGCAAATGTACCAATAACAATATTTGCATTAGGTCCAGGATTATAAGTCAAGGCTTCATAAACCTGATTGTTATTTACTTTAATTCGCAATTGGTCGTCCCATTTATCAGCAATAATTTGATATTTTCCGCACGGGAAACCTTTACGTTTGTGAATAGTTACAAAATTGTCTCTTGCAACATCACAACCTTGCCACGTATATGCACTTGATGGAGATAAATCTCTATTCCAAGCAGTTTCGGTATCTACATTTAAAGCGGTTTGCGTATAATAACCTCTGTAGTTTTGGATAGCATCTAAGGTTGAATTATTAAAAGCATAAACGTTCCAAGTATTATTTCCAAAAACAGTTGAATTTCCTGGTGCGTTACAATAATTGTGAGAAAAACTTACTCTCGAAGATCCAGCTTTTTCATAATATTCTAATACAAAATCGTGGTTTCCTGCTGTCAAAGTTCTGTCAACAGAAGTTTCTACATAGCCTTGATCTTGCCATCTGTCAATAACAGTTACACCATCAATTTTTAAGCGGTAACCATCATCACCACCCACGTTAAATTTGTAAGTTCCGGCCAATTCGAAATTTTTTCTCATTTTATATACCGTCATAAAACGATCTACTGGAGCCGAACACAATTGCGTTGTTGCACCTGAAACGGCACCTTCTCCAACATTTCTGTCGAAAATTTCTGGCTCAGTTACATAACCTAAATAATTTGTAATTGCTGGGGTGTTACCTGTATAAGAATATACTTTCCCAACCCAAGTATTGTTTCCAAAATCAGGTGAAGGATTGATTGGGGTACATGCTGTAGCCGTGGTTCCAGTAATTACTGGGCCAACCGAATAATTTGTTGCAGGGCTGCTATCATTGTAACCATGTTCTAAACGAAAAGTTCCTCCATTCCAATGAATATTGGAATTATTGAAAGCGTAAATTCTTATATATAAATTTTCATTTGATCCCAACGCAATTCCAGTAAGCGACTGATTGAAAGTGGTCAATATTTCATTTCCAGGAATACTGTTAGTAGATAACAAAGTTCCATTCGATGGGAAACTGCTATTTTTTGAATATCGAATTTCAAAATTTCTAGGACCTCCATCTCCCACAATGTAACGGAATTGTAAATTTGTCAAATTTGCCGAAAAATTTGCCTTAGTTTTAATGTGTAATTGGATATACTTAGTGTAATCTGGAGTTGTACTTGGAGTCCAATTAGAGGTTAGAAAACAGTTTGGATTTCCCCAGTTAGTTGTACTAAAGCTAATATTGTTTCCTCCAATGTTAGAAGCTTCAATTGCATTTGAAGAAATGAAAGGTGCCGGTTGAAGATTGGCTCCATTCCATCTTACCAACTCAGTTTGAGCAAAAGTTGAAACAGCAGTAAAAATTAAAAATAGTAGTGGTAGTACTTTTTTCATAAGGTTAAGTATTTTAGTTCTTGGGTGGTGCAAATGTAAAGGGGTGATTTTGTTATGAATGCATAATAAAAAGGGTTTTTTTCAGGTTTTCGATAAGGTGTAAAATAAGCTCGGTAAACTGCACTTTTTAACGAAAACGTTTTCGTTGTAAATATGTTTTCATAATTAAAATATATGTTTTTTAGCGTTTGTTTGTGATAATTACGCTTAAAATTCAATAAATCACCTCAAAATTTGATAAATTTATCTTTGGTTAGCGGGCAAATAGTATTTTTGCAAAATGAAATTGAAAATTTTACTTACCATTTTATATTTGCTGCCAGGCAAAATTTTGGCTCAAAATGTGTCAATTCCCGAAAAGTTAAAAGAAAACATAGCTTTTCTCGACAGCACGATGCAAGTCAACAGTTGGGAAATTGTGGAGGTGCTAACCAAAGACGTTTCGTTCAGCCATTCGAATGGTTGGGTTCAAAATTTAGAGGATTTTGAAAAAGATTTTAAAAGCAAAAAAGTGTCTTATGACAAAATTGAACAACTTAATATTACGGAAGTAAAGGAATACCGAAACTTTTTTGTCATTAGAAGGCAGATAGAAGTTTCGGGAAAATACAAAGTTTATGATTTTTCGATGACACTTGCGTTGCTCGAACTTTGGAAAAAACAAAAAGGCACTTGGAAATTATGGGTTCGTCAAGCTACGGAACTTAAAAAATAGTTATCGTTTGCGATTTAAAATTGGCAAAAGTAAAAATGAAATGCCACCTAAGACAATGATCTGCAAGGTTTGAGAAGCCCAAACGATCCAGCCAAAAGCAGTTCCAGCTTCTTTAGAAATCCCGAAAAGCATTAAAATTCCGGCAATAGCCAAAGGAAAAGCACCGAAGCCTCCATTTGTAAATGAAATGGCCAAACTTCCAATAACAAATGCAGTAACCACCACATTAAAACTAATGCCCGATGTTTCATCTAAGGCAAAAACCGCCACATAAAAGGTGAGGAGGTAAGCCACCCAAATTACTGCTGTATAGAAAATAAAAGGCCACTTTTTTTCCATGCGCCAAATGCTCAAGACGCCTTCTACCAATCCGGAAATTTTAATTTTTATTTGCTGGATCCATCTTGATTTCGAATAAATAAATAACCATATCGCAAATGCAAATAGCGCAAATGCAACTGCTCCGTATATCATTAATTTTCCAAATGGAATTGTGTCAAATAGAAATTGTTTTAGCACATTAAATTGAAGCAAAACTGCTGTGGCAATGAAAGCCAATAGAATTAAAAAATCCAAAACTCTTTCGGCAATTATACTTCCCAAAGCCTTGTCGAATGGGATGTTGTTGTATTTTTTAATCACTAAAGCGCGAGACACTTCGCCAGAACGTGGAATTGTCATATTCATAAAGTAGGCAATCCAAACGGCCATAAAATTATTTTTAAATGGCGAAAAATATCCTAAATGTTCTAAAGTATATTTCCATCGGTAAGCTCGTGCGGTGTGGCTTATAAACCCAAATACTAATGCTAACCCAATGTATGAATAATGAGCGTTTTGAAAATATCCTTTCATTTCCTCTATTTGCTCAGGACTGAAAGAGTTGTAGGCATAATATGTTAAAAAAACTCCCAATAAAATTGGGAGTAAAATGGATAGACTTTTGGTGATTTTTTTCTTCAATGTTCTTGAAATTTTAGGTCAGGCTATTGTCTTTTTCGTTCGGAAAAATTAACGTTGGTTTAAAGGTTTTTGCGGCTTCGAAATCTAAAATTCCGTAAGAAATAATAATAATAATGTCGCCCTTTTGAACCAACCTTGCCGCAGGACCGTTTAATGTAATTTCGCCACTATTGCGGTTTCCTTTAATGGCATAGGTTTCTAAACGAGCACCATTATTGATGTTCACAATCGAAACTTTTTCGCCTTCCACAATATTAGCAGCTTCCATCAAAGCCTCGTCAATAGTGATGCTGCCAATGTAATTTAAATCTGCTCCAGTTACCGAAACACGGTGAATCTTGGATTTTACAACTTGAATTTGCATGGGGCAAAGGTACACATTTTTTAATTTAATGAAACAGTATCAATCAGTCTTACATTTCCCGCAAAAACAGCAATAAAAGCGCGGTATTTTTTGTGAGGTTCAAAAGTATTTGCCGGAACTAAAGTTGCTTCGTCTGCAATTTCAAAATATTCAAGCTTAAAAAAATCATTGCCTTCGAAAACACTTTTTACGTAAGCAGAAATTTCTAACGCATTATTTGTGCCAAATTTTTCTTGAACTGTTTGAAGTGTTTTGTAAATTATTTTGGCTTCGGCACGTTCAGTTTTACTCAGGCGTTCATTTCGGGAACTCATGGCCAAACCATTTTTTTCTCTAAAAATAGGTCTTCCGATAATTGTTACATCAAGATTTTCCTTTTCGACCATTTTTTTTACGATTTGCAATTGCTGAAAATCTTTTTCTCCAAAATAAGCGTTTTTAGGTTGCACGATTTCAAATAATTTTTTGACAATTGTTCCCACGCCATCAAAATGTCCGGGACGGTGTTTACCCTCCATTTGGTTTTCCAGTCCATCATAATCAAATTTTAATGATACGGCTTTGTTACCATAAATATCATCGACAGACGGTGCAAAAATAATTATGTCTTTACTTAAAGATTCAATTTTTTCGGTATCTCTTTCGATGGTTCGTGGATATTTCGCTAAATCTTCAGCATTATTAAATTGTGTAGGGTTTACAAAAATACTCACAACCGTAATTGCGTTTTCGCTAATTGATTTTTCAACAAGTGAAAGATGTCCATCGTGAAGCGCTCCCATCGTTGGCACAAAACCAATCGATTTTTTTGCTTTTAAAAAAGGCTTTAAATGTTGCTTAAGCGCTTTCTGATTTCTGAAAATATACATTACAGAGGGATTTAATTATGCACAAACTTACTGCTTTTGTTAATAACTCCATAAAATTTTGTAATTTTGCATGTTTTTATAAGCTAATAAACAAAAGTTCAAAACAATATGGAGGATAAGAGGATATTATACGTATCATCTGAGGTAGTGCCTTATTTGGCTGAAAATGAAGTATCTGTGATGTCTTATGATGTGCCGAAAATGATAAATGATCAAGGCGGGCAAATTAGAATATTTATGCCGAGATACGGAAATATTAACGAAAGGCGTCATCAGCTACACGAAGTAATCCGATTGTCTGGAATGAATTTGGTAGTAAACGATATAGACGTGCCGCTAATCATAAAAGTTGCTTCGATTCCTAAAGAGCGAATTCAAGTTTATTTTATTGATAATGACGAATATTTTAAACGAAAAGCTACATTTACTGATGAAGAGGGGCAAATGTATCCAGATAATGACGAACGTGCCATTTTCTTTGCTAAAGGAGTAGTAGAAACTGTAAAAAAACTCAATTGGGTTCCTGATATTATTCATGTTCACGGCTGGATGGCTTCGCTTTTGCCGGTTTACATGAAACATTATTATAAAGACGAAGCTTTGTTTTCTGAAACAAAAATTGTGACCTCAATTTATACTCAAAGTTTCGAAGGAAATTTAAGTTCTCAAATGATTAATAAGGTAGCGTTTGATGAGATTCCTAATCAGGACATTCAATTTCTTTCAGAACCTAACTATGAGAATATCATGAAAACAGCTATTACACATTCTGATGGTGTGATTATCGCCTCTGAAGGCGTCTCTTTAGATTTAACAAAATATATAGAATCATCAGGAAAACCTTTTTTACCTTTCGTCGCCAAAAATGAGTTTGCCGAAGCGTACACTAATTTTTACAAAAACGAAATTTTATAAAAAGGAAATTTAATAACGAATATGATTAAAAATGCAATAGGGAAGTTGTTTACAATTCTAGGTATTACTACCTTAATTGTTTCCTGCGATAAAGATTTTAATGCCATCGGAACTGATATTGTGGGTGATGAGCATTTTGGAACTGAACGCGATATTTCTTCCACCATCACTATTTTTAACCAAAAAACCGGAGGGGTTGAAACTACTAATTTACCAATTAATCCATTAGGAATTTACGACAGTCCCGTTTTTGGAAAAACAACAGCTAACTTTGTAACACAATTAGAGTTACAAACGTTTAATCCTACATTTAGAGAAGTTACGCTTGCAAGAATCAAATCTGTTATTCTTTATGTACCTTATTTTAGTACTGTAAAAAGTTCTTCGGAAGGAACGACTATTTATGAACTAGACTCAATTTTTGGAAATCAAACAACCAAAATGCGTTTGAACGTTTATGAAAATGGTTACTATATGCGTGATTTTGATCCAAATACTAATTTCGCTGCGCAAAAATTTTACAGTAACCAAGACGCACTTTTTAATAATGCAAAAATCGGATCGCGCCTGAACGATGCTTCCGATGCAAAAGAAAACGAAGAATTTATTTTTGATAAAACCGAAATCACAATTCCTGGCGAAACGGAAGAAGATGACGATGCCAAGTTGGCTCCGGGAATGAGATTAAACTTGAATAAGCAGTTTTTTTTCAACAAAATTTTTGCCAATAGCGGCTCAAATTTAGCGAACAATAACGTTTTTAAAAATTATTTCAGAGGATTATATTTCCGAATGGAAGAAACGTCAGGAGCTGGAGCCCTTAAAATGCTCGACTTCACCAAAGGAACGATTACAATTACTTATGAAGATAAAAAAGTAACAGTAGTAGATGGCGTAGAAACTGACGCAGGTACTGAAGAAAAAACTCTAATTTTAAAATTTGGTGGAAAATCAGCAAGTTTGCTAAACCAAACTTCAAACGGAACCAGTAGTGCATATGAAACAATAGTTGGAAATATAGGAACTGGCGACCAAAAAGTATATATCAAAGGAGGCGACGGTTCGATAGGATTAATTGATTTATTCGGAGGAGGAAACTCTGGAGAATTAGAAGCAATTAGACAAGTGGCTAATCAAGAAAACTGGTTGATTAATGAAGCGAATTTAGTATTTTATGTGGACCAAACTGCAACCGCTAATTTGGCAGAACCCAACAGGCTTTACCTATATGACGCTAGAAATAATCGACCGCTTATTGATTATACCTTTGATACATCAACATTAGCAGGAAATTCTAAATTTAATAAATTCGTTTATGGCGGAATTGGTGAAAAATCAACGAATGCCGAAAATTCTAAAATTGCCCGATATAAATTTAGAATTACAGAACATATAAAGAATGTACTATTCAAAGACTCCACTAACGTTCGACTAGGGCTTTCGGTTACCGAAAATGTTAATAACATTGCTGGTGCCGCATTGGCATCCCCGTCACCTAATTTTAAAGGAGTCCCTACATTTTCTGTAATTAACCCACTCGGAACCGTTGTTTTTGGAAATGTTCCAGTTTCTTCTCAAGAAGACAAAAAATTACAACTCGAAATTTATTATACAAAGCCTAATTAATTCATTTTTTAAACTATGTGTGGAATTGTTGGATACATTGGTCATAGAGAAGCTTTCCCTATAATCATTAAAGGACTAAAAAGATTGGAATACCGTGGATACGATAGTGCCGGTATTATGTTGTTTGATGGCGAAAAAATGAAAATTGCCAAAACGAAAGGAAAAGTTTCTGACCTTGAACAAAAAGCTAGCGAAATTTCTACCGACGGACACATTGGAATCGGACATACAAGATGGGCAACTCACGGAGTTCCTAATGATGTAAACTCGCATCCTCACCTTTCAAATTCAGGAGAATTGGCTATCATCCATAACGGAATCATAGAAAATTATGAACCGTTAAAACAAGAATTGATGAAGCGAGGATATAAATTTACTTCGGATACTGATACAGAAGTACTCGTAAATTTAATTGAAGATGTACAGAAAAAAGACAAACTAAAACTCGGTAAAGCTGTTCAAATTGCTTTAAACCAAGTAGTTGGAGCTTATGCGATTGCTGTTTTTGATACTAAAAAACCAGACGAAATTGTCGCGGCAAGATTGGGAAGTCCTTTGGCAATAGGTATTGGAGAAGATGAATATTTTGTAGCCTCTGATGCATCACCATTTATTGAATACACTTCTAATGCAATATATTTAGAAGATGAAGAAATGGCTATCATCAGAAAAAATAAATCAATCAAGGTTCGTAAAATTAAAGACGATTCACTTGTAGATCACTATGTTCAGGAGTTGCAAATGAATTTGGAACAAATTGAAAAAGGTGGCTATGATCACTTTATGTTGAAAGAAATTTACGAGCAACCTAGTGTTATTAAAGATACTTATCGCGGAAGACTTTTGGCAAACAAAGGTATTATTCAAATGGCGGGAATTGAGGATAACCTCGAAAAATTCTTGAATGCCGAAAGAATTATCATCGTGGCTTGCGGAACTTCGTGGCATGCCGGATTAGTTGCCGAATATATTTTTGAAGAATTCGCCAGAATTCCTGTAGAAGTAGAATATGCTTCAGAGTTTAGATACAGAAACCCAATCATTGGTCCGAAAGATGTGGTAATTGCTATTTCTCAATCTGGTGAAACGGCTGATACATTAGCAGCAATTAAATTAGCCAAAGAAAGAGGTGCATTTGTTTTTGGCGTTTGTAACGTAGTAGGTTCATCAATTTCTCGTGAAACGCATGCTGGAGCATACACCCATGCAGGACCAGAAATTGGAGTGGCTTCGACAAAAGCATTTACCACTCAAATCACAATTTTGACATTGATTTCATTGCGTTTGGCGAAAGCAAAAGGAACCTTGTCTAACTCAGATTTCCACAGATACTTACAAGAATTAGAGGTAATTCCCGAAAAAGTTGCAGAAGCTTTAGAAACTAATGAGATTGCCAAAGAAGTTGCGGCAATTTATAAAGACGCTCCAAACTGCCTTTATTTAGGAAGAGGATATAATTTTCCAGTAGCTTTAGAAGGAGCTTTAAAATTAAAAGAAATTTCTTATATCCACGCTGAAGGTTATCCCGCTGCGGAAATGAAACACGGTCCAATTGCGTTGATTGATGAAAAAATGCCTGTAATTGTAATTGCTCCAAAACAAGGACATTATGATAAAGTAGTAAGTAACATTCAAGAAATTAAATCAAGAAGCGGAAAAATTATCGCCATTGTTACTAAAGGTGATATTCAAGTAAAGGAATTAGCAGATCACGTAATTGAGATTCCTGATACAATCGAAGCTTTAACCCCGCTATTAACTACAATTCCGTTACAATTGCTGTCTTACCACATTGCTGTAATGAGGGATTGTAACGTAGATCAACCTCGAAACTTGGCAAAATCAGTTACGGTTGAGTAAAGTTTAGAAATAACAATTATTTAAAGCAGGCTAAACCCCTGCTTTTTTTATGTCTAAATTTTTGTAGTAATAATTTCAAAATATGAGAATTAGGTAAATATTAACTTTATTTAATAAAAATTGAGAAAAAAATTCCCACGTTTTTTATTAATCTCAAAATAATTTGTATTTTGGCTTTACAAACTAACAAAATCAGACCCATGAAATCTTCTTTGATTATTTGGATGTTATTTCTGTGCTCATTCTCAGCATTGGCACAAAATAAAATTTCCGGTACCGTTACAGATGATAACGGATTACCCTTGCCGGCAGCCAACGTGACAATCGTAGGTGAAACCGTTGCAACTTCTACCGATATGGATGGAAAGTTTTCAATCGAAACATCTCAAAACCCACCAGTCACACTAAAAATATCTAGTGTTGGGTTTGCAGACCAAACCCTGGAAGTAACTGACTTGTCACAAGTTGTCACAGTCGCAATGTTTTCCCAAGATGTAAAACTTGACGAAATCGTTGTTTCGGCATCAAGAACCGCCGAGAGAGTGATGGAATCTCCTGTAACCATCGAAAGAATGGGGATTCAGGATGTGAAAAATACTACAGCTCCAACCTTTTATGACAACCTCGAAAATTTAAAAGAAGTCCATTTTAATACCAGTAGTTTATCATTTAAAACGGTAAATACTCGTGGATTTGCAGCAGTTGGAAACACTCGTTTTATGCAGCTTGTGGACGGAATGGATAATTCATCGCCAGCACTTAATTTCGTATTGGGTAACTTGATCGGGCTTTCTGAGTTAGATGTTCAAAGCGTGGAATTGCTTCCAGGAGCTTCTTCGGCTTTATATGGAGCCAATGCATTTAACGGAATTTTATTTATGAATTCTAAAAGTCCGTTTACACATCAAGGTTTGAGCGTATATGCGAAATATGGAAAAACAAATCAAAAATTAGCAGGAACTAACGATTATTGGGATATTGGGCTTCGTGGAGCTCACGCTTTTTCAGAAAAAGTAGCTGCAAAAGTAAATTTAAATATTTTAGGAGCTACAGAATGGTATGCAGGTGATACTCGTGATATGACAGGAACTGCGGCCGTGGACCACTCTGGAAATCCTAATTATGACGGATTAAATTATTATGGAGATGAGGTTACAACGAACATTCGTGGTGTTGGGACATCTTTGGCAAACTTAGGATTAATTCCTGCAGCTGCTGTAAATTTTCTTCCTAATATGAATGTAAGTCGTACTGGTTATCGTGAACAAGACATTACGGATAATAAAGTAGAAAGCGTAAAAGCTGACATGGCTTTACATATTCGTCCTATGGAAGATGATTTCGAAATTATTTTGCAAAGCAAATTAGGTTTCGGGAGTACCATTTACCAAGGTGCAAACCGTTACATGCTGAAAAATTTCTTGATGCAACAACATAAATTTGAAGTTAAAAACAGAAATTTCTTCGCCAGAATTTACGCCACAACTGAGGACGCTGGAGATTCGTACGACATGCGTTTTACCGGATGGAACATTAATCGTGCTTGGAAATCAGATTCGCAATGGTTTGGTGAATATGCAGGAGCATTTGTTCAAGCCACACTTGCCGGAGTTACTGATGAAGCACAAAAACATGCTATCGCAAGAGCTGCTGCTGATACAGGAAGATTCTTACCAGGAAGCGCTGATTATAAAAATGCTTTTAATAATGTAACAGCTAATCCGGATTTAACGCAAGGTTCAAAATTTACAGATAACTCTAAATTGTATCATGCCGATGCGAACTACAATTTTAAAGAATTAACTGATTGGGCTGAAATTCAAGTGGGAGGTTCATGGAGACAATATGTAATGAACTCTGATGGAAGTATTTTTACGGATTATGATGGTCCTATCAGATATAATGAATATGGAGCTTATACACAATTAACCAAACGTTTTCTTGCTGAAGAAAGATTGAAATTCACTGGATCCATTCGTTATGACAAAAGCCAAAATTTCGATGGAAACTTTTCTCCAAGAATATCATTTGTATATTCTGCAGGAGCAAGAAAAGAGCACAATTTCCGCGTGTCATACCAAACAGGTTTCAGAAACCCCACTACTCAAGATCAATACATTGGTTTAGATTTAGGGCCGTTTGCATTAATTGGTTCTGCACCAGATAACTTGACAAGATTTGTGGAAGACAGACCAGTTTCTATTGCAGGACAAGCTTTTACAGGTGGTGCTGAAACGGTAACTTTAGATGGTAGAAATGCTTACGGAAATGCTTATACCGTTCCTTCGGTTCAAGCGTTTGCAGCAACAGGAGATGTAACTCGACTTCAAGTAGCACAATCAGGACTGGTAGAGCCAGAAAAAGTACAAGCATTTGAATTAGGGTATCGTTCAGTAATCAATAACGATTTGACAATTGATATCAACGGTTATTATAATATTTACAATGATTTCTTGAGTACAGCAAGGGTAATTGCACCATATTACGGAACCGTTGGAACCGATTTTACAAATCCTCAAACTCAGGCTACTTTAGCGGCAATTCAAAACGGAGACACGCGTGTTTACCAAGTGTACACCAACTCAAATGTGGAAATTACCTCATTAGGTTTTGGAGTGGGATTGTCTAAAAAAATCTACAAAGAATTCGAACTAAGTGCAAGTTATAATTTTGCCGAATTTGATTTTGATCAAGAAAAAGATCCGGCATTTATTGCAGGGTTCAATACACCTAAACATCGTATTAAAGCTGGTTTAGGAAATCCTGAAATTTTCAAAAATTTCGGAGCGAACTTCAACGTTCGTTACAACAGCGAATATTTATGGCAATCATCCTTTGGAGACGGAATGATTCCTGAAAATGTAGTGTTCGATGCGCAAATTAGTTATTCAGTTCCTTCAATCAAATCGACCTTTAAATTCAGTGCTTCAAACCTTTTTGGAGACGATTATTTACAAGTAATTGGTTCTGGAATGATTGGTCAGCAATACCTTTTATCATGGACAATTAATCCATAAAAAATATCTTGTTTAACTCTAAAATGCCGCTTTTCAATTTCAGAATTGTGGCATTTTTTATTGGATAAAAATCAATTCCAAGGCATTAAAAACCTGCAGATTAGTTTTTTTATATTTTTTTCAATCAAATAGTATTAAATTTTCAATTTTAAAACTATCTTTGCGCTCTGAAAAAAGATGTGTTTTTCGGAAACCTAAATAGCTATTTAATAAATACATAAGTAATGTCAAAAGTAATAGGAAAAGTTGCTCAGATCATTGGTCCGGTTGTTGACGTAGAGTTTAACGGCAAGGATGTTGAACTTCCAAAAATTTATGATTCACTAGAAATCACTAAAAAAGACGGCACTAAATTGGTGCTTGAAGTACAATCACACGTAGGAGAAAACACCGTTAGAACCATTTCGATGGATTCAACTGACGGTTTAAGCAGAGGATATGAGGTTGTTGCTACAGGAAGCCCAATCCAAATGCCAGTTGGTCCAGACGTTTACGGACGTTTGTTCAACGTAATCGGAGATGCCATTGATGGTTTAGGAGATTTGCCAAAAACTGGCGAAAACGGATTGTCAATCCACCGTCAAGCTCCTAAATTTGAGGATCTTTCCACTTCTTCTGAAGTTTTATTCACCGGAATTAAAGTAATCGATTTGATTGAGCCTTACGCAAAAGGAGGAAAAATTGGTTTGTTTGGTGGAGCAGGAGTTGGTAAAACTGTACTAATTCAGGAGTTGATTAACAACATCGCAAAAGGTCACGGAGGTCTTTCGGTATTTGCAGGTGTTGGAGAAAGAACTCGTGAAGGAAACGACTTACTTCGTGAGATGCTAGAATCTGGAATTATCAAATACGGAGAAGAGTTCATGCACTCTATGGAAAATGGAGGTTGGGATCTTTCTAAAGTAGATAAAGCTGGAATGAGAGAATCAAAAGCTACTTTCGTTTTCGGACAAATGAATGAGCCACCTGGAGCTCGTGCTCGTGTAGCACTTTCAGGACTTTCTATTGCAGAATATTTCCGTGATGGAGCTGGTTCAGACCAAGGAAAAGACGTACTTTTCTTCGTGGATAACATCTTCCGTTTTACACAAGCAGGTTCTGAGGTATCAGCACTTCTTGGACGTATGCCTTCTGCGGTAGGTTACCAACCAACATTGGCTACAGAAATGGGTGCAATGCAAGAAAGAATTACATCAACAAACAAAGGATCAATTACTTCAGTTCAGGCGGTTTACGTTCCTGCGGATGACTTAACCGATCCAGCACCAGCAACAACATTTGCTCACTTAGATGCTACAACCGTATTATCTCGTAAAATTGCGGAGCTTGGTATTTATCCTGCAGTAGATCCATTAGATTCTACTTCGAGAATTTTAACGCCACACATTTTAGGTGACGAACATTACAACTGTGCTCAAAGAGTAAAAGAAATTCTTCAAAAATACAAACAATTGCAAGATATTATCGCAATCCTTGGTATGGAAGAACTTTCTGAAGAAGATAAATTAGCCGTTTCAAGAGCGCGTCGTGTACAACGTTTCTTGTCACAACCTTTCCACGTTGCAGAGCAATTTACAGGTATTCCGGGAGTTTTAGTAGATATTAAAGATACCATCAAAGGATTCAACATGATTATCGATGGAGAATTAGATCACCTTCCTGAAGCCGCTTTCAACCTAAAAGGAACTATTGAAGACGCTATCGAGGCTGGACAAAAAATGTTAGCTGAAGCTTAATATCTAATAGCTCGAAGCCACAAGCTGAAAGCCAAAAGCAAAAGAAATGTATTTAGAAATTATATCGCCCGAAGCAAAACTTTTTTCTGGAAATGTAACCTCAGTTACCGTTCCTGGAATCAATGGAGAATTTCAAATGCTAGACAATCACGCGCCAATTATTTCAATCCTTGCCAAAGGAGACATCAAAATTGACGCCAATAGCTTCGAATTTCCTAAAGAAGCCGAAGGACGTTTCTTTATTGGTGACGACAAAAAACAACATTTGTCTATCCAATCCGGAACATTAGAAATGAACAATAACAAAATCAACATTCTGGTAGAATAATAAATTTTGTAATAATAAATGAAAGCCTGATACTTTGTATTGGGCTTTTTTTTTGGCTTGAAATCGTAGAACATCAACCCACAAAAAAAGCGCCCATTCAGGCGCTTTTTTCATTTCTCAAAAAAAGAAAAATTTATTTTTCCGTAGCATACCGTCTTGCTACTTCTTCCCAATTAATCACATTGAAAAAAGCCTCAATATAATCCGGTCGTCTGTTCTGATAATTCAAGTAATACGCATGTTCCCAAACATCCATTCCTAAAATTGGAGTTCCGCCACAACCCACATCCGGCATCAAAGGATTGTCCTGATTTGGCGTTCCGCAAACCTCAAGTTTTCCGCCTTTGTGAACACAAAGCCAAGCCCAACCCGATCCAAATTGCGTAGCACCAGCCTTAGAAAATTTTGCCTTAAACTCCTCAAACGTGCCAAAATCACGCTCAATCGCATCCAGCAAATCTCCCTTCGGAAGTCCGCCACCATTCGGCGACATTACTTTCCAAAACAAATTATGGTTATAAAATCCGCCACCATTATTTCTAACAGCCGCATTTTTTTTGTCCAAATTAATCAAGATATTCTCAATCGTCAGCCCCGCAAGTTCAGTTCCTTCAACGGCTGCATTCAGGTTCGTAGTATAAGCATTATGATGTTTCGTATGATGGATTTCCATTGTTTTTGCATCAATGTGAGGCTCCAAAGCATCATAAGCATAAGGTAATTTAGGTAATTCAAATGCCATACGCTATCGTTTTAATGTTAAAAAATTTATCCAAATTTAATCAATTAACTTTGGAATCAAAAATACATTTTGTTATAATTGTATTAACGTAGCGACTATTTTTTTTAAGAAGCCAATCCCGCTTTCCGCTAAAATCCTTCGCACAAAAAATAAGTTTTCCAACTCGCGGCAGGAGCTTCTTTGGTCGCTCTGCCACATCGGGAAAACTATATTTTTTGTTGCTCAGGGATTTCCGCTACAATCGGGGCTAAACCCCGCTAACCAAGAAACCAACCATGCAAAAACAAGCTTTTTCAATATACGACGCATCCGCAGGAGCCGGAAAAACTTTTACCCTCGTAAAAGAATACCTCAAAATTTTGCTCACTTCACCCAAGCAAGATGCCTACCGAAACATTCTCGCCATCACCTTTACCAACAAAGCCGTTGGCGAAATGAAATCCCGTATTGTCAGTAATCTTTCCGAATTTTGTAAAGATTCCCCAAATATTAAAGCCCAACAACTCATCGATAAAATCGTAGAAGAAACTAACCTTAATCCGATAGAAATCAAGCAAAAAGCAAGGCAAATTATCAAAAATTTAATTCATAATTATGCTGCTTTCGACATTTCTACCATCGATAAATTCACCCACAAAGTAATTCGCGCATTCGCCCACGACCTTGGATTGCCACCACTTTTCGAAATTTCCCTCGAAACCGAAAATCTTTTAGCGGAAGCAGTAGATTCGCTCATTGCAAAGGCCGGAGAAGACCAATTGTTAACCAAACTCCTGGTAGATTTTACAATGGAAAAAACCGACAATGACAAAAGTTGGGATATTAGCTATGACATTTTTCAAACCGGAAAATTACTCCTCAACGAAGACGATCGTACCGAAATACAACAGTTTGAGAATTTTTCCCTTGAAAATTTTGGCGATATCAAAAATAAAATCAAACAAAATGTAGAACAACTTGAAGAAAAATGTGTTTTACAAGCCCAAAAGATATTACAAACCATTGCCGATAATAACATTAACGAAACTTCTTTTTTTGGAGAATTTTTTCCAAAACACTTACGTGCTATTGCCGAAAATAAATTTAATCCCAGAAACAAAACGTATCACGAACCGGAAGATATTAAAATCAAAAAAGCCGCACCAGACAAACCAATCATCGAAGCCCTCATTCCTGAAATGCTTCAGGAGGTTTCAGAAATTTATCAAACCAAAGCAAAAATTAACTTTTTCCAGGCATTTCTAAAAAATATCACGCCACTTTCGTTGCTCAATAAAGTCAGTCAAGAGCTAAATAGAATTCAAGATGAACAAAATATTCTATCCATTGCGGAGTTTAATTCCATCATTCACAGAGAAATTCAAAACCAGCCCGCTCCTTTTATTTACGAGCGTTTAGGTGAAAAATACCGACATTTTTTTATTGATGAATTTCAGGATACGTCAGAAATGCAATGGCAAAACTTGATTCCTTTAATCGGGAATGCTTTGGCAGGTCAAGATGAATACGGTAATCAAGGTTCGCTGATGATTGTGGGAGATCCCAAACAATCTATTTACCGCTGGCGTGGCGGAAAAGCCGAAC
Organism: Flavobacterium ichthyis; assembly: GCF_009915155.1. Lineage (GTDB taxonomy): Bacteria > Bacteroidota > Bacteroidia > Flavobacteriales > Flavobacteriaceae > Flavobacterium > Flavobacterium ichthyis. The sequence goes on along the minus strand of NZ_JAABLM010000007.1, from coordinate 67,046 downwards.
AATTTATTGAATTGGCAAAAAACAACAGTCCGTTTCCACATCAGGAAACAAAACTAGAGCATTTGGCCATCAATTATCGCAGTTATTCGGAAGTAATTGAATTTAACAATCGTTTTTTTAAATTAATTTCAGAAAAATTTGAAAACGAAGATTACCGTAAACTTTATTTTGAAAACAGTCATCAGGAAACTAACAGTAAAAAAGGCGGTTACGTGAATATTTCTTTCATTAAAAATGTCGAAGAATCGGAAAGCGAAGAACAACCCGAAAAAAGCCAACTCTATTGCGAAGCCGTTTTAAAAACCATTAGAGAAGTGGAATCCAAAGGATTTACTTGGGCAGAAATTGCGATTTTAACTCGTAAAAAAAATGAAGGAATTGAACTCGCTAATTATCTCACGCAACACAATATTGACATCCTTTCGAGTGAAACTTTAATGATTGCCAATGCGACCGAGGTAATATTTGTAATTAATACTTTGCGATACCTTAACAACGTAAATAATCGCGAAGCAAAAGCCGGAATGTTGTTTTTTATCGGACAGTTTTTTACGGAAAATTTACCGCTTCACGATTTTATTGCCGCAGGAATGCAAACCAAATCCGAAACTGAATTTGAGCATTTTTTGCAACTATACGATTTTAAAATTTCGTTATCGGATGTAAAGAAAAAATCACTTTACGAAAGCGTGGAAACCATTATTTCGACTTTTGTAAAACAAAAAGCGGATAATGCTTATCTTCAATATTTCTTGGATATTGTTTTAGAACGCGATATGAAAAATAGTGCTGGAGCAATTGATTTTTTGAGTTATTGGGACAAAAACGGACAAAAATTCAGCATTCCATCGCCGGAAGGTAAAAATGCTGTTAAAATCATGACTATCCACAAATCAAAAGGCCTTGAATTTCCGGTAGTAATTTTTCCTTTTGCCGAGGATAATTATTCAAGAACCCATCGCGAAAAAATGTGGCTTGACAATCCCGAAGAATCTATTGAAATTCCTCGTGTTTTGCTCAACAAAAATCAAGAAGTTAAAAGTTTTGGCGATGCCGCTGCCGCGCTGTTTCATCAAAAAAACCAAGAAACTTTGCTAGACAATATTAATGTATTGTATGTGGCAATGACTCGTGCGGAAGAACAACTTTATATTATTTCTTCGAAAAATATTTCGAAAAAAGGCGAATTTCCGAGTAATAATATGTGTCGTTTTTTTATCGATTACATTCAATATTTTGAAGATGACCAAAATGTTGAAAAATTTGAATACCACATTGGAAATTCTGAGAAAATTTCGGAGCGAAAGAATGCTGTCGAAGCTTCAAAAAAAGTGCCTTACATCACACAATTATTACAACCCAAAGCTATAAAAATTGCCCAACGAGAAGCTTTAATGTGGGGTGGAAAACAACTTGAATCCATTGAATACGGGAATATTGTACATGAGATTTTGTCGTGGATTAAAACCGAAAACGACCTAGAAAAGGCGTTAGAAAAAGCAATCGAGAATGCCTTAATCACAGTCCATCAAGTGGAGCAAGTAAAAATAACTTTGCTAGCTGTAATACACCATCCAGAACTTCAGGAAGCATTTCTTGGCAACACAAAAATTTTGAATGAACAACTTATTATTGCACAAAATGCAAGTCCGATAAAGCCCGACAAAATGGTGATTCGCGATGATAAATCTGTTTTTTTAATTGATTACAAAACCGGAACGCATTTGCCAAAATATAAACAACAACTTGATAGCTATCAATATTTTATTGAAGAAATGGGTTTTGTGGTAGCGAAAAAATCACTCGTGTACATAGGAGAAGAAGTTAAAGTAGTAAATTTGTAGTTCGAGTGGAAAGTTCGGAGTGGAAAGTTCTGAATAAAAAGTCTTAAAATCAATTTTCTAAAAATCATAAATCATTTCTCCAAAATCATACTTCATAAATCATATATCATAAATTTAAAATCATAAATCAAAAATGTACGGAAAAATAAAAGAACATCTTCAGGCCGAATTACAGTCGATTGAAGATAACGGAATTTTTAAGAAAGAGCGCATTATTACTTCGCCACAAGGTGCTGAAATCACTATTTCTACTGGTGAAAAAGTACTAAATTTTTGTGCCAATAATTATTTAGGCTTGTCCTCTCATCCGGAGGTGGTTCAGGCGGCTAAAGATGCGTTAGATTCACATGGTTTCGGGATGTCATCGGTTCGTTTCATCTGTGGAACTCAAGATATTCACAAAGAATTGGAACAAAAAATTGCTAATTTTTACGGTACAGAAGATACTATTTTATATGCGGCAGCATTTGATGCAAATGGAGGCGTTTTTGAACCGCTTTTAGGCGAAAATGACGCTATTATTTCTGACTCTTTAAACCATGCATCTATTATTGATGGTGTTCGTTTATGCAAAGCAGCGAGGTACAGGTATGAAAACAGCAATATGGAAGATTTGGAAGCCCAACTAATTAAAGCCAATGAAGCTGGACATCGTTTTAAAATTATAGTTACTGACGGTGTTTTTTCTATGGATGGATTGGTCGCACCACTAGATAAAATTTGTGATTTAGCCGAAAAATATGATGCTTTAGTGATGGTAGACGAATGTCATGCAGCTGGATTTATAGGAGCAACAGGAAAAGGAACCCTCGAAGCTAAAAAAGTTATGGGTCGTGTAGATATTATTACTGGAACCCTAGGGAAGGCTTTGGGAGGAGCCATGGGAGGTTACACAACCGCTAAAAAAGAAATTATCGAAATTTTACGCCAAAAATCACGCCCATATTTATTTTCTAACTCATTAGCACCAGCTATTGTAGGAGCTTCAATAAAGGTTTTCGAACTTTTGGAAAAAGATACTTCGCTGCGTGACAAGTTAGAATGGAATACAGAGTATTTCAAAAAAGGAATGAAAGCTGCTGGATTTGAAATCATTGATGGTGACTCTGCAATTGTTCCAGTAATGTTATACGATGCAAAATTATCACAAATTATGGCAGATAAATTGTTAAAAAAAGGAATTTATGTTATAGGATTCTTTTATCCAGTTGTTCCAAAAGATAAAGCGAGAATAAGAGTACAGCTATCTGCAGCCCATGAAAAAGAACATTTAGATGCTGCTATTCAGGCATTTACAGAGATTGGTAAAGAATTAAACATAATTTTATAAGAATTATCACTAAAATTGAGTTAATTTTTTAACATAAATCTTTGTAATTATAGTTTAACATATTACTTTTGTCTTAATTAACGTATTGTAATCTAATAAAATTAAGTATGAAACATCTAAACAAAATTCTTACTGCTATGCTGTTAGCGGCTGGTTTGAACGCCACTGCACAGGATAGTGACAACCCATGGGCAATTTCCTTTGGTGCGAATGCAGTAGATACTAGATTTAGTGCTCCAAGTAAATTCGAAAATCAATTCGATGAATTTTTCAATGTGAAAGACAACTGGAACATTTTACCTTCTGTATCTTATTTAAACGTATCTAGACATTTAGGTTCTGGATTTTCAGTTGGATTAACAGGGTCGGTTAATAAAATCGATAAATTTGTTAACGACAGAACACCAGGAACTTTAAACACTTACGAAGTAACAAATCCTGGAGATTTGACTTATTATGGAATCGATGGTATGATTAAATACGGATTCGGTGAAATGATCGGTTCTAAATGGTTCGACCCATCTATTCACGTAGGTGGAGGTTATACCTTTATGGGAGATGCAAGTGCTGGAACTGTTAATGGAGGTCTTGGATTGACTTTTTGGTTTACAGAAACTGTAGGTCTTTCATTACAATCTACTTACAAACATTCTTTCGACGAAACAAGAACTCCAGATGTTGATGTGGCTTCACACTTGCAACACTTTGCTGGTCTTACTTTCAAATTTGGAGGAAAAGATACTGATGGTGACGGAATCTACGACAAAGATGACGCTTGTCCAGATGTTGCTGGTTTAAAACAATTCCAAGGTTGTCCTGATACTGACGGAGATGGAATTCCAGACAAAGACGACGCTTGTCCTGAAGTGGCTGGTTTAGCTGCTTTCCAAGGTTGCCCTGATACTGATGGAGACGGAATCCCTGATAAAGACGACGCTTGTCCAAACGAAGCAGGAACTGCTGCAATGAACGGATGTCCTGACAGAGATGGTGACGGTGTTGCTGACAATGTTGACAAATGTCCTGATACAAAAGGTCCTAAAGAAAACGGTGGTTGTCCTTGGCCAGACAGAGATGGTGACGGAGTTTACGACAAAGACGATAAATGTCCAGACGTAAAAGGAACTGTTGCTAACAACGGATGTCCAGAAATCACTGAAGAAAGAATTAGCCAATTGAACGCTTACGCTAAAACAATCTTGTTCAATAGTGGTAAATCTACTTTCAAACCAGAAACTTTACCAGTTTTAGAAGCAATGAAAGCAATTCTTCTTGAGTACCCAACTTCAAGATTCTCAATTGAAGGACACACTGATAGCGATGGTTCTAACGCATTGAACCAAACTCTTTCTGAAAACAGAGCTGCTGCAGTGAAAAACTTCTTAATTGAAAACGGAGTAGATTCTTCAAGATTAAGATCAACAGGTTTCGGTGAAACTAAACCAATTGATACTAACAAAACTGCTAAAGGAAAAGCTAACAACCGTCGTGTTGAAGTAAAATTGATCAAAGATTAATTACCTTTAAAATATTTTTTAAGAACGCCTCGATTTTATCGGGGCGTTTTTTTATTTTTATCCCATGGCAAATAATACTTTTCTTCAAAAAACTGCAGCTTTTATCCTCGATAATTATAGTGAGAAAATCACCGAAACACTTATCATTCTTCCCAATAAAAGAGCAAAAGTTTTTCTAATTGATGCTTTAAGGCAAAATGCATCCAAAACCATCTTCGCCCCGCAAATTATCAGTATTGAAGAATTTGTCCAAGATATCGCACAAATTCGAGCCATAGATCCGGTAGAATTAATGTTTGAATTTTATGAAACTTACCTAGAAATTACCCCAAAAGGTAAGCAACAACCTTTTGAACTTTTTTCCAATTGGGGCAAAACTTTAGTCCAAGATTTCAATGAAATTGACCGGTATCTACTCGATCCAAACAAAGTTTTACGTTATCTAAAAGACATCGAAGACATTAAACATTGGTCTTTAGATCCCGAACAAAGAACCCCTATGGTTGAAAATTACTTGCGATTCTGGGATGTATTACCGCAATATTATCAAAATCTCTACCAACGTTTACTCAAGAAAAAAACGGCTTATCAAGGAATCATTTACCGCGAAGCCGTTGCCGGAATTTCACAATTTGTCGCTTCGCAAAAAAATACTCATTACCTTTTTGCAGGTTTTAATGCATTAAACGCTGCCGAAGAAAAAATTGTTCAATTTTTATTAGAAAACGCAAATGCAAAAGTAATTTGGGATGCCGATAAAACTTTTTTAGAAGATCCGTTTCACGACGCTGGATTATTCCTGAGAAGATTTAAACGCGACTGGAAATTTTACCGTTCACAGGCATTCACTTGGATTTCGGACGATTTCAGTCAACCAAAAAAAATCTCTGTAATAGGAACACCTAAAACCATTGGACAAGCCAAAATTGCCGGTGAAATTGTCCAACAAATTATCGAAAACAATCCGGAACAACTCAATAAAACCGCCATTGTTTTAGGTGACGAAAATTTATTAGTTCCATTACTTTATTCGCTTCCGGAAAATGTTGAATTCCTCAATATCACAATGGGTTATTCCGGTAAAAATAATCCAGCTCAATTGCTTATTTCGAAGTTGTTTAAAATGCACACTAACGCCATCAATCGCGGTGGGAATTATGTGTTTTATTACAAAGAGATTCTTGATGTTTTGACAAATCCATTGGTAGAACCCTTTGCAAAAGCTGGCGAAGTGGTCAATATTATCAAAGAAAATAATTTTACTTTCATTACCCAAGAAAAAGTAAAAAGTTTACAATTGATAAACAATCCTATTTTCGAGCTAATTGTCACAAAATGGGATCAACCACAAGAAACGCTTCGACTTTTATCCGAACTTTTAATTGCCATAAAGGAAAACCTTGGAATTAATTCTGATCAAGACAAACTTTCGCGAACCTTTGTTTATGCCATTTTTAAAGTAATTATTCGTTTGCAAAATTACCTCAAAGACAACCAACACATTGACTCGATTGAAGGATTGCACGGAATTTACAAGCAAATTGTGGATTTAGCCGAAGTATCTTTTGAAGGAGAACCACTTAACGGATTGCAAATTATGGGCGTTTTGGAAAGTCGCGTGCTCGATTTTGAAAACGTAATTATTACCTCCACTAACGAAGGAAAATTTCCAGCCGGGAAATCGCAAAATTCATTTATCCCTTTTGATGTAAAAGCGGAATTAGGTTTGCCAACTTTTAAACAAAAAGACGCGATTTACACGTACCATTTTTACCATTTGTTGCAAAGAGCGAAAAATGTATATTTGCTTTACAATACCGAAAATGAAGGTCTTGATGGTGGCGAAAAATCTCGTTTCATTACCCAATTAGAAGTGGAAAAAATGCCAAATCACGAACTTTCTCACGAAATTTACGCTGCAAAGGTTCCCGATAAAGCTTATGAACCTTGGCTTGTTCCTAAATCTGAAAATGTAATGAAAAGATTAGCCGAACTCGCCAATTCCGGATTTTCTCCTTCATCCATAACATCTTACATTCGAAATCCGATTCAGTTTTACACACAGCAAATTTTGCGCATTCGCGAAGCAGAAGAAGTAGAGGAAAATATTGCTGTCAACACACTTGGAACTATTATTCACGGAACTTTGGAAGAACTGTACAAACCATTTCTTGACCAATTTATTTCGGTAGAAAATATTAAAAATTGTCTTGCAAAAATTGATGAAGAAGTTTTACGCCAATTCAAAAAAGTCTATAAAGAAGGCGAAATTAAAAAAGGCAAAAACCTGCTTGCTTATGAAGTGGCGAAACGCAATGTTTTCAATTTTTTAAAACTTGAAATTGAATTGTTAGAACAAGGCGATGCTGTAAAGATTTTGGCTTTGGAACAAAATTTTGAACGAATTTTAACCCATCCAAAATTACCATTTCCCGTAAAAATCAAAGGAAACGTGGACAGAATTGAACAACGAAACGGTAAAATCCGAATTATAGACTACAAAACCGGTAAAGTTGAACAAAAAAATGTGGTTTTGGATACTTGGGAAAATCTTACTGACGATATCAAAACGGAAAAAATCATTCAGGTTTTGGCGTACGCATTTTTGTACGAACCATTTTTGAACGGCCAAGATTTAGAAGTAGGAATTATTTCTTTTAAAAACCTGAAAGCCGGATTTTTGCCATTCATTTTTAAAGAAGAAAAATTAGAAACCGAATTGATTAATTCCGAAATTTCCAACAATTATATCGAAGAGTTGGTGAAGTTGCTGCAAGAAATTTTTAATCCCGAAATTCCTTTCGAAGAAAAATTGTAAATTTTATTTTATCGATTTTAAAAACAAAGTCATTTCTTTGAGTAATTCTTCTCGGTTTTCAATGTGGCTCATGTGTCCGTCGGGAAACGAAACTAATTTTACGGCAGTATTTTCAATTTGGTCAAGATTATCTTCATAATTCAAAACCGGATCATTTTTACCTAAAACTAACAACATCGGGTAAGGTGCAAAATGTAAAATCACCTCTCGATCATTCCTGATTTTCATTCCTTCAAGCGAGGCAACAATTCCTTGAACGGGTGTTTTTAAAGCTTCAACTTTTACATCTTCAATCTCCTCTGCTAATTTTTCACGGTTATTTTCGCTAAAAAGATTGGCGATGGAAAGTCTTACGAAATTCGTGTAATTCTGTTTTACAGCTTTAATCGCACGGTCACGATTTTCCTTTTTTTCGTCAGAATCTGCTCGAGAAGTCGAGTTAATTAATGCCAAGCCTTTTACGTTTTCAGGATACAATTCGGCGAAAGCCAAAGCCACATAACCTCCCATGGAATGTCCCGCAAAAATTGCTTTCCTTATTTTCAATTCACTCAAAATCGCCTGAACCATATCAGCATTATCTTCCATCGTATGTACGTATCCAAGCGAATCCGTTTCGCCATGACCCAAAAGATCAACAGCAATTACCCGAAATTTTTTCGAAAACGCTGCCACCATAAAATCCCACATTTTTTTATTTTCTAAAAAACCGTGAAGCAGCACCAAAGCCGTTCCTTTTCCGGAATCTGTAAACGAAATTTTAGTGTTTTTAAAAACGAAATTTTTCAAGACAGTCAATTTTAGTTACAACAAAAATATAATTTTTCACATGAAATCCATTCGGAATTTTTATCCAGCTTTCGAATTTGGACACGAGCCATTTGCGATCAGGCAAAGCAATTTTTGTATTGGAATTATAAAAAAAAACGGCTCACTTTCGTAAACCGTTAAAGTATTTTTATTTTGGGCGTGCCACCACAAAAAGCCTGCCGGCGTTTTTGTGCTGTCGGGCTTTCCGCTACAATCTTTTGTTTTTTAGAAGAAAAAAAACAAAAGGATTTCCGCTGCAATCCCTCACGCAAATCCTGCTGTTAAGAATTCATCAAATCCTCAATTTCTTCCGCTTCGAGAGGAATGTTTTTCATCAGGTTCAATGGATTGCCGCTTTTTTGAATTACATAATCATCTTCTAAACGAATCCCAAAACCTTCTGCGGGAATGTAAAATCCAGGTTCGTTAGTAAAAACCATCCCTTCTACAAATTTATCCGTTAAAATTCCGTAATCGTGCGTGTCAAGTCCCATGTGATGAGAGGTTCCATGCATCATAAATTTTTTGTAAGCAGGCCATTCCGGATTTTGATTTTGCACATCTGCTTTGTCAATCAGTTTCAAATCGAGCAATTCTTTGGTATAAATTTCACCCATTTGCTTGTGATAGGTATGCCAATCGTTTCCGGCAACTAACAAGTTTTCTGCTTCTTTTTTGCATCGCAAAACCGAATTATAAACCTCTTTTTGCCTTGCCGTATATTTTCCATTTACCGGAATGCTTCGCGATAAATCTGATGAATAATTAGCATATTCTGCCGCAACGTCAAACAAAATTAATTCACCATCCTTACATTGTTGATTATTTTCGATGTAATGTAAAACATTGGCGTTTTTTCCGCTTGCGATAATTGGCGTATAAGCAAATCCTTTAGAACGGTTGCGCAAAAATTCATGTGCAAATTCGGCTTCAATTTCATATTCCCAAACGCCAGGTTTTACAAAATTTAAAATTCTGCGGAAACCTTTTTCAGTAATATCACAAGCCTGCTGAATCAAAGCAATTTCTTCGGGTTCTTTAATGGAACGAAGTCTTTGCAATATGGTGTTGGACTTTTCCACTTTGTGAGCTGGATAATTTTCTTTCCACCATTTTACAAAACGAGCTTCGCGGGTTTCTGTATCAACCGAAGCACGATAATGTTCGTTAGTATTAATGTACATCGTATCTGAATACGACATTAATTCTTTCAAAATTTTATGGAAATCTTGTAGCCAAAAAACAGTTTTCACTCCAGAAACTTCAAAAGCTCTTTCTTTGGTTAATTTTTCGCCTTCCCAAATGGCAATATGTTCGTTCGTTTCACGCAAAAACAAAATTTCTTTGTATTTTTCTAAATGCGCATCCGGAAAAAGTACTAAAATACTTTCTTCTTGATCCACTCCAGAAAGGTAGAAAATGTCGCGATGTTGTGCGAACGGCAAAGTAGAATCGGCAGAAACCGGATAAATATCGTTACTATTAAACACGGCAACGCTGTTAGGCTTCATCTCGGCAGTAAATTTTTTTCTGTTTTTGATAAAAAGGTTGCGGTCTATTTGATGGTATTTCATAAAAGTTAGCTTGTATTATTTTTTCAAAGTTAATGATTTGATGGTAAAATATCTCAAAAATGTACAGGTTTATAATTTTTTGTTGGCTGATAAATGATTAATTTTAGCCACTCAATTAATACTGTTCAGATGAAAATTTCCATACTATTTTTTACGCTTTTTTTCGGGTTGACCACATTAGGTCAAGACAAACTTCCGTACCAAATTTTTGATAAAAAAGGCAAAAAAACTTCGTATAAAAAAATGTTGAACGCTGCTGAAAATGCTGAAGTGGTTTTATTTGGAGAACATCACGATAATTCTATAATTCATTGGCTTCAATTAGAATTTACAAAAGATTTGTTTGCTAAAAAACAATTGGTTTTAGGAGCTGAAATGATTGAAGCCGATAATCAAAAACAATTGAATCAATATTTGGCAGGAGAAATCAACCAAAAAGCCTTTGATACTTTGGCAAGACTTTGGAACAATCACAAAACAGATTATAAGCCCTTGGTTGATTTTGCAAAAGAAAAAAAATTAAAATTTGTGGCTTCGAATATTCCACGAAGGTATGCAAGTTTAGTGTATAAAAAAGATTTTCCAGTGTTAGAAACTTTATCGGCAGAAGAAAAATCATGGATGGCTCCTTTACCCATTAAGTACGACAAAAAACTCCCCGGTTATGTAAACATGATGAAAATGATGGGTGATCATGCCAGCGAAACCATGCCAAAAGCACAAGCTATCAAAGATGCTACAATGGGGTTTTTTATTTTGCAAAATTTACAACCTAACAGCGTTTTTGTACATTATAACGGGACGTATCACAGTGATAATTTTGAAGGAATTAATTGGTACTTGAAACAAGATAAGCCAAATCTAAAAATCATGACCATTGCCACGGTTTCGCAAAAAGACATTGCTACAATTGAAAAAGACAACGTAAATTTGGCGGATTTTATCATTGTAGTTGATGAAGACGTAACCAAAACATACTAATGAAAACTACTTTTTTATTTTTTTGCTAAAATTTTCGATTAAAAAAGGTACAAAAGAATAGTAATTAATTAAGGAATAATGAAGATTCATTTTCTTTAGTAATCTTTAACACTTTATACTCATTATAAATAAACCGAAAAGGTTGTAGTTAATCTCAATATGCCTTATTTTTGTTTGATTTTTTAAAAAAAACACACAAACGAAACTTATGGCAAAGTCTGCACTCTTAAAGTCATCAATTGCAAAAAAATATTGGATGGCTCTAACAGGTTTATTTTTATGCTTATTTTTAGTAGGGCATTTAGTTGGAAACCTGCAGCTCATTTATGGAACTCCGCTACAATTTAATTCGTATGCGCTTTTCATGACTACCAATCCTATGGTTAAGGTGTTATCTTATGTAACTTACCTTTCAATTATTTTCCATGCTATCGATGGAATTATGTTAACTGTTCAAAACAGAAAAGCAAGACCCATTAGGTATGCGAAAGAAAATTCGTCAGCTAATTCTGGGTTTGCATCTAGAAACATGGCGGTTTTAGGAACTTTAATTTTGATTTTCATAGTAACTCACATGGTAAACTTTTGGGCAAAAATGCATTTTGACGAAAATATGCCTTTGCAAACGGTTGAGGTGCCAACCCAAATGGGAAATCAAGTATTGTACGTGAAGACGGATGGAAGTTACATTCCCACTCAAGACCTTGAAAGTGGAAATATTATCATTAAGAATAGAACAGAATTTTTTGCCAAAGAAGCAGATTTGAAAATTGGTGAAGGTTATAAAGATTTACACAAAATTACTTTTGCATTTTTTAAAGACGCAAAATTTGGCTTAATTGCTACCATTCTCTATGTGATTTCAATGGTAGTGTTAGCTTTTCACTTGTGGCACGGATTTGCGAGTGCATTTCAATCTTTAGGATTGAATAACCCTAAATACAACCAATTTATCAAAGGATTTGGAAAAGTATTTTCTATAATCGTTCCGTTTTTGTTTGCGATTATTCCTGTTTATATTCACTTTTTAGCTAAATAACACACAAACAAGATATGAGTTTAGATTCGAAAATTCCAGAAGGACCTCTGGCCGAAAAATGGACCAATCATAAAAATCACCTTAAGCTTGTGGCACCTAACAACCGCCCAAAAATTGATGTGATTGTAGTAGGAACTGGTTTGGCTGGAGCATCAGCAGCAGCCTCTCTAGGAGAAATGGGATATAATGTAAAAGCATTTTGTTTTCAAGATTCGCCAAGAAGAGCTCACTCTATTGCAGCACAAGGAGGTATCAACGCGGCAAAAAATTATCAAAATGACGGCGATAGTATATACCGATTGTTTTACGATACAATTAAAGGAGGAGATTACCGTGCCAGGGAAGCAAATGTTTACCGTTTAGCCGAAGTTTCTGGAAATATTATTGACCAATGTGTGGCGCAAGGCGTTCCTTTTGCAAGAGATTATGGTGGATTATTGGACAACCGTTCATTTGGAGGAACCCAAGTACAGCGAACTTTTTATGCAGCCGGTCAAACAGGGCAACAATTATTACTTGGAGCTTATTCAGCACTTTCAAGACAAATCGGTCTTGGAAGAGTGAAGCAGTACAACCGCCACGAAATGTTAGATTTAGTAAAAGTTGATGGCAAAGCACGAGGAATTATCGCTAGAAACCTATTAACAGGAGAAATCGAAAGACATTCGGCTCATGCTGTAATCATCGCTTCGGGAGGTTACGGAAACGTTTATTTCCTATCCACAAACGCAATGGGAAGTAATGTTACTGCTGCCTGGAAAATCCACAAACAAGGCGCTTATTTTGCTAACCCTTGTTATGTGCAAATTCATCCAACTTGTATTCCCGTTCATGGAACCAATCAGTCAAAATTGACTTTAATGTCGGAATCGTTAAGAAATTCTGGTAGAATTTGGGTTCCAAAGAAAAAAGAAGATGCAGAGGCAATTCGTGCAGGAAAACTGAAACCAACGCAAATCGCCGAAGAAGATAGAGATTATTATTTAGAAAGAAGATATCCAGCGTTTGGAAATTTAGTGCCACGTGACGTAGCTTCAAGAGCAGCCAAAGAACGTTGCGATGCCGGTTTTGGTATTGAAGCCAATGATACAAATGAAGGAGTTTACTTAGATTTTGCTTCAGAGATTGAAAGCAAAGGAAAACAAGCCGCTTATGCCGCCGGAAACCATAATCCTTCACCTGAAGAAGTGACACGTTTGGGTAAAAAATGGTTGGAAGAAAAATACGGTAACTTGTTTACCATGTACCAAAAAATAACCGACGAAAATCCATACGAAACCCCAATGAAAATTTATCCTGCGGTACATTATACCATGGGTGGCGTATGGGTAGATTATAACTTACAATCTACCATTCCAGGATGTTTCGTGGCGGGAGAAGCTAATTTCTCGGATCACGGAGCAAACAGGTTAGGAGCTTCGGCATTAATGCAAGGACTAGCTGATGGATACTTCGTATTACCTTACACGGTTTCCAATTATTTAGCCGAAGAAATTCGTACGGGAAACATTTCAACAGATTCACCAGAATTTACCGAGGCAGAAAATAGAGTGAAAGAACAAATCAACTTCTTCCTAAACAACAAAGGTTCGAAATCAGTTGACTATTTTCATAAAGCATTAGGTAAAATAATGTGGAACAAAGTAGGAATGGGAAGAAACGAACAAGGATTGAAAGATGCTATTAGCGAAATAGATGCTCTTAGAAAAGAATTTTACAAAGAAGTTTACGTTCCTGGAAGCGCTAACGAACTAAATCCCGAACTAGAAAAAGCACTTCGCGTTGCCGACTTTTTAGAATTAGGACAATTAATGGCGATGGATGGTTTACAACGTAAAGAATCTGCAGGGGGACATTTCAGAGAAGAATACCAAGATGCAGAAGGAGAAACACTTCGTGATGATGAAAATTTCAAATTTGTGGGAGCTTGGGAATATAAAGGAGCAGACATTAATCAGGAAATCCTTCACAAAGAAGAACTGAATTATGAATTTATTAAAATTGCAGCTCGTAACTATAAATAATAAACAGTATGGCTACCTCTAAAAATATAAATATCAACCTCAAAATTTGGCGTCAAAAAAATGCCAAAGAAAAAGGAAAAATCGAGTCATATAAGCTCGATAACGTTTCCACAGACAGCTCGTTTTTGGAAATGTTAGACCAGTTAAATGAACAGCTAGTTTCACAAAAACAAGAACCAGTTGCTTTCGACCACGATTGCCGCGAAGGAATCTGCGGAATGTGTTCTTTGTTCATTAATGGACGAGCTCACGGACCAGATACAGGAATCACAACCTGCCAATTACACATGCGTATGTTTAAAAACAACGATACCATTTATGTGGAACCGTGGAGAAGTAAAGCATTTCCAGTAATCAAAGATTTAGTTGTCGATCGTTCATCCTTTGACAGAATCCAGCAAGCAGGAGGTTTCGTTTCTGTAAATACCTCAGGAAATACGATTGACGCGAACGCTACCCCAATCCCAAAATATGACGCTGATCGTGCTTTTGAAGCAGCAGCTTGCATCGGTTGTGGTGCTTGCGTGGCAACTTGTAAAAATGGTTCAGCCATGTTATTTGTAGGAGCCAAAGTTTCTCAATACGCATTATTGCCACAAGGAAAAGTAGAAGCTACCCAACGTGTATTGAATATGGTTCGCCAAATGGATGAAGAAGGATTCGGAAACTGTACCAATACTGGAGCTTGTGAAGTGGAATGTCCAAAAGGAATTTCTCTCGAAAATATCGCACGAATGAATAGAGAATACTTAGCAGCAAGTTTAAAATAATGAAAGCTATCAATAAGTTATTTTTGTCATTAATAGCAATTTGCTTAATGGCATGCTCTGGTGGAGATGAACCAGGGAATACTAATCCCGAGCCAGAAAATCAAGTAGTAATCAACGTTGATCAACTACAGTTTCCCATACAAAAAAACGTGAGTTTCAGCGTTTCTACCAATAACGTGAATGTAGCGAATATCAATTGGTTTTTTGGAGACGGAACAAGCTATTATGGAAATTCTGGAGCACAATTTGTTTATCATTCCTATGAAAATCCAGGTCCTTATACTGTCAAAGTAGAGGTAGTCGATCAACAAGGAAACACCTATACCAAAACCCGTACAGTTACCGCAGTTAACACTAACCTTGTTAAAATAAACAAGATTAACGTACAAAGTTTACCTAGAAAATACAACTGCCGTCGCTTTGTAGTAACAGGAATATCTGGCTACTGGACAAATTTTGTAGGCGATTGGGACGAAAGCGAAAGCTTCGGGACTAATGCTATTGATAAAAAAGCAGATTTATACCTTAACCTAAGCCGAAATCAAGAAATTTCACTTCCCGAATCTGCAACCGAAATACAAAGTTCTTACAATAAATTTTTGAAAAGAACCGGATTTGAGCTTAACGAACAAGTCCGTATTTTTGACGTAGCAGCTGATAATATTATACTCAGTTTATCGGCAATTAACCACTTTGAAATTGAAGTAATGGATTACGACACCACTTATTCTCTCGTAGAAAATGGTACTCCGGACGAATTAATTTCCAGCATTTCCCTTTACCCAGAAATGTTTCAAGGTAATTCCATTCAATATACCGAAGGAGATTTACAAGTTACCATAGAATTCGAACGAATCAATTAAAAATAAAGCCTGCTCTTCAAAAAGCAGGTTTTTTTTTGGGAGCCAATCCCGCTTTTCGCTGCAATCCTTCGCATAAAAAATAAGTTTTCCTACTTGCAGGAGGAGCTTCTCCCCAGGATTCGGGAGTCGCTCTCCCGCTTCGGGAAAACTAAATTTTTTGTTGCTAAGGGATTTTCGCTTCAATCGGGGCTAGGAAAATAGGCAAAGTTGAGTGTTCGATGCTCAATGTTCATCGTTCAGTTTTAAAAAATTCTTGTTTAAAAATAGGTTTCTTAACCCTAAATTTTTTTACAAACTACCTTCCCCAACTTTCCAAACACAAAACCCACTTTATCCCATAGCCCTGATGCTGGTCCCGACGCTTCGTGAGGAGCTCGTGTGGCTTTAATTAAAAAAGGCACGCAGCGACTTCCGGCAGCAGGAAATGCGATCGCCGAAAATGCCGGAACTTTCGCTCTAAAACCAAACAAAAAAAATTATATTTGAAAAAACATCCACAATGAAATATTTCCCCCTTTTCTTTTTCATTTTCACAGCTGCAATTGCGCAAAAAAAATTTCAGCAGCATGTCAATCCATTCATTGGAACCGATGGTCACGGACATACTTATCCTGGCGCAACTGTCCCGTTTGGAATGGTGCAACTTTCACCTGATACTCGAATTGACGGAAGTTGGGATGGATGTTCGGGTTATCATTATTCGGATAAAACGATTTACGGATTTTCACATACGCATTTGAACGGAACAGGGGTTTCTGATTTTGGCGATATTTTGTTAATGCCCACGATGGGCGAACCGTCGTTTGATAATAAAATGTATTCTTCTACATTTTCGCATAAAAATGAAAAAGCTTCCGCAGGATTTTACAGCGTAAAATTAGACAAATACAATATTGACGTTCGTTTGACTACATCAACTCGTGTTGGATTTCATGAATATACATTTAATAATTCGGGTCAAGCCAATGTTATTTTGGACTTAAACCATAGAGACAAGTTATTATATGGCGATGTAAAAATTATTGACAATAAAACAATTGAAATTCTGAGAAGAAGTGAAGCTTGGGCAAAAGATCAATATGTTTATGCAAGAATTGAATTTAACGTTCCAATGAAAATTAGTAAATCGAAAGGAGATTCAAAACTTGAATTATTTTATAGAGGTTCAGAAGTTGCCATTAGTTTTTCAAAACAAGTCAAAAAAGGAGAAAAAATACTCGTAAAAGTGTCGCTTTCGCCAACCAGTTATGAAGGAGCAAAATTAAACAGTTCCGAAATCAAACATTGGGATTTTGAAAAAGTTAAGGCAGCAGCCGAGCAACTTTGGAACAAAGAGTTATCAAAAATTCAAATTACAGAAACCAATAAAGACAAGTTGGCTGTTTTCTACACGGCTTTATATCATACGATGGTTCAACCGAATATTGCGCAAGACATCGACGGAAAATATCGTGGTCGTGACAATAAAATTCACGTTGCCGAAAGATTTGATTACTATTCGGTTTTCTCG
Source organism: Flavobacterium ichthyis (assembly GCF_009915155.1). Taxonomy (GTDB): domain Bacteria; phylum Bacteroidota; class Bacteroidia; order Flavobacteriales; family Flavobacteriaceae; genus Flavobacterium; species Flavobacterium ichthyis. Next base: position 49,966 of record NZ_JAABLM010000007.1, on the reverse strand, counting down.
CTTTGGGATACATTTCGAGCAGCACATCCGTTATATACTTTGATTGATAAAAAACGAACTGCCGATTTCATCAATACGTTTCTGAAACAATACGAACAAGGCGGAAGATTGCCCGTTTGGGAATTGGCTTCCAATGAAACCGATTGCATGATTGGTTATCATTCGGTGTCAGTAATGGCAGATGCAATGGCAAAAGGAATCAAAGGTTTTGACTATGAAAAAGCATTCGAAGCTGCAAAACATTCAGCAATGTTAGATCATTTAGGTTTGGATGCTTATAAAAGACAAGGGTTTATTTCGATGGATGACGAACATGAAAGTGTTTCTAAAACCCTAGAATATGCTTATGACGATTGGTGTATTGCACAAATGGCGTTGCTTTTAAACAAAAAAGACGATTATGATTATTTCATGAAACGTTCTCAAAACTGGAAAAACATTTTCGATTGGAATACTGGTTTTATGCGACCAAAGAAAAACGGCGGTTGGGATAAACCATTTGATCCAAGAGAAATCAATAACAATTTTACCGAAGGAAATTCGTGGCAATATTCTTTTTTTGTCCCACAAGATATTCCCGGAATGATTGAAGCGTATGGCGGATACGAAAAATTTGAAGCCAAACTAGACGAAATGTTCAATTCCGAAAGCAAAACTACAGGACGAGAACAAGTTGATGTAACCGGATTAATTGGTCAATATGCGCATGGAAACGAACCAAGTCACCACATGGCATATTTGTACAATTACGTTGGAAAACCAGAAAAAACAACCGAAAAAGTTCATTACATTTTAAATAATTTCTACAAAAACACGCCAGACGGATTAATTGGAAACGAAGACTGTGGACAAATGAGCGCTTGGTATGTGTTAAGTTCGATGGGAATTTATTCGGTTACGCCTGGAAGTGGTGAATGGACAAAAACGACACCATATTTTGAAAAAGCAACAATCAATTTTGAAAATAAAGAACAGCTTACCATTTCCAAAAAAGGATTTAGAGGTTATTTAAAGGAAGTTTTAGCAAAAGCTGAAAATAATAACTCAGGTGAAATTATAATTCCTGTTCCAGGAATTCAAGCGCAAAGTAAATCGTTTAAGGATAAAATGCAAATTGAAATAAAATCTCAAAATCCAAAAGATTCTATCTATTTTTTTATAAGTGATTCTGACGATGAAACTGCTAAGAAAACATGGGTTTTATATGCTAAACCTTTTGAAATTCTACAAACTTCAACTATTTCTGCTTATGTAAAATGCAATGAAAATCAAAGTAACACAATATCCGCAACCTTCTTCAAAAAACCAAACAATTACACCATCGATACTAAATCAAAATACAATCCACAATATCATGCTGGCGGAAACGACGGTTTACTAGACGGAATTAACGGAACAACCAACTGGAGAAAAGGCGATTGGCAAGGTTATCAAAGTCAGGATTTTGAAGCAATTGTTGATTTACAGTCAGAGAAAAAAGTATCCAATTTCAGCGCAACTTTTCTTCAAGATCAACGTTCTTGGATAATGATGCCAACAAAAGTGGAATATTATAGTTCATCAGATAATGTCAATTTTACATTAATCACAACTGTTGCCAATGATGTTGATCCGAAAAAAGATGAAAACACCATTAAAGATTTCAATTTCACTTCATCTAAACCTATAAACGCAAGATACATAAAAGTGAAAGCCTACAATCTTGGAAAACTTCCTGAATGGCATTTAGGTTTTCCTTTTGATGGCGATGCTTTTATTTTCATTGACGAAATTACGATTAAGTAACATTTATTTAGTCTCAGATTACAACTACAAAATCACATATTTTAATTTTTAAAAATAATCCGTGCATTAGTGGTAAACTGATGAAGTGATGCTGAAGCAAAAATAAACATACTAAATAATAATCTTAAACAATTTTTAAATCTTCATTCAACATTATTTTCGGATTGTGAAATTTCCTATCTTTATGAAAACGTTTTAGTAACAATGGAAATTTTTCACCTCAGTGCCGAATGCTTCCCAGTTGCCAAAGTTGGCGGCTTGGCAGATGTAGTTGGTGCTTTGCCCAAATATCAAAAAAATTTAGGTCACGAAGCCTGCGTGATCATGCCTGGATACAATACTAAATTCGTTCGCGACAACAAATTTTCTGAAGTCTATTCTGGTGAAATTAAACTAGATGTTTTTACTTTTAATTACAAAATTTTACGCGAGGAAACAGATGTATTGGGTTTCAATCTTTATATTGTCGATATTCCCGAACTTTTTGCGCGTCCGGAAATTTATTCATACGATGATGATACCGAGAGATTTTTGGCGTTTCAAATTGCTTTTTTAAATTGGATAACTGAAACTAACCGGAAACCAGATATCGTACATTGCCACGATCATCATACTGGATTAATCCCATTTATGATGCGGTTTTGTTACGTTTACGATAATCTGAGCAATACCCCAACAATTTTAACCATTCACAACGGTCAATACCAAGGTTGGTTTGGTTTTGAAAAAATAAATTATATTCCTGAATTCAACAAACTAAAAATTGGATTTCTTGAGTGGAACCAAACTATCAATCCTTTGGCGACAGCCATAAAATGTGCCTGGAAAGTCACTACCGTTTCACCAAGTTATTTGGAAGAAATTACTTATAATGCTAACGGCCTCGAAGACCTTTTAAAGCATGAACGCAACAAATCTGTTGGGATTTTAAACGGAATTGACACCGAAGTTTGGAACCCAAAAACTGATGTAATGTTGCATAAAAATTATACTTTCAATGATTTTTCCGAAGGAAAATTATCGAACAAAAAACAATTATGTAAAGATTTTAATTTAAGCGAATCATTACCGCTTTTTACGTTTATCGGAAGATTGGTTGGTGAAAAAGGAGCTGATTTGCTGCCCGAAGTGGTGGAAATTGCCCTGCAAAAATTTTCCGGAAAATTAAACATCTTGCTTCTGGGTTCGGGCGAAAAATTAATAGAAAATCAATTGCAAAACTTACAAGAAAAATTTAAAAATAATTACAATTTATACATTGGTTACAACGAAAAATTAGCGCATCAGGTTTATGCCGCTGCTGATTTTTTACTAATGCCTTCTCGCGTAGAACCTTGCGGTTTAAACCAAATGTATTCCCTTCGTTACGGAACAATTCCAATTGTTCGCAGAACCGGAGGACTTAAAGATACCGTGATTGATATTGGAGACAACGGCTTCGGAATTTGCCATGATCAAACTTCTGTTGAAGACATTATTTATTCCATTTCTCGCGCCATTGAATTGTACCAAAACCAAGAAAAATTTTCCGAAATTCAAAAAACAGCCATGCAACTCGACCATTCCTGGAACAGTGCCGCAAAAAAATATACCGACGTTTACCAAACTTTAATCCATTAGCCATGAACAAAAACGCACTTGCCATTATCTTAGGTGGCGGACAAGGATCACGATTAGCACCACTTACCGAAAGCCGTTCAAAACCAGCGGTTCCAATTGCCGGAAAATACCGTTTGGTGGACATCCCGATTTCTAATTGCATCAATTCAAATATTAAAAGAATGTTTGTGTTGACTCAATTTAATTCGGCTTCGCTAAATCAACACATCAAAAACACCTACCAATTTAGCCATTTTAGCAACGCTTTTGTCGATATTTTGGCAGCAGAACAAACGCCTCACAATCCCACGTGGTTTCAAGGAACAGCCGATGCGGTTCGCCAATGTATGCAATATTTCATGAACCACGATTTTGATTATGCCTTGATACTTTCGGGAGATCAATTGTACCAAATGGATTTTAACGAAATGATTGAAGCCCATGAAAAAAATGGCGCTTCGATCACCATCGCCACTTTGCCAGTAAATGCTAAAGATGCTCCGGAATTTGGGATTTTAAAAACGGACGAAAATAGCTTCATAACATCTTTTATCGAAAAACCCCATGCAGATTTGCTACCCCAATGGACCTCAGACGTAAGCGATGAAATGAAATCCGAAGGCAGAAATTATTTGGCTTCAATGGGAATTTACATCTTTAATCGCGACTTGCTTGTGCAATTGATGGCAAATCCGGAAACGACTGATTTTGGTAAAGAAATTATTCCGCAATCCATCGGAAAAGAAAAAGTGTTGAGTTATCAATACGAGGGTTATTGGACCGACATTGGAAATATCGATTCGTTTTTCGACGCTAATTTAGGTTTAACCGATGACATTCCTAAATTCAATTTATTTCATAATTCGAGCAAAATTTACACCAGAGCCCGGACGCTTCCGCCCTCAAAAATCACAGGCGGAACTTTCATTGACAAATCCATTATTGCCGAAGGCTGTATCATCAATAATGCAAAAATCGAGCATTCCGTAATTGGTATTCGAAGCCGGATTGGTAAAGGATCAACCATTTCTAATACCTATATTATGGGAAATGATTTTTACCAAAATTTAGACGAAATCAATCATAATCTCGAACATAGTATTCCCAATTTAGGCATTGGAACCAATTGCGTAATCGACAACACGATTATCGATAAAAATTGCAAAATAGGGAATAACGTGGTTTTAAAAGGTGGCAAACATCTCGAAAATAAAAATTCGGCATTGTACACTATTAAAGACGGAATAATTATCATCAAGAAAAAATCAACCTTGCCTGACGGTTTTACAATAGAATAATGAACATTACTCTGATACAAACACATTTGGTTTGGGAAAACCCCAGTGCCAACCGAAAAAATTTTGAAGATAAAATTGAGTCTGTTTCTCCTGAAACAGACTTGATTGTTTTGCCTGAAACCTTTGCCACTGGTTTTACAATGCAACCTCAAAATGTAGCTGAAAATCCTGATGGCGAAACCGTAATTTGGTTACAAAAAATGGCAGCGAAAAAGAATGCGGCAATTGTAGGAAGTTTGGCAATCCAGGAAAATAATCGTTTCTACAATCGGCTTTATTTTGTTTTGCCTTCTGGCGAAATAACTATTTATAACAAGCGACATTTGTTTTCGTTAGCAGGCGAAGATGATATTTATACCGCCGGAAAAGAGAAGGTTATTGTTGATTATAAAGGTTGGAAAATTTGTTTGCAGGTTTGTTATGATTTACGTTTCCCGGTTTTTGCACGAAATACAGAAAACTACGATTTACTGTTGTACGTGGCCAATTGGCCGGACAAACGCATACAAGCTTGGAATATTTTGCTAAAAGCCAGAGCCGTAGAAAATTTGTGTTATGTAGTTGGTGTGAATCGTTTTGGTAAAGACGACCAAGGTTTTGAACATTCCGGACATTCTCAAGTGCTTGATTTTGCAGGCGAAGAAATTTTACCGCCGCAAACCACTGATGGTGTTTTTCAAATAAAAATCCCTAAAAAACCATTGCTGGATTTTAGGGAAAAATTTAATTTTTTAAACGATCGAGATCAGTTTCAAATTTTGTAATAATCAATGAGGTGGCAAAGTGACGCGTTCGTCAACGTCCCAATTCGCCCGGACAATAATATCCGAAGGATAAAAAATAATTTCTTCAGGTTGTCGCTTTTCGATAAAATTTCCGGTGTCCCAAACTTTATTTTTATTGTCATCATAAATAATTCTAATGGTGAAAGTATTGGGTTGCAATCCGTTAAAATCCAAAACTTTTTCCCCATCCGAATAACCCGAAGTCACTAATTCACCTTTGGGATCCGTAATTTCTACAATTACCGGAAACCGTTTTACATTTTCTAAAGTCAACCGAAGATTTCCATATTCGTTAAGATCTTGCGTTCCCAAGGAAAAAGAAAGTGTGTCATTTGGTCGTTCTAACAAATCGGTAAAAGCGCCTGGAAGTGCCGTAATCCGGAATCTTTCGAGCGGTTCGTGGGCAAAATCAAGCGTAATTTTTTGGTCAAAATCATTGTAAGAAGTTGTAAAATCCACTTGCGTAGAATCTTTTCTTAAAATAGTGATCTTCGATTTATCAATGTTTTCTACCGGGATTGACGAAGTAATGCTAAATTTTTCTCGAGGATGTAAAGTTCCGGAAATGTTTGGCGAAAAACTCAACGTATCGTTTTTCATGTTTTTCATTTTCACGGTAAACTCTTTTTCGAAATTATTTTTTTTGGCAAAAAGTTGAACTGAATCTGTTTTAATTGGTTTAAACCAAACTTGTAACGAATCCTGTTTTGGCATTTTGGTAATTTTTACCGGAATGTCTTGCGAACCGTTTTTTATCGAAATCAAAGCGTCTTTTCCGTTGCCTTCAATAGGTAAAACAATCCTGTTTCCCGAAGCCTGATAAGGTCTTGTGGCTTTAAATACCGGAATCTCGTTAAACAAACTCACGCTAAACAAAGTATCATTTGGAATTTGGATTAGTTTCGGGTGAAAACCAATTTTTTCTTTTTTCGATTCTAAACGATAATTATTGTTGAGGTCTTTCATGGCGACCAACAAATATTTTCCTTCCTTTAGATTTTCTAAAATAAACGTTCGGTTACTATCTAAAGTATTGGTAACATATCGCGGATTTTGCTTGTAAATCACGGAGTCATTATAAGTTTCGTTCACCTCATACAACATCACCGAAACATAATTCTCTACTTTTTTACTGTAAGCATCCTGAATGATTCCGCCTAATTTCAACGAATCTATATAACTTCCCGTTGAAAAAACATACTTAAACTGTTGGTACGGATTTCCCTCGTTATTATCCTGAATACTATTGCCAAAATTAAAACTATACGTAGTATTAGGTTGCAAAGTATCTTTAATCTTAATCTTGATAAATTTACTTGCGTTTGATGGCGAAACCATAGGAGCATATTTCATCGGAGGCGAAACAATCAGCTGTTTATTGATGTCTTTCAATTTCACATACTCGTTAAAGTTGATTCTAATTTCCTGAACATTAAAATCTGTACTAAAATTTTTCGGTACGCTTGACTGTAATACCGGAGCAATCGTATCTTTTAAACCACCCGTAATGTTTCCTCTTTTGGCACAACTTGCAAAAATCATTGCCAAGACAACCCACAAAAAAAAGATGTGTTTTTTCATCATCAAAAATAAAATGTGCCACAAAATAACAATTATATTCAGAGGAAACGAAATCTTTTAAGAATATATTTTTATGAAGCCATTTCCCGTCCCCGAAGCTTCGGGACTGCAATCTTTTTTTCCAAACGCCTTTTTCGGGCTGCAAAAATGCTTGTTGTTCAAAGATGGATTTCGCTTCTATCAACATTCGGGACGGGGCTAAAATTGTGCGAATGCCATTGTAATCACGCTCAATTTCGTGTCTGAAATTTTCTGAAGTTCTTTTGCGCAAGCTTCAATAGTAGCACCAGTAGTAATTACATCGTCCACTAACAAAATATGTTTTCCCGAAAAATTTTCGAAATCATCTACCCCAAACAAATCTCTACGAATTTCCGTTCGGGCAAATAAATTTTTAAAAGTTTGTGTTTTAGTATTAAAGTTCCGGTGTAAAACCGTGTCGTTGTATTCGCAATTTAAATTTTGAGCAATCGTCCGACCAAAAGTCTCCACCTGATTATAACCACGTGATTTTAATTTTTTGGGATGTAACGGCACCGGAACTACTACATCTACTTTTGGCAAATGATATTGAAACATTTCATTAATAATCCATTCGCCTAAAAAATAGCCAACTTCCTGATGTTGTCTATATTTTAAATTGTGAATAAGCTGTTGTACAATACCTTGTTTGTGAAAATATAATAAAGATCCGCCAAATTCAAGTTCGATTCTACCGTAAAATTTTTTAGTAAATTCATTTTCAGTTGAGAAAAAATGCGAAGTCAAAGGAATTTCGTGTCGGCAGGCTGTGCAAAGCACAATTTCACTTGCAAGCATCAATCCGCTGCAGCCCAAACACGACTTTGGGAAAAATAAATCGAAAAAATAATTCTTCATGGCGTGTAAATCTTTGTAAATCAGCAATAAATTTAATGAAAAATAATGTAATCTATGCAGAAAAAATGTAAGCCACGAATTGCAGAAGAAACAAATTCCAATAATAAAATGGCTTCGCCAGTTCGCTAACCGCTCGAGTCCAAATTCCAACGGAGAATCAAAAAAATCTTTTAATCTGTGGTAAAAAATAAAAGGCAAAAGAAAATTTCGTGCATTAGTGGATAGAAACCGCTACAAATTCACGAATTAAACAAGCAATTTCTAGAAAATACAACCCCAAATTTGGACGATTGAAAATTACGTTAAATTTTTTCTATTTTTGCAGTATGGCAAAACAAGACGATCAATTTAAGAACATCATTTCGCATGCAAAAGAGTACGGATTTATATTTCCGTCGAGCGAAATTTATGACGGTTTAAGCGCCGTTTACGATTATGCACAAAACGGTGTAGAACTCAAAAAAAATATCCGTGAATATTGGTGGAAATCAATGGTTCAGATGAACGAAAATATTGTAGGAATTGATGCCGCAATATTGATGCATCCTACAACTTGGAAAGCTTCAGGACATGTGGATGCCTTCAACGATCCTTTAATTGACAACAAAGACTCTAAAAAAAGATATCGTGCGGATGTTTTAATTGAAGATTATGCCGAAAAATTAAATCAAAAAGCACAAAAAGAAATCGAAAAAGCACGAGCCAGATACGGTGAAGCTTTTAACGAACAAGAATTTATCGGGACTAATGCAAGAGTGGTAGAATACAAAGCCAAACAAAGAGAAATTTTGGAGAGAATGGCACGTTCATTAGAAACTGAAAATCTCGCCGATGTAAAAGCTTTAATCGAAGAATTAGAAATTGCCGATCCGGAAACAGGCTCTAAAAATTGGACAGATGTAAAACAATTTAACCTAATGTTTGGGACTAAGTTAGGAGCTTCTGCCGAGAATGCTATGGATTTATACCTTCGACCTGAAACCGCTCAGGGAATTTTTGTCAACTTCTTAAACGTTCAAAAATCTGGTAGGATGAAAATTCCTTTTGGGATTGCACAAACTGGAAAAGCCTTTAGAAACGAGATTGTGGCAAGACAGTTTATCTTCCGCATGCGCGAATTTGAACAAATGGAAATGCAATTTTTTGTAAAACCAGGCGACGAGATGAAATGGTACGAGTACTGGAAAACTACACGCTTGAATTGGCATTTGTCATTAGGTTTGGGTCAAGCCAATTACCGTTTTCACGACCATGAAAAATTAGCACATTATGCAAATGCTGCAGCGGATATTGAATTTAATTTTCCTTTTGGGTTTAAAGAATTAGAAGGAATTCACTCGCGTACAGATTTTGATTTAAAAGCACACGAAGAATTTTCCGGTAAGAAAATGCAATATTTTGACACCGAAGAAAATAAAAATTACACGCCTTATGTGGTGGAAACTTCGGTAGGTTTAGACAGGATGTTTTTAGCGGTATTTGCAACTTCGTTAAAAGAGGAAACTTTAGAAGATGGTTCAACCAGAACAGTATTACAATTGCCAAGTGTTTTAGCTCCAACAAAAGCAGCCGTTTTGCCATTGGTTAAAAAAGATGGATTACCTGAAGTTGCCAAAAAAATAATTGAAGATTTACGATGGGAGTTTAATGTGGCTTACGACGAAAAAGATGCAGTAGGAAGACGTTATAGAAGACAAGACGCCTTAGGAACTCCGTTTTGCATTACCGTGGACCATCAAACCATAGAAGATGAAACTGTCACTATTCGATACCGTGATACGATGCAACAGGACCGCGTAAAAATTTCTGAATTAAAAGATATTATCAACCGAGAAGTTTCAATGAAACATTGGTTAATGAAAATGTAATTCAGGAAATTTTCAGAAAATATAGAACCGTCAGGAAGATTTTTCAGGACGGTTTTTTTACGTTTTAATTTTATCTATAAAGATTGTTTCTTTTTTGTGAAAAAAATATATATTTGGCATCAATTAATATTATTTTAACATGAAAAAAACCTTATTATCAATTTCAATTTTGGCTACGGTATTGGTAGCCGGATGTAGTGGATCTAACTCCGACGAATTTGAGGATGCCAATGGAAATGCTGTGGCGAGATACATTCGAACATTAAATGCTTCAAGCACTGATGGTCCTGAAACCATTGTATTTAATTATGACGCCTCTGGTAAAGTGATTAGCGTGGAAAACGGATCTGAAAGTAGCGCTTTAGTTTATGAAAATAATAATCTTACAAATATTACCGGCGACGGCGATGTATTTGCTATTGCAGAATTGTACCAGGCACCATATCAAGCATACGATGTGGGCGAAGTTTTAAATTATGATTCAAAAGGTAACCCAGTAATGTTGAGACTATTTGAGGAAGATTACAATGGAAATATCGAAGAATACAGAGCGGAGGTAACTTACGATAACAAACCATTTTTTGGCTATCACACTTTAAAAGCGGCTGGGGTCATTGATGTTTTAGATAGAGTAGAACTTAATTTGAATATGCAAAGCTTGCCTGAAGAAATTGTTAGGGCCAAAACAATGTTGCCCGTAAATAACACAACAAAAGTAGTTGTTAAAAATTTGCAAGGACAAATTGTATCAACGGTGTTAACTAGTTATGCCTATAATGCTGATAATTATCCAATTTCTGCTACAATGGTTGTAACTGATGATAGTGGAGAAACTTCAACTGAAACATTTAACTTTACCTATAGATAAAATTTAGTAAATTAATAAGTAAAAGGCTTCATCACTAGATGAAGCCTTTTTTTATACCGTTTATCGAATATAATTGCTTTTTAACGTATTGTTACCTTAAAACTTTTTTGATTTTAACAAGAAAATTATATTTGTTTTTGGAGAATATTTAACAATAGTTAGCAATTATAAAAAATTAATTATTGTAATTTACCAGAACAGTTATTTTTGTGCAAGTTCCCCAACTCCCACAAAAATAGCTTAACCCCATTGCTCTGACAAAATTCCCCTTGCATCAGCAAGAAGTCCAAAAACAAATTTTGTAAAGCAATTTAATGAAGTATCACTACGTTATCATCAACGATGACCAAGATCGGGTTATGGAAATTCGTCGGATTGCCGATGCATTTCCACAGCTTCAATTTAAGGGTGATGCACATAACTTCAATGACGGAATTGACTTAGTATTAGAGCAAAAACCTCAAATTGTTTTTCTCGAAATTACTCCAAATACATCCCAGAGCCAACTCTCACTCCATTTTATAAGCGAACTCCATCGCTTCCTGTTGAAGGTACCTGAGATTTTTGTTACCTCTAAGAATGTTAATCAAGCATTTGAGGCCATCAAATATGGTGTTCATGATTACATCTTATTTCCTTACCAAAAAACAGACATCAGAAAGGCAATTTTAAGATTGGAGAAAAAGAACCAAATTGTTCAGCCGATTGAACCTACAGAACCTATTGTGGTAATTGAAGATGAAATTATGGCTAACAAAGAAAAACCGCTTACATTTTGCCTAAAATCATATGGAGATTACCGGTATTTTCAATCGGACGAGGTATTGTACTTAAAAGCAGACAATAATTCTACTGATATTTTCCTAGAAAACGGTGAAACGCTCACAGCTTTTAAAACCTTAAAGCACTTTGAGCAGATACTTCCAAAAAATTTTCATCGAATTCACAACAGCTATATTGTTAATATGGAGAAGATTTCGCGTATTCAAATGGGAAATGCATTCATTTATGTAAAAAATGAAAAAATCCCTTTTTCAAAATCTTATAAAGAAGCAATTGAAAATATCATTGATTTAATTGCAAAGCATAATTACCGCGAATTATAAAATTCCAAATTCTCTCAAATTCGGTTCATCTACTCATACAATTGTGTCATCTACTAAACGGCTGAAAAATGCAAGATAATTCTTATACAAAGTATTTAGTTTTACACCGAGAAAGTTAAAGAACTTTCGTTTTCAAAAAACATTTAGTACCACAATTGTAACCCAAAAAAACAACATAATCATGAGAAAAGCTATTGTAACTTTAGGATTATTTTCATTAGTAGTATTAACATCTTTCACCAACAATGACAACATTGAAAAGGGTGATGGCAAAACGAGTGGCGGTAATGGAGGCGGAACTCAGGTGATAGGTGGAAACAAGAAATTAGATGATTATGCTAATTACCGTGAAAGTGGCGGTAATGGAGGTGGAACTCAAGTAATTGGAGGAAATAAAAAATTAGACGATTACGCTTACAGTAATGAAAGTGGCGGTAATGGAGGTGGAACTCAAGTAATTGGAGGGAATAAAAAATTAGACGATTACGCTTACAGTAATGAAAGTGGCGGTAATGGAGGCGGAACTCAAGTAATTGGAGGGAATAAAAAATTAGACGATTACGCTTACAGCAATGAAAGTGGCGGTAACGGTTGCGGAACTCAAGTAGTAGGAGGAAACAAAAAATTAGATACTTACTTAGCTTAGTAATGTAGAAAAATATTGAATTCTAAAGGTAGACAATTTGTCTACCTTTTTTCTTTATAATAGATTTTATTTTTTCATTCATTTTTTTCTTACATTTGACGGCAAACGCCCTCAAGTTGAAAAGAATTTCCCTACTTTTTATACTTTTTTATACTTTTAGTTGCTCTAATAGTACTAAAAATGGTAGCGATTTGGCTGTCCAAGATAGTATTTCTATTCAATTAGAAAAGGCAACTGACCTTTCTTATTCTCGTGAAGATCGGCTCGAAAGCAATAATAAAGCTTTTGAATTATTACTCAAAAATCAAAATGATTCACTAAATAGGGTTAACCTTTTTAGAGTAGCTAATCGTTTTTTTAATCTAAACGATTACAAAGGTTACAAAGAAAGTACTAAGCAAGTTTTAGTACGTTCAATAGACGACAATGATAGCATTTCTACCGCTAAAGCCTATAATTATTTAGGGGATTTTTACTCATCTTCTGCAAGTAAAGATAGCGCTTATACTTTTTACAGGAAAGCTGAAAAACTTTATAAAAAATTTGGTGACCAAATTAATTTAGGACAGGTTTATATCAATATTGCTGTAGTCAAAAGTTACGAGAAAGATTATTACGGTGCAGAAGTATCTGCGATTCAGGCGTTAAATACGTTACGAGACACTAAGCAAATAGACAAGATTTACGAGGCAAATAATGTATTGGGATTTATTTCGTTCGAGCTACAAGACTATCAAAAATCGATAGAATATCATACCAAGGCTTTGGAACTTGCACGCCAAAACGACTCAAAAAATGAGTATCATTTGGTATCAACATCACTTAATAATTTGGGAAGTGTTTATCAAGCACAAGAACAATTCGGTTTAGCAAAAAAAATGTTTCAAAACGGATTAAACGATAGAGGTCTGCTGATTGACAAGCCAATTCTATATGCAGCCTTATTGGATAACTTGGCATATTCAAAGTTCAAATTAAACGATACTAAAGATCTCCCAGAACTGTTTTACCAATCCCTAAAAGTTCGGGATAGTTTGAATTTTACAGATGCAATCTACAGCAACATTCACCTCTCAGAATATTATTTGGCAGAAGGAGATACCGCAAAATCAATTGATTACGCAAAAGAAGCTTTACGTGCCTCGCGTGAAACTAAAGTGCACCAAGATATTTTAAGTGCTTTAAAAAACTTGGGTAAGGTCGATAAAAATAATGCAGTTGCTTATAATGAAGAGTACATTAAACTCAACGACAGCTTACAACAAGCTGAACGCAAAGCCAAGGAAAAATTTGCCCGAATTGAATTTGAAACTGATGAAATTATCCTGAAAAATGACAGGTTAACTGAACAAAACCGTACAATTTTATACATCTTTATAGTTGTAATGCTCATAGGATTGCTGCTATTTATCATCAAAAACCAACGAACAAAAACCCGCGAGCTTATCCTAAAACAAGCCCAGCAAAAAGCAAATGAGGAAATTTATAGTCTCATGCTATCTCAACAGTCGAAGATTGAGGAAGGAAGGATTTTTGAGAAAAAAAGAATTGCACAAGAGCTTCACGACGGAATTTTAGGACGATTATTCGGTGCCAGATTAAACCTAGATAGTCTTAATAAACGCATTGACCAAGAAGCGGCTCAAAACAGAAAACAATTTTTAGAAGAACTTAAAATTATAGAGCAAGACATTCGCGAAATTTCTCATGATTTGAACCGTGAAAAATTTGCACTCAATAATAACTTTGTGGGCATTGTAAATAACTTGATTGATCAACAAGAAAATATTTCTGAGGCCCACCTCGATTTTACTTTTGATCCCGAAATACCATGGGATAAAGTACACAACAATATTAAAATTAACCTTTATAGAATTCTTCAAGAATCATTACAAAACATTAATAAATATGCCAACGCAAACAATATTATTGTCGACTTAAAAAACCACGATAATATGATTTTACTAACTGTTTCAGATGACGGAAAAGGATTTTCACCAGAGAAAAAAAGCAAAGGAATAGGGTTGCAAAATATGATTTCTCGTGCCGAATCTTGCGGCGGTAACATCCACATTGAGTCATCCCCTAAAAAAGGAACCACAATCTTATTGACAATACCCAAAGTACCTAATCCCCAAACTCAACAAGATGACAAAAAAAATTAACATTTTAATCGTTGATGACCACCCATTCATCATCGAAGCTTACAAGAATACTATTGCAGGCTACCACCCCACAGAATACGAATTTTCGACAACACAAGCAAACAACTGCAAATCTGGTTACGATATTTTAGTAAATCCCCAAGTAACAAACTTTGATGTAGCATTTTTTGACATTAGCATGCCACCCTATCCTGAAAAAAATATCCTCTCAGGAGAAGATTTGGCTAAGCTAATCAAGAATTTACAGCCAAATTGCAAAGTAATATTATTAACGATGCATACTGAATCGCTTAAAATAAATAATATTATTAAAAATATTAATCCTAACGGGCTGATTATCAAAAACGATCTCACATTTGATGAATTGTTATTAGCTTTTGATAAAATTATTAAAGGAGAAACGTATTATAGTCAAACCGTAATGAAATTTGTTACGCAACCTAAAACTATAGGCATTAATGTTGACGAACTCGATTTGCAAATTTTGTATCACTTATCTCGAGGCGTCAAAACCAAAAATTTACCCTTGCACACGCCACTTTCTTTAAGTGCTATTGAAAAAAGAAAACTCAACTTAAAAGATCAATTTAATATAAAAGGTAACGATGATGAAGCTTTAATTGCCGAAGCTAGAACACGCGGATTAATATAAAATATTAATGTTACAAAATACCCTATAAAATTGAAAACAAAAAACTGTTTATTTAGGCGAATCAATTTTTTTTATTTTTTATAAACCAAAATTTAACTTTTTACGTATTTTTATCAAACCGCCATTCAGACCTTATACCACAAAACACAATTTCCCCTTTTTGATTCCCCAGAATTAAAATTATTAACTTACATCAATTAAAAAAGCAGCGCCAAAAACGCTGCTTTTTTAATTGTGGTTTTACCGTAAAAAATTTGCGGTTTTACCGTAACCTGCTTTTAATCAAAGTGTTTTATCTTTACAAAAGTTAAATGTTAATCCAAAAACATAACACAAATCCCTTTTTCCCCAAATCAGGATATTTGTATTTTTAACCCCAAAAGATAAAAAAAGTGGTGACCCCCATTCATCACTTTTTTTTATTCCGAAAGCGCATTCCAGCCTCTTGCTTTCAATTCAATTTTTGTGTTTGCTCGCGTAATTAAATGTATTCCTTCAGAATTTTCTGTCATGTGACCAATCACTGTGAAGTTAGGATTACCTTTTATTTTATCAAAATCATTCATTGAAATCGTAAACAACAATTCGTAATCTTCGCCACCATTAATAGCCACCGTTGTACTATCAATATTAAATTCTTCACAAACATTAATAAACGAGGGGTCAAGTGGTAATTTTTCTTCAAATAAATTACAACCTACATTACTTTGCTTGCACAAATGCATAATTTCTGACGAAAGTCCATCAGAAATATCAATCATAGAAGTTGGTTTTATTTCCAAAGCAAATAACAAGGTGCGAATGTCTTTTCGAGCCTCTGGCTTCAATTGACGTTCAATGATATAAGTGTAAGGGTCTAAATCCGGCTGGTTATTTGGGTTCACTTGAAACACCTGTTTTTCTCTTTCTAAAACTTGTAATCCCATGTAAGCTGCTCCTAAATCGCCTGTAACTACAAGCAAATCATTTGGTTTTGCTCCATTTCTGTAAACAATTTCGTGGTCTTCAGCCTCGCCAATTGCAGTAATGCTAATGATTAATCCTTTTTGTGAGGAAGTTGTATCACCACCAATTACATCTACATTATATTCTTTGGCCGCCAAATTAATTCCAGAGAAAAGTTCGTCTAAAGCTTCAAGCGGAAATCGATTAGAAACCGCTACAGATACCGTGATTTGCGTAGGGTTAGCATTCATCGCAAAAATATCCGAAACGTTAACCACCACAGCTTTATAACCCAAATGTTTCAACGGCATGTAGGAAAGGTCAAAATGAACGCCTTCAATCAGCAAATCAGTCGAAACAATGGTTTTTTTATTTTTAAAATCTAAAACAGCAGCATCATCGCCAATTCCTTTTATGGTTGAGGTATGGCTTACGCCAAAGTTTTTCGTAAGGTGTTCAATTAGTCCAAATTCGCCTAATTGAGAAATGCTGGTTCTGGGTTGATTTTTATCTTCAATCATTATTTTAAATTTTAAGAATGGCAAAGATACAATTTGAAAACGGGTTTAGAAATAATGAAAATTCTTACTTATAATTCTTAAAAACCTGTAACAAAAATCGGTAACTTGCCACTTATCATTTAAATCTTCAACCAAAACTCTTTATTTTATGAGACTGAAAATAAATAATTTAAGCAAAACGTATTCTAACGGTGTCAAAGCACTCGACAATTTAAACCTCGAAATCGGTTCGGGAATGTTTGGACTTTTAGGGCCAAATGGTGCCGGAAAATCTTCGCTCATGCGTACAATCGCGACCTTGCAGAAACCTGATTCGGGCAGTATTTTTTTTGATGACATCAATGTTTTAGAAGATAATAATTCATTGCGAAAAATATTAGGCTACCTTCCGCAGGAATTTGGAGTTTACCCTAATCTTTCGGCTCAAAAATTATTGGATTATTTTGCCCAATTGAAAGGAATTGCAAAAGCTTCGGACAGAAAAAAAATTATCAGAGAAGTTTTGGAAGTGACCAATTTATGGGAAGTAAGAAATAAAAGTGTAAGTGGTTATTCTGGTGGAATGAAACAGCGTTTTGGGATTGCGCAATTGCTTTTGAACAACCCAAAATTAATTATTGTGGACGAACCAACTGCCGGTTTGGATCCTGCCGAAAGACATCGTTTTTTAAATGTTTTGAGAGAAATTGGAACAAATCACACGGTTATTTTTTCCACTCACATTGTGGATGATGTGAGAGAATTATGCCACGAATTGGCAATATTAAATGGTGGACAAATTCTTTTTAGAGGAACTCCAGACCAGGCCGAAGCAGAGCTGGAAGGAAAAATCTGGATGAGAATCATCGAGCGTGAAGAATATGACGATTTTTCAAAGCAATTCAATATTATTTCTTCAAATTATAATCAAAATAACACGCTAAATATTCGTGTTTTGAGCGAATTTCAACCAAACGAAACTTTTGTTCAGGCAAAACCTCAGTTAGAAGATGTATATTTTGTAGCACTTAAAAAAGAAACTGTATAATGCTGGGCACTATTTTTTCATTCGAATTTAAAAGATGGTTTAGAGGATTTCCTTTTTACATCTATTTTGCGGTTTTTTTCCTGCTCTCGTTTTTCTTGATGGCAGATGCAGTTGGGTATTTTGATAGTTTTTCTACAACTACTGCCTCTAATACCATTGTAAACTCGCCATTGGCAATTAACGGAATCATTGGTTCGTTAAGTCAACTGATTTATTTTATTGTGCCAACAGTGATTGGTGCAACGGTTTACCGAGATTTTAAATACAATACCCATACGGTTTTATATTCTTATCCGTTTAATAAATTTGATTATTTGGTAGGAAAATTTCTCAGCGGATTTTTTATCACAGTTTTAATCACTTTTTCAATTGGATTAGCATTTTTGTTGGCAACAGCTTTACCTTTTGCAAATCCCGATTTATTAGGCCCCATCAATATTGGCGCATATTTTCAGGCTTATGCCATTTTTGTAATTCCCAATATTTTCTTCATTGGGATGATTATTTTTACGTTGGTTACGCTTACGCGAAATGTGTACATCGGATTTATTTTTGTCATTGTATTATTTGTGTTCCAAGGACTTTTAGGCAATTTAACCAATGACATGGAAAATAAATTTACGGCTGCATTAGTTGAGCCTTATGGAATGGAAGCGTTAAGTTATGTAGTAAAATACTGGACGGTTGATGAACAAAACGTGAGAGATATTCCATTTGAAAATGTGATTTTATACAACCGTTTGATTTGGATTGGGGTTGGACTCTTATTTTTTATCATCTTGTATTTTACTTTTTCGTTTAGCTTTTCGGCGATTACTTTTAGACGGGCGAAAAAAGCGGAACGAGTTGTTAAAAATAACTTCGGAAGCATTATCAGAATCAATTTGCCAAAAGTAGATTTCGATTTTTCTTTTGGTCAAAACTTAAAAACCGCCTGGAACTTATCCAATATTGAGTTGAGGTTTATTACCAAAAGCTGGATTTTTATTACGATTGTAGCCATTTTGATGATTTTTATTCTCATTTCAGGTTACACATTAGGACAAGAACTTTACGGGACATCGACCTATCCGGTAACTTGGAAAGTATTAGATATGATGGGGTTTTTTATAAGTTTGTTTACCAGAATCCTCATCATGTTGTTCGCCGGATTTTTGTTACAACATTCCGCCAACAGCCGCATAAATTATTTGGTCGATTCTACGCCAATTCCAAACTGGACGTTGTTTCTTTCTAAGTTTTTGGCGTTGCTCAAAATGACTTGCATTTTACTTCTTGTAGGAATTTTTTCTGGAATGTTGGTGCAAACTTATTTAGGTTATTACAATTTCGAAATTTTACATTACATCAAAGAATTATTCGGATTTAAATTAATTGATTTGGTAATCTTGATGCTGTTTTCGCTTTTTGTGCAATCACTTTTCAAAAATTATTTGGTAGGATTTTTTGCGATTTTAGTTTTGCTGCTTATCCTTCCCGGAATCAGTGCACTTGGAGTGGAACATCCGGTTTATTTATTCAATTCGGGACCAGGTTACAGCTATAGCGACATGAATGGTTACGGTACTGTTCGTAGCTTTTTTATCTTCAAAATTTATTGGTTACTATTAGTTTTGGCGCTTTACGGCATTGGACTTTTATTTTTCAGACGAGGCATTCTTTCCGGAATCAAAGAACGTTTTAAAGTGGCAGGAAAAAGAATGCGTTCTGCCGTTTTATTGCCAACAATCTTAGCATTAGTACTTTTTGTTTCGCTCGGATTTGCGATTTATCGCTTAGATACTAAAAGCCGTCCGTTTTACACTTCGCAGGAAATTGAATTGCAACGAGTAGATTTTGAAAAAAAATATAAAAAATACGAAAAAAGTCCGCAACCGAGAATTGTAGATGTAAAAGTGGATATGGAAATTTTCCCAGAAGAACGAAATTACAAAGCTTCGGTAAACTATGTGATGGTAAACAAAACCGGAAAAAATATCGATTCGTTATTTTTAAATTATGGCAATAATCTAAAGACAATTACTTTTTCATTGCCAAATAAGATGGTTTTAAATGATACTGTAATGGATTTCAATATTTACAAATTGGAAAAAACCATGCTTCCTGGCGATTCGATGCGAGTAAATATTATGGTTCAAAACGAAAAAAATACTTTGCTCGAAGACCGTTCTCCAGTAATTGAAAACGGAACTTTTATTAATAATTTTATTTTCCCGGCATTTGGATATTCTGAAGAATCCGAAATCATTGATAATGACATCAGAAAGAAATATAATTTGGCACCAAAAGAAAGAATGGCAGCCACCAATGATTCCATCGCAAGGCAAAATACTTACATTTCTAACGATGCCGATTGGATTACATTTGAAACAACCGTAAGTACTTCGGGAGACCAAACGGCTATTGCTCCAGGATATCTTCAGAAAAAATGGGAAAAAGACGGCCGCAATTATTTCCATTATAAAATGGATCAAAAAATGCTGAATTTTTATGCGTTTAATTCCGGTAGATACGAGGTAGCTCGCGACAAATGGAATGATGTAAATCTCGAAATCTATTACCACGAAGGTCACGATTATAACCTGAATAGAATGATGGATGCCATTAAAAAATCACTTACCTATTATTCTGAAAATTTTAGTCCGTATCAACACAAACAGGTGCGAATCATAGAGTTTCCTAAAACCATGGGAACGTTTGCACAATCATTTGCTAACACAATTCCTTTTTCTGAAGCCATTGGATTTATTGCCAACGTAGATGAAGAAGATCCAAATGCTGTTGATTATCCATTTTCAGTAATTTCTCACGAAGTGGCGCATCAATGGTGGGCTCATCAGGTCATTGGCGCTAATGTAAAAGGAGCAACCTTGTTGTCAGAATCTTTGTCAGAATATAGTTCGCTTAAAGTTTTGGAACACAAATATGGTAAAGCCCAAATGCGAAAATTTTTGAAAGACGCGCTTGATAGTTATTTGATGGGACGAACTTGGGAGTGGAAAGAGGAAAATCCGTTGATGTTTAATGAAAACCAGCAGTACATTCACTATAATAAAGGTTCGCTGGTTTTATATGCCATGAGTGATTTTTTAGGCGAAAAATATTTCAATAATATTTTGAAAGATTTTATTAAAGAAGTGGCTTTCCAAGAAGCACCTTACACGAATTCAATTGAATTTGTGAATCATATTAAAGCCAAAACTCCAGCTGATTTACAATATTTGGTAGAAGATATGTTTGAAACTATTACACTTTACGACAATAAAGTGGACAAAGCGAGTTTTAAAAAATTGCCAAACGGAAAATATGAAGTGGATGTTACCTTTTTTGTATCAAAATACCGTTCAACTCCCAAGGGAAAACAAGTTTATACTGATGCCAAAGGGAATACTTTGAAAGGCAATAAAAAAGCACAATCTTACCCTTTGAACGACTACGTTGAAATAGGAGTTTTTGGCGAAAAAATCAAAAAAGGCGATTATGAATTAGAAAATGAATTGTATTTAAAAAAATACAAGATTAACAAAATTAATAATCGAACAACCATTGTGGTAGATCAAAAACCGGTGGAAGTTGGCGTAGATCCTTACAACAAACTCATCGATACAAAATCAGACGATAACAGACAAAAACTGTAGTACGTGTCAATTTTTTAAACCAAAAAACCGGATGAATTTAATTGTCCGGTTTTTTTTGTTTTTAAATTTTCAGCTACAGATTTCAAATTTTTATTACAAAAATAAATTTCAATTTAAATCTCAGAAAAATCTTTTAATCTTTGGCAAAAAACAACCACAAATTCAAGAATAAAAAATTCGAGAATTCGTGGCGAAACAACAAAAAAAAACCTCAATAACTTCCGCTATCAAGGTTTTCAGTATTTTTTTAATTCTCCCTTTGGGGATTAGGGGGCTAATCATTCAACTTCAAAACAGCCATAAACGCTTCTTGAGGAATTTCTACGTTTCCAACTTGGCGCATACGTTTTTTACCTTTTTTCTGTTTTTCAAGAAGTTTACGTTTACGAGAAATATCACCACCATAACATTTTGCAGTAACATCTTTACGCAATGCTTTGATGGTTTCACGTGCAATAATTTTAGCACCAATTGCCGCCTGAATAGGAATATCAAATTGCTGTCTTGGGATTAATTCACGTAGTTTTTCACACATTTTTTTACCTATGTTATACGCGTTGTCTTCGTGTATCAAAGCCGAAAGCGCATCAACCGATTGTGCATTCAATAAAACGTCTAATTTCACCAATTTGGAAGTTCTCATTCCAATTGGCGAGTAATCAAACGAGGCATAACCTTTGGAAACCGTTTTTAATCTATCATAAAAATCGAATACAATTTCCGCCAAAGGCATGTCAAAATTCAACTCAACTCTTTCGGTAGTCAAATAGGTTTGGTTAGTTATAATTCCACGTTTTTCAATACACAAACTCATTACGTTACCCACGAAATCCGATTTGGTAATAATCGTTGCTTTGATATAAGGTTCTTCTACTCGATCTAATTTTGAAGGTTCAGGCAAATCCGATGGATTGTTTACCACAATAGCCGTTTCGGGTTCTTTTTTGGTATATGCCAAATAAGAAACGTTAGGAACAGTTGTGATAACGGTCATGTCAAATTCACGCTCCAATCGTTCTTGAATAATTTCCAAATGCAACATTCCTAAGAAACCACAACGGAAACCAAATCCAAGTGCGGCAGAACTTTCAGCAGCAAAAACTAACGAAGCATCGTTCAATTGCAATTTTTCCATCGACGCACGCAAATCCTCAAAATCTTCGGTGTCAACTGGATAAATTCCGGCAAAAACCATTGGTTTTACGTTCTCAAAACCAGTAATCATATTGGTTGTTGGTGTTTTGGCATCGGTAATCGTGTCACCCACTTTTACTTCTTTTGCTTCTTTAATTCCTGAGATTAAATAACCAACATCACCAGTAGAAATTACATTTTTTGGAACTTGATTTAATTTCAAAGTTCCCACTTCATCGGCAAAATATTCATTGCCAGTTGCCATGAATTTAATCTTTTGCCCTTTTTTAATTTCTCCATTTTTCACACGGAAAATAACTTCAATGCCACGAAACGGATTGTAATGCGAGTCAAAAATCAAAGCTTGTAAAGGTTCTTCCACATTTCCTTTTGGTGCCGGAACTTTTTCGATAATGGCTTCCAAAATTTTATCCACACCAAAACCGGTTTTCCCAGAAGCGTGAATAATATCTTCCAATTTACATCCTAATAAATCAATAATATCATCACTAACTTCTTCTGGATTTGCACTTGGTAAGTCTACTTTATTCAAAACCGGAATAATTTCCAAGTCATTTTCTAAAGCCAAATACAAATTGGAAATCGTTTGTGCCTGAATACTTTGCGCCGCATCAACAATCAATAATGCACCTTCACAAGCCGCAATAGAACGTGAAACTTCATACGAAAAATCCACATGTCCAGGCGTATCAATCAAATTCAGAATATATTTTTCGCCTTTATAGGTATATTCCATTTGAATCGCATGACTTTTTATGGTAATTCCACGTTCACGTTCCAAATCCATGTTGTCAAGCAATTGCGCTTTTTCTTCACGAGCGGTAACAGTTTGCGTAGCACCAAGCAATCTGTCGGCAAGTGTACTTTTTCCGTGGTCAATATGTGCAATTATGCAAAAATTTCTAATATTTTTCATCTCTATCCAATTATTTTTTCCGCATTTTTCCCTGCTACAATTTTTTTTTGGCGTGTCCTTTCAGGTCGGGCTTTCCCTACAATCTTTTGTTTAGGTCTTTCCGCTACCGCTACAATCCCAGAAACAAAAGGATTTTCGTACAATCCCTCACGCAATCCCGAAGTTCAAAACTGCTTCCTCGACAAAAAATTTTCGCTCAGCACCATTTGTTTAAATGGTACGGAATTAATCGGCAAATATAGTTTTTTACACAATAACTTGAAACACAATTTTTCAAACTCTAAAACCCTTCAAATACCAAAAGTAAATTGTTAAAACCGCATTAAAAAAATAGGCTTTTTCGCAACAAATTCAGTAAATTTAATACAAACTAATAATGCTATGAAAAACACAATTCTAACCCTAATCTTCATTGTCTCTTTAAATACAATAGTAACCTCGTGTAAGAAAAAAGAAAATGATTTATCTGATATAGAAATGCGAGATGAAAATAAAACCATCGCTTTCGACAGTACAAAAATGGCTGATTTTTTCAACAAATTTCCCAAATTTAAAGAGTTTCAGCCAGACATTAATGAACTCTACAAGAAATACAATCATCATTTTATTTGGTACGATAAAGACGGAATGGTTGAATTTGCCGAAGCACTTTTTAACCGAACCAATCAAATTGGGGCTGATGGGGTTGTGGCAAAACTTCCATACAAGTCGGAAATTAATAATTTATTCTTTGACAATCGAGGTGAAAAACCAGAATTAACATCAGAGTTACTCATTTCATCAATGTATTTTTTTTATGCTAAAAATGTATTGCAAGGAGTTGAAACCAGTCAAAGTAAACAAACCGGATGGTATTTGCCACGCGAAAAATTAAATTACGTAGCATACTTAGATACCTTGATGAAAGACCCAAATCGGTTAAACCAAGATAAGACCGAATTACTTCCTATGTATTACAACCTAAAAAAAGGACTCAACAAATACCAAAAAATTAAAAAACAAGGCGGTTGGGGCACCATTATTTTACCCGAAGGAATCAAAACGTTGAAAATAGGCGATAGCTCGAGCGTCATTGCGCAAGTTCGTAAACGATTGTTCCTTTCTGGTGATTTAAAAAATAATTCTAACAAGAATGTATTTGACAAAGAATTACAATCGGCAATCGTTAATTACGAAATTCGCAATAACCAAAATGCGGATAGTATTATCACCAAGTCGCTTATAGAGGACTTAAATGTATCTGTTGACGATCGGATTAAAACCATAGTTGTAAATATGGAGCGTTGCCGCTGGATACCCGTGGAAAATTTTAAAAAGAACGAGTTCATTGCTGTAAATATTCCCTCGTATCGGGTACGATATATTAAAGATAGCAAAGTGCGACTTGAAAGTAATGTAGTAGTAGGTAAGGAGATGAATAAAACCGTAGTCTTTAGCGGTGAAATGAGCTATTTGGTTTTTAGTCCTTATTGGAATATTCCCAGAAGCATTGTAGAAAAAGAAATCAAACCTGGAATTGCCAAAAACAGTAATTACCTGGCAGAACACAATATGGAATACAATGGTAACAACATCCGCCAAAAACCAGGACCCCGAAATTCTTTAGGTTTGGTAAAATTTATGTTCCCAAATTCTAACAACATTTATCTTCATGATACACCAGCCAAAAGTTTATTCAATAAAGAAGAAAGAGCTTTAAGTCACGGATGCGTTCGGGTAGAAAAAGCGAAAGAATTGGCAATTGCTATTTTGGAAGATGATAAAAATTGGAACGAAAATAAAATTGACCAAGCCATGAAATCAGGAACTGAAAAGCATTACACACTAAAAAGGAAAATCCCGGTTTACATTGCTTATTTTACTGCTGCTGCAGACGAAAACGGCAACGTAAGTTTCTTTAAAGATGTTTACAAGCGAGACGATAGATTGTATGGTTTAATTTACAAATAAAATTTAACAATGACTGATGTTTCCAATCAGTCTTTTTTTTTGCTTTTTAGCGCCATCATTGAATCAGATTACATACTTTTACAATCCCAAATATACCACCACCATGTCGCAATCGCAATTGCAAGTTATTCTTATTGATGATGATCGAGAAGAGCATTTTTTATTTCGCGAAGCTTTAGCAGAAATCGCAAACGATGTTCACTTTGTTTCCTATGCAGATCCTTCCCAACTTTTTCATCACTTACAAAATGATGAACTGGACAAACCTGATATTATATTTCTCGATTTAAACATGCCACAAATTAATGGAATAGAATGTTTGGAACGTATTAGGCAAAATCAGCAACTAAATAATGTCAAAGTGGTTATTTACTCAACGTCAAAAACAAAAAATGATATCCACAATTGTTTTTTAAAAGGAGCTGATTTATACGTATCAAAACCCAATAGTTTTTCGGACTTAGGGCAAATGTTCCAGCGTGTTTTTGCTACAAACTGGACCTGGTTACGCCAAAACCGTTCGCCTCAAAATTTTCACACCACCCTTAAATAAAAATATAAGTCAAAAAAATTGTAATTTTGCACCAAAATCAAGAAGATGGTCAAGATTGGCAAGATAGAATTACCCGAACATCCACTTTTATTGGCTCCAATGGAAGATGTTTCTGATCCGCCGTTTCGCAGATTATGCAAACTTCACGGTGCTGATATGATGTACAGCGAATTTATTTCGTCGGAAGGATTAATTCGTGATGCCATGAAAAGCCGTCAAAAATTGGATATTTTTGATTATGAACGTCCTGTAGGAATCCAAATTTTTGGAGGAGACGAAGAAGCCATGGCACTTTCCGCAAAAATTGTAGAAACCGTTCAACCTGATTTGGTAGATATTAATTTTGGTTGTCCCGTAAAAAAAGTAGTTTGCAAAGGAGCTGGAGCAGGCGTTTTAAAAGATGTTGATTTGATGATTCGTCTTACAAAAGCCGTTATCCGAAGCACAAATTTGCCGGTTACGGTCAAAACTCGTTTAGGTTGGGACGAAAATTCTATTAATATTGATGAAGTTGCTGAACGCTTACAAGATATTGGTGTTCAGGCATTAACGGTTCATGCCAGAACGCGAGCTCAGATGTACAAAGGCCATTCGGATTGGACACATATCGAACGCATCAAAAATAATCCACGAATCTCAATGCCTATTTTTGGAAACGGAGATATTGATTCTCCGGAAAAAGCGTTGGAATACAAAAACCGATTTGGTTTAGACGGCATGATGATTGGTCGTGCGGCAATTGGTTATCCGTGGATTTTTGACGAAATCAAACATTATTTTAAAACCGGTCAAAAACTACCACCTCCAACCATGCAAGCACGGGTTGAAGCCGCCAGAAATCACCTCACCTGGTCGATGGAATGGAAAGGCGAACGTCTCGGAATTGTAGAAATGCGTCGTCATTACACCAATTATTTTAAAGGAATTCCAGGTTTTAAAGAATACAAACAAAAATTAGTTACCACTGACGATGTTGAAGGTTTGTACCAAACTTTTGAAGAAATTACTGAGGTTTACAGTAACTTTCAGTTTGTGTAGGGTTTAGTTTTAAAGTTTCAAAGTTTCAAAGTTTCAGAGTTTCAAAACTTTCAATGTCCTTATATGCCTTTTATGGTATATTGCTAAATGTTTCTTTACTTGTTAATGTTGGAAAAAGTTTTAAAACTTAGTTTAAAAAATGCCTGAAGTTTTTTTTTTAGCCCTGATGGAAGCGGAAATCCTGCAATTTGGCATTTTTTGAAAATGGCAAATGCAGATTGAAGCGAACAGCAGGAATTTCGATTAAAAAATGCCAGATGTTTGGCTCCAAAAAAACTAAACCTGAACCGTTTTCCATTTTCCTTTTTTAAACAAAATATATCCGGTTATCGTAATCGCGGTTTCTGCTACCGGAATGGCAATGAAAACGCCAGTTGGACCAAGCTGCACCACTTTTGCCAAAAAATAAGCCAGCGGAATTTGGAACAACCAAAACCCGAAAAAATTGATCCAAGTTGGCGTCCAAGTATCGCCAGCTCCGTTAAACGTGGCAATCATCACCATCCCAATTCCGTAAAAAATGTAGCCCAAACTCATGATTCGAATCGCTTCAACGGCAATGGTTCGAACTTCGGCATCATTGGTAAAAAAACCAGAAATATAAGGTGCAAAAAGCAATGTAATGATCATGATGGAAGCCATAAAAATCACATTGTATTTGGTGGTTTGCATCACTGATTTTACCGCTCGATCTACTTGTTTAGCGCCTAAATTTTGTCCTACTAAAGTACTGGCGGCATTGCTCAATCCCCAAGCCGGAAGAATAAAAAACATCATGATTCTCAATGCGGTTTGATACCCAGCACTTCCTTCGTCACCTCCGGTTGTGGCTACTAAGTTGGCGAGAAAAATCCAGCTACAAGACGCAATCACAAATTGCATAATCGCTGGAGCGGCAATTTTTATGATTGCTTTAATTTGTTTAAAATGTGGCGAAAAGTGGGAAAAATTTATTTTTAAAATGCCTTGTCCATTGAACAAATGCCAAGCCTGATATAAAACGCCAATGCTTCTTCCAGTAGTAGTAGCAATCGCAGCTCCTGTTAAACCGAAGCCTTCAAACGAGCCAATTCCAGAAATTAAAACAGGACATAAAATGATATTAAAGCCATTGGCAATCATTAAACTTTTCATGGCTATTGCAGCGTTTCCGGCTCCACGAAAAATTCCGTTGATTAAAAAAAGCAAAACTACTGACGAACTTCCCGCCATCATGATTTGTATAAATTTGGTACCATGAAGAGCAGCTTCAGGCGAAGCTCCCATTAATTGTAAAATGTCGGTTGCATAAATTACCCCAAAAAAACTGATGGGCAAATTAATAACAAGTGCAATCATCACGGCTTGCATTCCGGATCTTGCGGCACGGGTAGAATCTTTTTCGCCAATTCGTCGGGCAACAACGGCAGTTGCCGCCATGCTTAAACCTATGGCAATGGAATAAATTATGGTTAAAACCGACTCTGTTAAACCTACGGTTTGAATCGCGAAACTGCTATTTTCAAGATGACCTACAAAGTACAAATCGACTAAGGCAAAAACGGATTCCATCATCATTTCCAAAACCATTGGAATGGCTAATAAAATGACGGCTTTGCGAATGTTTCCAGAAGTATAATCAAAGTGGGCTTCGCCAAAAAGTGACTGTTTGGTAACCGAAATAATTCGGGATAAAAAGTTGGGTTTTGGCGTGGTTTCCATACTGTAAAAAGCTTTCTAATTTAACCGAAGAAAGTTTTCAAAATTAGACTTTTTGCCAATATGTTTTTTGGAAAAATTTACTCGAGCAATTTTTTGGTCACCCTGCTCGAAGCAATCCAAGATGAAATAAATCCGAGCGTGAAAATGGTGGCAATTACAATCAATAAATTTTCGAGGTTGAAAACAATAGGGTAGGCCAAAGTTTCAGTAATCATTACCAACAAAAATTCCTGCTGAAGTAATACGATAATAATACCTAAAATTAAACCGATAATACCGCCAACTACTGTTAGAATTACCCCTTGGAGCATAAAAATTCGGCGAAGTGATTTTACTTCAACCCCTAAACTGTACAAGGTTTTAAGATTGTTTTTTTTATCAATAATGAGCATGATGATTGCGCCAGCAAGCGTGAAAAGGGTGAGGATAATTACTAATGTAAAGATGAGGTATAAAACAGTTTGTTCTGTATTGAGCATTTTGTACAACGAATCGTTCAGTTGTGCACGATTTTTTAACGTAATTTTTCCAGAGAAAATTTTATCGAGTGCTGTTCGGATTTTCGCCTCATCGGCATCAGCACTAATGCTTAATTCTAACGCCGAAACTTGATTTTTGTCAAATTGGAGTAAATTTTGCGTAAGCGCTAAATCACAAAAAACATATTTGTCATCAAGTTCTTCATTAACAGCAAAAATTCCCACCGGAATAATTTGGGAGGTTGTAAATGCTTGCTCGGGATTACTGCTAATCGGACCTTTTCCGGGTTTTGGTACATAAACTTCCAGCGGACTCGTGAAACCCATTAAGCCCAAAGAAAGTTTGTGGGCAATGCCGTAACCTACTACCACTTGAGGCGTTCCATGCTCGAGCCAATCGCCACGATGCATACTTTTTTGCACGTTATTTACTTTTTCAAAAACGCTGTCAACGCCTTTGAGATACGTGACCACTTCTTTTTCTTCGTATAAAAAAAGCACGCGTTCTTCGATCACTTTCGTGAAGTTTTCTACACCATCAATGGCTTTGATTTGTTTTTGTTGCGCTT
Source organism: Flavobacterium ichthyis (assembly GCF_009915155.1). GTDB lineage: Bacteria > Bacteroidota > Bacteroidia > Flavobacteriales > Flavobacteriaceae > Flavobacterium > Flavobacterium ichthyis. The sequence continues at coordinate 20,242 of NZ_JAABLM010000007.1, read as the reverse complement.
CCGAAACCATGAAAGATTTGCCTTTGGTCGGAAAAATTTTTAAATCCGGATCAAAATCATTCGAAAACGACAAACTAAAATCGCGCAAACCCGAAAAAACCGAAAGCACTACGAAAAGCGCACAAGCTCCCACAATAATTCCTGCCGAAGCAATGCCCGTTATGATATTGATGGCGCTACTTTTGCTAAAACTAATCGTGTACCGTTTGGCGATGTAGAACGGGAAATTCAAATTAAGATTTTTTTCTTTTTTCTAACAAATCCGGGTTCTCAATTGGGTTTTCTTCACCTGTCAAAGCCTTGTCAATCTTCGCAATATAATCGAGCGAATCGTCAATGTAAAAATTTAAATTTGGCACTTTTCGCAATTGCAATTTCACACGTTGAGACAAATCGTGCTTAATCAAAGGCGTGTTGGTGCGGATTGCAGCCAAAAGCTCAGGACCTTTTTCCGGCGGGAAAATACTCAAATACACCTGCGCAATCGACAAATCGGTCGTTACACTCACTTTCGAAACCGAAATCACCAAGTTCGAAATATTATTTTTTCGCACCTCACCCTGCAAAATATCTACCAAATCTTTTTGGAGAACGCTCCCTATTTTTTTCTGTCTATTAGTTTCCATACTGCAAAAATACGCTTTTTACCCCGAAACTCTAAAAACCAAAAGTTTGAAAACGTTATAAAAAATTAATTTTATATTTGTTTTTGAATTTGAAGCCTCCCGAAGCATCGGGATTAGGTATTTTTTTTATAAGTATTTCCCTCTTTCTGCACCATTTTTATTTCGTTATTGCTACATATAAAGATAGTTGCTACTCCCGAAACTTCGGGACGGGGCTAAGAGAAAAACTTCAGGCTTCTATTAAACGCTTCAATCCCAACAAATGAACAAAATAGAACACATTGGCATTGCCGTAAAAAATCTCCAAGATTCCGAAATAATTTTTGAAAAACTACTTGGCGTTCCCGCTTACAAAACCGAAGAAGTCGTAAGCGAAGGCGTGAAAACTTTATTTTTTCAAAACGGCCCCAATAAAATTGAACTGCTTGAAGCGACCAATCCCGACAGCCCGATTGCCAAATTTCTCGACAAAAAGGGAGAAGGCATTCATCACATTGCCTTTGATGTTACCGATATTGTTACCGAAATTAACCGATTAAAAAATGAAGGATTTACCGTTTTAAACGAAACCCCCAAAAAAGGTGCCGATAATAAATTAGTCGCTTTCCTGCATCCAAAGGGTACCAATGGCGTTTTGGTAGAACTTTGCCAGGAAATAAAATAGGCGAAAATAATTTTGCAACGCAAATAAAATTATAGTAATATTGCAACCTTAAATAAATTGCTTTCAAAGAGGCATTTTATTGGTCCTATAGCTCAGTTGGTTAGAGCACCTGACTCATAATCAGGTGGTCCTTGGTTCGAGCCCAAGTGGGACCACTTTTTTAGAATTATAAAGCCTTGCAGAAATGTGAGGCTTTTTTATAAAACACACACAGTTAAATATAGCCATTTATTATTTTAGTGTTAGAGGATTATTACATAATCACACCTAAATTTGCTTTCGGCTTAATTGGTAAGTCTTCGTCTCCATACATTTCTTTGATATTTTCTTCAATTGTTAAGCTAATTGATGTAAGTGATACATCGTCCATGCGGTTTTCAAACGGATCTTCGGTTCTTTCGCCCACATAATCTAGCGCTAAGAATACAAAATTGATTAAAACTGAAAGTGGAATGTTTATCCATCCTAACTCTTCAATAAATGCAAACGGTATTAGTGTACCATGAATGGTAACGAAAACACGGGAGAAAAAACTGTAAGGTCTTGGTAGAGGCGTATTTTTAATACGTTCACTCATGCCTTGATGATTTTGGAATTCTCCTAAAGTTTCACTTAATTTTACAAAACGGTAATCCGTAATCCAACCCTTTTCAACTGCTTCTTTAATATCATCACCTTGTAATTTCATTAAAAAATTCGGTGGGTTTTGTTTAGTTAAAAATTCTGCGTATTCTTCTTCGCTAATGAATTTTTTAATATCGGCATAGCCGTTACTTACTTCAATGATTTCCCGAACATTGTTGTCGTTATATTCTTTTCGCTGGCGTAAAAACACCCGCAAAGCATGGACGAACGCTATATGACGGTATAATAATCTGTTTTGTAATTCAATGGTTTTTAGATAATCTTCAGGATTTTTTGGAGTAATCATAGTGATTACCTCTCTAGCCCAAACGCGACTGAAATTTACTAATAATCCCCATATTTTTCTGGCTTCCCACCATCTATCGTAAGCATTATTATTTTTAAAACCTAAATAAATTGCTAGTGCTGTGCTCAACGTTGCTACACCGTTAAAAGGAATACTTAGAAAGGATAGGTTAAATTTTGCGTGTAGAACATATACCGCAACTGATAATAATATAAAATATAACAGTTTAAATCGGGTGTAATAAATAATATGTTTCCAGTTTAATTTTCGTGATACTATCATAGCTGAAATTTCTTATACCAATTTAAAAAAAAATGAAGAAATTTCTGCTCGTAAATTTAAATTTGTCTAAAAGTTTTGTTTTAAAAATTCGATGATAGAACAATATGTAAGATTATATATCAAAATATATAAAGATAATTGATAATACTGGTTTGTTATAAATTATGTTCTGGCTTTTTAAGAAAAATATGTTAATTGTTCAAAACGTGACGTTTTAGTGAATTGAATTGATAATTTTTTTAATTTTGCGCACCCCAATGTTATAAATATGTTTACATCGAATCATTAAGATGCAAAATTCTTTCATAACATTTCTCATTACTTTCCTATCAGCCTTTGTTGGGGCTTTTGGGCAGGTTTCGCAAGAAAAATATGTAGATAGTCTCTTGACTACTGCTGAAAAGCTACCTCCTTCAAATACATTTGAAATACTAGAATTAGGTTTAAAGGCTTACGGCGAAGCCAAAAAAGCAAACCTTAAGAAACAAATGGCCGCCGGACTCATCATAGCTGGTAAGCAAGAAGTTCACACCAAGAATCTTTTTTTAGCCGAAAAACACGCAGACGAAGCAATTATTATAGGTGTCTCAATTGAAAACTATCAAATCATATCAGATGCCTATCGTTTAAAAGGCTTGGTTTTAGGTGAAACAGGAAAATTTGTAGATAGTAGAATATTTTTTCATGAAAGTTTAAAATTTGCAAAAAAAATTGCCGACGAAGAATTGAGGCGTTCAAGACTAGGAATTATTTATAATGACTTGGCGTATAATTTCGACCAGTACAATCATCAGCACGATTCGGTTGTAAAATATTACAAAATGGGTTTTGAGCAACTAAGTCAAATGAATTTGCACTACAATTTAAAGGCTAAAACCAAGTCGTTAGCATATTTAAATATTGGCAATGCATATTTAAAATTTCATAAACTTGATTCCGCTGTAATTTATCTCAATCAATCTCGTCAAATTGCTAGTGATGTTAGGCACAAAACGGTGGAAGCAGGTGCGATGGAAGCGTTAGGTAACGTCTATAGAATGGAGCGAGATTATGACAAAGCAATATTGATGTATCTTCAAGCAATACCAATTGCCCAAGAAATAAAAGACTGGAGATTATTAAAAAAATTATATTTCAACGTGTCCATGGCATACGATGAAAGTAGTGATCATGAAAATTCAAAGAAATATTTGAATGAATACATTGCCCTTGCCGATAGCATAGAAAATGGGGGTTATGAAACAGATAGTTTTATTTCGGAGAAATTGCAAGTGTTTAAATCGCGTGAAGGTTTTTTTAGAAAAGCTTTGGTTTTTGTATTGTTTTGTGTTGTATTTTTAGCTATAGTCTTCTATATTTTCCGCAAAAAAAATGCCACGAAAAATAGCGCTAAACATATAGTTAAACCCGTTTTCTCAGAGCGAAATGTTCTTACTCCAGATGATCATCAGCGTATTTTAAAAAACATTGTAAGCCTTGCAGAAAGAGACGACCCATCGTTTTTGCTTGTATTTCGAAAATCGTTTCCTAAATTTTTTGAGACTCTATTAAAACTTAATCCTGCACTTATAGCCTCAGAACAAAAATTATGTGCATTTGCTGTACTCAATTTCACCACTAAAGAGATTGCTGTTTACACAAATTCATCAGTTCGCGCAATTGAGGCAAAACGTTACCGACTTCGCAAAAAATTAAGTATACCTACTGAAGCTGATTTAAATCTTTGGCTGATAGATTTATTTGAAGCCGCAACAGTTGAATAAAATTGTAAGAAAATACTTAAATCTTTTTCTAAATTATTAAGTTATATAGAATTTTTGGTAGTGATTTTATGTATTTCGCTACGTAAAAAGCAACGTAATTATTATGTAATATGCCGTATTTACAAGATGTGTGTATTTGAGTAGCAAAAATTTTCCATATTTTTTAATTAGATAATTTCTTTGTTTAGATAAATTTTAAATCGATACAGAAATGATTAAAAAAGTAATTGCAGAATTTATTGGAACACTTTGGTTAGTGTTAGGTGGTTGTGGAAGTGCAGTTTTAGCTGCTGCATACCCAAATTTAGGAATTGGATTTGTAGGTGTTGCTTTAGCCTTTGGACTTACCGTTATTACAATGGCATATACCATCGGACGTATTTCAGGATGTCACCTAAATCCGGCAGTATCTGTTGGTTTATGGATTGCGGGTCGGTTTTCTAAGAAAGATTTACCTTTTTATATTTTAGCTCAAGTGTCAGGCGGTATTTTTGGTGCAGGAATTTTATACCTGATTGCCAGTGGTCATCCTGATTTTGCACTTGGAAATTTTGCCGCTAATGGCTTCAACGAGCATTCGCCAAATGGCTATGATGTTTATTCCGTTATGACGACTGAAGTAGTCATGACGTTTATATTCTTGCTTATTATTTTAGGAGCAACTCATGAATCAGCTCCTAAAGGTTTTGCAGGATTAGTAATAGGATTAGGATTAACTTTGATCCATTTAATTAGTATTCCAGTATCTAATACATCAGTAAATCCAGCACGTTCAACGAGTCAAGCCGTTTTTGTTGGCGGTTGGGCTTTAGAACAACTATGGTTGTTTTGGGTAGCGCCAATAGTTGGAGCAATATTAGCAGGATTATTTTATGAATACCTAAGCCGAAACCAACAAAATGCTTAAAGTAGTCTTTAGGTTAAATTTGATAGTAAATATTTTGTTAAATCAAAATTTTAATTACTTTTACGCCATCCAAAAAATAAATGTATAACTCAATGCCTGAAGGATTGTTTAGTTTTTTTATTAAAACCTATTTTGCTGCAGCGCCACCGGCAGACTTGCCTGCGCCAGAGCCGTTTGCGCCAAATCCTCCAGCATTATCTGTTGATAATTTGATGCCGATGCTTATATTAGGTGCTTTTACAATCACCTTTTTGGTAGTCAAGATATATAGAAAAAAAACATCAGCTTCAAGCTGATGTTTTTTTATTGACTTAAATGATGTAATCGACTGACATATTTACCAATCACATCAAATTCTAAATTCACTTCAGTACCTATTTTGAAATTTTTAAAATTTGTGTGTTCAAAAGTGTAAGGAATAATCGCTACCGAAAATTCATTTCTTTTAGAATTAACAACTGTTAAACTCACGCCGTTTACCGTAATTGATCCTTTTTCAATCGTAATGTTGCTAAATTTGGCATCATAAGTAAAGGTAAAAAGCCAACTACCATTTTGGCTTTCAATCGAAGCGCAAGTCGCTTTTTGATCCACATGACCTTGAACAAGATGGCCGTCAAGTCGGTCACCTAATTTCATAGCCCGTTCTAAATTGACAATGTCACCTACTACCCATGAACCAATGTTTGTCTTACTAATGGTTTCCTTAATAGCTGTAACAGAAAAATTTTCGTCACTAATATTAGTAACAGTTAGGCAAATTCCGTTATGAGCCACACTTTGATCTACTTTTAGCTCGCTAGAAAAATTAGACTTTATAGTCAAATGTAAGTTATCTTGCTCGCGAATAATTTCGGTCACGGTTCCGAGTGTTTCGATGATTCCGGTAAACATTTTGTTTTATTTTCTTAGATTTGCAGTTCAAAATTAAGCAATAAAGAGCAATTTGACGCGATGAAAAAAACAGAAAACATAATTGTAGGTATTTCAGTTGGGGATTTGAACGGAATTGGAAGCGAAATTATCCTTAAAACTTTTGAAGATCCGCAAATGCTGGAATTATGTACTCCGGTAATTTTTGCCAATGTAAAACTTTTTTCTTTTGCTAAAAAAGCCTTTGAAACTAGTGCACAACTTCATGGTATTGATGATTTAGACCAAATATTACCTGGGAGAATTAATGTACTCAATTTGTGGAAAGAAAATACAATTGTAGAATATGGAGTGGTAAATGAAATCTCTGGAAAATATGCCGTGAAATCTTTTGTTGCTGCAGTAGATGCTTTGAAAAATAATCTAATCGACGTTTTGGTAACCGCTCCAATCAATAAGAATAATGTACAATCCGAAGAATTCAAATTTCCAGGACACACAGATTATCTTAATCAAGAGATTGAAGGAGATGCTTTGATGTTAATGGTTCAGGATAACTTAAGAGTGGGATTATTAACAGATCATCTTCCGGTAAGTAACGTGGCAAAAGCTTTGACCGAAGCCTTAATTATCCAAAAAGTCACCACCGTTAAAAATACCTTAATAAAGGATTTTGGAGTTCGAAGACCTAAGATTGCCGTTCTAGGTCTGAATCCTCATTGCGGAGATGGTGGAGTCATCGGGAAAGAAGATGACGAAATTATCAAGCCAACCATTAAAAAAATGTTTGAAAAAGGCACATTAGTTTTTGGTCCTTATGCTGCCGATGGATTTTTTGGTAGTAACCAATACGAAAATTTTGATGCAGTAATTGCTACATATCATGATCAAGGGCTGATACCTTTCAAAACGCTTTCTTTTGGGAATGGTGTGAATTATACTGCTGGTTTAGCTAAAATTCGTACTTCGCCGGATCATGGAACCGCTCATGACATTGCAGGTAAAGGAATTGCAAATTTTAATTCATTTAGAGAAGCAGTTTATTTGGCAATTGATGTTTTTCGCTCAAGACTTGAGTATGAACAGATAAGCGAAAATCCCTTGAAAACAAAAGAAAAGCACTTATAAACAAAAAAATGTTGACAACCCTTTTGAAATTCTAATTATTTTATATCTTTGCACTCCCGTTCCAAGAATTGGAAAAAGGGCAAATTGTTGTTCAGATGAAAGTAAATAATGAATTTTTAATTCCATTTGCGGGATTAAAGTTGGGAAAACATCAGTTTGAATACCAAATAGATAAGAAGTTCTTTGAAGACTTTGGTTACGATGAATTTGAAGATTGTAATATAAAAGTCAATGTTGTTCTCGATAAAAAAAGCACTATGCTCGAAATTGGCTTTAAACATAAAGGGACAATTTATGTACCTTGTGATTTAACCAATGAAATGTTTGATTTACCAGTAAAGGGAAAAATCAACCTTATTGTTCAATTTGGAGAAGCTTTTAACGATGACAATGAAGAACTCCTGATTTTGCCACATGGCGAACATCAATTAGATATTTCACAATATATCTATGAAATGATTGCGCTTTCAGTTCCGGTAAAAAGAATACATCCCGGAGTGAAAGACGGCACGCTAAAAACCGATGCTTTGAACAAGTTAAACGAACTTCAAGTAAAAGGGGAAAAGCAAACTGATGAAACAAAAGAAACAGATCCACGATGGGATCAATTAAAAAAACTATTAACGGATAAATAATATAGTAAAATGGCACATCCTAAGAGAAAGACCTCGAAAACGAGAAGAGATAAAAGAAGAACACACTACAAAGCTGTTGTTCCTCAAATCGCTACATGCCCGGTGACTGGAGAGGCACATCTTTACCACAGAGCTTACTGGCATGAAGGTAAAATGTACTACAGAGGACAAGTAGTAATCGACAAGCAAGAAGCTGTTGCTTAATACAATTTTTGCACAAAAAAATTGAACTCTCACGATGTGAGAGTTTTTTTGTTATTTATAATTTATTGATAAATAACGCATTGCAAAAACTATTGGTTTAGATTTTTTTTGTAATTTCCACCTCTGTTTAAACCTAAAAAAATTTAGGCAGAAAATTTTAAAATCTTATGAATACAATCACAGCCGCAATTACAGCAGTTGGAGCCTATGTGCCTGATTATGTGTTATCTAACAAGGTTCTTGAAACTATGGTTGACACAAATGACGAGTGGATTACCTCTCGAACAGGAATCAGTGAAAGACGAATTTTAAAAGATGATACTAAAGGAACATCTTTCTTAGCGATTAAAGCCGCAGAGAATTTAATCGAAAAAGTCAATCTCGACCCCGCTGAAATTGACTTGGTTTTAGTAGGAACAGCAACTCCCGATATGCCTGTAGCTGCAACCGCAGTTTATGTTGCTTCACAAATTGGCGCTGTAAATGCATTTGCTTACGATTTACAAGCGGCATGTTCAAGTTTTTTATTCGGAATGTCAACTGCAGCAGCTTACATACAATCAGGGAGGTATAAAAAAGTATTGTTAATTGGTGCCGATAAAATGTCATCCATCATCAATTACGAAGACCGTGCTACATGTATTATTTTCGGAGATGGAGCTGGCGCAGTTTTATTTGAACCAAATCATGAAGGTTTAGGTCTTCAAGATGAATTTTTAAGAAGCGATGGAATAGGTCGAGAATTTCTTAAAATTGAAGCCGGAGGATCTTTAAAACCAGCATCTCAAGAAACAATTGATAACAAAGAACATTTTGTGTTTCAAGACGGGAAAACCGTTTTTAAATACGCTGTTTCGGGAATGGCGGATGTCAGTGAAAAAATTATGCAACGCAATCAATTAACTAAAGAAAACGTAAATTGGCTTATTGCACATCAGGCTAACAAACGCATTATCGATGCTACTGCAAACCGCATGGGAGTTGATGAAGAGAAAGTATTGGTCAACATCCAGAAATATGGGAATACCACTTCGGCAACATTGCCATTGCTTCTCAGTGACTTTGAGAGCAAATTTAAAAAACGAGACAACTTAATTTTTGCTGCTTTCGGGGGTGGATTCACTTGGGGATCTATCTACATGAAATGGGCTTATAACAAACAATAAATAAAAACCTAAAATCGAAATCATGGATATTAGAGAAATTCAAAACCTAATTAAATTTGTAGCAAAATCTGGCGCTACTGAAGTGAAATTGGAGATGGATGATTTTAAAATTACCATCAAAACTACAGACGGTGCAACGGCTGAGACTACGACTTACATCCAGCAACCTGCATTGACACAAGCATTTCCACAAGTCGCAACGCCTCAAGCTCCAGCAGCACCTGTAGCTCCACAAGCTCCGGCAACTCAGGACGCAAGCGACGACAATTCTAAATACATCACAATCAAGTCGCCAATTATTGGAACTTTGTATAGAAAACCATCGCCAGATAAAGCGCCATTTGCAGAGGTTGGAAGCTCAATCTCTAAAGGAGATGTTGTTTGTGTTATCGAAGCAATGAAACTTTTCAACGAAATTGAGTCAGAAGTTTCAGGAAAAATCGTGAAAGTATTGGTAGATGATGCTTCACCGGTAGAATTTGATCAACCACTTTTCCTTGTAGATCCATCTTAATTTAGATTATTAGATTATGATAGTTTTTAGAAATATTATCACTCTAAAAATTAAATAATCCAATTATCAAATTGTCTAATCTAATTTAAAAAAGATGTTTAAAAAAATATTAATCGCAAATAGAGGCGAAATCGCTTTACGTGTAATCAGAACATGTAAAGAAATGGGTATCAAAACTGTTGCAGTATATTCTACTGCAGATGCCGATAGCCTTCACGTAAAATTTGCTGACGAAGCAGTATGTATCGGTCCACCTCCAAGTAACCTTTCTTACTTAAAAATGTCTAACATCATTGCAGCTGCCGAAATTACCAACGCAGATGCTATTCATCCGGGTTACGGATTTCTTTCAGAAAATGCAAAATTTTCTAAAATTTGTCAGGAACATGGCATCAAATTTATCGGTGCTTCTCCGGAAATGATCGATAGGATGGGAGATAAAGCTTCGGCAAAAGCCACTATGAAAGCTGCCGGAGTACCTACAATTCCAGGTTCGGATGGACTTTTAGAATCATACGAACAAACTAAAAAATTAGCAAAAGAATTTGGTTATCCGGTAATGTTAAAAGCTACCGCTGGTGGTGGTGGAAAAGGAATGCGTGCCGTTTGGAAAGAAGAAGACCTGCAAAAAGCATGGGAAAGTGCTCGTCAAGAAGCGGGTGCGGCTTTTGGAAATGACGGAATGTACATGGAAAAATTAATCGAAGAACCACGTCACATCGAGATTCAAGTAGTAGGAGATTCTTACGGAAAAGCTTGTCACTTATCTGAAAGAGATTGTTCGGTTCAACGTCGTCACCAAAAACTTACTGAAGAAACACCTTCGCCTTTCATGACTGATGAATTGCGTGACAAAATGGGTGAAGCTGCTGTTAAGGCTGCAGAATATATTAAATATGAAGGTGCCGGAACTGTAGAATTTTTGGTGGATAAACACCGAAATTTCTACTTCATGGAAATGAACACCCGTATTCAAGTAGAACACCCAATTACCGAACAAGTTATTGATTATGACTTGATTCGTGAGCAAATTTTGGTTGCAGCAGGAGTGCCCATTTCTGGAAAAAATTATACACCACAATTACATTCAATCGAATGTCGTATTAATGCCGAAGATCCTTACAACGATTTTCGTCCGTCTCCAGGAAAAATCACAACACTTCATGCTCCAGGAGGTCACGGAGTTCGTTTAGATACTCACGTTTATTCAGGTTACAGCATTCCACCCAACTATGATTCGATGATTGCTAAATTAATCACAACGGCTCAAACCCGTGAAGAGGCAATCAATAAAATGAAACGTGCTTTGGACGAGTTTGTAATTGAAGGAATCAAAACAACCATTCCGTTTCACAGACAATTAATGGATGATCCAGCTTATGTATCTGGAGATTATACCACAAAATTCATGGAATCTTTTGTGATGAATGAGCCAAAAAATTAAAGTTCATTCTCTTAATTTAATAAACCTGTTCATTAGTTTGAGCAGGTTTTTTTCGTTTTTTTAAAAGAAAATGAAGCCAGAAAGTTGTTTCAATCCTCTAAAATCTTCCGGCAAAAGCTGCAGTATTCTTCGAATGAAATTGGAAATAATTCAAAATCAGCCTGCTTGACTTTGGCGAAAGCCCAATTATCAAAAAGCCATAACTTTATCTTAAACTACAATATTTTTACTGTAAAATACTTAAATTTGGAGTATCAAAACCAAATAATCACGCATGCTCAAACAGTCTCTACAACTCAAGCTTTCGCAAAAACTTTCTCCTCAGCAAATCCAGTTGATGAAACTAATTCAATTGCCCACTCAGGCATTTGAACAAAGGTTGAAAGAAGAAATGGTGGAAAATCCTGCACTAGAATCAGGCAAGGAGGAGGACAACTTTGAAAATGACGAATATGAAAACGATGATTATGATGAATTCGACGATTATGATAACGAAAGAATTGATGCCGATGACATTAATATCGACGAATATTTAAGCAACGACGAAACGCCTGATTATAAACTTCAAGCCAACAATTACGGCGATGATGAAGATAGAACCATGCCATTTGCGGCTCCGGTGAGTTTTCATCAGGATTTAATTAATCAGTTGAATACTTTTATTTTAACCGAAGACGAGCGGGAAATTGCAGAATTTTTGGTAGGTAGCATTGATGATATGGGTTACATTCGCCGAAGTATTCCGGACATTGTTGATGATATGGCGTTTACGCAAGGCATTTATACGGATGAGAAAAATGTGGAAAGAATTTTACACATTATTCACGAGTTAGAACCTGCAGGTGTTGGAGCACGAGACCTTCAGGAATGTTTGCTACTTCAGTTGAAGCATAAAACGCCAACAGAATCTGTGGATTTGGCAATTGATATTCTCGAAAATCAATTTGATGCTTTTACCAAAAAACATTACGATAAATTGTTGCAGAAATACGGAATTTCGCAAGATCAATTGAAAAAAACCATCGACGAAATTGAAAAACTTAATCCAAAACCAGGAGGCGCTTTTACCGGAAACCAAAAAATGGTGGAACATGTGGTGCCAGATTTTTCGATAAAAATTGTAGATGGTGAACTGGAATTAACATTAAACGGCAGGAATGCTCCGGAACTGCATGTTTCCAAAGATTATCAGGAAATGATGCAAACCTATAAATCTTCTAAGGAAAAATCGAACGCGCAAAAAGAAGCGGTGCAATTTATCAAGCAAAAATTAGATTCTGCCAAGTGGTTTATTGATGCCATTCGACAACGTCAGGAAACGTTGTTTGTGACCATGAATGCGATTATGCATTACCAACAAGAGTATTTTTTAGAAGGTGACGAAACCAAGCTAAAACCCATGATTTTAAAAGATATTGCCGATATGGTTGGGCTTGATATTTCTACTGTTTCTAGAGTAGCGAATAGCAAATATGTGGAAACGCCTTACGGAACTAAACTAATCAAAGAATTTTTCTCCGAAGCAATGAAAAATGACCAAGGCGAAGATGTTTCGACTCTGGAAATAAAAAAAATTCTGCAAAATGTAATTGAAGACGAAGACAAATCTAAGCCCTTGCCTGATGATCAATTAGCTGATATTTTAAAAGAAAAAGGGTATCCTATTGCCAGAAGAACCATTGCAAAATATCGTGAACAATTAGATATTCCGGTGGCGAGAATGCGCAAGAAAATTTGATGATTATTTAATTTGAAAATCATATAATTGGAAGACTTGAAAAATGAAAAAAACAGTAAATTTTATTTTGTCTAATATTACCGCTTGTTTCCAAAAGCTTATAGCCTAAAATGAACAAATTACTATCTGTATTTTCTTACATTTTTCATCCGTTGTTTATTTCGGTTTACGCGGTTTTGCTGTACTTTTTTTTGACTGATAGATTTCATCTTTACCAAGAATTTTTTCTCATCATAATTCAGGTTTTAATCCTTACCATTTTAATTCCTATTTCGGTTTTTTATTTTTTAATAAGTATCGGAAAGGCAAATAATATTATGCTTTCTAAAGTGGAACAACGAAAAATTCCGCTTTCTATTAACTGTGTTTTATTGCTTTTGTTAATTGAAAAAAGTCTTAAAAGCGAGTTTATTCCGGAGCTTTATTTTTTCTTTTTTGGGGCGTTGGTGAGTTCTGTTTTATTGCTTTTGATGACTTTTGTGAAGTTAAAAGCAAGTATTCACATGGTGGGGATGAGTGCTTTGGCGGTTTTTACAATTGGCATGAGCCTAAAAACCCAAACGAATCATTTGTATTTGATCGCCACTTTTTTATTTTTGACAGGTTTGGTGGCAAGTTCGCGATTGGTAATGAAAGCACACTCGGGTTTAGAACTTACAGCAGGTTTTTTTACCGGATTATTGCCGCAATTTTTGCTTCTTTATTTTTGGATTTAAAGAATGTAAAACATCAAACCGATATTGATGGTTTGCATTTCAATAGGATTTCCGTTTACCCTTGCCGAATTTTTAAAAATTTCGTTTAAACCATAATAAGCGTGAAAATTCCAGGTGTTGTAACCAAAAGAAATATAAGTCCCGTATCGAAATTCGTTAAAATCATCATTGTTGTAAAGCCGAATTTTTTCACCATCGGCAACAAACTTAGACTTGTTTAAAAACAAATAACTCATTTTAAATCCTGCATAAATTCTCCAAAAACGATGACTTTGCACGGTAGAACTTCGCCAACGAAATTCTATCGGGAGTTCTACAAAATGTAAGGCAAATTTATTTTTATCAAAATCTACTTCGCTTTCGTCAATAACTTCATAAGTTCTCGCTCCATCAATATCGTTAATTTTTAAATTTTGGCGATAGTCATTGAGTGAATATCCTAATCCCAAAGCAAATGCAACATTCCGGCGTTTGTTGATGGGAATGTCCCGCATAAAACCCAAATGAAGTCCAGTAGAAAATGAATTTTGTTTTACACCTGAAGGATTATTTTGTAACCAATTATAAGTTAGTCCAATATAAAACTGGTCTTCCCGATAAAGCGAATCGACAACGGTAACGGTGGTTCGCAAGGAATCTCGACGTCGGGTTTCGGAAATTTCTGTGGTGTCGATACTTTGTTCGCGGTTGATAATTTCTTTTAATCGTTCTTGCTGCTCTCGTTCTTGTTGCTCTTTAATTTTCCGGTTTGTTACGGGATCTTGAGCCCAAATTGTTGCGGAACAAAAAAGAAAAAGAAAAAAACAAACTGGTTTCATAGCTGAGAATTATGCAATAAAAATAGTTAAAAATTTTGAGTTATAGGAAGGTGAATTTTATGGATTTGCCAATGATTTATTTTGCAAATATATTTTCCGCCTCGATTTTCCTAAGATTAAAAAAATGCCTAAAAATTTTCATCTAACCCCGTCCCGAAATTTCGGGAGTAGCGGAGATCCTTTTATCAATTGCTCGGGTTAAAATCCGGAGTAATTGATAAAAGATTGATGTGGAAAGCGGGAAAATGTCCCGAACCTTCGGGATAAAAAATGCTCGAAAGATTGCTTCTAAAAATAAAAAAAACCTTGCGAAAGTTCACAAGGTTTTGGATTGCAGAGAGGATGGGATTCGAACCCACGATGCAGTTGCCCACATACAAACTTTCCAGGCTTGCTCCTTCAACCACTCGGACACCTCTCTAAAAGTTGGCTGCAAAGAACCGTAAAATTTATGTTTTTAAAAAATTAATTGGGAAAAAAATTTAGGAAATTTCACCGCGAAGTGAGGTTTCGAATATGGTTTTGAAAACCTTTGGCGAAACGTTTTGGCCTAACAAATACATGAGTTTTGTAATTGCGGATTCGGTGGTGATGTCTTTGCCGGAAATCACGCCGATTTTTTTGAGCATGGAACTGGTTTCGTATTTTCCCATATCGACACTTCCAGCAGAACATTGGGTTACGTTTACTACTTGAAGTCCATTTTTTATGGCTTTTTTCAAAACATTTATCAGCCAATCTTCGGTTGGGGCGTTTCCGGCTCCATAAGTTTCGAGGACAATTCCTTTTAAGCCAGCGATGTTGATAATGGCTGAAAGTACGTTTTCGTTGATTCCTGGGAAAATTTTTAGAATTGCTACATTATCGTCAATTTTTTTGTGGACGATTAGTTTTTTGGCATTTTTTGGGAACAAATACTCGTAGTTAACTTTTAAATGAACACCAGATTCGGCAAGTGGAATATAATTTGGCGATAAAAATGCGTTAAAATGTTCGGCATTAATTTTTGTAGTTCGGTTTCCGCGGTATAATTTGTATTCAAAATAAAGACAAACTTCTGTAATCACGGGTTTGTTTTTATGTTGTAAAGAGGCAATTTGTATCGCGGTAATCAGGTTTTCTTTGGCATCCGTTCTCAAATCTCCAATAGGTAATTGCGATCCGGTGAAAACCACGGGTTTGGCTAAATTCTCGAGCATAAAACTCAAAGCGGAAGCCGAATATGACATGGTATCTGACCCGTGAAGCACCACAAATCCATCAAAATTGGCGTAATTTTCTTCGATTATGCTGGCAATTTTAACCCATTCTGATGGATTCATATTTGAAGAATCGATAGGATTTTCGAAAGAAATGGTTTCAATTTCGCATTCTAATTGCTTGAGTTCTGGTACGCTTTTTATTAATTTGGCGAAATTGAACGCTTTTAAAGAGCCGGTTTCGAAATCTTTAATCATCCCGATGGTTCCACCGGTGTAAATCAATAAAATTTTTGGCTTAAACTGCGTTTTCATATTTCGATTTATTTACCACAGGATTAGCATACATGGCTAAAAATCCTTCAAATTCAACTGGGTTATTTTCGTCTATGCGAATTTCTAATCGTCTTTCGAAAATGGATTTTTCTTTATCGGTATATAAATGCGAATATTGGTTGGTTTTGTGTAACAAATCGTAAGCTATATAGTTCGTTGGCCATAATTTATAGGTAGATAAAATAGAGTCATCAATTGCTTGTGCCAATGCTTGAATCTGCTTGTTTTGATTTTCAAATTGCTCCGAAATTTGGGTTAATTCTTCATCTAAAACTTTTCCAACATGAATGTGGATTCTTTTTTTCTGACCCATAATACCACTCAAAAGTGTCATGAAATCTTCATTTTTATCTTTAATATATACTTCGTCATTTGCTAACGCCATTAGTTGTGGCATTTTTAAAGCATCAGTCGGGTCGTATTCGTAAGAAATGGAAACCGGAACGATTTTTAATTTTTTGAAATAATCCATCAAATTCTTTTCGTCGCTTGCCATGCCCAACATTTTTAATACCCCGGTATGAGTGGCATCGTTGCCGTCTTTGGTTCGACCTTCGCGTTGCGCAATCCATACAGAACGATTTTCGCGCAAAATTAATTGACCCACATATTCTGCCATTAATTTTGAACTTTGTAATAGTTCTCTTGGAGATAATTCTCTTTGAACCAAAAAGTTACGATTTAATTTGGATAAAATGTGTAAAAAAGATTTTTTTACCAAATTGTCACCAATTGCCGAAGCAGTCATTACCAAACCATTGTCCATTAAACATGTGTTGAGCAATGAAGTATCCAGAATAATGTCTCGATGGTTAGAAATAAAAAGGTAAGGCGTGTGCTTGTCTAAGTTTTCAAAACCAGAAGTGGTCAATCCTTCCGAACTATTTTCGAGCACTTTCATAATCGCATGATAAATAAAATTGCACTGAAAATCACGAATAGAGTGGGTTCTTTTTAATTGTTCAATCCAAACATTTTCGGGCGTTTCCGGAAAAGTAAAACTCATCATGGCTTTCATCATCGGGTGATCAGCAATTTTGCACAAAGCTTCATTGACTTCACTATCGTAAAATGGCCTGATTTTATCGAATTTAGACATTAATTTCTGATTTATAACAATTCACAAAAGAACGAAATTTTATTCAATTAGCTGTTACATCTATATTAAACCCCAAATATTTCTTTAGAATTTTCGGTTGTGATGGCTGCAATTTTCTCAATTGGCAGATTATAAATTAAAGCTAATTTTTCGGCAACTAATTTTACATAACTGCTTTCATTTCGCTTACCGCGATGGGGAATAGGTGCTAAATACGGCGAATCAGTTTCTAAGACAATATTTTTGATTGGAATTTCACTCAAAAATTGATCAATTTTACCATTTTTGAAAGTTGCTACGCCACCAATTCCCAACTTCATTCCGTAGGAAATAGCTTGTTGTGCTTGCTGAAAATTGCCCGTAAAACAATGAAAAATTCCAAATAAATCATGAGCCTTTTCGCTTTCTAGAACCTCAAAAACTTCGTCAAATGCATCTCGACAATGAATGTTGATGGGCAACTTGTGTTTTTTGGCCAATTGAATCTGCCGTTGAAAAGCTTCTTGTTGTTGCTTTAAAAAAGTTTTGTCCCAAAATAAATCGATGCCAATTTCGCCTACGGCAAAATATTTCCGGCGGTTCAATTCGCTTTCTACAAAGGCCAGTTCTTCTTCAAAATTTTCTTTCACGTAAGTGGGATGCAAACCCATCATTAAAAAAACATTTTCAGGATATTTTTTTTCAATAGCAAACATCGCTTCAGCATAATTCGAGTCAATTGCCGGAACAAAAATTCTTTGCACACCAGCGTCAAAAGCACGTTGCATCATTTGGTCCTGATCTTGCGAAAATTCTTCAGAATAAATATGTGAATGGGTATCAGTTAAAATCATTTTGCAAAAATAATCATTTCTATAAAAATAATTTTTTGCAAAAAATTAAATAATATCTTTAAAACAACGCAACCATTTAACATTTAAGTTATCTAAAGTTATATAATCGCTTAAACATATTATTATGAAGTCAAAAATTAACACAGTTATTACCATTTTTACGATTAGCTTATTTTTAAGTTGTAAGACTGATGATAATAATAATGGTGGTGTCAATCCGCCAACTGCTGCTGAATTTAACGCTTTGCGTATCGATGCTTTAGACGGGATTACACAAAATTTCGTGGTGAATGCCGATGCGGGCTTTCAACAGTTTACTTCAGCAAAAGGAGTTGTTTTATCGATTAATGGAACTTGTTTAACGCAAAATGGAAACGACATTACTGGAAACGTGATAATCGAATATGTAGAAATATTTGACAAAGGTACAATGTTAGCCACTAATAAACCCACGATGGGATTGATGCCTGATGGCAACAAATCAATGCTTATTTCCGGCGGTGCTTTTTATGTCAATGCTACTAAAAATGGACAACCTGTAGATATCGATTGTACCATGCAACTTCTAGTTCCGGCTAGTTTAACTACCGGAACACCAGACGATGAAATGCAACTTTTTAATGGGGCGATTGACGAAAATGGTAACCTAGTTTGGGAAGAAGACAATGGCGAGGGTCAAGGCGGCGTTTTTGGTGAAGGTGTTTCTTATTACGTTAATTTTGGAAATTTTGGTTGGACAAATGTTGATAAATTTTATTTAGATCCACGTCCGAAAACAACCCTTTTAGTTACTGTTCCCACAGGTTTTGATGCGGATAATAGTGCGGTTTACCTTTCTTACGATGGCGAAGGCACAAATGCTTTAGCACAATTAGATGTTTACAACGAAGATACCCAACAATTTAGCGAGCATTACGGACAAATTCCTATTGGTTTAGCCTGTCATGTTATTTTCGTTTCCGAGCAAAATGGCATGTTTAGGTATGCGGTTCAAGGCGTTAACATTGCCGAAGATCACGTGATTTCAATTACTTCGGTTCAAACCGTCTTAGGTAGCGAAGCACAATTAGTTGCCGCTATTAATGCCATTCAATAAAAAAAGTTCAGTTTAGTTAGTGTTATCTAAAGGCGGTATTTCCGCCTTTTTCTTTGGCAAAATATTAATAAGAACAATTATTCTCTTTTGTGTAGATTTCTTTATTTTTACTTTCTGAATAAAATGAAACTATGCTACTCAACCCCGAATTTCTTAAGAAAGAAGGTTACAAAAAGATAAAAATGAAAATTTCTAAAACCAATCACTTGCTTATTAAAGGCAAGATAAACGGTGTTTCCGGAAATTTTATTTTAGACACCGGTGCTTCTAGTAGTTGCGTAGATTTCGAAGGAATAGCAATTTTTAAACTTTCAGCTCAAGACTCTGCTACCAAAGCTGCAGGAGCCGGAGCCGTGGGCATGACAACGCAAATTGCCGAAAAAAATATATTGCAATTAGGCCGTTGGCAAACACCCAATTTCCACTTGGTCATTTTCAATATGTCGCATGTGAATCTCGCCCTCAAAGAGTACAAAGCCAAACCCGTTCACGGCATCATTGGAGCTGATATTTTAATCAACGGCAAAGCCATCATCGATTATGCTAATGAAGTTTTTTATTTGAAGTAATCTTAAATTATTTTGGGCAATAATTTTGCGAAAACGTTTGATTTTTTATATTTGCTGAAATTTAACAAAACTAACATGAAAAAATTATTTTTATTCGTTTCCGCCATTGGTATTATGACAACTTTGAATTCTTGCTCTGGCGATGACGATTCCAACTCAAACCCTGGACAAAATACGGGCGGAAGTATTTCTGTAAAAATCAACGGAGTAAGCAAAACGTTTAACAACGTTGTTGTAGACAAAGATACTTTTGTTGAAGATGGTGAAACAATTACTGAACTTGGCATAACTGGAACCATTGGAAACAGCGCGACCGAAGTGATAATGTTTGGAGTGGAAATGGGCGATGTTGGTGCGGATGCAACTTTTTCTTTTCGCTACCTCAACGGAACAAATCAGTATTTTGACAATGGAGAATTAAGCTCAGTTGTTCAAACAAATTCGAACAATAAGTTGAAAGGAAATTTTTCTGGAAGATTAAGTGGTTCTGGAAACACTGTAGATTTAACTGAGGGAAGCTACGACATCAGCCATTAATAGAAACAATGTGATTTAAAAAAAAAATCCCGTTCAACTAGACTGCACCCAAAAGTTTAGACAAATTTACAATTAAATTTGATAATGGTGAGCTCGATATTTTATCGGGCTCATTTTGTTTAAATTCGACTTTATTCTATCGTTGTTATAATAGGTTATGTAGT